>NZ_CYUD01000007.1 GCF_001458295.1 Ruegeria denitrificans
AGCACTTAGCCTCGCATCGCGCGAGGCCCTTTGCTTTGCACCAACGCCCGGTGCTACAACGGTGCTACACCACATAGAAAATTACAGATACGTCTGCGCTGCGAATCCGCCTTTCGCATAGGCCGAATCTCTCCTCGAAACTAATATCAAACAGATCGGCCGATCTACAAACAGTCCAAAATATATTGGAATATCTATCTCATCTCATCGTGTTTAGAATTTGCGCGGCCAAAAGGTGGCCAGACGCTGGGAATGAAACAAATCAATCACAAGGTATTTCACCGCCACCGTTCAGGGATATGTGATTTTATTCGAGCAACAATTTGTGCGTCATTCTCTAAAAGGGCGGTACTGATTTCCTCAGCAATATTCTGAACTTTCAAGCGTTTATTTGTAACTACGTTTTTGCGCTCGGGTGGTTCTGCAAATCCAAACTTTTCGACCATTATTGAATCGAAGTGCTTGTAATTGAAAAATTCAACGTTACGCAATTGCTCATCGGAACACTTTCCAAAAAACCTGTAATATACACCGGACATGGATTTTTTGTAATAATCCATAGACAATACAGCTGCCACGAATGTGCTGGATACTTCGAAATTCAAACCTTCCTGATTTAGAGCGCGATCCCAAATCTCACAAAAACCCAAAACTGCAGGGCCTTGATCCACACCTTGATAAAACTTGTCCAACCGCTCAACTATCATCGTTGCATTGGAAATGTGAACTTCCAGCGGATCGCGAAATGAAGAGAATATAAAGTCAAATTGAGAAGGGGAATTATGTCGAAAAATGGTGCCATAGTCGTGATGGGCACGAAATAAAATTCCTCTGCTGTTTGGAGCGGCAAAGCAATCTCTAAGCATGGCTAGAAATTGCACTGGGGGTGCATCACATGAAACAACATTCCTTAGCCTTCGTTCGGCAACCGACTCTCCAAAAGTAGTGCCGCCTGTTTTTGGCACATGAATAAACAAAGCTGCTGATGGCTGCGGCAGAATTGAAAGCACTTCAGAAACTAGTTTCCAGCGATCTTCAGGTGATAGTTTGAATTTTGACAGGTCACCAGCACTGTCTGAGAAAGAAACCCCAAATTTTTCTAGGAACAGATCATCAAAGTCTTGCGACATGTCAGCCATGCTTATTCACCTATCTACTTATAATGACTGCAGAGTTGTTGCTTTCTACAGTAAGTTCTGTTTCCAGTTTTTAGTTTCATTCGGGCTTCAGAGAAGTCAGAAATTTATTAATGGCCCGGGAGGATGGTGTATGCAAGGTGTCCATGTCCTTTAATCACCCGTTTTAGCAGGCAATTTGAGGATCTGCGCCGAAGTTCGAACCGCGGATATAATTCTTGCTTTTGAATACACAACACTTTGCCCGCTAGCACGGGATCACACTCATTCTTGCCGGTGCAAACGGTTCATAACATTAACTTTGACACCAATGAAGTTGGTGAGATTGACTAACTTTATGTATCCTGGCCGACTTAACCCGTTGAGGATGCGGGGCTATAACTACGTCACATCAGGTGACTAAGAGCCAGGAGGAAGGGTGAGTTCAGAAAAATGCGCCAGCCACCTTGAGGAGCGCATCATATGCCGATAAGTGGTTTCATGGACAGGTAGACTCTACCTGAGTGGAATACCGCTCAGACTGATCACTTTTCATTCGTGTCTTGATAGTGAAAAAATTTCTTCAGATATCTCTTGGGTGAGGATTTCTTGTGAAAAATAACGACTTCGATCCATTCTGGTTCCGGAACAAGGAACTCTGCGAAGCTCTTCGCGTCGAAGCTGCCTTTCAACCTGACAAATCGTTGCCACGGATAACTGTCGTCACTCCTGCCTTTCGCTCCGGTAAGTACATTCGCGATACTGTGGAGTCAGTCTATCATCAATTCTATCCGAACCTAGAGTATCTCGTTTATGATAGTTGTTCTGATGACGGAACAGCAGAAATTCTTTCGGAGTATTCGTTCCTAGATGCGACTATTGAGAAAGATAATGGACAATCCGATGCCCTAAACAAGGGGTTCAAACGCGCAACAGGCGATATAATCACCTGGCTGAACGCAGACGATATATTTGCGCCCTGGGCCTTGTGGCGGATGGCGATGGCATTTGAAGAGTCCGGCGCAGATCTAGTAGCGGGGCAGGTCGTTCTATTTTCAGGTAATTCTTCAATTAATCTCCACACATATGGTTTGTCTGACGGTCCTTTGATAGAGCGCGAGATTTTGAACCTCGACGGTATGTGGAATACAGGCCAATACTTTTATCAACCTGAAGTTTTCTTTACGCGAGATATCTATGAAAAGGCGGGCGGATATATTTCCGAAAACCTGCATTACAGTATGGATTATGAGCTCTGGCTACGGATGGCTGGCGCTGGTGCAAAAATATCTGGAATCGGCGCACCAATAACATACTTTCGTAAGCACGATGAACAAAAGACCCATGCCGAAAAAGCTTTCAAATCGGAATTGAAGGAAGTTGTTCGCAACTACGTGCCAAAGCGAAATGATCCACCCGTGCACCCTGGGTACAAGTTTGCGCAAAAACGTCCTAGGGTTGTAATGATAAATGATCTGGGATTCCAATACGGTGCGGGCGTGGGCCATCGGCGTATAGCCGAAGCGCTGCGCCTGCAACATTGCGATGTTCATTGCTTTTCGCTTGCAGAAGACGCAAGCGATGAAAATTTAACAATCATTCGAGACTATGAAAGTCTAGTCCTGGCGATCGAAGCACTTGATCCGGACGTCGTCATAATCGGCAACCTTCATGGTGCCGAACGAAAGCATATCTGGCTGTCAGCAGTATTGGATCGGTGGAAGACGCTTTTCTGTCTGCATGATTTTTATATGTTGACCGGCCGATGTGCTTATCCAGGTGGATGTGCGAAGGCAAAAGAAGGTACATGTGATGCGACCTGTCCGACGCCACTTGAATACCCGAAACTTGAACCTGGAAAAATATCTGCGGCGCTGTCTCGTAAACGGAACCTCATAAGGCACCCCAATGCGATGCTTTTGGCGAACTCCGAGTACACCAAGAAAGTGGCCGGTGACATTTTACTTGGAAGCGGTTTTAGTGAACGCGAAATAGCGGGGAAGATCCTTTTAGCGGAACTCGGCATCAACACTCAGCGCTTTTTCCCTGCTTCTGGCGACGAAATACCTGAGATGCGCAAGAGTTTTGGCATCCCTCTTGAGAAAAGGGTCATTTTGATGCCGAGCGGAGACTACGACGATCCGCGTAAAGGGGGCGCAGAGGCTTGGTCCCTCCTGCAAAAACTTCCTGCCGATCAATTTCACGCGTTAGTCATCGGTAGAGGAGTACTGCCCAAAGGGTTGCAGCAAGATATGGTCACCCAGGTGCCCTATGCGAAAGATCTTGATAGGATAGCCGACTACTTCAGAATTTCCGATTTTGTATTAACTGCGTCGTGCGATGAAACATTTGGACAAACAATTGTCGAGGGGGCTCTGTGTGGGGCTGTACCAATCAGTTTGGGCGGCGGCGGCGCTCTTCCTGAAGTTTGCAGTGCTATCAAAGGTTCCTTTCAAGTTTCGAGGCTAGAGCGCAAAGAACAGGCAATCAAAGAAACTGTGGGTTTCCTCCTCGGTATGGCAAACGATCCTGGTGCGTTGGCTGAAAGAAAATTGAAAGTTCGTCTGACGGCGGAGAATAAATTTAGCTTAGGGGCGTTGTCTAGAAGGCTTCATCTAGCGTTCAAACAATCAGGAATCATTTCTGAAAGATCACTGTTCCCAAAGGTAGATTTGGGATTAAACACAAACACCCCGCCAGTAACGGTTCTTGCGGGGCAGATCTCCTTTTTGCAGAATTCTGAAATAGCTTGGACACCGGATGATAAGTTTAATCTTATTGCCCCTCGGTGGTTGAAGAAGCCGGGGCGATTTGAAAGTGTTCTTACAGACAAGCGCAGTTTGCTGCACTTGGCCCTTAGATATCCGCTCAAATGGCCGCGTACCATTCTCATCCATCGGATTAGGCGGCGTTTATTACGGCTGTCTGGAAAATAACATCTTTCGTGATCGGGATTATTGAGGCGCACAGTACTAACTGTGCTGGGATTTCCTGAAAGCGCCCAATACACACACCGATCGTGCCGGCAGAATTTCTTTGCGTGCCGCGTCAAACCCTGTCTTGTCGAAAGAGGACGGTAAACCGTCATAGCCTGCTCTTGCCGGGGATCAGGCCCGCAGGTATCACGTTTGGGTCCAAAGTTGGTGTCGCGTTTTGCACATCGGTTCCAAACGGGCGGGAGGACAGATCATCGTACTGCCATCGCTTTTCAGACGGTTCGGGCGGCGCACCCCGTTTTTGCCGCCAACCCCCGAAGTTCCGCTATGCGTGATTGGTGATGTGCATGGATGTATAGTGCAACTGGAAAAGTTGTTGACCAAGGTACCTCAGGATCACCGGATCGTTCTGGTCGGAGATTACGTCGATCGCGGAGAGCACAGCGCCGAGGTGTTGCGACTGATCAGTGCGCGCCCAGACCTGACCTGCCTGAAAGGCAACCACGAAGAGATGATGCTGTGGTTCCTGAGCGACCCGACGGGTCAGGGTCGAAGGTGGTTGCGGTATGGTGGGCTGCAAACTCTGGCTTCTTTTGACCTGCACGGAGTACAGGCCGAGATGAGCAATGACGAGCTGATAGAATGCCGGGACAGGCTGCAAAAGGCGATGGGCAACACATTGTTCCAGTGGGTGGCCGAGCTGAGGACCTGGGAAATGTCGGGAAATGTCCTGACGGTGCACGCTGGCGCCGATCCCAAAGTTCCGCCCTCAGAGCAGTCTGAAAAGACCCTAATCTGGGGGCATCCGTCTTTTCAGTCAAAAGCCCGCAGGGACGGCGTGTGGGTTGTCCATGGGCATACGATTGTTAATGAGGCCAGCGCGCAGCAAGGTCGGATTTCTATTGATACCGGGGCCTTCGTTACTGGCGTGCTAAGTGCAGTTTGTCTGGACGGAACCGAACCCAGGTTTCTGACGTCACGAGACTGAGGAAATTGACCGTTTCGGCGCAATTCTGTAGTTGCACTTGCTTTTTCCGGTCGAAGCTGAGCAAAATCTTGTCACTGTAATTCACTTCAAATAGGACCTGTTTAAATCACAGATCGGGTTTTGAGCTTATCATGTTAATCACACCTGTCCTCCTTTGCGGAGGGTCCGGAACACGCCTTTGGCCGTTGTCCCGTAAAAGCTATCCTAAACAATTCGTACCGTTGGTTGGTGAAGAGACTTTGTTTCAGGCCTCTGCGCGCCGCTTGTCCGGTGCGGCAGCGGGGCTGGAATTTGCCGCTCCGGTCGTTTTGACCAATTCGGATTTCCGCTTCATCGTAGCCGAGCAATTGCAGGCCGTCGGCATAGATCCCGGTGCCATTCTGATCGAACCCGAAGGTCGCAACACCGCACCGGCGGTTTTGGCCGCTGCGCTGCGCGCCCATGCCGAAGACCCGGATGCGGTGCTGCTGGTTGCGCCGTCCGATCACGTTGTGCCAGATGTGGCCGCGTTTCACGCCGCAGTTGCCCGCGGGCTTGAGGCGGTGGCGCAGGGGCAGTTGGTGACCTTCGGGATCACCCCGACACACCCCGAAACCGCCTATGGATATCTCGAACTGGCAAGCGGGTCGAACAGCGACGGCGCCCCGGTTGCGTTGAAGAAATTCGTCGAAAAACCGGATCTGGCCCGCGCAACCGAGATGTTGGATGCGGGGAATTTCAAGTGGAATGCAGGGATTTTCCTGTTCCGTGCCTCGGACATGATTGGCGCCTTCCGGACCCATGCGCCCGAATTGATGGCACCTGTTGAAGCAGCGGTCGAAACGGCAACGCCGGATCTGGGCTTTTTGCGTCTGAACCCTGAACCTTGGGGGCAGGCCGAAGATATCTCGATCGACTATGCGGTGATGGAGAAGGCGACGAACCTGTCGGTTGTTCCGTTTGACGCGGCCTGGTCTGATCTGGGTGGCTGGGATGCGGTCTGGCGCGAAAGCGGGCCGGATGCGGACGGCGTGGTGACCAGCGGCGGGGCGACGGCGATTGATTGTCACAACGCACTTTTGCGCTCGGACAGTGACCAACTGGAGCTGGTGGGCATCGGGCTGGAGAACATCATTGCAGTCGCCATGAACGACGCAGTTCTTGTGGCGGATTCTTCGCGGGCACAAGACGTCAAGAAAGCCGTGAGCGCGCTAAAGGAAAAAGGCGCTGCTCAGGCCACAACCTTCCCCAAGGACCATCGCCCTTGGGGATGGTTCGAAAGCTTGGTGGTTGGAGATCGGTTCCAGGTCAAGCGCATTCACGTTCATCCCGGCGCGTCGCTGAGCCTGCAAAGTCATGTCCATCGCTCGGAACACTGGATCGTGGTTGAAGGCACAGCCCTTGTGACAATCGACGATACGGAACAGTTGGTAAGCGAAAACCAATCAGTCTATATCCCACTGGGAGCTGTTCACCGGATGGAAAACCCCGGCAAGGTGCCAATGGTTCTGATCGAAGTTCAAACCGGAACCTATCTTGGTGAAGATGACATCGTGCGCTACGAAGATATCTACGCGCGCGGCCAGGGCGCAAAAGGCTGACGACCTAGGGGCTCTGTGGTTATACGCAGACAATATGAGACCAACCTTGCCATCGAAAATTAGGTGGCAAGGATATCGGTATTCGTAAGGGAACCCTTTGGGTGTTAATCTGCCCCAAAAAGGTCGCGTGTGAAGACCTTGTCGCTGACATCGCGAATCTCGTCCGAGATACGGTTCGCGACGATCAGGTCGGCCTGTTGCTTAAAGGCGTCAAGATCGCTGATCACCGGTGAATGAAAGAAATGCTCCTCAGCCAACACTGGTTCATAGACGATGACTTGAATGCCCTTGGCCTTGATCCGCTTCATGATGCCCTGAACCGAGCTCTGGCGGAAATTGTCGCTGCCGTCCTTCATGACCAGCCGGTAAATGCCGACCGTTTTGGGCCCTTTCATCAGGATCTGATCACTTAGGAAATCTTTGCGTGTGCGATTGGCATCGACGATGGCGCGGATCAGGTTCTGCGGCACATGGTTGTAATTTGCCAGCAGTTGCTTGGTGTCCTTGGGCAGGCAATAGCCGCCATACCCGAAAGACGGGTTGTTGTAATGCGTGCCGATGCGCGGATCTAGGCTGACCCCTTCGATGATCTGGCGCGAATCCATGCCCCCGGCCAGGGAATAGCTGTCGAGCTCGTTGAAAAAGGCCACGCGCATGGCAAGGTAAGTATTGGCGAACAGCTTGATCGCCTCGGCCTCGTCCGGGTCGGTGAACAGTACCGGTGCATCCTTGGATACCGCCCCTTCCAGCAGCAGATCAGCAAAGGCTTTGGCCCTGTCAGATCGTTCGCCGACGATGATCCGGCTGGGATGCAGGTTGTCGTGCAGGGCTTGCCCCTCGCGCAGAAATTCCGGTGAGAAGATCACGTTATCGGTGCTAAAACGCGCGCGGGCCTCAGTGACGAACCCTACGGGGATGGTGGATTTAATTACGATGATCGCCTCGGAATTCAACCTTGTCACCTGCTCGATTACCGTTTCAACCGAACTGGTGTCGAAATAGTTGCTGCGGGGGTCATAGTTGGTTGGGGTGGCGACAACGACAAAATCTACGCCGCCAAATGCGGTTTCTGGGTCGGTGGTGGCCGTCAGATTCAAGGCGCGGTTGGTCAGAAAATCCGTGATCTCGGCATCCTGCATCGGACTTTCACGCCGATTGAGCATGTCCACGCGGTCTGCCGACACATCCAGGGCGACAACTTCGTGATTTTGCGCCAGCAATACCGCGTTGGACAAGCCAACATATCCAATCCCGGCAATCGCTATCTTCATATCTTGGGTCCTTGTCTAACCTTTGGGCGGCACGTCCGACTTACCATAATCTTGTTTTCGTTGCGTGATAAGCCTTTGAAAGAAGTGAAGGCAATGATTTGGTGCGAGCGGTTGTCGCGCACGGGAAAGGTGACTTCTAGCCAAAAGGCAAGTGTCGCGGGCTCGGCACTGATGCCTATTACATTCAGTCGATCATTGCGCTTGAGATTGTGGCGCGGTCGACGGAATACCCGATTGCATTGTTCATTCTGATTTCAAAGGCCAATGATAGGAAACGCCATGTTCGGTCTGATCGTCAAGAATGCCACCCTGACCGATGGCCAAACCGGCATTGATACTGCATGTGCCGAAGGAAAAATCGCCGCCATTGAGGTGGGGATTGCTGCCGAAACTGGCGAAGTGATCGACGCGAAAGGTCAATTGGTTTCACCCCCATTTGTCGATCCGCCTTTCCACATGGATGCGGCTCTATCTTTGGGAAATCCGCGTATGAACCTCTCCGGCACCTTGCTGGGTGGTATCGCGCTGTGGGGTGAGTTGAAACCAATCCAAAGTATCGACAACATCATTTCCCGGGCCCTGCGAAATTGTGAGCTGGCCGTGGCCAAGGGCATGGGTGCGATCCGCACCCATGTGGATACCTGCGATGATGATCTGAAAGGCGTGCAGGCCCTGTTGCAGGTGCGCGAGCAGGTGAAAGACTATCTGGATCTGCAATTGGTCGCTTTCCCTCAGGACGGCGTTTTACGCGACCCATCTGCGATGCAGAACACACTCCAGCATTGGATATGGGCGTAGATGTTGTCGGCGGTATCCCGCATTTCGAACGCACCATGACTGAGGGCGCCAAATCCGTGCGCCTGTTATGTGAAATCGCAGCCGAACGTGGGTTGATGGTTGATATGCATTGTGACGAAAGTGACGATCCTCAAAGCCGCCATATCGAAACATTGGCCTATGAAACCCAGCGTTTGGGTCTGAATGGGCGGGTCGCAGGGTCACACCTGTCCTCGATGCATTCGATGGACAACTATTATGCCTCCAAGCTGATCCCTCTGATGGTCGAGACTGGTGTACACGCTGTTCCAAACCCGTTGATCAACATCATGTTGCAGGGTCGCCACGACACCTACCCCAAACGCCGAGGTCTGACCCGCGTGCGGGAACTGCGCGATGCTGGGGTCACGGTGGGTTTGGGTCGGATTGCATGATGGATCCTTGGTATTCGCTGGGTAAGGCCGACATGCTGGATGTGGCCTTTATGGGGTTGCATGTGGGGCAGCTCTCCAGCCGGATCGATATGGCCTGGTGCTTTGATGCGGTCACCGAGAATTCAGCGCGAATCCTGGGGCTGGAAGGGTACGGCGTGGCCAAAGGCTGTGCGGTGAATTTTGTGTTGCTGCAGGCCTGTGACAAGGTCGAGGCGATCCGGTTGCGGGCCCATCGTCTGGCCGTGGTGCGCAAGGGGCGCGTCATTGTCCGGTCGGCCCCCTGACACATGACTTGAACCTGCCAACTGGGCAAAAGACGCTGGACGAAGCGAAGGTCCCGTTTGTCTGAATTGCGCTGACTGATCTAAGTTTCCCCTAGGTCAATTCGCGCAGACTCAATCTATTGTTGCAACAATCAAAATGATCTGGATGATCATGTGCACCAAGGCTGCAGAAAGCGGCCGGCCGTCACAACGACGGCACTAACAAAGAACCGGGGAGAATAAGATGATCCTAAGAAATCTGATGATTGCCGCCAGTGCAACTGCGCTGATGGCTGCTGGCGCTTCGGCTGAAACCCTGCGATGGGCACGGGCTGGTGACGCGTTGACACTGGATCCGCACTCGCAAAACGAAGGCCCGTCACACACCATTCGCCACCAGATGTATGAGCCGCTGATCATCCGCGACGTGACCGGCGCGTTTGAACCTGCACTGGCGACCGAATGGGGCCCCAAGGCCGATGATCCGAACGTTTGGGTTTTCAAACTGCGCGAGGGTGTAAAATTCCATGACGGCGCAGACTTCAACGCCGAAGATGTGGTGTTCAGCTTTGAACGGGCCAAGCAACCGAATTCCGACATGAAAGAGCTGATCGGCTCGATCACCGAAGTGCGCGCGGTTGACGATTACACGGTTGAGATTGTCACCGATGGTCCGAACCCGATCCTGCCGTCGAACCTGACCAACCTGTTCATTCTGGACAAGGGTTGGGCCGAGGCGAATAACACTGTCAATGTGCAGGATTTCGAGGGCGGCGAAATCACCTATGCCACCACCAATGCCAACGGTACGGGGCCATATGTCCTTCAAAGCCGCGAACCCGACGTCAAGACAGTGATGGTACGCAACGACAATTATTGGGGCATCGACCAGTTCCCCATGGAAGTGACCGAGATTGTCTATACTCCGATCCAGAACGCTGCGACCCGTGTTGCGGCGATGTTGTCGGGTGAGGTGAACTTCCTGCAGGATATGCCGGTGCAAGACATTGACCGCGTCAATGGTGCCGATGGCCTGATGGTCAAGCAAGCCCCGCAGAACCGCGTGATCTTTTTTGGCATGAACCAAGGTGCGGACGACATCGAAGCGGACAATGTGGACGGGAAGAACCCACTGTCTGATGTGCGGGTGCGTCAGGCTATGTCGATGGCGATCAACCGTGATGCGATCAAGCAGGTCGTGATGCGCGGCCAGTCACAGCCCGCAGGCATGATCGCACCGCCTTTCGTGAATGGCTGGACCTCTGATATGGACGGTGAGTCCACCACTGACCTGGCCAAGGCCAAAGAACTGATGGCCGAGGCAGGATATGCCGATGGCTTCTCGCTACGGCTGGATTGTCCGAATGATCGGTACATCAATGATGAAGCGATCTGTCAGGCGGCTGTTGGGATGCTGGGCCAGATCGGCGTGACCGTGAATCTGGACGCAAAGCCCAAGGCGCAGCATTTCCCGTTGATCACCGATGGCAAGACAGATTTCTACATGCTGGGTTGGGGTGTGCCGACATATGACTCGGAATACATTTTCAACTTCCTTGTGCACGGGCGCGAAGACGATATCGGCACGTGGAACGGCACCGGCTATCAGGACGACGCGCTGGACGCGAAGATCAAGTCTCTGGCCTCGAATACCGACCTTGATGCCCGGAATGCCGATATCGCAGATATCTGGCGTGTGGTGCAGGACAATGCACTTTACATCCCCATTCATCACCAGGTTCTGAATTGGGGCATGGCCGAAGGTGTGGGCATCGAAGTGGATGCCGAAGACCAGCCCAAGGTCAAATACTTCACTCTGAATTAACCTCTTCAGATCAGCGACTTGGCAGGGCGTGAGAATCACGCCCTGCCTATTGCGGTATCCTTCAACACCGCCCCACTGCGGAAGACAAAGGGAGATTTCGCCATGACCCTTAGAAAAAGCGCCATTGGCTTGGCCTTGCTGGCCGCCACCGGTGTTCAGGCCGCCGAGTTTAAATGGGCCTCAACCACCGATCCGCAAACGATGGACCCGCACGCGGTCAACTCGGCCCCGGTTCTGGGCTTTCTCAACAACGTTTACGAAGGCCTAGTCCGCCGCGACAAGGATATGAGCGTTGAACCCGCGCTTGCAGTCAGTTGGGAGCCGATCGGTGACGGCGAAGGCTGGCGGTTCAACTTGCGTGAAGGTGTGACCTTTCACGATGGCAGCGGCTTTGATGCGCAGGACGTGCTGTTCAGCTATCAGCGCGCCTCGGGCGAGGCGGCTGATACCCGCAGCTGGTTTGCGCCGATCAGCGAGGTGAAGGTTATTGACGATTATACCGTCGATTTCATGACTACCGCGCCGAACCCGCTATTCCCGTCATCCATTGCCAACTGGATGATCATGGATCAGGGCTGGACCGAGGCCAACGACGCCACCGTGCCCGACAAGGAAACCGGCAACTACGCCACGCTCAACGCCAATGGCACCGGCGCGTTCAAAGTCACCACGCGCGAGCCGGGCCTGCGCACGGTGCTGGAACCATTCGGTGATTGGTGGGGCGAGGCCGAACATAATATCACCAGCGCCGAATTCACTCCGATACAGAATCCGGCCACCGCTGTTGCGGCGCTGTTGTCGGGTGATGTCGATATGATCAACCCGGTGCCTATTCAGGACGTGGCGCGCCTGCAAGGCAACGATGAGGTGGAAATCATTCAGGGGATCGAAGCGCGTGTGATCATGCTGGGCTTTGATCATCAGGCCGAAACGCTGAAATACACCGATGATGCGGGCAAACCGAACCCGTTCCGCGATCCGCGCGTCCGCAAGGCCGTGGCGCAGGCGGTGAATGTCGACGCTATTATGTCCACCATCATGCGCGGCAATGCCGAAGCCGCCTCGCAACTGGTTAGCCCCGCCATGAGCGGTTACTCCGCTGCCCATGCCAACCGCCCTGCTTACGATGTCGAGGCTGCCAAGGCGCTGCTGGCCGAGGCGGGGTATGCAGATGGCTTTTCCTTCGGGTTGAAATGTCCCAACGACCGCTATCTGAATGACGAGGCCGTCTGTCAGGCCGTCGTCTCGATGCTGGCGCAGATCGGGGTCACCGCAGAGCTGGACGCCATGCCCGTGCGCAACTACTGGCCTGAACTGCGCGAGGATAATTACGACATGTACCTGCTGGGTTGGAGCCCCGGCACATTCGACGCCGAACACCCGGTGCGATTCCTTGTGGCAACGCCAAATGAGGAAAAGAAGCTGGGCAGCTGGAATTTCGGCGGCTTCTCGAATGCGCGCGTGGATGAGCTGTTGCCGGCAATTCAATCGGAACTGGATGAAACTAAACGTCAGGCCATGCTGGATGAGGTCACGCAGATCATTCAGGACGAACAGGTCTATGTGCCGATGTATGTGCAGCCCCTGGTTTGGGGCACGCGCAGCAATGTCGACCTGACGCAGCGCCCGGATAACTTCTTTCTGCTGCGCTGGGTGACGGTGAACTGATGGAACGTCGCGTCTGACTGTTAGCGATACCTTGACCAACTGGTCAAAGCCAGCCTAGAGAGACCGATCAACGAGGGAAACGAATGTTCGCATATATCGTCCGAAGGATGTTCCAATCCGTGATCGTGCTGCTGGTCGTGGGTTTGGTGGCCTTTTCGATGTTCCGCTTTGTCGGCGATCCGATCGACAACATGCTGGGGCAGGAACGCACGCAGGCCGACATTGAGCGGCTGCGCACCGAGTTGGGGTTGGATCAGCCCTTCCCGGTCCAGTATTTCAAGTTCCTGCAAGGCGCGGTGCAGGGAAACTTTGGTGTCTCGTACCGTCAGGGACGTCCGGTTTCGACCATCATTGCCGAGCGTGCGCCTGCAACGCTGGAACTGGCTTTTGTCTCGGGCTTTTTGGCCATTACCTTGGGGATCGCGCTGGGCGTGTTTACCGCGATCCGACGACAAGGGGTCGCGGCGAACGTCATCATGACGATATCCCTGATTGGGGTGTCCTTGCCCACCTTCCTGATCGGGATATTGCTCATCTACATCTTTTCGGTTGAACTGGACCTCCTCCCCAGCTTTGGGAGGGGCGAAACAGTTAAGATCGGCAACTGGTCGACGGGGTTCCTGACGGCCTCGGGCCTGAAGGCGCTGATTCTGCCGGCGATCACGCTGGGTCTGTATCAAATGACGCTGATCATGCGGCTGGTGCGGTCGGAAATGCTTGAGGTGATGCGCGCCGATTACGTCCGCTTTGCCCGCGCCCGCGGATTGTCGGATCGGGTGATCAACTTCCGCCACGCGCTGAAGAATACGCTGGTGCCGGTGATCACCATCACCGGATTGCAGCTGGGGTCGATCATCGCCTTCGCCATCATCACCGAAACGGTGTTCCAGTGGCCGGGCGTTGGGCTGCTGTTCATCAACGCAATCCAGTTTGTCGACATCCCCGTCATGGCCGCCTATCTGATGCTGATTTCGGTGATGTTCGTGACGATCAACCTGATTGTCGATCTTCTTTACTATGCCATTGACCCGCGCCTGCGTGTCGACGCGAGGGCCACATGACCGATACCATCGAAACCCCGCCACCCGCGCCCAAGTCGCGTTTCGACAAATTCTGGGACAGTGATTTTGCATGGTCCTACCGGCATTCCCCGGTTGCCATCATCGCCTCGGTTGTGGTGGTCATCCTTGTGCTGGCAGCCATCTTTGCACCGCTGATCGCGCCCTATAACCCGTTTGACCCGGCATCGCTGAACCTGATGAACGGGTTTACGCCGCCGGGCACACCAAATGCGTTCACGCAGGACACCTTTCTGTTGGGCACTGACGATCAAGGGCGCGACGTGTTTTCGACCATCCTGTATGGTATGCGCATTTCCCTGTTTGTCGGTGCAGCAGCGGTGCTGTTGGCAATGATCATCGGCGTGATCCTAGGGCTGGTCGCCGCCTATTTCGGCGGCTGGGTTGAGACGCTGATCATGCGAATTGCCGATGTTCAGCTGACCTTTCCAGCCATTCTGGTCGCAATGCTTATCTTTGGTATCGCGAAAGGCGTGACTCCGCCGGAATACCGCAACGAGATGGCAATTTATGTTTTGATCATAGCCATTGCCCTGTCAGACTGGGTGCAGTTTGCCCGTGTCGTGCGTGGCGCGGCACTGGTGGAAAAGAACAAGGAATACGTGCAGGCCGCGCGCCTGATCGGGCGCGGGTCGATTCCGATCATGTTCCGCCACATTCTACCCAACGTCCTCAGCCCGGTTCTGGTGATCGCCACCATATCACTGGCATTGGCGATCATTGCCGAAGCAACGCTGAGCTTCCTTGGTGTCGGTGCGCCGCCGACCCAACCGTCTCTGGGCACGCTGATCCGCATCGGGCAGGGCTTCCTGTTCTCGGGCGAGTGGTGGATCCTGTTCTTTCCGGCCTGCACCCTTTTGGCGCTGGCCCTGTCTGTGAACCTGCTGGGCGACTGGCTGCGCGATGCGCTGAACCCCAAGCTGCGGTGATTACATGAGCCTTCTGACGATCAACGACCTGACGGTCGAATTTCCGACGCGCCGCCAACTGTTCACCGCCGTTGACCACGTGGACCTGTCCGTTGAGCCGGGCGAAATCCACGGTCTGGTGGGCGAATCCGGCGCGGGTAAATCCACTATCGGTGCGGCTATCATGGGTCTGCTGGACCGACCCGGCCGTATTGCCAGCGGCACCATCAAGCTGAGCGGCGACGAGATCAGCGGTCTGGATACCGAAGCGATGCGCGGGCTGCGCGGCAAGAAGATCTCGATGATCTTTCAGGACCCGCTGACCTCGCTGAACCCTCTGTTCACAGTGCGCGAGCAATTGGTTGAGACCATTCAAGCCCATTTGGGTGGTTCGGACGCCGAGGTCAACAAACGCGCCCGTGACCTGATTGACCGTGTGGGTATCCCCGATCCTGACACCCGGTTGGATCAATACCCGCACCAGTTTTCAGGCGGCATGCGCCAGCGCGTGGTGATTGCGTTGGCCCTGTGCACCGAACCGGATGTAATCATCGCGGATGAGCCGACAACGGCGCTGGACGTATCAGTTCAGGCGCAGATTCTGGACCTGATCAAGGAACTGGCAACTGAACGGCAGGTCGGTGTCATCCTGATCACCCACGATATGGGCGTGATCGCAGACACCACCGACAAGGTGACGGTGATGTATGCGGGCAAAGTGGTGGAAACCGGCCCGACAGCGCAGGTCATGGGTCAACCCAGCCACGAATACACAAAGTCGCTGATCGCCGCCGTGCCGCGCCCGACGCTGAAATTGCACCGCTTTCCGCAGATCAGCTATGGCGGTCGCGAGACTCGGTTTGCCATTGACGACATGGCGCGGCACTGGCCCAAGGTGGACAACGACACCACCAAACCGGTGTTCGAGATCCGCAATCTGACCAAGAAGTTCCTGCAGCGCAAAGGCCTGCTCCCTTGGGACCGCACCTATTTTACTGCAGTGGATGATGTCAGCTTTGATATCCGCGCGGGAGAGGTGTTTGGGGTTGTGGGTGAATCCGGCTCGGGTAAATCCACTGTGGCACGGATGATTGCGGGGCTTTACCCAGTTGATGGCGGCACCATCACGTTCGAGGGGCAGGTGGTCAGCGACCTGACCAACCGGGCCGCGCTGGATGCGTATCGCAAGAACATCCAGATGATCTTTCAGGACCCTTATTCGTCTTTGAACCCTCGGATGCGGGTAGACGATATCGTGGCCGAGCCAATCCGCCATCACAAGCTGATGGAAGGGTCCGATGTAAAACGCCGCGTCGATGAACTGCTGGATCAGGTCGGACTGGGGCATGAGGCCGGGCTGAAATACCCGCATGAGTTCTCGGGCGGGCAGCGTCAGCGCATCTCGATTGCGCGTGCCTTGGCCACTCAGCCGCGCTTTTTGATCTGCGACGAACCGACCAGCGCGCTGGATGTGTCCATTCAGGCGCAGATCCTGAACATCCTGAAAGACCTACAGGAACATCTGGGCCTGACGCTGCTGTTCATTAGCCACGACTTGCCGGTTGTTCGTCAGATGTGCGACCGGGTGGCGGTGATGAAACAGGGCAAAGTTGTCGAGTTGCAAGAGACCAACGACCTGTTCGCCAACCCGCAGACGGATTACGCCAGTGAATTGCTGCGGCTGATGCCCAGACTGGATGATCTGTCGACCGAGGGGCTGAGTGCCGAACTCTGAGGCCCCAATTCGGACATCTGGGCGTACATAAACATTAATTTCGTTAACCATTGCAGACTCAGGCGGGTCTGCTGTGCTAGGTCTGTCACTGAAGTTGGGGGCTTCAGAGGGGCGACATGTCTCAGGACCTTAGGGACTGGCTAAGCGCACTTGGACTATCTGACTATGCGCAAGCCTTTTTGGATAACAAAATTGATTTCGCAATTTTGCCCGATCTGACGGGCGAAGACCTGATCGAAATCGGAGTGACCGCTGTCGGAGACCGCCGCAGGCTGCTGCGCGCGATTGCAGAGCTTGAGACGATCGAAACCGTTCAACCCTATGAGCCGGAAACCCCGCTGGAACCCGCCAAGCGGCAGGTCACGGTCATGTTTGCCGACCTGACCGGGTTTACGCGCCTGACCAGCGAACTCGATGCCGAGGACATGCATGAACTGCTGAACGCGTTTTTCGCCAAGGTGGATCATGTGGTCGAGAAATTCGGTGGTCGGATCGACAAGCATATCGGCGACGCGGTGATGGCGGTGTTCGGCGCGCCGATCTCGCACACCAATGATACCGAACGGGCGGCGCGGGCGGCGTTGGAAATCCATGCGGTGCTGCCCGGTTTGAACCCGCCGCTGTCGTGTCACATCGGCATCGCGTCGGGACAGGTGATCGCCAGCACTACCGGCAGTCAGGCGCATACAGAATATACGGTGACGGGCGACGGTGTGAACCTGGCGTCGCGCATCACCGATATGGCGACGCCGGGTGATACTTTGGTGTCGCATGACATTCAGCGTGCGTTAGGGCCGCTTTTCGTCGGTGAGTCGTTGGGTGAAAAGCCCATCAAGGGGCTGAACGAGCCGGTCGAGCTGTGGCGGCTGGACCGGATGGCCCGCAACATCCGCTCGCGCCGGCACCGCTTTGTCGGGCGCGAGCGTGAGATGTCGCTGTTCTCGGCCACGTTCGATCGCTGCCAGCAGCACGGAAAAGGTGAGGTACATATCATTCTGGGCGAGCCGGGCATCGGCAAAACCCACTTGTCCGAACAAGTGGCTGAGATGGCCGCAGGTCTCAACTACTCGATCCACAACGGCGTCGTCATGGATTTCGGCGCGCGTGAGGGGCATTCAGCCATCCAGTCCGTTGCGCGCAGTATTTTGGGGCTTGAGGCCATAGATGATGCTGCCACTTGCGCGACAATGGCACAGGATGCGGTGAACAAAGGCTGGGTGTCGCCGTCCAACGCGACGCATCTGAACGCCCTGCTGGAACTGGATCAGGACCCCGGCCTGGCCGAGGTTTATGCGGTAATGGATAACGCCACCCGCCTGCGCGGACGGCGGCAAGTGATCGACGAACTGATTGCCGCTCGCAGCCGCGACGCGCCGATGCTGATCCAGATTGAAGATATCCACTGGGCTGCCCCCGAAATCCTGACCGCTTGCGCCCATATTGCTGCGACCACACGCGATTTACCTTGCGTGCTGTTGATGACCAGCCGGGTCGAGGGTGATCCGATTAACCGTGAATGGCAGATGGGGACCGAGGGGGCGCTGATCTCGAAACTGGAACTGGCGCCGATGGGGGATGAGCAGGCCCGCCAGCTGGTTCAGGAGTTCACCGGCGTAGACCCCGAGCTGCTGGAAGCCTGCGTGCGACGCGCCGGGGGCAACCCTCTGTTTCTTGAGCAACTCTTGCGCAATATTGATGTGCTGAAACGCGAATCCGTACCGGGCAGTATTCAGGGCATCGTGCAGTCGCGTCTGGATGCACTGGATCGGCGCAGTCGGGCGGCGATTCAGGCGGCCTCGGTGCTGGGGCAGCGGTTTTCGCCAGAGGTGCTGAACTTTGTTCTGGGTGAGGGGCATCTGGATACCTCGACCCTGATCCGGTCCGCCCTGATCCGCGAGGCGGGAACCGATCTGATGTTTGCCCACGCGCTGATCCGCGACGGGTCTTATGCAACGCTGGTGAAATCCGAGCGCGCGCGGCTGCACCGTCAGGCTGCGAAATGGTTCGAGGATCGCGACGCCACCCTGCGCGCTCAGCACTTGGACCGGGCGGGTGCCACCAATGCGGCGCAGGCCTATCTGGAAGCAGCTGAAAAATTGATCCAGGCATTCCAATTCGACGATGCCAGCCCTTTGATCGAACGGGCGCTGGAACTGCCCGCACCATCCGGCGTGCGGTTCGATCTGTTCTGTGCTCGTGGGGAAACCCACCGGTTGCAGGGCTTGTCGGATGACGCCCTGCGCGAATTCAAAGAAGCCGCCGATCTGGCCGAAACGGATGAGCAGACCGCCCGTGCCCATATCGGGCTGGCGCAGGCCGCTCGGCAGGCCAGCTCGTACAAAGAAGCGTTGCAAAGCCTCGACACGGCCGAGATCGCCGCAGAGCGATCCGGATCGGAGCGGGACATTGCGCAAATCAATTATGTCCGTGGCAATGTGTACTTCCCGCTGGGTCGGGTCGACGATGCGCTGCAAAGCAACGAAAAGGCTCTAACACTGGCCAGAAAGCTGGAATCTGCACGACTTGAGGTTGGCGCGCTCAGCGGATTTGGTGATGCGAATTTCATGAATGCGACCATGCAGACTGCATCGGGGTTTTATACTCAGGCGGTGGAGCGGGCGCGCGAAAAGGGGCTGGTGCGCGATCTGGCGGCGAACCTGCACAATCTCAGCGTGGCGCGCAGCTATACCGGTGATGTGGCGCAAGGCAAACTGGATGCACAGGAAGCCATTGATGTGTCCCAAAAATACTTTGCCTTTGTGCCGGAATGCGTAGCCCAGACCTGTCTGGGCGTAGCGCATACTTTTCTGGGCGAGTTGGATCAGGCCTTGGAGACGTTCACAGTTTCAGCCGAAATTGCCAACCGTGTTGGTGCGAAACGGCTTGAGGCGCAGGCGTTAGAGCATCTGGCCCGCACACAAGTCTACGCGGGGCAGTTGGACGCGGCTCGGGAGACCGGTCAGCGGGCTGTCGATATCGCGCTGGAACATGGGCGGAATTTCGTAGGACCAAAGGCACTGTCGGCGCTGGCCATGGCTGAGAAAGACCCTAACAAACAGGATCAGCATCTGAAACTGGGTGCACAGATCATCGCCGAAGGCTGTGTCGGACACAGCCACTTGCATTTCTATCCCGATGCCAGCGCCGTCATGTTGACGCGACAGGAATGGGACAGGGCGACTGAATATGTTGACGCGCTGGCGAAATTCACCGCCGGTGAACCCTTGCCGATGGTCGACTTGTCGATACAGCACGCACGGGTTCTGGCCGCGTGTGGAGGGTGGGGCATCCCCATGGACGCGCACGAGGAATTCGAAGCGCTGGGCGCGCGCTTTGCCGAGATGGGCATCACGCAGTCTCTGGTCGGACGGTTGAACTAGGCAGGCGAGGGGCTGAATGAGCATCGAAAAGAAGGTTTGGTGGATTTCCGGTGTCCTGACTTTTGCTCTGGGAGTTCTGTTGTTCAAACTTCTTGTCGCCCTAAACCATTTCGAGGGCGACCCGACGCAACTGCCGGATCAGGCTTCAGTCGATGACTATTTGCAAAAGTTGGGCAATGTGCCCGATTACCAGGTGAAAACTGGCATTTTCATCAAGTCCTTCAGCTTTACCGGCGCCAGCGATGTGCATGTCAGCGGTTATGTCTGGCAGCACTACGAAGACGGCGTTCATGACGCGATCAAGCCGACCAAGAAAGAGGTGGGTTTCATCCTGCCCGAGGCTGTCGACGCCGCGAATGGCGTGATCGAAGAGGCGTATCGCATGGATCAGGACGGTGCGACCCTGATTGGCTGGTATTTTGAACAGACCCTGCGGCAGAGCTTTGACTACACCAGTTACCCTTTCGATCACAAAACAGTCTGGGTTCGGTTCTGGCCCGGTGAGTTTGACGTGAATGTGGCTCTAATCCCTGACTTTACGTCCTATCCTGCCACTGGGTCCAATGACATCTTCGGCATAGATCCTCGCATCGTCATGGGCACGTGGGAGCGTGAGAACACTTACTTTGACTATCGCCTGTCCGATCTGGATACGACGATGGGTATCGGCGAAAACGAATTTCAGACCAACCTGCCCGAGCTGCACTATAACTTCGTTATTAAACGAAATTTCGGGAACGCGTTCATCGTCCACATGGTCCCTCTGATCGTGGTCACGATGCTGTTGTTCGGCGCGGTGATGACCGTGACCCGTCGCCCCGAACTGGTCGAGCGGCATGATTTCAGCACCTCCAGCGTGATTGGTACCTGTTCAGTCCTGTTTTTTGTGATTCTGCTGGCCCATGTGCAATTGCGCGAAGGCTTTGCCGGATCGCCGGTGATCTACATGGAGTCGTTCTTTTTCCTGATGTATTTTCTGTTGCTGGCGGTCTCGATCAACACCTACCTGTTTGCGTCGGAAGCCGTGCCGTCCCTGCGGTTCATCCACTACAGGGACAACCTGTACCCAAAGGCCGCGTTCTGGCCATTTGTTCTGCTGTGTATGGTGGCGATCACGGGCTACAACCTCAGCCTCAAGGCGGGGCCTGAGGATGAGACCGTGATCGAAACCCACAACTAGGCGAGCGGTTGGTACCCCGGTTTTGGCGTGCCAGTGGCCATGTCCAGCGTGTAATCCGCCACAATCCCTGAAGTCCCCTTTTCCCACTCGTCCAGATACTTGGTCGGATGCGCGATCACATAGGTATAGGCGGGCTTTTTCACGCCATCTATCAACACGTTGATCCGCTTGCGGACATAGACATTCTCGGGCGAGTTAGGGCCGTGATAACCTTCAAGCTTGTCCAGCTCTTTCATCCCAGTGGATGAGACGCGATAGACCTCGCCCCGCACTGCCTTGCCGCGGCCCTTCTGATCGACCAGCGTGGCCATTCGATGCAGAAATCCGCAGTTTGGATTGTCGCAGAACGGTTCGTGCGGCACGATCAGGGGCATGCGCTGGCGTGTTATGGCCTCGCCCACGAAATCATCCAGCACTTCAGCATGGGCGTCGTGGTTCGGGAACCCCCTCTTCAACGACCCATATGTGAAGTAGAGGAAAGTCTTTTCCCGATCCTCGATCAGGTCACCTTCGTCCTCTTCCTCCAATTCAGTCAGGGTGTGGGTGTTGGCCCAATCGTCCAGCATCGCCTGTATCTCATCCGAGACCTTGGCGTCCTTGGCGTTTTTGGGGTTCTGCAGGAAGTGAATGCACGCGCTGGCGTCGATGCCATCAGCCCCCAACAGAATTTTCACCATCTCGACCGAGTTGTTCATCACCGCCACATGCAGGCTGGTAAAGCCGTGGTCATTGCTGGCGTTGACGTTGATGCCACGGTCGATCAGCGCCTGCGCGGCCTCAAGGTCGGGCTTACCCAGATCCAGCCCGCTCTCGTTCATCTCACCTTCGCCGCCTGCCGCATAGTGCAGCAGCGTATCACCGTTGCTGTCGTCGACGATGTCGATCCCGGCCATGCTGTTATCGATGGCCTGAAACACCCGATCCCATTGTGCGAACTCGTCCGAGGCGGCGGCCTCTTGCGCCCATTTGCAGATGTTGTGTTCTTGATCGGCCAGTTCCTCGAAGGCTTCGTCCAGAACCTCCATGATTTGATCCGGGGTGGCCATCATACCGATCCCCATCATGCCGTTGGACAGCCGCCCCTTGCGCGGCCCGACCAGATCAATACCTAGATCGCGCAGTTTTTCGACATTGTTCTGGGTGGTGATGTTGTTCCACATATTGGTGTTGCAGGCGGGGCAGAGGATCACCGGTTTGTTCCGGTATTGCCACGCCACAAATACCGAGGTCAGCAAGTTGTCGGCAATCCCGTTAGCGATCTTGCCCATCGTGTTGCAGGTCACCGGCGCCACGATCACGCAATCGGCCCAGTCGCACAGCGCCAGATGCGAGGCGCGCAAGGGCATGCCGAACTCAGTATAACGAAAGTTCCACTCGTCATCGTCACGGTAATAATCGTGATGCGAGATGTAGTCTTCAATTGTTTTGGGTCGGATCGTCCTGACGTTTCCGGATTCCTCCTCTACTTCGATATCGCGAAAGAACTTCTCGGCCGATACAGACGGGATGAGTTTGACGTTATGCCCAGCCTCTTTGATCAGCTTCACCAAATCCGGCACCTTGTCCGCTGCCGAGGATCCGCAGGCGCAAAGCAGCACGTTGCGCTTTTCACTGGGGGCGTCCGTAAGTCCGCCCTTTGGATAGCCAAAGATGTTCTTATCCAGGCTAGGGGATTCATGGCGCAGCAATACCGGCAACCCAGCCTCTTTGACGCGCCGCTGAAAGCTACCATCAAGCACCACATCCTCGATGTCTTTCCGCCTTCCCAGGCATTCACCTTGGAAAAACAGGTAAGGCACCTTTTCCTTGCCGGTCATCATGGTCAGTTGTCGACGCATCTTCATCACATTCGCTCCGTGACCTTCGATGTCGATCAGCCGAGCCGTGGTGATGCCGATATTGCGCAACATACTGCGCAGCATGTAAGACCATGGGTCTTCGTCTGCATAGAACAGCACGATCTCGTTCTTTGCCACGATGCGCGCCACGTCAGTGGGATCTTCGGGCGGTTCCTGTTCCTCGATCACCAGCATGGCGGGGTTCTTGAGGTCGCGCAGACCACGGAAAACGTGCCCGCGCGGGGCCTGCCAGACTTGCGAGGTCGCGGGGCTCATATCCACTACAGTCACCAGATCGGTGTCCTCGTCATACGCGATGCAGAGACACCAGAATTCTTCCAGCAAGGCGGTTTCGCGATACACGTTCTCGGGCGGGCGTATGACTTCAAACCCCAGTACACGGTTGAAGTCGATATTGATCATCAGATGACGATCCTGTTCTGCGTTCAGGCTGTGCAGTTGAGCGCGGAACCAGTCTTCCGGGGATTTGTCGTCTCCGCCTTTGCTTTTGGCATAACTTTGGAAGGTACTGCCCAGATGCACGTCCGGGGATTGGCTGAGATAACGTCGCGCCATAGCGTGCATCTGTTTCGTGGTCGACACCCGGCTGAGCGCATCTGTGAAATCGGTTTGGGTGGCGATCAGCAGCTTGTCTTCATCGACCTGTGCATCCCCAAGGATCGCCAGGCTTTCCGCCAGCACACCCAGCGAGTTCATGTTCGGGCTGGCTCGTCGGAACAGGTTGCGGCGTTTCTTGGGGTCCTTGGCAAGATACAACGTGCTGTCCACATAGTTGCAGTCCTGCTGCAGGGTCTGCAGGTTGGTCTTTACCGCCTCACGCGCCGAGAACCGCAAGATGCCCCGTGACCGCATCGAGGTTCCGTCGCGGTCCGACATCCCGGCCCAGAGCCGGTCGATAGTGGTAACCCAAAGCTTGCCGTATTTCTCGGGGTGCACATCCATCATATGCACCAGCCCGGTGCTGGGATTGCACTTGGCGATGATGGCAAAGTGGCCGCCCGGCATGGTCGGTTTGCCATGGGCCACACCGACCTGAAAATTCGCCACCAGAATGTCGTTATCCCCACCCAGCCGGTTGGATTCGTCGATCGCCTCAAGCAGCAATTCGACCGAGGTCGTGGCCTCATCCATGAAATAGGCCTGAACCTGTACCTTGTCGCGCAGGTCTTGCGAGTGGATAAAAGTGCAGGCGACGTCGTAAAGTTCACCCAGCGAGATACCGTCATTGACCACGAAAGACGTGGGCAAAGCACATTCGCGAAAGATATCGTTGACCTCGCAACTGAACCCCAGCGCCGACATGCTCAGCGCTGCCGCCGTCACACTGCAGCAATTGATGGGTTGCTGAAAGTTTTGCAGATGCACGCTGACCAGATCGCCGAACAGGGTGTCATAGCAGGCCTCGCGGATATCGGTCGGAATTTCCAGCCAACGGTTGCTGGACAGATAAGCCAGCTTGGTGCCGGGTGTGGCCAAAGCTTCGAGGCTGACGGGAATATCAAAGATCTCCAGATGTTCCTCGTAGAAATAATCGCCTGTATCGGCCGTTGCGAGAACTGTCTCGTCCTGCCGCAGATGTACCTCGCCATCCAGAACCACATACATGCCCTGGGATGGCAGGATCGTGTCCTCGGCCACCTCGAAACACTCGAAATGCGGTTGGATTACAGTTGGATCATCGGCGGGCAGAACCTCTTGTATCAATGCCCATTCGGATTCGGTTGGATGATAGGAAATAGTGTTTTCAATCGGGTCTTTAGGCACGTCTGTTCCCCCCCTGAACTAAGCCGTGAATGTCGTCAAAGAACCAATGCTGCGTCTTGTGGCATGTGTCAGGCGTCTGATGGTCAAACAGAAATAAGGGACCGGCCCGACGGATTCTGCACTGGCCGGGCCGACAGAACGCGCACGCTCAGCGCGAACAAATGGGCCCAATAGGACGCACCGTATCGCATTTGGAGACAAAAATCACCGATGTTGTTGATTTGACTATACGAGTTCGGATTGTGGCTTTTGCCACCCGCTTTCTGCCAGCTACATACTGAACAATATGTCGGATTTTACGTCAAAATGACGCATCTTTCCGCGTTTTCGTCAAGAATACCCCTGCGGATCGAACAGCCAACGCCCCATACTTTTCATAAACGAAAGAGGAGGCGCGTTTTGAGCTGGAATATTTGTGTCATAGGGGCAGGCAAGATCGGTCAGATGATCGCCAGCCTGCTGCAAGCATCATCGAACTATTCGGTCACCGTCGCTGATCGCGATTTGGCAGCGCTGTCAGTGCTGAACAAGCAAAGCATTGCGACCCGGCAGATCGACGTGGGGGATGAAGCGCAACTGACCCAGGGACTAAGTGGCTTCGATGCCGTGATCTCGGCTGCTCCGTTCTTTTTGACGCCGAAGATCGCCAAGGCGGCCAAGACCGCAGGCGCGCATTACTTTGACTTGACCGAAGACGTTGCAGCCACCAATGCGGTGCGCGAACTGGCCGAGGACAGCGATACCGCCTTCATGCCGCAATGCGGTCTGGCACCGGGGTTCGTTGGCATTGCTGGCGCGTCGCTGGCGGCCGAATTTGATGAGTTGGACAGCCTGCATATGCGGGTTGGTGCTTTGCCGCTCTATCCGACCAATGCGTTGAAATACAATCTGACCTGGTCGACTGACGGGCTGATCAACGAGTACTGCAATCCCTGCGATGCTATCGTCAACGGCGAGCGCGTGAAAACCGCGCCGTTGGAAGATTACGAAGTGCTGGGCCATGACGGGGTTGAGTACGAATGCTTCAACACGTCCGGCGGGTTGGGCACGCTGCCCGAAACGCTTGAGGGAAAGGCGCGGGCGGTGTCTTATCGGTCGATCCGCTATCCCGGCCATTGCGATATCCTGAAGCTGTTGCTCAAGGATCTGGGGCTGGAGCGCCGCCGCGATCTGTTGAAGGATATTTTCGAAACCGCCCTGCCGCGCACCGATCAGGACGTGGTGCTGGTCTATTGCACCGCCAAGGGCATGATCGACGGCACGCTGCGCGAGAAATCCCTGATCAACAAAAGCTTTGCCCGAACCCTCAACGGCCAGGTCTGGAGCGCCATTCAGGTCACCACCGCCGCAGGCGTTCTGGGCGTGGTCGATCTGATGCGCACCGGGGGGCTGCCCGCAAAAGGGTTTATCCGGCAGGAGCGGGTGAGCTTGCCCGATTTCCTCAACACCGAATTTGGCCGGCTCTATCTCGCCGGTGATGTAACTGAACAGAACAAGGCGGCCTGAGATATGAAAGACATCGTGATGACTGCGCAAACCACCCTGGCAAATCTGGACCTGACCGAGGCCGAACTGACCGGCGGCACGCTCAAGGTGACTTCGCCGATTGACGGCGGCCTGCTGGCCGAAGTGCATGAAACCCCGGTTTCCGAAATAGAGGCCATCTTTGCCCGTTCGAAAGCGGCCTTCCAGGCATGGCGCACTGTGCCTGCACCGCGCCGGGGCGAGTTGATCCGCCTGCTGGGCGAAGAACTGCGCGAAGCTAAGGACGATCTGGGCGCGCTGGTCAGCTGGGAGGCTGGTAAGATCACCTCTGAAGGTCTGGGTGAAGTGCAGGAGATGATCGACATCTGCGACTTTGCCGTCGGTCTCTCGCGCCAGCTCTACGGTCTGACCATTGCATCCGAACGTCCGGGCCACCGGATGATGGAAACCTGGCACCCGGCGGGTCCGGTTGGTGTGATCTCGGCTTTCAACTTCCCCGTTGCTGTCTGGTCGTGGAACGCAGCGCTGGCGCTGGTGTGCGGCGACACTGTGATCTGGAAGCCGTCTGAGAAGACTCCGCTGACAGCGATGGCCTGCCAGAAAATCTTTGAACGCGCACTGGCCCGGTTCGGCGACGCGCCCGAAGGCCTGTTGCAAACCCTGATCGGCGGTGCCGCGCTGGGCGAAGCGCTGGTGGCCAGCGAGGATGTGCCGGTGGTCTCGGCCACGGGTTCTACCCGTATGGGTCGCGCGGTGGCTCCTATTGTGGCGCAGCGGTTTGGCAAATGCATTCTGGAGCTGGGCGGTAATAACGCGATGATCGTTGGCCCTTCGGCCGATCTGGAAATGGCGGTGCGGGCGATTGTTTTCTCGGCCGTGGGTACTGCTGGACAACGCTGCACCACGCTGCGTCGTCTGATCGTCCATAATTCGATCCGTGAAGAGCTGGTGAGCCGTCTGAAAAAGGCTTATTCCGGGCTGCCCATTGGTAACCCACTGGCCGAGGGTACTCTGATCGGTCCGCTGGTGGATGAGGCATCGGGCGCCGCAATGACCGCGGCGTTGAAAGCGGCCGAGGCCGAAGGCGGCACCGTGTTTGGCGGTAACCGCGTGACAGAAAATGTGCCTGCCGGTGTCTACATGGAACCCGCCATCGTCGAAATGCCCGGTCAGAGTGATGTAGTGAAAACCGAAACCTTTGCCCCGATCCTCTATGTCATGGGCTATGACGATTTTGACGATGCCATCGCGATTCAGAATGACGTCCCGCAGGGCCTATCCTCTTGCGTGTTCACCCTGAACATGCGCGAGGCCGAGCAGTTCCTGACCGCAGCCGGGTCGGATTGCGGCATTGCCAACGTCAATATCGGGCCTTCGGGTGCCGAAATCGGTGGTGCATTCGGCGGCGAGAAGGAAACCGGTGGCGGACGTGAAAGCGGTTCGGACGCGTGGAAGGCTTATATGCGGCGTCAGACAAATACCGTGAACTATTCGGCGGAATTGCCACTTGCCCAAGGTGTGAAGTTCGACATCTGATCGAATCTTCCGGCGGCATCAATGGGTGCCGCCGGATCAATCCGCGAATAAGTAATCCAGTCGCATGACGGCCTGCGCCTTGTCATCCGAGACACCCAGAAACTTGGCAACTGTTGCTTCGTTCTGGGCGTGTGTGCTCGTCTCGCGGATACGCAAGTATCCGTCGAACCCCGCGCCCCGGATCAACTCGGATTCATAGGCCAGCGAATTACGCAGGGCTGGTACAAGGCGCGTCACGGTTTCCGTCGGGCTGGTTTCACCGGCCAGACCAACCCGGCGGGCGTGGCCGATCAGATAGTCATCGGAATAGTCGCACTCGATCTCAAGAACGTGGGTTTTGGCCTGATCCGAACAGAAGTCCTGAATGATATCCAAATTGCCCGGGTCCACACAGAGCACCAGCTTGTCGGTCTGGAAATGGTCGAACAACATCCGCACGACCGCGCGCCGGTGGCGAGAGCGTTTGGCCAGAGTTGTTTCGATACCGCCCAGATCGGGCAGCAGGGTGTCTTCTTCGTTGAACAGGTATTCGACACAGCGGATGTCGGTCTCGGACACAATTTGATCGACCAGACGCTTGGCCACGTGCCATTTTTTGCAGGTGATCAGAAAAAGCTCACGTTCAGAGCCCAACGTATTCCCGGCCTCCCAGAATCGTCTTCCAAAGCGGCGGCCGACGCGCCCGCGCCCGGTCAGGAACCCATAAAGGTTGCGCCCTTCATCCGAGATCTGGAAGTCGACCCCTTCGCTGGAATAGAGCTGACCCAGCCGCTCTTTCAACTCATGCGCCTCGGGGCTGATCTTGCGGGCAAACAGGTAATCCTGCCCCAACAGCATGTCATAGTGGTCGTTGTAAAAGGTGACCGGCATCCCGTAATCTGAGAACATCAGGAAGGTCGGCGTGCGGTTTTCAATTTCTTCTTTCGGGATTAGATGGCGGACGAGGGTCTGGAAAAATGTCTCATCTGGAATCCATGTGGTTGAGAAGAAGCGAACCACATCCGGGCGCTTTTGCAGGAAATCGAGGATCATTTCGACCGTGCGACGGCGCAGGCACCACCATTGGCTGCCGATCATGATCTGCAAATCCGCCGGTATCTCGCGCGTCAGGCCAAAGCGTTTCTGCAAGTTGTAGGCGGTATAGAACCGTCTGCTCTGCGTGCGTTCGTTGAAAAAATAGCGATAGATCAGCCGGTCTTCTTTCATGCCGGTCTTGATCCAGTTGCTGGCAAAGAAATCGTGACTTTCAACGAAATCCTTGTCGTTTTCGTCCAGAAACCAATGGATGTATTCGGCGGTTTTGATCGCCATGCAATCGCCGGACAGCATGTAGAAATGGGTGACACGCGGAAATGCATCCACCGCCGCTTGAACCGCATTAAGGGTTGCCTGTACCAATGACCATTCGCCCCAACCGCACTTGATGCGCTTGGCGGCAAAAGCCACATTCGGGTTGTCCCTCAACGCGTTGCGAATGCGGTCATACGCTGCTTTACTGGCGCGCACGTCAAAGTGGATGGCCATGCAGTCGCCTGCAGCCGTCAACTGCTCAGCCTGCGCGATGATCGCATCAGGGTCCTTATGGCACAGTAGAATGTAAGCAATCTTTGCCATATTGCCTTCGCAAAGTTCGTTTCTGCCTGTTTGCACCCTGATACTGAGGATGAGCGATTGAATAAACAGAATATTTTTGGTTCTGTGTGGGCAAAAGCGATTGTGTTTAATGAATTCTGATCCGTTTAGGAGGCGCAGAGAATGGGTTTTCCCGGCACATGGATGACCGAAAGTGAAAGCATGGTTTATCGTGTCGTGCCGAAATGCGCGTGTTCGACCATTGGGCAGATCATGTATTACTCGGACCACGGCCGATTCTTTGATGGAGATATCCATGACGCGAAGGGCGGAATGCATAAATGGGCCTTTGACAGCAGTCAGGGCAAGATTTCGAACAATGTTCAAAATCACACGTCTTATTCATTTACCTGCGTGCGCAACCCGTACACTCGTATCCTAAGCTCATTCTTCGACAAGATTTGCGGTATCCAGCGGAACGGCAGCCGGTATCGCGGCAATCTGGTGCCGACGCTGATCTATAATTACGGGATCGAGGTGGGCGGCGATGACGGCAAGGGTGAGTTTGACCAGGTCGCCAGCTTCCGCCGCTTTCTGTTGTTTGCAAGGGATACAATCCGTTGGCGTCGGCCGATGGACCCGGATATTCATTGGTCAGCCATGTCGGGTCATGTTTCGACCTTCATCGTGAATGGCGGGCGCTACGACCGCATTTTCTGGACCGAGAAATTCAGCGATGGAATGCAGAGGGTGCTGGATAACCTGGACACGCCCCACGCGGTCAGCCTGTCAGAAATTCCACGGTTCAACGAATCCGAAGGGCACGGTCCAAAACGCGCGCATCCGGTCGAGGATTATTTTGACGATCTCTCCATGCATCTGGTCTATGAAATCTACAAACAGGATTTTGAGCTGTTCAGATACGATTTTGAAAACCCCGCGAACAAGATGCCGATAGGCGAGATCGATCTGGATGAGGTTCACGCCAAGCTGGGCGACTGACCTGCGACCAGGTCGGTGCTCCCGCCCATCGTCTACGCCTCTGACGAGACATCTCCTCTGGTTGGGCCCGGTGCCGCGCTTTGCGCAGCACCGGGCCCAAGGACGAACGTAGCATTGGCGCAGCCACTGGTGCGGTTTGTGCGCGGGAGGCTGTCTGAAGCACTTCAGACAGCGATCAATCTCTGTTTCAGGCCGGTGGGATAAAGGTGCGGGCCGTTGGTCGTATCGAGTTCGCTTAGGGCTCGCCATTTGGCTTTGCACATGATGCCATTTTCTTCGGCAAAGGTGATCGTGGTGTCCGGTAGAGCAGATGGATTGGAAAGGGTCGCGTCAGCCGCAAAAATTACCTCGTGCCCCAACTGCCCTTCGTGGCGATAGATGTTTTCCAGAACCAAGGGTGTTTTCGCAATTTGAACGTCGACGCCAAGTTCTTCCTGAAACTCGCGTATCAGCGCGTCCCGCCAAGTTTCACCGAATTCAACTGTACCGCCCAGGGGGCGCACTCCCTTCAGGTTGCCACTATCGTCATAAACGTCAGCAACCAAAAGGCGAGACTCCCGCCACAGCAAGCCAATTGCCTTGACCCGAATTCCTTGATGTGGCCGCCAGATCGTCATCAACTTTCCTTTCGCGCACGCTGTGACCAAAAAGGAAAAGGCCGCGCTGCACAATACAGCGAGGCCTTTGGGAAGGTTATCGGGACCCGGATCAGACCTGACGCACGGCCCCTTTTGCCGCGCTGGTGGTCAGCTTGGCATAAGCCTTGAGCGCGGTTGACACCTTACGCTTGCGGGGCGCGGACGGGACCCAGCCTCTTTCGTCCTGCTCTTTCCGCCGTGTGGCCAGTTCCTCATCAGATACGGCCAGATGGATCGAGCGGTTGGGGATGTCGATTTCGATCTTGTCGCCTGGACATACCAGTCCGATTTCACCGCCCTCGGCGGCTTCGGGTGAGACGTGGCCAATCGACAGGCCCGATGTACCGCCCGAGAACCGGCCGTCGGTCAGCAGGGCGCAGGCTTTGCCCAGACCTTTGGATTTCAGGTAAGAGGTCGGGTACAGCATTTCCTGCATCCCCGGACCACCGCGTGGGCCTTCGTAGCGGATCACCACCACGTCGCCCTCTTTGACCTTACCGGTCAGAATGTCGTTCACCGCCTGATCCTGGCTTTCGCAAACATAGGCCGATCCGGTGAAGGTCAGGCTGTTGGGATCAACGCCAGCGGTTTTCACGATGCAGCCATCGCGGGCGATATTGCCGAACAGTACCGCCAGACCGCCATCCTGACTGAAGGCGTGCTCTTTGGACCGGATCACGCCGCCCTCGCGGTCGGTATCCAGTTCTTTGTACCGGTTCGACTGACTGAAGGCCTGCGTGGTGCGCACTCCGCCGGGGGCGGCTTTGAACAGGTCCTGCGCCTTGGGGTTGTTGGCGACCTTGATATCCCAGTTGGCAATCGCTTCGCCCATGGTACCTGAGTGGACGGTGCCGCAATCCTCGTGCAGCAATCCGGCACGGCTGAGCTCGCCAAGGATCGAGAAGATGCCACCGGCGCGGTGGACGTCCTCCATATGCACATTCTCGGTGTTGGGTGCGACCTTGCACAGGCAGGGGACATTGCGGCTGAGTTTGTCCATGTCTGACATGGTGAAATCAACTTCGCCTTCATGTGCAATAGCCAGCAGGTGCAGAACGGTATTCGTCGACCCGCCCATGGCGATATCAAGGCTCATCGCGTTCTCGAACGCATCGAAGGTTGCGATCTCGCGCGGCAGGAAGCCTTTTTCGTTCAGATCGTAATGGCGCTTGGTGATCTCAACGATGCGGCGACCGGCCTCAAGGAACAGGTCTTTGCGGTCGGCATGGGTGGCCAGAGTCGAGCCATTGCCCGGCAGTGCCAGACCCAACGCCTCAGCCAGGCAGTTCATCGAGTTGGCGGTGAACATGCCCGAGCAGGACCCGCAGGTGGGGCAGGCATTTTCCTCGATATGCTGCACCTGTTCATCGGTGTACTTGTCATCTGCCGCGGCAACCATCGCGTCGACAAGGTCGATTTTTTTGACGTCCAGATCGGCGATATCGATCTTGCCGGCCTCCATCGGACCGCCCGAGACGAAGATCGCCGGAATGTTCAGGCGCATCGCGGCCATCAGCATACCCGGCGTGATCTTGTCACAGTTTGAGATGCAGACCATCGCGTCAGCACAGTGCGCGTTGACCATGTATTCCACCGAATCCGCGATCACTTCGCGCGAGGGCAGCGAATACAGCATCCCGTCATGGCCCATGGCGATGCCGTCATCCACCGCGATGGTGTTGAATTCCTTGGCGACACCGCCCGCAGCCTCGACCTCACGCGCGACCATCTGGCCCAGATCCTTCAGATGGACGTGGCCGGGAACGAACTGGGTGAACGAGTTGACGATGGCGATAATCGGTTTGCCGAAATCGTCATCCTGCATACCGGTGGCGCGCCACAGGCCGCGGGCACCGGCCATGTTGCGGCCATGGGTTGAGGTTCTGGATCGGTACATTGGCATGATGCTGTTTCCCTTTTGCCCCGGTTGCGATATGCGGGATATGTGCGTTATAGCGCACGTACCACATGTGCGCTATAACGCACAAGAGGATTCGAAAGACGATCAGATGGCACCGAATGATATTACACTGAAACTGCGGGATGTGCGGGCGGCCTCGGGGCTGAGTCTGTCGAAGGTGGCCGAGATGACCGGCGTTAGCAAAGCCATGCTAGGCCAGATCGAGCGTGGCGAATCCAGCCCGACCATCGCGACGCTGTGGAAGATTGCCAAGGGCTTTCAACTGCCCCTTAGCGCGCTGATCGGAACGGCGGCGTTGCGCGATACGGCCGCACCGGACGTGTTTCGCACCGTGACCTTTCCCGGCAGCATCGAGGTCAAGATCGTCTTTCCATTTGACCCCGCCTTGCGGGCCGAGACATTTCACGTTGATCTTGCGCCGAACCAAAGTCACGAATCCGCCGCCCACGCGACGGGTGTGACAGAAGAAGTTTTCGTTCTGAATGGTGCGCTTGAGATTTTGCGGGATGGTGAATGGGTGGCGCTTGAGGCCGGACAGGGCTTGCGGTTTGTGGCGGACCTGCCGCACGGTTACCGTGCAGGCGATCAGGGTGCCGCGTTTTTGAACATGCACCACTATGCGCAATTGGATGCGCTGGCCGCGATCGGTTGAAATCTGACCCCCACAACAAAGGTAAGACATGAGCGCTTTTCTGGAAACACTGACACTGGCGGATGCGATTGGCTCGTTCGGTGCTTTGGTCGTTGTTGGTGCGTATTTTGCCACCCAGATGCGGATGATGAATTCGGACGATCTGGTGTTCCCGGTGCTGAACCTGGCGGGGTCGATTCTGATCGTCTATTCGCTGCTGCAGAATTTCAATCTGGCGTCGATGTTGATCGAATCCTTCTGGATTCTGATCAGCATGATCGGGATCGTTCAGTTTTTCCGGCTTAGGCGCGCGCGTTAGGCGGGCAAGGCCCCATCCAGCCTTGAACCCCAATGCCAGCGCGTATAGGGAAAACTCAAGCTCGCTTACGGGAGGCTTTGATGCAGGACGATTCGAAAACCCTTGTTTCAACCGAATGGCTTGCCGCCCATCTCAAGGATCCGGATTTACGGGTTCTGGACGGGTCGTGGTATCTGCCGCAACAGGGGCGGGACGCCAAAGTGGAATATGACGCCGCCCACATTCCCGGTGCACGGTTTTTCGATATAGATGATATTTCTGATCAGCGTTCGGACCTGCCGCATATGGCACCGCCGGTCGAAAAATTCATGTCGCGCCTGCGGGCGATGGGCGTTGGCGATGGTCATCAGGTGGTGGTCTATGACGGTGCCGGACTGATGTCGGCCGCGCGGGTCTGGTGGCTGTTCCGTCTGATGGGTCAGGAAAACATTGCTGTACTGGATGGTGGGTTGCCGAAATGGCTGGCCGAGGGCCGCGAAATCGAAGACTTGCCGCCGATCATTCGGGATCGCCACATGACGGTACGTGTGCAGAACCATCTGGTGCGGGATGTGACGCAGGTTTCGGCCGCTGCCAAACTTGCCGATCATGAGATCATCGATGCCCGGTCCGCCGCCCGCTTTGCCGGAACTGCGGCTGAGCCGCGCGAAGGCCTGCGGTCAGGCCATATTCCGGGGTCGCGTAATGTGCCCTTTGATCAATTGCTGAACAAGAACGGCACGATGAAATCGCCGGACGATTGCCGCGCCGTGTTCGAGGGCGCAGGCGTGGACTTGTCGAAACCCGCGATCACATCCTGCGGGTCGGGCGTGACCGCCGCCATCCTCAGCCTGGCGTTGGAACGCTTGGGCAAGAAAGATCACTCGCTTTATGACGGCTCCTGGGCTGAATGGGGTGCCTTCCCGACCCTGCCCGTCGCAACCGGAGAGAACTGATGTTCGAGAACCTCAAACCGCAGCCTGCCGACAAGATTTTGGCACTGGTGCAGATGTACCGCGAAGACCCGCGCGATCAAAAGATCGACCTGGGCGTTGGTGTCTACAAGAATGCCGACGGGGTCACCCCGGTGATGCGCGCTGTGAAAGCTGCCGAAAAGCGCATTCTGGAAGAGCAGGAAAGCAAGGCCTATACCGGTCTGGCCGGTGATCCGGCCTATGCGGATGCGATGATCGGTCTGATTCTGGGTACATCCGTGCCGCGCGGCAATATCGCTGCCGTGGCCACTCCGGGCGGTACCGGTGCCTGCCGTCAGGCGTTCGAATTGATCCGCATGGCCAACCCATCGGCGCGCGTTTTCGTGTCGAACCCGACCTGGCCGAACCACCTGTCGATCCTGAACTATCTTGGGATGGAGATGGTTCCCTATCGTTACTTCGACGGCGAAACGCGCGGTGTCGATTTCGACGGCATGATGGAAGACCTCAAGGCCGCCAAGGCGGGCGACGTGGTGCTTCTGCATGGCTGCTGCCACAACCCGACCGGTGCCAACCTGAACATGGTGCAGTGGCAAGAGGTTGTGAACCTGATCAACGAACGTGGTCTGGTCGCGATGATCGACATTGCCTATCAGGGCTTTGGCGATGGCCTGGAGGCGGACGCGCAGGCGGCCCGCTTGGTGGCATCTTCGGTCAAGGAATGTCTGATCGCGGCGTCGTGCTCGAAGAATTTCGGCATCTACCGCGAACGTACTGGCCTGTTGATGGCGATTAGTGACGATGCGGCGCAGACAGCTCTGAATCAGGCGACTTTGGCGTTTCTGAACCGCCAGAACTATTCCTTCCCACCGGATCACGGCGCGCGCGTGGTGACCACGATCTTGAATGATGATGCCCTGCGCGCTGACTGGGCCACCGAGCTGGAAGATGTGCGCCTGTCCATGCTGGGCCTGCGTCAGCAGCTTTCGGATGAATTGCAACGGCTCAGCGGCTCTGACCGCTTCGGTTTCATTGCCCAGCACCGCGGCATGTTCTCGCGCCTGGGCGCGGCTCCGGAACTGGTCGAGAAACTGCGCGACGTTCACGGTATCTACATGGTCGGCGACAGCCGCCTGAACATCGCCGGTCTAAACGCGACCACCGTGCCAATTCTGGCCAAGGCGATTGTCGACGTCGGTGTTTGAAAACCGACAGCTTTAGTCAAAGAAAACCCGGGCGCGAACGCCCGGGTTTTTTGTTTCGCGAGCGTTTAACTCTTAACCTTTAGAGAACTCGGGATACGCTTCCATACCCAGTTCTGCCATGTCGAGACCGTTGATCTCGTCCTCTTCACTGACGCGAATGCCGACGGTGGCTTTCAGGATCATCCACAGGACCAGAGCTCCGACAAAAGTGAACACACCGTAGGCAATGATACCGGTCAATTGCATGATCAGGTTTGCTTCGCCGTAGAAGATGACGGCGATGGTGCCCCAGATACCGCAGAACAGGTGAACCGGGATCGCACCGACCACGTCGTCAATCTTGAACTTGTCCAGCATCGGAACCGCAAAGACCACGATGATACCGCCCACGGCACCGATCCACAGGGCGCCGAACAGGGTCGGGGCCAAAGGTTCGGCGGTGATCGACACCAGACCGGCCAGTGCGCCGTTCAGCACCATGGTCAGGTCAGGCTTTTTGTACAGAAGCTGGGTCATGATCAGCGCCGCGACAGCGCCCGAAGCGGCGGCCATGTTGGTGTTGGCAAAGATGCGCGACACGTCAGAGACATCCCCCACAGTGCCCATCGCCAGTTGTGAACCGCCGTTGAAGCCGAACCAACCCAGCCACAGGATGAACGTCCCCAGGGTTGCCAGCGCCAGGTTCGAGCCCGGGATCGGGTGGACCTTGCCGTCTTTGTTATACTTGCCGATGCGCGGGCCCAGGATGATGGCACCAGCCAGCGCCGCCCAGCCACCAACCGAATGCACCACGGTCGATCCAGCGAAGTCCGAGAAACCGGCCTCGGACAACCAGCCGCCGCCCCACTGCCACGACCCGGTGATCGGGTACATGATGCCGGTCAGCACGACGACAAAGGCCAGGAAGGGCCACAGCTTGATGCGTTCAGCCACAGCGCCCGAGACGATCGATGCAGTCGCGGCCACAAAGACCAGCTGGAAAAAGAAGTCCGACCCGATCGAGGCATAGTCCAGCGCCGCCGCATCAGCGCCGACACCGACTGGATCAAGCTTGGTGGTCGAAAAAAACGGACCTAGCCAACCGGTGATGGACCAGCCATCGCCCGGATACATCAGATTGAAGCCGATCAGCCAGTACATGATTGCAGCGATGGAAAACAGCGCCACGTTTTTGATCATCTGCATGGCCACGTTCTTGGAACGCACAAGGCCACCTTCGAGCATGGCAAAACCGGCAGCCATGAAGAAGACCAGGAAGCCGCCCATCAGGAACAGCAGGGTGGTGAGGATATACTGGGTGTGCAGCGCGGCTTCGCCACTGGCTGCCTCTTGCGCAAGGCCGATCTGCGGCAGCGCGATGATCGCGGCGGCGGGGATGAGGGGTTTCATCAGGTTCATAGTCAGTCCTCGAATATTGTGAATGGGGACGCTCAAAGCGCCTCTTCGTTCATTTCCCCGGTCCGCACGCGCAGGGCCTGCTCGACATCGAGGACAAAAATCTTGCCATCTCCGATCTTGCCGGTTCGGGCGGTTTTGGTGATGGTTTCGACGATCTGGTCGGCCATCGTGGCAGGCACCACGATCTCCAGCTTGATCTTGGGCACGAAATTCACGGCGTATTCGGCACCGCGATAGATTTCCGTGTGGCCGGACTGAGAGCCAAATCCCTTGATCTCGGTCACCATCATGCCTTGAAGGCCTGAGTCGGTCAGTGCCTCGCGCACCTCTTCAAGCTTGAACGGCTTGATTGTCGCAATAATCAGTTTCACGTTGGTCCCCTCTGCGGTCCGGTTTGTTTGCACCTGCAGAAAAAGAGCGTGACTGACCGCAGTAAGGAACGGTTAGGGGGCACGACGCCGGGTGAATGCGCGGAGAAGTGCACAATTTTTGCACAAAAAATGACAATTGAGTAAGAAATGGGCGTACTAAAGAGAGTGAATGCCGGAATTTCAGACCTCTACTTCACCGGCGTGGCATTGTAATGTGCCTCAAAACGATAACCGGGCAGAGTTTGAGCATGACTGAGTCCAGGCGCCGAAAGGCACCGCTTGTCGCGGACAAAAGATACCCGTCGAAAAGGCGTAAGCCGACGGCGACCAAGCGTGCTGCGAAACCCGCTGGCAAGAAGGCGGTCGCGCGCAAAACGACGACTCGCAAGACCACGCGAAAGAAGACGCGCCGGAAATCCGGCGGCGGTGGCGGAGGTATTTTCCGCCGTTTCTTCCGCTGGGTCTGGCGGCTGATCTGGGGTGTGACCTGGCGCGTAGGTGCGGTGGCTGCGATGTTGCTGGCGCTGGCTGTCGGGGTTGTCTACACCACATTGCCCGATGTGAACGAGTTGCTGGATGGTAGGGCGCGGGGATCGGTCACACTGTTGGACCGTGATGGCAAGGTCTTTGCCTGGCGCGGGGATCAGTTCGGCGGGGTGATCACTGCGGGTACCGTTTCGCCCCACCTCAAGAACGCCGTCGTCGCCACCGAAGACAGGCGGTTCTATCGCCATTTCGGCGTCAGCCCCAGGGGTGTGGCCAGCGCTGTGCGTATCAACCTGAGCGAGGGGCGTGGGCCGCTGTCAGGTCATGGCGGTTCGACCATCACGCAGCAGACCGCCAAGCTGTTGTGCCTGGGTGTGCCGTATGTGCCCAGCGAGTGGGAGTCCGAGGCCGCATATGAATCCGACTGCCGCCAGGGCTCGTTGTGGCGTAAGGGCAAGGAAGCGGTTTATGCGATCGCGATGGAGGTCAAATATTCTAAGGATGAGATTCTGACCATCTATCTCAACCGGGCTTTCCTAGGTGCCGGTGCCCGCGGATTCGAAGCCGCAAGCCAGCGTTATTTCGGCATCTCGGCGGCCGAGGTGAACCCCGCGCAGGCGGCGATGCTGGCCGGTCTGCTGGTGGCACCCACACGTTATGCACCGACGAACAACCTGCAACGCTCGCAAGACCGGGCGCGGCTGGTGCTTGGGCTGATGGAGGCGCAGGACTACCTGACAACCGCACAGGCCAGCAGTGCCCGCAGCAATCCGGCACAACTGTCCGAGGCCGCTGCGGCGCGGGCTGGCGGGTATTTCGCCGATTGGGTCATCACCGAGCTGCCCAGTTATTTCGGGGCTGACACCACGGATGATGTGGTGATCAAAACGACGTTGGACCAGCGCCTGCAGAAATCGGCGGAAGAGGCGCTGAAATACATCTTTCAGGAAAAAGTTCGCGAAGGGTCCGAGGCGCAGGCCGCAATTGTGGTGATGTCGGCGGATGGGGCCGTACGGGCCATGGTCGGCGGTCGCCAGACGCGGGTGTCCGGTGCGTTCAACCGGGCCACGCAGGCATTGCGTCAGACTGGTTCGTCCTTCAAGCCGTTTGTCTATGCCACCGCGCTGGAACTGGGCTATTCGCCGCTGGATACGGTTGTGGATGAGCCCTATTGCGTCAACATTCCCGGCTCAGGAGAGTGGTGTCCCAAGAACTACACTCACAAATTCTATGGCCGGGTGACGCTGGCGGATGCACTGAAAAACTCTCTGAACATTCCGGCGGTGAAAGTGGCCGAGATTTCTGGCTTGGACAATGTCCGCACGGTCGCCAGCGAGTTCGGTATCGAAAGCGATTTGGCGCAGGGTCCGGCCCTGGCGCTGGGCGCATCAGAAAGCACATTGATCGAGATGACCGGGGCCTATGCCGGTATTCTCAATGGTGGCTCGGCTGTGGAACCCTATGGTCTGTCCGAGCTGAAGCTGCTGGAAGATGATGCGCCCGTAATGGTCACAAGCTCGGGCATTGGAGAGCGGGTGATCAACGACAAGGCCGCCAAGCAGCTGACCTGGATGATGGAGCGTGTGGTGTCCGAAGGGACCGGCGCACGGGCGCAGTTGCCGGGATGGCAGGTGGCGGGCAAAACAGGCACGACGCAGGCCGCGCGGGATGCGTGGTTCATCGGGTTCACCGCTGACTATGTGGCGGGTGTCTGGATGGGCTATGACGACAACACGCCCTTATCCGGTGTGACCGGTGGCGGGCTGCCCGCTGAAATCTGGAAAGAAACCATGCTGCGCGTGACCGAAGGTATGACCCCCACGCCGCTGCCCATGTTGGCCCCTGACCCTCCGGTAAAAACGGCGCAGCCGCAGCGGCAGCGTCGCCAGGGGCGTGCCTTTGAAGACGCGATCAACAATCTGTTCAAAAACATCTTCGGCAACTGAGACGCCAACAAAAAAGGCGGTGCACGGGGCACCGCCTTTCTGTTTGAATTTAGGTCCTGATCAGAGGCTGCTGTCCAGCGCCGCCAGAATCGCGTCACCCATTTCGGTGGTCGAGACCGGCTGAACGCCTTCATCGGCCAGCAGGTCGCCAGTGCGAACACCGTCGGCCAGCACTTTCTCGATCGCGGCTTCAAGACGATCTGCTTCTTCAAGCTGATCAAAGCTGTAGCGCAGCGCCATGGCGAAGCTGAGGATACAGGCGATTGGGTTAGCTTTTCCCTGACCGGTAATATCCGGGGCAGAGCCATGGACGGGTTCGTACATCGCCTTGGGACGGCCGTTCGCCATCGGAGCACCCAAGCTGGCCGAAGGCAACATACCCAGCGAGCCGGTTAGCATCGCGGCGCAATCCGACAGGATGTCGCCGAACAGGTTGTCTGTCAGGATGACGTCAAACTGCTTTGGCGCGCGCACCAGTTGCATGGCGCCGTTATCGGCATACATATGGCTCAGCTCTACCTCTGGGTATTCCTTGGCGACACGGTCCACGACCTCGCGCCACAGGATGCCTGATTCCATCACGTTGGCCTTCTCCATGGAGCAGACCTTTTTGTTCCGGCGCATCGCCAATTCAAAGGCGGATCGCGCGGCGCGTTCGATCTCGGATTCGGTATAACGCTGGGTGTTGATACCGACACGCTCATTGCCTTCCTCGAAGATACCGCGCGGCTCGCCGAAATAAACGCCCGAGGTCAGCTCGCGCACAATCATGATGTCCAGACCAGCGACGATGTCCTTTTTCAGCGACGAGAAATCGGCCAGCGCGTCAAAGCACTGCGCCGGGCGCAGGTTGGAATACAGGTCCATTTCCTTGCGCAGACGCAGCAACCCGCGTTCGGGCTTAAGGCTGAAATCCAGATCGTCGTATTTCGGGCCGCCCACGGCCCCCAGCAGAACGGCGTCGACCTCTTGTGCCTTGGCCATGGTCTCGTCCGACAGGGGCTTGCCGTGCGCGTCATAGGCTGCACCGCCCACCAGATCCTCGCTCACGTCAAAGTGAAGGCCGCGCTTTTCGCCGAACCAATCGATTACTCTGCGCACTTCGGCCATGACTTCGGGGCCAATTCCGTCTCCGGGCAGGATGAGGAGCGAGGGGTTGGACATGAAGGATCTCCTTGCGTTTCGTCGCAAAGGCCCTAGCGTCTGCGCCGCATCGGGTCAATGAGACGATCCGGCCAAATCACGAGGAAAACACATGTTGATACCGGGAAACACCGTTCCTGAGCTGAAAATTGAAACTGTGGGCCATGGACGTTTCGATCTGGATGCCGACAAGGGCGAGAACGGCACGCTGGTGATTCAGTATCGCGGCCTGCACTGCCCGATCTGCATCAAACAAATGACTGAGGTCGAAGCGGCGTTGGAAGAGTTTGCCGAACTGGGGGTCGAAGTGATCATGATCACCACAGACACGGCCGAGCGTGCATCTGAAACGGCCGACAAAGCTGGTGTTTCGAAACTACGTGTGGGTCACAGCCTGCCGTTGGCGGCGGCGCGGGAGGATTGGGGGCTGAACATCTCGACCGCGCGCGAAGGCAGTGCGGAACCTGACCTGTTTGCCGAGCCCGGCCATTTCTACATCTCGCCGGAGCGGACGCTTTATTATGCGTGGCAACAGACGACGCCGTTTGGTCGTCCAAGCATGTCCGACATTGTTGGCGGTTTGAAATTTACGCTGGGCAACAATTACCCGCCGCGCGGTACCTATACCGGCGCGCTTTAAAGGCTGGCTTTCAACCCTTCGGCCAGCAAATCCCAGACCCTGCGAATGCGCGGGGTCTGACGCATGGCCTGCGGTGCGGCCAGCCAGATTGGTAGCGACAGAACATCAAGGTCGGGCAGCAAGATTTCGACATCCGGGTCGGCCTTTGCCACCTGAACCTGTGTAAAGCCGATACCACAGCCTGCGCGGACCAGTTGCCAGTAGGCGCTTTGCAGATCACACCTAGTGGCAAAGCTGTCCCTGCTGGCGGGCCAGCCGCGCTCGCGCATCTTGGTGATCATCAGCTCATTAGCGTCAAAGCCAACCAAATCGTAGTTGAACAGTTCTTCTGGCTGCTGTGGCCGTCCAGCGCGATCCAGATAAGATCGGGCGGCGCAGAAACAAAGTTGCAAATCCCCAAGATGGCGCGAGATGAGATCCAACTGCTCGGGCCTATAGGCGCGCACGGCAATGTCGGCTTCGCGATACAGCAGGTTCTCGATGGTATCCGTTGCGACCAACTCCAACTGAATGGCTGGTTCCTGGGCCCGGATCTGTGCCAGAATCGGCGGCAGCAAGTGATGCGACGCGAAAACCGAAGCGGTGATGCGCACCGTCCCCTCCAGTTGCTGTGCCTGACCCGCCGCCGCCAGACTGAATGACGTCATCGCCGAATGCATCTGTTGCGCCATCGGCAGCAGTTGCGCGCCAACATCGCTGAGTTTCAGGCCGCGGGCATGCCGGTCGAACAGGGACACGCCCAGCTCATCCTCAAGCGCGTGGATTTGGCGGCCCAGCGTAGGCTGGCTTCGGTCCAGTTGCCGCGCTGCTGCCGAAAGCGAGCCGGTCTGAGCCACGGCCAGAAAGCTTTGGATGAGAGACCAGTCGGCATGAGTAAGAGATTTGTCCATTCAGAAATGAATACACATTCTGAGAATGGCGGCAATTGCCGGGCTGAATTGAATGGGTCAGTGCGAGTGCCGGTCAGGTACTGCGACGTCGACCCAGACCAAACGGTGCCTGCTGGCCCGTTCTGCGGCGTCGCGAAGGGGCGTGCCCGGTTCAGGCCAAAACACGTCCGCCGCGACAACTTTAAGATCGGCCGAGGGCAGCACGTAATCCACCCGCATTTCACCCACGGCTTTCCAGACCACGGTGGTCTGGTCCTGCGATGGATCACCTGCGTGCGGGTCCTGCAGGCGCGGGTCGTCCAGAAGGGCCTGAATCGTCTCTGACCGTCCGTCACCGCGTGCCGGGTCTAGGTTGGCATCCCCAGCGATCACGAACGGGCGCTGCGGTTTGCGCCCCAGTTTTCCGTCCAGCACCGCAGACCAAAGGCGGATTTCGTCGCGGTTGCGCAGCCCGTTTCGGTCCTCGGGGCCATCGAACACGGGCGGGGCGGCGTGAAAAGTCATCACGTCTAGCGCGCCGATGGGCGTGTCAACTGGCACGATCCAATGGGCCACAGCCGACAGGCGCTGAATGCGTTGTGCCTGTTCAGACGGGAAAGGGCCGTCGTCAGTGACCGGCAGTTGCGCGCCTGGCAGGTCGCGCCACAGCAGGTCGGTGAACGTCTGCATGTCCTTCGTGCGGATAGGGTGTTGCGAGAGCACCGCAAGCCCGCCCTGACCGGTGAAGCGCCCCCAGCCTTGCGCGTCTGCCGGGCCGTAGGCGCGCCCGTCTCCGTTCAGGTCCAGAGATGTCTCGAGCCCCGCATTGGGTTGGGCCGAAAAATGATAGGGGTAGTCTAATCCAGCAGCACGCAACTGGCCGACCAAAGCGGCCAAGGCCAGACCGTCCATATCCCAGTCGATGCCTTGCAGGCTGACAACATCCGGACGGACGGCGACCAGCACATCGACGACCGCTTGTACCTGAAGATCGCCGCGCTGAATATCGCGCAGCAGCAATCCCGGCCCATCCCGACTGAGTTCTGTGTTGAAGGTGGCAATGCGCAGGGGTTCCGCCTGTGCCATCACCGGCAACAGCAACAGAAGAAGGATGCGGATCATGCGGCTTGGGTGGACTCGGTCGTGGAGTAGGCGCGGCGTTTTTCGACGATCAGATTGGCGATGCGCAAGGTTGCCATACCCCGCATGATCATGGAGGCAGGCAGGAAGGCCCAGGCGCTCATGGTCCAGATCATGGTCTGAGGATTGCTCAGCGAGATCGGGTTGGCATAGTCAGTCAGCAATTTGATCACGGCCGGGATCAGAAATGGCAGCAGCACCCCAATCGAGATATTCAGGCGACCGTCCCGTTGCAGGCGGGTGACGACATCCCCACCCTTGGTCGGATCAAACAACGGCAGGTTGGTCCAGACATTGAACGCGCCATTGCCGGTGGGCCAGCCGCGCATCTTCACCGCGTAGGCAAAGCTGGCAACGGTCACTAGCGCGGCAACATAAGCGACGCTGGCCGAGATACGCACCAGCTCGATCAGCGGCGCGCTGGCATCGGCGGGCAGCACCAACACGACCAGACGAACCGGCGAATAGGGAAAATCAACCACATTGGCGACGCCCAGACCCAGCGCATAAAAAAGCGCCGTCAGATCGCTGGGCGCATAGGCGTTCTTACAAATCAGCGTCAAAAAGGTGACCATCGACATCAATCCGACAAAGCGCAATCGGTTCACAGGCGGTGCGTCGCGGAATTCGATAAAGCTGGGAAAGGCCGAGTTGTATTCAGCGAAAGTCAGAAAGAATGCGAGAATGGCGAGAAAGACGACAATCTCGGTCCCATTCGTTGACGATACGGGCAAGTACAACGCGGGGGTCAGTACCATCAAGGCAACCAAAATTCCCCGAATTGCCGCCCCTGTTGTGCGCGCAATCACTATCCGAACCCTTTCCAAACCGGAGTAGCCGATTCTTTGCCGACTTACGTTCCAACTTGTGCCCGCCGCTTAATATTCTGACGGTTGCCTCTGTCTCGCCAACATTACGATAAGCGGCATTTCGCTCAAGCCAAGGTGCAGGAAACACGCAGTTTCGGGCAAAATGATGGCGCAACTGGTGCGGTATTGCATCATTTTTGACGCAAATCCGACGTGTATCTCAAAGTGATACCTATATCTTGTAGCTTCTCGTTTTTTAACCCCAAGAATACGAATGGGGCCGCCGAGGCGACCCCATTAGGTTGAGTATCCACAGGTTAATCCACAGAATCACACCCAGGGGCGGGCCTGACCTGCGTGATCTTCGAATTTGTCGATATGGTGGTCTTTTTCCATCGTCAGGCCGATATCGTCCAGGCCGTTCAGCAAGCAGTGCTTGCGATGGGGGTCGACTTCAAACTCGATGACGACACCATCCGATGTCGTGATCTGCTGATCTTCCAGATGCACGGTCATGCGGGCGTTTTGGCCTTTATGGGCGTCGTCCATCAACAGCGCGTGATGCTCTTCTTCGACCACGATCGGCAGAATGCCGTTCTTGAAGCAGTTGTTATAGAAGATGTCGGCAAAGCTGGTCGAGATCACCACCTTGATACCGAAATCCTTGATCGCCCAGGGCGCGTGTTCGCGCGAAGAGCCGCAGCCGAAATTGTCGCCTGCCACCAGAATCTCGGTTTCACGATAGGCGGGTTGGTTCAGGACGAAATCTTCGTTCTCCTGCCCGTCATCGTGATAGCGCATCTCGTCAAACAGCACGACGCCAAGGCCGGACCGTTTGATGGTTTTCAGATGCACTTTCGGAATGATCATATCAGTGTCGATATTGATCAACGGCATTGGGGCAGCCACCCCTTGGACTTTTTCAAACTTTTCCATGTTCACACTCCTGCGGGAGAGGGCTGCGCCCGTGCCCCGCGTTTAAGCCTGTTTCGCTTCCATTGTTTCGTCTTTGGGTGCGTTCTTGACGAAGAACGCCATGAAGACCAATCCGAACCCGTTGAACAGCATCTCGATGCCCAGGAAGATCCCCAGAATACTCAGCAGAGTCTGCGGTTCCTTGCCCACATAGGTCCAGATGATAGCGGCGAGGATGATCGACAAGATGCCTGAGATCATCGTGGGCCAGAAAAACTGCGTTCCTTTCATCTGGAACGACAGAATGACCCGCGCAATGCCGCCTGCCATGAACAGAAGCAGCATCACCGTCGCCAGGGTCAGGGTTCCCTGCAGTGGATGATCCAGAAAGGACCAACCCAGAAACAGCATCACCGCACCCATAATAAGTGACAGGATCTTGTTGCCGGTGCCTTCGACGGAGAATCCGCCCACAACCTGCAACGCGCCTGCAATCAGCAGCAACACTCCGGTCACCACTGTTACTGCAACCGAAGCCGCAATTGCGTTGCCCAGCGCAAAGACGCCAAATGCAATCGACAGCAGCCCCAGCAGAAGCCATTTGATCCAGTCACTCATGTGTTCAATCCCTCAAATATCTAGATATGAGGGGACCTTACATCAATTCGCGGACGTCTGTCAGCCGTCCCGTGATTGCCGCTGCGGCAGCCATCGCCGGGCTTAGCAGATGGGTGCGCCCGCCCCGGCCCTGACGGCCTTCGAAGTTGCGGTTTGAGGTCGCGGCGCAGCGCTCCCCCGGTGCCAGCTGATCCGGGTTCATCGCCAGGCACATCGAACACCCAGCCAAACGCCATTCAAACCCGGCCTCTTTGAAGATATCCGCCAAACCCTCTTCTTCGGCCTGTGCGCGAACCAGACCCGAGCCGGGAACGATCATGGCCCGCAGACCATCCTTGATCTTTTTACCCTTCAGGATTTCGGCGGCAGCACGCAGGTCTTCGATCCGGCCATTGGTGCAGGATCCGATAAAGACGGTGTCGATTTCCACATCGCTCAGCTTTTGACCGGCTTCCAATCCCATGTATTCGATCGAGCGGCGGGCCGCCTCTACCTTGCCGCCTTCGAAATCCTCGGGGTTCGGCACGGTTGCGGTGATCGGCAGGACGTCTTCGGGGCTGGTGCCCCATGTGACGACTGGCGCAATGTCTTCGCCGCGCAGAGTGATAACCTTGTCAAAATGTGCGTCTTCGTCGGTGTAGAGCGTTTTCCACCAGTTCAAAGCCGCTTCCCATTGCGCACCCTTCGGCGCGTGGGGGCGTCCTTTGACATATTCATATGTGGTCTCGTCCGGCGCGATCAGGCCGGCACGCGCGCCGCCTTCGATGGCCATGTTGCAGACGGTCATGCGGCCTTCCATGGACAAATCGCGGATCGCTTCGCCGCAATACTCGATGACATATCCGGTGCCGCCAGCGGTGCCGGTCTCACCGATCACGGCCAGAGTAATGTCCTTGGCGGTCACGCCCGGCTGCAATTTGCCGGTGATCTCGACCTTCATGTTCTTGGATTTCTTCTGGATCAGAGTCTGCGTGGCCAGAACATGCTCGACCTCGGAGGTGCCGATGCCGTGCGCCAGCGCACCAAACGCGCCATGGGTGGCGGTGTGGCTGTCGCCGCAGACGACGGTCATGCCGGGCAGGGTCCAGCCCTGTTCCGGGCCGACGATGTGCACGATGCCCTGACGCACGTCATGCACCGGGTAATAGTGAATGCCAAAATCCTTGGCGTTCTTGTCCAGCGCTTCGACCTGAATGCGCGATTCCGGGTTTTCGATCCCGTTCACCCGATCCGGTGTCGTTGGCACGTTGTGGTCCGGCACGGCGATGGTCTTTTCCGGTGCGCGCACCTTGCGGCCCGCAATGCGCAGGCCTTCGAACGCCTGTGGGCTGGTCACTTCGTGTACCAGATGGCGGTCGATATACAGCAGGCAGGTGCCATCATCGGCTTCGTGCGCGACATGGGCATCCCAGATCTTGTCATAGAGTGTTTTGGGGGACATTGGTCCTCTCCCGTATTTAGATGAGAAATAGCTGGCGAGTGGCTGGACGCGCCTTATAGGCAGGCCAGAACCGTACGGGCGGCCCCAAAGAACCGTTCACGCAGGCGCGTGCGGTCTTGCAACGTTGGTGCAGGGGCCAGATTGAGTCTCATGGGCACCAGATATATCGGGCTTAGCCGTCAATCAAGGTTCAATCCGGTGTCGGACTTGCATCATGCGGCGGTGCTGTCCAAGCTGGGGCCATGAACCAAGATCTGATCCCCAGTTCGCTGTCGGACCTCTATAATAACATGGTCGCGGGTTTTTCCGTGCAATTCGAAAACCTTGTCGAACTAATCGTCACTCCGGGCTGGCGGCAGCATCAGCTGGTCATCATTGTGGTTCTGTGGGCGTTGGCCTTTCTTCTGAAACTGATAACACAAGGCCGGTGGGAGGCCTGGGCCCGGTCCCGCACTGGTTGGCCAAAATGGCGGTTGCGGACCCTCGTGCAACTGATGCAGCGCCTGACTTTGGTTTATTTCGTGGTGATGTCCTGGGCGCTGTATCTGCTGATGCAACATATCACATGGCCCTCGCGCAGCTACATTATCGGAGTCGTCGCGACCTTGGCCTTGGCGTGGCTGGCCATTGCCCTTGTGGCGCGGCTGGTGCGCAACCGGACGCTGCGGCGGATATTCAAATGGGCCATGTGGGTCTATGCAACGCTTATTGCGCTGAATCTGACCGATGACGTGGCCGAGTTTCTGGACGGGGTGGCGATTTCCATTGGCGATCTGCACATCTCGGCTTTGGGGATCATCAAGGCGGTTCTGCTGATCGGCATTTTGCTGACGCTGGCCCGTATTGGCACCCGCGCAGCCGAGCGGGGATTGATGAGCAATGACGACATCACCCCTTCCATGCAGGTTCTGTTGGCCAAGGGCATTCAGGTGCTGCTGTATGGGGCTGTCTTTATGGCCGCTATCCGCACGCTTGGGTTCGACCTGACCGGTATCGCGCTGTTGTCCGGTGCTATTGGCGTGGGCATCGGGTTCGGGCTGCAAAAGGTGGTGTCGAACCTGATTTCCGGGATCATCATTCTGATGGACCGGTCGATCAAGCCGGGCGATGTGATCTCGTTGGGCGACACGTTCGGTTGGATCAATGCGCTGGGCGCGCGTTATGTCTCGGTCGTGACGCGGGACGGGCGGGAATACCTGATCCCGAACGAGGATTTGATCACCAATCAGGTGGTGAACTGGTCGCATTCCGACAAATTCGTGCGGTTGGATCTGGAATTTGGCACCAGCTATGACGATGACCCGCACAATGTCCGTGCGACGGCCATCCGTGCCGTCAAGTCGGTGACGCGCGTTCTAAGTGGCGGCAAGCACGAGCCGGTTTGCCATATCACCGGGTTCGGTGACAACAGCGTGGATTATGTCCTGAGGTTTTGGATCAGTGATCCCACCAAAGGCCTGACCAATATCCGCGGCAATGTCTATCTGGCCCTGTGGGATGCGTTCCAATCCGAAGGCATTTCCATCCCCTTCCCGCAGCGCGAGGTTCGGTTGCTGTCCGACGCAGCCACGCAACAGGTCGCCAAAGAGTGATCCCCTGTGCGCCCTGCATAGCGGCGTTTCATTGAATTGTTGCATTCCCCTTGCTACCTTATTAGGACCCCAGCGCCGGGGACTTGGCGGCGCGCAGCAAAGGAGGACTATGTTCTGTCTCTACATACCCAGGCGGGTTTGCCCGCCGATGATGGTGCCAGTGTAATGGCACACTCTCAGTCAATCAGCGACAAGCTGCTTGAACGTATCCTTTCCTCACTATCCGATGACAAGGCCGAAGATGTCGTGCAGATCAACCTGCAGGGCAAATCCTCGGTTGCGGATCACATGGTGATTGCCTCGGGTCGGTCGACCCGTCAGGTCTCGGCCATGGCGGAAAAGCTGACGGATCGCATCAAGCAGGAATTCGGTTTCACCTCGAAGGTCGAAGGCAAGGATGCCGGCGACTGGGTGCTGATCGATACGGGCGACGTGATCGTCCATATCTTCCGCCCCGAAGTGCGTGAATTCTATCAGCTGGAAAAGATGTGGCTGCCTCAGGGCGGCAACGCCTCGGCGAACTGAGGCGCCATCCCGGTCTTCATTAACAGGCCGGCGGCGAGAGAAATATGCGTATAAGCATTTGTGCGGTCGGGCGATTGCGCGCCGGACCGGAGAAGAACTTGCTTGATGACTACCTGACCCGATTTGACCGGACCGGCCGCGCGCTGGGCCTTGGTCCTGCACGTGTAATCGAGGTTGAGGACAAGAAAAACGCAGGGATGAGCGCCGAGGGTGCGCTGCTGCGCAAGGCGCTGCCAAAGGGAGCTGTAATCTGCACCTTGGACGAACGTGGGCGGGTGATGTCATCGCCGGATTTCGCCAAGAAGCTGGGCGGATGGCGCGATGCCGGGCGTCAGGATCTGGCGCTGATTATCGGCGGGGCGGACGGAATAGACCCTAATCTGAAGGCAGAGGCCGATTTTTCCATCTCATTCGGGTCGATGGTCTGGCCCCATATGCTGGTCCGTGTGATGCTGGCCGAGCAACTTTACCGGGCTACAACCATCCTGTCGGGCGGCCCCTATCACCGGGTCTGACATGGCGCAGCTATTGATCGTCTACCATTCGCGCACCGGCGGGGCCCGGCAAATGGCCGAAGCCGCAGCTGAGGCCGCACGTGATGAGACCGACACCATTCTGAAACCCGCCGATCTGGCCGGACCCGAGGATTTGTTGCGCGCCGATGGCTATCTGTTCTGCACGCCCGAGAATCTGGCCGCTATTTCGGGTCTGATGAAAGAGTTTTTCGACCGCTGTTATTACCCTGTTCTAGGCAGGATCGAAGGCCGCCCCTACACGCAGATGGTATGTGCCGGGTCGGATGGCGAGAACGCCGCGCGCCAAATAGCCCGGATCGCCACCGGCTGGCGGTTGAAAGAGGTACAACCGCCGCTGATTATCTGCACCCACGCGCAAACACCCGAGGCGATTCTGGCCGAAAAAACTATCCCGGATGATCAACTTAACCAATGTCGCGAGATCGGTGCTGCTTTGGCTGCGGGTCTGAGTCTGGGCGTCTTCTGACCCTCAGTTCAGATCAACTACCGTGGTGTCTTCGTTCCAGCCATCGACATTGCAGCGCGCCTGAATCTGAACTTGCATGACACTTTCGGGAATAGCCACACCGCTCAGCGACCGGGTAAAGGGCTGCTCGGTTTCGTGTGGATGGTGCAACACGCGCATCCCCAGCTCGTTGCCGTCCATATCCAGCACGCGCCAGCCATCAGCATAGTGATCCCAGCCGGTGTCGGGATGGCGGATTGTCACGTCGAATCGCCACGTATCGCCGCTCTGACGGGCTGAGACATTTTCGATCATCGACGGATCTGCAAGGGCAGGGCTGGCCAAAAGGGCACAAAGAATCAAATATCGCATGAGGCGACCATAGGGCTTTCAGTGCGTCTGCGTCATCACGAACCTGTGGTGGTGGCATCTCGTGCGCCAACTGCGGTGAAAACACCAATACAAGTTCTACCCAGGCCAATGCCTCGACACAGTACGTGATCAAGAGAACTTGCCAGAAGTCAAAATTGGTAATATTAATTTACCAAAATGGAGAGACCGCCATGGACATGCCAAGCCCAAACCCTGACATTCTTCGCCGCAGGGAAGCCGTTCTGCAGCAATTACTGCAAGTTCTGCCTAAAGATGCCGTGATCCATGATCCTGCGGAAACCCTTGCTTATGAATGCGATGCGCTGACTGCGTACAAATGCCCTCCAATGCTGGCAGTTCTGCCGGAGACCACGGAACAGGTCTCGGATGTGCTGCGCATCTGCCATGCCGAAGGTGTGCCAGTGGTGCCGCGCGGTTCGGGAACATCGCTGGCGGGTGGGGCATTGCCGACGGCGGATAGTATAATTCTGGGCGTTTCGCGCATGAATGATGTGCTTGAAGCGGACTATGATAACCGGTTCATTCGGGTTCAGACCGGTCGCACCAACCTGAGCGTGACCGGTGCGATGGAAGAAGAAGACTTTTTCTACGCCCCCGATCCCTCCTCGCAACTGGCCTGCGCCATCGGGGGCAATATTGCGATGAATTCCGGCGGCGCTCATTGCCTGAAATACGGTGTGACCACGAACAATCTTATGGGCGTGACCATGGTGATGATGGATGGCAGCGTGGTCGAAATCGGTGGTGCGCATCTGGATGCCGGTGGGTTGGACCTGCTGGGGGTGATCTGCGGATCAGAAGGACAGCTGGGTGTCGTGACCGAGGCAACGCTGCGCATCCTGCGCAAACCCGAAGACGCTCGGCCGGTTCTGATAGGGTTCGACGACAACGAGGTCGCTGGTCATTGCGTCTCGGATATCATCAAGTCGGGCATCCTGCCGGTTGCTATCGAATTTATGGATACGCTGTGCATCAAAACCTGCGAGAACTTTGCCAAGGCAGGCTATCCCGATTGTACGGCGCTGCTGATCATCGAGGTCGAAGGGTCCAAGGCCGAGATCGACTATCAGCTGTCGAAGATTGTCGAGATCGCCAAGCGCCATAACCCGGTTGAAATTCGCGAAAGCAAATCGGCTGAGGAAAGCGCGAAAATCTGGCTGGGCCGGAAATCGGCCTTTGGCGCCGTGGGACAGATGAACGATTATATGTGTCTGGACGGCACGATCCCGGTCTCGTCCCTGCCCGAAGTGCTGCGCCGGATCAATGAGATGAGCGACGAATACGGCCTGCTTGTCGGCAATGTGTTCCATGCAGGTGACGGCAACATGCACCCGCTGATCCTGTTTGACGCCAACAAACCCGGTGATCTTGAGAAATGCGAGGCGTTTGGCGCCGATATCCTTCGCCTATGTGTGGACGTTGGGGGCTGCCTGACCGGTGAGCACGGCGTGGGCGTTGAAAAGCGGGATCTGATGTCACATCAATACGCGCCGCAGGACCTTGAGGCGCAGATGATGGTCAAGGATGTGTTCGATCCGGGCTGGTTGCTGAACCCCGCCAAAGTATTCCCTCTGGATGCATCAGCGTCTCGGCGCGAAGTACGTCTGGCTGCGGAATAATAGACACTAATATAGAAGAAGCGTGATGAAACCCAAGACGGAAACCGAACTTGCCGAGATGGTGGCCGGGCTGAGCCATCCGGTGCGCATTGCCGGTGGCGGCACCCGTGGCATAGGCGGACCTGACGCAACCATCCAGACCACCGGCCTAGGTGACATAACCCTGTATGAACCCGGCGCGCTGACCCTTGTGGCGCAGGCCGGAACGCCCCTGGCCGAAATCGAGGAAGCGTTAAAGGCAGAAGGTCAGCAACTGCCGTTTGAGCCCATGGACCATCGTGGCCTGCTGGGCACGGTCGGAGAGCCCACAATCGGTGGCGTCGTTGCTGCCAATATCTCAGGTCCGCGACGGATTCAGGCCGGGGCCTGCCGTGATCTTCTGCTGGGTGTGCGCTATGTCGATGGCAAAGGACAGGTGATCAAGAATGGCGGCCGGGTGATGAAAAACGTCACTGGAATTGACTTGGTCAAGCTGATGGCGGGGTCCTGGGGCACGCTTGGTATTTTGACCGAAGTGTCGCTGAAAGTGCTGCCAAAGCCTGAGGCGAGTGCAACACTGGCGGTTCAGGTCCCGGGTGCCGTAGGTGCGGTTAAGGCCATGTCCGCGGCACTGAAATCTCCGTTTGAAGTTAACGGGGCTGCATATGACCCGCAAGACGGGCGCGCATTTCTGCGAATCGAAGGGTTTTCGGATTCGGTTTCCTATCGTACTGATCGGTTGAAATCTGTGCTTGGCGAATTTGGTGAGATCGCCGAGGTCACGGACACTGCAGATCTGTGGCGCGACCTGCGTGATGTTAAGCCGTTTCAGGGTCATGATGGGGATATTTGGCGGATTTCCGTCAAACCAGGTGACGCGCCTGATGTTTCGGCGCGTCTGGCGGCGGACCAACTTCTATTTGACTGGGGCGGAGGCCTGATCTGGGTACGGGTTCCACAAGGAACTGATCTGCGTGCACGTTTGGGCGCATTTGACGGTCACGCGACACTGATGCGGGCGGATGCTCAAACGATAGAAGCTATGGGCCGGTTTCAGCCTGAAACTACCGCAATAAAGACTCTAACAAAAGGGTTGAGGCAGCGTTTCGATCCGCACGGCATCTTCAATCCGGGGCTGATGGGATAAGCTGATGCAGACGACTTTTACCGAAAAACAGCTGCAAGACCCGGCGATCCAGCGCGCGAATGAAATCCTGCGCAGCTGTGTGCACTGCGGGTTCTGCACCGCCACTTGCCCGACCTATCAGGTGCTGGGCGATGAGCTCGACAGCCCGCGCGGACGTATCTACCTGATCAAGGATATGCTTGAGAATGAGCGTGTGCCCGATGAGAAAACCGTCAAGCATATCGACCGTTGCCTGTCCTGTCTGGCCTGCATGACCACGTGCCCGTCGGGCGTGCATTATATGCATCTGGTCGATCACGCGCGGGACTATATCGAACAGAATTACAAGCGCCCCTTCAGTGATCGCGCGATGCGCTGGGTGCTGGCGCAAATTCTGCCCTATCCAATGCGGTTCCGCTGGGCGCTACTTGGGGCAAAACTGGGCCGCCCATTTCGCTTCCTCATGCCCGATGCGCGGCTGCGTGCGATGCTGGATATGGCACCCAAGACTATCCCTCCGGTCAGTCGCAATGACGACCCGCAAAGCTTTGTGTCCGTAGGACCGCGCAAGAAGCGCGTGGCTTTGATGACAGGCTGTGCGCAAAAGGCGCTGAACACCGATATCAATGACGCAACTATCCGGCTGCTAACCCGGTTGGGGTGCGAGGTTGTGGTGGCCGAAGGTGCCGGGTGCTGTGGTGCGTTGACCCATCACATGGGCAAGACCAGCGACAGTCACAAAGCAGCCGCGGCCAATATCACGGCTTGGACAGCCGAGATGGATGGCGGCGGTCTGGACGCCATCGTCATCAACACATCGGGCTGCGGCACAACAGTCAAGGATTACGGTCATATGTTCCGCAATGATCCCTTGGCCGAAGACGCGGCGCGGGTGGCGGATATTGCGATGGATGTCAGTGAATTGTTGATGCAGTTGGATCTTCCCGAAGGTAAGGCCCAGAACTTGACAGTTGCTTATCACGCCGCCTGTTCCCTGCAGCACGGGCAGAAGATCAAATCCCATCCCAAGACCTTGCTGAAAAAGGCCGGTTTCGCAGTAGTAGAGCCTTCTGACAGCCATCTGTGCTGCGGCAGTGCCGGTACGTATAACCTGATGCAGCCGGAAATCTCAGGCCAGTTGAAACAGCGCAAGGTGAGAACGCTCGAGGCAAAGAATCCCGACATGATCGCGGCGGGCAATATCGGCTGCATGATGCAAATCGGTTCGGGCACGGATATACCGATTTTGCACACGGTCGAGCTGTTGGATTGGGCTACCGGTGGTCCCAAACCACGAACCTTGCAGCCAGGCATCACATCGGATGTTCCGATCTTAAAGTAAGCCCGGCTGATGCAGGGTTGCATCAGTTGCCGGGTGAAACCAAACCCGGTGCGGCCGCCCTATTTTCGCCCCACCCCGACCGTAGGAAGGTACTCCAACAGCAACGCCGGAGAACCGCTTGCGAAACTGGATCAGGGCATTCGCGCTGGCGTTCATGCCGATGGCGGCCGCGGCGCAGGACAGTGGGCTGAAAAGCCTGGATACCACCGATGCAGGGCGGGCGTGGATGGCCGTCGGGCGTTTGGATATCAACGGATCGGGGTTTTGCACCGGCACACTGATCGCGCCAAACCTGGTGCTGACAGCCGCGCATTGCCTGTATGACAAGACAACCGGTCAACGAATCGACCTGTCCGGGGTCGAGTTTCTGGCGGCGTGGCGCCTGGGCCGAGCATCCGCCTACCGCGCGGCGCGGCGGGCAGTGGTGCATCCAGATTATAGCTACGTCGACGAAACCTCGGCCGAGCGGCTGCGCAATGACATTGCATTGATCGAGCTGTGGCAACCCATCCGCAACACCACCGTGATCCCTTTTGAGACAGGCGATCGGCCACGTCGCGGGGAAGAGGTGGGCGTGGTCTCATACGGGCGGGACCGGGCTGAAGCCCCGGCGCTGCAAGAGGTCTGCTCGGTCATGACCCGTCGATCTGATGTTCTGGTGATGTCCTGCGATGTCGAGTTTGGATCATCCGGTGCGCCGGTCTTTTCCTTCGACGGCGACCGCCCGCGTATTGTGTCCGTTGTGGCCGCCAAAGCCGAGTTTAACGGCCAGCGCGTCGCGGTCGGTACTCCGGTCGAAGGGTCGCTGAGTCTGTTGCAGGCTGAATTATTGGCTGGTCGCGGGTTTTTGGCTGCAAGTCCTGATGGAGCATCCAAAAGAAATATAGGCGCAAGGTTTATCAAGCCATGATACGATTTTTGTTGAGCACTTTGTTATGTCTGTCTGTCCTGACGACCGCGTCCCATGCGCAAAGCGCCAAGCGCAGGCTGACCGATCGCGACGACCTTTATGGGTGGGAGGGCATCGGGCGATTGGACATCGGCACCGAGGGGTTCTGCACCGGCACGTTGATTGCTCAGGACTTGGTTCTGACGGCCGCCCATTGCGCCTTAGAAAAGGCAACAGGCCAGCCTTATGCGCCCGGCAAAGTGACCTTTCGAGCAGGGCTGAGCGATGGCAAGGCGCTGGCTGATCGCAAGGTTGTGCAGATCGCAGTGCATCCGGATTACACTAATCAGCCCGAGCTGTCGGCCGCCTCTGTCCGGGCGGATGTCGCCTTGATGCGGCTTGAACAACCTATACCCTATTCCGTGGCCAACCCTTTTGCCCTGCATAGCGGGCGGGTGGACGGGAATGAGGTGAGTATCGCCTCATACGGACGTGGCCGGTCCGAGGCGATCACGCGTGAACGGTCCTGCCGGATATTGCAACGGCGGCAGGGTCTGGTCACCTTTAACTGCGACATTACCTTTGGTTCATCCGGCTCGGCGTTGCTGGCACGGCACGGCCCGAGATGGCAGATTTTATCGGTGGTTTCGGCGGTCGGAACCGACGGGCGCCAGAAGGTCGGGTTCGGTATGGAACTGTCTGGAATCGTTGCCGAACTCAAGGCTGATCTGCGCCGTGACGCGCCCCAGCCCAAGGCTGCGATTCGTCGGCTTCAGGTGGGGTCCGGTAAATCCAGTTCCGGTGCCAAATTCATCTCGTCTGACGGGTCTTGAACTGGGTCAAAATGCTCCCCATGTGAAATGTACCGGGTCGCCGTGAACGGGGCCTGGCATACTCAATCGCCCGTCCGTACGGAGGGCAAATCGTAGATCGCTCAGACATGAGGATATGACACATGCGTACTTTTGATTTTGCACCACTGCACCGCGCCACCATCGGTTTCGACCAGATCGCAGACATGATGGACCGTGTACTGACCAATGATGTGGCTCAGCCCAGCTATCCGCCCTATAACATCGAAAAAACCGATGCCGACACCTATCGCATCTCGGTTGCGGTTGCCGGTTTTTCGGAAAATGACCTGTCGGTCGAAGTAAAGGAAAACGCGCTGATCGTCGCCGGCAAGAAAGCCGCCGAAGATAAAGAGCGCAGCTATCTGCACCGTGGCATCGCCACCCGCGCATTCGAGCGCCGCTTTGCGCTGGCTGACCATGTGCGCGTCACCGGCGCGAACCATGAAAATGGCATGCTGAATATCGACCTCAAGCGCGAGGTGCCCGAGGCCCTGAAATCGCGCCGGATCGAGATTGCTTCGGCCAATGCCATTGAAAAGGACGTGGTTGACGCCAAAGCCGTAAACTAAAGCGGCAGACTCTCACGCCGCGGCGGCCTCCTCCTCTCTGGGCCGTCGCACCATGCGCCCCGCGTTCCTCCAGACGCGGGGCGTTGTTTTTTGGGTCATCAAGTGGTCGCTATTCGGGAGAAACCTGCCTTTTTCACTTGGCGCCCAAACTCCGCCTCGTGTTTCTTGCGATGTAGCCAAACAAAATATGTGACACTGACTCAGAGTTCTCCTTCGACAAGAGAAAACAATTCGATTGGGCGAGCAAGGCCACGAACTTCGTGCAACCCACAAGAGGAAAACAGATCAGGCGAGGCGCCAGCAATCGCTGATGTCGCCAGCACTCTACGGCGAATAGATTTAGTTAACCCCTCAATTCGACTGGCAACGTTCACTGCGCCGCCGAGAACCGTAAAATCAAGTCTTCCGGGACTGCCGATGTTGCCATAGCTGACTTGTCCAACATTGATCCCGATCCCAACGTCCAAAGGCGGCTTTTTGGTTTCAACGCGGCGACGGTTGAGGGCCGTCAAACCGGCCAATACACTTTGTGCGGCTTGCGCAGCCTTTCGGCATCGGTCGGCGTGATCAGCCTGAGTTGCGATGGTGAAGATCGAGAGAATCCCGTCACCCATGAACTTGAGAACATCGCCACCGTTATCTTCCACCGACTGAACAACCAGATCAAAGTAGCCGCTCAGCGCGTCAAAAACATCTGCCTCGGGTGCTGCTTCGGAAAGCGCTGTGAAACCTCGTAAATCAGAAAACATGACGACCGCATCAACTGTCGTACGTTCGCCTCGCTTTATCCGCCCGTTCCACACGGCATCGGAGGGCCCATCGCCAAGATATGTTCGTAGTAGCCCCTTGGCTGACTTTCGCATCGTGACAGGTTCCAAAGCGGAAGACAGAGCAGGTAATGCTGCTTCAATCAATTCCAGATGTCGTGGTGAAAAGCCGTCTCGTTCCTGCGTGACAAATGTGCAGCCGTGCAGAGATCCGTCGCCATAATACATCAAAGTGGCATAGTAATCTGTGCCACCTAACTCAGCGAATTCAAGATACGAGGAATGATCAGTCTTTGGATCCAGTTGTCGCAGACTTTTGTGCAGAGGTTTTCTGTGCTCCAGAATGTACTCAAATGAGCTCCCAACATACCCTTCTGTCAACATTGTTTCATGAGTTACGTCGTAGCTGTCGGTCCCATCAGGTGTCCAAACGACCCCCCATGCAATGAGTAGCGGATTGGCGAATCGCTGACCGATATTGACCCGCCAGAGCGGCACACCTTCCTCAATTAAGGACGAGCAGAAATGAGAAACCACTTTCACGGGGTCGCCTGAGCGGCGTCCTTCGGTAATCATCCAGTCGGTTAGTTGTGCTACAGAGGCCATGTTCTCAAACTAGTCTCTTGCACAAGATGATCAAAGAACCTTGGCTCTATTTTGAGCTATGTAATTCCAACCCGTTTCTCAACGCGCCCAGGTCAGTTCATTCAGTGTGCGGTCTGGAAAGTGTGTTTTCCTACTCTTCAAAATGCGCTGTTACGAACGTCCTTGATGGGTTGGGTTCGACCAAATGCATACGCAATAGCAGTTTCGTACGGCAATGCCGGCCTTGGGCTCAAAGCCTACAATAAAAATCTCCCACGAAAATCTACACGGAGCCAACCCTGCGTATGGGCTGAAGGTTTGTTCCCTCGGCCCCCGGCTCAATCGACCAGAACAGAGTAGCGCCGAGGAGACATTGTCGGTCATCCTAATACGCTTCGTCCGTGGTCAGGTCGGGCTACGTTTCGCGTTGAGTTTCGGCGCCGTCCATTGAAGTATGGTGGCGCTTTGGATGCGCTTTTGTGGCAAGCGCATCCAGATATGGGATCGGCTGAATCAGACCGACATGCAAATGTATTTCATCTCAAGGTAGTCTTCCATGCCGTGATGGCTGCCTTCGCGACCCAGGCCGGATTGTTTGACGCCGCCAAAAGGGCCCAGTTCGGTCGAGATGATACCGGTGTTCACGCCGACGATGCCGTATTCCAGCGCCTCGGCCACTTTGTAGACACGGCTCAGGTCCTTGGCATAGAAATACGAGGCCAGACCAAAGATCGTGTCATTGGCCATGGCGATCACATCATCCACGTCCCCGAATTTGAACAGAGGGGCCAGCGGGCCAAAGGTTTCCTCTTGCGCGACTTTCATATCCTGCGTCACGCCGGTGACGATGGTGGGCTGGAAAAATGTGCCGCCCAGATCGTGCGGCAGGCCGCCGGTCAGGATAACGCCGCCTTTTTCGGTGGCATCAGCGATGTGTTCGCGAACCTTGGCCACGGCCTCGTCACTGATCAGCGGGCCGGTGGTGATGCCTTGGTTCAGGCCGTCGCCGACTTGCAGGGCCTCGGTTGCGGCTTTCAGCTTGGCGGCGAAGGCGTCATAGACTCCGGCCTGCACATAGATACGGTTGGCGCAAACACAGGTCTGGCCGTTATTACGGAACTTGCACATCATAGCACCTTCGACAGCCGCATCCAGATCGGCATCGTCGAATACGATGAACGGCGCATTGCCGCCCAGCTCCATCGAGCACTTCATCACCTGATCGGCGGCCTGACGCAGCAGGATACGCCCAACCTCGGTCGAACCGGTAAAGGTCAGCTTGCGCACTCCGGGGTTTTCACAGAACTCCTTGCCGATCTCGCTGGACCGCGATGACGGTACAACGTTGAACACGCCCGCAGGTACACCCGCCTGTTCCGCCAGTAACGCCAGCACCAGCGCCGACAATGGGGTTTCTGTGGCCGGACGGGCCACAAAGGCGCAGCCCGCGGCCAGCGCCGGGGCCGCCTTGCGTGTGATCATCGCGGTGGGAAAATTCCACGGGGTGATCGAGGCCGCCACGCCGATGGGCTGTTTCAGCACCGTGATCCGCTTGTCGCGCTGGTGGCCTGGAATGGTTTCACCGTAAACACGTTTGGCTTCTTCGCCGAAGAATTCGATGAACGAGGCACCATACGCAATTTCACCCACGGCCTCGGCCAGCGGCTTGCCCTGTTCGGCGGTCAGGATCTTGCCCAGATCCTCAGCGTTTTCCATCATCAGATCGAACCAGCGGCGCAGGATTGCAGCGCGTTCCTTGCCCGTCAGCTTGGCCCATGCCTTTTGCGCAGCCTCTGCCTGCGCGATGGCGCCCGCTACCTGTGCGCGGCTGACATCTGCAACCTCGGCCACCACATCCCCGCGGGCGGGGTTGGTCACCGCAAATGTGCCATTGTCGCCATCCACCCACTGGCCGCCGATATAGGCTTTGGTCACCAGCAGGTCAGGGTTTTTCAGAATGGATTTCAGATCGGTTGTCGCGTCCAGCATGGGTCAGCCTCCGGCAGAAAATTGGTTCAACGCACCCAATCAGGTGGGGTCTGAATTGTCTATGTCCACTATTGCCAGCGGATCAATCCAGAATTGATCAAAATCAATGGGATCTGGTTGGTATTTCGCGCCTATCTTTTTCAGGCTGAGTTTGCCAAAGTTTGCGGGAATTTTGGACCCAAGGGGATGTAAATACCCGTAACATTTCCTATCTTATTGGGTAATTAAAGAAAAAAAGGGATAGCAGCGATGTCGAACCATCAATTTGACGCCTTGATCGAAGAAACTCAGGCGAAAGTCCGTGAAAGCCAATCACAGATCGAAGGGCTGACCTCACGTATTGAAGCCGCCCGCGCCAAGATCGGCACGGCCGAGGCCAATATCGACATCGAAAACGCCACGCTTGAGGATGTGCACGCTCATACCGAAGTGATGAACGCCAATATCGCCGAGCTGATCATGGGGCTGGACGACGTCACCAGCGCCTTTTCCAAGGATTTTGACGAAATGCGCTCGAAATCCGGGTGGGAGACGTTTGTCGGCATCTTCTCGAAAGGCAAATCCGAGTCGATGCGGCAGGAACGCATGCGCACTGCCAATATCGACGACAAGCTGCAGGATCTGATCGCCAAGTCCGACGTGATTGTGCAATTGCTGCAAGGGCAACTGTCCGTGCTGGAAGAACAGCGCGTGAAGGTCGAAGATAACCTGACTGGCACGCTGGATGACCGTGAGGCGACCGTGGCTGAACTGGAGGCTCTGCGGGCCGAAATTCAGGGCATGGACCCGACGATTATTACTCTGGAAAATAAGATCAGTGTCGAACAGGACGCAGCCGCGCGGACCCAGTTGGAAACCGAACTGGCCGAGTTGAACAAGCAATACAATGCCAAGGTTCAGGAAGAGCAGGTCAAGCTGGCCAAGTCACAAACGCTGGAGCGCTACATCGAAAAGGGCAAGACCTGGGTCGACTCCCTACAGAACCAGGCGGCGACGCAGATGGTGCTGATCAACAAGCTGCAGACAGACACGCAGCAGCGCGTGGTACTGTATGACGCCCTGACCAAATCGCTGAAAACCGCGCAGCAGCAGGACGTGGCCCACCGCATCAACGAGATCGGCGTGCAAACCGATCAGGAGGCGCAAACCGCCATGGCCGCCATCGGCACCGCGACCAACCAGAAGATGGCCGACATGCTTGAGGCGCACGAGGACCACATGGTCTTTGCCCGCGACGTGCTGGAGAAGAAGGCCAAGGCGGATGAGCGTTTTGCGCGCCGGTTCGCGTCGATTGTCGAGAAGCATGATAAGAACTTGTACGGCGGATGAATGTTGCGTTTTTCGGACGTCAACTGGTCAACTTTTGGCAAACCAAACAACTTGTCCAGTTGGGTGGCAAGCTGGTTAGGTCTGGTCTTCGTTCTATGGCTTATCTACCTAGCCGTGGGGTTCAAGCCATGGATGCTGGTTATTCCTCTTGTCCAGATTGTTCATTTCAAATTCAGTTGGTTGACGAGGAATGAAGACTAGCTCCCAAAAAAGACTGGCTTTTTTCAGTAGCCAACCCGAAGGAGGTTCTCTTTTTGAGTGACCCCACCCAAGACCATGTCGGCCTGACCGACACCTTCGCCTCACGCCGCTATTTCCGCAAATTCGAGGTGATCACCGCCCATCTCCTGCGCGTGGCCGCGACGATGGAGGCCGAAGGAGCGATCAGCAAGCAAGAGGTGCGGATCGTGTCGCGCTACCTCTCGGGGTTGCTCTACACCTTCCGTGCGCTCAGCATGAAATACCTGCTGGTCGGGCGCGATACAGGGCGGTTCTTTGGCAGCCTCGCCATGGACAAGCGCGACAGCGGCTTTCCGGTGGCGGCCGAGTTGCTGACCATGGCCAATGACGCGCAACAGGCGCAGGTGCATCTGGCAAATATGCCCTCGGAAGACGACCTGAAAACCGACATGGTGCGAACGATCATCGGTGATCAGGAAATCCCGACCAAGCTGCAATTCGCGCTGTCCCAAAGGCTCTATTACGAGGAATTGCTGAAAGGTCAGCTGTTCTGGGCCCGCAACGATCCTGAATGCCACTGGATCGGAAATGAGGGGGACCGGCGCAAGTTCATGATCCACTGGGCGGTCTATGACAGTCAGATCAACCTGCCGGTCATCTACCTGATGCAGTTGGAGGACAGCGGAAAGACCGCATTGCCAAAAGACCAGCGCCGCTGGCCCGAGGTGCAGGCGCATCTGATGGCACAGTCCTTGGGCGGGTTGAAACTGGTAACCATCGCCAAAGGCTTCGATCAGGACTTCGACGACCTGCACCCCAAACACCTGCGTCGTATCCATGTGGGGCCGATGTATTCCTCGGCTTATACCGAACAATCCGGCCCTTTGCGGCAGGTGCTGGAGGACGCGCAGTCTCCGCAAGGTCAGGATTGGGCGTTGGCCTGGACCACCGAGGAACTGGAAAGCGAAGACGTGATCGAAGAACGCGCCGGTTGGTTCTCGACCGTCGAGCGCGAGGTCTTTGCGTTGGACCCATTTGGCGGTCAGGGCGCCGAGACCGGGGCCACACGCACCCAACGCTCGATCATTCTACCCCAGCGCCCCTTTCAGGTGCTGGCCGAACGCAAGCCACCGGGCTTTGCCGATGTGCGCAAGTTTGTCGTCAGCAAGGCCGGTCAGGTTCTGAGATATTGAGACCAGAGGCGGGCTGAAGCCCGCCCTACAGAATTTAAGTAGGCCGGGCTTCAACCCGGCATTGCGAGGAAGAAGATGAGTTTGACGTCAGATCAGATGGAATTGCGCGAAGACGACATTCGCAAACATTATCCGGCAGCGACTGCTTTGCTAAATGGTTTCGAGCACGCGCCGCGGATTGCAAAGCCGGTGGAGACGTCGACGGAACGGTCGCCGGGGGTGTCGACCGGACGGAGGTTTCGGTCCACCACGCCGGGTTTGGTGACACGGCGCACAGTGCGCGCAGACGGGGTGCATTTGGTCGAACGGATCGAGGCCTCGGATGATGGCGATGCGCTGGTCTCGCCACCGCAGGCCACTACGCAGCAGGCAATCCGCCGTGCGGTTGCCATCGCTCTGGCGGTGAGTGAGGCCTACGCCGAACAGACACCCTTGGCAGACTTGAAACGCGCGAACCTTGCGGGCGATTTGCCCGCCGCGCGCAAGACCGAATTCTCGGAACTGCTGACGGCCGAGGCTCTGATCACCTCGCACACCTTCGGCAATGCGCTGGCGTACTTAATGTCCTCGCATCTGGGAGAGACCACCGTCGATATCGGAGAGATCGAAGAGGTCCTGACCGACAATGGCCAGCTCGCCCTGCACGGCGCGTTGTGGGAGCTGGACCAGACGCTGGCCAAACATGCCCCCGACGATGCCCTCCTGATTGCCGCCACCAGCGCCTATGCCGAACAACTGATGGAAAAGGCCGCTCTGCGCGCCCAATCCGCAGGCCACCTGGCCCCGTTCCAAAACGCCGCCTGGCATATTGAGGCCGACGATCTGACGATCAGGGGCTTCGAACCAGCATCAAAGGCAAAATCCACCACCCTCACCATGACGTTCAAGAAACCGAACGAGGTGGTCGGCAACCATATCGCCAAATATCAAGCGATGAAGCTGGCCAAGATGGTGATGGCCTATGATTTCGACCGCCGCCTTAACCCGTTTGCGGAACTCGGTGGGTTCATCTTCACCTTCATGGGCGACGGCAAACCGGGCACCGGCAAGACCACCCTGATTCAGATGATGGCCGGGCTGATCAACGATTATTGTCAGATCGCGGGCTATCCGTTCCGCTATCAGAACCTAAGCACAGACAATATCGACAGCTATCAGGGCAAATCCGGCCAGAATGCCAAGGCATTCATCAATACGATCATCGACCCCTCGGTCATCGGATTTGGTACCATCGACGATATCGACCAGCTGGCGGGCAAACGCGGTGACCGGCAGTCGTCAGCCGGTCAGCTGGAAATCACCGCCGTGCTGATGGAGAGCTTTGCGGGTGCCAACACCGTTGTGCGCGGCAATTGCACCTTTGGCATGTTCTCGAACTACCCCGAGAATGTGGACGACGCTCTGCGACAGCGGGCGGGCGCGCGGTTTCTGGTGGACGGGCCGCAAACGCGCGAGGATTACATCGACATCCTGCACCTGCTGATGGGCCGCAACCACGACATCCCACTGGGCGAACACGAAGCCTATGCCGCGCAGGAAATCAAAAAGGCCGTCGCCGCCAGCTTCGAAAGCCATTCCCGCCCGCATGAGGATGCTCTGCTGCAGGTCTATGACCGGGTTTCGGCTCAGATCGGCCAGATGGACACGATCGCGAAGCTGGGCACCTACCTCAAGGCGATCCAAGCCGCTGATGAGCGCTTCACCGGCCGCGCGATCAAGAACATCACCGACGCGGTCAAGGTCCGCGCGATGGATTTCGAACTGCCCGACGAATGGATGGAAAACCCCGGCCTGTTCCTGTTCCGCGACTACAACACCAAGAAGGCCATGATCGAGGACCTGCGCCAGCCGATCACGGTTGAGATGGTGATCCAGGAAATCAACCGCTACGCCGACAGCGAGTTCCGCTATGCCGACAAGAGCGACGAGGTCGCCATCGAAGACGCCGTCCGCGAGATGGGCCGGATGGAAGAGGCTAAGCGGCGGTATCTGGAGGGCAAGGTGTGAGTGTCGAATGGGTACTATTGTTCTTAGCCAGCACCGTTTTTCTCGTAGACGTAGTCGTTTTTCGGCTGGGATTTCCTATGGAGAAGAAGCACTTCAGGTTATTCCGTTTTTTGATGTGGTATAGTGCTGTATCCTTGGCGCTTTTGATTTTGTTCCTCATTCTTTGGGCGGTGTTCGCGCAAAACCTTGATGGTTTAACGGGTAAGAAAATTTGGGATACCATTGTTCCCATCCATTCTTTTTTCTCGCTTTTCTACGCAGTGTATCTTGAATGGTTCTCTGATTACTTCCGCTCAAGGAGTAATTCATGATGATTGAGAACATTGGGATAAACGCGGCAAAGCCGCGACGCGCGGAAAGTCAAACGCCATGATCCGCCTCATCGAAAAAGGCCTGATGTTCGGCAATCTCGTCCACATCTCCAGCCCGGCTCTGGTCGAGCGGTATAACCGCGCGCTGCAGCACCTGGCGGGCGAAACCACGGCACTGACGGATTTCCATATCGATATCTCGGGCTATTCGCCGGAGGTGGGGATTGAGCTGGAGGATGAGCTTTACCTTAACCCCAACGGGGTCAACCGGCAGTTCATCCTGCTGACGACCGAGCAGAAACGCGCGCCTCTGCTAAACGTCAAATTCTCCACCTCGCGCGATATCCTGCGCGAATTCATCGAGATGAACGAGGCGCAGCTGTTTGCCCTGACCGCCACGGATGCGGTGGCCGGAGAGCTGGTGAACTCGGTCATCAAACTCACCACCCCGGGTGAGCTGCTGAACCTGCGCAAGATCGAAATTGAGGCCGACACCGCAGGCGGCACCCTGCGCAAGGCGCAGCAACTGGCGGGAATGGTCGAACAGTTCAAAACCGAAGAGGACGCCTGGTTCGACGATGTGCTGATCGCCAAGATGATCGAAACCGCCAAGGAAACCGGCGACGTCACCCGCAACCCCGTCCGCCTGCGCCACACGGCCTTCGAGCAGCGCAACTTCTGGACGGCGCATTTCGGCGGGCTCTATCTGTTCCCCGATCTGGACCACCCGGCTGCGATCTGTGTGGGTGAAAAGCCAGACGATCTGAAGATCAAATACACGTTCGATTCGTCGCAGCGGAACCAGATTGCCAAGTTCCTTGAGTACAACGACTTGGTGGAACCCATCGTCAAAGCGCGCGGTGTCGATGCCGCCGCGATCCTGCAGCAAAAGATGGATTTCCTGACCGTTGACGCCGCGGCGGATGCAGGTGTTGACCTAAAGGGCCTGGATCGCAGCGATATGCGGCGGCTGGCCCGCAATCACGCGGATCGCCTGCCCGAGGCTTATCACGGATTGGCCAAGCTGCTGCGCTGGGCGAAGGATGGCGGTCCGTGGCCGCGCATCACCTCGGACCATCCGGCCTATTTCTACACATTGCGGGCCGCCGATACGCTGAACCGCGATCTGGTGAACATGCTGTTGGCCGAGCTGGCCCCGCTGGACCCGCGCCAGATGTTCATTTGCCACAAGGAGCTGTTTTACAGCACCTATGCCAAGTGGCCCGAAGTCAAAAAAGCCTATGTTGCCGACTTCCTCGCGCGCGAGTATCAGGTGGACAAGGCGGGAGCCCGCGCCGCGCTGTTCGGGCATGAGCCGGACATGAGTGGTAATGACCGGATCGGCGATGACATCATTGCTCGTGTCGGTCCCTGGGGCGCAGTAGGGAGGAATTGAATGCTTGTCGCAATCCGTTTTCTAATTCCACTGCTGATTGTTCTGACTGTGATCTATGTCGGGCTGTCGATCTATTCCCGCCTCGTCCGCCGGCGTAAGTTGATCGCACATTGGGAGAAAAAGGGGCTGCACGGTGATCGTGAGGCTTTTCTCCAGCGGGGAATGCGGCAATATGACAAGTCGTTCCGCAAGAAACTGCTGCTGGGTGTCTACGTCATCCCGCTTGGGGCCATTGCCCTGCTGATCTATATTACAAATTTTAAATGAGGGCCGGATAGATGGTCTATGTCAAATGGGTATTCATCATCGTGTTCTGGGGGCTGGTCGCCTCGGTGCTGGAATACACTTTGCCGCAGCAGGATGTGGTGCGGATCGTGAAGACCGAAGTGCGGCGCGTCGATTTTGGTGAAAACTCGATTTTCTGGGCTCAGCAAGATACCGGTCAGGAAGGGGCGCAGACCACCAACCGCGATGTGCGCTTTGTCGAAACGTTCCGCCCGAACGGAAAACCGCGCGTCTATCGCAACGAGGATACCGGCTGGGGCTGGCCGCCCTATTTCAAGCTGGACAGTTCGAACCTGCAGGCAGAACTGACCAATCTTGTGTCGACCGCGGATAACCCGCAATGGGTGGTTTTACGCCACTATGGATGGCGCAATCAGCTTATGTCGATCTTCCCCAACGCGGTCTCGGTGCGCCCGGTGGACAGCCCGGATGTACGATTGATCCCATGGTTCAACATTATCTTCCTGACGGTGTTCTTTGCTATCTTCTGGGCAATTTGGGTGCGCTGGCGCCGATTCCGGCAACGCCGAATTGATCCGGTGCTTGAGAATATGGAAGACGGACTCTATGCCGCTGGTGATGCGATCGAAGAGAAGCGCAATGGGTTCCGCCGCTGGCTGGATAGCTGGAAGTCAAAGTAATGGCGGGTATCTGATCCCGCCATTTGGCTGGTGCAGCTCGTCTATCTGACAACGAATTCGGCGTGCAGTGCCCCGGCGGCTTTTATTGTTTTCAATATGTCGATCATGTCGCGGGGCGATACACCCAGGGCGTTTAATCCGGCCACGACCTCAGACAGCGTTGTGGCTTCGGGGATTTCGGCTAGTCCGGTGCCTTCTTCTTCTTCTTCGATACCGGCGAAGGTTCGGGGGACCACAACCGTCTCACCGCGTGCAAACGGGTTGGGTTGAACCGCGATGGGCGATTCTTCGACCGTCAGGGTCAAATTGCCTTGCGATACCGCGACCCGTGAAATCCGAACCTCCTGCCCCATGACAATTGTGCCCGAGCGTTGATCGACCACGACACGTGCCTTTGTTTCTGGTTCGACCAGGATGTTTTCAATCCGGCCCAGCGCATGCGCGGTAGAAATCGACTGGGTAGCTTCGATGTTGAGCTCAACCGTGCCGGAATCCCGCATGATCGCCACCGCGCGGTTGAATTCCGAGTTAATCGCGATTTCGATCCGGCTGGCGGTGGTGAAATCCGGCTCGCGCAGGGCAAGGCGCATTTGCGTCAGAGTCGAGAGGTCAAAGTCGATTTCGCGTTCGACCCGCGCACCGGAAGGGATCACGCCCGAGGTCGGCACGCCCTGCACGACCGAGGCGGCCTCACCCTCGGCCACAGCACCTCCGGCCAGAACTGTACCCTGAGCCACCGCATAGATTTGCCCATCTGCCGCGTTGAGTGGCGTCATAATCAGGGTGCCGCCCAGAAGGCTTTTGGAATCGCCAATAGCCGACACCGTCACGTCAATCTGCCCGCCTACCCGGGCAAATGGTGGTAGGCTGGCCGTTACCAACACGGCGGCTACGTTCTTGGGGCGAAATTCCTCACCATTTACGTTGACCCCCAGCCGTTCCAGGATGTTCGACATGATCTCTTCGGTGAAGGGTGAATTGCGGAGCCCGTCTCCGGTTCCGTTCAACCCGACGACCAGGCCATAGCCGACCAGATCATTGCCTCGTACCCCGTCAAAATTCACAAGGTCCTTCAGGCGGATCGCACCGGCAGAGGCAAACCCGGGCAGCAACATCAATAGGAAAACAAGCAGCTTCATCTCAGAAAATTCACAAGCGATAGGTTCGCATTGCGAACGGTGACGGAATACAGGCTCTCCAACTGGAACTGGACAGTCTGCAGTTGGGCGGCGGTTTCATAGGGGTCCGCAGCGATCAACTTGTTCCGGCTGAATTCCAGGCTGGTCTGCGCCGCGCCGTTTCGCGTGGCAGCCTGTTCGATCCGCGCCTCTGCCGAGCCGACCTGAGCGCGTAGATTCACCATTTCGTTCTGGGTATTCGCCAGATCGACCCCAAGTTGCGTGAATAGGGCGGTGCGCTGATCGCGCGGCAGGTTTAGGGTATCGTCAGAAACCAACGCCGCCACCGCAGTGTCTCGTATTGCATCCTTGATCGCAGGGTCGGTGGCTGTGATCGGTATCCTGACGCTTTCATTCTCGGAGATCTGCATTGGTGCCAACACGTTGCCCGAGCCCTGATAGATCACCGCGTCAAACCCGGCGGGGTCGTTGAACCAGTCTTCTGCCGCTTGCCGGATATCCGCTGTTGTCGTGTGTCCGCTCAACTCCGCCTCAAGCGCGGTTAACAGCGTGTCGGTTGAAGGCAAAGGAGAGACATCCGTGGCCGCACCGGAATACAGGCTGCGTCCACCTGCGCGGGTGTTCAACGCTGATATGATCGTGTCCAGCTCGTTCCGGGCCTGAACCGACGCGTTTTCATGGCTGACCGCCTGGTTTGAGGTGCCGAAGGACAAAAGGGATGAGGTCAGCTCGGTCACGGACTCGTTGATCGTGGTCAAGCTCAGCTGCATGGCGTCCGTGAACAACCCGGCCTCGGCCGTCGAAACCTGATAGGCGTCCAGACGCGACAGGCTGCGGTCCAGATCCAGCAGATGGGAATAGTCTCCATCTAGTCGCCCGGACACGTCCTGTACCTTGCCGGTGGACATTTCATAAGACAGGGTTTCGATTTCGTTCCTGAGTTCGGTCGAGCGGGTCCGCAATGTCATGCCCCGCGCCAGATCGCCAATAGACGTCAAATTTATCATCAGAGCCTCAACAAGGTTTGCATCAATTCATCTACTACCGAGATGACCCGCGCGTTCGCGGCATAGGCCTGCTCGATCTCCATCAGGTTTTGTAATTCCTGGTCGGTGTCCACGCCCTGTTCCGCCTCGATCCGGGCCATTTCCAGTTGTGCGCTGTTGGCAAAGGTCAGGCGTTGACTGGCCGTATGGGCGTCCGAGCCGGTTCTGGACATCAGCGCCTCGGTCAGGTCCGAGGCGCGCATATTGCCGGTGCCAAAGGGTGATCCTGCGACGGGTCGCGCATCGCTGAGAACAGCGCCGAAGGCCTGCAATTGCGTGGCATCGCCCAGATCACCGGGGGCCACCGCACCAAGCCCGTCGCGCAGGCGCCAGCTGTCGCCGCCATTGTCAGGATCGACAATCGCATTCAGGCCAATGCGTGAGGCCAGCCCCTCGGGCGCGGTGGCATCAAACCGGTTGCCGGTATCTGTGAACAGGCCGGGGTCTGTCGGTAATGCGGTGAGGTCCAGACCGGGTGTTTCGAACCGTTCAATCAGGTCCCGTGCTACCGAGTCGAGATTGGCTTGCGCCTCAACCGTCAGCTCATCGCGTATTTCGAACATTGCCATCAGCGCGCCGCCGCGTATCTGGGCATTGTCTCTACTGGTGCGCACCAGGCTTCCGTTCATCTCTAACCCCGACAGCAGCCCATTGCCCACCGTCATATGGGGTTTGGTGTCGCCTGTGGTGGTAAAGGAAAACTCGGCCGCCGTGCCTTCCAGCAGGATCAGGCCGCCGTCTGAGTACAGCGACACCTGATCGTTCGCACGCGGAACCGCATTTACCGGCACCAGCTCATTCACCTGATCTATCAACACTTGCCGCTGGTCCAGCAGGGCACCGATTTCGCCACCCGCATGTTTGACCGCAGGGATTCTGGCGTTCAGCTTCTCGATATCCTTGAGTGTCTGGTTCAGGCTTTCTACCTGCTTTCCAATGGAGCGATCCGCGTCCGAGCGCAGCTGCCGAACGCCTTCGGAGGCGGAATTGAGCGCATTGGCCAGATCACGACTGGCGCGGGCCACCTGATCCAACCGTTCAGAGGAATCGGGCAGGCTGGCGGCGGTGATCAGGCTGCTGTCGAACTCGGCCAACCGATTGGCAAGCGATGTGGGGTCGTCAACTGTACCAACGACGCCCTCGACGCCGGAATGAAAGCTGGAAACCGCAGATTGATAGGCTAGTTCCGCGTCGGTGGTACGGCGGTTGGCGGTCAGGACCGGGTCCTGATTTCGAATCACACCGACAGTGCGCACCCCGTTGCCCGAAATCACGTTTGTTGTCAGTTCCAATGACCTGCGGGCATAGCCGGGCGTCCGTGCATTGGCGATGTTGTCCGACACGACCGACGTGCCGCGGCTCGAGGCTGTCAGGCCGCTGACGGCGTTGTTGAATGCTGTCGACAAATTCATGAGACAACCCCCCTTTCCGGGTCAAAACTCAAATCAGCGTTTGATATTGGTGGTTTCCTGCAGCATCTCATCAACGGTTTGAATCACCGTCGCGGCCGAGGAATAGGCGCGTTGGGTCTGGATCAAGGAGGTCAACTCGGTCGCGATATCGGTGGTCGATTCCTCACGCGCGAAGGACACAAGCTCACCGGTTGGACCCTCCCCAGCGTTCCAAAGAAAGTATGTGCCGCTATCCCGCGATGGCGAATAGGTCTGGCTGTCCAGCGCGGTAAGCCCATTGGGGTTGGGCACGTCCGCCAGAGGGATCTGGAACATACGGCGGCTGACCCCGGTGTCATAGAACGCATAGACATAGCCGTTTTCATCAACCTGAACGCTGGTCATCGTGCCCACGGCCGACCCGTCGCGCGTGATCGAAACGGGCGCGAAGGTGTCAGACAACTGCGTGATACCGTCCGCGTCGCCGATCTGACCGATATTAATCTCCATCGGGCCACCTGCGACGTTGACCACAAGGCTGCCGGTTGCCGGATCATAGGCCCCGCCCGAGACGGTGGCGACGCTGGCCAGCGTGCCGCCCGCAGTACGGCTGTCGGTGAAGGTCAGCGTGTATTCCCCGATCACAGCCCCGCCCGAAGCTGAATCGCGCAGCACCATGGTCCATTCATTGCTGGTGCCGGCCCCGGGAACAGTTGGCACAAGCTCGATATCCACGCTTTCGGATTTGCCCAGGTTGTCGAAATATTCGACTGAAAGAGGCTGCGTATCACCCGGCGATCCGGCTTCGGTGGCTGTTGCGGGCAGGTTCATGCGCAGGTTCATCTGCGTGGTTGGCGCGCCGGACAGCTGATTGACGCTAAGCTGCACGGGCTCCAGCGCCGCCGGGGTGTCGCGCGGTACCGCCGGGATCGAACCGTCCGGATTGGCGCGCCAGCCCAACAGAACCAGACCGGACTCGGTGACCAGATACCCTTCCTCATTGGTGCGGAACGATCCGGTCGTGGTCAGTTGCATCTCATTCGAACCGCCCGCGATTTGCGAGCTTGGGCGCACCGGCAGCATGCCCCGGCCGCGTACTGCCAGATCGGTTGAATTGTTGGTCGTCACCAGCGACCCGCGTTGGTCAATCAGACGCTGGCTGGTGGTTCTGACCCCGCCTGCCGAGTAGCTACCGCCCAGACCCGAGGTGACCATGGAATGAAAATCCGTCTCGACCCGCTTGTAGCCGAAGGTCGACGAGTTGGCGATGTTGTCTGAAATGGTGGCCAACCGGTTGGCGTTGGCCTTCAAAGAAGCCACACCGGCATTCAGCGAGGAGGAAATCGTCATTGGCACGCCCTTCTGTTGCGTCAATCGTTGATGCAACAGCTAGCGCACTGCCCCTTAACAGCGCGCTAACAGGTAAAATGCGGCCTAAACTTGTGGCTTCAGGTGTCGCGCAGAAAGATGATCTCGATCCTGTTGTTGCGCACAGCCATCGGGTTTTCATCGGCTAATTCCCGATCACCATGACCGGTCACGCGATCCAGCCGAGAACCCGCAAACCCCTTATCCTCAAGCAATTGACGCACCACTTGCGCGCGTGAGGTCGACACATCCCAGGACGGGTCTTGTGCTAGAACCACGGGCGAGGCGCTGACATGTCCCTCGACCGACACTGCATTCGTTACCAGATCCGAAGATCGCGTCACCAGCAGCGCCAGCGCCCGCATCATTGGCGTCGGTTCATCCGTCCCCGATTCGAACAGCAGCTGATCTTCGGTATCGAACAGTTCGACCACCAGACCTTCGTCGGTGACGCGCGTGACGATGTGTTTGAGCACCTTGTCCGACACCATGCTTTCCCCGGTATGCCCCAGAAGCTGCGCTTCGAGTGTCGAGAAATCCTCGGACATTTCCTTACCGCCATCGGGATTCACTCCGATCGACCCACGTGCTTGCCGCGCAATCGTAGGGTGCCGTTTGGTGGCGCCCGAGCCGTCCATCACCATGGTCACTTCGGAAAACATGTTGTTGCCGCCAAAGGCTCCATCGCCCCCGCCCGAGACCGGGTTCACCGGAATCGTCGGCGAGAAGTAATCTGCCAGCCCTTTGCGTTGTTTCTCAGTCGTTGCATTCAGCAGCCACATCAACATGAAGAACGCCATCATGGCCGTGACAAAGTCGGCATATGCGACTTTCCACGCGCCGCCGTGGTGACCATCGCCACCTGACACACGTTTCTTCTTGATGATGATTGGCGCCGCATTGGATTGCGCACCCATCTCCACCACCTTTTTTTTCACCCGACTATAGGCGTAGCCGGGCAGGTCTTAAGGTGGGCTTAACACTTAAAACTGTCCGGATTTCGCTAGCGCGGCAAGTTGGCGTTGGCCCGCCGCAGGATCAGTTGCAGGCGGTTGAAACTGTTTTTGATTCCATCCGGTTCAGCTTTGCCAAAGAAGGCATCCAGTTCCTCATGCACGCGCACGGCCTGATCCAGCAGCGGATCCGCGCCCTCGGCATAAAGCCCGGCTTTGATCATCACTTCGGACTGTTCATAGCTGCCGACCAGTTTGCGGGTTTCCGCGATCATTTGGTTTTCGTCCTCTGACGCCGCTCCGGGCAGGCTGCGCGACACCGAACGGCTGAGGTTTATGGCCGGGAACCGCCCGCGCTCGGCAATGTCGCGGTTCAGCACGATATGCCCGTCCAGAACTCCGCGCAGGATGTCGGCCACCGGTTCATCCATATCCGACCCCGCAACCAGAACGCTGAAAACGGCGGTGATATCGCCTTGGTCCGCCGTGCCGGGGCCAGCGCGTTCGCACAGCCCGGCAATCAGCGGCGTGACCGAAGGGGGAAATCCTCGCAATGAAGGTGCTTCGCCCATCGCAACGGCAATTTCGCGATGTGCCTCGGCAAAACGCGTCACCGAATCGACCAGAAACAGAACGTTCAGCCCCTGATCGCGCAGGTACTCGGCCACCGACATTGCTGACCAGGCGCAACGCCTGCGGGCCAGCGCCGATTGATCCGAGGTCGCGGCCACAACGACCGAACGTTTCATCCCCTCGGCCCCCAGCGCCTGTTCGACAAACTCGTTCACCTCACGCCCGCGTTCACCGACCAGCGCCACGACGACGGCATCCGCCTGCATCGATTTTGCCAGCGTTGCCAGCAGCGTGGATTTGCCCACGCCTGATCCGGCAAACAGACCGATGCGCTGGCCCTGAACCACAGGCAGCATGGTGTTGAGCATGGCCAGCCCTGTCTCCATTCGCGCTCCCAGCGGTTTGCGCGCTACAGCCGGAGGCGGGGCACGCATAATGTCTTGTTCCTGCGCGCCCGACAGCAGAGGTTTCCCGTCCAGAGGTTTCCCAAACGGGTCAACCACGCGCCCCAGCCAGTGCATGCCGGGTGCGAAAGCGGGCGTCTGATCTAGAATCACCCGGTCGCCCATGCACACCCCATCCGGTGCGGCTGTTGGCATCATGTGAATCCCGTCAGCCTCGACATGCAGCACCTCGCCCGGCAGATCCGGGCCATTGCGTCGCCGCAGGGTCAGGTGGTCGCCAATTCGCGCTTGTCCCTCAAGCCCTTGTATTTCAATGACTCCGCGCGCCACGCCCGCAACGCGGCCCATATGGCGCACGGCGGACAGGCGATCAAATTCACATTTCAGAAGCATCGGGTCGAGATCGGACATCGTGGGTTCTCCAACGGGTTTCTGACAACGCTTTCTAAAGGAATCGGGGTTAAGCCTTGATTGAAATTGATCGAGGGAGAAGCCCCGATGTTCTATGACCTGAACGTCTTTAAGACCGCGTACGCAATGGCAACCCATGCCGGGCAACGGCAGGCGGTGATTGCGCGCAACATGGCCAATGCGGATACGCCCGGCTACCAGCCCCTCGATATCGAGACCTTCCAAAAAGCATTCGAAAAATCAGACCGTCAGGTTTCGATGACCGCCACCCGCGCGGGGCACCTGAACGGTGCCACCGGCCCGCAGCCTTGGGCAGAGTATGAGGTCGCGCCCTCGGGCGATCCCAACGGCAACGGTGTGTCCCTAGAGGAAGAGATGTTCAAAGCGGTCGAGGTCAAGCGCCAGCATGACCGCGCGCTGACCATCTACAAATCCTCGATGAACATTCTGCGCAGCAGCATTGGCCGGTCATAAGGAGCGCGAGACATGAGCGATTTTTCCCATTCCCTTGCCGCCTCGACCAATGCCCTGCGTGCTCAATCAGCGCGGCTGCGGCATGTGTCCGAGAATATCTCGAACGCCGATACGCCGGGTTATCGCCGAAAATCCGTGCCGTTCGAGACGGTGCAAAAAAACGGGCAAGAGGTGGTGCAGGCAGGTCGGGTCAAGCTGGATCGTCGCGACGGGTCGCGCATCTATGACCCCGGTCACCCGATGGCGGATGATACCGGCCACTATCGCGGTTCGAATGTCGATCTGATGATCGAGATCGCTGACGCGCGCGAGGCGCAGCGCAGCTACGAAGCCAATCTTAAAATGTTCGACCAGTCACGCCAGATGTCGTCGAGCCTGATGGAACTTCTCAGAAAATAAAGGACACCAGAATGGATATCCGATCCCTGACCGCAGCACAGAACTATGCCGTGGCCCGCCCGGCCACGCAGGCCGATCCTGATCACGCCGGAATGGCACAAGGGCTGCGCAGTACGTTTCAGGACTTTGCTGCAACGCTGAAACATTCCGAGCAAATGTCCGAAGCCGCCATGACCGGGCAAGCCGATCCGCACGCATTGGTGCAGGCGCTGGCACAGACCGAGCTGGCCGTAGAAACGGCAGTGATCGTGCGCAACAAGGTGGTTGAGGCCTATCAGGAAATTCTGCGGATGCCGGTCTGATCAGATGCTCAGCGAAGGTCTCTTTTATGACATCGTGCGCCAGGCGCTGTGGGTCGCGGTCATCACATCGGTTCCGATCCTGGCGGTGGCGCTTGTATCGGGCCTGATCGTGGGTCTGTTTCAGGCGCTGACCTCGGTGCAGGAAATGACGCTGACCTTCGTGCCCAAGCTGATCGCCATCGTCATCGTGTTCTGGATCTCGATGGGGTTCATGACGCAGACGCTGGTGACCTTTTTCACCACAACTCTCATCCCACTTATCGCCGGAGGTCGCTGATGGATACTGCCTATACCACCTTGTCCCGCCAATCGGGCCTGGTGAATGAAATGCGGATGGTGGCGAATAATATCGCCAATGCCAACACCACCGGATACCGCGCGCAGGGTCTGGTGTTTTCCGAGTTTGTCCGCGACTTGCCGGGCAACCCGTCCCTGTCCATGGCACGGGCCGAGGCGCGCAATACCTCCTTGCAGCAGGGCCTTTTGACCGAAACCGGCGGCCAGTTTGATTTTGCTATCGAAGGTGATGGGTTTTTCATGGTCGAAACGCCATCCGGCAACCGGCTGACTCGGGCCGGGGCGTTCTCACCCAGTGCTGAGGGTGATTTGGTCACGATGGACGGCCACCGCGTACTGGACAGCAACGGTGCCCCTGTTTTCATCCCGCCCGATGCTGCGTCGATCGACGTAGGCAGCGATGGCACGCTGAGTATCGAAGGGCAGCTACTGGGGCAGATCGGCGTTTACCGCGTCGCCGACTCCAAAACGCTGGTGCGCGAGGGCAGCACGCAGTTTCGCGCCGAGGGTGAGATTGATCTGGTCGAAAACCCGGTGCTGCTGCATCGTTTCCTCGAGGGGTCCAACGTCAATGCGGTCGAGCAGGTGACCCGGCTGGTGGAAATCCAGCGCGCCTATGAGCTGGGCCAAAGCTTTCTGGAAACCGAAGATGAACGTCTGCGCGGCGCGCTCAAAGCGCTGATGCGTTGACTTGTGAAAAGGAGATTTTGACATGCGAGCATTGAAAATCGCGGCAACGGGCATGACGGCGCAGCAGATGCGGGTCGAGACCATCTCGAACAATCTGGCGAACACCAACACCACCGGCTACAACGCGCGCCGGGCCGAATTTGCGGACCTGCACTATCAACAGATGGCGCGGGCCGGGACGGTGAACGCCAATGACGGCACGGTCCTGCCCACCGGTATTCAGTTGGGTCTGGGTGTGCGTCCGGCCGCTGTCACGGTGCAGTTGGCACAGGGCGGGTTGTCGGCCACCGGTAACGATCTGGATGTCGCCATCGAAGGTCGCGGCTATCTTGAGGTAACACTGGCCAATGGTCAGTCCGGCTATACCCGCGATGGCAGCCTGAAACGATCTGCCGAAGGGTTGATCGTCACCTCGGACGGATTTGCCGTCGCGCCCGAGATCACCATTCCCGACGATGCCCGGTCGATTTCGATCAACGCTGCGGGCGAGGTTTACGCCTATTTCGATGACACGGCGGACGGGCAGTTGTTGGGTGAGTTGACGCTGGCTAGTTTCTCGAACGCCAAGGGGCTCGAGGCGATTGGCAGCAACCTGTTCAAGGAAACCGAGGCTTCCGGCGCACCCGTGGTCGGCACACCGGGCGAGGATGGGCTGGGCACATTGCGGCAAGGATACCTTGAGGACAGCTCGGTCGACGCGGTGCGCGAAGTGACCGAACTGATCGAGGCGCAGCGGGGGTATGAGATGAACGCCAAAGTCATTTCCGCCGTCGACCAGATGATGGGCGCAACCACACAGGTGCGGTGATGCGGTTTCTGATCCTGACAATGGCGCTTTTGCTGCCAGCCTCGGTGCTGGCAGATATTGTCGTGCCGACCCGCACCATTCGGGCCAAGGAAATCATCTCGGCGACAGATCTGGAGCTCAAATCCCAACAGGTGCCTGGCGCGATAACCACCCCTGAGTTTCTGATCGGGCAAGAGGCCCGCATCGCGTTGTATCCCGGACGCCCGATCCGCGAAGGCGATGTGGGTCCACCGGCCTTGGTGGATCGCAACGATCTGGTTGTCCTGATTTTTGACCGCACGCCGCTGTCGATCACGGCAGAAGGCCGCGCGCTGGGCCGTGGGGCCGCTGGGGATCGTATCCGGGTCATGAATCTGTCCTCCCGTACCACCGTGACGGGCCTTATCCGGCCCGACGGCCAAATCGAGGTAAAATGATGCTGCGACTTTCGAAATCCGTCTTGCTTGCCGTTCTGGCGGTGTCAGCCTGCGGGCGCTTGGATCATCTGGGCAAACCGCCAAGCTTTACGCCGAACGAAGATTCCCCGGAGCATGTCGCCATGCTGTGGCCGGGATTGCCGTTGCACACGCAGCCGCAGCGCAATGTTGACAGATCTTCACTTTGGAGCGGGGAGCAGCACTCGTTGCTGGGCGATCAGAGGGCGATCAAGAAGGGCGATATCCTGACGGTTGCCATCGAGTTGGACGAAAAGGCTGAGTTTTCCAATGACACCGAACGCTCGCGTTCTGCATCGGAAAGCCTTGGGATCGTTGGCTTGTTTGGCCTGCCGCAGCGCGCTGCAGAACATCTTCCTGAAGGTGCATCATTGGCGGATGCTGTCGAGATCGATTCCGCCTCGGCAAGCACAGGTGAGGGGTCTGTAAAGCGCAAGGAAAAGCTGACATTGCGTGTGGCCGCGACAGTGATTGACGTGCTGCCAAACGGGGTGCTGTCGATTTCGGGATCGCAGGAATTGCGCGTCAATTTCGAACTGCGTGAGCTTTTGGTGACGGGCTATGTCCGCCCGCAGGATATCTCGCGCAAAAATGAGATCACCTATGACAAAATCGCTTCGGCCCGTGTGTCCTATGGCGGACGCGGACAGATCACCGATGTGCAACAGCCGCGCTATGGCCAGCAGATCCTGGATACCGTGCTGCCGTATTAAGGAGCAGATGTGATGAAGAAACTGCTACCCGCCTTGTTTTTATTGATCGGCCTGGGGGCCGGTATCGGTGCCGGAGTTGTGTTGCCACCATCTGGTGAACCGAAAGTGGTCGCAAGACAGGATAAAACCAAGGCCAAGGTGGAAAAACCCAAAGAGAAATCCACCAAGAAAAAGGACAAGGTTGGGAAAAAAGACGCGCAAAGCGACTATGAATACCTCAAACTGACCAAGCAGTTCGTGGTGCCAGTCGTCGATGCGGACCGTATCGCAGCACTGGTCACCATGTCCCTGAGCCTTGAAATCACTCCCGGCATGACCGAGGCCTTTTATGCGCTTGAACCCAAACTGCGCGACGGGTTTTTGCAGGTCATGTTCGATCACGCCAATACCGGTGGTTTTGACGGCGCGTTTACGGAGTCGGACAACATGAGCGTGCTGCGCAAAGCGTTGCTTGAGACGGCGCGCAAGAATCTGGGTGATGATGTGTTCCAGGTTCTGATCATGAGCGTCAACCGTCAGGATGTCTGATCTCGACGGCTCGGTGCCCGGTTCAAAAAGATGATGTTTTCTTTCGCTGGGCGCGTTTGTGTGCCTCTTTCTGGGCCGCCGAAAGGTTGGTGACGGCCTGCTTGCGGCCAAAGGCTGCACGCAACGCATCCATTGCAGACAGTTTTTGTGCCCGAATCCGGGCCAGTTCCATATTCAGCTGGCGGCGCGTGGCCGATTCCCAACCACTCCACAATACGTCAGTGCCGGTGACGCAATACCCCTCGGCCGAGGCGCTGTCGTGTCGTGATTGCAGGACCTGTGCGTCTAGCCGTGCCAATTGCTGCTGCACGTGCGCTTCAGTCTCGAGCAGGGGGCGCAGGGCATTGTATTCTTTCTGAAACACGGCCTCGGTGATTTTTTTCAGGTCTGACAGTCCCGCATGTTTCATCTGATCTGTCCCTTTGCCTTTTTACGCATCGCTTCGGCGAACCGAATGGCGGCAGCGACGGGGCGATAGTGCTCTTCCGCGATTTCCTGCCCAATCTCGACGGCGGCATGCAGGGCACGGGCGGTGGGTGGGTCGGAATGGATAGGAACAGCAGCTTCCACGGCGCGTGACCGAATTGCTGCAGCCACCTCATCCACGCCTTTGGCCACACAAACCGGAGCCGAGCCTGCCGTTCTGGCCCATTTCAAGGCCACTGCGTAGTGGGTCGGGTTGACGATCACCACATCTGCCGAGGGTACGTCCGACATCATTTGGTTCGTGGCGATGTCCTGCGCCCGTTGACGGCGTTGTTGTTTGACATGCGGATCGCCCTCGGCGTCTTTGGTTTCGTCCTGAATTTCCTTGCGGGACATCCTGTTCTTGCGCATGTGTTCGGCATATTGCCACAGATAGTCCACCACCCCGATGGCCAGCGCCACGGCAATGACGATGAACAGGAAGCGAAACAGAAAATTCATCATCAGCATTACCGACGACCATGCCGGTGCGGCGCTGGCGGACAGAATCTCGTTGAGGTTGGATCTCAGGAACAATGTCAGGCAGGTGCCGTAGATCACGAGTTTCACAAAACTCTTGGCGAATTCGAAAAGGCCGCCACGTCCGAACTTGTTCTTGGCGTTCGAGATGATCGAGATGCGCGACAATTTAGGTTTCAGCTTACTGGGCGCGAAGATCAGCGCACGTTGGGCGATCAGGCTGAGCAGAACCGCTGCGGCGGGAAGGGCGAACAGAATCGTGACCGACAGCAGCGCCGCTTTCACCATCCCACCAACTGGGCTGACGGCTGGCCCATCGGTCAGCAAGGGCGCGATCTCATCAGCCTGGTCGATCAGCACGACAAACAGGCTTCCCATATGCTGCACGCCGAATTGTCCGGCCGCGAACAGCGCGATGAGAAATCCGGTGTAAGCAGCAACCACTGACAGGTCATTGGACTTGGCAACCTCACCCTTTTCGCGCGCTTTCTGGAGCTTTTGCGGCGTCGGCTCGTATGACTTGTCACTGTCGTCGTCGGATCCGCTCATCTTGGGTCCTCAAGCGGGTTCAGCATGAAGGCGAACAGGGCGTCGGACCAGACTGATAGGATCAGGGGTGTGCCCGCGAACAGCAGGAACAGGCCTGCGAATGTGATAGCGGGGGCACCGACAAACGCCACCATCAGTTGCGGCATCGCCCGGTTGATGACACCAAGCGCAAGGTTGTAGATCAACGAAGCGATGACGAAGGGCATCGCCAACGCAAAAGCCAATGCAAAGCTGCGCGCGATTTGCTGTACCCCCCATTGGGACAGGTCCGGGGTCAGCGGCGGCGCGCCCATCGGAAACAGCGTGTAGCTGTGGATCAGGAATTGAGCGACGCGGATGTGCAAGCCCAACAGCACAGCCAGTGTCAGCCCAGCCAGCGTCAGAAGGTATCCCATCGCGGGCACAGGGTCGGCCGCCGACGGGCCCAGAATCTGCGACAATGATGTTGCCTGGGCTGCAATCGAGCCTGCCGATTGCAAGGCTAGAACAAACAGCCGCAGGGCCAGTCCCAAGGCCATCCCGATCAGCACTTCGGTTAGAACTAATCCAGCCGTTGGCAGCAGGCCGGGCGGAGCCACAGGTGCGGCTATCGCGGGCGTCACAATCAGAGTAAAGGCCGCCGCGATGCCGAATTTGACACGGGTCGGGATGCTACGCTCGCCAAAGGCGGGCAGCAGCGACACCATGGCCGAGACACGCAGAAAGACGGCAAAGAGATGCCACAGACCCTCGCCCAGTTGAGGCAAAAGCTCGGGCGGCAGCGCGATCACGCGGGCACCGTTCCTACCAGCGAGGGCCGCGCCTCGAGCCCGATTTCCTCGAAGGACAACACCGGGTTGGCAATGCCGCGCGCGTGCATGATGGTGCGCAGCAATCGGCGCCGCCGGGTCGAGGTGACCACTGCCGGAAACAGCCCGTGATCGGCGGATTGCGCCACGCTATCGACCACGCCATCGGCCAGCTTGTTGAACAGGTTTGGTGGCAGCGCCACGTCCAGCCCGGATGCCGGCGCGTCGATCTGGTAAGTGGCGAAGGTATCTTCCCATTCCGGGGACAGCTGGATCAGCGGGATCGAACCGTCTTCGCGCTTCATCTCGGCCACCAGCTGGAAACCCAACCGCTGTCGGACCAGTTCGCAAATGCCCTCGGGCTGAGTCGTGGTCAGGCGCGCCTCGGCCACGCTTTCCAGGATCAGTGCCATGTTGCGGATCGAGACCCTTTCGTCCAGCAACAGCCGAAGCACCGCGTGCAGCGTGTCGATTGGCACCTTGTCGGGGATCAACTCGTCCAGCAGCTTGCGGTTGGCCTCGGCCCGGACCGGATCGCTGAGCCGTGTCATCTCGGACAAAAGGCGGCGGAGGGATTTCAGCGTTAGCAGGCGTGAGAAGTTCTGTTTGATGATCTCAAGCAGATGAGTGGCCAGAATCTCGGGCGGGGAAACGATGGTGGCCCCGCTAAGCGCAGCGGCCTCTTGATCCTTGGGCAGAATCCAGCGGGCGGGCGCGCCATAGACGGGCTCGGTCACGTCACTACCCTCGGGCAGCATGTCGCGGTCATCCTGTACCAGCGCCAGAACCAGATCGGGGTTCAACACACCGCGTGCCTGTTCGACGCCCTGGACCTTGACCACATAGGTGCCCATGGGCAGATCGGCGCGGTCGGTCAGGCGGATATCAGGTAGGATCAGACCGAAGCTGGAGGCCACATAGGTCCGCATATTGGCGATGCGCGCGTCCAGCCCGGTGCCGGGGTTCAGGACCATGCTGACCAGATCGGGTGCAAATTCCAGATGCACATCGTCCAAATCCAGAATGTCACCAATGGCCTGCGACACCGGCGTGTCGTCCTGAGGCGCTGGGGTCAGCGCCTCATCTTCTTCGGCCTTTTGTTTACGATGGACGTTGAAGGCCGAATAACCCAGCACACCCGCCCCCAGAATGAAGGGCAGGAACGGCAGGCCCGGCACCAGCGCAAACAGCACCATCAGCATGGCAACCGTTCCCAGCGCCGCCGGATGTCGGCCCAGCTGCGAGAAGATTGCGTTGTCGGTCGCGCCCTGCGTGCCGCCGCGCGCCAGCAACAGAGCAGACGCGATTGAAATGATCACAGCCGGAATTTGCGATACCAGCCCGTCGCCTACGGTCAGGATGGCATAGGTCTCAAACGCGGATGAGATCGGCATGCCATGCACGATCACGCCCATGATCAGGCCCATAACAAGGTTCAGTAGGGTGATCAGCAGCCCGGCAACGGCATCGCCTTTGACGAATTTCGACGCTCCATCGAGTGAGCCGAAGAACGTCGTCTCCTGCTGCTCGCGCTCGCGGCGTTCCTTGGCCTGTTGGTGGTCGATGGCCCCCGCGGACATGTCGCTGTCGATGGCCAGCTGCTTGCCGGGCATGCCGTCCAAAGCGAAACGCGCGCCGACCTCGGCCATACGGGCGGCGCCCTTGGTGATGACCATGAAGTTCACGATCAGCAGCACTCCGAACACCACCAACCCCAGAAAGATGCTGCCGCCCATGACGAAATCGGCGAACCCTTCGATTACGTCCCCGGCCGCGTTTGGGCCGGTATGACCCTGGCCGATGATCAACTTGGTCGAGGACACGTTCAGCGACAGCCGCAGCATCAGCGAGGCCAGCAGGATCGTCGGGAAGGACGAAAAATCCAGCGGCCGTTCGATAAACAAGGTCAGAGTAAAGATCAGGATCGCCAGCGCGAACGAGGCCGCCAGCCCGACATCCAGCACCCATGCGGGCATCGGCAGGATCATCATCACGATGACCGTCATCAGCGCCACCGCCAGCAGCACGGTCGGAGAAAACAGGGAACGGGCGTCGATCTTGGGCACGCGTGCCTCCTAATTGAACGAGATAAAGGCCGTGGCAGTGCCCGAAGGCGGAACCAGTGATCCCAGCGCACCGCTGCCTGGTTGCGGCAGGTTGACCGGAATCAGAGGGGTTGCGGCGGTTGTGAACGGATCGCGCGTGACTGGTTCGGGGGCGTCGGGCAGGGTTTGATCCAATTGCGCCAGTACGGTTTGAAACCGGCCCGAATAGGCATTGGCGAGCGAAGGCGTGCGGGAATGATAGCCCCCAACGGCGGCGGGCCACGATCCAAGCTCGGCATACAGTTCATTCAGGAAACGGGCGGCATAAGTGGCGTTTTCCTCCGGGTCGAACATGGCGTCGATGGACCGGAATGCCTTGCCGTGCCAGCGGTAATTTATCTGAAAACAGCCGATATCAAAGCTACGCTTGCCAGCCTTGAAAATGTTGAAGACGTAAGATTTCGCCTCAAACTCGGAGGTGAACCAATATCCCTGGCCTTCAACGTTGATGGTCCACGGCCAGGGCTCCAGCCGCCCGTCCCGAGCACGCCCGGTTTCCACCCGCGAAATTGCGCGCATAACGTCCAGAGGAACGCCTTCGGATTGGGCGGCACGGCGCGCGGCAGCGTCGCAAATTGCCGCCACGCGGGCATCGGGCATGGCAAAGCCCTGTTGCGCCGTAAAAAGCACAAGCAAACTCAGGCCAAAGATAATACGATGGGGCATTCTGCCGGTCCGGGATTCTGATCAGTCCCGGCCAAGCTATCCCTGCTACGGTTTACAGAGAGTTATCAACCGCTCAGATGCGATCGATCCGGCGACCGAAGACAACACTGGTATTGGTGCGCAGCACGCCGGGGATCTTGGCCAGATCATCGACCAGAATATCCAGATCCTCGATCCTTGGGGCCTCGGCCGACAGCAGCAGGTCAAACTCACCATTGATCGACAGGCAGAGTTTGACCTCGGGGTAAGCCTCAAGCCGATTGATGATGCGCTTGGTTTCCTTTTGCTGCACTTCCAGCAGCACGACCACCTGCACGCGCGGGGCGTCTTCGGGACTGTTCAGTACCACCGAATATCCGGCGATCACGCCACGCTCTTCCATTCGATTGATGCGTTCATGCACGGTGGTCCGGGCCACGCCCAGTTTCGCGGCGATCTTCGAGGTCGACTCGCGGGCGTTGTGCTGCAGGGCGGCGATGATGCGACGGTCTAGCTGATCCATGATGCACCAAGGTGTAATGCACGGGGGTAGGGGGGCTCAAGATGTGTCAGCATGTTCTTTTGAAACGTCTTTCCGACTCGGGTGCGGCCAGATCATGAGGGCTGTCACCACCCCGGGGGCGGCGATCAGGGTCATCCAACCCAGCGTGGTCGCGGTACTGGTTGTGGTCATGATCCAGCCGGTCAGCGGATACAGCACCAGCCAGCATGCGTGGGACAGGGTGAACTGGGCCGCGAACATGGCCGGTCGGTCTTCGGGGCGGACCGAGCGGGTCAACAACCGGCCCGAAGGCGTCAGCGTGGCGGAATATCCGAACCCGATACAGGCCCAAAGGATGGCGAGACCGCTCAGAGGGACCTGCGTGATCGCGAACAGGCCAGCCGAGAGACACATGGCCAAAGTTCCGAATGTGGCCCCGGTCAGCATGACGGTGCGGTCCCTGAACCGAACCAATAGTCTGGGCAGGACGAATGCGGCGAGCATCGAGCCGCCGCCAAACCCGGCAAGTGCAATGGCCACAGCGCTTTCGGACAGGCCCAGATCGGACCGCACGATAACAACGGTATTGACGATAACCATCGCGCTGAGTGCCGCCGCGGTCCAGCTGAGCGCAAGCAACCCGCGCAGGCGAGGGGTTTGCAGATACAGGCGAATCCCGCGCGTCGTCCGGTCATAAATTCTGCGGCGCGCGGTCGGTTTGGGTGAGGGTAGGGCGACCGAGACCACCAACAGTGCCGAGGCGATGAATCCCAGACTGGTGCCCCAAAACAGGCTGTCGAAACTGACGATCAGTAAGAGCGCGGCGGCCAGAGCGGGGCTGAGCAGGCTTTCAAGATCATAGGCGAGCCGCGACAGGGACAAGGCCTTGGTGTAATCCTGCTCGTCGGTCAGAACGTCGGGAATGGTGGCCTGAAACGCTGGGGTAAACCCGGCTGAGGCGGATTGCAGGACAAAGATCAGCACGTAAATCTGCCAGACCTCGGTCACGAAGGGCAGGCAGACGGCCACCGCTGCGCGCACCAGATCCAGTGCTACCAGCATCCGCCGACGGTCGAGCCGTTCTGCAAAGGCTGCCGCAAGCGGGGCGATGACCACATAGGCCACCATCTTGATCGTCAGCGCGGTACCCAGCACCAGCCCAGCCGCGTCCTGGGCCAGATCGTAGGCCAGTAACCCCAGCGCCACCGTCGCCAAGCCGGTGCCGGTCAGAGCGACGACCTGAGCCCCCAGCAAATGGCGATAGGTTCGGTTTCGCAGGACACTCAGCATCGGCGGTTCGGACCTTTTGATCAATTGACGCCGCCCCGGAGCTCGTGCGGTGCGTCATGATCCATTTTCCTGTCAAAGCGTTCAGGGTCAAGAAATCCGCGCATCTTTGACGCATTCTATTGATGGCGTTGAGTTTACGGGCCAAACCTCCTATCTCGGGGGCGATATCGCATAAAGGAAGACCCCGTGGCGAACCATCTTTATAAAAACGACCTGCCGGACGGGTTGGACCTGGGCCCTGTAGTGGCCATTGATTGCGAAACTATGGGGCTGAACCCGCATCGTGACCGCCTGTGCGTGATCCAGATGTCGGTCGGTGACGGCAACAGCCATATCGTGCAGGTTGAAAAGGGCCAGACCCAGGCGCCGAATCTGTGCACCATGCTGGAAAACCCCAATGTACTCAAGCTGTTCCACTTTGGCCGGTTTGACATTGCCGCGATGTACCACACCTTTGGAGCACTGGCCGCGCCGGTCTATTGCACCAAGATCGCCAGCCGTCTGGTGCGCACTTATACGGACCGTCATGGGCTGAAAAACCTGTGTCAGGAGCTGATCGGCGTCGATATTTCGAAGCAGCAGCAGATGAGCGACTGGGGTGCTGGAACCCTGACCGAAGCGCAGCTGGAATACGCCGCCTCGGATGTTCTGTACCTGCACCGGCTGCGCGATGCACTGGACGGGCGGCTGGCCCGCGAAGGCCGCACCGAGATGGCGCAGGCTTGTTTTGACTTCCTGCCCATGCGTGCGAAACTTGACCTCGCAGGCTGGCCCGAAACGGATATTTTTGCGCACTCATGACCGATAACGAGTCCTTTCTGAAAACCGCCAAACAGGTCGTCATCGACGAGGCCCGCGCGCTGGACGTGCTGGCCGACAGTCTGGATGATCAATTTGCCGAAGCTGTGCAGATGATTCTGCAGGCCCCGGGCCGCATCATCATCAGCGGCATCGGTAAATCCGGCCATATCGGCCACAAGATCGCCGCGACGCTGGCCAGTACAGGCACGCCTGCCTATTTCGTGCACCCGGCCGAGGCCAGCCATGGTGATTTGGGTATGGTCTCCAAAGGCGATGTGGTTGTGGCGATTTCCAATTCGGGCGAGGCACCGGAACTGGTGAACCTGCTGGCTTTTACCCGCCGCTTTGGCATTCCGCTGATTGGCCTGTCCAGCAAGCCGGAAAGCACGCTGATGAAGCAGGCAGATGTGCATCTGTTGATCCCGTCGTTGGGTGAGGCCTGCGGTTTCGGCATGGTGCCCTCGATCTCGACCACACTGACACTTGCGATGGGCGATGCGCTGGCGATTGCGCTGATGAAATACCGCGATTTCAAGCCTGAAGATTTCCGCGCCTTCCATCCCGGTGGCAAGCTGGGCGCGCAGCTGTCTACCGTGCGCGATCTGATGCATGCCGATCTGCCCGTTGTGACCGTTGGAACCCCGATGAGCGAGGCATTGCTGGTCATGAGCCAGAAAAGCTTTGGCGTCGTCGGCGTGACCGACGAGGCGGGTCGCCTGATGGGCATCGTTACGGATGGTGACTTACGCCGGAACATGGAAGGGTTGTTAAACAGAACCACCGAAGAGGTAATGACTAGTAACCCCCTGACCATCGCTCCGAACGCCATGGCGGAAGAGGCCGTTGCGATCATGAATGATCGCAAGATCACCTCACTGTTCGTGGTCGACCCGGAAGGACAGGGTCAGGCCGAGGGGCTGCTGCACATCCACGACTGCCTGCGCGTCGGCCTGGGCTAGATAGAGGGCTAAGCGGTGGACGGACACTCACGCATGGTTCAGTTTTTCAAGGTAGTGCTGCCGTTGGTGGCTATCCTGATGCTGTCCACCATGTTTTTGCTGTCGCGCAGCATCGAAACCAATGTATCCGTGCCCTTTTCCCAACAGGATATCGACGAACGGCTGGCCGATCAGGTGGTGACGCAACCGAATTACCGTGGCACCACGCGCAAGGGCGAAGACGTTCAAATCCAGGCGACCCGGGCCACGCAGGGCACCGAGGCCTCTACCCCGACAGCGGCCGAGTTTCGGGGTCGTTTGGGTCTGTCAGGTGGAGGCGTCATCACGCTGGATTCCAATTCTGGCATGATCCGTCCCGACAAGAATACCGCAACCTTTGTCGGTGATGTTGTCATCACCTCGACGGATGGCACCGAAATCACTACCGATCTGCTGAACACTGCGTTGGATGAAATACGCGGTGATGCGCCGGGTCAGGTCCGTGGCACGGGGATTATTGGCAACATAACTGCGGGCGGCATGACCTTTGGAACGGAAAAAAAGGACGGACAAGTCCATATTATTTTTACAGACGGCGTGAAGCTGATATACGAGCCTGAAAAAGCAGAAAGATAACCTGTGTTCGATTTTCGATTTGTCCCACTTTGCCTTGTACTGACATTCGGTGCTTTTTCTGCGACAGCGCAGGAGGCGCAGGTTGCGTTTGGCGCGGTCAAGGCCGACCCTTTGCTGCCGGTCGAGGTCACCTCGGAAACCCTCAACGTCAATCAGGAAAACGGCTCGGCTGAGTTTCTGGGCAATGTGATCGTCATTCAGGGCGAAATGCGCCTGACCGCCGAACGTGTGCTGGTCATCTACAATGAGGATCGTTCCGGCATCGAGCGGATGGAAGCGACCGAGGATGTGGTTCTGGTCAGCCCGCCCGACGCGGCCGAGGGCGACTGGGCCGAATACACCATCGATTCAGGCGTAATCGTTATGAAGGGCAATGTGCTGCTGACGCAGGGCCCCAGCACCATCAGCGGCGATCAGATGAATGCCGACCTGACCTCTGGTACGGCCACCGTGACCGGCAATGTCAAAACAATCCTGCAGCAGGGCAACAACTGATGGCGCGGCCTGAGCTGACCGTGGCCGAGGGGCAATCCGGTCTCAGGATCGAAAAGCTGCGGAAATCCTATCGTAAGAAGACGGTGATCCGGGATGTGTCGATGACGCTTGACCGGTCCGAGGTTGTGGCGCTGCTGGGTCCGAACGGGTCTGGCAAGACCACCACGTTCTATTCGGTTGCCGGGCTGGTCTTCCCCGAGGCGGGCACGGTCACAATCGACGGGCAGACCGTGACGACCCTGCCGATGTACCGCCGCGCGCGTCTGGGCATTGGCTATCTGCCGCAAGAGATGTCGATTTTTCGCGGCATGAGCGTCGAGGACAACATTGCCTCGGTGCTGGATATCACAGTCCGCCATGCCCATCGCCGCAAAGAGCGGCTGGAAGAGTTGCTTTCAGATTTTTCGATCGAACACCTGCGCCGGGCACCCGCACTTGCCCTGTCGGGCGGTGAACGTCGCCGGGTCGAGATTGCCCGCTGTCTTGCTGCCGATCCGAAATATCTGCTTCTGGATGAGCCTTTTGCGGGTGTCGATCCGATCAGCGTGGGCGATATCCGTCATCTGGTCGCTGACCTGAAAAAGCGTGGCATCGGCGTTCTGATCACCGACCATAACGTGCGGGAAACGCTGGAAATTGTGGATCGTGCTTATATCCTGCATGACGGTCAGGTTCTGATGTCCGGCACCCCGGACGAAGTGGTCGAAAATGAAAACGTTCGCCGTGTCTATCTGGGCGAAAATTTCCGGATATCATGAGCTTGCGCAGGAATGCGCCGACTGCATGGCGGAAATCACGTATATACACGTCTGTTTTGATTGACTCTTCCGTCGTCTCTTGCCTCAATTGGGTCATGGCATTTCTTCGGTTTCCGTCTGGATCACGATGCCCCTTCCTGGAAGGGCAAGCGGCGCGGCTACTGCAGGATATGCCTCTATCCCCCACCCGATAAAAACACGTGCGTCGCGTAATGTGACGTAAGAATGGGTGTGAATTGTGAAGGAGATCACATGCGTTACCAAATCAGCGGAAAACAGATTGACATCGGCGCGGCGCTGCAAACTCACGTGCAGACCGAACTGGGCGAGGTTGTGGGCAAATATGCCCAGCGTCCGACAGATGCCAACGTCGTCTTTTCCCGTTCAGCGCATGAATATGTATGCGAAACCACCGTGCATCTTTCCACGGGTCTGACGGCGCAGGCCAAGGCTCATGCGACCGAAATCTATGCAGCGTTCGAAGGTTGCTGCGACAAGATGGAAACACAGCTGCGCCGGTATAAGCGGCGTTTGAAGGACCATCACAAGGATCGGTCCGAGCCTGTTGAACTCTTTGGGGCGTCGTCTTATATCCTCGCCTCTGACGAATCTGACACGGCGACAGAACCCGATTCTCTGCAGCCGATGATCGTGGCTGAGATGGAAACCAAGATCCCATCGCTGAGTGTGGGTGAAGCCGTTATGCAGATGGAGCTGGCCGGCGCCCCGGTGTTGGTGTTCCGGAATGAAAACAAGGACGGATTGAACGTCGTGTACCGTCGGGATGACGGGAACATTGGGTGGATCGATCCGTAACAGGCAAGAATAGCAAAGGCAGACCCCTGCAGATAGCGGGAGCGTTGCCGTGGAGCGTGATCATGGAGCTTTCGAGCATATTAAAGCCCGAAGCAGTCCGCGTACTGTCCGCCGCTTCCAGCAAGAAGCGGCTGTTTCAGGAAATCGCGGATGTATCCGAGGCAGCACTGGGTCTGGATGCCCAGATCGTTGTCGACGGGCTGCTGGAACGGGAAAGCCTAGGGCCGACCGGTGTCGGCCATGGCGTGGCCCTGCCGCATGCCCGGATGGCCGAGCTGGAAAGCGTGTCTGGTGTGTTCGTTATGCTGGAAAAGCCGATTGATTTTGGATCGGTTGACCGTCAGCCAGTCGATATAGCCTTTGCTTTGTTTGCCCCCGAAGAGGCCGGTGTGGACCACCTGAAAGCGCTGGCGCTGGTGTCGCGCACTCTGCGTGACACTTCGGTCTGCGCGAAGCTGAGGGCCAATCCGGATCCGGTCAAGCTCTATGCCATTCTAACCGAAGCGCAGTCGATGCAAGCGGCTTAAGCGTTTAAGGATACGAAAAAAGCCCTCGGTTTTCCGAGGGCTTTTTTGTTTTTAGATATGGCTGCGGTTACCCGCCTGCGCCCATTTCCAGCGTCCACCAGATTTTACCGCCACCTTCCTGATGCCAGGCAAAGCCCATCTGCGTCGCTTTGGGGTCCAGAATCACCGAGCGCGGCCCGGGTTCCTGCATCCAGGCGGCCAGCGTTTCAGTCTCGGTCTCATAGGTCTCAGAGATCGCTTCGCCCAGGAACGTGCCGAAATAGCCCACGCGTTGCGCCCGGTCGATTGGCGATGATCCGTCCGATCCAAAGTGCCAAGGGCGGTTTTGCCGTGCCATGTCTTTGGCATGTGTGGCCGCAGCGGCGTTGAGTTGCGAATTCAGCTGCACGGCTTGCAGACCTTGCGCCTGACGCAGCGCGTTGACCGAATCAAGCATACGGAACTGCAGCTTTTCGGGATTGCCCCGGATTTTGTAGACTGTCGGCAGCGGCCGACCATCCGATCCATATGTCGGGGAGCTGCTGGGTGTACATGCGGCCAGCGCAATAAAGCAGGCAAATAGTAATGAAATAATACGCGTCATGATCGACCTGATGATTGTGTCAGCTTACGGCATAGCGTGACAGAGGGTCTTGGGCAAACGCACAATAGCCTTGTTCTGCGTGATTCTGCCGGTTTGATTTGCGACTGAAGCATTCTGGCAATAGAATGCGACAGATTTTCAGACTGGCCTTAGTAAAGGACCGCCCCTCATGGTCAAGAAACACATTCATATAACTTCCCGTCGCGGATTCCTGGCCGGAGCGTCAGCCCTGCTGGCCTCACCCGCGATTGCGCAATACATTCCCGGCGACCCGCTGCGCCCCGCGCCCGAAGCGGAACCCGACGTGCGTCGAAATATCTCGGGCTTCCGCGCATTGGACTGGCAGCCCTATTTTTCGAACACGAATAACGGGGCCATACTGGTCGATACCGTCTCGCGCGCGTTGCATTACTGGTCCGACGACCAGCGGGTGTACAAACTTTACCCCTCATCGGTGCCCCTAACCGAGGAGCTGACCCGCCGTGGCCGCACTAGTGTGATCCGCAAGGTCGAGGGACCAAGTTGGTCACCGACACCTTCGATGAAAAAGCGTAACCCCGAGTGGCCGGACTATATCCCGCCGGGCCCCGATAACCCCTTGGGAACACACGCTTTGTATCTAAGTTGGAAATACTACCGTATCCACGGAACGCATGATACGCGCAAAATTGGCCGCCGTTCGTCAAATGGTTGCATCGGCCTGTTCAACGAGGACATCGCGGAATTGTTTTCAATGGCGAAGGTTGGCACGCAAGTGTTGCTAATTTGACGACATTTTCGCGCACGAACCCGCTTGCGGCGCAAGTTGCAATTGCATTCCAGTCGGATAGCTGATTAGAAAAAACTACGAGGTAAGTCTTGGGTGTGCGGTTTCACTATTCGGAACCGTGCAAATTCTGGAGGTTAATATGAAGAAACTCGTTCTCGCCGCTGCACTGACTGCTGCTGCTTCGACCGCTTATGCCGGTAACCTGGAAGAGCCGGTTGTTGAAGCACCGGTTGTTGTAGAGGAAACTCAAGGTTCGTCGCAGGGCATCATCCTGCCGCTGATCCTGCTGGTCGTAGTTGCCGCAGCTGTTGCAGCAAGCTAATTTGACAAGCGTCATCTAGAGAAAAGGCGGTGGATCTCTCCACCGCCTTTTTTCATGCCTGATTGAAAGGCCCTGACTAACAGGGCCGGTGTTAGTCCAGCCAGCCCTTCAGATTGTCTTCGATCACCTTGCCCAATGCTGCAATATGCGAATCATCTTCGTTCAGGCAGGGGATATAGGTAAAGGTCTCGCCACCCGCCTCTTCGAAGCTTTCTTTTATCTCTTCGTTGATCTCTTCCAGCGTTTCGATGCAATCGGCGGAAAACGCCGGTGCGATGACGGCGATGTTCTTCTTTCCCTGCCGCGCCAGCTCGGCCACATGGTCGACCGTATAAGGTTTCAGCCACTCCTCGGGCCCGAATCGCGACTGGAAGGTCGAGACAAGCTGATCGTTCGACCAACCCAGCCGTTCCTTCAGCAGCCGAGTCGTTTTTGCGCATTGGCAGTGGTATGGATCGCCCTGCTGCAAATACCGTTCCGGCATGCCGTGATAAGAGCAGACCAGAATATCCGGCTCGATCTCCATCGCCGCGTAGGCCTGTTCTACTGATTTGGCCAAAGCGTCGATGTAAGTGGGTTCGTCGAAATAGGCCGGCACGGTGCGAGTCGCGGGTTGCCGCGCTTCATCGATCAGTGCGCGGAAGAACTGATCATTGGCCGTGGCCGTCGTCGCGCCCGCATATTGCGGATAAAGCGGGAAGAACAGGATACGATCGCAGCCTGCCGCCACCATCTCGCGCACTTTCGATTTGGTCGACGGGTTGCCGTAGCGCATGCAGAAATCGACCATGACCTGATCGCCGTAGCGCGCCTGCATCGCATCGCGCAGTTTGGCCGTCTGATCCTTGGTGATCGTCATCAGCGGGCTTTCGCCCTTGTCGTGATTCCAGATCGACTTGTACGCCTCGCCTGAACTGAACGGGCGTTTGGTCAGGATGATGCCCTGCAGGATCGGCTGCCATTTCCATTTGGGATAGTCGATCACGCGTTGGTCCGACAGAAATTCGTTCAGATACCGACGCATCGGCCAATAGCTGTAGTCGTCCGGTGTGCCAAGATTGGCCAACAGGATGCCGACGCGGCCCATTTTGACCTTGGGATGGTCCGTGGGGGCATGATCGGGGCGGGTGGCATCAAACATTTCGAGCTTCCTGAGATTTCTCTGTACCGGGCTGAGATAACCGGATTTCCCCGGTCGTCAATTGGACAGTTTGCCTTCTTTTGTCCCCAATGCCTCGGCCAGACGCGTCTGAGCCGACCCTGGGCGCAGGGGTTTCTGCTGACTGTCGTCGGGCGACCAACCGGTCAGGCAAATCAGCTCAAAAGTGGCTGACAGTCGACCTGCGGGGGTCTGGAAATGGTCGGCGTAAATCTGCTGTGCCCGGGCAAAGACCTGCCGTTTTGTGGGGTATTTCATGCGCCCGGACAGGCTGTTGGTCTCTCCCATCGCGCGCAGGTCATGCATCAGGTGGGTTAGGTCGCGATATTCCGCTGTCAGGCGGGCAGTGTCGGCAACCGGCAGCGCAAGCCCCGCGCGCTGCAGCAACCCGCCCAGATCGCGCAGTTCAGCCATTGGTGCGATGCGCGGGCTGAGGCCGCCGGAGATCTCAATCTCAGCCTGCCCAAGGGCGGCGCGCAGCTCGTGCAGAGTTTCACCGCCCAGACAGACCACCAGCAGCAAGCCATCTGACCGCAGGGCGCGGTGACACTGGATCAGCTGCCCCACAGGGTCATTGGCCCAATGCAGCGCCATGGCGTGAATCACCAGATCATGCGCGTCAGGTGTGAGGGCCAGAACTTCGTCATCTGCAACGATCTGTGCCCCCGGCAGCACGTCGTGCCAGATATGCGCAAACGGCGCCACAATCGCTGGATCCGTAAAGGTTTTGTTAACCATGGTGAGCCGATCCTGCACCTCATCCACGGCGGCGTGATGTAAAAACAGTGCGTCGTCCCGAGCGCGGTCGCGATGCCGGATCAGGGCCGGGCGGTCGAACAGAGAGGGTGCATTGGACTCAGGCAGTTTCATAGGGCGGAAGTACCGCATGTGGCAGCGGATTCAAACCGCTGTCGAGCTGATTTATCCACCGCGCTGTTTGGGGTGTGGTGAGCTCACCGAAGCGGATTTCGGCCTTTGTGGCGCATGTTGGCGTGACACGCCCTTCATTGGCGGTGTGGTGTGTGAAAGCTGCGGTGTGCCTTTGCCGGGTCAAGCGGACGGCTATCGGACTGAATGCGATGACTGCATGAAAACGCCCCGTCCGTGGCAGGATGGGCGGGCTGCGCTGCTTTACGATGGCAAGGCGCGCGCGCTGATTTTGGCCTTAAAACACGGCGACAGGCCGGAACTGGCAAAGCCAGCGGCCCGGTGGATGGAACAGGCCGGGCGGGATTTGTTGCGGGACAACATGCTGATTGCACCCGTGCCGTTGCATTGGTCACGGTTGCTCAAGCGACGTTACAACCAGTCGGCTTTGCTGGCGCAGCATCTGGGGCGGCAGACCGGGTTGGATGTCTGCCCGGACTTGCTAGTGCGGCGGGTACGGACACCTGTGCTGGATGGCAAAACTGCTGACGAGCGGGCTGATACGCTGTCGGGTGCGATTGTGGCTCATCCCAAGCGACTGCGGCAGATGCAGGGGCGAGATGTGCTGTTTGTTGATGACGTCATGACCTCGGGGGCGACGCTGGCTGCCTGCGCACGTGTCTGCGTTGCCGCGGGGGCAAATCATATTTTCGTGTTGGCTCTGGCGCGCGTTGCCAAGGATGCCTAATTCGCACAAGATTGTGCGAAACCCGAAGGGACGGAATATGAAACCGGTTGAAATGTACACCTCGCCGCTGTGCGGCTTTTGCCACGCGGCCAAACGCCTGCTGAAACAAAAAGGCGTCGAGTTCAATGAGATCAACGTGCTGACGAACCCCAAGCGCAAGCCCGAGATGATCAAACGTGCCGGTGGCAAACGCACCGTGCCGCAGATTTTCATCGGCGCGCAGCATGTGGGCGGCTGCGACGAATTGTATGAGCTTGAGCGTCAGGGCAAGCTGGATCGCCTGTTGGCGGCCTGATGAAATCCGCGCTGCTGCAGCTTTGCTCGTCGGATGACCCGGTCGAGAATCTGGCGACCGTTCGGGCTCTGATGGCCGAGGCTGCCGGGCAGGGCGCACGGTTCATCTTGACGCCCGAGGTGACGAATTGCGTGTCCACCAGCGCGACACGGCAGCGCGACGTTCTACAGCTTGAAGAAGATGACCAAACTCTGGCGGGCCTGCGAGATATGGCCGCAGCGCTGGGCGTTTGGCTGCTGATCGGGTCTTTGGTGATCAAAACCCATGACCCAGACGGGCGGTTTGCCAACCGTTCCTTCATGATAAACCCGCAGGGGTTGATCGTGGCCCGGTATGACAAGATTCACATGTTTGACGTGCAGGTCTCGGAATCTGAGACCTTCCGCGAATCCAAAAACTATCGTCCCGGCGATCGGGCGGTGCTGGCCAAAACCGATTTCGGCATGGTTGGGATGACCATCTGTTATGATATCCGTTTCCCGCATCTTTATGCCGCTTTGGCGCAGGCGGGGGCGCGGATTCTTACCATTCCGGCAGCGTTTTCGCCGGTCACCGGCGCGGCCCATTGGGAATCGCTGTTGCGTGCGCGGGCGATTGAAACCGGCTGTTGGATACTGGCCCCGGCACAGACCGGAGAGCACCCGAAAACCCGTGGCAGAACGCGCCGGACCTACGGTCACAGCATGGTCGTGGCCCCGTGGGGAGAGGTTATTCTCGACGCAGGGACCGATCCAGGCATTCACTTTTTCGATTTGGATGATAGTTCTGTGTCAGAGGCGCGCCGTCGGGTGCCCTCGTTGACTCACGTGCGGCCTTTCGACGGGCCCTGATCCAGAACCGGACCATGACTGACGAACATAATGCCCTTGCGGTCACGCTGTTCAGCGAGATCCTGACCGCCGATCAGCTATTGCGCAACCGGCTTAGCCGGGTGCTGCCCAAGGGCATGGAAATCTCGCATTTCTCGGTGCTGAACCATCTGGTGTTCGTCGGGGATGAACGCAGTCCGGCGCAACTGGCAAATACATTCCATGTGACCCGAGGCGCAATGACCAACACTTTGGCCAAGCTGGAATGGGCCGGATACATCCACATCCGCCCCGACTGGGACGACGCCCGCCGCAAGATGGTGGCAATCAGCCCTGCCGGTCGCCGTGCGCGCGATCAGGCGATTTCTTCAATTGCACCGCTGATCAACCGCGTTGTCGGAGAACTGGGGCTGGAGCGGGTCCGCAGCACATTGCCCGTGCTGCGCGATCTGAGGATTCGACTCGAGGAGGAGTGAGTCAGGCCTTCAGGGTCGGATGCAGGTTTGAGGCCCGGAATTCGGTCACGCGAAACTTAGCAACCTTTTCCTGCGCGAACGGGTCTTGTTCCAGATAGCTTTCAGCATCTTCACGACTGTCGGCCGTCATCACGATCAGGCCGCCAGTACGCGGAACCTTTGGCCCGGACATCAGGAACCGGCCAGCTTCATAAGATGCGCGGACAAAATCCATATGCGGATCGATTACAGCTGCCACCTTATCCATTGGTACAGTGTATTCAATGTCGACGACGAACAGGCTGCCACCTTCGGGGATTATTGACATGGGAAATCCTTATTCTGGCCGAATGCTTGCCGTGACGTAATTGACGCTCAGATCCCGGTCAGAGATCGACCAGCTCCAGAGAATCGGGTTGAACACAAAACCCTTGCGGTCCACCGGGTCCAGCCCGGCTTGGCGCAGAAGGTCGATCAGCTCATCCGGCGTGATGAATTTGTTCCATTCATGCGTCCCGCGCGGCAGCCAGCGCATAACGACTTCGGCCCCGACAATCGCCACCGCATAGGATTTCGGGTTGCGGTTGATGGTCGAACAAATCTCCAGTCCGCCGGGTTTCAGCAATTGCTGTGTGGCAGTCAAGTAGGACAGCGGATCGGCCACATGCTCGACAACTTCCATATTCAGCACCACATCGAACTTCTCGCCCGCTTCGGCCAGCGCCTCGGCGGTAGTGTGGCGATAGTCGATCTCCAACCCGGACTGTTCTGCGTGAATGCGCGCGACGGGCAGGTTGCCCTCGGCAGCGTCTGCGCCAACCACAGTGGCACCTAGACGCGCCATCGGTTCGCTCAGCAAGCCGCCACCGCAGCCGATATCCAGCAAGCGCAGGCCCTGAAAAGGATTCGGGGCCTTCAAATCGCGGTCAAATTCGCCTGCGATCTGCTGTGTGATATAATCCAGACGGCACGGATTCATCATGTGCAGCGGTTTGAATTTTCCGTGAGGATCCCACCATTCTGCGGCCATCGCTTCGAATTTTGCGATCTCGGACGGGTCCACAGTGTTCGGATGCGCTTGCATTCCTGTCTCCGTATGCTCTTTTACGTTTAAGGACTATATAGGGGCATAATGGACAAGTACCCGGACCAAAAGCGCGCAGTGCAATATCTGTACCCGCCGATCGACCCGTTCGATCAGCGCATGGTGGATATGGGCGAAGGGCACCGCATTTATATGGAACAATGCGGCAATCCGAAGGGGGTTCCGGTTGTGGTGCTGCATGGCGGGCCGGGTGGCGGCTGCAGTCCGGCGATGCGGCGCTATTTTGATCCTAGCGTCTATAGGGTGATTCTGTTCGATCAGCGCGGCTGTGGCCGGTCGCGGCCCCACGCATCGGTGACAGACAACACTACCTGGCATCTGGTGGCCGATATCGAACGGCTGCGCACATTGCTGGATATCGACGACTGGACCGTGTTTGGCGGCAGCTGGGGCGCAACCCTGGCGTTGGTCTATGCGCAGGCGCACCCGGATCGTGTAAACCGTTTAGTGCTGCGCGGTGTGTTTCTGGCCACGCAGGCCGAGCTTGATTGGTTCTACGGTGGTGGCGCGGGCAAGTTCTGGCCCGAGCAATGGGCGAAATTCACCGCTCTGCTGACCGAAGGTGAGCTGAGCGATACGATCGGTGCCTATAACAAACGCCTGTTTTCCGGGGATCGCGCCACGGAAATCCTGTATGCGCGGGCGTGGTCATCGTGGGAGAATGCGCTGGCGTCAATTCATGCCCAAGGCGGGGCGGGTGAAAGCCCCGGCGAATATGCGCGGGCATTTGCGCGGCTTGAGAATCACTATTTCATCAACAGCGCTTTCCTTGAGAAGGACGGCCAGATTCTAGACCAAGTAGACAAGATCGCTCATATCCCTGGCCATATCGTACAGGGTCGCTATGACATGATCTGCCCGCCGCAGGCCGCGTGGAATCTGGCCGAACGCTGGCCCAATGCCGAGCTGAAGATGGTTCGCAACGCAGGTCACGCCCTCTCTGAGCCCGGTATCAGTGCCGAACTGGTCCGAATCATGGACCGCGTGGCCGAGGGGGTGACATGACCCGGATTGACCGCCGTGCTCTGTTTGCCTCGGGTGCTGCCGCTGCTTTGCTGGCGGCCACGGGGGCGTCGTTGGCGGATACGCCCAAGGCTGGCGGTGCGCTGCGGTTGGCCGTGCCGCGTGATGACAGCCTGGAACAGGTGGCCCGCGGGGCGGTGTTTGACGCGCTGACTGAGATTGCCCCCGATGGTACCTTGCGCGGAGAATTGGCCGCGGGGTGGCATACAGACGCTGATGCGCGGGTGTGGCATTTTGATCTGCGCGAGGGTGTTACCTTTCACGACGGCGCGTCGCTGGACGTTGCGGACGTGACGGCGGTTCTTAGTTATGTCGGACAGGCCGAAGCTGTATCCCCCAACAGGGTGCGTCTTGAACTGGCCGACGCGAATCCGGGGCTGCCTTTTCTGCTGGCCGACAGCCGTTTTGTCATCACCCGTGACGGGCAAGGCGTGAGCCCTCTGTTCGCGGCTAATGGCACCGGCTGTTACCGAGTGGAGCGGGCCAAGGATGATCGGCACTTCCTGGGCCGCAAGTTGGCCGGGCACTATAAGTACGGCAAGGCCGGGTGGGCCGAGACGTTTGAAATCATCGTCATCCCTGATGCCCGTGTCCGGGCCGAGGCGTTGCGCGATGGCTTTGTCGATGTGGCGGCCCTGCCCGCAGGCGGCGAGCTGAAGGGCCGGCGCGGACTGCGATATCACCCAAGCGAATCGGAAATGGCACTGGCCGTGGCCCCGCATGTAGGTATGCCGCGCCAGATCGGAACGGGTCGCGCGCTGGACGATGGCCGTATCGCCGAGCGGTGGTGGATGGCGTAAATCCGATCACGACCTGCAGCGGGGGTTGCAGTTTCGGGAAACCCTGCGTATATGCAGTTGCAACAGCGGCGTGTCGGGCTTCGGTCCGGGGCTCCACCGGAAAATTTCGACGGGCCGCGCGCCCGTTTTTTTGTGCCCGTATGACAGGGTAGAGCACCAGATGACAAACGACCTGATAGCCAAAGCGGCGATTGACCGGCGGCTGGCCGAGATCATTACCCCCGTGATCGAAGATCTGGGGTATGAGCTGGTCCGCATCCGTTTGATGAGCGGCAAGACCACCACGATGCAGATCATGGCTGATAAGCCCGATGGCGGTATCGAAGTGGATGATTGCGCCGAAATTTCGAACGCGGTCAGCGCCACACTGGACGTCGAAGACCCGATTCTTGACGCCTATACGCTTGAGGTGTCCAGCCCCGGTATCGACCGCCCTCTGACCCGTCTCAAGGATTTTGAGATGTTCGAAGGGTATGAAGCCAAGATCGAGACCGCCGAGCTGATCGACGGCCGCCGCCGCTTCAAGGGTGAGCTGGCCGGGATCGAAGGGGACGAGGTTCTGATCAACATCCCCGAGGGGGATGAGACCATCACCATCGGTCTGCAATTCGACTGGTTGAGCGATGCAAAGCTGGTCCTGACTGATGATCTGATCAAGGAAATGCTGCGCCAGCGCAAGGACGCCGGTGCCCTGAACGAAAACGCTTTCGACGAGATTGAGACCGAAGGGTCCGAAGAGGAGACGAACTGATGGCAATCACCTCAGCCAACCAGCTGGAGCTGCTGCAGACCGCCGAGGCCGTGGCCCGCGAAAAGATGATCGACCCCGGTCTGGTTGTCGAAGCGATGGAAGAATCGCTCGCCCGTGCCGCCAAGAGCCGTTACGGCGCCGAGATGGACATTCGCGTGTCGATTGACCGCAAAACCGGCAAGGCGACCTTTACCCGCGTGCGCACCGTGGTCGAGGATGAAGAGCTGGAAAACTACCAGGCTGAGATGACCGTCGAGCAAGCGAAGCAGTACTTGGAAGCGCCCGAAGTTGGTGACGTCTTCGTCGAAGAAGTGCCGCCGGTTGAAATGGGGCGTATCGCAGCGCAATCCGCCAAGCAGGTGATCCTGCAGAAGGTGCGCGAAGCTGAACGCGACCGTCAGTACGAAGAATTCAAGGATCGCGCAGGCACCATTATCAACGGTGCCGTCAAACGCGAAGAATTTGGCAATGTCATCGTCGATCTGGGCGGTGCCGAGGCCGTTCTGCGCCGCAACGACAAGATCGGCCGCGAAAGCTATCGCCCGAATGACCGCGTGCGTGCGTATATCAAGGAAGTGCGTCGCGAAGTGCGTGGCCACCAGATCTTCCTGTCGCGTACCGCGCCGGAATTCATGGCCGAGCTGTTCAAGATGGAAGTGCCAGAAATCTATGACGGCATCATCGAGGTCAAGGCCGTGGCCCGTGACCCCGGTTCGCGCGCCAAGATCGCCGTGATCTCGTATGACGGTTCGATTGATCCCGTTGGTGCCTGCGTTGGTATGCGCGGCAGCCGCGTGCAGGCCGTTGTGAACGAACTGCAGGGCGAGAAAATCGACATCATTCCGTGGAACGAAGATCAGCCGACCTTCCTGGTGAATGCGCTGCAGCCCGCCGAGGTTTCCAAGGTGGTTTTGGACGAAGAAGCTGGCAAGATCGAAGTTGTGGTTCCCGAGGAACAACTGAGCCTCGCAATCGGTCGCCGCGGTCAGAACGTGCGTCTGGCCAGCCAGCTGACAAATCTGGACATCGACATCATGACCGAAGCCGAAGAATCGGCCCGCCGTCAAAAGGAGTTCGAAGCCCGCACCCAGCTGTTCATGGAAAGCCTGGATCTGGACGAATTCTTTGCTCAGTTGCTGGTGTCCGAAGGCTTTACCAACCTCGAAGAGGTTGCGTATGTGGAAATCGATGAACTGCTGGTCATTGACGGCGTTGACGAAGGCACCGCGCAGGAACTGCAGACCCGTGCCCGTGAATATCTGGAAGCACAGGCCAAAGCTGCACTGGATGCAGCGCGTGCTCTGGGTGCCGAGGATAGCCTTATTGAATTCGAAGGCCTGACACCCCAGATGGTGGAAGCGCTGGCCAAGGACGACGTGAAGAACCTGGAAGACTTCGCCACCTGCGCTGACTGGGAACTGGCCGGTGGCTGGACCACGGTCGATGGTGAGCGTATCAAGGATGACGGTGTGCTTGAGCCCTTCGGCGTAACGCTGGAAGAGGCGCAGGATCTGGTCATGACCGCGCGCATCATGCTGGGCTGGGTCGATCCCGCCGAGCTGGAACAAGCCGAAGAAGATGGCGAAGCAGTAGACGAGGAGGCCGAGGCCTGATCTCAGGCCTCGGGGTACGCGCATGGGTCGCGGTGGCTTCCATAAGGATCGGTCCGAAGGGCCTGAACGCAAGTGCATCGCCACGGGCGAGATTCAACCTAAATATGGGTTGATACGCTTTGTGACAAGGCCGGACGGGCAGGTCTATCCGGATGTCGCGGCGAAACTGCCGGGGCGCGGGGTCTATGTGGCGGCAGATCGCGCCGCCTTGGACAAGGCCGTAGGCAAGAAACTGTTTGCCCGCGGGTTCAAGGCGCAAGTGAACGTGCCGCAGGACCTGACCGAAGAGGTCGAAAAACAGGTTTCGCGCCGGGTGATCGAATTGTTGAGCCTGGCGCGCAAGTCCGGTGACGCGGTCGCCGGGTACGAAAAGGTCAAGACGTGGCTGGACCGAGAAGAGGCGCAAGTGCTGATTCAGGCCGCTGATGGATCGGGGCGCGGCAAGTCGAAACTCAGCACGCCGCACTTCGGAAAATACATCGGTTGGCTGACCGCGGACGAGTTAGGACAGGCATTTGGGCGCCAAACCGTGATTCATGCGGCGCTGGCCTCTGGCGGACTCGCCAAACGTGTTGTAGAGGAAGCGCAGCGCCTGCGTGGCTTGCGCGAAACGGATGACGGCGGCAGGGGCCGCACGGAAGGGTAAAAAGCTTTATGAGCGAGAATGACGGCAAAAAGACATTGGGTCTTCGTGGCGGGGCACGCCCCGGAAATGTGAAACAGAGTTTCAGCCACGGACGCACCAAGAATGTCGTGGTGGAAACCAAACGCAAGCGCGTGGTGGTTCCCAAGCCGGGCGCCGGCAAACCGGGTGGCGGGGCAACGCCGTCGGGTGATCCGTCGCGCCGCCCTGCAGGAATCTCTGACGCCGAAATGGCGCGCCGGATGAAAGCATTGCAGGCCGCCAAGGCCCGCGAGGTCGAAGAGGCCGCCGCCCGCGAAGCCGCCGAAAAAGCGCGCGAGGAAGAGCGCGCCCGTCGTCGTGCCGAGCAAGAGGCCAAGGAACGCGAACAGCGCGAGGCCGAAGAACGCGCCCGCGCCAAGGCTGAAGAGGAAGAGCGCAAGCGCAAAGAAGCTGAAATTGCTGCACAACGCGCCTCAACCCCTGCGCCTGCCGAACCCAAGGCCGCCGCACCGCGCAGCCCGGTCAATAAACCAGCACCTGCCGCGACGCCTCGTAAGAACGAGCGTGAGCGGGAGCAGCGTGGAAACCGCGGTAAGGGCCGTGATGACAACCGTCGTTCCGGCAAGCTGACACTGGGTCAGGCCACTGGTGGCGAAGGCAGCCGCCAACGCTCGATGGCGTCGATGAAGCGCAAGCAAGAGCGTGCGCGTCAAAAAGCCATGGGCGGCCCGGTCGAGCGGGAAAAGGTAATCCGCGACGTTCAGCTGCCCGAGGCGATCACAGTGTCCGAGCTGGCCAACCGTATGGCCGAGCGTGTGGCTGACGTGGTCAAATCGCTGATGAACATGGGCATGATGGTCACACAGAACCAGACCATCGACGCTGATACAGCTGAGCTGATTATCGAAGAGTTCGGCCACAAGGTCACCCGCGTCTCTGATTCGGATGTTGAAGACGTCATCAAAGAGGTCGAAGACGACGATGCCGATCTGAAACCGCGTCCGCCGGTCATCACCATCATGGGTCACGTCGACCATGGTAAGACCTCGTTGCTGGATGCGATTCGTGACGCGCGGGTTGTGGCCGGTGAGGCTGGTGGCATCACCCAGCATATCGGCGCCTATCAGGTGAAAACTGATGGCGGTACAACGCTGACCTTCCTGGATACACCGGGCCACGCGGCCTTTACCTCGATGCGTTCGCGCGGGGCTCAGGTCACGGATATCGTGGTTCTGGTTGTTGCTGCCGATGACGCGGTGATGCCGCAGACGGTCGAAGCGATCAACCACGCGAAAGCGGCCGGAGTGCCGATGATCGTGGCGATCAACAAGGTCGACAAGCCGGGTGCGAACCCGGACAAGGTGCGCACTGATCTGCTGCAGCACGAAGTGATCGTCGAGAAAATGTCGGGTGAGGTTCAGGATGTCGAAGTGTCCGCCATCACCGGTCAAGGTCTGGACGAACTGCTGGAAGCCATCGCGCTGCAATCCGAAATTCTGGAACTGAAAGCCAACCCGAATCGCGCCGCCCAAGGTGCCGTGATCGAGGCGCAGCTGGACGTGGGTCGCGGCCCCGTTGCCACTGTTCTGGTTCAGAACGGAACTTTACGTCAGGGCGATATCTTCGTTGTGGGTGAGCAGTACGGTAAGGTTCGTGCGCTGATCAACGACAAGGGCGATCGCGTCCAAGAAGCTGGCCCCTCGGTTCCGGTTGAGGTTCTGGGTTTGAACGGCACGCCAGAAGCGGGCGACGTTCTGAACGTGACCGAGACCGAAGCACAGGCCCGTGAGATCGCGGAATACCGCGAACAAGCCGCCAAGGACAAACGCGCCGCCGCTGGTGCCGCGACGACCCTTGAGCAGCTGATGCAAAAGGCGAAGGAAGACGAGAACGTCAACGAACTGCCAATTCTGATGAAAGCGGACGTACAAGGCTCGGCTGAGGCCATTGTTCAGGCGATGGAAAAAATCGGCAACGAAGAGGTGCGCGTACGCGTACTGCACTCGGGCGTTGGTGCGATCACCGAGACAGATGTCGGTCTGGCCGAAGCCTCGGGCGCCCCGATCTTGGGCTTCAACGTGCGTGCCAATGCGTCGGCACGGAACACGGCGAACCAGAAGGGTGTGGAAATCCGCTACTACTCGGTGATCTACGATCTGGTCGACGACGTGAAAGCCGCCGCTTCGGGCCTGCTGAGCGCCGAGATCCGCGAAAAGTTCATCGGTTACGCCGAGATCCGCGAAGTCTTCAAGGTCACCGGCGTTGGCAAGGTTGCCGGCTGTCTGGTCACCGAAGGTGTGGCGCGTCGTTCGGCTGGCGTTCGCCTGCTGCGCGACAACGTGGTGATCCACGAAGGCACGCTGAAGACGCTGAAACGCTTCAAAGACGAAGTGTCCGAGGTTCAGTCGGGTCAGGAATGCGGTATGGCGTTCGAAAACTACGACGATATCCGCGCTGGCGACGTGATCGAAATCTTCGAGCGCGAAGAGGTCACCCGCACGCTGGATTGATCCGGTTCACCATCGAAACAGAAAACAGCGGCCCCTTTTGGCCGCTGTTTTATTTTGGAAGACCGCGCGCCTTCGGTCGTTTGTGCGAGACTTTCTGAATTCAGTCAGTACAGCGCGTCTTACAATCTTACACTAATTGCGAGACGATACTGACTCAACGTCGGTTGAGCGGACAAGGGCGCAGTTCAATTTCTGAACTGTGCTGACGCAGCATATCCTTGCAGTCGCGACACACATCTTGTTGCAACGCAGCGCATGTCACCGAAGCCGTCGTTTGGTATTCATTGAATATGTGCTCAAGGCGCACGTCCCATACATCGAGTGCCTCTGCCTTTGCTTCTGAGACATCTCGCAGATCAGTTTCGGTGACAGTTGGTACTGTATCGGGAGGCGTCAGAGTGTTGAGGAGCATCCGAGTGTTTTCGCTGATCGCCTGTTCGAGATGGTCGCTGAAATCAGCTCGTAAAGCGGTGTAGTTAGGAAAGGTCGATTTGTGGGACAGCCCTGCGCTATGGCCAACGATGTGCTCATCACGCTGTGCAATGACTTACTGGCCATCACCGCCATGCCTGAGGAAATCGCCGAAACTTTGTTGCATGGAACCTCCGAGCAGGTGCGAAACAGGTTCTATTCAATTTTGGTAAAGAAAGCCTAAGACTACCGTTAGTAACCTTCTCGCGAAGAGCAACTCATCTTGCTCAGGTCGGAGCAGGAATTCATGCGCGGCGTGGCATCTGTAAAAAAGGGCTCAGCACCGACCAACGCCTGGAAATAGACCGGTAGTCGCTTTGAAATGGCGAACGCGTGACCGTTCGCCAAGATGGCTTAGATGTCGATGCGCTCTGCAATGTTCAAGGCATCTTCGAATTCAACGCCAAGGTATCGAACAGTGCTGTCGACTTTGGTGTGACCAAGCAGCAGTTGGACCGCGCGAAAGTTGCCAGTCTTTCGAAAAATTTCCGCCGCCTTCGTCCGCCGAAGTGAATGCGTCCCATATCCACTCGGTTCTAAGCCAATCGCAGTCACCCAGTCTCGAACAAGCCGCCTATACTGGCGGGTTGAGATGTGCGGGCGGTCGTGGAACCGGCTGGGGAACATGAACCGACATGCAAACATCTCGGGCGAGTTGACCCAGACCAAGACGGTTTCTCGCGTGTTTTCCGTAAGTTCGAACTGGACCGGTCGCTTAGTCTTGCTTTGGATCACCGAAACGCGTTCAAGTACTCGATCATCTTTGACAAGTTCGATAACAGAGAGTTTGACCAGATCACAGCCGCGCAGCTTGCTGTCGATTGCGACGTTGAACATAGCCAAATCGCGTAGATTGCCCGCCATTTCAAGCCGCGCCCGGATTGCCCAAACCTGCTTGGGTAGCAGCGGTCTTTTCTGACCGATGATCCGACCTTTGTTCCAAGCCTTGCGCTTTGGGGTGACTGCGGGAAGTTGGACTCGTGGCATGATTTGCCCTCCGTTCCTCCCTCCTGACCCAATCATCAGCACCGCACTGACTGGACGATTTTACAGCTGAGCGAAAGACCGGTGTCAGAGACGCGCGAAGTTTGCCATCACTGCACCGGCGCTAGGCGGCAATGAGCCCATACCAACCGATTGCTGCACCAGGCATAAACTGAAACTAAGTGCTGAAAGTAGGCATTCGGCCGTTTCCAACATGGTCTTATGGCGCTGTTTCGACCAGCCTTCGATTTGCTGCGGGCGGCCAATCCAGCGGGCTTTCGTGGTCAGCGCGATACGGTGGGCTACCCGTTATAGGTATCATGCGACAGCGTATCAGCTCGTGTGGCTGATGCCTAACATGGGCCTATAAATCAAGAAGCACTCTCTATCTGTCTCCAGTGCTGGCAAACCAATCAGATATGATTTTGCATGCCATACATTAGTTTAGTGAACGGAGCTGACCGCCCAAAAAACTCTGAAGGTTGCTGTTTCAGACTGGTCAAAAAACTTAACGCTTAGGTGGTTGAAACGTTCTGATACGAGAATAAGAAACATGCTGACGACAAACATGACCGTGATGCCTTCGATAGAAACAAGGGTCCTAACGATTTATTTCACACTGATCTCACCATAGTTGAGGATGCAGACGGACTGGATGGGTTTCTCCCCATAATCCCATGCAAGTAAGAAAGCAGCGAACAAAAGCTCAGATGTCGCATACACCAACTTTTGTCTCTGCTGTAGGCCCTGGTTGATCCTTTCTCCATAGGGATAATTATAGGAAAAGAAGGTTGCAAATCCAATATGCGACCCAGTCTTTTCTATTCGATGAAAAAGACTGCGGATCCGGTGTAATACATTGATTTATATTAAAAAAGAAAAATGATTAGGCTAATCCTAATGTTTAGTGAGGAAGTCAATTCTTAGGCAGGCAGCGCGGCCCGTATATACCTGAGTGCAAACTCGCGATGCTCAGGGGAGGCGCAATTGTCTGACACAGAAAATATCGCGATTGACGTGCGAGACGCGGTGAAACGCTATGGCGATTTTACCGCGCTCAAGAAGATCTCGCTGTCGATCATGGACAACGAGTTCTTTACGTTGTTAGGCCCGTCCGGCTGCGGCAAGACCACTCTGCTGCGGATGATTGCCGGATTCGAGGCCGTGACCGAAGGGGCCATCTACCTTTATGGCGATGAGATCGAGAACCTGCCCCCCAACAAGCGCCCGGTGAACACGGTTTTCCAGAACTATGCGCTGTTTCCGCATATGAACATTCTGGACAACGTGGCATTCGGGCTGGAAATGCGCGGCACCTCGAAATCCGATGCCCGCAAGAAAGCCGGTGAGATGCTGGAGCTGGTCCAACTTGGCCAGTTCTCGGCCCGCAAACCCAGCCAATTGTCGGGCGGTCAGCAACAGCGTGTTGCACTGGCACGTGCGCTGGCTCCGCAGCCCAAAGTTCTGTTGCTGGACGAACCCCTGTCGGCGCTGGACCTGAAACTGCGCAAGGCAATGCAGCTTGAGTTGAAGCACCTGCAGCGCGAAACCGGGATTACCTTTATTTTCGTCACACACGATCAGGAAGAAGCCCTGACCATGTCTGACCGTATCGCCGTCATGTCGGCCGGTGAGATGCAGCAACTGGGGGCGCCGACGGACATTTACGAACGCCCCCACAACATGTTTGTGGCGGATTTCATTGGTGAGACCAACCTGCTTGAGGTGTCCGTCGACGGCATCGAAAGCGGGCGCGCAACCTGTCATCTGGGCGGTGGGCACGAGCTGACCTGTAACGCGGTTGAGGGCATTGGGCTAGGTTCAAAGGTGCATATGTCGATCCGGCCCGAGCGTCTGTATATGTCTGACACGCCTGTGGAATCCGAAAGCCTGAAAGGCCGGATCAAGGAAAACATCTTTGTTGGTACCGACATTACCACTATCGTCGACTTGCAGGACGGTCCCGATTTTATCGTACGCACGTCAAACTCGGATCGCGGCAACAAGCGTATATTCGAGCCGGGCAGTGAGATGTATGTCAACATGGAGCTGGGGGCCGGTCGCCTCCTGGTGGACTGATGGCGGCGGGTGCAGCAAGCGGCGGCAGCGCAACCACAGACACCTATAAAGAAGCTCGCACATGGCTGTTGTTGCCCGCATGGGTGACCCTGTCCATTCTGGTGCTGGCGCCGGTGATTATGATGCTGATCTACTCTTTCCTGACGAAAGAGTTCCGCGGCGGCGTGATCTGGGAATTCAGCCTTGCGGCCTATGATCAGTTCTTCTTTGATCGCGGCCTGTTCGGGGATGATCCGCCAAAGATCGAATGGACCTATGTTACGATCTTCTGGCGCTCGATCTGGCAGGCGGGGGCGGCGACCCTGCTGAGCCTGGTGATCGGTTTCCCGACGGCCTATTTCATCGCCACCCGATCCGAGAATATGCGCCCGGTCTGGGTGTTCTTGATCACCATCCCCTATTGGGTGAACCTGTTGATCCGCACCGTCTCGATGAAATTCCTGCTGCGCGACCAGGGACCGCTGAATGATTTCCTGATGAGCATCGGCCTGATCGACAGCCCCCTGCATATCGTCAACACCAACTTTGCGGTGCAGCTGGGCCTGTTCTATTCCTACCTGCCCTTCATGGTTCTGCCGATCTATGCGGCGGTGGAACGCTATAACTTTGCCCTGTCCGAGGCGGCAGCGGACCTTTACGCCTCGAAATGGACAACGCTGCGGCGGGTTCTGCTGCCGGCGATCAAGCCAGGCGTGTTTGCGGGCTGTATTCTGGTCTTTGTGCCTTCGATGGGCTCGTTCCTTGCGCCTGACCTGCTGGGCGGGGCCAAGAACTTTATGATCGGGTCTCTGATCGAGGAACAGTTCAAGGGCAATGCCGGTAACTGGCCGTTTGGCGCGGCAGCGTCGATGATCCTGCTGAGCATGGTTCTGATCATCCTGATGTTCTCTGCCCGGCAACAGGCCAAAGCGGACAAAGCGGGGGGCTGAGTGATGACAAGCAAGCAATTCGACATCAAGACCTATACCGGCTTCAAGGGGATCACCCTGCTGTGTCTGGTGATCCTGTACGCTCCGCTGGTTGTGGTCACGATCTATAGCTTCAACGCCTCGCAGTCGCTGACCAACTGGGAAGGCGTGTCGCTGCGCTGGTACGCGGATGTGTTCACCGGCCCGGAAAGCGCCAAGTTCAAGACCGCGGCCAAGAACAGCTTTATCATCGCGATCATCGCCGCCACCACGGCGACCACTATTGCGACACTGGCCGCTACGGGGATGGTGCGCGGCGGAAAGTTCCGCTTTCGGACCGTGTCCTTCGGCCTGATCAGCCTGCCGCTGATGGTGCCCGAGATCGTGCTGGCGGTTGCAACCCTGATCTTCTTCAACTCGATCGGGTTTGAACGCGGGCTTCTGACCATCCTGCTGGCCCATATCGCGTTCTGTATTCCTTTTGCTTACCTGCCGATTTCGGCCCGGATGCAGGGGATTGAGGACAGCTATGAACAGGCCGCGCTGGACCTGTATGCCACCAAGCGGCAGGCTTTTACCAAGATCCTGCTTCCGCTGATGATGCCGGGGATTATCTCGGGCTTTCTGCTGGCCTTCATCGTCAGCCTGGATGATTTCATCATCACCAACTTTGTCAAAGGCGCAGGCGTTGAAACCTTGCCAACGGCGATCTTTGGCTCGGTCAAGCAGGGGATCAAACCGAATATCATGGCGATTTCGACCATGTTGCTGAGTGTGTCCATCGTAATGGTCACGATCAGCTATTTCGTCAGCAAGTCTGACAACACAAAATAACCAACAGATGGAGAGACACATGAAACATATGATGAAAAGCGGCGTCGCTGCCCTTGCTCTGGCCATTGGTGCCAACGCGGCCGCCGCCGAGGGTGAGCTGGTTCTGTACCACTGGTTTGAATACATCCCGCAAGAGCTGCTGGACAAGTTTACCGAAGAAACCGGCATCAACGTCACGATGGACACCTATGACAGCAACGAGTCAATGCTGGCCTCGCTCAAGGCGGGCGGTATCGGCACCTATGACGTGTCGGTGCCCGGCGACTACATGGTTTCGATCATGGCAGGAGAAGGCATGCTGGACACCATCGCCGACGGCGAGTTGAAAAACAAAGGCAACATCGCTGAGGAATGGGCCGATCCCGGTTTTGATCCCGGTCGGCAATCCTCAATCCCGTATCAGTGGGGATCGACCAGTTTTGCGGTAAGCCGCGATGCGTATGAAGGTGATATTCAGACCACAGATATCCTGTTCAATCCACCGGCGGAACTGCAGGGCCGCATCAACATGCTGGACAGTCAGGGCGAAGTGATGGCCATGGCGGCGCTGCATATGGGTATCCCGCAGTGTTCGACCGACCGTGAACAACTGAAGGCGCTGAACGCTATGCTGCAAGAGGCTAAACAGCACTGGGCCTCGTTTAATTCGGACACCGCGAAAGAGGTTCTGGTGTCAGGCGATGCGGCTGTGGGTCAGATCTATGACGGTTTCTCCGCTAAGGCGCGCGAGGAAGGCGCCAATGTGGAATACGCCTTTCCGACGCAAGGTTACATCGCCTGGATGGACAACGTCGTTCTGCTGAAAGACGCGCCCAACCGCGAGAACGCGCTGATCTTCATGGACTTCCTGCTGGAGCCTGAAAATATCGCAGCGGTGTCCAACTTTGCGCAGTACAATGCTGGCGTGAATGGCGTGGGTGAATTTCTGGACCCTGCGCTGGCCGAACAGCCTGAGAAGAACCCGCATGACAAGGCAGGTCCGGGCGTGTTCATCGAGGTCTGTGACGAGGAAACTCAGGCGGTGTATGATCAGATCTGGACCAACCTGAAGAAGTAAACTTATCTCTTCGAGTTTTGGCCTCCGATCCGGCTCTGGCTGGTTCGGGGGCTTGTTAACCAAACGCACGCCGATAAGGAGATCGCAAAATGAGCACGCCCATCCGCCTCCTGCCCGACGGGAACCCTGAAACCGGCTTTGTTCCATCATCCCTGGTGGCGGAAAGCGATTTCACCACTGAAGACAAGACCGAGACTATCAGCAGCTTTTTCGAAAGCCAGGACGGGAAAATCTCGACCGGGGTCTGGGAATGTGCACCTTGTCGTGAGATCATCGAGGCCTATCCCGTTGACGAGATGATGACCGTCATCGCGGGGTCAGTTACCCTGACCGCTTCGGACGGATCGGCACAAACGTTTGGTGCCGGGGATACGTTTTTCATTCCCAAAGGCACACCGTGCACTTGGGAAATTACCCAGACCCTGCGAAAGTTTTATATGATTGCAGCTTAACAGGGGCGCGGTGCGAATTACTTTGCGCCGCGCGGATTACAAAGCGAAGCCAAGGAACGTGATTTCCATCACGATGGCCTCCGGATTATGTCTGTAGACCAGGGGCAGCATAACCAGGGATCCCCCCGCTATGTTCGATGCATTAAACACGATCTTGTCGGCAGGAAGGATATTGCAGGTCGCCAGATAGTAGACCCCGACCATGACGATCAGCCCCAAAGGCCAATGCCATCTGTAAGGGTGACGTCATTAAGCAGCACCAAACCTTGTCTTAGCAGCTGATGTCTTCGAGGATGCGATCCATCATCGCGTCGCATGCGCTCAGCTGGTCGACCTCCAGATATTCATCCGGCTTGTGCCCCTGACGCTCCATGGAACCGGGGCCGCAGACGATGGTTGGAATGCCCAACTCGCTGAAAAACCCGGCTTCGGTGCCAAAGGCAACCTTGGTGGTTGCGTTACTGTGCGCAAGTTTCTGAGCATAGGCGATGACGCCATCCGTCTCGGCAACATCCAGACCGGGATAGGCGTTATACTGCTCGACTTCGATGCGCGCCTCGGGGCACAGGGCCTGATACCGGGCACCGACCCTGACCGCCGCGTCTTTGATCTGCGACAGGATGTCTTTCCCATGATCCGAGGCAAGATGGCGGTACTCAAAGGTCAACTCGGCACGGTCGGGCACGATATTCAGCGCTTTGCCGCCCGAGATCATGCCCACGTGGAATGTCGTATAGGGCACCGAATAGGCCGGATCACTGTTGCCGTTGGTGGCATAGGCTTCCTGCAGCGCGCGCAACTCGGCCACGAAATCGGTGGCCAGATGCAGCGCATTGACGAATTTCGGGGCCAATGCCGAATGCCCGCTTTGGCCGTGGCAAACGGCGCGCAGCGCGGCTTTGCCTTTGTGCCCGATGGCCACCTGCATTTCGGTCGGCTCACCCACAAAGCAGGCGCGGGGTTGGCCCAGCATCGGGGCCAGACGGTCCAGCATGTGCTGAATACCGACACAGCCGACCTCTTCATCATAAGACAACGCGATCTTAAGGGGCTCGCGCAGGTCCGCCCCGACGGTGCGATCCGCCAGCGCCATGACCGAGGCCACATACCCCTTCATATCCGTGGTGCCGCGCCCATAGACGCGGTTGCCCTCGCGGGTCAGTCGAAACGGGTCTTTGGTCCAGCTTTGGCCTTCGACCGGCACGACATCGGTATGGGCCGACAATAACACGCCATCGCCTTCGGGGCCTTTCTGCGCATAAAGCCCGGTCTTGTCGCCGCCCGGATCGGTGATGCGATGCACGGCAAACCCGCGCGCCTCAAGGAATTCTTCGACATAAGCGGCCAGATCAAGATTCGAGTTCTTGCTGACCGTATCAAAGCCAACTAGCCGGTCGAGAATATCCAGTGTCGAGGTCATCGGATTGAGCTTGCTTTCGCTGTGGAGGCGTTCATTCCAACCCTATACCACCGGTCAAAAACATAAATCCGGGAATGACTAAGCAGCGGTTAGGCGTTCTCTAAGACACGCAGGTCAGTCTTGTTCGCGCGCGCACAGCCCCGGCAATGACCCGGACTGAACGGCCCTGGCGCAGTGTTCGACGAAGGCTTTTGACGTGTTGGTTTCATTCTCGGAACGTGCGCGCAAAAGACCCAGCCGCATCGGGCGTAGCTCTCCGGCGAGGGGGACAAAGATCAGTTTCTTGCCGTCAGGCGACAACATGTTCAACGGGCGGATATTGGCGATCGAAAATCCGAACCCGTTGGCGACCAGGGACCGCATGACCGACATGTCCGCCGTGCGTTCCGCGATGTTGGGCTTGATGTTGGCGTCGCGGAAGAAGGACAAGAAATACTCACCACTGAACGGCAGATCCAGCAGAACCATGGGGCTGTCCTGCAGGTCCGCTATCGTCAGTTCGGCGTGGTCGGCCAAGGGGTGCCCTTCGCCCAGAGCCACATAGGGCGGCAGTATGTGCAGGGGCCGGAATTCCAGATCGGCGGGAATGTCCAGATCATAGGTCAGGGCGATGTCTAGCTCGGCCCGGCGCAACTGGCTGAAGATATCGGCCTGGTTCAGTTCGCGTTGTTCGATCCGGACGTCAGGATAGGTGGTCTCAAACTCCCGCCGCAATCCGGGCAGGATGATCTGCGCGAACGTGACCAGACACCCAACCGACAATATGCCCTGAACCTTGCCGGTGATCTCTCCGGCCAATGTGGCCAGCAACTCGGCCTCGCGCAGGACAAATTCGGTGCGTTCCATGACTTTTTGTCCGGCCTTGGTCAGCGACAGCCCGCGCGCGTGTTCGCGCACAAACAGGGTGACGCCAAACTCGACTTCTAGCTGAGCGATCGCGGCTGAGATCGACGGCGACGACACGTTCAGCTTGTCGCTGGCGGCGGCGATGCTGCCCGCCTTTCCGACGGCCACAAAATACTCAAGCTGTCGCAACGTGTATCTGAATGGCAAAGGCGCATCCCCGCAGTTTCGCGGATCAAGCCTTGTACTTGATCCACGTGGTTTTCAGGGCAGTATATTTTTCAAACGAGTGCAATGACAAATCGCGTCCAAAGCCGGACTGTTTCATGCCGCCAAACGGCGTCATCGCCGACAGGGCGTCCACCGTGTTCACCGAAACGGTTCCGGCCATCAGCCTGTCCGACACCCGGCAGGCGCGGGACAGGTTGTCTGTCCAGACCGACGCCGCCAGCCCATAGACCGAGTCATTGGCCATGGTCACAGCCTGATCCTCGGTATCAAACGGAATGACTGACAGAACGGGGCCAAAGATTTCGTCCCGTGCCAGCGGATTGTCATGGGCAACGTCATCAAAGATGGTCGGCTGGATGAAGCAACCCTTGCCCTCGACAGTGACGCGGTCACCGCCGGTCACCAGATTGGCGGTCTTTTTGCCATCTTCGACAAAGCGCATGATGCCCTGCGTCTGCTTTTCGTCTACGATGGCGCCCATTTTGGACGCCGGGTCCAGCGGATCGCCGGGCTGCATCGCCTGCGCGCGGGCAATCAGCTTTTCAACAAACGCATCCTTGATCGAGCGTTCCACATATAGCCGCGAATTGGCCGAGCATACCTCGCCCTGATTGAAGAAGATGCCGAACGCGGCCATGTCGGCGGCGGCGTCCAGATCCTCGCAATCGGCGAAGACCAGGTTGGGGCTTTTGCCGCCGGTTTCCGGCCAGACCTGTTTCAGGTTCGACTGGCCCGAATATTGCATGAACAACTTGCCCGTGGCGGTCGAGCCTGTGAAGGCCAGACAATCCACGTCCATATGCAACCCCAGCGCCTGACCCGCGGTCGCGCCAAAGCCGGGCACCACGTTGAACACGCCATCGGGAATACCGGCTTCGGCCGCCAGTTCCGCCAGACGCAGCGCCGACAGGGGCGATTGTTCGGCCGGTTTCAGCGCCACCGAGTTGCCCGCCGCCAGCGCAGCAGCGGCTTTCCACGTGGCCATATCCAGCGGGAAGTTCCACGGCGTCACAGCGCCAACAACGCCCAGAGGCACGCGGCTGACCAGCGCCAGATCACCGGGGCCAGTCGGGGCGACCTCATCATAGACCTTGTCGATGGCCTCGGCGTACCACTGGAAGAAATGTGCCGATCCCGGCGCGTCGACGGTGACGGCGTCGGTGATCAGCTTGCCCATGTCCAGACTGTCCAGCAGCGCCATCTCTTCAAGATTGTCGCGGATCAGGTCGGCCAGTTTCAGCATCACCGCCTTGCGGTCGCCCGGTGCCATGCGTGACCAGCGGCCATCCTCGAACGCGGTGCGGGCGGCGGTGACGGCGCGGCTTACATCCTCGGCGTCGCATTCGGCGACCGGGGTCAGCACCGATCCGGTGGCGGGGTTGATGCTGTCGAAGGTCTTGCCCGATGCGGCGTCAACGAATTTTCCGTCAATAAACGCCTGTCCGCGAAAGGACAGACCGGCGGCGCGGCTTTTCCAGTCGTCGTGTGAATAGTCCAACATCCTGTATCTCCCTAATTATTCGTCGCCGGGCACGCCGTAGGACGGTGCCACGCGCGGGTCCAGCGCGCGCTGGATATAGGCGTCAAGCTGCGGCTTGTAGACGTCCCATGCAGTTGCGATGGCCTCGATCGGGCATCCTTCGGTCCAGTCGCAGCGCAGATCGGCGACGGGCCAGCTGACCTTGTCGACGATCTTCATGCCTGCGGAATGCACCGGGCCTGCCTCACCCCCTGCGGCCAGACCGGCGCGCATGGCGGCGATCAGCCGGTCGCCGATATGGCCCGAGGCCGACAGAAACCCATCCACGATGGCCTGCGGGACGCCGTTATTGGCCAGCAGATTGCCGCCGGAGGCGACGTCTTCGGCTTGGGCCTGTGTCCAGATGCCAAGGCTGTTGGGGCCGGAATGGATTGCCGTGCGCCCGGCGGTGTCCACGGCAAGAACCTGACGGTATTCGATGAATTTTGCCTGCGCGGTCATCGCTTCGACGGCTTCGGGTGCAGTTTTGCCCTGTTCCATCAGATCCAGCGTCAGCGGGCCAAGACCGGGGTCAGTCACGTTTTGCGAGGCCACGGCCCCGACGCCCGCGCGCGCAAAGGAACAGCGGGCTGCAACAGCCGGCGAGGACGACGAAATCGCCAGACCGAACATACCGGTATCAGCGCAGCGGGCGACCAGAGAAAAAGTCATTTGGACCTCCTGAACGATAAAGACCGGGCTGCGCGGGGTGAGAGCATATAAGCGCAGCCCGGTTTCCTCAATTGATCGGCAAGATCAGTCGGGAATGACAGCGGTGCCGTCGATTTCAACAAGCCAGTCCGGGCGCGCCAGAGCCTGAACCACCAACCCGGTCGAGCAGGGGTGAACCCCTTTGATATATTCGCCCATGGTGCGATAGACAGCCTCGCGGTGGCGGACATCGGTGATGTAGACCACAACCTTGACCAGATGCTCCATCGAGCCGCCGGCCTCTTCAATCAGCTGCTTGATGTTCTGCATCACCTTGTGGGTCTGCTCAACCGGATCGTGACTTTCGATATTGACCGCATCGTCCAGATTCTGCGGGCACTGGCCGCGCAGGTAGACGGTCTTGCCGCCCTGCGTGACCACGGCCTGACACAGATCGTTGTCCAGGTTCTGCTCTGGGTAAGTTTCTTTGGTGTTGAATTTGCGAATGCGTGTGTGCGCCATTTTGGATTCCTGTCCTCTTATTCTGCGGCGGCGGGGGCGATAATGGCCGCCTCGCCTTCGTAATCGGCATAGGCGCGCTGGATGGAGATCTGGTCGGCGATGTATTTTGCATCGTGCCAGACGCCCCAGATAAAGGTCGAGCCGCGGCGCGATTGCCAGGGCAGGCCAAGGAAGTAGATGTCGGGTTCGACAGACACGCCACGCTGATGGATCGGTGCGCCTTTGGCGTCAAAGGCGTCGGCTTTGATCCAGCTGAAATCCTGACGGAAGCCCGTGGCCCAGATGATCGTGGTGATGCCTTCTTTGGCGAAATCAACCGAGGTCAGCGGGTTGGTCAGGCTGTCGGGGTCCGCAAAGGGTTCACGCGCCTCGGCGTCTTCCGGCAGATCGATGCCGGTGCGTTCGATATAGGCGTCGGCCATATCCAGCATCTCAAGGTAATTGGCGTCGCCTGCGGCCACGTTGGCCTGCAGGTCGTCGGCGAAACTCAGCACGCCGTTCTCGAAACCTTTGGTCAGGCCAGTCAGTGTCACGCCCTCATTGCCCAGACGGCGGAAATCCATCGTGTGGCCGCCATGGGCCCCGCTGACCGAGATGGTAACGTGTTCGGTGCCCGGTTTTTGCGCGGCTATGTCCCACAGGCCCAGAACGCCCAGCCACCAGACATTGTCACGGGTACGATAGCGTCGCGGCGGGCGGTCATGGGGGCCGACCGACAGAAATACCTTGCGGCCCGCGCGGTTCAGTTCATCCGCGATCTGCGCCCCGGATGAGCCCGCGCCTACAACCATCACGGCCCCTTCGGGCAGTTGTTCGGGGTTCTTGTAATAGAAGGAATGCAGCTGTTTCACATCAGCCGTTTCCGGCACGATCGGCGGGATCACCGGATGCTGGAACGCGCCTGTGGCCGCCACGATACGCTTGGCGTGAATCTCTCCGGCCGAAGTTTCGACCTTGAACCCGCCTTCACCCGGCAGACGCTCCGCCTTTAGAACCTCAACACCTTCGCGGATCGGCGCTTTGACCATTTCGGCGTATTCAACCAAATATTCGGCGACACGGTCTTTGGGCACAAACGCATCCGGGTCATCCCCGTTGAACTGGAGGCTGGGAAAGCGGTCATGCCAGCACGGTCCGTTGGCAACCAGCGCATCCCAGCGACCGGTGCGCCACGCTTCGGCGGTGCGATTCTTTTCCAGGATGATGTGGGGGACATTGTTGTTGCCCAGATGCTCGCTTAGTGCGATGCCTGCCTGTCCTGCGCCAACAACCAGCGTATCCGTTTTCTCGATGGACATGTGTCGGTTCCCTATTTCTGCATCTCGAACTGACCCCATAAGGTCGTTGCAATCGTGCGTTGTCTGCTGGTGTCGGGACAGGCAGGCGACAGGTCGCCATGTCTGTCCGAGCGGGACGATTGGATTGACCAAAGCCTCGCGTTTTGTGCCGCTCCAGCGAGTTTCGCACGTTTCCCCAATAAGGTTTCACAAGTTCGAAAGACGCGAAATTATTGTCTGGCTATCTCTTAATTAGGCTTTGGCTAATCTGCACGGTACTACGTTGTTTTCCGGGCCACTTGCCCGTGTTCCGAAAGGAAAGGCGCTATAAGATAATACAGTTCGCCTTGGGATGAGATTCCGCTTTTCCGGTAAAGCTGCTTGCGCAGAACCTTGACGGTCTGCGGGCTGATGCCAAGCGTCAGGCCAATGGAAATCGACGAATGGCCCTGTAGGATCAACAGCGCCACCTCGGCCTGTCTGGGGCTGAGGCTGATGCCCTGTTCGGCGGACAAGCGGTGGCGCAGATGATCGACGATATCGCCCGGTTTGTCCCCGTGCGGGGGTCTGAGGCCGGACCAGTTCTTTCTGACCAGCGCATTGACCACCGGGGCAACCTGTTTGGCCGCATTGTGATCCCGGTTCGAGAAGCGCGACGCCGTGGTGGCATCCCTGCCGATACAGACCGTGATCGACGACCCCGGCGCGAGGCCAACAAAGAAAGCAAGCTCATCCGTCAGGGTCGTGTTAGCGTAGTAGGATTTGAAATATTCATTGCGCTGAAACTGGTCGGGGGCGACATCGGCCAGACGATACAGCCCATCCGCCGCGCCTTTCTGGTGCAGGCGAAAGAACGGGTCCAGCAGATAGGCCCCTTTGACATAGTGGCTGTCGATACGTTCAAACACGCGGCTGTCACGGGCATGGGTCGCCAGAACCTGCGGGCTGCTGGTCTGAAAAAAGGCGATGATTGCGAAATTGTCGAACGAACATGTCGCATTCAGCCATTGACGCAGCGCATCGCTGAAACGCTCGGACCCGGTGGCCAGAATGGCATCCGACAAAGCAACTGCGGTTGGAAGTGGCGACATGTGCGAGTACCCCTCTGGGGGTATATACCCCTTAAATTGAACAAAGTAATCTTTTTCGTAAAATTGGGTGGTATATTTCACGATCAGATCGCAACGGGCCTTACCACCACCACGCATTAGCATCGGATACCAAGGGGGTCGATCATGGCTAGAGATACGCTTGAAATTCTTGCGCAGGACGATCACCTGATTCAGTCCTTCGCCGACCTGAACGCGCTGAAACAGCAAGGCGCGCGCACCGTGATCTCCCGCGCCAAGGGGGCTTATGTCTATGACAGCGACGGGACCGAAATGATCGACGGGATCGGGGGCCTGTGGTGCGTCAATATCGGTCACGGAAATACCGAGATGATCGACGCGATCACCGATCAGCTGAAGACGCTGGATTATTACTCGACCTTCTACAACTTTACCCACCCCGCCGCTGCGGCGCTGGCCGAGAAGGTCGCGCAGCTTGCGCCCGGGCATCTGAATTCGGTCTATTTCGGAAATTCCGGTTCGGTTGCCAATGACAGCGCCATTCGGATGCTGCACCACTATAATATCCGCAAGGGCAAGCCGGAAAAGAAGATGGTGCTGTCGCGGCACGGGGCCTATCACGGCTCGACCCATCTGGCGATGGCGATGACGACGCCGGGCTACTCCGACGGCTGGCACGCGGCCAATGATCTGGTGCATCACCTGCGCTCGCCCCATTTCTGGCGCGAAGGGGATGAATTGACCGAGGCCGAGTTCCTCGAAGCTCTGATCGACGATCTGATTGCAAGCATCGACCGTATCGGCGCGGAAAATATCTGCGCCTTTATCGCCGAACCCATTCAGGGCGCAGGCGGTGTAGTCCCCGCGCCAAAAGGATACCACAAACGCGCGTGGGAGGTCTGCAAAGCCAACGATATCAAGTACATCGCCGATGAAGTCGTCACCGCCTTTGGCCGTCTTGGGCACTTCTTCGCGTCCGAGGATGTGTTCGGCATGGTGCCCGATATCATCACCACGGCCAAGGGTCTGACCTCGGGCTACCAACCGCTATCGGCCACTATTGTCTCGGACGATATTCACGAGGTGATCTCGCGGCCGGACGGTATGTTCCTGCATGGCATGACCTATTCAGGCCATCCGGCAGCTGCGGCGGCGGGTCTGACCAACATTGCAATCATGGAGCGTGAAGGCATCCCTCAGCGTGTCCGAACAACCGGCAAGCGGTTTGAAAACAACCTGCGCGGCCTGATCGACATCGAAATCGTCGGCGAAGTGCGAGGCGGCCATTTCATGATGGGGATCGAGTTTGTCAAAGACCGCGATACCAAGGAAAGCTATCCCGATGATGCACAGGTTGGGCTGAAAGTGGCCCGCGCCTGTCAGAAACGCGGCCTGATCGCGCGGCCGTTGGGCAATGTGCTGATCCTGTCCCCGACCCTGATCATGGACGAACCCATGATCGACCGCATCGAAGACATCCTGCGCGACGCCATCACCGAGGTCGCCGCAGGCCTTTAGACACAGCACGATCAGGGGCCAAGAGCCCCCGCTTTACATATCAGCCAGCCCGAAGGAGTTAGCCATGCGCGACCCACGTTACGACATTCTGTTCGAACCGATGCAGATCGGTCCCGTTACCGCCAAGAACCGCTTCTACCAGGTGCCCCATTGCAATGGCGGCGGATACCGCGACCCCTCGGCGGCTGCAGCGATGCGCGGGATCAAGGCCGAAGGCGGCTGGGGCGTGATCTTTACCGAACAGTGCGAGATGCACCACACCTCGGAAATCACTCCCTTCATCGAGCTGCGCCTGTGGGAGGACAAGGACATCCCGCAACTGCGTAAGATGTCCGAGCGGATGAAAACCCACGGCGCGCTGGCTGGCATTCAGCTGGCCTATTCCGGCATCAACGGGCCGAACCTTTATACCAAAGAAGTGCCGCTGGCCCCCTCGGCCCTGCCGATCCGCACCTTCACCAATGACCCGGTGCAGGCGCGAGCGCTGGACAAGCAAGACATCAAGGACCTGCGGCGCTGGTTCGTAAATGCTGCGAAACGGTCAAAGGATGCGGGCTTTGACCTGATCTGTCTGTACGGCGCGCACGGGTTCGGCATCTTCCAGCACTTCCTCAGCCGCGCCACCAACCAGCGCAGCGACGAATACGGTGGGTCACTGGAAAACCGCGCCCGGTTCAGTCAGGAGGTCATCGCCGACATGCGCGACGCGGTGGGCGACACGATGGCGATCACCCTGCGGGTCAGCCTGGATGAAACCATCGGAGAGCTGGGCTTCTCCAACGCCGAGGTCCGCGACTATATCGAGATGAACAAAAACCTGCCCGACCTGTGGGATCTGGCGCAAGGGACGTGGGAGGATTGCTCGGGCCCGTCACGCTTCAAGGAAGAGGCAGCGCAGGAAGAGCTGGTGCGCGGTATTCATGAGCTGACCGACAAGCCCATCGTTGGCGTCGGGCGGTTCACCTCGCCCGATGTGATGGCCAAGATGGTCAAGTCCGGCACGTTGGATTTCATCGGCTGCGCGCGCCCGTCGATTGCCGACCCTTTCCTGCCAAAAAAGATCGAGGAAGGTCGGATCGAGGACATCCGCGAATGCATCGGCTGCAATATCTGCATCACTGGCGATATGACCATGTCGATCAGCCGCTGCACTCAAAATCCAACTTTCATGGAGGAATGGCGCAAGGGCTGGCATCCCGAAAAGATGAACGACAAAGGCGACAGCGACAACGTGCTGATCGTGGGATCAGGCCCCGCAGGGCTTGAGGCCGCATGGGCGCTGTGCCGCCGGGGCTATGACGTCGCCGTAGCCGAGGCCCGCGACGTGATCGGCGGTCGCGTGGCCCGCGAACGCTTGCTGCCTGGCTTGTCGGCCTGGGGTCGCGTAGTTGATTACCGTGACTATCAACTCAGCCAGCGTCCGAATGTAGAAATTTATCGTGAAAGCGAGTTGGATGCCGAGAGCATCCTTGAGTTCGGCTTTGAAAACGTCTGCATCGCCACTGGGGCCAAATGGCGCAACGATGGTGTCTCGCGCCAGCATGTCGTACCGATGCCGATCGCTGAGGGCGTCAAGGTCTATACGCCGGACGATCTGATGGATGGCACCATCCCCTCGGGCCGAGTGGTGGTCTATGACGACGATCACTATTACATGGGGGGCGTGCTGGCCGAACTGCTGGCCAAGAACGGCGCGCAAGTGACGCTGGTCACGCCGTCGGCCTATGTCAGCGACTGGACGAACAACACGCTGGAACAGATCGCCATCCATCCGCGGCTGGTGGATGCAGGCGTCGAGATCGTGCTGAACCAGGGCGTCACCGAAATCCACCCTGATCACGTTGTGTCGAACTGCGTCTACACCGACCGCACCTGGAAGATCGAGGCGGACGCGGTGGTCATGGTCGCCTCACGTCTGGAAAACAACGCCGTCTTCAATGACCTGAAAGCGCGCGAGGCCGAATGGGCGGATGCAGGCATTAAATCTGTCAAGCTGATCGGTGACGCCAACGCTCCGGGCCCAATCGCATGGGCGACCTATGCAGGCCACCGCTATGCCCGTGAGCTGGACGGCGAAGACATTGGTGATGCGCTGCCTTTCCGTCGCGAAATAACAGAACTCGCGGCGGACTGAGATTATTGAAGAGCGCAAGGCGGCAAGGGCAGAGCTCTGCCGCGTTGCATATTTGAATAACAATTAACGTCCGCGAAGTTTGGATTGACGCCGCGATTTTCAGCGCGCTCAAAAGTTTGCTCTCTTCCGTCAGTGGTAATCTACTGTCTGGTTTCAATGACTTTGTCGCGCAATGATTGTCTGCGGTATCTTTAGATCCGACATTGGTCAGCAACAGCCGCGAATTTCGGATCTTCGCCCGAGGTATTTTGCTCCTCAGTTGCAAATTCGCACAATGCGGCCGTTCACACGCAAAGTACCAATAGTAATTTCGTCCGCGACTTGTGAATTGCCCGATGAAAGTTCGCTGCGTTCTTCATGAATGGCCGCTGTTTCTGCTGCCTTGTAGCGTCCACAGCTTAGCGCTTGCAGCGTTTCTCGCGCTGCGAGTGCACGCAGCATGATTGGAAGACTTCCGCTGTGGGCTCAAACCGGATGTTCAAGGTTCGGTCACAAAAGTTCAGTTTGTAGTGGTGGTGTTGGTTTGCGAAGGAATTTCCAAATCAGGCGGGTTCCCAATACGTATGACTACTGAGATGCGGGCAGAAACGTCCCCGGATGCATGATGATATCGAAATGCTGCATCCCCTTTTTCAGATCGAAACTGACCGAATGCCCGGCTTTGCGCAGTAATTCGGCGTAATCGCGGCTCTGACGAATGAACTCTGGCGTGTCTCGTTCGGCCACGGTCACGTGGTAGCGCGGGCCGGGGGCGGGCAGGTGCAGGATGGGGGACAGATCATGTATCTCGACCGGCGTCAGTTGTAGCGGATCGTTCACCGTCGTCAGGCTGATCGGTTCCAAATCATAGACCCCGCTGATCAGGATCACATCACGCACGCGCAGCCCGGCGCGGGCCAACTCATCGGCTGAGGTTGCCATGACCATAGCCGCCAATTGCGCCCCGGCGCTGTGCCCGGACAGGGTGATCCGCGACGGATCGAAACCCAGATCAGGTGCATTTGCGGCCATCCACAGCAGGGCGTCGCGGCATTCCTCGATCATGTCACCAATCCGCGCCTCAGGGGCAAGTGTGTAGTTCAGGGTCGCAAAGGACTGCTCGGCCTCAACCAGTGCAGGGGCCATCATTGCCGACTCGTTTTGGCTCAGCGCCTGCCAGTAACCGCCGTGAATAAAGACATGCAGCGGTGCGCCTGCGCCCTTCGCGGGAAAGAAATCCAGAACCTGAGCTGTACCGTCACCGTAAGAGACATTCCCGATGACCTCCATCTGCGCCCGGTGCTGCGCGCTGAGCGCGGCGTAGCTGTCTAGATAAGGTGTCAGGTCGCCGCCGATCATCGACCGGGGTGAATATTCCTGCTCCAACTCGTCCTGCGAAAACCCCCGGTACAGCATCGCTTACTCCTGCTCGGTATAGATCAGTTCGGTGCGCATATTGTAGAGATTATGGAAGAACCGCAAACCCAAGGCTTTACGCAGGAAGGCCGCGACCTGTGCCTGACTTACCCGCTCCAACGATATGACGTGATTTAAACGCCAGCGTTGGAGTGGGAAATGCACGTCCATCAGCTTCCCGGCCGGGGCGCAGCGGTCCTGAAAGGTTGTTGCAGGTTCAGCAGGGTCCTGAGTTGCAGGAAATGCCATAACTCTTGTGATGGAATTGCGCGAATTCGGTGACCGGACAGTCCTCGTCACCGCGCTCCGGAAACCGATATCTTTGTCGCCGAGGTGCTCCTGAAAATACGTGAGCCTCCCCTGTTTAAAGGCTGATATGCACGCAGTACCTGAGCGTCAGGTCCAGTCCAGTACCACCTTGCCCGACCGGCCCGACTTCATCGCCGCAAAACCATCGGCGAAATCGTCGATCTTCATCTCATGCGTGATGACACGGCTGACATCCAGACCGTTCTGCAACATGGCGATCATCTTGTACCATGTCTCGAACATCTCGCGCCCATAGACGCCTTTGATGGTGATAGCCTTGAACACGATGCGCGACCAATCCACCGGGGATTTACCGGGCGGAATCCCTAGCAGAGCGATCTTGCCGCCCATCACAAGCGCCTCGACCATCTGATCCAGCGCGATTTGTGAGCCGGACATTTCCAGCCCCACATCGAAACCTTCTTTCATACCCAGTTCCGCGATGACGTCCTGCAGGTCTTCTCTGGAGACATCAACGGTGCGCAGGGTCGGCACCACATGTTCTGCCAGTTTCAGACGATCCGGGTTGATATCGGTGATCACCACGTGCCGCGCGCCAGCATGGCGGGCGACAGCGGCGGCCATTATGCCAATGGGGCCTGCACCGGTGATCAGAACATCCTCGCCCAGCAGATCAAAGCTGAGTGCGGTGTGAACCGCGTTGCCCAAGGGATCGAGGATGGCGCCGATTTCATCCGGCACGTCCTCGGGCAGGGGCACCACGTTGAAGGCGGGCAGTTTCAGATATTGGGCAAAAGCCCCCTGTTCATTCACGCCAATCCCACGCGTGCCGGGGTCGAGGTGGAACTTTCCTGCCCGGCTCTGACGGCTATCGGTGGTGATCAGATGTCCCTCACCCGAGCAGCGCTGACCGATTTCGAGCCCGGTCACGTTGCGCCCAAGCTCAACGATCTCACCTGCAAACTCGTGGCCGGTGATCATCGGAATCGGCACCGTGGCGGCGGCCCAATCATCCCAGTTCCAGATATGAATATCGGTGCCGCAGATGCCGGTCTTGTTGACGCGGATTAGAACTTCGTCCGCGTCAATTTCAGGCACCGGGGCCTGCACCATCCACAGACCTTCCTCGGGCTTGGACTTCTCAAGCGCTTTCATCGTGTTGGGTCGCATCAGATCACTCCCAATTCTTTGCCGACCTTGCCAAAGGCGGCCAATGCACGGTCCAGTTCGTCCTTAGTCAGAGCCGCATTCATTTGCGTCCTGATCCGCGCCTGTCCACGCGGGACGACGGGGAAGAAGAAGCCCGAGACATAGACGCCTTCGTCAAACAACCGCGACGCAAAGTCCTGCGCCAATGTGGCCTCGCCCAGCATCACCGGAATGATCGGGTGCTCACCAGGCAGCAGGTCAAAGCCCAGCTTTTCCAGCCCCGCACGCCAGTATTTTGCATTACCGAACAGCTGGGCCCGCAGCATTTCGCCTTCTTCGACGAGACGGATCGCCTCAAGCCCGGCGGCGACAATCGAGGGTGGCAGCGAGTTCGAGAACAGATAGGGCCGCGCCCGCTGCCGTAGCAGATCGATCACTGGCTGCGGCCCGGCGATATAACCGCCGATTGCCCCCCCAAGTGCCTTGCCCAAAGTTCCTGTCAAAATATCGACGTCGACACCGAAGTGATCCGGCGTACCCGCACCGATCGGCCCCATAAAGCCGGTGGCGTGGCAGTCATCGACCATGACGATTGCATCGTATTTATCGGCCAGCTCGCGAATTTTCGGCAGGTTGGCCAAATAGCCATCCATCGAGAACACGCCGTCGGTCGCAATCATGATGTGCCGCGCCCCGTCCGCACGCGCCTGTTTCAGCCAGGCTTCGAGATCGTTCATGTCGTTGTTCATGTAACGATAGCGCTTGGCCTTACACAGCCGCACCCCGTCGATAATCGAGGCGTGGTTCAGACTGTCCGATATGATGGCGTCTTCAGGCCCCAACAAGGGCTCAAAGAGCCCACCATTGGCATCGAAACAGGCGGCAAACAGGATCGCGTCGTCCTTGTTGAGGAATTGCGCCAGTTTCTGTTCCAACTCACGGTGAATATCCTGCGTACCGCAGATAAACCGGACCGAGGCCATGCCGAACCCCTTAGGACGCATCGCGCCCTTGGCAGCGTCGATCAGCGCGGGATGATCGGCCAGACCCAGATAGTTGTTGGCGCACAGGTTGATCACCTGTTTGTCGCCTACAGTAATCTCACCGCCCTGAGGCGAGGTGATCATTCGTTCGCGTTTATACAGACCCTCGGATTCGATCTGCGCAAGGGTGTCCGTGATGTGGGACAGGAATGCATCGGCCATGGCGGTCTCCGGTTTATACGAGTCGCATATCTAACATAACGGATATGGTTCCGAAATAGGGGAATTCAATATTGCAGAAAGTAAATCCACAATAACGGACCTGCAGCATATTTCATCTAGCTACCAGGCGGCGATTACTCTGGTTTTGCCACGCTATCCTGAAATTCTTTGGTCGAATTTGTGCGGGGATAGGGTTCGTCAGGAATTCCGACACCCAGAAAGGTGCACAGTGGCTCCCATCCGCTTCCGGTTTCGTAGATCAGCAATCGATTCTTCGGGACAGTGGCGCGCACCTGGTCGACATGATTTCGAAACACGCTGGTGGCGTGATCCTTGTCGTCCAACCGACCGTCAAAGATTTCCTGAACGATAAATTTGCTGCACATCTCGGCAATCGCATTTGCATGATCAGAATCATGCTGTCCGCGCATTGTGGTCATGAATGGGCCAATCGTGGCCCATACGCTGTCGAACCAGGCATCGGGGTCGCGTACGCTCAAAATGATTTTGGCATCTGGATAATGATCAGAAAGCTGGCGCCAATATGCAGCACCCGGCCAGTCGACCTGCGCGCGATAGCCGTGAAACATGGTATCCCAATCGGCGTGCTCACCGCGTGCAGCACGATCCCACGCGGGTAACTGATCCGGATTATCGCGCACTTCGAACATATGATGGCAGGGCCCGAAACCCAGCTGTTCCAAAGCAAGCTTCAGAGAATTTGTCCCGGTGCGGCCAAATCCGGCGCCAATAACATCCAATGCCAATTTTGGGTAACTCCTGTTCGTGAAAATACCGCAAACTAGCACAACAGGCAGGTTATTCCAAAACGATGCCCCGACTGGGGTCAGGCGTTTTTAACAATCAGGAATACCCGGGCAGCACCATCGGGGGATGAGATCGAATGCAAAACGTCCGCCGCATACCGCGCTGTATCTCCCTGGTTCAGGTCCATTGCGGCCGAACCCGATGTGACACGAACCGACCCTTCCAAAACCGACAACTGTTCTTGTGCGCCGCGCGTGTGGGGTTGGCTGTTCAAGGCGCCGCCCTTGTCGAACAGAATATCATAAACCTCATGCCCGCCCGCCTCTTCGGGGGGGGACAGGATGCGAATCCGGCAGTTCTGACCCATATTGTCGATGCTCGGCACTTCGGAGCTTCGGAGCACTTCGATCTGGTTTGCGGTGCCGGTTTCTTCGAGCAGGCCGGCGAAATCCACCTGCAAGGCCCGGGTCAAGTTCCACAGGGTTGAGATGGTTGGGCTGCTTTCCCCCCGTTCGATCTGGCTGACCATTGAACGCGACACGCCGCTGAGGTTGGCCACGGCTTCAAGCGACAGGCCCTTGGCCCGGCGCGCCTCTTTCAGGCGGGCGGGCAGGCGTGTCAGGATATCGTCTGTATTCTCCGTCATGACGGAATTTCATGCGCCTTGTCTGTGCGGTTGTCAATTCCAACCGTGACGGGACGTCTCATAGGACAGGGCGACGCAGCGCATGCATACTGCGGGCAAATGCACGAGGAGTGATCCATGACTGATATCGTAATTTTGGACGGTGCCCGCACCGCTATCGGAACCTTTGGCGGCGCGCTGGCTTCGACCGCTCCGATCGACCTGGCCACGGTTGTCACCGAAACCGCGCTGGAACGGTCGGGGGTTGAAGGTGGCCAGATCGGGCATGTGGTGTTTGGTCATGTGATCAATACCGAGCCGCGGGATATGTACCTGTCGCGCGTTGCTGCCATGCAGGCCGGAATTCCGAATGGTACACCTTCGATGAATGTGAACCGGCTGTGCGGGTCGGGCGCGCAGGCAATCGTCTCGGCTATGCAAACCTTGATGTTGGGGGATGCCGAATTTGCTGTGGCTGGTGGGGCTGAGAGCATGTCGCGCAGCCCCTATATCGTACCTCAGGCGCGGTGGGGCGCGAAGATGGGGGATGTAACCTCGTTGGATATGATGTTGGGGGCGTTGAACTGTCCGTTTGGCACCGGGCATATGGGTGTGACGGCTGAGAACGTCGCTGACGAGCACCAGATTAGCCGTGTCCAGATGGACGACTTTGCGATGTCCAGCCAGACCCGCGCGGCCGCGGCGATTGAGGCGGGGCATTTCGACAGCCAAATCGCGCCCGTGCAGGTCAAGGTCAAGCGGGACATGGTTGATTTCAAGGTCGATGAGCATCCAAAGGCCACCACCGCCGAGGCTTTGGCCGGTCTGCGTCCGGTATTCCAGAAGGACGGGCGTGTGACTGCGGGTAATGCCTCGGGCATCAATGACGGGGCGGCGGCTATGGTATTGGCAACTGCGGATGCTGCCGAGAAAGCCGGGTTGAAACCCAAGGCGCGCGTGTTGGGCTATGCCCATGCGGGCGTTCGCCCCGAGGTTATGGGGATTGGGCCGGTTCCGGCAGTGCGGAACTTGATGAAAAAAACTGGCCTGTCGGTGGATGATTTCGATGTGATCGAAAGCAACGAGGCCTTCGCGGCGCAGGCTCTGGCCGTGAATCAGGAGCTTGGCCTTGATGCGTCGAAGGTCAACCCAAATGGCGGAGCGATTGCCTTGGGTCATCCGGTGGGGGCGACCGGGGCAATCATCACCCTGAAGGCGCTGTATGAGCTTGAGCGTACCGGCGGGTCCAAAGCTTTGGTGACCATGTGCATCGGTGGCGGCCAAGGGATTGCGCTTGCTATCGAGCGTCTCTGATCAAAGATCGGGGAGGGGGGTGTCTGCCCCCCATCGCGCCTTGGGTGCGCCTCCCTCGAAGGTATTTTTAGCCAGATGAAGCAGGCGGTCTGGATTAGCTGAGCGCGTTGAGCACGAGGACAAGCGCGGCACCGGCAGCGGCGCCGATGGCGGCGGGCAGGGCGGTGGACCACAGGGGTGACTTTTGTGGCTCATCCTTTTGCGTCTGGGCGATCAGGGCGTTTTCCACCAGACCCGGCAGACGTGGGCCGAACCGGGCCAGGACCCAGGCCGTTTTGCTGAAATCCCGCAGCGCGGCGCGGGGGCCGATGGATTGTTTTATGTAATCCTCGACCACGGGGCGGGCGGTTTCCCAGATGTTGATATGGTCATCCAGCGACCGCGCGACCCCTTCGACTACCACCATCGTGCGCTGTAGCAGGATCAGCTCGGTCCGGGTTTCCATGCCAAAACGTTCGGTCACTTCGAACAGGTAGCTTAGCAACCGGCCCATGGAAATATGCGTGGCGTCCATGCCGAAGATCGGCTCACCCACCGCGCGCAGGGCGCGGGCGAATTCGTCGACGTCCTGGTTGGCGGGGACATAACCAGCCTCGAAATGCACCTCGGCTACGCGTTTATAGTCGCGGCGGATGAAGCCGAACAGGATCTCTGCATAAACCCGGCGGGTGTATTCGTCGATATGGCCCATGATGCCATAATCATAGGCGATGATGTCACCATTCGAGGCGACCTTCAGGTTGCCCTGATGCATATCAGCGTGGAAATAGCCGTCGCGTAGGGCATGTGACAGGAACAGGCGCAGCACACGTTCGGCCAGATCGCTGCGGTTATGACCGACTGCATCCAGTGCATCATTGTCGCCCAGCGGAACACCATCCGCCCAGCTGAGCGTCATCACGCGGCGCGCGGACAGGGACCAGACAACAGGCGGTAACCAAAACCCGGCATCGTCCTTGGTATTGGCGGCGTATTCCGAGGCCGCGGCGCTTTCCAAACGCAGATCCAACTCTCCGCGCACGACACCGTCGAAATGTTCGATCACCTCCATCGGGCGAAGGCGGCGCGCACCGGGGGCAAAAAGATCGACAATGCGCGCGGCGAAATAAAACGCGTCGACATCCTTTTGAAAGGCGCGTTCGATCCCCGGGCGCAGTACTTTGACGGCGACATATTCGCCGGTGCTGATCAGCCGAGCCTTGTGAACTTGCGCGATCGACGCCGCAGCGATCGGTTCGCTGAATTCTTCGAAGACCCCATCGATGGGTTGGCCAAGTTCCTTTTCCACCTCGGCCATAGCCTCGGCGCGCGAAAAAGGCGGCAGCTTGTCCTGCAGCACCCTCAGCTGCGCGGCCAGTTCGGCGCCCACCACGTCAGGGCGGGTCGAGAGGATTTGACCGAATTTGATATAGGCCGGGCCAAGCGCCGTTAGCGCCCGGGTCGCGGGCGGCATATTGGGATCGCCCTTGTAACCCAGCCACTGAAACGGTTTGCCTAACGCATGCGCCAGAAACCGCAGTGCACGGGGGGCTTCAAAAGCGTCCAGCACGACGTTCATGGCGCCTGTGCGCTCGAACGTGGCACCTGTGCGGATCAGGCGAATGATGTTGTGGGGGCCGCGCATTAAATTTTCCAGCCAGAATGCAGCGCAGCGATACCCATGCTGAGATTGCGGTATTTGGCGTTTTCGAATCCGGCGGCGCGGACCATGCCCAAAAATGTCTCTTGATCCGGGAAATTGCGGATCGATTCGACCAGATATTGATAGCTGTCGTAATCATTGGCGATCAGCTTACCCATACGGGGGATGACGTTGAAGCTGTACAGGTCATAAAGCTTCTGCAATCCGTCATTGGGCAACTGGCTGAATTCCAGCACCATCAGACGGCCACCAGGTTTCAGCACCCGGAAGGCTTCGTTCAGCGCCTCTTGTGGGCGGGTCACGTTCCGGATGCCGAACGAGATGGTGTAAACGTCAAAGGTATTGTCCTCGAACGGCAGGGCCATCGCATCGCCCACTACCCAGTTCAGGCTGTCGGACATCTGATCGGCCTCGGCGCGCTGGCGGCCTTCGACCAGCATCGGCTCGGTCAGGTCCAGAACGGTGGCGTGGCCGTAGCCTGCGCGTTTGAGGAAGCGAAACGAGATATCGCCCGTTCCACCGGCCACATCCAGCAGGTGTTGACCGGGGCGCGGGGCCAGCCAATCCATCATCGCGTCTTTCCAGACCCGATGGATGCCCATCGACATGACATCGTTCATCACGTCATATTTTGAGGCAACCGAGTTGAACACGCCCTGCACACGTCCGGCCTTGTCGGCCTCGCGCACGGTTTCAAACCCGAAATGAGTGGTCTTGTCGCTGTTGTCGGACATAAGCCTTGCCGTTTGTCGAATTTCGCCTCTGTTATAGGGCGATAAGAACCGGGCACAATGCGGCCCTTTGGATTAGGAGCCATCTAATGCCCGAATTGCCCGAGGTCGAGACAGTAAGACGCGGCCTGAGCCCTGCGATGGAGGGGGTCGTGATCGAACGGGCAGATGTGAATCGCCCTGATTTGCGCTGGCCTTTCCCGGATCGCATGGCCGAGCGGCTGACCGGGCAACGGGTGGATCAGCTGCGACGCCGGTCAAAATATATTCTGGCCGATCTCAGCAGTGGTGAAACGCTTCTGATTCACCTGGGGATGTCCGGGCGAATGACAGTATCGGGTGATCCGCTGGGGCAGTTCGTACATGAGCATCCCATGCCCGAAAAACACGACCACGTGGTGTTTCACATGGCCAATGGCGCGCGTGTAACGTTCAACGATCCGCGGCGCTTCGGCGCGATGGACCTGTTGCCCACGGCTGCGGCTGAGGATCACAAACTGCTGTCAGTTTTAGGCCCAGAGCCCTTGGGGAATGAATTCCACGAACAGCACATGATCGAGGCGTTTAAGGGCAAGAATACTCCGGTCAAATCTGCGCTGTTGGATCAGGGAATCGTTGCCGGATTGGGCAATATCTATGTTTGCGAGGCCCTTTATCGCGCGGGTGTGTCGCCACGTCGCAAAGCAGGACAAATTTCTGCCGCCCGTGTCGGCGAGCTGGTTCCGATCATTCGAAGGGTACTTCAGGACGCGATCAACGCGGGTGGATCATCCCTGCGTGATTTCCGCCAAGCCGATGGAGAACTTGGATATTTTCAACACAGCTTTGACGTCTATGGGCGAGAAGGCGAACCCTGCCGGACCGAGGGTTGTGATGCCGTTGTGAAAAGAATCACCCAGTCCGGTCGCTCATCCTTCTATTGCGCGCAATGCCAAAGATAACTTGATCCAGATAATTCGCGTGATAAGGAATCGTACTTGAACGGAACAACCGGAAGCTTACACCTCATGGCTTTTGAGACGATCATCGTCGAAATCGAAGACCACGTCGCCCTTATCAAGCTCGACAGACCCGATGCGCTGAATGCGCTGAATTCGCAGCTGGCGCAGGAACTGTGCATCGCATTGGAAGATGCGGATACCAACGACAAGGTACGCTGCATCGTCATTACCGGTTCGGACAAAGCGTTCGCGGCTGGCGCGGACATCAAGGAAATGTCCGAGATGAGCTTTGTCGATGTCTACAGCTCAAATCTTTTTGGCGCTCTGAATGACCGTGTTTGTGCAATTCGCAAGCCGATCATCGCGGCCGTTGCTGGTTATGCGCTGGGCGGTGGGTGCGAATTGGCCATGCTGTGCGATTTCATCATAGCTGCGGATACCGCCAAGTTCGGCCAACCCGAGATCAATTTGGGCGTCATTGCAGGGCTGGGCGGCAGCCAGCGTTTGACCCGGTTTGTGGGCAAGTCCAAATCTATGGATATGAATCTGACCGGTCGATTTATGGATGCTGAAGAGGCCGAGCGTTCGGGTCTTGTTAGTCGAGTCGTACCGGCCAAGAAGCTGATGGAAGAGGCGATGGGCGCCGCCCAGAAGATCGCTGAGAAATCGCAGCTGAGTGCAATGGCCGCCAAAGAAGCTGTGAATCGCAGCTATGAGTTGCCGCTTGGCGAAGGGATGCTGTTTGAACGCCGCGTGTTCCACTCGATGTTTGCGACAGAAGACCAGAAAGAAGGCATGGCGGCCTTCCTGGAAAAACGCGCGGCCCAGTTCCGCGACAAGTAATGCGCGCAAGCGACCGAAGCAGGCGGGCCTAGCCCGCCTTTTTACATGGCCGCTATGCGCCGGGAAAGAATCGGCTTGGCAAAGCCCGCAAACTTGGGTAACTAGCGCCGCTATACATGCGCGTGCGGCCCGCTTGGCCCGACTCACACTCGTGATTCTGATCCGGTGCGGATACTCCGTGACGCGCAAACATTGATAACCGTACCGAATGAAGGTCAGAAACACATGGCAAACTCGCCTCAGGCTAAAAAGCGCGCGCGTCAGAACGACAAACGCTTTGCAATCAACAAAGCACGTCGCTCGCGTATCCGTACATACCTGCGCAAAGTAGAAGAAGCGATCGCATCCGGTGACAAGGACGCTGCAACCGCAGCCCTGCGTGCCGCTCAGCCCGAACTGATGCGCGGCGTCACCAAAGGCGTTTTCCACAAAAATACCGCTTCGCGGAAAATGTCGCGCCTGTCGGCACGCGTGAAAGCGCTGGGTTAATCGCTCAAGTTAACCTTAGGTTAACAAAACAACGTTGAATTGTTCTCAAAGGCGTCACAATGCGTGACGCCTTTTTGCTGCTGTTGCCAGAAAGCCGCGCCTTCACGAAACCGAGAGATTCTTTCGGCCAAAGACCCGAGTCAATATCAGAGTTTCGTTGCCGTACGCCTAAGCCTCTTGCTACCACTAAGTCAGCGATTCACTCGCTTGGGGGGACAGGCTGTTTCAGCGATCTTACTGACGGGCATCAGGATGGTCACGGAACGAATGTTGGCAATCGGTCACGGCTGATTTGCTGATCTGCTAAAGGTCTTGGGGTAACCGAAGATCTGAGCCCTGTCTAAAAATTAGATTGCGATGCGCAACCCGGTTACGGGGCTCCCGGATTATGGGTGCCTGATAGTTGGGTCGTGCTGACTTTCGGGGACAGTCCCGTCAAATCTGTGTGGTTTGGCGCATGATATCCTATTGCGTGTGAAAGCTGAATAACCGGGCAACCGGGACTGGGTATAAGGCCATAAGGCCAATAAAGAATGGGATGCGTGAGGCGCTTGATGACACAAGAGAAATGGGGACAACTGCGTAACAAACTGCTCAAGGCGATCGGCAAGAACAACTACACCACCTGGATCGAGCCTCTTGAATTCCAAGAGCTGCAGGATGGCGTGGCCACGTTCTCGGTTCCGACGAATTTCATGGGCAATTATGTTAGTCAGAACTTTGCGGACTTAATTTTGTATGAGATGAACACCGCAGGGGAATCGGTTCAGCGACTGGCGTTTCGTGTCGCTGCCAATTCACCTGTGCGCCCGTCGGGTGAAGCAGAACCTGCGCCGTCCGTTGTTCAGGACGTGACTCAGCCACAGTCCCTGTCGCAGCGGGCCGAACCCGCAAATGATGCGCTCGAATCCCTTCAGGCTGCACCGCTGGACGCCCGTTTCACCTTTGACAGCTTTGTGGTTGGCAAGCCTAACGAACTGGCCCATGCCGCCGCGCGCCGTGTTTCTGAAGGCGGCCCCGTCACTTTTAATCCGCTGGTTCTATATGGCGGCGTTGGTCTTGGTAAGACGCACCTGATGCATGCCATCGCGTGGGAGCTGAAAACCAAACGCCCCGAGTTGAACGTGCTGTACCTGTCGGCTGAGCAATTCATGTACCGTTTCGTTCAGGCCCTACGTGAACGTAGGATGATGGATTTCAAACATCTGTTCCGTTCAGTCGATGTGCTGATGGTAGATGACGTGCAGTTCATTGCCGGCAAGGATTCGACGCAGGAAGAATTCTTTCACACGTTCAACGCGCTGGTGGACCAAAATAAGCAGATCATCATTTCGGCTGACCGCGCGCCGGGAGAGATCAAGGATCTGGAAGATCGCGTGAAATCGCGCCTGCAATGTGGCCTGGTCGTTGACCTGCACCCTACCGATTACGAACTGCGCCTGGGCATCCTGCAAAACAAGGTGCAGCAATACAGCAGCACTTATCCCGATCTGACCATCGCCGATGGTGTGCTGGAGTTTCTGGCCCATCGTATCTCGACCAACGTGCGTGTGTTGGAAGGTGCCCTGACCCGTCTGTTCGCTTTTGCTTCGTTGGTCGGCCGCGAGATCGACATGGAGTTGACGCAGGACTGTCTGGCTGACGTGCTGCGCGCGTCCGAGCGCAAGATCACCGTTGAAGAGATTCAGCGCAAAGTGTCTGACTATTATAACATCCGCCTGTCCGACATTATCGGCCCCAAGCGCCTGCGGTCTTATGCCCGCCCGCGTCAGGTGGCGATGTATCTATGCAAACAGTTGACCAGCCGGTCCCTGCCTGAGATCGGGCGTCGTTTTGGCGGGCGCGATCACACCACAGTCATGCATGGCGTCAGACGCATCGAAGAACTGAAAGTGACCGACGGCCAAATCGCCGAAGATGTGGAAATGCTGCGCCGTTCGTTGGAAGCTTAAGGGTCATCCCATCATTCAAGAAACGCCCCGGACCCTCACGCCCGGGGCGTTTTCTTGTGCGCATAAATCCACGGTTGAATAGGAACTGTGCCCGCTCGGCCACGCGCCTCTTGACGCTTTGGCCGTTCCGACCCAGAAAACCATAAAAAATCCTTGTGCCTCAGGGTGGAACCGCTAACGTGCCAGTCCCGCCTGTTTTCGGCACGCAAGTCAGAGGAATTGAGGGTATGAAGATCAGCATCGAACGCGGCACCCTTCTCAAGGCCGTTTCGCAGGCCCAATCTGTTGTAGAGCGCCGGAACACCATTCCCATTCTTGCCAACGTGCTGATCGAGGCCGAAGGCGATCAAGCCATGTTCCGTGCCACCGATCTGGATATCGAAGTGGTGGACAAAGCCCCGGCGCAGGTCGAAAAGGCGGGGGCCACAACCGTTGCAGCGACGACCCTGCACGAGATCGTGCGTAAACTGCCGGATGGGGCACTGGTGACGCTGACCGCTGACAGTGCGGCGGGCCGCCTGACGGTTGAAGCAGGCCGGTCGAATTTCTCGCTGGCAACGCTGCCGAAGGAGGATTTCCCGGTGATGGCGTCCTCGGAATATCAGTCGAACTTTACCGCGTCGGCGGCGTTGCTACGACGGCTGTTCGACAAATCGAAATTCGCCATCTCGACTGAAGAGACCCGGTATTACCTGAACGGCGTATACATGCACGTGTCGGACGGCTCCGAAGGCGGCAAGGTCCTGCGCTGCGTGGCCACCGATGGCCACCGTCTGGCACGCATCGACGCCGATCTGCCGGATGGCGCGGCGGACATGCCAGGCGTTATCGTGCCGCGCAAGACCGTGGGTGAGTTGCGCAAACTGCTGGACGATGATGAGATGGATATCGCAGTGTCCGTCAGCGAAACAAAGGTGCGTTTCGCGACACCCGATATTACGCTGACTTCCAAAGTGATCGACGGCACCTTCCCCGACTACACCCGCGTGATTCCGCAGGGCAATACCCGCCAATTGGAAGTGGACGCCGCCGAATTCGCACAAGCCGTGGATCGTGTGGCAACCGTTTCGTCGGAACGCTCGCGCGCCGTGAAGCTGCAACTGGACGCGGACAAGCTGGTCTTGTCGGTCAATGCCCCGGATAGCGGCGCTGCCGAGGAAGAACTGGCTGTGGCTTATGGTGACGAACGGCTCGAGATCGGTTTCAACGCCAAATACTTGCTTGAAATCGCCAGTCAGGTGGATCGTGAAAACGCCGTGTTCCTGTTCAACTCGGCCGGTGATCCGACCCTGATGCGCGAAGGCAATGACCTGAGCGCGGTCTATGTTGTCATGCCGATGCGTGTCTGATCGAACCCGCGGGGTGGTTCCTAACGAAAGGAAAGGGTCATGACTTTGGCCCTGACCGAACTAACGGTCTCGCATTTCCGGTCTCACAAATTAGCACGGTTGTCATTAGATGGGCGACCGGTGGCCATCCATGGGCCGAACGGGGCGGGCAAGACTAATATCCTTGAGGCAGTTTCGCTGTTTTCCCCCGGTCGCGGGATGCGCCGGGCAAGTGCGGCCGAGATGACCCGGCGACCCGAAGCGCTGGGCTGGAAATTATCCGGCCTGTTGCAAGCACAGGGCCAGAATTACGAAATCGAGACCTGGTCCGAAAGCGGCGCCGCGCGGCAGGTTCGCATCGATGGCAAAGCATCCAGTCAGATTGATCTTGGTAAACTGGCGCGAGTGGTTTGGTTGATCCCCTCGATGGACCGGCTGTGGATCGAAGGGGCCGAGGGCAGGCGGCGGTTTCTGGATCGCATCGCGCTGAGTTTTGATCCTGCCCACGCCGAAGCGTCGCTGACCTACGAAAAGTCCATGCGCGAACGCAACCGTCTGCTGAAAGAGCAGGTGCGCGACGCCCACTGGTATGCAGCGCTTGAAGGGCAGATGGCCGAGACGGGTCATAGAATACACACTGCGCGGCTGGCCGCGTTGGAATATTTGCGCAGGGCGCAGGAGCAGGCAGAAACGGCGTTTCCGTCTGCTGATCTGGAGTTAGTACAAACCGAAGGCGCGATGCCCGAGACAGTTGAGGATTTGCGCGAGGCTCTGAATGAAAGTCGATTCCGAGATTTGGCTGCGGGGCGGACCTTAGTCGGGCCGCATCGGTCGGACTTGTATGGTGTGTTTGCGGTCAAAGGTGTGCCAGCCAAGGATTGCTCGACCGGAGAGCAAAAAGCGCTGTTGGTGTCACTAATCCTGTCAAACGCGCGGGCGCTGGCCGGGATGGTCGGCGCGCCTCCGATCGTGTTGCTGGATGAGGTGGCCGCTCATCTTGATGCAGGGCGGCGGGCGGCGCTGTATGAGGAGATTTGCGCGCTGGGCGCTCAGGCCTGGATGACGGGCACCGGGCCTGAGCTGTTTGCGGAACTGGGTGACCGGGCCCAGACATTTATCGTGAGTGATGGCCCTGAGGGCTCGGTCGTATCCGCTTAGGCTGGTTCGCTGACTTTGCGCTCCCACAGGAAGCCGCGCATGACTTCGTCGACCGGCGTTTGTGCCATGTGGTTGACGTAGTTCGACATGGTTTTCTGCGCCAGACCCAGCACTACGTCCAAAACAGCGCGGTGTGAGTAGCCTGCATCAAAGAACGCCTGCAGCTGTTCCTCGGACGGGTTGCCCCGGGTTTCCATCATTTGCAGGGTGAAGGTGCGCAGCGCCTCAAGCTTGGCGTTGGGCAGCGGGGTTTCGTTGCGCAGGGCTTCGATGATCTCGTCCGAGACCTTCATCATCTTGGCAATGCCGGTATGGGCGGGCACGCAGTAGTGGCATTCGTTTTCCACGTTGATGGTCTGCCAGACGACGGTTTTTTCGTCATTATCGAAATCTGTCTGCACGAACAGATGGTGAAGCACCTGATAGCCTTCCAAATGCTGCGGGCTTTCGGCCATCACCTTGTGCAGGCCGGGCAGGCGGCCAAATGCGGCCTGAGATTTCTCGAGCAGCGGTTTTGAGCCTTCGGGTGCGGTGGTCAGGTCATGTGACGGGAAATTGGCCATGTCGGAACTCCTCTTTCTGGCGCGATGAGACAGAAATAGGGTTTATTGAGCGATCACTCAAGTATATATTTGAGCAACCGTTCAAGAATTGGTAATGACCATGCCCCGTAAACCTGCCTATGACCGAGACGCACTGATCGCACAGGCCCGCGATATTTTCTGGCGCCATGGCTGGGCTGGAACGTCGTTGAAGGATCTGGAGCGGGAGTTGAAGCTGAAGCCGGGCAGTTTTTACGCAGCTTTTGGTTCGAAAGACGCGCTGTATGCGCTGGCAATGGAACGATACGCGCAGGACGGGGTTGCCAATATGATGACGCTGGCGCGGGAACTGGGGCCGTTAGGGGCGCTCAAGGCCCAGCCACGCCTGGTGGTCGAAGCGTCCGAGTTGCCGACCCGGGCCTGCATGCTGTCCAAGACCTATGCAGAATTGCAGGCGCGCGGTCACGAACTGGCGGGTCAAGCCCGTACTCATATGGTCGCGATGAAGACCTGCTTTGCAGACCTGTTCCGCCGCGCACAAAAGGCCGGCGAGATCGGCACGGAACACGATCCGGATCGCCTTGCAGCCCGGTATCAATCCGACCTTCTGGGTCTGAGAATGTCGGCCGAACGGGATGATGTGAACGCATCGGAAATCGCGGCGGATATCGCTGCTGACCTGGATCGGCTTTGAACCGCAAATAACGCCGCAGGGACCCACAAAATGTTGGGGGAGCGCGTGACATTCCCCACCAGAAAACGTATAAGTTACCAAAATAATATAGGTACTAACGGCATGTCCGACGACGCACAGGCACCCCAGGAATACGGCGCCGATTCCATTAAAGTTCTCAAAGGCTTAGAGGCGGTCCGTAAACGTCCCGGCATGTATATCGGCGACACCGACGATGGCTCGGGTCTGCACCACATGGTGTATGAGGTTGTCGATAACGGAATTGACGAAGCGCTGGCCGGTCATGCCGACCATGTCACGGTGAAAATCCACGCAGATTCCAGTGTGTCCGTCAGTGACAACGGACGCGGTATTCCGGTGGATATCCACCCCGAGGAAGGCGTGTCCGCCGCCGAGGTCATCATGACCCAACTGCACGCGGGCGGTAAGTTCGACAGCAACTCGTACAAGGTGTCGGGCGGTCTGCACGGTGTGGGCGTTTCGGTGGTAAATGCGCTGTCGGATTGGCTGGAGCTGCGCATCTGGCGCGCTGGCAAGGAACATGTTGCACGTTTTGAGGGCGGTGAAACGGCTGAGCATCTGAAAGTCGTGGGCGACTGCGGCGATCGCACCGGGACCGAAGTTCGGTTTCTGGCCTCGACCAATACGTTCTCGAACTTGGAATACTCGTTTGAGACGCTGGAAAAACGCCTACGCGAACTGGCCTTCCTAAACTCGGGCGTGCGCATCATCTTGATTGATGAACGACCTGCTGAACGCCTTGAAACCGAGCTGTTCTACGAAGGTGGCGTCAAGGAATTCGTCAAATATCTGGACCGTTCCAAGACATCGGCGATGCCCGAACCGATCTATATCAAGGGTGAGCGCGACGACATCGGCGTGGAAATCGCTATGTGGTGGAATGACAGCTATCACGAGTCAGTGCTGCCCTTTACCAACAACATCCCACAACGTGATGGCGGCACCCATATTGCTGGGTTCCGGGGCGCATTGACACGGACGATCAACAATTACGCGCAATCCAGCGGGATTGCTAAAAGAGAAAAGATCAGTTTCACGGGCGATGATGCGCGCGAGGGTCTGACCTGTGTTCTGTCTGTCAAAGTACCTGATCCAAAGTTCTCGTCTCAGACCAAAGACAAGTTGGTCAGTTCTGAGGTGCGCCCCGCCGTGGAAGGCATGTTGAACGAAAAGCTGGCAGAGTGGTTCGAAGAGAACCCGAATGAGGCCAAGACCATCGTTGGCAAGATCATCGAGGCCGCCCTAGCCCGTGAGGCCGCGCGCAAGGCCCGCGAACTGACCCGCCGCAAGACGGCGATGGATGTGAACTATCTGGCCGGAAAGCTGAAAGATTGTTCCGAGAAGGACCCATCCAAGACCGAAGTTTTTCTTGTCGAGGGTGACTCGGCTGGCGGATCGGCCCAGACAGGTCGGGACCGGTTGACCCAAGCGGTGCTGCCGCTACGCGGGAAAATCCTGAACGTGGAGCGGGCGCGGTTCGATCGGATGCTGTCTTCGCAGGAGATTGGCAACCTTGTCATGGCGCTGGGCACCGGTATTGGCCGCGATGAGTTCAACATCGAAAAGCTGCGCTACCACAAGATCGTCATCATGACCGATGCGGATGTTGACGGTGCGCATATCCGGACGCTGCTGCTGACCTTCTTCTATCGTCAGATGCCGGAACTGATTGAAGGTGGATACCTCTATATTGCGCAGCCACCGCTGTACAAGGTTTCACGCGGCAAATCAGAGGTTTATCTCAAAGACCAGGCGGCGCTGGATGATTACCTGATCAATCAAGGTGTCGAAGGGGCTGTGCTGAAACTGGGCTCGGGCGAAGAGATCATCGGTCAGGACCTGACCCGTGTGGTCGACGAGGCGCGTCAATTGAAACGTGTTCTGGACGCCTTTCCAACACATTATCCGCGCCACATTCTGGAACAGGCTGCCGTGGCCGGGGCCTTTGTGCCGGGCGCCGTGGATGCTGACTTGCAAGGCGTGGCCGACAAGGTTGCCGCCCGTCTGGACCTGATCGCACTGGAATATGAGCGCGGCTGGCAAGGCCGGATCACACAGGATCACGGTATCCGTCTGGCCCGCATCCTGCGGGGCGTTGAAGAGGTTCGCACGCTGGACGGCCCCATGCTGCGCTCGGGCGAGGCGCGCAAGACTGGCAGCTTCACCCAAAGCCTGCAAGAAGTATACAACACTCCTGCCACCCTGATCCGTCGCGACCGCAGCCAGATGATTCATGGACCGCTGGATCTGCTGCGCGCCATTCTGGAAGAGGGTGAAAAAGGTCTATCGCTGCAACGTTACAAAGGACTGGGTGAGATGAACCCGGACCAGCTTTGGGAAACGACACTGGACCCGGATGCGCGTACTCTGCTGCAGGTGCGCGTGGACGACATGGTCGAGGCTGACGACCTCTTCACCAAGCTGATGGGCGACGTTGTAGAACCGCGCCGCGAATTCATCCAGCAGAATGCGCTGAGCGTTGAGAATTTGGATTTTTAGGGTTTTTGTAGGATCGCCCAAAATTCTGTTTTGACCCAAACCCCCGCCACTGGAGCTGAGGCCCTAGCTATGTGATTGCAGCCTTGGCAGACAAACAAATTCACAAGTTTGTCGATGTCTTCGAGCAGAACATCGATGTCGCCGCCCACGATATTTTCTGGGTTATCATGAGAATCGAGATTTGCGATGAGAGTTGAGCCGGCGAGCTCAGCGAAAACCGCATCTTTTGCGAGGTCGGGCGACTTCTCTTTGAGCGTCGAGCGAAGCTGCGATAGCAGTTCTTCCGGCATGCGTTTCTCATTAACTTCATTGAACCGGAAGGCAACTTTAACTTCCAGAGCATAACAAACATCCTTCAAGATTGCTTCGAGGAGCTTGCGCAAATCGTTGGTAACGTCTTCCTTACCCTTTTTCTGATCGATCAACGCCCGCAACGTCGCAGGGCTTTTCTCCAGAAGTATGCCGTTTTCATTGTCGGCGCTAACCTCATGGAAAAGCCAGCCTGACGGAGCCATTTCGCGCTTGATGAGATCGAACCAGACATTTTCGTGCGTCAGGATAAGAATCTGCCAGTCCGCAAACTCTTCTTTTAGCAGCCGCAGTAGCCTTCTTCTGTGATTGATGTCAAAGCTCGTGACGATATCATCCAGCACGAGAAAACGAGCTTGCTTGTTGAATATCCGTGCATTCGCAAGAAAGAGCACGACGCCCAAACTATTGAGGTGGCTTTCGCTCAGATACTTGCGCGGCGGCTGCGTTGCTTGGCCATGAAAAGAATATTCAAACTCAACGCCTTCTTCGCCGACCATGGAAAGATGGACGTTATCAACGCTCTCTTTTGGGTGCAGCTTCTGGTAAAACTTGCCGACATCGGCGCTGATTATATCGAGAACGGTTTGAAGCGCTTCGTTTTGCACCTTCACGAACTCATCGAAAATGGTCGACAGCGTCAGGATTTGCGCTTCAAACACGGCGATAGTGCGTTGGCAGGTTTCGTAGGATTTGACCTGGCTTCCAACCGTTTGCAAAGTCGTCAGCACTTCGGCGATCCGTTTCTCGATTTCGGTCAGTTCGAGCTTTTTGGCGGCTTCTTGTGCCACCGTGGCTGACGCTTCACACTTATCACTCAGGTCGGCGATTGCGTCTACAAAACCTTCGGGCGGCTCAAACACCGTCAGGGTTTCAAAGGCCGCCTTGACTGTTTTATAACCGTCGCGAAGTGACTGATAAGTCGTCTTGGCCCTATTCACCAACGCCTCGAATTCTGCCAGATCACTGTAGTCTGAAACTACCGTATTGGCCTTAGTTCCGGCATCAGTGATGGCCGACAGAAGATCGTCCTTCCACTCATCGCATTCATCAAGCTTATCTTGAAGCTCGCCGAGTGCTGTGATCCGCTGCGCAACTTCGACTTGAAGGTCCTCGAGCTTGTAATCGCTCAGGCAGAAGGGGCATTCATCCTTGGTGAATGCCTCGTCATCGATGACCGTTTTGCCTTTGACTAGGAACTCGCTCAGGCGCAGTTTGTTGACGTTCTCGCGTTCGTTTGCCAGTGCATTGTAGTCTTCTGAAAAAACCTTCAGCTTATCGGTTACTTGTTCGAGATCGGTTTGAAGGTCATTGCAAAGCTGCTCCAGAAGTTTCAGACGTTGCGCTGCCTTGATCTTTTCGGCGTTGTTTCCCAGGCCGCGAAGTTCATCGACAGCCGTTTTGTAGCTCGTCTTGTCGACGATCTCCGTGGAAATATCAAACGGATCTACAAGGCCTTTTGCGATTTCAAAAAAGGCAGCACGATCAGGCACAACTTGGCCAACAGACTCAATCATCGCGGATTGCAGATTTTCCGACTGCTGCTTCGCACCAGTGTAGGAACCGTCTTTTTGCAGGGCGTTGCGCGACTGCTGGATGACTGACCGAAACTGAATGATCTCGTCAAAACCGATAATACGCGCTATCGCTTCGCGCTTTCGTCCCTTGGTTTCGTCCAGAAAACCGACGATATCGGCATGCCGCAAGATGATCCGGTCACCTTTGAGGTCTTCCAAGAGAGTCGCGACATCGGGATCGCCATAGGCGGTGCTTGTCTTCAGGGCCGCCGACAGGCTTTTGGAGCCGTTTTGATCCGCGCCGTCAAAGACGACTTCGACAACACTCGCGTCATCGTCTTCGCATTTGACATGGCGTAGCGCGTCTAACTTGCAATCTTCCTTCCACAGATGCTCGATCCGGTCACGGATGAACCATTCCAGCGCGTCGGTGATCGTGCTTTTGCCAGCGGCGTTTTTTCCATAGATCGCAAGGCTTCGATGTTTCTTGGTGAATTCCAGCGGCAACTCAAACCGGGCGCCACGAAAACCGGTGGCTTTGAGGGAGCGCAGCTTAGTCATCTGCACCGCCTTCATCTGCCTGAGTATTGATCGCTGCCTTGCGCAGAACTTCGAGCTGCCGAAGCAGATTGACCTTGGTCAGCTTGCCTTCATCACGCAGTGCGCCGACCGATTTTACAGTATCAGGATCAAGGTTTTCGTCCTTCGCTTGCTCGTCGATGAACCCGGTGACAACTTCGGTAGCCGTCTTGATTTTTTCATTGGTCACAGATGCTTATCCCTACTAGTATGCCCCGATGCGAATTCTTTTTACCAAAACCTACAATCTGCGCGAGCAAGAGATCAAGTTTGTTCGCGGCGTTGCGGGCCTCTATTTCATCTATCTATTGGATATGGAAATTCCTTATCCGTTTCAGGCGTCTAGGCTAATCTATATCGGAATGAGTGAGTCAAAGCAGAACAGCCTGTCAATGAGGCTGAGAGGACACCTTACAGGGCAATCTGGAAATCTCGGAATCAGCAACTACGCCAAGAACTACAAAGCCAAATTCACCTATTACTCCGCTGACGTGCTAAAGACTTACGGTAATGATAATGTCTATGATCTTGAAAGCTTCTTTCTGACAGATTTTCTGGAACAGCACGGCTCGTACCCCATCTGCAATGGGCAAGCTGGCCATCAGTTATCCGACGACTCGAAGGCGTTATCCGCTTCAATCGATTGGACATTCTTTGAACTCCCGTGACTGCAATACTGATCCCGTTTCGGCGGTCTCGGCTTTCGTATAGCCTTTCACCTTAACCATGTCCGCTTTGGCGCGGCATGGCGCCACGAACAGTTTTGGCAGCCAAGGGCAGCAATGGCCGTACGCCACCTTGAATTGTGAAAGGGCAGAGTCCGGACAAATGGCGCTACCGAAAGGTGCATGCAGCATCCCGCGAAGCAGACTTTCAGCCCTACAAGGCGCGCCCGGTCGGATGGAAGTGAACAACGGCTACATAAAAAGATACGTCACCTATCACTTTCGACTTGCGGCGGCCATTGAGCCAGATAGAAACTTGATAACCTCCTGATCTAACTGCGTCCCGATCATCCGGATCCGACTATTGAGTAAGAATGATTACGCCTCCGAAGATGCCCGAGAAATGGCAAAAATTTTGCGCACTGCAAAGTGTATCCGTAGATACGACAAGATTTCACATGACCTTCTTGGAGAAATACTTGTAGCTGCGGCGTTGGAAGGTGTTGTCGAGGGCGGGAACCGGCGTGGCTCTGACATTCATGCGCCGGCATTTGGTCGAGTAGAAGTGAAGTCCCGTATTCTCGGAACTGACGGCCCTTTTCCGAGAGTTTCGTTGCGGCCGAGCAATATCGAAAAAGCAGACTACTTTGTTGCAATCCGGTGGAATCGAGATTTCTCGTTCTATGATGCAGTCATGAATTCAAAGGAAGCTGTTTTGCCTCTTTATTCGGTAAAAATGCAAGGCACTGGGGTAGCTCATATCAGCTGGAAAGATTGGTGCTCGACCTCTGGCGCCGTTAGCCTAAAGGAAAGAATGATCCAGATTTTGCATGGCAATGAAGAGGTAAGGTGAACCGGATTTCCGTTCTCAGTGCTAGTTATCATGAAGGAAACTAAAAGACAGGTTCGCATAAAAGAAGTAGCCGAGGCACACGGTGTTCGCCGAGTTCTGCACTTCACAGCAATTGAAAACATCCCGTCAATCGTCCAGCATGGTTTGCTATCCGTTCAAGAGTGCCGACGGCGTGGCCTTGAAGTTGTAACCACAGATTGTTTTCGTATTGACAACCGGACTGATACCATTTGCACGACGATCACTAACGTCAATTGCGAAATGCTGAATCGTAAAATCGTAGACTTTCCAAACCGGCGCTGGGTAATCCTCCATCTCTCGCCTGAGATTCTTTGGGAATGCCGATGCCGCTTCTTGCATACCAATGCCTCCCGGCGTGAAATATTGCCTTACGACCATTTCTATGAATCCGCTGAAGCGTTTGAAGCAATGTTTCGCCGCAACCGTGCTGGTATCACAATTGTCGGTAGTCAAGCGATTCCTGCTAATGTTCCACTCGATCCGCAGGCCGAAGTCCAGGTCTCAGACCATATACCGGCTCGGTTTATTCTCGGCGCCGAAGTACGCGGCCGCGAGGACGCTATTCGAGTTGATACCGCTTTTCGCGATTTGCCTGAATGGGAGCGCGAAGTAAGCGACGATTCACACCTTCTCTGGGGGCGCTGAGAGAGTTTGTAACCGCAGCAATGCGGCTTCCAGAATGAAACTGCGCAACTCCCGAGAACAAGAAGTCTAAGCGGCCTTCAATCTATGCGAGAACACTCGCGATACTAGCTGAATGGCAGATAGCACACATTTTTTGAATGCGCAGCGGTTGGCAAGCCTGGTGATGCTGCGGCCAACTTCGAAAATCCCCTTTTGGGAGCGCAGCAACGCAGCATAGTTTGCCAGTCGAGCTGCATAGTTTGCCAGTCGAGCTGCGGTTTTGGGGGCAGGTTATGAAGCCATCTAATGCTCGCCTGCACCATCCGAAAAGAACACCACTGAAATACGCTGTCCAATTGCGGGTTCGTGGTCGCGCGAAACCTGCTCAGCTTCTTCGATGACCCGGACCATCTTCTCATGGACCTCTGCGGACGCCTGATGATCGCTTTCGAGCTTTTCCAGGATAACCTGAAGCGCGATGTACCCCTTGGGAAGACCCTCATAGGCGAAGCTGTCACGCACTTCGTGTTTCGCTTTTTCCCAGAAGGGATCAAGCTCACGGCTCCACGCCTCGCACACCATTTCCACGGCAGGCAGTGACATATGGCCAAACAGTTCTTGATCACTGAGTTCGACACCACCTTTGCGTCCCATGAACTCGGCGCAAGCTTTCATGAGGCTCTCAACGCGAGCGGGGCGTAAGTCCCACTCGGTCAGCTTGCCAATCTGCTCTGAAATCGTCTCTAGCGCTTCGGAGAGATCTTCCAGTGACATGTGGGCGTGTTCCATGCCCAGGCTTCTGGTCCGTTCGTACGCGGTCTCCAGAGATTGGACGCAGGCCAGCTGGTCGCGTTCCAATATCAGGCCTGACCCAGAATCCTTGAGAAGCAGCAGGCGAGGTGGGAAGAAACTGTTGCTCTTGTTTAGCCCCTTGAGGTGCAGAGCGGTGAACTTCTCACGAGCGGATAAGAGCGCCAACTCGGCGCCCCAGGTGCCCTTGATCTTGGCCTTGTCGATGAGTTTGTAGCGGTCTTCGGGGATTGTTTGCTTGGTGCGTTCCAGCACGTCGTGAAAGTTATTGTCGCGAAGCCGCCGTGGGGATCGCAGATATTCAACAACACTATCGAGGATCAGTTCTGCGTCTTCGGTGCTTTCTTCTAAGACGGCGTCGATCAGCTCTTCCCCAGCCAAAGTTCTATAGTTCTCTATGCGCTGGGCGATTTTTTCGTCAGATGCAAACTGACCTACTGGCACATCAATAAGGTGATAATTGACGACCCCGAACTCACTATCGATCCTGTCGATCCTACCCAGACCTTGGATGAGCTCTTTCAGGTTCGAGGTCAGACCAAGCAACACCAGCGTGTCTGACGACTGAAGGTTGATACCTTCAGCCATCTTGTAAGTCAGAAAAACCGAGGCAGATCCTTTCGGTTCGTTCTTTCCTCCAGGTCGGAAGTAAGACTCCACGAACTTGCCCTGTTTGATACGCTTGAAACTGTCTGGGCCATCTCCAAAGATTGCCTTCACGGCGCGATCTTCACCCTTGGTTTGGTTTCCCACGACATAGTTGGTGTGGTGGCCTTTGCGCGACAGTGCTTCTGCAAAAATCTCTAGTGTGTCCGTCCGTTCTGCGAGAAAGACGACTCTGTCTTTTTCATTTTGTATTCTCAGGCATGCCTCATACCGCTTCTCATCAAGCTCCTTGAGAACACTGAGACCCAGTTTTTGGTTTAGCGCGTCGCATTTCTTTGTGGGTTCAGGCGCTTCTATTCCCAATGCTTCGAACATGTCGGACTGGTCGCGGTGGGGCACCTTTTTCTTCGATTTTCCGCCACGCTCGAAGTCGCGAAGCGATTTGCCAATAGCTCCATGAGACATCTCCCAATGGGCCTGGGCGGCGCTCACGCGCAGAATGTTCAAAAGGTTGCGGATGTAGAGTTGGTCCTGGGTGCTTTGTTGCGTGCTGACGTGTCCGAAGCGGCTTTTCTCGACTGCGGTCACCCTACCGCCAGGCGCAAGTTCTTTGCAGAGAGCCACAATCTCGTCCAGGCGCGTTTGCTGAGGCTTTGTCACCTTAAGTTTCTTCGGGCGCCCGTGGTTTTCTAGTCTTGGGTAACTGTGCTTGGTCGGATCTTCGTCCTCGCCAATGCATCGCCTTTGTCTGCGTGTCAAAAACGGCGAAACAAGTTGAGCGAGTTCGGTGCGAGCCTCTCGCGTAAGCGTCGTGTCAGGTTCTGACAAAACGGCCAGTTGTGCATCCTGGTTGAAGATATCCTTGTGAACGTGGGTTTCGCGCTCGAACAACTCACCCATGGCTTGAATGAAGGTTGGGGTCATGAAAATGGACGCCCGCTTCTCCTGCATATGGGTCAACCAGTCGACATCCCGGTTCCCGAGCAGCGTTGCCGACAGACAGACATTCCAGCTTGGCGGGGCAAGTTCGATGGCTGAGGCCATTTGAGATGCTTGTTCAAAGCCCGGAGTAACTGTGTGGCTTTCATCGATTATCAGAATGCCAAACTGATCGAGCCTGAGCCCAGATTTTTCTTCATCGCCAGCGCCGCGGAGGTGTTGTTTGGCAAGTTTGCTATTTGCGACAGGTTGGAGCGAGTTCGTCGAGTACTTGCGCCAACTGGGAATAACTTTGGGCGGGGCAATTACAGCTGCATTTTTTCGCGCAACGCCATGGACCGGGGAGCGGGGCACGACTTCTGAGAATGTTTCTGACAATGCTTCAGCCAGGTGACAGCCGATCTCTGTCTTTCCCGAACCGGTTGGCGCTTCTACGAAGGCGATCCCATGGTCATAGACGATGGAACACGCCTCATAAGTCAGCTCCTGTTGATACCCAAACAACGTATGGCTCGTGATCTCTTTTCGACCGCCTGTGAGCCAGGGTTCGAACCCCTTTTGTTCAGAAATCGTTCGCGCCATCGCGTCTTCAGCGGTTACCGGTTTGATAAGCTTTTCGAGAATTTCCAGCGCCTCGGCATTCCAATCGACAGATACGTCCCAGGCCTGCTCAGCGGCTTCTGTCCGTTCGACCTGAAGCTCATGAGTGCCCGCATCCAGGTCATCGGCGTACTCAATATTTCTGTAGAGCCCCGAATAGGAAAAGTTTGCGGACCCGGCGACGGCACCTTTTGGTGAGCAGACGATTTTTGAGTGTAGCCGCCGATCCCCAGATATCCCCAACTTTTGTTTTGCTAGCTCCGGATCGAAAACACGCAAATCTATTTTCCTGGATTGAATGGCATGCTTTGCCAGCACCGCGAGAAGATCATGATCCTCTTCCACCTGAAGCCCGGAACGCTCCAGCCAGTAGAGCTTCATTTCTTCGGTGACTGGTTTGGGGTTGGTCAGCCTTTTGGTATTCGCTGTGTCGATCCCGAACGATATCCGGATCCGGATATCGCTGTCGTTTTCGGGATCCCTCAGTTCTGGCAATTCCTTCATCAAAATCGACAGCGAAGACAAGAAGTCCTGATACCCGGTGACAATCAGGCAATCGCCAGAGGTGATATGGGGTCGATAAAGATTAATGACCGGCCGGTCGATATTGGTGCCGACCTTCGCAACCGGTTCGGCATCAAGCTCGCTTGCGGGCTTTTGATTTGCTTCGTTGAGCTGCTTTGGCTTGGAACGCAGCCAATCAGGGAGTGAAAACAATGAGCAAGACTTGGTTTTAGGACGCTTAGTCTAATAGTGATACTGCGGGCACCGTCCTTCAAGACATCACCGGAAGAAACATTCGTTTTCCTGAAACTGTCGGAAATTCGCACCGGTTTTACGTGGGCGATGACCAGGTTCTCAAACACAACATGAGCTATCAGCCTGCCAGGTAACCTTACCGGTGACTGAGAGTATTTTGAGTTAGGGGCCTGGCGGCATACCAGGCCCTAACTAATCAAGTCCGGGCGCTAGAGATCTCGAAGTGGGTTTTCACCACACGCAACAAGTGCTCATAGTCTCCCTGCACGGCGTCCTCCAGAAAGGCCTGAATTCTGGCTTGCTCTGCTCCGGCTTTTTGGGCTGCGGTCTGGCAGCGTGCCAGCACTTCTAACGCGTTGCCGCTTGTCCTGGGCAGGTCGATGGTTGCAAGTTTTTTCATGTCAAATCCTCTTGTAGAATACCGGGCCATCATTGCAGGTCGAAATTAATCTCAGGTATAAGAATTGCGGATTTTGCCCCTGATCCAGAGACTGATTGGGATTTAACATAAGTCGCCACTATCCAGCGTTTGCGCTCTCGGCAGCCAACCACCCGTAAGTCCGAAAATCGGACATTCGTGAACATTCCTTTAGCTGAAATCGTGAACACAAAGTTCAAAATGCTTCTTCGAATTCAAAGGTCAGCGATGCGCAGAAAGCAGACTTTGCAAAGTACAGCGTGTGGCCACTGCCGGCGTTACCAGCGAGAAGACACGGTGGCACCGGAACGGGTATTTGATTTGTCCTGCAACTGAGCCAGAAGGCGTCCTCACGCTTTCGAGACTTTCGAGCCATTGGAGCTGGTTGCCAACGTGTTCCGTGGGAATCGAAATTGATCAAGACCAGCTTTGTCGCAATACTAGTTTTACTATTCGGCGCTGAACCAAATCGGCGATGTGTAAGCACGGTCTTGTACTTCTGCGGGAACCGCCTCGGGCAGCGGTATATCGTAGAAAGCTGCGTCTATGGTCGTCCATCGCGGCTTTGGAATTTCGATCACTCTCACATAGTAAAAAGCGTTGTTGTTCGGGTCAAAATCTGGGTCTTGCCAATAACCGGCGAGCTCCACGGAACCGATTGAGTTGCTGTATGTCGCGCTTTCAATGTCTACCGTCGAGCCTACTGGTTCGCGTGCGCGGCCATCCTCTCCAATCTCTCGGCCATCGGAGACTGCCACGTCGAAGATCCGCTCATGGGTTTCGCCACTCTCGTCGATCCAGCCTTTGATAATTTGGACTCGGTCGAGGTTCGCGCCATCTGGGTCGCGCAGCGCCCGGATCAGGAAGCTGGGAGAAACCCCATTAGGCGCGTTCCTAAGGTCTCCGCCCATCGGCACACCGTTCTTATACCCGTTGGAAACAAAATCCGAGGCGTACAGATCATCGGCATCAAAATCCCAGCCGCCAAAGACCCGGACTCGCATTCGCGGCCCGGTCGTAGCGTAGGCCTCTTTACGCTTGATTGCTCCGTGGACTTCCTCGCGGGTGTTTTCGCGCGCCCAAACGGAGGACGAACCGATTTCTCTTTTTCTGAAATAGAACCCAGACTCCTGAAAGGTCTACGCGGTCACCACGTTTTGTATCGGCTGGATTGGCAAGATTAAGTCTTGGGGGCGCCGTAACTCCGGCAAATCGCCTAGTCTCGTGGGGGAGCAGCACCGCCAGTTGTTTTGAGGTTCGTGGCACACCTCACATCGCCAGCAATTCCCGATGAATTGCGACCATCGCCCAGGTGTCGCGCGTGCAATACGCCACAAGATCAGAATAGACCTTCTCGCGCGCTGAATCATCCGGTTCGGTCAGTGTTACGTCCTTCCAAAGGCGAGACGCGCTCGCCCCCTCTCTAATGTCCAGATCATCGTATGAAAGTTCTGGCAAAAGCGCTGGAAGAACGGCCTTGATGGAGGCGCTTCCCTTGAACGCGGGATCGTTGATCACTTCATCCGCAAACGGCTTCATCAGATCAACTACGCGGGCATTTAAGTCTTCCAGAAACCCAGCGTGCTCTGGATAGGTTTCCGCCATTTCCGTATTGCGCGATTTCTCGAACGGCGCATACCAAACCACAACGGAGCCAACGTCACCCATGTCCTCACGAAGCCTTTTCAGCAAGGCTGGCACTGGGTTACTGGCGTCTCGGTGGAGATACTCCCTGTGCTCAATTTCTCCGCCAGGCTCATGCTGTATATGCAAGGAATACTGGAAAGCCACTTGCTGATAGGGACGCGTTCCGTCCCAGGGTGGCAGCAAACTCTGAGATGTCTCGTAGTCAAAATAGTGAACCGGATAGACAATCTCGCTCAGAAACCTGCTTAACTCCTGATGATCGATTGTGCGTTCACCGTTCGCCACTGCTCTCAAGTAGCGCTGCGTCGACTTGCCCAACACAGATGGATTGCTGATCTCGTCAATCTTTGTGATCCCATTTGCGATGAGTTCCGAGGCTTTTTCCGCATTCATGAACGGAAGGCGGTGGATACTGTCCTGCGCGAGAGGTGGATCAAGTTTTTCGCGGATCTCCAGCCATTCACCATAGGATTTAAGGCGCGCACGTTCGGGGGAAGGATCAGGCATCGTGCCGCTGGCAACGACGCTCAATGCCTGATCGATACGCGTGCGTGTTTTTTCGAGCTGCTCAGTCACCGCATCCGTGATGTCAGTGATGCTGACAAGCTCTTGCGGATTGATTTCGCCGTTTCTGACGTAATCACGGTTCACATGTGCGACTTCGCATCGCGCAATGGGGAACCCGGCTGCCTCAAGCACGACACGCTGGAAAGCGAGATCAAAAGTGTGTTCGGGCTTTGCAGAAGTCCCGCTCTTGATCTCTGTCAGAACGTACCCATCGCCGCTGCGGCTCACGATGTCGGAGATGCAAGTTATGGTTCCATCTTCATAGCGTCCCTGCGCCACGGCGTCTGCACCGTTCCTCCAAGCTTCTAACGTGCGTGCGGGCAGTGTCTGGTATTCTGCAAAATCTGAAAAATCGAGGCGAACGAGATCACCAAATAGCGCCTCCGCGTAGGGCTCAAACGCGTGCCCCTCGTTAAAACGCGCTTGCAATGAAGGGTCAATCGGCGGCAACAGATGCCTGGCGTGTTTCTTGATCCATAGCCAGGCGGGGTGCCTGAGAAACAACATGTAATCAGATTTGGATAGCATCGTGTAATTTGCTTCCCAGAATTGATGAAACCAGTGGAAGACCATCATGGTCAGCTATTGAGAGTAACTTTTTTGGTGCAGTCGGCGTCACCACTCTACCAAAGCCTCATGTAAATCGTACTGATAGCTCGGTTTCCATCACGCCACCAAAAGCAGCTGACCATTCTTCACCCGGAGACACTGGCCATGCGTCTGTCAAAGTACCGGTTGTAACCAGCTCGCCTCCTTGAAGCTGGTCGGCTGCGGAGAGCAGAGACACAAGATGAGCCAGGACTTCAATTGGGCCTCCAAGCGCGTTTTCACCCTTGCCGGACTCGATAGCCTCGGTGCCCTTGAACAATGCTAGTGGCACTTCGGCCAAGCCGATCAAAACATCATGCGTCGCCGCGATTTTGTCGCCAATAACAAGGCAGCCGTGCAGTCCTTGTGCTGCGATTGAGTCTTCGACCGAGAATTTCCAGTTGGGATAAATCGATTGAACAATTTCAAATCCCGGGGCAACCCAATCCACGCAACCTGCCAACTGCTCATTGTTCATTTCAGCCGTCGGGGCATAGCCAAGGCCTAGTACGATTTCTGGTTCGATTCTCGGTTCTGAATAACTTGCCAAGTTTACCGGCTGATCAGTCGAAAACAGCCCATCTGCGTGGACCTCTCCCCAAATGGGTTGATCCACACCGTAAACAGGCCAAATCGTGCGGTTCGTGAAGCCGACTTTTCGGCCGACTCTCTTTTTGCCCAAAATCTCGCGGACACGACTAGCAATCGAATATGCGTCATCCAGCGATAGCTGTCCTGCCTCTGAAGACAGTTTAGGTATCTGCTGGGCAGAGGTCAGGGCATCAGCGATTGTCTTAGCGTTAGCTTCAATATCTCTTGTCATATTCGCATTATACGCGCCTACGGCTGGATTGCGATGCAATCAAGGTATTGAAGAACTAGGCTCCTCAATTCACAGGTATGAAAAACGATGCTAACTATTGGCCCATTCCCTTGGAGACCTGACATGACCAAACTTCGCCTTTTTGGTATCGTCATCCTTTTCCTTGCAGCACTAAGTGGGCTTTCAGAGCACCTGTTTTATGGCGGTGTCGACCCAAACGGCGTTCTGCAAGAAAGCTTCTTTTTGCCGCTGACTTTCATTCTCGTAGCAATTGGCGTCGTTGTGCTCGTAGTTTCGTTGTTCCAATCACCGCGTGACTGAGACGCGTCCGTCAGTTAGAACGCTGTTCCAAAACGCAAATCGGGTAATCTCCAGGATGGCGACCTCCGCCCAAGTCTAGGCAGGCCTCCTCATATTGGTAACGTTCGACCGCACGTCCCGCTAGGAACATGCATAACCCGACCGTCAATACGGTGAGCGCCAACAGTATCTTCGTACTCCGTGTCATTGCTCAGTTTATTGTTTCATTCTCTTGGTTTCAATCAACCAGCTTTCAGATCTTGTCGAAAATTGGCAAACTCTGAAACTCAAAATTCAAATTGGTTTCGTCGAGTTTCTGAATAAGGGACGCGCCCTCGATAAGATCAATCTCAGTCCAGAAGTTTTGGCCTACTAGCTTGAAAAGGTGCGTATCGGCGGAGCGGTGAGCATCTGCATTGATCTTAGCTATCGACTCCGAAATCCAATGATCCATGCCTATACTCAATGGCGCTGTTCAGCGCCCGTCAAGCTCGGGAAAATCGTTTCAAGGCTTGACCTTTTGCGACGGCTTCTACGCAAAGGTGCGTATGGTCGGAATGCAAAACCCGGCTTGTCTTGCCTCGCAGTAATTGCACGAGCAGGTCTGCATTGGGCAGACCTTCCCGTGTTGTGAGTTTGCTCATATGCCACAACAAAAAATCCAAAAAGATAAACTTTGTTTTTCAAGTCCTAAGTTAAGGTAGCTTCGCTTGTACTGCGAGAGGAGAAAGTTGGTGACAAACAATAGGCCGTTCCCACTAAGTCGAATTGCTCAGCTCATCACTCTGGCGAATATCGCATTCGTAATTTTGGCTTATTTGATGTCGCCAACCAAAGTACAAGCCCAAAGCTCACAGGCCTGCGTAGAATTGGGCTCTCCTCGGATAGAATATTCATCCGGATCTGAAAGCACTCGCGTTAATCAAACAATTTCAACGACGGAACGCACGTGTCTCCCGATCCCAAACGGACCCATAACAGGACTTACAATTGGTAACTCCTCTATCACGTCCTCAGGTGAAATTGAGTTGTATGTTCCGGGCCAAAATACCGTTCCAAGCAATGCTTCAGTTTTAACTCTTCTGAATGTTGATGTCGCCGCAGGCAGCGGAGACTTTGTATCCCGGGAAGCGTTGGCAACAAACATCAACGGGAAGCTCAGAGTGAACCTCATTGGAACTTCGATTGGTTCCGGCAGATCAATGACGTTCGTTCCGTTCAACGGCGCGAATATCGACCCCACTGAAGTTTACTTCCAGTCAGACCGACCGTTAACCTACGACAACCTTACCGTTATGGGGGCTACCGAAGTGGTTTTCGGGGCGTACTATATCCAAACCCGGGTTGCCGAGGCTTCTGATTTCACACTGACGAATAGTTCGATTTCTTCAACCAGTGACATGGCGATAGCGGCGGGCACGACCGTTCGGCTCGATGCAGCAAGCAATTTGAACACCGTAAACTTTGAGAATTTTGGCACGCTGGCCGGAACGGGAACCGTGAACGCATTCAACTTCACAGTTAAGAACGGAGGGGTGCTTTCGCCGGGCTTTTCAATTGGTACGCTTAACAATAGTGGCGGTATTGCATTTGAAACTGGGTCAAGGATCTTAAGTGAAGTCGATCCGACGGCCGGTCAGAAAGCCGATTTGGTGTCATCCAGCGGGCCCGTTACAGGGATTAACCGCGCCACTATACAAGTCGAAGCCGCTCGTCCCGGCCTGACTGCGCAGGACTATGCTGCTGGCAACGACTACACGGTTTTTCAAGCCTCGCGTTTCGATGGAAACTCCCCAACTCTTGTTGCCGGAGGATCTCTGCCCGCCCTATCCAGTCTGAGTATCTCAAACACGCCAACCGCGGACGGTAGAATCGACATAGCGTTTTCGACCCTCCCCGTCTCGAGTTTACCACAACACCCATCAGTTGTTGGATCTCCCAATGCAAGCAACCTTGCTGGTGCGGTGGCTAACACCACAAACACGTCACCTGGAACTAATCTGACCAATGGCTCGACCTTGGGTAACACCGTTAACACGCTTACCAATTCAGGTTTGGCTGGGTTTAATCGTGTGCACGCAGAACCCTATTCCTCCAATTTGACCGTTGGGCTTGAGCAACTTGACCTGATAACCAACACTGTGCTGAGCCATGCTGACTGCCGCAAGTATCAAGCGGTTGGCTTCAGCAATGCGGATCAACCCGTTGCAGAAGGCGAAATCGACTCGGCCCAGAGCCCGAGTGGCGCAATTGACTGCTCTGATCGGCGCTGGTGGATCGACACGGCCTATGTGAGCGGGGACGTTGATGGAAGCAATGGCCTTGGGACATTCGACTATTCGCTTGGCACGATTTTGGTCGGAGCGGATGTCGCAAGCACCGATAGAGGTGTGGTCGGCGTATACGCAGGTTTTGGGACATCCTCCATGGATGAACACGATCAAGTCGATCAGGACTTTTCGACCGACAGCTATCATGTGGGCGTGTATGGGCGTACAACAACAGGAACTTGGGAGTTCTCCGGACTGATCGGTTACATGTTCGGTGAAACTGATGCCAAGCGGAACAACCCTTCTGTTGATGGCTTTACGGGGGGCGAGGCTAAATCGGATTTGGACCAAGAGGGAATCCACGCCGGTATCCAGGCACGGAAGTTGTTTAACCTGGAGAGCGGTGCAAGGGTTTCTACGGTTTTCGGATTGAACTACGGGCGTATCCAACAAGGTTCAGGCACAGAGACTGGCGGTGGTGATTTCAATTACTCGATTGAAAAAGCGAACGCAGAATCGCTGGTCGCTTCTATTGGAATTGACTACCAGCGGGATTTCTTGACAGAGAATGGTGTGCTAACCCCAATCGCCTTTGCTCGTTACGAGTATGATTTTTTTGCCAACAAGGACAGTGAACACGAAATCACTGTCACGAGCCCGATATTTGGGACATTCACGCAAGTCGGACAAAACCGAGGCGCCAATGGTTTCGTTCTTGGGCTTGGACTGGGCTATCAGATTTCTGATCTGGCAAGACTAACGGCAGGGTATGGTTACTCAGTTCGTTCCAACGGCCAAGAGCATGGCCTCGGTGCAAACTTAAGTGTTCGGTTCTGATTAGGGTGGAGCAACGAAGAGGAGTGGTAAGTTAGCTGCAACAACTTGCGGAAGCTATCGTGGCAATGTGAGCGTCATTCTCTAGCGATCAAAATTTGGGGATATTAAAAACATAAAGCCGCGATTTCTTGGCGTCGTCTGTCAGGATATAGAGAAGCCCTCTGGTCTCATCGAGAGCGATCCCTTCGGGATGTTTAACTTCCTTTTGTTTGCCATCTTCTGTGAACGTCAAACTGATAGACTTTATGGACTTGGACTCTGGATCGTAGACGAAGATTTGACGGCCTTTGTCACTCACAATCCAAAGAGAACGTGAGGACGGGGACCATGCTAGGCCGCTCAAATCCAGTTCATCATCATCTACACGCTCGGAGATAAAACCTGCATCGCGGGCTAAAGGAATGATCTCAATAATTTCGTCTAGCTCTGGCGATAACACCATTAACAACCTTGGTTGTCCCTCAATCCCAACGAAGACCCGCCCGGATTCCGGGTCGACGGCGATGCCCTCAGGTCCCTTGTTCAAAGGGTTGCCGACGAGTAATGCAGCGGCGGCCGAGTAACCTTTAAGAGATGTGAGAGGGATTGTAGTTAGTTGAATGGGGTCAGTCGGGTGAACGACTAGAATTGATCGATCAGTTTCCTGAAGTACTAAAACAGACCCATCTTTTCGTGATGCGACGCCCTCCAGATCTGATCCCGCCAATGAAGGCAGCTTGAATGAGTTTCCTAATGCTCCGTCGATTCCAAGTAGGTGCAGTTTAGGTTCAGAGTCGCTTACTGACCATAAGAAGCCTTCCGCGTTGGACAGAGACAATCCGGAAGGCTCCGAGAAGCCTTCCGATTTATCCGCCACCTTGAAGGAGTCGATGAGAATCAAACCGGGACTCTCGGCGTGGGCGAGCTCGATCCATGCCAGAAATGAAACAGTCGCGCTTGCAAAAGAAGCTAGTGTTCCAAGCTTGGGGAAGCACCGTGAAAACCCAAGTTTCGACCGAAGTGGCTTGTATTCTGTCATTGGATCTTCTCGCGCTTGGACCACATCTCCGTATCAGCGTTCGTATCACAGTCTGGATGCGATGTCCGAAGAGTGCATTGTAATCTCTTTACCTGATCCCGACTGTTGCGATTGAATTGGACAAGAATTGTCTTTGGCGGAACGTAATCTGCTAGAGTAAGCAGGAAGGAAGTTAAGTTGAACAAGACGTTCCCACTTATGGCCGTGCTATTGATGGTGCTGTTGCCAGGCGCTGCGGTGTCACAAGTCGACCCCGCGACCTTGTTGGCCGGTACTTCGGAGTCGGAAATACTTATCGAACGACGTTGGATACAGTTTCGGGGCAAACAGGAACTGTATTTCTTTACTCTCGACGTCATCGTAACAGTCATATTGACTGGACTGATCGTTTATCACCCTGTGAGGCGGAGAGCCCGCAGAAGTGTCAGCGATATCGTCATGCCGCGACTGTTCTTCCTATACGCGCTTGTTGGCATGGCGGTTGGGTTTTTGGTCGTACAGCACGGATCAATGATCGGGTTTGTGATCTTTGGAATAGGAGCCCTGTTGAGGTTCCGATCAAATATGGATGACCCGGTCGACACGGTGGAAATGATCATAGTCACCGTGCTTGGGCTCGCGGTAGGGCTGGGCTTGCCCTTAATGGCCACACTGGTGGCGGTTGTATGTTGGTGTTTCATTTGGCTCGGTGGACGAAACAAGGGCGTGGAGATTTCGCTCAAGGCTTCAGACGAAGAGCATTCATTGAAAGTCAGCGGAGACATTGAAGCTATGGCTGCAGACGCTGGCTGGAAGCTGGTCAGAAGACACCACGTTCCTGGCAAATCTCGCGTTTCTTTACTTTTCATTACCTCGGGCGGACTTTCAGAAGCCCGGATCGAAGAGATGGTAAACGATCTGGTCCCTGAAAAAGTTGAGCTGAAACTCAACCTCTAATCATTTCACAAGGTCTAAGCGCTTTAATACCGCATTCGGGGATCTGATCTCTTTCGGTAGCGACTTGAAGTTTACCGACCTTTCGAAATCGGGTCCACGATATACTGCTATCCCAAATTCTCCGTTTGGCTGGAACGTAACATGAGTGAAGCTGTGAGGTGATCTGGCTTTTGAGCCGATAAGCCGTCGCGGGCCACCTCCCAAACAAGCTTGAGAGACGTAAGCCACGCCGTCTTTCCAACCTGGATAGAAGGCATGATGGTGCCCTGACAAATGCAGTACGACACCGCTTTCCAGGTAGATTTTTTCAAGTGTTGGGTCACCGATGATTTCGCGTTCGCGCTGAATCGCGAAGGGCCAGAGTGGGAGGTGACTGAAAGTGACAATCGGGTCTCCATTTGCCCCCAGTTCCTCAAGTCTGTCCTGCTGGTCGCCGGATAGAGGTCCCAAGGTCGTAGCGTCCAAAGACGCAAACGTTACGCCCTGCATCTCAAAAGCGTAGAAGAACGGGTAGTCATCCGAAACCAGAAAATCGACGTCTGGTTTTCGTGGTATCCATTCCTCTGCGTATATTTTTCTTTCACGCTCGAACCCACGGTACGCAGAGGCATCATGGTTTCCTGGCGTGACCGCAAATGGAATGCCGGCAGCCTCTAAAGGATCTGATACGGCCTCGTGAAACGCCTTCCACATATCCCTGACCTGTTTGTCGGACAAGTTGGGAATGCGCTGTCCCGCAACCATATCTCCGGTCGAAATAACCAGATCTGGATCAATCTCGACTATCCGCTTAATCGCTTTGTCGACGCGGGCATCGTATCTTACCGAACCATAGCTTCCGTTCAGATCCGATATGACGATAACATCCAATGCCGCCGCTTTGCAGGCGAGCAGAGCGGTCCAAATGAACACCGCAATAAGAGCAGAACACCTACGGGTCATTACAGTCCAAGGCCCCTACCTCGGTGTCGTTTCTCAAAAAGAATGCGACAGGATCCAAGTCGAACATCAAATCGCCATTTGAACAATTGCTCTGGAGGATGGACGTTGCCAGCGCAGTATTTTTGACAACTTGTGCAATCTGACTGTCTGACAAACCAAAGCTTTGCGATAGCCAGTCATGGATCGGGCCTTGGGTTTGAAGGTCACTATTCAATGCAACCAGGCGTCGATATGTGCTTGGAGAGAAGTGGCGAATTTTCTCCAGCATTTGAGTAGATTTCGCGAAGTTGGCATACTCGACACGCCCACCAGCATCGTTGTCGTTTAGATTGCTGCGACGGATCAATAACGCGTCGGCGGGAACGTCTCCATCGTTTGGTTCATGGTGCTTGGCTTTCTTATGCTTCAGTTTTCCGTCTTCGACCCAATACCAATAGGGTGTGAAGTCTATGTTTCCCACGCGGTCCTGCTGGCTAAAGATAAAATCAAGGAGAACAATCTCGGTAAGCTCTTGCATCCAAAAGGTCATCTGTTGGTCACTGACATCGGGACCGAGATCCTTGTTGATCATCCGGTCTTTACGGCCTTCTTTAACGCCCTCTGCAATGGCCTCTGGCATGGGTTTCGAAGAACGCAAAGCTAAGAAAGCGGGGGTTTCCTGAAAATCGCGGTTCTGACCTTTCCCCCATCCAGATTTGCGTGTGCCGTTGATTTCCGAGCCGTATCTATGCCCAGGACTATCGAGCAGTACACCGTATATTTGCGTTCGATCCGAAGTGAATAAATCGTCGGTTGGCTGGTATGAGGCTGGGTCAGCATCCGCAGCTGCGAAGACCCGCCAGCCTTCATGGTTCATGCGTCCGCCATGAGAGCCACCAGAAATCGCAAGGCCAGGCTCGGCGACCTCGGAAAAATGCGCCTGGGTGTCCATGCTACGCCAAACGGCGACTGGAATTTTTACAGTCGTGTCGAAATATCTGGAGAAATGATAGTAAAGCAGCGACGAGGTGGAAAAGGTTCCACTGGTGCCCTTTTGGTTCATGGTGGATTTGAATTTGGCCACCCTGTCCTTGGCCAGATCTTTCGCCGCCTTCCCCTCTTTGCAAGCGTTTCTCTCGAACTCAGAACGGTTCCCCGTGTAGGGTCCTTCCGAAATATCGTAGACGGCCATTCCTGGGCTGGTGCTCCAGGTTTTCGGGCAAATAGCAATTTCGGAGGCATAGAAATCGATCTCGCAATAGGCTGTCTCTTCCTCAAGATCGCTTTTTTGATACGCGCCCGTTGGAACTTTTTCGATCCGAATGCAGCGTTCCGTAACGCCGTTGGGACTCTCAAATGTCGTGGCTTCACCGAGGACATCGTCGCTCGCCCACAAGGCAGTGGGTGCAATGAAAGCCAGTGACCCCAGAAGATTGAACCTCATTTGGATACTCCTCCCGATATCATTTGGGGCAAATCGCTGCCTGTTGTTCGGTAGAGATCGTCAAATTGGGGTCGACACTGAATTTGGAGAACTTTGAGTCAATCCACTGGTCACACCCGCCTGAACATGGGGCACCGTTACGGGCCTCATTCCAATAATCCTTGGCCCTTTCTTCCGTCCAACCGCAAAACTGAACGAGCGCCATTGCCGACAATGCTCCCGAGGAATGAACGCCCCACATGCAGTGCACCAGAACAGGACCCTTTCCAGGGTTTTCAATCACCTCATGTATGGACGCCATGACGGCACTGGGACGGGAGGATCTGGCGCTCTGATAGTCAAAGGATCCGTTTCCACAACTGGTGCGACCGTATTCAGTGTTTTTGCCAAAGTCGGCATAAAACCCGGTTGAAAACCCTTCACCGCACAGAGTTTCGCGTTGACCTTCACTCAGGCCCGTTCGATCCTTATCGCCACCTTTGAAACCAGAGCGATACAATACTCCGCTTAAGACTGGGCGAAAGAAAGCAACGCCGTCAACGCCTCCGTCGCTACCTTTTGAGAGCATTTGACTGTTGCTTGGACCGCCATTTCGACTGGTTACGTCAGAATTCGCAGCGGTTGCGAGAACACCAATGAATATGAGGGACGTCAAAAACCGCATGCCAGCTCCTTTCTATTTTTCAGCCTGTTATGCTCACACTCTTCCCACTTGGAAATCTATTGGAGCGGCTCAATCTCAGCAGCCTTATCAAGTGCGCGATAGACTTTCCGATGTGAAGCTTTAAATCGGCCACACCAGATTGATGATAAAGACGACCACGAAGTAGGCCAGAAAAACTTTCCAGTTCAATTGGTGTTTGTTTTCTTCGTTTATCACGCCGGCCGATTTCAATGCCAGGTTTGTTACAATTAGAGCGACGATGGTAACCGCCGCATGTGCCAAGTCGAAATGCAAACTAAAGCTCCCTATTGCAGATATTTGATTGATGAAAAATGTGTCAGCAGTCACCTGATGGCAGCATAGTTACATCTGAGTACCTTCCCTCAGACGTCGTGATCCGAGCACAAGCAACAGTATCCTTGTTAAACCAGTACGAGGTCAGCCCTTCGCTGCGGACGAGTTCAAATCCGAGACTCTGGATGCCCATTTCAGCTTGGCCCGCTTTTGCCCCTTCAAATGACGAAAGATCGCTAGAGCTGCCCACAGTTGGTGCACTTGCATCCACTGATCCACCACTGTCGTCGCATGCTGCAAGCGCAGTAATACACGCTGTGCCGATCACCAATAGGACCTTGGGTTTCATCTGTTTTTCCTTCGCTTTTTGGACTTGCGTTCCAGGGTCTCTGATTGATCACCTATTCAATTCCGAAAATTACGTTGTAGCCGACGGAAGAGTTGCTGCGATTGATGACCTCCACAACATGATCACCAGATTGCCAAAGCTGTCCTCGATACTCCTTGTCCGTCGACATCAATCCCAACAGTTCAGAACCATCGGGGTTGCGAATAACGTAGTCCAAGGAGCCATTTCGCGGAGCAACGCGAACGTAGAGGAACTGTTCGTTTTTGGCACCCAGAACGTATTGCTGCGACGCTCCGGGCGCGAGTTCACCAACAAGTTCTGCGCCAGTGGAACCAGAATCAAATTTGACACGTTGGCTACCAGTAGACCCGGCGGCGCCTGCCATGGCTCCACCGCCATCATCCATCGCTTCGACAACCGACATCTCGCCGATGCTTCCATCCTTGTACGCGATGCAGCGCCAAAGTGTTCCACCTGCATCTCGCAGCATGACGAGCGTGCCCGCTTCTGAGAACTCTGAGCTTTCAATCGTACCGGACTGACCGTCTGGTCCACCAACCTGCCGCAAATGGTCGATACACGCGTCGTCGGCTTCTGACATTGCAAAGGCAGCTGCGCCCGCGATTGCGAACATGGGTGTGAGGAGTTTGAATAAAACGAGTTTCATCAGATGGTTCCCTGTTGGCTTGTCCTTAGAGATTTGTTCCTTACAAAGCGGAACCTCACTTCGCTTCTCGTAACTTTGACAGAAATTCATCGCATGCCTGTGCGCTGCCGACGATCTCGCCCGTCGTTTCAATTCCTTGCAGTGACGCCATTTCGGAATTTACGCGGTTGAGGATCTGATCCGCTTGCTCGGCGGTGATAAGGTTCTCAGCTTGTGCTCCTTTCAATGTGGTGCAGACACCGGCGGACAAGCCTGTCGCAACGCCGACACCCACCGCGGCCCCGCCACCCAAGGTCATCGCCCCAACCACGCCGAGGACGAGCCCGATCACAATTCCCAAGATTACTTTTCCCATGTTTTCCTCCCATTCGGTGAGAAAGAGTTCAGCCACCACTACTGGCGCAATCTGCGTGCCCATCTGCAAATCAGAACCAGCGCTAACAGGTTGAGCGCCGGTGCAATCGCCGCGAACCACGGCTTGGCGGGCTCCGAAACTAAGTCCGCAACAAATATCCAAGGTAGTCCCAACGGCAGTAGGAACACTCCGGACAAAGGGTCTCGTTCCTGTCCAAACCAGCCAAATGTACCCGTCAAAAACGCAACCAACGCCAACAGGTACAGGACCGCGAATACGATGGTGGTTATTCTACAAACCAAGTAGAGCCTCAGCAGATCAAGCCAGTGCTGCGCAGCCGTTATCGGCTACGCAGCAGACTGCTCACAATGCGCCTTCGTCCCCGAGAAACTCGATACCAGCTGTCGCGCCATCACTGTAAGCAATGCAATTCCAAGGAGCACGATCCTCGCCAACGCCTACAGTGACCTGTGTTCCCGCCTCGCTAAACGCGGATGAGAGCACCACGACTTGCGAATTGTTTGTCGTATTGGCTACATCTCGCAAACACGCCTGCTGAGCCGGCGTGAGCTCGGCGGACGCGCTTGATGTACTCGTATCGTCGCAGGCCGCAAGCAGTGCGAAACATGTCGTGCCTGCAATCATCACCATCTTGTTAGACATTTTCTTCTCCCTCTGGTTTCCTTGAAATTAGTGAAATTGGATGGGCTTGTTTGAGTTTCTCGCGTCAGAGCAGGCTATGGAACATACTTCGACCCTGTGATTTCCCTTTCCAACAACTTGTCGCGGGGGGCTTGGCGTGCAGAGCGATTTTACGTTTACTGCTAAGACCTCCAACAACGTGAGATTTCCGAATGAAGTCACTGGCAAAGGCTAGAACAAACTCTGGAAAGAGGGCGAATACGTTAAATCTAAGCATCGCACCCTCCCAACGACTGATCCGTGTAAAGTGCCTTCCGACTGCCAGCACTCACTCCAGCGGCCGGAAGGGCTCGGCGAAGCGAGCAGCAACGACAACAACGGAGGTAAAATGAAAGTTGCGTCGAATTCGCATGTTTGAATCTAATTTTTAATTAATCAACATTTTTTCCGCGCGCAAACTTCGCTACCTTTTCATAGAATAGTTTTTTGGCGTTCAAACACAAAAGGAAGGTGGGAAAACCCAGAAGGGCAAGTCTGTTCTATTAGCTAGCGAGGCGTTCTGAGGCCGCACAGAAACTTAGAAAGGGTTGAAAATGGGGTTTGTGGAAGCAGTTAAAACGTGTTTCTCGAAATACTTCCAGTTCTCCGGTCGGGCCATACGCTCAGAATACTGGTGGTTCTTCTTGTTTGTGGTTCTCATGAGTGCTGCTTTAGCTGTGCTGGATACGATCATATTCGGGACGGACCCCGAAACAGGGCAGGGATCTCGGGTTCTGTCCTCTGTTTTCCAACTGGCTGTTCTCATACCCATGCTGGCCGCCGGTTGGCGGAGGCTGCATGATACAGGACGACCTGGCTGGTATTTGCTGCTGCCGATGGCGCTCAGCATTACAACGCTCTTTGTTATGCTGGGTGGGGTGGCGTTCTTCTCGGTTTTGGAGCAAGGGACCGAGAACCCTGACGCATTACGAGGACCCGCGGCAGTCCTGGGCGTGACCGGTATTGTTGTTGTCTCAATTCTTCAATTGGTTCTGTCCGTCCTGATGATCTGGTGGCTGACACGACCTTCTCAAGAAGGCGCAAACGAATACGGCGAACCTGTTTACTGACCTGGCTGTCCGGGCAATTGGCTGGAATCTCTGCCGAATGACAGTGCGAACCGTAACTCAATGGAGAGAAAAAATGAGCTTAAAAACCATTTCCATTGGAATGCTACTGATGGCAGGAGCGACCACAGCATCAGCGGAGTGGTCGTTCAACTCCGGGCCTAATCCCAATGCATTTATTCAGACAGGAAACATGACGCTGGAACTTCAGTGTGACCGTATCCGCTTTGCACCGGCTGGATACGAGGACAGCCAGGACATTGTGGAGAAGCAAGGGCTTTCCATTCGTTTTTTGAAGAACGGCACCACCGAAGTTGGGGCATTTCAGGTTGGCGCAGAAAACGCTGCCGTGCAGATCGTCGATAATTATCCTGTAGAGGTTAGTTTCAATAGCCAGCAGGACTATGGTTTTGTACTAGACCAGCTTGCGGCCAATGCATCGGTTAATCTGTCGATGATTGATCAAGATGTCAGCTACGGAATCTTTGACTTGAAGGGTTCCAGCGCGGCAATTCGGTCCCTTCGTTCCGCCTGCGATTCAGGTGCTAGCCAAGGGGCCTCCTACGAAGCACCCGAAGGCATTGTCTATTGTGGTGGCGGAGCGATAAAACGCCAAATCGAATATGTAATTCTTGACAATCCAGAGGGGGAGTGGGACGCGCGAGTAACAGTCAACGGCGAGCCGATCAGAGCCATGACCGCCTACAGCTACTTCGGAAACTCTGAGCCGCCGACCGGATTTTTCGTCGCACTGCTTGGGGAAGACAGGTCCGAGTTTCTGATTTTTAGCGACGGCTCGGAAAACTGGCTGGAATATGGGGACTACAGGTATGATCAGTGCAATTGATACCTCCTGCCTACCAGCGTTCCAAATAGCGCGTCAGATGAAATGTTTGGTCGCCGGGATTGTGCTCGCTTCGGGCCTTGTTTGGACCTCACCAGCTGTCGCGGCTGATGTATCGCAACTTCCGCCCGGTTTGCGGGCAAAGGTTGATCTGGCGGAACAGGCCTGCGGGGAGTTCAACGACGGTCAGTTTGACATAGCCTGGGGTGCGGTTGAAAGGGTCGATCTCGACGGAGATCTTCAACACGACTGGGTTCTGAATGAGTCTGGATTCGCGTGTTCAAGCGCCGCATCTCTTTATTGCGGAACTGGCGGATGCATGTCGCACTTCTTGATTGAAGAGGAGGTTCAATCCTTGCTCAACCAGGGCTGGACGGTTGTTGATTTTGGGCGTCAACGCGTTGTTGTTGCGGATATTCATGGATCCAATTGCGACGGAATAAACCCAACGTCTTGCGTCACCGCCAGTGTTTGGGATGCGGACGCTAAGACGTGGCGCTCGTCTGCTGGCGATTGGGAATAAGTTGCATTTGAGAATTGCAGATAAGCCATAGGAGCTGGTTTGTTCGATGGGTTCTCTGTGGCACGCAAACTTATGGGCAAATCGTGCAAAGTTAGTCTAATAGTGATACTGCGTACATCGTCCTTCAAGACTTCACCGGCAGAAACATTCGTTTTCCGGAAACTGTCGAAAACGCGCACCGGTTTTACGAGCTTGGTCCCCAATCATTTGCAAGCTGCAATTCTGAGCAACGTGTATGAGATAAGACTTGGGTGAATTGAAGCTATGGGCTGGTCAAGACCAGCCCGTCGCATCACGCCCTCGCGTTTGAGGCGTTAAGATGGCTTTTTACATTGTGGAAGAGGTGCTCAAAGTCATCTGCGATGGCATCCTCCAAGAAGGTATGAGCGCGGGTTTGTTCGACTCTCGCACTCTCGGCCGCAGTTCGGCCAGCCGGCAGCGCTGTGAATTCGTTTTCTTTGTCAAAAAAATGGTCGATGTTTATGGGTCTCGTCATGGCAAATCCTAATGTAGAATACCGGGCAACCATCGCAGGCCGAACTTAATCTTACGTATAAGAATTGCGGATTTTGTCCCCGATCCAGAGGCTGATTGGGATTTAACATAAGTCGCGATTATAGAGCGTTTGGGCTCTCGCCGGCCAACCACCCGCTGCACCCGAGCAACGGTCAGTCGTGAAACTTCGATAGGTGACAGCTTTGAGCCCAACGTTCAAAGTGCTTCTTCGAACTCAAAGGTCTGCGATGCACGGAAAGCTGACTTTGTAGACTTACGAGAAAGGCTCAATTGAAACTGCCTTTGGCCAAACAAAGATCACGTTGGGGTGTTGTTGGGCAAACTTTTCTTCGGCTGTATTCCAACAGAAGCTCTGTGCGGATCCCAGAATTGCTTTAAGGTTGCGTATGCACCGTTAGGGTCCTCACTTTGAGACAAAGCTATCCAAAGCAAGACTGAAAGAGGATTGAATGAAACGCCTGTTTCCATCTCTGCCTGAGAACGCGACGCTGGGAAGTGTCTATCAAGCCTTTCCAGACAAACTCTCGCCGCTTTGTGCGTACGAAAGCCTTGTGATGAGGGGCGAGAGCGACCTCTCGGTTGCTGAACGTGAACTCATTGCGGCCTATGTCTCGGGATTGAATGCTTGTGCGTATTGCCATGGGGCGCACATCGTTTTCGCCAAAGCCTACGGTATTGAAGTCGAGACAATCGAGGCACTGATGGAAGACCGCGATACGGCGCCCGTCGAGGATCACCTCAAACCGTTACTGGCATACATTGAAAAGCTCACTGTCTCGCCATCACGAATGACGGAAGCCGACGCAAATGCGGTCTACGCGGCAGGCTGGTCAGAGAGCGCGCTGTTCGATGCTATCCAGGTCTGTGGTGTCTTTAATCTCGTGAATCGCTTCATAGAAGGAACAGGTGTCCAAAGCCCTGGCACCGACCCAAGAGAAGCGGACGAAGCCACTTTAAACCGATGCCGCAGTGACAGCTTCTATACCGATTTCGGAAGAGAGAACGGTCTCGACATCCCTTGAATTGATGTTGTTCTTTCGTTCGAACGACGACAAAAAGATGGTCCGATAAAACGCCAGCTGCGTCCTTCGCTCTCGAGGTTAAATCATTCGTCGGATCAAGTCGGCGCAATCATTTATTGTTGGTGGATCCATGCTCAAGACTCAACGATCCGTCCTGCTTTTCGTAGATAACCCATTTTCTGATAAGGTTTGCAGACTTGTGGTCTTTGTAAGGGGAGCGAGTTGCTTAAGTTTGACGCTGAAACAACGAGATTACTTGAAATCGCCTATCAAGGAGCTGAATTGACGCGGCGAAGACAGGCTTCATTTGATGCGCTGCGCCCTGCTCCCGGTGAGACCATTTTGGACGTCGGTTGTGGCAACGGGATGTTAACAGCAGAGTTGGCGCGCGCAGTTGGCTCGGATGGCTATGTCATCGGGATCGACCCAAGCGAGGATATGACAGCAGCAGCAAGAGAACGGTGCAGTGACTACGCAAACGTGGAGTTTCGTGCTGGTGCCGCAAATAGTTTGCCCATTGAGGATGAGAGTGCTGACAAGGCCGTCTCGGTACAGGTCTTTGAGTACATCGAAGACGTAGACGGTGCACTGTCCGACACGCTGCGGTGCGTCAAACCCGGCGGGCGCCTCGTCATCAGCGATCTACACTTTGGGAGCTTGATTTGGTTCAGCGATGAGCCCGACAGAATGCAAAAGATGCTGACGTCCTGGAACCAGCACTTTGTGAGTGGCTCCGTCCCGGAAAGACTGCCTGCACTAATAAAGGCTCGCGGCGACCATGTGGAAGATGTCTTGTCGTTCACAATGACAGATCACCAGCTAAGGCCTGATGGCCTCGCAATCATGATGATGCACCTCATGAAGCAATACACTGTCGCAAATGACCATGTTGATCCCGCAGTTGCGCAATTGTGGTTTGATGAGCAGCTCAGCCTTGCAAGGACTGGACGCTTCTTCTTTTCGATGACCCAATTTGTCGTCGTGGTGCGCAAAAAGGGGTGATTGAGCTAAGTAAATCGGCCTAGGTTCTTTCGCGGGCTTCATGAAAGTCGTGGTTCAAGAGACCCCCATTGGTGTCACAGGCGCCCCAACAGGTGCTGCAAATCTTTTGTCCATACTTAATTGTCGTCGGTGAAGTCCCAAGGAAGTGCCAGACGTGCAGGCATTGATCAGACGTTCGAACGACCGCAGCGATAGGCGTGATGACAGAAGGTCTCGTATTGGTACTTACTCAATGGCGACAACACAGGTGCGTGGCTGTCACTTCCAGCTTGCAGCTGTATTTGGCGTGATCTAATCGCCCTGTTCGGCCGATTGTCACCAAGTGTTTTCAGAACCTTTCTGGATACAGACTCATCATGTTCTGAACGTCCAGCTCACTCGAAAACGCGTCCGGATTATTCCAGATCACCTCATTTATATAGTCGCGTTCCGAGTGAAGATCATTGTCCGTAAGCCGCGGTTTCCGGGTTTCGGGGAAGGCTCTTTTGGTCCAACCGAACAGTCCACCAAATACGGTCCAGATGCTGGGTGACATTGTATGGGAAGCCATCTCATGGTCCTTTCCGAGTTACTTGTGCTGTCGCAACAACAGTAACTGTTCACCTGTTTTTCTGGTATCCGGCACAAAATTGTGCTGTTCTACAAAAATGAAGAACGGGTTCCGAAATTGGTCGGATATTCGTGTGTTCCTCTCTGTCTTCAGAGAAGGGTCGACGCTTGCGGCCTCCAGAAAGCTAAAGGTCTCCCAACCAACGGTTGCCCGACGCATTGATGTTCTCGAAAGAGAAACAGGCTTGACGCTTTTTGAGCGCGGTACGCACGGGTTCAAACCGACCCCAGAAGCCCTTCGCCTCGTTCCCCTCGCCGAAGCAATCGAGACTTCAGTCCTTGAATTTGTCGATTGCGCGAAAGAATTGACGTCGACACAACCCATCCGTATCACCGCTTATTCGGCAAATTTCTCCGCACGCATGATCGAAATCGTAAACGAGTTTTCCGCCGTCAATCAGGATGTCGCATTCGAGTTTTTGTCCAGCGTTCGGGCGCTGGACCTGATGGCGGGCGAGGCCGACATTGCTTTGCGCCTTGCAAGAACCGATCCCGATCCTGACCTGATCTGTCGTAAGATCAGCACGGCCCGCTGGTCTTTGTTCGGCAGCAGAAACTACGCGGACAAATTTGGCTTACCGGGGTCAACGAATGATCTGGCCGGGCATCAATTTGTTACCTTTCAGCGGGACGATGTGCCAAATGTATTCCACGAATGGTTGACCAATCACGTGGAGCCGGACCAGATTGTCATGTCTTTCACTGAACTGGAGCTAATGCATGCGGCGATCAGGTCAGGGCAAGGCCTTGGGATCAGCAATGTCAAGCTGGTGGAAACAGACATGTCTTTCATCCGATGTTTCGACGAAATCCCTGAACTTGCGGTGCCGCACCTAATGCTCATTTCGCCGGAAGCCTATCGTCGGCCAGAGGTTAGAGCCTTCGTTAAGTTCTTCGCACCTCGCTATGCGGCAATCTACAAGTAGTTATTTATGCAAAAAGGATTGAGAACACGCGAACAAGCTAGTTTGCATGTACGCCACGACCGCAATTGCGAATAGAAGCCTTATGTGGCGAGCCCAAGGATACTCTTGAAGATGACAATGGGAGATCAAATTGATCGCCGCGCCCCAGTCGCTGCAAACCGCCTTAACTCCGACATGCCATCACGTGGTGCATGACCAGGTTAAGAACTTCAACAACATCGTTCTGGTTAAATGTCTGGTATCGGAATTTGACCGTTCCCCGGTCTGGCTTCGAACGTGACGGTGTAATTGCCTCAACCGTGACGCGCACGCTGATCGTGTCACCGGAATACACCGGAGCCAGCCACCGTACCTCGTCCATACCATGTCCACCCAGATTGGTGCCGGTAAGTACACCAGTGTCGCGGAACAACCTGAAAGTAAGCGCTATTGTTTGAAATCCACTGGCGATGAGACCGCCGAACATCGACTCTGCGGCAGCCACTTTGTTAACGTGGAAGGGCTGCGGGTCATGAACCAGTGCGAAGTCAATAATCGCTCCCTCGGTCAGCGTAACGCCTCCGGTTTCGAAGGTTTCGCCAACCGACAAATCGTCGATGTATTTTCCGCTAGCCATGGCAAAAGTATAGTTTGATGCAGACTCAACCGTCAACGCGGAGCCAGGCTCGGCCGCCACTAATGCCGCATTATCTTTCGGCCATGGCAAAGATCGTATTGGAGAACTGAGCCAGTGGTCGTTGACCTATACCGCGGCGACAAAAAGGTGCGCTTCTTGCGGTACGTGCAATACGCCTTTTTTGTCATATCTAGACAAAGCGTCTGCAACCTCTTCCACGACCTTGTTGGTGACGTCAGCACCTGCATCCCTAAGATCAGTTTCGATTGGCAGCGCCATGATTTGCGCACGAAGGTCAATAAATCTTCGCTCTAGTACCAATGGCTCGTGACGAGCTATCTTGAAGCCTGCATCGACCAACAACTTAGAAATGAGCTCCCCATCTCGAAACGAAAAAGGCGCTTTGGCTTTTACTGCGGCATCTGTTCCAACATGCCGTTCGAGAGCTTTTGCAAGCGCTCCATTGAAGGGCGACACTGCGCGCCAACATGTCAAAAATAGCTGACCGTCATTGCGTAAGATCCTATGAACTTCCTGCAAAGCGGCGGATTTGTCGGGGAAGAACTGAAGCCCCTGTTGTATGAAGGCATAGTCAAACGTAGCATCTTCGAAAGGTAACTCGGTTACATCTGCTGCATACCACTCGAGCACATGACGACAATCCGGCTGATTGGACTGCGCGACTTCAATCATAGTTTCGTTCAGATCTACGCCAACAACTCGGCCTTTGCCCGTCAGTTTCCTTGCAATCTCTCGCGTCAAAGCCCCGGTGCCGCATGCGATGTCGATAACACAAGTGCCGCTTCGAAGCTGAACCTTCTGCATTGTTGCTTCAGCCAATGGGCCGAACATCGCAGGCACACTATGGTTATTGTACTTCTGCGCAGCCTCTTTGGTCAGCCGGAAATTGTCCGTCATCAAAATATCCTCCTAGCAACGCGTCAATAATTGGACCACCCAAAGTGACCCAAAATCGTAATCTCACGAGGTTTCAACCGGAAGGCTCTCATCGGCGCTCCACTCAGCCCATGAACCATCGTACAGGCGGGACTTTTCGAACCCCATTTGGCGCAACGCAAGGAGCCCACAAGAAGCAGCTATGCCACGGCCGCAATAGGCGATGACCTCATCGTCAGTTTGAATTCCCTTGTCCTGATAGTGCTTGAGGAGCTTGGAATGATCCGCCAACTTGAATGAACCACGTTCCTTTAGTTTAGCTGCACGTTCGGCAATGGGTATGTGTGCCAAATCCGGATCGATGTTCGATATCGCCGGTATGTTGACGGCACTGGGAATATGTCCCGAGCGACCTCCCCATGTGTGAACTCCGTCGCCTCGGAAGAGGTTGTTTGGTAGAAAGTCCACAATTCTGACTCCGGGCTTACCCATCGCATCCAAGACATCAGCTTTGCGGGCAATCCAATTGCTCTGCACTGTTGGTTCAAAGTCACCATGCTCAACGGTTAGATCGCCAGTTTCAGTGGGTCGACCTTCGAGTTTCCATTGCTGCAAGCCGCCGTCCAAGACCTGCACGTTTTTATGGCCATAGTGCGAAAGTGCCCACCAAAGACGCGCAGACGCCAATGGAAGCCCGGAGTCATCGTAGACCACGACATGACTGTCGTCGGAAACACCCAACTCACGCATCCTTTCCCCGAAGTCCTCTGGGCCGAGCATCATGTCGGGAGTGTTCTGAGTGCTGTCTGCAAGCTCCGTCGACATGCCAACATACACGGCGCCAGGAATGTGCTCGGCCTGGAACTCGCTCCTATCGTCATAGGCTACGCCCTTGCCGTTTTCCTCCCTAAACTTCCAGCGAACATCAATGATGCGTAGTTTCGGGTTAGTCAGGTTATCTGCCAACCAAGCCGTATCAATGAGCGGGCGAGTTTGGGTTGTCATACCTACTTTCTCCTCTAACCGGACGCGGGGCGAGCCGTACGGAATAATCCCCAAAATTGCTTTCGGAGTCCAATTTTGGAAAATCGGGATTTGATAAAGTAAATATGATTTAAACGGCATGTTGATGATTTCATGAGACTTCTGAAAGAAACGGATGCTGAAATCATGGCGCCTCGTAACGTCGATTTCCTTTGACTCGTTTATGGGTAGGCATGCTCATATAGCTCACTGACGGACAGGTTTGGTACAGAAAGTGGAAGGTTTGGATGCTTGAAGATCGGTACGGAAGCCCGCTAACGACCACATCACAAACTGCGCGAGACGCCTACGTTGAAGGCATCGACCGATTTCTGGGTGCTTTTGATGATGTTGAAGAAGCTTACCGTTCTGCAATGCAGGCAGATGATAGCTTTGCCATGCCCCATGTCGGGCTTGCGCGCTACCTTGTTACTGTCGGGCGTGCACAAGATGCAAAGCGTGAAATAGCCGTCGCAAAGGAACTGTCGCATGGCGTCAGCCCGCGCGAAGCCGCGCAGATCGACATTATCAGCGATCTCATTGAGGGGCGTGCACCGCAGGCCTACAGGCGCATCCGAGATCACGTCACAGACCATCCGCGAGATATTTTGCTTGCTCAGACATGTACCAGCGTATTTGGCTTAATTGGGTTTTCAGGTCAGGCTGGACGCGAGGCGGAGCAGCTTGCGTACACAACCCTGTTGAAGCCACACTATGGCGACGACTGGTGGTTTCTCTGCCAGCATGCATTTGCCCAGATGGAGGCCGGACAGATCGGCCCGGCCGCGGAAAACATCGAGCGCGCGCTTGAGTTGAAGCCAGACAGCGCACACAGTGCACATGTCAGGGCCCATCTCTACTATGAGAACGGGGAGACGGACGCTGGCTACGCTTATCTGCGCGAATTCTGGCAAGACTATCCCTTCACAGCGTATTTGCACTGTCATCTCAGCTGGCACGTCGCTCTGTGGGCGCTTGAGAGCGGCGATGTGGCAGGTATGTGGAAGCTGTTCGATGATTATGTTTCCCCCGACCGACCTCCTGCGCCACCACTGAACGTTCTGACTGATAGTGTGGCAATTGTTCACCGCGCCTTTTTGGCTGGCGAGCAAATTCCTCAGGAGCGTTGGCAACAACTCAGCGACTATGCTGTTCAGTTCTTTCCTTCACCCGGTTTGGCTTTTGCGGATGTTCACGCGGCTCTTGCGCATGCGATGGCTGGAAACAGAGAGCGTCTGGAAACAACCATTGACGGCGCAAAGGGACCCGCAGGACCCACCGTTGCCTCAGTCGCAGGCGCATTCCGCGCGCTTGCGGATGGAAATGCGGATGAAGCGATTGAGAAATTCGTAAGTGTCATGTCTGAGCACGAACGCCTTGGCGGCAGCCGGGCGCAACGCGACATTATTGAGTTTTCATTGGCGCATGCGCTGGCAATTTCGGGACAATCGAATGAAGCTCGACGCATTCTCAACATGCATCGACCGCATACCTCTCACGACCATGCAGTTGCCACGCTAGAAGGATAGGGTGCCCGCATTTTTGACGCCCGCAATGTGCGCAAATTACACGTTTTCAACGCCAGTTAGAACAGAAGCTGTCGCACGACGTTACTAGGCCCCAAAAGTGTTAGTTGGCGGAAAAGACCAATCTGACTGCTAACATCAGCTTTCTCAAAAGCCCGTCTTAGGATTGTGCGAGCGGTGTTTGTGGTCTTGTCGGTGGGCTACTGTGGAGGGATTGGACGACGCGTCACTCACGCGGCCAACAAGTTGATCAGTCGCCAAGAAGAGTGCTTCGATCAAATGGAGTTCAAATAAGATGGGTCTATGCCTTGGATCGGCTTTGATGTCGCTAGTATCGAGAAACAGCCCATTGTGGTAATCTCCTACCTTTAATTAGGGGGTTATTGTGATGGAATACTATGATCTAGGTAGCTACAGCCGAAGGATCACAACCTCGTCGGACGAAGCCCAGCTTTGGTTTGATCGTGGTTTGGCTTGGACTTACGCGTACAACCACGAAGAAGCGATTGTATGCTTTCAGAATGCCGTGGCTGCGGATCCAAATTGCGCAATGGCGCACTGGGGCATCGCGTATTGCATTGGGCCGAACTACAACAAGCCCTGGGAAACATTCGAAGAAGACGAGAAGCCTGACTGTATCGCCTTGGCAAAAGCGTCAATCGAGGCTGCTGCGTCATTAAAGGACAAACTGACGCCTGTTGAACGCGCGCTCATCGAAGCCATTCCAGCGCGTTATCCATCCTCATCGGATATTGAGGATTTCAGCCCCTGGAATGATGCCTTCGCTGATGCGATGCGAAAGGTTCACTCCGAATTCGATCAGGACCTGGACGTGTCTGCGATTCTGGCCGAGTCGCTCATGAACCGCACACCTTGGCAGCTTTGGGATTTGCCGACCGGAAAGCCCGCCGAAGGGGCCGATACACTTGAAGCCATAGCAGTCCTCGAAACTGCATTTGATACACTCCCCGGAGCATGGGAACACGCAGGGCTCCTGCACATGTACATTCACCTGATGGAAATGTCGCCAAATCCTGAGCGAGCCCTTCGCCATGGTGATGTGCTCAGCACGTTGGTGCCTGAAGCCGGGCACTTGCTTCACATGCCCACCCATATTGACGTCTTGTGTGGAGATTACATGAACGTTGTGTTGCGTAATCACAAAGCCATCTTGTCAGATCGAAAGTTCCTGGAACGCGAAGGCCCTGACAACTTCTATTCCGTTTACAGGTGTCATAACTACCACTTCAAAATCTACGGAGCGATGTTTTTGGGGCAGCCAACGGCGGCACTGGAAGCTGCTGATGAGCTTGTCGAAACTTTACCTTCAGAGACACTTCGGCCAATGGCTGATTGGTTCGAGGCGTTCATTCCTATGAAACAACATGTATTGATCAGGTTTGGACGCTGGCAGGCTATCCTTGATCAGGATTTACCTGAAGATGCGGAGCTCTACAGCGTCACTATCGCCATGATGCGGTATGCAAGGACGGTTGCCTTGGCCAACCTACACAGGGTCGCTGAAGCCGAGAGTGAAAAAGCCAAGTTCTATGATGCTCTAGCCAGAGTTCCTGAGACCCGAATGCTGTTCAACAACACATGCCGGGACATTCTGAAGGTCGCTGAGCAAATGATGCTGGGTGAGTTGGCCTATCACACAGGAGAGCAAGAAACGGCCTTTGACCACCTGCGAAAGTCAGTCGAGATCGACGACAACTTGCCATACGACGAGCCCTGGGGCTGGATGCAACCCACCCGTCATGCGCTGGGTGCTCTTCTTCTTGAACAGGGCCAGATGGAGGAAGCCGAAGCTGTTTACCGTGCAGACCTTGGCCTGGATGCAACGCTTAGCCGGGCCTGTCAGCATCCGGGCAACGTCTGGAGCCTGCATGGCTTGCACGAATGTCTCGCCCGGCGCGGTGAAACGGTCGAAGCCGCCCACATTAAGCTACAACTGGACAAGGCCGCTGCCCGCGCCGAGGTGCCGATAAAGGCGTCGTGTTATTGCAGGCAGAAGGCGTTGGCCGCCGAGTAATCTCGGATCAACAGCAATGGCTGGGGCAATTGCGAGGCCCGCTTCTGCCGTTGATCGGGACTTGTTTAACTTCGTTGATGGCAACCGTCTGGGCGACCACAAGACCGGCAATCATCGCTTGGATGCCGTTTTGCGGTAAATCAGCCGCATGGTAGCATCGCGTAGGATTTGCAGTCGGGGGGCAACATGGTCTTAACATTCGCACAAATGGAAACTCAGGAAATATCCAAAGCAAATCCAATTTCAGCAACTGACGCGCTGGCAGTACTGATCGAAGACCCCAACGCACTTGTGGTGGACGTAAGGGATAGCGCTGAAATGGCGGCCACAGGTATCAGCCCGAGAGCAATTCCGGCTCCTGGTCGCGCCGTCGCTTGGATGGCAGACCTTGAAAGTGAATACAGATCTCAAGAGTTACAGGATCGTGGAAGGCGAATTTTCACCACTTGTGGCGGAGCTCCGAGCTATCGAGGCGCGGCAGCGGCAAATGTATTGACTGCGATGGGTTTTCAAAACGTGCAGTTCATCGATGGAGGGATGGCGGCTCTGATCGCAGCGGGCTCCTCTACAAAGCAGCCTTAAAAAAGGCGAAACCAACGGTGTTGAGCAAACACGCAGGGGTCAATAGAAGCTTCTCAGCTTGCAGAGTTGTGTCTCGATACGACTTGCGACTGAGATTTTAGCCAATTGACGAAAACCTTAGCCTCGGGGCGCTGAAATTCTGCCTGCGTCTGGATGTAATAGACGCCGAAGAGAGGCTCAGAGAACAATTCAGTCATCCGACCAGATGATAGATCGTCCTCGAAAAAAGCTCTGGCGGTATACGTGATACCGTCACCCCGGCGAACCGCAGTCATGATCAGGTTCCCCGGCATGTGATTTATGGTCAATGGTTCGGCAGGAATAACCCCGTGATAGGTGAACCAGTCAGCCGCCTCGTTGGTGCCCAGTTCCTGCAACCAGGGCAGCTTCGTTAAAGAGGCCGGGTCACGCAGATCTTGGCCTCCCACCAGTGAAGGTGCCCCGATCACGACCATGTCGGAAACAAGGACAGTATCCTCTTCTTTTCTCGGCATGCGTCTGTCGTGATACCGAATGGCGACATCGATACCACCTGGTCCTATCTGAACCAGTTCCGAAGTTGGGTTCAGCATCAAAGTGATCTCTGGATGTTCACGTTGAAACTCTGCCATTCTCGGCAATAGCCACTCCACCGCGAATGCGGGTGACATTGTCACTTGAACGGGGCGCTGCGCTGTGTGTTCTGCCAGTCGTTCGACACCCCTTCCGATAATTTCAAAGCCGATACCCAGTTCACGTGCAAGCATGATGCCTGGCTCGGTCAGCTCAATGCTGCGCCCACGTTTAGCAACGAGAGCTACACCCAAATGTCTTTCCAACGATTTCACCTGCTGGCTGACAGCCGCTTGGGTAACGTTCAAGCGTTCAGCCGCCACGGTGTAACTCCCTGCTTCCGCAACTGCTGAGAAAGCGCGCAAAGCGTTCATCGGGGGAAGGTGCAACCAATCCATACTATAGTTTTTCTAAAGCTTTGTTAGACTATTTGAGTCGCATGATATCGGCATTCTTGACATTATTCACAGTGAAATCTGTTCTAAAATCATGAGATATTAGAGCAGATGCCTCATTATCGATGTAAACCTAGCCGTACGTCATGAGAGCTTGATACGATGAAAAAAATTCAAGGTGGATGTTACTGTGGTGCTGTTCGATACCAGATCGCGACACCACCTGTCTGGTCGGGGCATTGCCATTGTCGTTCATGCCAAATGGCCCTTGGTGGCGCCTTTGCAACTTGGGCTAAGGTAGCCGCCGAAGACTTCGCCGTTATCAAAGGCGAAATCCAACACATTGAGAAAACTTCGGGTATTCGCCGCGGGTTTTGTCGGGACTGTGGAACGACGTTGACCTATGCCGCCCTAAATGAAGTTGAGGGCCAAGACTGGAGCGCTGACGCTTGGTTTTCTGCTGTAACGTTGGACGACCCATCGATTGCGCAACCCAAGGCCCACATCTTCGTGTCACATCAGCAGCCATGGATAAAACTCGACGACGGGCTGCCGACGTTTCCTGAGTTCTAAGCAACTTTTCGAGCGAACGGAGAAGAAAGCGATGAACACTGTTTATTCATATGCCTGCAATGATTGCGAGGGCATGGAGGCCTGCCCAGGCAAAGTGGTTGCAGCGACCAAGGACGAAGTCTGGAAGCTCATGGAACTGCACGCGGTGGTCGCCCATGGAGAGGACCCCAGCTCGTGGGATGCCGACACTCGAGAATATCTGGAAACACTGATAAAGCCCGCGTGATCAAATAAATTAAGCTTCAAGTTCCTACGGATAATCGGCCAAAACTATCAACTTGGTTTGTTTAACCGCGAAGGGCAGCTTTCCTCCGCAGCTGGGAAATTGCTAGGCCCATTTGTGAGTATCCGGTTTGGGCTGCGGCCTACCGCCAAGGCGCCTAGAAGCGCAAGGCCATCACGAACCCAAATCGGAAACGTGTGAGATTGGTTTCCATCACAAACCATCCTGCTACAGCGAAACCCTGCTTCTATTCAGGCAAACCGGCTAGTCGCAAAGACGCACAGTCTTTCTCCAGCCTTTTTCTGTCAGAGAAAAGTTGAGTATTCGCCCAGTCCGTTATGGAAAACTGAGGGCGGTATTTCATCACATTCCGTGCTTCATCGCGAGCGGCCTCAAGGTTCTCCGTCTCTACATGGACGATTACGAGGTCGAGGTGACCAAAGCCTTCAACCCTTTGACCATATTCGGTGAATGCTTTCTTGGCTTCCTCGTATTGACCGTCGAGTCGAAGGGCTAAACCCAGAACGCCTGCGTACCAACCTGGATAGTGAGGGTTCAGGGTAATGGCTTGTTGTGCGACTTGGATCGCTTCATTTGCCTGGCCATTGAAAGCTAGGGTGATTGACAGTCTGGCAGCCACGTCAGCGTGGTTTGGATTCAGCGCTAGTGCCTCGTTGAACTTCTCGATAGCCGAAACCAGCTTGCCATCGATTGCATCCGCAAAACCCGCAATAGCGTGAGCCTCTGGGTTGTAGCTGTCTATTTCCAGAGCCCGCTGAGCGCAGTCACGAGCCTCCGTTAGCGCGGCACGCCGGTCAGCAACAAATCCATGTCGTGCTTCGACAGTGCAAATGAATCCCAAAGTACAATACGGAGCCGAGTAACCCGGGTCGAGTGCAATTGCCTGTTGTGCAAATCGGCGAGCGTCGGCCTGAGCTTCCCTGGTAATTCTGCGCGAAGCCTCAACGGCCTTTAGTTGAGCAGTCCACGCGCCTAGGTTATTTGTGCCGGATCCTCTGAAACGAGCCATTTCTCCCGCCAACAGTTCGACTTGAAGCTCGGTTGCAATCCTAAGTGCGATTTCATCCTGAACTTCGAATACATCTTCAATGAGGCGATCATAGCGGTCTGCCCAAATATGCATGCCGGACTTTGCATCGATTAGCTGTGCTGTGATCCTCACCCGGTTACCGCTTTGACGGACACTTCCCTCAAGAACAAGATCGACACCCTGCTCCAGACCGACCTGTTTCACGTCAACGGAGCGACCTTTGTAGACGAATGTAGAGTTACGCGCGACGACCAGTAAATTCGGGAGTTTTGATAAAGTGGTGATGATCTCTTCGGTAATTCCATCTGCAAAAAACTCCTGATCGGGGTCAGAAGAAAGATTATCGAAAGGTAAGACGCCGATTAGCAGAGACTTTGTATGGCTAGCCGGAGTTACTCGCGGTGGGGCAGAACCTGGCGGCGACCATTGGAAAACTTCTATTGGTGACGGCGCGTTCTTAAACTGTCGCTCTCCAGCGCGATAAAATTGCTCAGCGAGGCGCTCGTCAAGGCTGCGATGGACGACATCTGAAATTAACACAGCCCCTTCGTTGGAAGCCTCTTGTAGACGTGCAGACAGATTGATGCCATCGCCGAAAATGTCATCGTCGTCGAATACGACATCTCCAAGATGCACACCCACTCGTAGTTTCAATGAGGACTGAGTTGACACCTGGCTTTGAAGATCAAGGGCGCATCGTACTGCATCAGATACCGAGTTAAACTCGACTATCCATCCATCACCCATCCTCTTAACGACATTACCTCGATGATCGCTAACCAAAGGATCAAATAACTCTCGACGTAGAACACGAAGTTCGCTGAGAGTCCTATTTTCATCTGCCTTAATCTGGCCTGAGTAGTTTACTACATCGGCCGAGAGTACTGCGGAAAGTCTGCGGTCTCCATTCATGTCTATTGGTAGCGCAAATTACGCTGCTTGGAAAAGACAACATGATTTTCTGAACGTCGCGCATGTCCTAGTGAATGGCTTAGTGCAAAACTGAAAAGCGTGACTGTGAATGTCTGCTTCGGGCTGCCATCGGCCGAAAAAACAGGGCCCAGAGAAACGCGTAATTGAGGCCGCGGCGGTTGGACAAAAGAGTAAATGTCGGCGTCAGCCGGTCATACCTGCCGCCCGTAGCCCATTGGTGAGAAGTTTAAAATCATCCGGTCGCCGCCACATAGACCGAAACCCGCGAGCAAGGCTATCTAACGTATCATCCTCAACCACAATTCCTCGGCTTGTGAACTCATCGTGACGTTCAGAAACAAATTCTTGCAATGCGTCAGAGGCGTCTCGCTCCCGTTTGAGCTGCGCGTAGGACGCGGCGACAAATGCTGTGGCCAACGAGTTAAGCCGCGCTGCTCCCATTAGAAAACTAAGCGCTGCTTCAAAGTTGCCGTTGAAAAATTCGACCTGCCCCATAATCCAGTCGATGGCAGGCGGATGTAGCGGGTCCAGCGCCATCGCTTTCGAAACTACTTCGCGCGCCTTTTCGTGCAAGCCGAGCAATAGGAAAGCGTAGCCGCACCATGCCATCGACTCCGCCTCGTTTTCTATCATGGAAAGTGTCTTGTTGAATTGTGCCTCTGCCTCATCCCAAAGGCCAGCACAGAGATAGGAAAAACCAAGTTGGTCCTGAATGTAGACGTCCCGGTTATCCAGTGCCACGCCCTTTCGGGCAATTTTCAAAGTGTGGGCCGGTGCGTCAGCGTCCGCCAGCCCAAGCCACAAATCTATGACATATGTATCTGAAAGATACATATAAGATCGCGCGATGGTCGGATCGAGTGCGACCGCGCGTTCCAACAACGCTCTCGCCTTGGCCGTATCTCGTGCGTTCAGACCATCGCGTAGCGCCTTGCCCTTGAGCATCAGTTCATAGGCCTTCATCTGATCCGTTGGTTTCTGTGTCGAACGGTCGACCACATCGTGCTGGACCCTGCCCGGCAACACTGCGACGATATTTCGAGCCACTTCGTCTTGAACCGCCAGAATGTCTTCCAGTTCGTGGTCATATCTATCCGACCAGAGTTGAGTGCCCGTACCCGCGTCAGCGAGCTGTACCGAGATTCTCACGCGACTGCCGACCTTTCGCACGCTGCCTTCAACCAGGTAATCAGCGCCGAGAGCCTCCGCGATTTTGGCCGGATCTGTGTCCTGTGTCCGGAACCTGAAAGACGCATTTCTCGAAACAACCTTAAGCGTCCGAAAACGCGATAAGCCCACAATAATGTCTTCCGCAATCCCGTCGCTGAAGAAGGCCTGCTCGGGGTCATCGCTCATGTTGTGCAGTGGCAAGACCGCAATAGTGGCTGTTCCTGACGATTCAGGCCGATCCGGTTTAGCGCATACTGCGCTTGACCCGCCAATGCGCCAAGCATGTACCGGTTCGGCAACGTTCTTTACTGTGTGCTGACCAGCATCCTCCCAAGCAACCGGTATACGGTTTCCGACCACACGATATACAGCGTCCGACACCAACACACCGCCCGGTGGGGCAAGCTGCTCCAGTCTCGACGCCAGGTTCACACCGGAACCAAAAACATCTCCGTCGCGCACGATTATGTCCCCAAGAGTAACGCCAATACGAAATTGGAGAGGGTCCTTACCTGCCGCTGATGCGTTTTGCCATTCAACCGCACAGGAAACGGCGTCGACTGCGCTGTCGAAGCTGGCGAGCAGGCCGTCACCCATCTGTTTGACGATGCGACCGTAATACCGACCGACAAGCGGAGCAGCAATATCGTCAATGTGCGCTGAAAGGACTTCGAGCGTGCCTTTCTCGTCCCGCTCCATCCGAGCGGTAAAGCCGACAAGGTCAGCAATCAGGATGGCCGCTAGCTTTCGCTCCACGTGTTGTCCTCCTTTCTGTTTAATACTGGTCGCTAAGTGTTTAGACCACGCGAAAATGAACAGGGTCGGTTTCTGACCTTGCTTGAAGTCGGTTTCAGCGTTGGGGAACTTTACCATTTGTCTGCGCGAAAGGCTTGGAGAACAAACAGCCGAATTGTCCTCGCCTTGAGTTGCGCCATGTCCGCTTTGGGGCTGAAAATTCTACTCTCGGGGTTCGCGCAAAAAAAGGCCGCTCGAAAGCGGCCTGATAGATCACACCTCGGTGGCTTCCGCGATGGCGAGTGCGTCTTCGATGTCTACACCCAGGTAACGCACTGTACTGTCCATCTTGGTGTGACCAAGCAATAGCTGCACGGCTCGCAAGTTACCTGTTCTACGATAAATCTGCGCCACTTTTGTGCGTCGCATTGAATGGGTCCCATACTGACTGGGATCAAGCCCAATCGAAGCGACCCATGACTGAACCAACCTCGCGTACTGACGAGTAGAAATATGCAGCCGATGCTGAAAACGCCCTGGCCACAAGTACTCGGATCTTTTCATTGCAGGTTGTTTCATCCAATTCAAAAGCGGGTTTCGCGTACCACTGCTAATTTCAAAGCGAACTGGTTTCTGTGTCTTGCTTTGGTTGACTGACGCTCGTTCCTTTACTTTTCCCGCAGTAAACACGTCTGCAACTTTCAGGCGAACTAGATCGCAACCACGGAGCTTACTATCTATTGCTAAATTGAACAGTGCTAAGTTCCTATGATCTTCTGAAATTTCTAAGCGAACGCGTATTGCCCAGACATGCCTTGGCAAAAGCGGGCGCTTCTGGCCAATAACCCGACCTTTGTTCCACGCAGATCGGCCAACTCGAATGACGGGTAGATTTAAAGCTTGCATGACGAATACTCCACACCGCCACGCACCACCTCATCGCCCACACAGTGTCAGCGTCTATTGGTTACCATGCTTGGTCTCCGCCATGAAAAATCTGAATCTGTCGAAGCCTGACCGGCGCCACAAATATGCGATTTGGTATAGGGCGAATAGCAGTACTATGGATTCAATAGATCAGGATGGATAATCTTGGGTGTAGGGGAGAACGGGAGTGGAGCGCCGCCTTACCACTATCTTGAGTATTGACGTCGTGGGCTACTCGCGACTGATGGAACGCGATGAGGCAGCGACGCTGGCAGCACTAAAGTCGCATCGGTCTGAACTCATTGACCCCTTTGCGGCGAGTTATGGTGGCAAGACGATCAAATTGATAGGTGATGGTGCTCTACTGGAGTTCGAAAGCACCGTACAGGCAATGAAATTTGCCGTTTCTGTTCAAAACGAAATGCTCTCTCGTAATTCGGACGTTCCAGAAAGCGAACGAATTGTGTTTCGGATCGGCATCAATATCGGAGATGTGATTGCCGAGGATGGAGACATTTATGGTGATGGCGTCAATGTCGCCGCTCGACTTGAAGGCTTGGCTGAGCCCGGAGGTATCTGCATTCACCGCAGCGTAAGGGACCAGGTACAGGACAAGCTGGATCTGAATTTCGAGGATCTGGGTGAGACCGAAGTCAAGAACATAGAGAGACCAGTCCGAGCCTTCGAAGTCGTTCTGGATGACAAGGCCAAGGCTTTGGCTATTTCAGAGCCAGTTGCGCATACGAAACCACACATGTCCAAGTGGGCGCCAACTCTGGTCGGTGCAGCATGCATCTGTTTGGTGCTGGTTGCGGTCATATGGTGGCGATCCAGTGATGTGGCACCCCTGACCGAACAAGAGGAGTTGGCGCTTGCCATCCCAGACGAACCGTCCATCGTCGTTTTGCCCTTTGAGAACCGCTCAACAGTTGAAGAGGTCGGCTATCTGGCAGAAGGTTTTGGAACAGCAATCACGACGCAGCTTTCGAAGTTTCCACAGCTATTTGTGATTGCTGGTTCTACTTCGATTACCTTTGCGGACAGCTTGGTCAAACCGCGAGAAATTGGTCGAGAGCTCGGTGTGCGATATGTTTTGTCAGGTAGCGTTCAGAGCGTTGGCGAGAATATTTCGATTAACTCAACACTGATAGAGACAGAGTCGGGGCACGCTCTATGGTCGGAACAATATGACGTTGGCGTCGAAGAATTGTTTTCCGCTCAGGCCGACCTTATTCGGGAAATCGCATCCACCCTGAAAATAGTAGTTGAGGAAGAAGAAATCGCGTCGCTTAGGAAACGGCCAACCGATGATCTAGAAGCGTATGAACTTTTTCTGAGGGCTGTCGCCAAAAGCAAGCTGCTGAATACTGCGAGTCGGAAAGAGGCAATAGAACTTCTGGAACGAGCAATAGTGCTCGATCCAGACTACCTTTCTGCCCATATTGAACTGAGCGGTCGCTATCTTAGCCTTTGGCGCTTTGGTGGGTCGGACGATCCAGAAACCGCGCTGAACAAAGCCCGCAGGCACGCACAGCGTGCGTTAGAACTGGATCAATCGGACTATCGCGTTCAACACCGCTTGGGCCAGCTACATTTGTTTGCAGACCACGATCATCAACTCGCGTACCAGGCATTTCAGCGGGCAATAAGGGAGAACCCCAATGATCCTGAGGTCCTATATGGTATGGGCTTTTTAAGGTCGCTTATGGGTGAGCCAGCCGAAGCGATTGAGTGGAACAACAAGGCAAAAAGGGTCAACCCACGTTATCCCGGCTGGTACAATTTTAACGCGGCCCTTTCTCAATTCCTAGTCAGAGATTACGAACAGGCAATTCTGCTGGCAAAAACCGGTGTCTCAACTTATCCAAAGTCGCTTCCTCCGCGCCGAATCTTGGTTGCAACCCTTGCTGAAATGGGACGTCTGGAAGATGCTCAGGTTGAAGCAAAGAAATTACTCGAAATCCGGCCGGACTTCCGTGTTTCTACACACAGAAACACACCCTTTATGCATACTGAGGACCAGGACCGGTATTTTGGTGCGATGGTTGCTGGTGGATTGCCCGAATAACAAGGTTTTCAAAACCCCGAATACTGGCTGTATGCGCGGTTTCCCCAAGCGTTCGCCTGCTTTGTCTCAAGGCATAGTTGATGCAAAGCTCGATTTTGAATGTCCGCTTTGGGCTGAACGTCAGTCAATCACGCATACCGCAGAGAATGACTATTTCGAGCGTCGATGCAACAATCGCGTCAGGCTGTGCAAATGAAGCGGTAAGTCAACAAACGACGTTCATCTAGGGCCAGAAGTTGGTTCTGAATCATATCGTTGGCGATGTCCCCAAATAGAATCTGTGTCGTAACCGGCATGGTGCGACCAGACTTGGGCTTCGAAATTCTCGCCTTTAGCCATTCGTAGCTTTCAGCCGTTGAATCTTCTTCGTCCAAAATCTTAAAACCTGCATCTTGCAGCAAACTGGCCATTTCTTTCGGGGTCGCGAGATAACTGATCGAGGCATCCATGGCCCATGGCGTCGGATAAACGACGTCACCACCTTCGCCCTGTAGAATGTCATAAATTCCAAATCGTGCTCCCGGCTTCAGGACACGGTGGGCCTCTTTGTACACCGCAAGCTTGTCCGGGATGTTCATTGCAACGTGGACAGTTACCGCGCCATCAAAACTGCCGTCCGAAAATGAGAGCTTTGTCGCATCTCCCTGAACAAACATGGTTTTCTCACTGAGACCGACCCAATCTGAAATGGTTTTGGCTGCGTCGCAAAACTCTTGCGTCAGATCTATGCCTGTAACCTTAGCGCTTGCTTCTTCGGCAATTGTTCTGGTCACCCCGCCCAGACCACTACCTATATCAAGCACATTCGCATCTGGCGCCAACTCCAGCTTCTCCAGCAGCTCCAAAGTCGCTTGCCGGCCTCGAAAATGGAACTCATCGATTGGTTCAAAATCAGCGGCGCGCAGTTTCTTCGGGTCAATGCCCGCGGCCTTCAGGTCATCAGCTATCTGATCGATCAGCCTGCGGCTGCGGCCATAGTGGTCGGAAACTTGCTCTTTCATTCTCAGCCCCTTTCACCAAGCATATTGAAAGCTACTGAATGCACATCAGATCAAATTTCGCGGAGAGCCGGCGGGGCACTCAAGTGCTCAGGGTAGAGCTTCGAACCAGTCGAGCACCGCGTCCCGCCAGCCCTCCGGTACGCCATGCCCGCCTTTGGTGACTTTCAACCGGATCGAGCCGGCCTCACAGTCCATCCAGTCCTTTTGCATCGAGTCATCGTCGCCAAAGCTGTTTTCCGCGCTGCCCAAGCAGGCGTTCTCGCGGCGCCAGACATCCACGCCCTTCATAACGTTACCCTGGTTGAACTCAACACCCTCCCATGTCAGCTGTCGGCCTTCGAACGGCACCATTCGGTCTTTGAAGCCGTGTACGTGAAACAGGTGAACGGGAGCATCGCACTCTGTGGTCATGGGCTCCCAAAATGCCCCGGCCGCGGCAGCAAAGCCTTTCGCCAACTCCGGCGCTTGGCACGCAATGTCCCAGACCATCGAACCGCCGCGGGAGAAGCCTGCGATCAGTATTCGCGACGGGTCAATACCAAAGCGCTCCACTACGTCGGCGCGCACGGCGTCGATAAAGGCGACATCATCGCGTGCCAGGTCATACCCGTCGGCCACGCCCCAATCGAGGTCTTTGTTATTAATACTGGGCTGCCCGCTCGGCATAATCACAGCGTAGCCGCGCCGGATGAAAGGATCGACATAAGCGGAATTCTGGATCATCGCTTTGCCAGACCGTCCATAACCGTGCAACCAAATGACGGCAGGCGGTTCATCCGGAGCCTCTGGCAGGGCCACGTAGTACTCACCGCCTTCCAGTGTGCAAGGTGCATCCGGCGCGCCACACTCTCCGTCCGAGGCAAGGGCCGCTTTCGGACTTGCAGCAATAACAGCAATGGCAATACCGAGCGTCAAAATGCAAATGCGTGTTTCGTGTCGCATCAAACGTTTACCTCTGTCGTTAGACTATACAAATCATAACACAGCGTTACGCATCTCCGAAGGCACCGGCCCAAATGTCTTGGAACATCTCCACCGCATATTTTATTGGCAACAAGTGATCACTCTAGTCCAATGCCGACACAAGACAGAGTGCGTGTTAAACTCCAGCTGCTCTTAGATGGAGGAGTTTGATGAGAATAACTGCACTTATACTTGCCGCAGCTCTATGGATAGCTTTACCGGTAAGTCGATACAAATCCATATCTAGGGTAAAACGTCGGAACCCCTAGCACGAACACCGCATCCGCCCCGACGGAACTGAGATGTTCAATGCTCGCCTCCATGATCTCTTTCCCTACGCCGTGGCCCTGATACGCTGGCAGCACCCCGCAAGGTGCCAGCAGGTAACATTTCGCATCTGGGTGGTCTACGAACTTAAACGGAGTAAACAGCACGTTGCCTACAATTTTTCCGTCGCGTTCGGAACTGATAGAAATCGTGTCCGGGAGATCGAGGAAGCCTCTGGCGAGCCGAGCGATGTCGTCTCCTTCTTCTTTTCCGAAGGCCAGCCGGTGGACTTCAACAATAGTGTCAATTTCTGTCTGGTTCATGGGTCTTTCCTATCTTTGGCTCATTTGCGCGCGCACGGATTTGATACCCAACGCGGAGGCGCGATAGGGGGTGCCGTTTTTCGAGTGGATAAAGCGCTTTTTCAGCAAGCGTTGGAAAACACTCAGGGTGCAGTCGGACAGCACATAGCCGTCACGCGTATAACAAGTGACGTCATGGACTTTTCCGTTTTTCAGTCGTTCGAAGTGGATCGCCCCGCCAAGGGCGAGTTCGTGCAAAACACGTTGCTCGTGCTTTGAGATATTCATTGGGATGTCTCGATTTTACGAAAGCACAACAAAAAGGACACTCAGCATCGCGCGTGAGTGTACCCATCAGTGTTGGTGTTCCTGAATTTGGTTCGCCAGGAACGGGCGTTAGGCCCGGGTCTCTTTCATAAAATCTCCGTTGTGTGAGGCGTACCGCCTCATACGTTTGGCTCGGATAGTCCTTCAGGCAAGATGCGTCAATATATCTTAAGTTCGAGATGTCTCAATTTGAGTGGTGATACGCATCACTTGCCGCACGCGCCAGCACCCAATCGATACCCCGCAAAAAGTCGTCGACTGTTAACGGCCTTAGGGCTGCAAGCGCAGTGGGAGAATTGAATTTGATGTGTACTTGAACTGAATTAGACTAGTAACAAACTGTTCAGACATCTCATCGTGAGGTCATCATGGCAGCTCCATTAATCCAAGACTGGGAACTCACAGCCGCCATAAAGGACTTAGCCGATTGGCTGGTTCAACAAGGTTTAGAGAATGCGCCGGTTGAAACCTGGTTGGAAGCATTCTGCAAACGTCTTGTTTCGGCAGGGATTCCGCTTCAGAGAGCAAACATTACTGTGCGCGCTCATCATCCCGAGATTGGGACAGTCGCTTTCCGCTGGCACAGGGACGGGGGAAATGAGCGAGAGGACTTTGTCCGAAGAACGGATGCGCCTGAACAATACATCCTAAGCCCGATTTACTATCTTTTGGCAAACAACATTGAAGAGATCAGACAAGATCTGACAGTCGAAGATCCAGAGCTTAGCTTTCCAATCTTTGATGAACTTCGCGAGCGCGGTGCCACAGACTACTTCGCTGTTAAACGGTTCTTCCTTATACAGGATAACGCTATGCCTGTTGACCCAATGCAGGCCGAGGAAGGTGCCATTATTTCATTGACGACCGACGCGAGCGGGGGCTTCACGAGCCAGCAACTTGACGGTTTGCGTCAACTGATATCTCCGCTTTGCCTGACGCTAAAATGTGGGGCAAACAGGCTGATGGCTGAAGACATAACCGCCGCTTATTTGGGCAAAGACGCCAGCAGGCGCGTTCTTTCTGGGGACATCACACGAGGTTCATCCGAAACGATTTCGGCGGTGATTTGGTATTTTGATTTGCAAGGATTTACCAAATTATCAGAAGCGCTTCCGGGAGATTCAATCATAGAATTGCTAAACGATTACTTCGCAGAAGCTGTTGACGTGGTCGAACGGAATGGCGGTAACGTTCTGAAATTCATGGGAGACGGTATGCTTGCCATTTTCGATATCAATCAGGTTACGGACGCTCGCCGCGTCGCAATTCACGCGGCTGCGGAGTTGCGGGATACTTTTGACGAACTCAACCAACGACGGCAAGCAGATGGTTTGCCAACGACCGGCTTCACTCTTTCGTTGCACGCTGGCGACGTTCTTTATGGCAACATTGGCGGTAGGTCTCGCTTGGATTTCACAGTGGTTGGCCCAGCAGTCAATACAACGGCCCGTATTCTTGGCATGTGCAGCGCGCTCGATCAGAACATTGTTGTTTCCGACAAGGTGGCCGGCGAGTCGGTGAGCTCCATTCCAAGTCTTGTTTCCCTGGGGCAATACAGATTGCGCGGTGTTGCTGAAAGACAGGAGCTGTTCACGATAGACTAGATAAAGCTCAATCCAAAAGTTCTGGCCCATTAGGCCAGGCGCGTAAACAACCGCTAGCGCCGCGCGGGCTTACTCTTGCGACGATCCTACGGTTAAAATCTTCCCATTACTCCAAACCAGAGCCTCATAACAAACCTCGGCTCCTGCGCTTCCGCACCCAAAAAAACTATGCACCCCAACTGGCACTAACGTTTCGATTGCAATTTAGAGCGACGTAATCGCATTGATCACTGCTTCTCGGCTCTGAACAGCGCCAGTTTGTAGATATTCCATAGCTTTGAGAGCAGCTTCATGGGCTTGGACAGATGACCCGCCAACGCAATCTTCTACTACGCGGCAGAAGTAGTCTGATTGGTGGCCATCGACGAATGTGTAGTGCACACAAACATCTGTCAGCCCGCCGCACAACAAAAGTGTGTCTACCTTTAAACCTCGTAGCAGGATTTCGAAATCGGTTCCGAAAAATGCAGAATACCGTCGCTTCGGGACGATGTAGTCACCTTTGCGATATCCCATCTCATCTTTTGCAACCTCCGTTCTTGGATCGCCTTCGAGACAGTGTATGTCTTCGTCACCATCCAGTTCACGGCCGAAGTCTATCCTATCGGGACGATGGACTTCTTGGATGAAAAGGACTGGCACATTGTAATCATGTGCGGCATCAACCAAATCACGCGCAGCGATCATGCGCTCTTTGTAGCCCGGCATGTTGTCGATGGTGCGTACTTCGCTGTTATCAATAAACGTGCTCTTTTGAATGTCGATTACGATTAGGGCAGGTCTACCCTCGATCAGTTTCCTAGCTTGTTTGGTTTTAGTCGTCATGTTCGACCTCCAATTTGCCAGGTCGTCCTGAAGAAACGCCCTTGTTGGGCCGGGTCGTCCCAGCGGGCAGATCAATTTTGACTAAATGTGCAACTGAGTATGGTCAAGACCGTGCTGCCTTGTTTTGGAATGAAAACTATATGCTCGCGCCCAGGGCAACATTGCCCGCAAACCGCCGTTAGGGGTTAAGTGTTGCGATGGTCTGTACCCAGCTCAGAATGGGCAGCCAAATACGGAATATAGCAATTCAGAAAAATTGTGACTTTCAACCAGCGGCTACTCAATTGCAGTGCGAAATGTTGCGGTAAGCCGTTTGTTCAAACCGTGATGAGGCTCGGCTGAGGAACCGTAGTTCAACTCTGCCAAGGCAGCGATGTCATTGAAAATGACTACGGAGCCGCCTTCTTCATTCGGGTAAACCAATAGTTTTTGGCAAAAGGCATCCAAACCAATTGCCGGAAAGCCCGCCATAGCCACGCCACCGGGTGCTGGTCCGCCGAACAGTAAGAGAACTGCATCCGGCAGTTCCACCCCCAGATGGGACGCTTCGGCCGCAAAATCGACTTCCCCAAACCAGACCGTATCGTCCTGCTCCATCACTGCTTTTCTGAGACGTTCCACTGCCTTTGGTACGCTGAGCTGAGATCGCAGTTCGATGACCCCATAGTCGGCAAACAACCCGTTGGTCGGCGCTGGTGTTGCATCCAAGTTGTTTAGAACTTCGAGCATCTTGCTCTGAAATGTATTTAACGCTTGGATGTCATTCAGACCATGCCGCACTTTGAGAAACTGAGAGTCTGTATAGGCGATCTGCGGGCGATCATCCTGATCGAAGGAAAGAACGCGAAGAGGAAGGTCCAGACCTGCTCGCACGGTCTCTTCTAGAAAGGGCGTGTTTATCTCTGGATCAGAGAAAATGAGCACACGAGACGCTGGCATTTCTACGCCTTCGGCTTTGGCCAAGCGCGCGTGATTTATCGATGCGATTGGAGTAGCTCCCGCTTCGGCAACGGCAGTCTCAATCGCTAAGAAGTTTTTGTCCACCGCGGTCTGGACAGATGACGATTGTGTAAAAGCGGATGTCGCAACCGAAACAGTTGCAATCATCGAGAAAACAAAGCCAAACCTCACCATTTTGCCACTTCCTTTTTTATTGTACTTTTGTCAGGGAAACCGCCGCCAGAGCCGCAAAAGCTATCTCGGCCGCAAGGTAAAAGAGAAGTATCCCGTTCGGAACTCCATCGATAAGAATGCTTAGTAAGCGTCCAACGGCCAGTCCCGACATAAACAAAAATAGAATCCACAGCGCGGGGCGTTGTAATTCTGGTTTCAAAGCGGCCGCCAACCAAAACAATGCGTTTGCCAGGTAAAGACCCATAACCGCTCGGAACACGTGGGTTTGGTTCGTACCTTCCACCGGAAATCCCAGCAAAACTGGGATCGAACTGCCGGGCATCAGACCGTATGATAACGCAATTGGCACGAGGCCGACGGCAGCAAGCAGAAGGACGAATCTAGCACTCATGGAGGACTCCTTCTTGTAGAGGTTTCGCTTTGTTTACAAAATTCTTGATCGGTCTATTGAGGCATCCGATGATCCGAAACGGATGCCCACGCTACGCTTTGAAAGGCGTATCCGACAGGCCAAGTCGAGCTTTCTGAAGAGCGAGCCGGTACTGCGCAGCCGTTTTCAGCTACGCAGCAGACAGGTCACAATGCGCCTTCGTCGCCAAGGAACTCGATACCAGCTGTCGTGCCATCACTGTAAGCTATGCAATTCCAAGGAGCACGATCCTCGCCAACGCCTACAGTGACCTGTGTTCCTGCCTCGCTAAACGCGGATGAGAGCACCACGACTTGCGAATTGTTTGTCGTATTGGCTACATCTCGCAAACACGCCTGCTGAGCCGGCGTGAGCTCGGCGGACGCGCTTGATGTACTCGTATCGTCGCAGGCCGCAAGCAGTGCGAAACATGTCGTGCCTGCAATCATCACCATCTTGTTAGACATTTTCTTCTCCCTCTGGTTTCCTTGAAATTAGTGAAATTGGATGGGCTTGTTTGAGTTTCTCGCGTCAGAGCAGGCTATGGAACATACTTCGACCCTGTGATTTCCCTTTCCAACAACTTGTCGCGGGGGGCTTGGCGTGCAGAGCGATTTTACGTTTACTGCTAAGACCTCCAACAACGTGAGATTTCCGAATGAAGTCACTGGCAAAGGCTAGAACAAACTCTGGAAAGAGGGCGAGTACGTTAATTTTGGGCATCGCGTCCTCCCAACGCTCAATCTTTGTAAAGTGCCTTCCGACTGCCAGCACTCACTCCAGCAGTCGGAAGGGCCCGACAAATCGGGCGACAGCGACAACAACGGAGGTAAATAAAGTTGTGTCGAATTCGCATATTTGAATCTAATTTTTTACAAATCAATATTTTTTCCGCGCGTAAAATTCTTTACGCTCTCGTGCGATAGGCTTCTGCTTTCAAACAAAAAGGTAAGAGGGAGCATCCTAAGGGGCGAGTGCGTTCTCTAGAGCGGCGAAGCGTTTGAGGCCGCACAGAAACTTAGAAAGGGTTGAAAATGGGGTTTGTGGAAGCAGTTAAAACGTGTTTCTCGAAATACTTCCAGTTCTCCGGTCGGGCCATACGCTCAGAATACTGGTGGTTCTTCTTGTTTGTGGTTCTCATGAGTGCTGCTTTAGCTGTGCTGGATACGATCATATTCGGGACGGACCCCGAAACAGGGCAGGGATCTCGGGTTCTGTCCTCTGTTTTCCAACTGGCTGTTCTCATACCCATGCTGGCCGCCGGTTGGCGGAGGCTGCATGATACAGGACGACCTGGCTGGTATTTGCTGCTGCCGATGGCGCTCAGCATTACAACGCTCTTTGTTATGCTGGGTGGGGTGGCGTTCTTCTCGGTTTTGGAGCAAGGGACCGAGAACCCTGACGCATTACGAGGACCCGCGGCAGTCCTGGGCGTGACCGGTATTGTTGTTGTCTCAATTCTTCAATTGGTTCTGTCCATTCTGATGATCTGGTGGTTGACGCGCCCTTCGGAAGAAGGCGCAAACGAATACGGCGAACCTGTTTCCTGATCTGGCTGTCCGGGCAATTGGCTGGAATCTCTGCTGAACGACAGTGCGAACCGTAACTCAATGGAGAGAAAAAATGAGCTTAAAAACCATTTCCATTGGAATGCTACTGATGGCAGGAGCGACCACAGCATCAGCGGAGTGGTCGTTCAACTCCGGGCCTAATCCCAATGCATTTATTCAGACAGGAAACATGACGCTGGAACTTCAGTGTGACCGTATCCGCTTTGCACCGGCTGGATTCGAGGACAGCCAGGACATTGCGGACAAGCAGGGGCTTTCCATTCGTTTTTTGAAGAACGGCACCACCGAAGTTGGAGCATTTCAGGTTGGCGCAGAAAACGCTGCCGTGCAGATCGTCGACAACTATCCCGTCGAGGTCAGTTTCAATAGTCAGCCGGACTATGGTTTTGTTCTGGATCAGCTTGCGGCCAATGCATCGGTTAATCTGTCGATGATTGATCAGGATGTCAGCTATGGGATCTTTGACTTGAAAGGTTCCAGCGCAGCAATTCGGTCCCTTCGTTCTGCGTGCGTTTCAGAAGTTAGCCAAGAGACCTCCTACGAAGCGCCCGAAGGCATCGTCTATTGTGGTGGCGGAGCGATAGAGCGCGTGATCGAACCCGTAATTTTGGACAAGCCGGAGGGGGAGTGGGACGCGCGAGTAATGGTTAACGGCGAGCCGATCAGAGCCATGACGGCCTACAGTTACTTCGGGAACTCTGAGCCGCCCGCTGGATTTGTCGTTGCCCTGCTTGGGGAAGACAGGTCCGAGTTTCTGATTTTTAGCGACGGCTCGGCAAACTGGCTGGAATATGGGGACTACAGGTATGATCAGTGCAATTGATACCTCCTTCCAACCAGCTTCCAAAGTAGTGCGTCAGATGAAATGTTTGGCTTCCGGAATGGTGCTGGTTTCGGGTCTAGGAAGCGTGTGGCATTTCAATTCTCGGGTGGTGATGTCGCCCATGCTCATGCGCATCTGATACCGCTTCTCGACAAGTACGATGTCACCTCGCGACGCTACATCGAGCAAGAAGTAATCACCTTCAAACCAATCCCGAATCCGGGGAACAACGAGCTCCGAACCTTTGCCAAACTAATTGCGGATGCTCTCGACCGATGATGTAACTTTGGGCTCTTACCGATATTCTATGCCAAGGCCGGTCAGTTGTTACTCCAGTCAGACTGAAGCACCAAGATACATTTCGCTACGTCGTCTTTTCTCATTGATCTGGTACTGACTTCGACAGATAGAGAGGTGTGCGGTGGCTGTCTTCCTTCGCAAGTGGCGCGTCAAAGCGCTGCCGGAGGACCTCCGGTGGCCTTTATTCATGGCTTACGCACCAGCCACAGGCCCTATCAGAGGACGTCATGCCCTTTTCACCTGACGGTCAAGACCGCGCTACTCGCGCCATTGACCCATTGCCAATACGCCTTATCAAGCGCGCTATACTGGTTCTTGTCGGCCTGTTTTATTTCCTCTTCGTGGCCTTTGCCCCTCTTCTTTGCGTTCGGCGCAGAGGGTTTCGGGGTTGGTATTGGCGCCTGGTGAAACGGTCATGTTCCCGCCTGCTGTGGCTCCTCAGCATCCGCGTCGAGATGCGTCCTGAGGAAAAGAATGCCCTCGCCGCCGACACCAACAGCATCATCGTGGTTAACCACCGTAGCCATCTCGATGGCTTCAGTCTCATGCATGTGGTGCCCGACACCAAATGGTTCACTTTCGCTGCGAAATCAGAGTTCTGGAACAGCAAACTCCTGCGTACTGGTTTTGATGGAGCGGGTCTCGTCCCTATCAACCGGGATTCCGGTTCAACGGCCATGGATACGCTGACAAAGGCTGTCAGGGAAATGCCTGCCCGTTGTTCCATTGTGCTATTCCCAGAAGGCACCCGGGCCAAAACAGAATCGCTAGGGGACTTTAAGGCGGGTGCTGTATTAGTCGCCCGAGAAACCGGCCGCACGATCACCCCTATTGTCATCCACGACAGCGATAGTCTACTTCCACGCGGCAAACATTTACCGCGCAGCGGGACGATCCGTGTGGAGGCTTTGCCAACATTTACGTGCGATCCTACCGCTAGTGTGGATGAGGATCTGGCGCGATTGCGCAGGCAGATGATGGCTGTATTTGAGCGGTGAAGTCTGTTTGACAGAAATATGTAGAAACCGAGTTTGTTGAGTTTCCGCTACGCGTAGCGGCAGATAACAGATTTGCAGAGCAGTTGTACTTGTTGGTGGGATTTTCTCCAACGGGTATCGATATTCGAAGACCTAGTTAGTACCCGTATTTCAGTATGCTCTTGGCCATTCGTATTTATGGATGGGCTGCTTGGTATTGTCTCTGAATTCTCAGAAGAGAATGGACAATTAAGTGCCCTGATCTCGCGATTCTTGCCGGAGGCAGAAAATGCAGGGGAGACACGAATTTGCCAGATGCTGTACGACGTATGAGTGACCAAAAGCTAACACTAAGCTGCCATCAGACCACCAGCATCGCCTGCGATACCGACTATGCAATCATCGCCGATCTGAATGCGATTTGCCGGGCTTTCCCCTCCGAGTTCCAGTTTGGGAGAGGTTAACCAGAACGCGCATTGCCACGGGGTCATTTCACGTGGCAGGGCTTTCAACACTTTTTCCATCAAAGGAAGCGGGGTTCCATCCTGAGCAAACTGGAAAGATGGATAGGCGTTGGCTCCTTTGTAAGGTAAAGAAAGTACCTTCCCGGTTCGTGTCCAGATGTCGGCTATCCGCGTGATCTGCCAGGAGCCCTTCTGCCATTGTGCGTGCACGCCTACATCGTCCAGCAACGGATACTCACGCGCAAAATCATCCATCCGGATGTCATTGACCGCGCAACAATGCCCCTCGAAATTATGCAAATACATCTACTTACTCACTGAACTCACTAACAATTCATGAAACGATACTGCCAAAAAACCGTTCTAACCAAAGTTAAGAAGTTCACATTGGGCAAATTAAACTTCAGCTAACCTCGTTTTTTATACCTAGCGCGCTGAAATTATTGTTGGTTTGCTTACGATGACCCGCCGTTCTGATGCTCGAAAAACCAGTTCTGGATTCCTGGCTTTGTTACTCATTGGAGTAGTAATCCTCACAAGATGAGGGCATTGGTCATGAATCTACCGAACCAATCTCTGGTTTGTGAGTGATCAAGATCAGCGCGTTGGACAAAGCCGCCAGTCACTCAGTCCAGTGTTGGAAACTAGTACCGAGCGCGGGCTCTCTTTTCTACGATCACGATCCTCCTCGTCTGACACTCCCGCAAAAAGACATACAGTCCTGATTCTAAGATTAGCGTGACACCAACCGGGATGGGGAGGTTTTGTATTTCTACCGACCTAAATTCTTTTCTCTGGTCATAATACGGACTGACCATTCCAAAAACTTCCTACCGCCACCTTGAATTTCTGGACCAATCATTCCAAATCATGCGCATGAGCAAAAAAACTCTCCCAAATGGCGACATCAAATCATCCGCAGGTCCAGGTAGACCTCGTGCCTTTGACGAAGCTGAGGCATTGGAAAAAGCCTTGTGCGTATTCTGGCACAAGGGCTACGAGACCGCGTCCCTGGACGATCTGACCAAGGCCATGGGTTTGAGTCGGTCTAGCTTCTATGGTGCGTTCGGCAACAAGCAGGCTTTGTTTCACAAAGCCCTCAGCCACTATTCAAGGCGTGGTTTGAAAGAGCTGCGTGACGTTGCTGATGCAGGCGGAGATGACCCTGTTGGTGCGATAATGGAAGCTTTGGCGAACCCGCAAGGCGGTCGTGATGGCTGCATGCTTATCAACTGCCTGACGGAACTTGCTCCTCATGATGATGAAGTGGCGGCTCTCGGGCGGCAGCATTTGGAGAATATTGACGAGATTATTGCGAGAGCGCTTGAGCCTTCGGATCCGGGACAGGCCCTCAACAAGGCACGCGCCTTTGCGTCCCTTGCAATCGGAACACTAGCCTTGCGCAAGGCGGGCGTTCCCGCTGAGCAGATATCGCAAACCCTGAAACAAGCCCGGTTGGTGATTTCGCCATAAGGCCTCCCGCCGCCTTAAAGAAATGAAACCTAAAACAAACTCAATAATGAGACAGTGACCCTAATATTGGACTGATTGATCCAATAATATCTGAACGAAGTTTACCAAAGAAGGAAGCAGCAATGGCTGATGAAAAACTGTTCTCCGGCATCAAAGCTGGTGCAATCGAGCTGAAAAACCGCGTTGTCATGGCGCCATTGACCCGCAATCGGGCAAGAGCCGAGGATGACAGTGTCCAAGAATTGCAGGCTAAGTACTACGCCCAGCGGGCGGGTGCAGGTCTGATCATCACGGAGGCTTCGCAAATCTCGCCCCAAGGCAAGGGCTATGCCTGGACGCCCGGCATTTATTCCGAAGCGCAGATCGACGGCTGGAAAAAAGTGACTGAGGCCGTCCATGCCAAGGACGGGAAGATTGTAATCCAGCTTTGGCATGTAGGCCGGATTTCGCATTACAGCTTGCAGCAGGATGGTGGCGCCCCTGTTGCACCATCCGCAATTGGAGCTAAGGCCAAGACGTTTGATGGTGAGCAGTTTGTTGAAACATCTGAACCGCGGGCTCTGGCCATCGAAGAAATTGCTGGCATCGTTGCGGACTACCGGAGGGCCGCGGAAAACGCCAAAGAGGCCGGTTTCGACGGTGTCGAGGTCCACGCAGCCAACGGATACCTTATCGATCAATTCCTGCGGGACGAATCCAACAGGCGTGAAGACGAATACGGCGGTCCTGTCGAGAATAGAGCACGGTTCCTGAAAGAGGTTATGGACGTGGTTGTCGATGTCTGGGGCGCCGACCGCGTTGGTGTCCGCCTCAGCCCCTTCTCGGACGCCAACAACATCTCCGACAGTGACCCGCAGGCGACATTCACCCATGCGGTCAAATTGCTGAATGGCTATGGGCTGGCCTATCTCCATCTCGTGGAGGGACAGACCGGCGGCCCGCGCGATATTCCGGAAGGTGGCGATCTGAAGGCGCTCTATGAATTGTTTGACGGTGCCAAAATGGGCAACAACGCTTATGACCGGGAAATGGCGGTTGAAGCGGTTGAAACCGGAGCCGTCGATCTGGTGGCCTTTGGCCGGCCGTTTATTTCCAACCCTGATCTTGTCAACCGGTTGGAGAAAGGCGCCGCTCTGAATGAGCTCGATCCAACTACCCTCTACGGCGGCAATGAAAAAGGGTACACCGATTACCCGGCACTGGAAGAGAAAGCGGTTGCCGCAGAGTAATACATCGCTCTAGCCTCCGTAGTGACAGGCAATACAAAATAGAGTGAGCGCGCCGATTTGGACGCGCTCACCTCGCGGTTACGGCAATATCCTTTCTTGAAGCCGGGATCTAACACAAGCCTACGAATGAACTGCTTCCCTATGATCAGGGTTGAATATTTCCAATCAGAATGCACTTTTGATTGAGAGGCGCCCGGTTTTAGTTGAAGAAGATGTGCGGTGACTACCATCAATTGAACGCGTTTCTCGAACAGCGCATTGTTATGGGCAAATCGTGCAAACTTATGCGCAAATGGCGCGCAATATTTTGGGCGAATGTCTTCAATTTTTGTGAGTAAAATCAATGGCGGGGATGCAGCGTTATGAGCGCCCCTACAGGGTTTTTGTAGGTGCGCCCATAGCTTTGCATTTCGCCCAAAGAATTGCATTTTTGGCCCAAAACTTTGGGCGCATTAACCTTCAACTTTCTTAGTTCAAGGCTCCATATCTTCGGGTCTCATTCTTTGCTTATTTCGCGCCATCGCCGTATTGCCGGGGAAGGTTTTCGGATGGCCGCTTCCAGCCCTAAGCGGACATTCACAACTGGACTTTGCCGGTTCGACGACGCGGGCTAAGCCGAACTAGGTCTGCCGAGGCAATTCTGCAACTTTGACCCGAAACACAGTGTTTCAGCCAAATCCAAGAAACCACTGAATGATAAACGCGTTGGCCAGATCCACAAAAAACGCAGAGACCAACGGCAAAACTATGAACGCAACTGGTGATGGTCCGTAGCGCTGGGTAACTGCTGTCATATTCGCAATGGCGGTTGGCGTTGCACCCAAAGAGAAACCGGCGAACCCCGCTGATATGACCGCTGCGAAGTAGTTTTTTCCCATCAGGCGGAACACGATGAAAATAATAAATGCGACGGCGGCGACGGATTGCAAAAGCATGGTGGTGATTAAAACTCCCGCACTACTGGCCAGGGTCCACAACTCCATGCTCATCAGCGACATTGCCAGAAACACTGACAGGCTGAATTCGGAAATCACGTTCATCGCAGGAGTGCCCGCGGGCCATTTGAGCTTAGAAAACAAGGGCGGCAATAAGTTCGACAGTACGATGCCGCTTAAGAGGCACGGCACGAACAGGGGCAGTTTAACTCCTGCTGCCTCTAGTGCTTCAAATGCGGAATACCCAATCGCGATAGCGATGTGAATCCACAGAACACAATTCATCAGGTCTACATGAGTAACTGTCGATGGTTGGTCGGTAGTTGGCTCCGCAACTGTCGCAACTTCTTCTTCTGCGTCATCGACACTCTTGAGGTCGTTCTTTTGAATGAGAAAACGGGCAATGGGTCCACCCAGAACGCTGGCCAGGATCAGCCCAACGGTCGCCGTGGCTATTCCCAGTTCGGAAGCGCCGACGACTTGATAGCTACTTTCTATAGTTGGGCCCCAGGCAATGGCTGTGCCGTGGCCTCCAATCAAAGATGCGGTTCCCAACAGCACGCCTGCTTGAGACGGCATGCCGAACAAAAGCGCACCAATCATGCCCACCACGTTCTGCACGAGCATAAAGGCAATCGTGAGCCCAAGCATGAGCACAAGAAGTGGTCCACCCTTAATCAGGTCAGCGAAACGGGCGTTTAAACCAACTGTCGTGAAAAAATAGACCAACAAAAAGTCTCTCGCGCTTAGTTCGTAGCTGATTGCACGGCCAGTGGCTAAAACCACAAGCAAAGCCAGAATGGCCGCCAGAAGGCCTCCGCTGACTGGCTCCGGAATGCTGTACTTGGACAAGACTGCGTAACGACGGGTCAACCGTGCGCCAAGAAAATAGACCAGTATACCGATTGTAACGGCGCCAAAGCTGTCAATTTCTATCGGATCAAGCATTTCCATGGTGTATTGTGTCCCCGTCCAAGCAAGTGAATTTCTGTCAGTTTTGTTAGGATTGGCTTTGTCTTAGTCTTTGAATTTGAAAAGTTAGATCAGATATCCTTTTTGACTTTGCTCGGTGGTACTCCAGTCCACCCCTTGAATGCGTGCGCGAAGCTTGTTGCGTCAGAGTAGCCGAGCATTTCCGCCACTTGCGTCACACTGTGATCGCCTTCCTTCAACAATTCTTCCGCGCGATTACGCTTCAGATCCGCGAGCAGTTTTCCAAGAGTCGTGCCCTCTTTCCTAAGCTTCCGGGCAAGCTGCTGCTCGGATAGGCCAAAGATTTCAGCCGCTTTTTTGTTGCTTAGAAAGCCCGCATCCACGTGCGGTCTAAGGGCTTCGCTGACACTCTCGGTAAGTGACCGAGGAGGTTGCCGTTCACCACTGTCATCTGCGGGGACTTGGAAGTACCCTTTCTTCGAAAACTCCAAGTTCAACCACTCAGCGGGAAACGCTACGCGATGCCCAAACCTGTCCCCTTTGATAGGTTTGGAACCTTTGAAGTCATCCGGTAATGCATTGGGGTCGCTTACGGTTATCATCGTATTGGCAGCGGACCACTTACTCCCGACACTCCTTGCGACAATCTCTGAAAACAAGCAGGCAAAAAACGCGTCTATCTGAGCAGGAACGAAAGGTGTTTCAAAATACCGCTTCCCGGACATAAGCGCTGACTTGCCATGTATGTCCAAGTGGTGCTCAGTTGAGCTTGAATGCTCAGTCGCAGCGATAACGACTGCCGTCAGAAAGGAGCCGAGCGTTTTCGCATCTATGGCAGCGTCGACCAACGGTGGCCAGTTTGAAACCGCCATTTTCGCGCCAAGTTTCCCCAGCAGATGAATATCATTTGTGGCCTCAGCCGCCTCTTCGAACAGCTGGTACATGACAATTGCGTGGATATACGCGTCTGGATCATCGAACGAGGATCTTGAAATGCCCAAGCGTGTTAGCAGCTCATCGGTGTCGGCATAGACAGCATCCAGCGTGCTCAAGATCGGTCTTGCTGTAGACAACCGGATCAAGGGCTGCGCGGGGCCATTCATGTTCGACCCTCGGAAAGTGCAAGGCTCATTTTCCACCTCGTTACTATGACATGGAACCGCAAGAGAGTTCCGTCGACCTGATGATTTTCGTCAAAAATCGAAGCTTGATGACCAAAACTATCATGTATTCTAGATATTCAGATGCCTAAATGTTTTGCAGCAAGTCGCTCGTCGAAATGCCTTTGAACCAATTCCGTAAGGAGGCGATCTATCAGAACTGGTTCTGCCAAAGGAAAAAAATGCCAGCCTCGATGAGCTTGCTAACGATGAGGGAGGTGATATGGCGGACTCTGACCACGAGCTTCAGCGACCAGGATGGGCAGTTCCAATCGTCGCGGTAATCATACTGCTGATTATTGTATGGTATATTTTTAGCGACAGGATTACCCCGACAACTAACAATGCTTCCGTACAGGGTTACACTATTGCGGTTGTTCCCGAAGTATCGGGTTACATCGCTGACATTCCGATTAAAAAGAACACGCTCGTTCCAACTGGCACGACGCTGGCATCCCTAGAAAAAACGCGCTTTGAAAATGCAATTGAAGCAGCTGAAGCAGAGCTGGAGGCCGCCGGACAGACCGTTGGTGCCTCGACTGCTTCCGTTGCCACAGCAACCGCGGCATTGGCAAAAGCTCAGGCGCTTCTGGAAGAAACCCGAGCGCAATCTGCCCGCATCTTCACGCTGGAAGAAAAAGGAATTTACGCTCCAGCGCGCGGCGACGAAGCGCGTGCAGCAGTTTCGACCGCAGAAGCCGCTGTCGCCGCAGCCGAATCTGAGTTGGAACGCGCACGAGAGCAACTTGGCTCGGCAGGTGACGACAATCCACGCCTCCGATTGGCGGTCGCTAAATTAGCTGATGCGCGCCTTGACCTTGAGAAGACTGATCTTGTCGCCCCCGCGGACGTTATTGTGGGTGGGTTGAAGATTGACGAGGGGGCATTTGCAAATGCTGGTGCGCCCTTGATGACCCTGATCTCAATCGAGGATCAGTGGGTCGAAGCCTTCATGACCGAGAACAACCTGACGCGGCTTGCACCCGGCAACAAAGCCGAAATCGCCTTTGATGCGTTTCCGGGACAGGTCTTTGAAGGCAAGGTCAAAAGTACCGCATGGGGTGTCTCGTCAGGTAAGACAGTTGATCTTGGCGATCTTCCAACCGCATCAAAACCAAAGGGGTGGTTACGGGATCCTCAACGTTTTTCCGTGATTATAGAAACTACGAACTACACACCGGCAGACAGTCTTGATCAGCCCGGTCTCCGTTACAATTCTCAAGCGACAGTGGTGGTTTACACGGGTGACAATCCGATTTGGAATACCTTGGCCAAGGGTTGGATCAGGTTCGTAAGTTACCTGTCGTATCTTTATTGAAACGGCTCGATCAGCATGTCCGCAGCGCCTCCATCATTTGAATCCCGCAATCGAAGAGCGTTTCGGCTGGCTTTGGGCGTCACTGTCGTTTTTACGCTTTCGCAGATTTACCAATGGCCAGTCGCGTTATTGGCATCTGCCGGTGCTGTCGCCTTGCTTCAAGATGCCAAGGCGATGCCTTTTTGGTTTGGTTTGCGAACAATCTTAATTGCCATGGCATCACTCGCCGGTGGGTTTCTGACAGCACTTCTCCTGTCGGGCTTTCCGGCAGTCATGGTACTCACCTATGGCTTCCTATTCATCCTGCTGTTTCGCTTTGTGCTGACAACTGGCGAACACTTGATCATCTTTGTGGGCCTTCTGGTTGGCTGCACAGTAATACCGGTCCTGGTGTTGATCTGGCCCGAGCTCGCATTGGTCGCAACGATTGGTGCGATGACCTCGTTCTTCATTGCGTGGCTGATCTCGACATTTGCGTTCGCGATCATTCGTCCGCCAGCGGATGTTCCATTGGCGCATCCACATTCGGAATCAGAACTGGATGTAACGCAAATCTCGGTAACGCTCGGACTAATCCTAGCCACTTTGCTGGCAGTTTTTTTGGTCTTTGGCCTGACGGACATTCTGGTCCTGATCTATTCAACGATTTTTGCGCTTTCCCTGACTATTTCTGGCGTCAGAGATTCGTTCCTCACTTACTTTATTGCCAATCTTGTGCTGGCCGGACTGGCGACAATCGTTGTCTACGAAATCCTTGTCATGGTCCCTTCGCTGCCAATGATGTCCGCTTTGGTGTTCCTGGTCATTTACGTGTTCGCACAACAGACCTTCGGACACTCTCCGATGGCGGCAGCATGGTCGAGCGCATGCTTTGGCTTTGTACTCCTGCTGAGCGGAACACTTCCCAAAGAGGGTGTAATAGCCACCGACAAGGTTTTGGATCGGGTCGTGCAAATCGGCACAGGCGCTTTGTATGTCGCTGCCGTGTTTGCCGTAGTCGGGTTTATTAGCCGCGTCAGGGCCTACTCACATGCCGGAGGCGCAAATGGTTGAACGGCCTTGGCTGAGCTTACACATGATTTGCATCATAGCGGGTCGATCCGGTGGCTGCTCATGATGCGCTTTGACTGGTCCAAAGTTGATCTCAAACTTGGCCTCTGGTTCGCAGTCGTGTCGTTCGTTGTCATGAATCTGGCACAGTTTCGGGATGCCGCGTGGATGACGGCGGGTCTGAGCGCTCTCTTGGCCTGGCTTCCACTCCTTCTGACGCAGCACAGGCACGTCCCCAGCGGCATCGCTGCGATATTGGTTTACTTGGTTGCAGGATGCATTCTCTCCTTTATTGGGCACGCTTCTCTTTCAAGCGAGGTTGCCCGGGTATTGATCGTTGGCGTGATCTCGTTCGTCGCAGTACTGACTTTGCGGTTCGGGACATTCTGTTATCTCGTCGGCTATGTTTTGGTGTTTTGGTACGTTCTGTCTCCACTGTTTTCAGCAAACCTCGGCTTGTACAACACAATCGAAGGGCATTTGGTTGGATGCCTTGGAATTCTGATTTTCTGGATATTGCAGGGCCGATGGGTCGACGGCTACAGTTGGGATCGTGATTGGCCGGTCGAAGAGCGCACGCCTTTTGGTATCGTCCTTCCCTATGCCGGAATTCTATCTGCAACCATGATGATCGGATTCGGCGTTGGTGGCCGAATTTTATCTTCGGACCCAACAATCATGGCCCAAGCGTCTCTGAACATCATCAGTCCCTCTGGTGAACAGACATGGCAAGCGGGAATAGGCAGAATGATCTTTGGTGCTGGCGGCGCGATAGTAGGTTTTTACATTGGTTTGTTGTTTCCCGGATTGATCGCTTACGAACTCGTCATTGCAGTATGTTCTTTCGTCGCGCTGGCCTTTCTCTGGGTGAATATCGGGTTTCTGGTGGGGGCTTTCGCGATCATGTTCACCTATCCGATTGGTGCGGTCGGAGAGGCTGGGCATGCAATCGGCAATGAAAAGCTGCTCGCAGAATTTCTTGGGATTTTCCTCGCGGTCATCGCGATTTGGGCAATCGGCCGCCGTTTGGCTAAGACCGCCGCTTGATTGGGTATTTCATCACAACCGAACGGACTGAGAGAAAAAATTCAATGGTATTGGGGGACGAAATGAAAAGACCGCTGACTCGAAAGGATTTCTATTCCGTATGTGTGGCGACACTCTGCGCTCTGTACCTAGTAATTTTAGCCGAACCTGGATACGCGGCAACCGCTTCAGGCGGCAGCAATTTCCCACCAAGTTTCGAGTCCTACGGGGACGCTGACATGAAAGGTGTCGGCGCAATCCTCGCACACCGAGGCGCGCAAGCGAAAGGACGCCCCGGGGTCTTTGATAACTACCGCCTGCGGATCGCCAGCGTGATCCGGGATTATGGCATGTTTGATCGAGAGCAAGCTCCGGCTGACAGCTGGAAGGCGCACGCGACATGAGTTGGCGTCCATCTTGTCAAAAATGACAACGAGTTCAGCAGCATCAACGCTTAGACCCGCATCGAAACAATAGAGCCGTTTTACTGATAGTTATCACCCGAAAAATCAAACTAGATGGATAACCGCATGATTGTCATGGTATTTGAGTTCGACGTTGAAGCGCATGAAATGGACGACTACATGCAAACGTCGACGGATTTGCGCGAACATCTGAATGGTATTGAAGGCTTCATTTCAATCGAACGTTTTGAAAGCTCAGCCAAACCCGGCAGATTTGTCGCCATCGGCTAGTTCGAGGACGAAGACGCTGTAACCAAATGGCGAAATCTTCCTGCGCATCGTCGCGCGCAAGCGCTTGGCCGGTCCTGCTTCTATAAGAGCTACCGTTTGGTGATGGCTGACGTTACCCGAGACTACACCCATGACCTAAGACGAGAGTCAGCCCCAGATGACAGCAATAAGGCACATCGAGGCCAAGAGTCCTGAAAGCCAACATTGCAAAGTCTTGTAACGAATGTCCGGGTTGGGCTGCCACCAGTCACAGGAGTGGAAAGTATTGGACGACAACGCTAAGTTCGTAATGTAGAGCTTTTTGGCATTGAAGCCATTGTCCGTTCTAATCGCCCTGCTGGCGTTCGCGTTCAGCTCAAGGTTTGACAAGTCCGTAGCCTTCATCAACGACAAAGCTAAAAAAGTGAGCGCGCCGGATTGGACGCGCTCACCTAGCGGTTACGAAACTCTCCTTTTTTGAAGCGGGGAGAAGCTTGCTTCAGGAGAACTTCATCAACGCGCTTATTTTACGCAAGATCATGGCTTTGTTTAGGATGGCAACTCGCCGTCGACACCTTGCACAAACCAGTTCATCTCATGAACCTGCTTGTCGGTCAGCGCTTCGCCTTCATCGATAACCGTCTCACCATTTGCGTTGGTGATGGGGCCAGAAAACGGGTTCAGTGTTCCATCTTTCAGCGCTTTCTCGACATTGGCTGCGGCAGTTCGTATGTCATCTGGCAGCGCGTCGTTATAGGGTGCCATCATAACCAGTCCCCCACTTATGCCATCCCAAGTGTGATTGGTTTCCCACGAGCCATCTAGGACATCCTGAACTCGGCTTATGTAATACGGCCCCCAATTGTTCACGATACCGGTAAGATGCGCTGTTTCAGCGAATTGCGACATGTCGGCGTCCTGACCAAAGCAGAAAACACCTGCCTCCTCGGCCCGCTGGCATGGTGCTGGGCTGTTTGTGTGCTGCGTTATGATGTCTGCACCCTGGTCCAGCAACACTTGTGCGGCGTCCGCTTCCAGTGCGGGGTTATACCAGGTGTTGACCCAGACCACCTTCACTTCGACATCCGGATTCACTTTTTGTGCCGCCAGGGTGAAGGCGTTTATTCCCATGATGACTTCGGGGATTGGGAAGGATGCGATGTAACCGATGGTATTTGTTTCAGTCATCGCCCCGGCGATTGTTCCAAATACGACGCGGCCTTCATGGAAACGGGCATTGTACACGCTGACATTGGGCGCCGTTTTGAAACCTGTGTTGTTTTCAAACTTAACGTCGGGAAATTTCTCGGCAACTTGCAATGTAGGTTCCATGAACCCGAATGACGCGGTGAAGATCAGCTCGTGCCCGGTCAAGGCAAGTTGAGTGATGACACGAGTGGCGTCGGGACCTTCAGGTACACTTTCAACAAAAGTGGTTTCGATTTTGTCTCCGAAATGAGCAATGACATCCTGTCGCCCGACTTCGTGACGATAGGACCAGCCGTTGTCGCCAATCGGGCTGGGATAAACAAACCCGACTTTCAGTTTTTCTTCGGCTATGCCGGGTATTGCACCCAGCAGGAATGACGCTGCGACACACATTCCGCCAGCCAGAAGTTTATTTTTGAGCTCGTTTTTCATCGAATTTCCTCCTTGTACGTCCTCCGGATGCGCCGTGCCTGGCGACTTGCAGGCGGCATGGGCGAGATCGCAACTCGCGACGCCGCTCAAAGACCTGCTCCGGCTTCGTGCTGATTTGGATTTGTTTAGGAAATTAGTGCCCACTTAGCGATGCATTCAAGCGCATACATTCGCCCTGTTTGTGCGCAAAATCAGAACGCTCTTACGAGTACGCCCGCCTTCAATGGTGAATTCGAAACTGCTTTTGAGATGTGTTCCCTACGGCGGCGAGAGGCGCCACACAGGGTACGATTTGTCACGCATCCGAGGTTTGCGCGCCTGCTTCTATTTCCTCCAAGGTTCGCACCAATATCCGTGCCAGAGCCTGAGTTGTCTCTGACATCTGTGCGGGGTTGCGGCCACTGAGTGTCAGCAGTTCATAAATGTTTTGGCCTTCGATCTGACAGAACAGCAAGTCACCTCTGGCCACTTCGTCGCGCACGTCCGCCCATGTCAAAAAACTGACGCCTGCACCCTGAATGACAAGCTGCTTTATCGCGCTGACCGAGTTGGATTTTGCTATGGCCTGTGAGTTCAAGCCCATGCGCTGGATCATGGACTTTACGGTTGCATTCAGTGACAGAGAGTGATCCGGAAGCACAAGCTGCTGCCCTTGCAATTCCTCTTTCCCAATCAAACCTTTAGCGCGCAGCTCCTGAGTGGGTTTCATAACGGCCCCAATATCCAACCTTGCTTCATAATGGCACCGAAACCCGAGATCTCCGGGCATGTTGAATGCAACAACCAGATCAAGCTCGCCTGCAAGCATCTGCTGAACCAGTTGAGACGTTCCAGCCACTACAACGTCAATGGCGACAGACCCATGTTTTTGTCTGATCTCGTCATACACCGTCGCCAAAAAACCTTCGGCAAAGCACTCCATTATCCCCAAACGCACATGGCCGACGCGCCCTTTCAGAACTTCGATTTCGCTTCGCAGAGCCTGATCCTGAACTTGAAACTCCCGGATGTAGTCGACGACCAACTTTCCGGCTTCGGTCAAATTCATCCCTTTTGCATGGCGCAGGAACAATGGGGTTCCCAACTCTCGTTCAAGGTTCAGAACATGTCGATTGATCGCTGAAGGTGCCAGGTTTACTCTCTCCGAAGCCTTCCGGATCGAGCCTGAGCTGGCAACAATTTCAAGAACGTGCGCGGCTTGAGTGAGCAGTGGCATTTTAGCGTCCTAATTATTAGTCCAAACCGTCCGGTTTATTATCATAGATTGGAACGCTCCTTCCTTCTAGCCTGAACAAAATTCATAAGGATAGAGAGATGCCTGGCGAAATCTTGCTGTGCGCCCCGTACGTGCTGACCATGGATGCGCAAAACACCGTTTTGAGCGACGGCGCAGTTTTGGTGCGCGGAAATGAAATTGTCTCCGTTGCGCTGCGGGACCAGTTGGCGCGCGAACATCCACGCGCAGAAATTCAGGAGTTCAGGGACAGTTTGCTAATGCCAGGCCTGGTCAATGCGCATTGCCATTCGGGCATCCTGCGAGGAACGGCCGAAGGATTGCCCGTCTGGGATTGGCTGCGCATGTATATCGACCCGATGCACCGGGTCCTCAACGCGCGTGAGGCGGAAACGGCATCTTGGCTTTGCTATGCGGAATCAGCCCTCGCTGGCTCGACGACAATCGTTGACATGTGGCGCTATATGCATGGCAGCGCAAAGGCCGCCGATACAATCGGCACTCGTTCAGTGCTTGTGCCGTATGTCGGCGAACACCCGGACTATGATTATTTCGAAACGCTCGAATCCAACGAACAGCTTCTGAAAGACTGGCATCGCAAGTCGAATGGTCGGATCAATGTCTGGGTGGGCCTGGAACATTTATTCTATGCGTCGCCAGAAAAGCATCGGGACTTCATTGATCTGGCGCTGAAATATGACACGGGCTTCCATACCCACAGCAACGAAGCCGAAATAGAACTGCGGGAAATGGACCGCCGTTATGGCAAGCGCTCGGTTCATGTTCTCAGGGATCTTGGGTTTTTCGAACCCCGCAACACTCTGCTCGCGCATTGTGTCTGGCTGGACGATACGGAAATCGAGATCATTGCCGAAAATGGTGTCGGCGTCGCCCATAACCCGGTCAGCAACATGAAGCTGGCAAGTGGCATTGCACCGGTGGAAAAGCTGCTCAGGGCAGGTGTCGCTGTCGGGATCGGCACAGATGGCGAAAAGGAGAACAACAATCTCGATATGTTCGACGACATGAAGTGCACATCGCTTCTTGGAAAGCTGAACAACTTGAACGCCAGTGCGCTGGACGCGTGGGAAGTTCTGCGTATGGGCACAATCGATGGCGCCAGAAGCATCGGTCTGGAGAACGAAATCGGTTCGTTGGAGGCTGGCAAGAAGGCTGACATTATTGCCGTACGGACTGATACGCCACGGATGACGCCCCTGATCGGCGATGGTGAGTTCTTCAACCTCCATTACAATCTCGTGCATTCAGCGCGGGGCTCGGATGTGGTCATGACAATGGTGGACGGAAATCAGATCGTGAAAGAGGGGCGGCTTGTGACCGCTGATCTGTCCGACATGATCAATGAAGTTCACGAAGTTCTTCCGGGATTGTTTGAACGCCGAGCCGCCTTTCTGTCTGAAAACACCGATGGTGCGGTCAGCCCGGTTTGAGGAACAGCGTAGCTTCGGAGGAAACATGCCAGTCAAAGGGCGAACTATGTTTGGCAGGCTTTACGGGCATTATAGGAAAAACAAATGTGCGATGATCTGAAATATCTGCGTGAAACCATAAAGATAGCCCAAGAGTGCCGAGATTCCGGCAACCATCCCTTCGGGGCCATTCTCGTCGGCCCCCAAGGTGACATATTGCTTCGGGCAGGAAACTCGTACTCGTATGAAAAAGGCGTTGGGCATGCGGAATTGAATGTTGCCCGAGCAGCGAGCCGAAAGTACCAACCTGAATACTTGGAAAAATGTACGCTATACACATCCGTAGAGCCCTGTTGCATGTGCGCGGGAGCTTGCTATTGGGCAGGAATTGGAACTGTCGTCTACGGGATGACTGAAAAGCGATTAGCTGTACTCACCGGTGACAACGAAGAGAACCTGACGCTGAATCTACCTTGTGAAACCGTATTTGCAGCAGGTCAACGAAAAGTAGAGACCCGCGGACCATTTGCCGAAATCGAAGAAGAAGTTGCCGAGGGTCATTCGGGTTTCTGGTAATTGGATGTCAGCTACGAGAACAATTTGCCAAATGAACCTTGTATTTTCAAATTGAAATGGCGAGTTTGTTGCGCATCCCAGAAACTGCAAAGCCTTATTGTGAATGTCCGGTTTGGGCTGCGACCAGTCACTTATGTGTGTTGCAGAGAATGCCAGCAGAGCCGAACCCGTAAATTTGGAATTCTCACTGCGTGCGCTGGCAACAAAAAATTTTGCCGCATTTTCATCATTCCGAGCGTAGCGTGATCTATTCGATCAGCGAGCGAGATGCGCAACAAAACACTCGTTGAAGGAATGCCGCCAATTGCGAACGACGTTCATGCCGACACCTCCCGCGAAGCAGGTTGCTTCCGCACCAGAGTGAACATCGCCATGAGTGCAATAAGCCCAAACGGCAAGCAGGCGAGGAAAACCCATCTGGCAACGTCTGATGCTGCCTGAGTCGTGCTCATGGTAACGAAACCTGAGGCATTTGCGACAATCCCAATGTAGGCGGCTCCCAACGCGTATCCCAATCTCTGGACTGTGGGCATCGCACCTGAGATTCGTTGCACTTCACCCGGTTCGGCAAGCGATGTGGTGCGGCGAAGAATGAAGGTCCAGGCCACGCCAAACCCGGCTCCATCCATCGCAGCGAATACCGCGATCAGCCAGACAGGCCCGTTGGGAACAGCGTAAAGAAAGCCTGCAATGCTCAGTACCACCAGGGTGATCCCGGCAGCGATCATCAGACGATCAAATCGCTCCGGTGAGCCACTCACAAGCACCGCCGCAATCGACCAACCGATGGAAGAGCAGGCAATGATATAGCCCGCGGTCAAGGCGGATACACCATGTATGGCGATCACCAGAAGCGGGCCGAAGGCTGTCAGGGCGACAGTAGCGATGGATAGTGACAATATCATCAGAAGCGCGGCCCCCGTCGTCGTGCCCAGCCCGAACGGGTGGTTCGGCAGCAACCTGTCTGTCCCGGCGCGGCCATCAAGGCGCAGGAAAATGACCAGACATGACAGACCCATCGCTACCAGAAGCGAGGTTTGTATTGGCTTGACCTCAACCCCGCCCGACGACACCAACAGGACCGCCAGACACAGCAACGCCAGTCGCCTAAGGGGAAACTTGCCGGAATCCGTCGTTTTAGATGCTGCCTGATCCGGTCGCAGAGCAATCCAGACGGACAATCCGAAAGCCTGAAGCGCGAAGAAACCGAACCCCCAGCGCCATGTTGCATACTCGACAAAGAAGCCTCCGATCAACGGGCCAAGAAACGCGGAAAGACCCCAGAAAGTTGAAACCATGGCTATTGCGCGTGCCGTGTATCGTGTTGGGAAAATCGAACCCACCGCCACGAAGGCCATGGCGACAAGCCCGCCGCCGCCCAGCCCCTGCATGGCGCGTCCGGCAAGGAACAGGGCCATCGTAGGGCTTAAAGCACTGAGTAGGCATCCAATCCCAAACAGGGCTGCCGCAAGACTCATCGGACGCCGCAGCCCATGTCGCATCGTCAAGAGCGCGCTCGCTGCCCCGGCCACAACCGAAGTAATCTCATAAAGCGACACAGACCATCCGACCAACGCAGCCCCGCCAACGTCGGAGACAATAGAGGGAAGCATGGTTGCCACGATGAGCCCATCAGCGGCGTGCAGCCAAACGGCGAGGCAAACCAGTGCAAGAGACGGCGCATAAGCGCTCGTCAGGAACTCTCGCCATGGAACAAAACTGTCGGCACTATTGTCGCTACCCGGTGCGGCCATCTTTATCTCCAACGTGTTGACAGCTTCCCTGCTACGACCTCAACATTGGTTGAGGTCAAGAGGGGAAAATCAATGGCAGAGAAATTTCTTTCGGTCGGAGACGTTGCTCGCCGCAGCGGCCTGCCGGTCTCAACTTTGCATTTCTACGAACGCAAAGGGCTGATTGCCTCCGAACGGAATGCAGCCAATCATCGGGTTTACCGCCGTGAAATTCTGCGCCGTGTTTCGGTGATCAAGGTGGCCCAGAGTGCCGGGGTGTCTCTTGCCGAAATCGCGGAAGCACTTTCCAGCTTGCCTCCGGGTGCAGCGCCAGACACTGATGACTGGGCCCGTATCTCCGAGGTTTGGTTTGATGATCTGACACGCCGGATCAATCTGCTTACCGCTCTGAGAGACAAAATGGGTAAGTGCATCGGGTGTGGCTGTCTAAGTGTCAAAACTTGCCCGCTCTACAATGAAAACGACCATCTGGCGGAAGAAGGGTCGGGGCCGAGGCTTCTATAGTAAAAAGGCGACATCCGCTGCTATCGCATAGACGTGCAATGTGAGTTCAGAAACGCCCGATCCTAATGCGGCACGCCCCACCTGTTGAACCTCACATAAGCCGCCGTTCGCCACATCCACCACTGACGCCAGCGCCTGTATCGCAAGTTACCGTGCGCTCTGCCGTACGATCACCAACAGCAAGCTTGCCCCGAACATGCGGTAATGTCTTCTGAAAAACGCTTATCTCTTTGATCTTGATGTGTTCTATTCCCTTGTGAGCTGCTTATGGTTCATACGGTCACAAATGTCAGCTTCGCGACGGCGATCAACCTGAGGCCGCTTCAAAGGAAACTCGTCCCATATTTCTGATTTAGTTGTTTATGATCACTATCTGTGACTGCGCGCGTACTAACACTCTGCGCAAACCTCAAAAGGTATCCGTCGGGGTCAAGAACTATGAACTGCCGCCTTGTATCCATGCAATCGGTCTTCCAATCTTCTGCATCATGAATTTCGACGAACGGCTTAATCCCCTTTGCGCGTACTCTGTCATACAGGTCCTGAACGTTGTCGACCATGAACTGAAAATTGATCCCACGTCCGAAGGGCCGCTCCATCGACTTGGGAAACCAGGGCTCCCAGCTTCCGTCGATGGTCCAATGCGCGATCATAATCTGAGCCTGATTCAACGATAGATAGGCGTGAGGATCTTGTCCGCGTTGTTGGGCCACCTCAAAGCCGATGGTTTCCGTATAAAACGCCATCGATTTCTCAAAGTCAGTGCACCAAAGCTCCGGAACCAATGGCTCGATTCTGAATGTCATATCGCTCTCCAAGAGGGTGTCACCTCCTCATTCTGGTTTCTCAAGTGAAGTTGAAGCCAAGCTAAAGTAGCTTATCTGTTTCAATTCATTAATTGACGCAGGAAGCCGAACGTCACAAAGCCTGCATTTATCCATGCATCTTCGCCCCTTTGGTGATCTTGTCCACGACCTTGTTGTTAGCGCGTAGGGCTATGCCCACGGTGTTGGGTTCGTCGGGGCCATGTTCAGAAAAAACGGCCCGGTTAGCCTCGTCATGGCCAGTGGCAAACATTTCTTCGATGTAAGCCACGGTTTCGACGCCCCGATTGCGGGCGCGATTGCGAATGTTGGTCAGAACATTGGCAGCGCCTGACAACACGATTACTGGCTGAACGGACATCGGCAGATGAGAGTTGCCGTCAGAGTCTTTATAGAAATCGCCAATAAGATCGGGGTTGGCGCCGGTAATGCCGCTCATCAAAAAGGCCGTTACGTTTAGTTTTTGCCAAGTGGCAAGGTCATCACGGACAATGATGGCAATCTTGGTGTCAAACATTTGTACGTCCTTCCTTCTTAAATCAGCGCGATCATTGACACGGCGAGGCCAAGGCCAAGAGCCAGATTGATCAGACGGGCTAGTGTTGGGTTTTGCAAAAGTCTCTGCAATGCCGCTCCGCCCACAAGCCAAGGAAGACAGCCCACAACTGCGGCAATGGTGAAAACCACACTAAGCGTTGCAGCTTGTTGAAAGGCAGACCCTTCCGAGATCATGAATGCACCAACGATAGAGACCGATACGATCCATGCTTTCGGATTGACCCACTGAAGTAACAAGGCGGGCAGGAAACCAATTTTGAGCTCACGGGTACTCAGTGCTTCGTCTCTTGAAATCGGGGCGCTAGCAATGACCCAAGCCAGCCAAAGTATGGCTCCCATTCCGACAACGCGCAGTGTGGAAAGCACGACTTCGTTTCCAAGAACAGATGCGCCAAGACCAAATCCCGCTGTAAAGAGGATCAGTCCCGTTCCCATTGCGGTTCCAACCAATGCAGGAAGCCCGCGCAGAACGCCCATCTGAGCGCCAATCGTTGTCAACAGTACATTGGATGGGCCTGGCGTCACTGATGCCAGGAAGGCAAAAAGAAAAAATGCTGGCAGTTCCATCGTTGCCACCTCTTCCTATGTTGTTTCGTCGTTCTTGATATATGTGGGAGTTTTATTCTGTAAAACTCTATCTAAATCGTATATCATTCATTAGTAGGCAAATATATCGAAGCTATTTCGGAAGAGGTGAGCGAAAGTGGACATTGACCGAACGGATCGACGAATTTTGGCGCTTTTGTCGAATGATGCACGGAAGACCAACAAAGAGCTTTCACATGATGTTGGCTTGGCGGCCTCAAGCGTCCACGAGCGGCTAAAGCGTCTCCATGACAGCGGTTTGGTAGTGGGGGCATATACTGACATTCGGCTGGAACGATTGGGCCTCTCATTGAAAGCGTTATTGTTCATTCAAATGTCTGAACACAAAAAGAGTGACCTTGATCGAATTCTGAAGGAAATTCTGAAGATCCCTGAGGTACGTGCAGGCTGGATGATCAGCGGCCGATTTGATGCGGTCGTGGAAGTTGTAACAAAAAACACCTCACACCTGCATCGGTTGGTTGTTGAACGGTTTTCGTCACGAGAAGAGATCAGTCGAATAGAGACATCTATCGTTTTTGAAAGCGTTTCTCAGCACGATCTCTCCGATACACTCGAATTGACGAACCATCAGCCGTAAGGCTTTGCGTGAACCTAGGGAGTGTGGGGGTCGCCTATTTCCCCTGGGGTGCAGGGGAGATCGTTTTCCAATCAATCCGATCTAGGTGCCCTCTACCACCCTAGTTTGCACTCCGCCGAGTTGACCCCAGATTGGACGTGACAAGGCAACCCGGCAAGTCGCGTTTTGGCACCCTCAATCATTCTGCCGAGAAACACCAAAAACATGACCGACGGTTTCCTTCCGCTCGACGGCGTCAATTAGAAAACCCGCCAAGCCGAGTCGCGAAACAAATGACCCGTTATTGGGGAGTCGAATTGGGGCCGTGACCCGTCGCTTATGCGTATTACAGTGAAAGATAGTCGTAAGCACATCGTTGCCAATGCAGCTAGATATATCTAGGCCTACGACGCGCACCACGCTTCCAAACTCGCAAACCGCTCCAATTCAATGGCTCACAATTGCCTAAGACTGCCGGGCTATTACCAGCAAATACCGATCAGCGACGCTTAATCAAACTGATCTGTTCGTCCCTAAGTTAGTCGCCCAAAGGCTGTGGCCCAGTTCTTCCATGGTAAGCCGTCAAGGACGCACGAATTCGACGAAGATTCTCCTTCGTTTCGTCAGTCATCTCCTGCGCCACCGTCATAGCCAATGCGTCGACAATCGCTAGGTGCGCATATCGCGATGCGGTCGGTTTGTAGATGTCACTGTCTTCTGGCAATTCCGTGAGAAGGGCAATTTTAGATATGTCCGCCAGTCGGGTATTGGGTTTTGTAATACTGATGGTGGTTGCGCCATAACCATTGGCGACTTCCGCGGCACTGACGATTGCGTCAGCTTCACCACTAGCTGAAACGAGAAAAAGAACATCTTCGGGTCTAAGCGCCGCCGCGCGCATTTGCAGGACGTAGCTGTCATTCACAAAGAATGATGGAATTCCGAGCCTGAAAAAGCGATTGGATGCTTCCTGAGCGACAAGAGAAGACCCTCCTCCTATTCCAGCGAAAAGGATTTGCCGCCGGTCTAGGCAGGCATCCCTTGCTTTTTCAAGCCTCTCGGTATCGATTTGACCGCGCATGACATCCAGGGTTGCGAACAATGCCCCCAGGACCTGGTCAATCGCTGAATTCGCGTCAGAGCTTTCATCACCGGCATTTCTGTATAAGTACTGAGCGCTTACGGCGACGTTCTGGGCCAGGCGGAGCTTGAAGTCCCGAAAGCCTTCACAGCCGAGGCTACGGCAGAACCGCACAACTGTTGGCTTACTGACCGAACAACGTTCCGCGAGATCCCCGATGGTCATCGAGCTGATTTCGTTGAGGTGGTCCTTTACGTAGTCAGCGACTTTCTGCTCCTGAACCGCCAGTTTGGTCTGCGAATTATGCAGTGCCGGGATTAGATCCACAGCGCCAATGCGGCCCTTATGCGGGGGCGCGTTTTCATCTGAGACAGGGCGCGGTTGGTTCGGCATGTGCGTGATTTTCTCTTGGTCGCTGATGAAACTTAGTTACACGGAACGCCGCGATCGAGCAAGGAATTCGCCGATATTTGCGGAAAATCCTCAGTTTCAGCCACAAATAAGAAACTAAATTACACTTTTTCATTGAAAGCTCGGCCCTGATCGCGCAAAGTGTAACCAAGTTACAGATTCGGATCCTGGGGAGGAGTGCGAATGTCAGACTGGTTTGCCACCGCAAGCGCAAGGATAAACTCAGTCGTCGAGGGTATCGTTGCCGCGTTGATGTTGTCCTTGGTGCTGGATGTCTGGCTTGGCGTCGCCGACCGCTACTATTTTCACTGGCAACTTCCTTGGCCCGAGGTGCTGGCCCGCTACCTGATGATCTGGGCCGCATTGCTTGCCGTTTCTTCCGGAATCGCGCGCAGGGACCACATCGGATTGACTGCGTTCATCATGATACTTCCCGTCGGTTTGCGCCGTACTCTGCTGATTGCGATGGACGTCTTGGCGCTGGCTTTGTTCTTATACGTCGCGTTCTTTGGGATCAGCTTCGCCGAAAGCGGAGCTCCCCGCCACGCGATGATCTTTGGTGCCAGCCTTGCTCCGTTCTACGCAGCCATTCCCGTCGCGGCAGCACTGTCATCTGTACAGCTGGTGCTGGTCCTGTTTCGGGATCTGGGGTCGCATATTGACGAACCACCCTTTGCCACTGAGGCGGAGGAAACGCTGTGATCGTCGCAATCGTTTTTGTCGCCCTTATCCTGTTCGGGATGCCGATTGGGTTTGCCATTGGCCTTGCCGGCGTCGTTGGTCTGATTGACATGGGCGGAACTCAGTTCCTTGCGATTGGTCCCAGCAAGATATTCAACGGGCTCAATATCTTTCCTTTTCTTGCCATGCCGTTCTTCATCCTGGCCGGTGAGATAATGAATGACATCGGGATCACCAGCCGCCTTGTGAAACTGGCTCAGGTTCTGGTTGGACGGTTCCGTGGTGGGTTGGCCCATACCAACATGCTGGCTTCGGTTTTCTTCGCTGGACTAACAGGCTCGGCGACTGCGGACGCGGCGGCCTTTGGTCGGACACTTGTGCCTGCAATGGTAAAAGAAGGCTACAAACGTGATTATGCCTGTGCGGTGACGGCAGCGGGATCCATCATCGGCCCGACCATTCCGCCTTCGGGGCTAATGGTTGTCTATGGGTCGCTAATGGGTGTTTCCATTGCAGGCCTGTTCGCCGCAGGCGTTCTGCCAGGCCTAGTGATTTGTATCGTTTGCATGGCGGTCATAGCAATCGGCGGTAAGCGAGAAAACCTTCCAAAAGCATTGCGCGGTGCGACCCCTCGCGAGGTCTGGGGTACATTTGTTTCCTCACTGACTGCGTTGGCGATGCCTGTGATAATCCTGGGGGGCATTCTGGGTGGGATTGTCACCCCGACAGAAGCTGCGTCGATTGCTGTGGCCTACGCGATGTTCATCGGGATTTTTGTCTATCGATCGCTGACATTCAAAGGTTTCTACGCGATGCTTGTCCGTACGGCGCGCATCACTGGTGTTATCTTTGTGATTATTGCCTTCGCCGGTATTCTCGGCTGGTGGATGAGTTTTGAACGCATTCCGCAACTTATCGCGGAAACCGTTCTTGGTCTTTCAGATAACCGGTATGCCGTAATCGCGATCATAATCGGATTGCTGCTTATTGTTGGTATGGTGATGGATATCACCGCCATTCTGATCATCCTTGCGCCGGTGTTGGTTCCACTCACACAGCAGGTTGGGCTGGAACCCATTCACGCCGGGATCATCTTTGTTCTGGCTCTAAACATATCGTTGATGACCCCGCCGGTGGGCGCTTGCCTGTTTGTTCTGTCTTCCGTGACCGGCGAAAAGCTAGAACGGATCTCAATCAAGCTGTTTCCGTTTCTGATCGCCGAAGTCGCTATCCTATTTGCCTTTGCATTTTGGGAGGACGCCGCCCTTTGGCTGCCCCGGATGTTGGGCTTTGCTCAGTAAATTCCCCACGAAAACCAAACCAACAGGAGAAGTACAATGAAGAAAATTCTGACAGGAGCGGCGCTTACCGCGACTATGCTTGCATCCAGTGCGCTGGCCGAAGGTGGCGTCATCAAGTTTGGGCATGATAACAAAACCGATCCGTTTGAAAATCCGGCGCACGCCTGTACGGCCGTGTTCTCCAACCTTGTGAATTCCGGCACCAACGGCAGCGTCACGGTTGAAGTATTCGGATCGAACCAATTGGGCTCGGCCGCCGAGCATGTGCAGCAGGTGCGGGACGGCATCATTCAGGCGACCCTGACATCGACTGGTGCCTTGGCAAGCTACTACCCACGGATTGATGTGCTGAATCTGCCATTTGCATTTAATGGCAACGCCTCGACCTACGAAGTCTTTGACGGCGAGTTTGGCGAAGCCCTGGCCGCAGATATCGAAGCAGAAATGGGTGATGTTGTGGTGCTGGGCTTCCCTGATACGGGCGGATTCTTTGCGGTCACCAACTCTCAGAGACCTATTGCGGACCTGAAGGACTTTGATGGCATTCGCATCCGCACGATGACTTTGCCTTCACATCAAAAGATCGTGCAAGCCTTGGGTGCAGAAGCCTATCCCCTCTCGTGGGGCGAGGTGTATTCCGGCCTTCAAACCGGCGTGATTGACGGCCAGATGAATCCAGTCCCGATCATCTCCTTCGCCAATTTTGCCGAAGTTCAGCAGTATCTGACGCTGACCAACCATCTGTTTTCGCCCTACACCTTCATGATCAACCGCGCATTCTTTGAGGGCCTGTCCGAGGCCGAGCAGGCCACGATCCGTACGGCCGCTGAAAACTGCGTAACTGCAAGCCGCGGTCTGTCACGGATCATCGAATCCTCAGATAGAGGTCTTGCGGGCCTCATGGATCAGATTGAAGTGACGGCCCTGACTGACGAGCAACGCAGTTCCATGGCGGCTGCAACGCAGCCTGCTTTTGAATCGCATGTTCAGGAAAACCTGGATGAGAAAGCGGCCGAGCTTTTGGCAAGTTTCAAAGCTGCGGTGGAGAACGCCAACAACGCGTCTTACCTCGATTGATCCTCCCTGACTGCCGGAACCAACCGGCAGCACCTCTTGTCGGAGACCAGTTTCTGGTCTCCGGCCCAACCAACGAATTGGATTAGACATGCGGGTTTTCTGTGCGTCCCTTGCGACCGAAACAAATACGTTTTCCCCCCTGCGCACGGATTTTTCCGATTTTGAGCAGAGCTTTTACGCACCGCCCGGCGAGCACCCCGTTACCCCTACGTTGTGCAGCGCGGTGTTTCCGGCGCTGAGAAAACGGGCACAGGACAATGAGTTGGAGTTGATCGAGGGCACCGCCACATGGGCGGAACCGGGCGGGTTGCTAAATCGCGAAACATGGGCGCGCCTTAAACGCGAGGTGCTGGATCAGGTGAACGCTGCGCTACCTTTGGACGGTGTTGTTCTGGGTCTGCATGGGGCGATGATTGCCGAAGGGTGTGTGGATTGCGAAGGTGAATTGATCGAAGCCATTCGCGCGATTGTCGGCCCCAAAACGGTTATCGGAGCCAGCTTCGACCCGCACAGTCATCTCAGCCAAAAACGTGTATCGAATGCCAACGTAATCACTGTGTTCAAAGAGTTTCCGCATACTGATTTTGTTGAAGCAGGAGAAGCCTGTGTCGACCTTACCCTGCGCACGATCAAAGGAGACATTCGGCCCGTTATCTCAGTTTTTGACGTTCGTATGTTGGATGTCCTGCCAACCAGCCAGGAACCCATGCGCGGATTTGTTGATCAGTTGAACCAGATGGAAGCAAAGGGGGAAGTTCTCTCAGCTTCTGTCATTCACGGGTTTATGGCCGGGGATTCCCCAGATCTCGGCGCCAAAATCGTCGTTTTGACAGATGATGATCAAGCCAAAGCCGACAATATAGCCCGGAATTTGGGAACGGAGCTATTTTCGTTCCGAGGACAGACCAAGCCAGACTACCTGTCCCCGGTTGAAGCATTGAGAAAGGCTCAGAAAGCCGCGCATGGACCTGTGGTCGTGGCGGATGTGTGGGATAACCCGGGCGGAGGCGTCGCGGGGGATTCAACCCTGATCCTTGAAGAGGCCATTGCTCAAAACCTCAAATCTGTCGCATTCGGCACGATATGGGATCCCATGGCTGTTCGCCTATGCCATGCGGCCGGAGAAGGCGCAGTGTTCGATCTTCGCTTCGGAGGCAAAACGTCGGCTCTCGCAGGTAACCCAATTGACGCCACGGTCACGGTCGTCCGCAATCAACGCAATGCAGTTCAGAGCTTTGGTGCATCTATCGTCCCCATGGGGGACTGCTCGGTCATTCGTTTGGGTGGGATTGAGGTCGTTTTGAACTCAAACCGAAGTCAGGCTTTCTCGCCAGACCTGTTCACTAACCTCGGCATCGATGTCACTGAGAAAAAGATACTGGTCGTCAAATCTACAAACCATTTTCATGGTGCCTTCTCAGACGTCGCTGCCGAAATAATCTATGCAGCCGTCGAAGGCCCCTATCCGAATGATCCCACCAAAACACGTTACAAGAATCTGACACGCCCAATTTGGCCTATCGTCAAGAACCCTCATGAGGAAGTTGTGGAATGATTTTTTCTGATATCGACACACCGGCTGTCCTGGTTGACCTGGATATCGCCGAAGCGAACATCGATCGCTTTCAGGGGCATTGTGCGAAACACGGACTTGCCGTCCGACCGCACATCAAAACCCACAAACTCCCTATGCTAGCCAAACGGCAAATTGAGGCCGGTGCTATTGGCATAACATGCCAGAAAGTGAGCGAGGCCGAGGCAATGATTGCTGAGGGTGGTATCGACGACGTGCTGATAACCTTTAATATCCTCGGCGACGCCAAGCTGGCGCGGTTGCGTGCCCTGTCAGAGAAGGTGAGATTGTCTGTGGTCGCGGACAACACCGAAACCGTTGACGGTTTGTCGAGATTCTTTGCTGATGCCGCGACACCACTGTGTGTACTTGTGGAGTGCGATACAGGCGCGGCACGATGCGGCGTAACCACACCTGAGCAGGCGCGAGATCTCGCGCGCTACATCGATAGACAACCGGGTGTAACATTCCTCGGTCTAATGACTTATCCGCCGGTGGGCCAAGAGGTTGCTGTTCAAGAATGGCTCACCAGAGCCAAACGAGAAATCGAAGAGATCGGGTTGTCGGTGCACGTCGTATCCCATGGCGGTTCACCAGGCATGTGGCAGTCGCAGGATGTTCCAGTTGCAACTGAATACCGGATAGGCACTTACATCTATAACGACCGCTCCCTACAGGCACGGGGCGTCTGTACCTGGGAGGACTGTGCGTTAAGCGTCCTCGCCACGGTGATCTCAGTCCCCGCAGACAATCGGGCTGTGATTGATGCGGGATCTAAAGTTTTGACCTCAGACCTGTTGGGACTGGAAGGCCACGGGTACGTTATTGGTCGCCCGGACATTCTGGTTCAGGGTCTGTCAGAGGAACATGGCGTTCTGAAGGCCGACAAGATCAATCTGAAAGTTGGCGAGCGTATCCGGATTATTCCGAACCATGCCTGTGTTGTGACCAACATGGTTGACCAGATTGAAACCACTCGCGGCGATCATACGCTGGGACTTGTACCAGTCGCGGCACGGGGCAAAGTTCAGTAACGGCAAAACCGTAGCCCAAAGACGCAGCCTGCGTCGGGCATCAATAAGGTGAAACATGGCTGACCTCATATGTTTAGGGGAACCCCTGTTCGAATTGAACGCATGCCAGGATGGCCGGTTCAAAGGCGGGTTCGGCGGAGATGTTTCCAACGTCGCCGTCGCCGCCGCCAGACAGGGGATTGACGTCGCTTTGCTTGCGCGCGTCGGAGACGATCAATTTGGCGAGAAGCTCCGGGGTTTGTGGTCTCGAGAAGGCGTGAACCACGAGCACGTGTTATCTGCCTCAAGTGAGGACACGGGGCTCTATTTTGTCTTTCACGATGGAGACGGGCACCATTTCGTTTACCGTCGGAAAGGCTCTGCCGCGAGCCGGATGTTACCGGAACATATTCCAGACGATGCAATCTCCAACGCCAGGATGTTCTATACTTCCGGGATCAGTCTTGGGGTAAGTCCAGAGTTACAATCAACAACTCAGCAAGCAATCCACGCTGCGCGCCAGTCTGGCATCTCAATTGCTTTCGATCCCAATTTGCGTACAGCTCTTTGGCCATTGGACATGGCCCGGCAGGTTACTCACGATGCAATGCGGCGCTGCAACATAGTGCTGCCAGGGCTTGATGACGCCCGTCAATTGACGGGCCTTTACAGCCCCGAGGACATAATTAGCTTCTACCACAGACTGGGTGCTGAAATTGTGGCGCTGTCGCTAGGTGCGGACGGTGTATCCGTATCCAACGGGCAAGGGATTCACACAATTCCCGGAGTAACAGTCCCGGCGGTCGACGCTACCGGCGCGGGAGACTGTTTTAACGGAATTTTCTTGTCCGCTTTCCTGAAAAACAAGGATGCCGTGAAATCTGCTGAACTCGCGAACCGCGGCGCGGCCCTTTCGACTACGGGCTTTGGTGCCGTGGACCCCATTCCTTACGAAAAAGACCTAACAGAAGGAAATCACTTCAATGACTGAGAAAAAGATCTTGCGCTTGGGCGATGACAGGACAGGTGCAGGTGGTCAACCGCTACCCTTTGCTCCAGCTGTAAGAGCCGGCGACTTTGTGTTCATATCCGGGCAGGTGGCAATGAAAGAAAATGGGGAAATAGAAGCGGGTGGCATCGAGTCGCAAACCCGAAAAACGATGGAAAACCTGATTGCAGCTTTGGCGCTGGCAAATTGCACTCTGGATGATGTAGCGAAAGTGGGCGTCTGGTTGGACGATCCTCGTGATTTTTGGACGTTCAACCGGGTCTACGCGAGCTACTTCCCAAATGGCGGCCCGGCGCGCTCAACAGTCCGTTCGCAAATCATGGTGGACGCCAAGGTCGAGATTGATGCGGTCGTATACAAACCGCTTGGCTAGCTCCAGGATACTCGTTCCAATTGAATAGAGCTGGCATTTTTCTTGCCAGCCTATTTACTTGAAATATTACAGAGCACCATTCTGGAAGGATGTTTTGTAACCCTACGGGAGTAGTACGGGCATTTATTGTTGATAGGGCTAAGACCGGTTGGTTGCGCTTCTGGGGGTTGCGAGGTCCAGTTGTGAATGCCCGGTTTCATAGCACGGTGACTGAGTTTCGTCTGAACGAACTTGTCGCGGGAACCCGATTTTAGCGTTTCAATGCTTCGGGATATGCGCGCTCGTATTTCAATTGCAAAGCCGGAGATCTATGACGCCTACTACACGATCTGGCAGCTGCGGGCATTCCTGATTAGCGCCAACAATAGGAGATCAGCTGCCGGTCATTAAAAGCAAGCAGCCTACGGAGGCACAATTTGCTATTGTTGGCGAGATGTCTGTTTTGGACCGTTAGAATCGTTAGCATTCAATATGCATCCGTACGACGCTCTGAATTTGTAGAAGCTTATTGCAGCAATCGCCAAATGCGTTCCGGGGTAATCGGAATATCAAGATTGGCGACTCCGCGTGTGCACAGAGCGTCAGCTGCAGCGTTGGCGACAGCGGAAATTGAGCCGACGGTTCCGGCTTCGCCGCAGCCTTTGACACCCATTGCATTCGCTGTGGATGGGACCGGCTCGTTAAAATAATCAAAATGTGGAAAGTCAGACGCTCTTGGCAGTACGTAGTCCATGAAGCTTGCTGAAAGCAGTTGGCCGTTATCGTCGTAAACGGTGCGTTCCAGTAATGCCTGGCCAATACCCTGTGCGCAGCCTCCATGCACCTGACCTTCGACCAACATGGGGTTAATCAGGTTACCGAAATCGCTGACCACCGTGTATTTCTCAAGGGTCACCACTCCGGTTTCAGGGTCCAGTTCAACCTCGGCAACATGTGCGCCATTTGGAAAGGCCCAGGTATCGATTTTGCCGACCCCTTCAATATCCAAAAGGTCAGCCCTTCCGGCCACGCGTACCATATCGGCGGCTTGCAGCATCGAGGGGCTCAGGTTTGACCCCGGAGCGCGAAAGGTCTCTCCGTCGAACTCAACCAGATCAGGGTCAACCTGCATGGATTTGGCGACAAAGGGGCGGAATACTTCTACTGTTTTTGCTACAGTTATCAATGTTGCATTGCCGGTTGTCGTCAGTGAGCTAGACCCGCCTGTGCCGACGCCAATCCCCGTCTTGTCGCTGTCCCCTTGAATTACGGCAATCTTTTCTTCGGGGATTCCGGTTTGTTCAGAAAGAAAGGCAGCAAACACACTTTCGTGCCCTTGTCCCGAGGATTGCGATGGAACGGTTAGAATGGCTGATCCATCGCCGGGAAATTCCAAACGCGCACTGACCTTGGAATTGCCTATCGCATTCATAACGTAATAGCTCAACCCGATCCCGCGCAATCTGCCGCGGGCTTTGCTTCTGGCTCTCCGCTCAGCAAACCCTGATCTGTTAGCTACCTGCTCAGCCCGATCCAGAACGCGGTCGTAGTTTGCCGGATCATACTGCTCACCCGTTGCGTTGATGTAAGGAAACTGCTCCGGCTGGATAAAATTTCGTCGTCGCAATTCCCACGGATCGACACCAAGTTCGCGGGCCGCGTAGTCCATCATTCGTTCCAGAACATAACTGGCCTCGGCCCGCCCGGCACCGCGATAGGCGTCGGTCTGTGCTGTATTGGTGAAAATGCCTTTCACGTTCAAATAACAATTCTGCACTTGGTACACACCGGACAGAACCATCGCAAAATAGTCGGTTTGGATAAGTTGCCCAAGGTCGCTGTTGTAGGCGCCCAGATTGCATTTTGTTTCAACACGATATCCGATAAGACGATAGTCGCTATCAAATGCCATTTCGGCATCGTGATCCAGGTCACGGGCAGCCGCGTCAGTCAGCATTGCCTCCGTTCGGTCAGACATCCAGCGAACTGGTTGGTTCAAAACCCGCGCTGCATGCGTGACCAAAATGGGTTCAGGGTATGACATGGCTTTCATACCGAACCCGCCCCCGACATCAGGCGTCGTCACTCGGATATCTTCGGCTGCTACACCGAGAATTCGGTTGATTTCGTCTTTGGTGCTCTGGACGCCTTGACCGTTCAGGGCAAGTTGTGTCCTGCCGTCCACCTGTTCAGCGAAACACCCGCGCGCCTCAATTGAATTCACTATGACCCTGTTGTTGTGGATGGTTCTTGAAACTGTATGCGCGGCTTGTGAGAACGCAGATTGACAGGCCGCTTCATCGCCGATTGACCAGTTGAATGCGCAATTTTCTGGCGCTTCGCTGTGCAATGGCTCTCCACCTGGTGAAACGAGCATGTGTGAGGGCAGTTCTTCGTATTCGAACTCGATCCTTTCGCAGGCGTCCAGTGCCAATTGCAGTGTCGCTGTCACAACCATTGCAATTGGTTCACCGACAAAACGCACCTTTCCTTCGGCCAGCAATGGCCGCCTAGGTGCTGCGCCAAAGCTGCCATCCGGGCATTCCACAATTTCGAAAGGCAATCCCTCTGCAACACATGCTGCGTGCAGGTCTTCGGCGCACAGAACTAAATGGACGCCTTCCATCTGCCGGGCGTCCATAACGTTCAATTTGGTAATCTTGGCGTGTGCTACGGGCGACCTAAAGAAATGCGCAAAAAGCGCGTTTTCTGGCGCGATATTATCGACAAAAGTCCCTTCTCCGCGCAGTAACCTGACATCTTCGCGTCGCGACCATGGATTGCGGGCTCCGAATTTCTGCATTGAACTCTCCAGTCATTAGCGAAAACTCTAGGATGAAACCAACCACTCCAGCATGCACGTATGGCCGAACCGAACAAGTTCTTCCGGCAATCCGTTTTCTCGCCAATACGGGTATCAGGTTTACCCAAGTCATGTTCACTTTGCGGTCTTAGATTGACCTTCATACTCCTTTCGCTGTTTCGCAACTGGCGGTGTTGGCCCGGCTTTTGGCTCGCCTACGGCGACCCAGCGTGATGTAAGCTGTGGATCATTCTCTGTCCTGATCCTTGGTAAATCGTCGTGAGTATCCACCCAGGGTATCTGGCTTTCGACGCCGAAATGCAGTTCAGGAGGGAAATCAGCTGGGTTATCGAGCGTTCCGACCCTGATCGAATAGTAACCAAGTTCTTTAACGTCTAGCCGTTGCCGTTGCTCATCCTCAGTCAATGCCACCGGCAAACCGGTTACGACAAAAAGCACTGCGAAGAGCGACCTCACATACGAAAAATCATCGACCCAGTTACCGCACTCCATATTCAATCCAGTAATTGACCAATGCGGCTTCTGCAAATTCACCGAGTTCAGGATGGTCGCTGAGATAGTACAGAAACCTCAACACAGCCTCCTTTTGTGCCGGCGTCAATTGGCTGAACTTGGACTTCCTGAACTCGTGCAGCATTTCTTTGGATGTGCCGGGGTCGAGTGCCAGAAGAATGCTTTCACTGGCATATTCCGGGCTGTCTGAATTGCGCAGAGTCCAAATCAGATACGCTGGTATATAATACTGAAATGCCTTTGCGCTGAAAGCAGTGGGGGCCGCGTAACCATTTACGATCATTTGATCGGTCATCTCATACCATTTGACCCCACCATAGAATTCAAGAATATCCACGTCATCCATGCATTCGGGGTGCAGAAGTTCATCATCAGCAGGTGGATTAAGACCATCAAATGCAGCAATGATCTGGGTTGCAAGAGCTTCTGTTGTTGTCGTTACCTTTGGCATGGTGACATACTAAACTGGCTGAAACTCCGAAATCGAGCGTATCAGTAACAATTCGGAATCGAGTGATTGCGATGGACACCGGGCAGAGGCTCTTTCAGGACATCAGGCATGAATTCCATGACAATTCCATCTATGCCCTAAAATTAATTTCGCCTGACCCGAACAACGGTGATTGGGTGAGCGAACTAATACTAGATATCGATCATATTGAGGATTGGATTAGGCGAGACAACGGGCGTTTCAGTTTTTCCCTTTGCCAGGTCAATCTGTGTTTCGAGGGTGTTTCCGATCTGACCGTCTCCTTTTCGTTTCCGAAATTGACCATTACACCGCTGCCAATTGACCGGATTACCCGGTCCAGAGAACCAGTTCGGGTCCACGGAATGGATTATTTCGAATTTGTCTGGACCAAGGCGCTGAATGACCGACGTGGCGGTCGCATATGCTTCCACGCCACCGGATATCGCATTGAAAGGGTCGGGAAACCAGTTACCTGCGAAGAACAATATTTGCCCAAACACTTGCGGCTACCTTCGTAACGAATTCGTAGGACTCCATCAGCACTCGCCATTTGGTACGCATGGATCAGGAAGAATTGCCTCAGTCACAATTTACTGCGAGTACATTCAGTGAAGCTAGGCCGAATACGGACACGAGCTTTCGTTTGCTGAGGATCAGCCAATGGAATAATCCGATGCGTGTAAGGGCAATAAGTCAGCTGTGTCCGCTTCTGAGGCGTTCGATCACAACACCGGGAAAGAGAGCTCCACCAGACTGGGTGTTCGTAGATCTCGCGGTGAAAGTGTCGGACGGTCCCAATTTCCCATGTACTGCGAAGGTGACGAAAGTCGGCTAAAACGTCTGTACCGACCGACATTCCATCAGCACTTATTCGTATGTTTCACTGCTGTCTTCCCTATTTTGTGGACCCAAACAGAGCATACGACTAGCATCAGTGATCACACAGCACGAAGGGAGACGCACATGTTGAAGTTCACCAACAGAACAACCGTTCATGCGGTGACGGCACTTCTAATCTGTTGCTTCGCGCCATCCGCGCGATAATCCGGAAGAAGGTGTCGATGTCACACCATTTCTGCTGTCGGCTCGTTATCCAGTCGTCCCGCCTAGCCTGTTGGAGCGCGAAAGTATCTCCCACCCTCGCGATCTGCTACGCCTGACATTGTTTCGTGATGAAGTTGACGGCCAGTGGGCCGAATGGTTCAACGTAGCGGATGTGTTGGCTGAGCTTGCTGACGGTGATCCTGTCTATCCAAACTGCGAATATACCTCCATCGCCGCATAGGCTTGACTGGGGCTTTCGCTGGCATACGAAGCCGTCGTGAGTGCAACGGTAGAGGAAGGACGATTGATAAGGCTGTTTGATACAACAACGCGTCCGTTTACCAATTTTGCCATTGCAACCCAATCAGCGAGGCGGGATGATCCACCCATCAGCGCCATCCGTGATTGGCTTTTCTTAGAAGCAGGAGATCTCGCGGCGTCTGGCATCTTAAATGAAGCGGCCGAGTGAGTGGTTTTGCGCACAAATCCGATGTCGTTTAAATTCTTTTGCACCACGTCGTTGCGAACTCTTCCGGAGTGCCCCCGGAAATTTGTGTGCCCTGCGCGAGGCCAGGGGAAATGCAGTTAACGGTGACGGCCGGAGTTAGTGCTGTTGTCAAAAATCGGCTAACACATTGCGATTCCTATATTTTAACACGATAACCACAGTAATCTTTGTGCGATTTTCAAACAAGATTTTCGGGTTGACTATAGCGCGTGGATGTCTAACGGATCGGAGAAACCTTTAATTCTGCTTCCAGCAAAAGATTCCAATACTGTGGCCCCTTCCAGAAGTTCGAGGGTTTCTTGATCAATCAATATCCGGCTTCCCGTTATCTGGGTTTCCGCTTCAAGACGGGCAGCTAGGTTTACCGTAGATCCGATGCAAGTATACGTCGCCCGATCGTCTGTGCCGGCGTAACCGGCAACGACTTCACCGGTCGCAATCCCGATGCCGATCTTAAGATCGCTTTTCCCTTCTGCGCGCCGTTCGAGATTTAATATCTCAATCATGTTATGCATTTCACGTCCTGCCGCCACCGCGCTTTGCGCGGAGTTGGGCAAAGGCTGCGGAACCCCGAAAAGAGCCATCAATCCGTCACCCAGCATAAGGCTGACAATGCCGCCATTGCTGGTAACAGCCTCGAACATCAAGGTGTAGAAGGTATTGAGCAGATCAATTGTTTCCTCGGGAGCTAGATTTTCCGACAAGGTTGTGAAGCCGCGAATATCACAGAAGAGGACCGAAGCGTTCGCACGTTTGCCACCGATGGCAAAACCTGACTCTTGCAAGTCTTGCGCAACCTCGGTTGTCGCAAAGCGTTCAAGCAGACGTTTTTGTTCGTCCCGAAGCCTTTTCTTTTCAAGGCCGCTGGAAACGCGGGCACCGAGAAGCGTCTTGTTGACCGGTTTGGGCAAGTAGTCTTCGGCGCCCAATTCAATGCAGCGCACGACGTTGCCCAGCCCTTCGATGGATGAGGTCACAATCACTGGCAGATCGCGCAGATCAGTGTTCGACTTGATGGCCTCCAGAACCTGGAACCCGTCCATTTCGGGCATTTCGATATCCAGCAGAAGCAAATCAAAGGGTTGGTTCGACAGCATCTCCATCGCAATCCGACCGTTTTCCGCGACCGACGCGTGATGACCCAAGAGCTCAACACTGCGCGACAAAAGCAGGCGGTTGACCTTGTTGTCATCAACGATGAGTAAATGGCCCGGAGTATCAGTCATCAATCAAGCTCCGAAGGGCTGCGACTGCCGTGTTGAGGGCGGCTTCCAATGCTTCCGCGTCTGCAAGGTCACCGGCCTCGGGCAAATTTCCAAGCTCAACATCCTTGGCCAGATCGGCAAGCGCTGTCGCACCAAATGTGTTTGCGTTCGATTTGATGGAATGTGCAGCGCGGCGATATCTGTCGGTGTCGGACGCGCCTGCCGCAGCTTTCAATTCATCAATCATACCGGGGGCTTCGTCGAGAAAGGTATTCACAAGCTCGGCAGCAAACTCTTCGCCTGTCGCGTATTTTAGTTCCGAGAAGATTTCATGATCAATTGGGCTGTCGGTCATGGATCACTTTCTTTTGCTGGGGACGTTTAAAAGTGCTTCGGTCAAAACAGGAACGCGGATTGGTTTGGTGATGTAATCATCCATCCCTGCGTCCAGGCACATTTCGCGGTCGCCCTGCATGGCGTTCGCGGTCATTGCAATTATGCGGGGGCGATCTCCACCCGGAAACGCTCTGTTGATACGGCGGGATGCTTCCAGCCCATCCATCTCGGGCATCTGCACGTCCATGAAAACGACGTCGTATGTTTGACGGTTCACACTTTCGACGGCCTCAACACCGTTGCTGGCCAAATCAGCGCGATAGCCCATCTGTTCTAATAGGCGAAGCGCGAGCTTCTGGTTCACCAAGTTATCCTCAGCCAGCAAAATGCGCAGCGGATGTCGTTTTGCCATATCCGTATCTGTTTGGGGCTTGTCCTGAGATTTTACTGGCTTCTGCCGTACCTTCTCAGTCGCAAACAGCGTGACCAGGGTATCGAAAAGGTGGGATTGGCGTAAAGGTTTGGCAAGGTTGGCAGCAAAGAGCCCGTCCTCGAGGTCTATTTCGCGCGGGCCAAGGGAGCTGAAGAGGATCAGTGGCAAACCCGGTTTCGTAGCGCGGATCTTTTTGGCAAGCTCTTCGCCATCCATTTCCGGCATATGCATGTCGAGAATTGCCAGATCGAACTGATCGGGCCCCGCGAGCATGCTAAGCGCCTCGGACGGAGTTTCACATGTTGTGGTCCGGGTGCCCCATTTCTCGGTTTGAAGCCTGAGGATTTTCCGATTGGTGGCATTGTCGTCGACCATCAAAATGCGCTTGCCTTCAAGTTCACGCTGAACGCCAACCAGATCGCGAGCAGACGATTTGACCGGTTTTGCAGGTTTGGCCTGAATCTTGAAAACAAAGGTGGAGCCGCTCCCCTCGCCACCGCTTTCAACCCACATGGTCCCGCCCATAAGTTCCGCGAGGCGTTTCGAGATCGCAAGACCCAGACCAGTGCCGCCATATTTTCGCGTCGTTGAGCTGTCTGCCTGACTGAAAGATTGAAATAGACGGCTCATGCCTTTTTGAGAGAGGCCGATACCGGTGTCTCGGACTCTGAACGTCAGTTCAAGGGATCCTTGATCCTTGGCGGTCTGCTCAACTGACAGAACCACTTCTCCGGTTTCGGTGAATTTCACTGCGTTAGAAAGAAGGTTCAAAATAACTTGCCGCAATCTGGTCAGATCCGCACTAATCGCCAGCGGCAGTGAGTCATCAAACTCATAGGCCAGATCGAGCTGTTTCTCGGCCGCTTTGGCGCTGATTAAATCAAGCGCGCTTTCTATGCATTCGCGCAGGTCGAACGGATGGTTCTCGATGTCCATCTGCCCGGCTTCAATTTTCGAGAAGTCGAGGATTTCATTGATAATACCCAAAAGCGCATCGCCGCTGTCGCGGATTGTATTTGCATAATCACTTTGCTCTGCATCCAACTCGGTATCCATCAATAGCCCACTCATCCCGATCACGGCGTTCATGGGGGTGCGGATCTCGTGGGACATTGTGGCCAGGAATGCGCTTTTTGCTTCGTTTGCTTCTTCTGCCGCCTTTCGCGCTTCTTCGGCCTCGCGAAACAAACGCACGTTCTCGATGGCGATTACTGCCTGGTCTGCAAACGTATAAGCGAGGTCGATCTCATCCTTGGTGAAAGCACCAGCTGTTTTCCGGGCAAATACCATCACACCCAGACACACTGCACCTTTCATCAAAGGCAACAAGAGTGCAGCACGGACGCCATGCCGATCATACGTGATCTGTTCGAACGGCGAGAGATCGAGTTTGTCCCAATCCGGGAGGTGGAGCATCTTCTTCTCATGCAATACCTGCGCCGGAAAGCTGGACATCGGATCCGGATCGATAGGAAAGCTCTGGTTCCCCTCAAGTGTGGCGGCACCTTCTGCACTGACCCTGGCGAGCACCTCGAACTTATTGTCCTGCGCGGTCATCGCTGCAACCATATCTGAGAATACCAACCGAACTCCCGCTTCTGCGATTGCCTCGAAGACAGGTTTGATGTCGTCAAGCGATTGGCTGATTACACGCAGAATGTCTGCGCTGGCCGTTTGTCGCGCCAAAGATGCTTCAGTTTCATTGAACAAACGGACGTTTTCCAGGGCAATAATAGCCTGATCAGCGAAGGACTCGGCAATTGCGACGTCATCATCGCTGAAAACTTTGGACGTCTTTCGAATGAATACCAGCGCGCCAAAACAATCACTCCCGCGCATTAGCGGTACAGTCAGGGATGACTTGAAACCCTTCGCGCGCATGATCTTTTGATCGCGCCGAGGTAGCTCATCGTAGCGCCACTCAGGTATATGTAAGGTTTCGCAGCTTTTGATAGCCAAGGATGGCAAATTGTCTTCAGGATCAATTGGCAGTCGTTCTGTCCAAGTGATTTCTTCGACACCATCGGGCGTTGCAGCGGCAACCTGCCAGATTTCAGAATTGTTAGCTTGGATCGCAATCGACAGATCACAATCTATGAGCATCGTTGCGAGTTCAACAATCTTTTCAAAAATCGGTTTGGTATCGGTCGGGGACTCTGAAATAACGCGCAGCACGTCCGCACTCGCCGTTTGGCGTGCTAGTGCGGTTTGTGTGTCATTGAAAAGTTGCGAATTCTGAATTGCGATTATCGCTTGGGACGCGAATGTCTCCAATTGCTTGATCTGCTTCTGGTCAAAAGCCGCGGCATTTCGGCTACCCATGCTGATTGCGCCGATTGTTTCACCGTCTCGTATCAATGGTACGGAAAGAACAGATCTGTAACCCTCATTGTGAGACCTTAGGGCTGGATCATAATTTGGATCTGCCTGCGTATCCTCCACGTAGTCGGCCCGTCCGTGAAGAAGCGCTCTTGCAGTTGCCGTTGATTCCCCAGGTTCAAAAGGATGCGCCTTCAAAAACTCTGCAAAACTGTCGGGCACGTTGTGCCCGGCAAAGAAATGGTACTTCCCGTCTTCGGGCTTCTTAAGAGCTACGAATGCATCCTGTAGACGGCAGATACGGGATGAAACGGCCAGCAACGCCTCTAATACAGGCTCCAACGCGTCAGGAGATCGGGAAATAACTTCGAGTACCTCGGACGTAGCTGTCTGGTACTTCAACGCGTCTTCAACTTCCGTAGTGCGTTCTTGCGTTTCTCGGAACAGTCGCGCGTTCTCGATGGCGATGCTCGCCTGATTGGCAAAACCTTGAACGAGTTCAACGCTGTTTTGCTGTGGTGGTCCTGCCTCGGCCCAACCTACAATTACGACGCCCCAAATTCGCGCCTCAGCCCGGATCGGAACAGCCATTAAGCGTCGATACCCGGCCTTCTTCGCAAGCTCTGGGCTGAAATACTCGGGACTGTGCGCGTCCGAAAGATGCTGGACCTCGCCGCTCTTTACCACCAATGGAGCCAAATGCCCTTCGGAAGCCTCCAATGGGTAATCGGAAGTCAGCAAGTTTAAGGTCGCGTTTGGAAATCCGTATTGTGCGCAAAAATGATAGAGTTTGCCGTCAAATCGTTCAAGAACACAGAACTGCGCCCCGCATAGCTGCGCGGATTTTTGAACAACAAGATCAAACACAGGTTGGACATCGGACGACGCTTCGTTGATGACCTGCAGAATTTCTGCACTAGCTTGCTCGCGCACCAATGCCTCTTCAATTTCTGCGGTGCGGGTCTGCACTTCCTTGAACAACCGGGTATTATTGATGGCGATCACGGCTTGGGAGGCAAAGGTTTCTAGCAGGCTGATCTGTTTTTCACTAAACGCCGCCGGTTTCCGGTGCGCCATGACGATGACACCAACAGTTGCCCCTTCGCTGATCAAAGGAACGCCAAGGGTGGTAAGGTAGTCACCGATCTCCGCCGCCTTTTTCCATGTGTAGGTCGGATCCTGGCGTGTATCTCTAATATAGACTGTCTTGCCGTGCAGAGCTGTGCGCCCGATGCAGGAACCTTCTTCCGGCGCTATTGGGTTGTCTGACAGAAATTGAAGAAAAGCGTCACTTACATTGTGCGACATGGCCACCCGGTAAAGCCCATCTTCAGCATCCCGCATGGCGAAGAATGCGTATTCCGGGTCGCAGATACGCGACGAGACCTCGAGTATGGCATCCAGCACCGGCGGCAGATCATTGGGTGAACGTGAGATGACATCCAGTACTTCTGATGTGGCGGTTTGGTATTCAAGCGATTGGACGACTTCCGCAGTGCGTTCCTCGACCTCGCGGAAAAGGTTGGCATTCGTAATGGCAATAGTGGCTTGGTCGGCGAACGTTTCCAGCAATTGAATTTGTTTGGCGGAAAATCCCGAAGCCTCTCTCGACCCGATTGAAATAACGCCTACGACAACGCCGTTCTTAACCAGCGGCACCCCGAGCACGGAACGATATTCACCGACGCCGCTTTCTTCCATCCAAGTATAAGAAGCATCCGTTTCAATATCTTCGATATAAATTGTGCGCTTTGACAGAATGGCACGCCCGCTTACACCGCTTTCGTTGGGCGAAAGAGGATGAGCTTTGACATATTCCGCAAAGGCTGTGTCCTGCGTAAGTATCGATTGAACATGAAAGAGCTGATCATTGGGATTCAGCATCGCAACATAAGCGTCCTGCAATTCGCAGATCCGTGACGCTTCTTTGAGGATGGCGTCGAGAACGGGCGATAACGCGTTTGGTGACGCTGAAATTACCCGCAGCACTTCGGATGTCGACGTCTGGTACTCTAACGCTTGCGTCACTTCCGCCGTGCGGTCCTGCACGTCGCGGAATTGACGGACATTTTCCATGGCGATCACAGCTTGTGCCGCAAAGGTCTGGACCAGCGCGACATCGTCATCCGAGAAAGGTGCAACTTCACGGCGATAGAGCACGATCACCCCAAGACCGGTGGTGCCGTTCTTCATCAGCGGAACCGCAAGAACCGAGCGGGCACCTTCGATCTCAACCATCTGAACCCGTTTTGGGTCACGATCCCGGTAATAAAGTGGATCTTCGGCAATATCGTCCTGGCGGATAACCTGCCCATCGATCATTGGCTTGATCGCGACCAATTCAGTGCGCGTCAATGGTTCCTCAAAGTCTTTTAGCGCTTCGTCAAAATCAGTTCTCGCGCCGATATTGGCCGGGATAGTTGCAAGCCCCCGTTCATGATCAGCGACACATAGGAAGGCGAGCGGTGCTTTGCACAAACGGCTGGAATTCTCGAGAATGCTGTGGAAAACGGGTCTGTCATCGTCGCGGCTGCGGCTGATGACTTCCAGGATTTCCCGAGATGCTTCTTCACGCTCAAGCCGTTCCTGAACTTCGCGAAACTGGCGCGTGTTTTCTATCGCAATGACCGCATGTTTGGCGAACTCTTCAATGAACTGCACGTCGGAATCAGAAAAAGGGCGCACTTCGCGGCGGCTGACCGCGATAGCTCCAATCGCCTGCTCCCCCTGTATCAACGGGACTACAACCCGCGATCTGATACCTTCGACCTCAACCATTTTAACAGCGGTAGGATCACCCGAGCGATAGAAATCGGTGTCAACAAAATCGCCAACGCGTATAACCTTGCAATTTCGTATCGCTGCCGCAGCCGTGATGGAACCATCAAGCGGCCACTCCTCTCCTAATCGGAGGTCGGTTCTATTGTGACCCCATGCACCAGCCAGTCGAATATGGGTCCCGGCAGTGTTGACCAAAAGAAGTGCGGACTGATCTGCACCACAGACTTTAGTGGCCTGCTGAAGCACTGCTTCAAAGACTCGTGCGTCATTGTCACGGCTTTTGCTGATGACACTCAGAACTTCCTGCGTCGCCGTTTGACGTTCCAGCTGAGTATGCAGCTCGTTCATTTGGCGAGTATTGTCGATGGCGATCACAGCCTGCGCCGCAAAGCCCTCGACCAATGAGATCTCATCTTCGGTAAAGGGGCGCACTTCACGCCGATAAATCCCAATGACGCCGACCGGGGCACCATCCGTTGACATCAATGGAACCGTAAGAAACGAGCGGACACCTTCTTCGTCAACCAGTTGGCGACGCCAAGGGTCCCCGTTGATGTAATGGTCGGTCAAGCGCAGATCGACATTGTGAATAACGCGTGCTTCGCGCACGGACTCGGCGATTTGCAGGGTTGAGTCCAGCGACCAGCGATCGACGCCAACCTTGTAAGTAGCCAGTTGATCGCCAAAATGAGCCGCATATTCAAGATGAGTTCCGGTCTCGTTCAAAAGGCTCAATGTGGCGACGTCAGTTTCGCAAAGTCGTGCAGTGTTTTTCAAAATTGTATGGAATACCGGAGCTTCGTCATCCCGGGACCGACTGATCGTCTCAAGAACTTCGCGCGTGGCGCGCTCGCGCGCCAGACGGATCTGCAATTCCCGGAACTGGCGAACATTCTCAATCGCGATGACCGCCTGCGCGGCGAATGTTTCAACCAGCTTGACCTGATCGTCGGTATAAGGCCGAACCTCATCCCGCGCCAACATCAAGCATCCGATTGCGCCGCCATCTACCTTAAGAGGAACAAACAGATTGCTACGGCACCCATGAATATCGACGATTAGCTTAAAACGCTCATCACCCGATTTATGGAAATGGGTGTCCCCCATGTCGACAACACGTTTGGTCTTGCCGCTGAGAATGGTGTTGGTCACAAGGGAATTGCCCGGTTCCATCGTGTATTTACCGTCGAGCCAGAGCTGTTGAATATCCGGGTGAAGGTTAACGCTGGCAACCAGCCGCTGAACCGCATCCCCTTTTTGCCCAAGAACCAAACCGGCAAATACAGCGCCACACAGATCTTTTGCCAGTGTTACAATCAGATCGCAGACCGGCTGCACATCGTCCCTGGTTTCCGAGATCGCCTGTAAAACCCGCGCGGTTGCTTCAAACCGTGCCTGTTGATCAACCGCGCTAAGCTCCGCATTCTGCGCAGATGACGACGCTGAACTTTTGGTCTCCTCTGATGCCTTCTTTCCACCCACCTGCGCTTAATCTCCCACGCAAACTAATGAAATACACGAGACCGGATTTTAGAGAGCATGTGGTAGAAGTCACTGAGTTTCTTTGCGGTTGGGGTTCAGTGGACTTTGGGCGATTGTCGAAAACCTGTTAAATTCAGTAATGTTTCGAGGGGCAATGATCGCAAGCCAATGGTCCGCCGGCACAACAAGGGCGCCCTGAAGTTGCGCGGGATATGCGGCCGCCTAATAGTCAAGAGGTGTTGGTTTACAGACAGTTTCTTTTTTAGCCCAGCCTATCTTAGATAAAGATTATTAAAGGGAGATCGAAACATGAAGGTAAGTCGCTTTCTCTGCGTTGTGTTTCTGGTGCACATTTGTGGCACTTCTTATGCGTTGGCTGACCCTACAAATCTGCCGGTCCGTGAAACGCCCATTCCGCGAACAACCAGCGGCGTCCCGCATATTCAGATCGATGTAGAGCCGGTTCCGGCTTTGTCAGAGGCGCTCCTGGAAAAGGTGTCTGAACTGCCAGGCGTTGAGATCAGGCAAACGGTCGTATCCCTGCCCGGAGCTCTCGGCTTTTGGATCACCGAAGATACGGCGCTGGCTCGACCAGAGGTTATTGTCGGTGGTCGCGAGTTTGCCCATCTGCACCCGGATGGCAGTTTGCACGCATCGCTTTCGCCAACGCTTGCGAAAAAAGCAGCTGAAAAAGGTTGGGCCGTCAGCCATCCCTGGGCGGATCAAAGACCTGGCTGGGGTGGTTTTGTAATGATCTTCACGCCGAAGAACACAGATGAATTGGACGTTGTATTCGAACTGGTTGAGGCATCATACGAGTTTGTGACAGGCCTGAGAGCATCATCAGACTGAAGGGGGCCTAAGGGGCTACATTCCGAGGTGTCGATTGTCTTCGTGCCTAGGTAAGCTAACTTCTCGCTAGTTGTGTGGAGTCTCATCGTGCTGCCTGTTGAGCGAAACTATTTAGAGAATTTCGGTCGGCAATTGACTTGAATGTCGCGATGGGACGGAAAAGCATAAGTTCCTTTCAGTTTTAAAGGCGGAAACACGTGGACTAAGGTTCATGCACCGGCAAACCTTTCCGTCCAAAGCGCAATGCGCTGCTCATCGCGTCGCTCGTATTGGTGGATAGCTTCATTGATGTTGCGATCCACCAGCTTCTCCCGATTCTCCGCAAGATCCGCCATTCGCATGGTAAACCAAGCAGTCATGCCACCCGGAGGAAGAGTCGCGAAGCGAGGGAAGACGGGATCTCTTTTCGCCGCTTGCCAAGTCTTGGGCAAACCTGGATCAAGGACAAAGCCCCTCGCGATACCGACCACATCCACATCCCCTGCTGCGATAACCGCCTCTGCTTCGTCACGATGTTTGAACCCTCCGGTGATCATAAGCGGAGTCGAGGTCAGCCTGCGTGCTGCGCGCGCGAAGCCGAGGAAATAGGGGCCTTTGGTGGCCCGTTCGGAACTTGAAGGCGCGCCAGGGAAATAGGTTCCGCCGCTGATATCCAGCAAATCGACGCCTTTGCCTTCCAGCCCGGCCACAACCTTCAGCGCGTCCTCTTCTGTGAACCCACCTTCCAACTGATCGGTGGCGTTCAATTTGACGGCAACTGTAAAGTCAGAGGGCACCGCGGTACGGACGGCTTCGACCGTTTCGATCAGCAGACGCATCCGTGAATGGATCGAACCGCCATAGGCATCTGTCCGGTGGTTAAAGAGCGGCGAGAGGAACTGGCTCAGAAGAAATCCGTGCGCGGCATGAATCTGAACGCCCGCAAAACCCAGCTTGGCCGCACGAAGGGCTGTGCGGGCAAAGTGATCCGGAATGGCTTTGATCTCGGATAAAGACATGGCTTCGCTGCGGAAGTCGGGGAAGTCCAAGACGCTGGGTCCCTTGGGCCGGCTGATCGGCCTATGTGCCAGGGCTCCGGCATGGCCGAGTTGCAGCCAAAGTTGCGCACCGTCGATCGACCCGTGTCGGGCAAGGTCGCGAAATGCGGCCATGTCCGCCTTATCATCAAGCACCAGATTGCCCGGCTTTTCAGGGAACCGCGGATCACCCTGCACTTCGCCTATGATTGATGCCGCCACGCCACCCTCGGCCCAACGTTCATAGAGGCGTATCTGCTCAGCGGTTGGGTTGCCCCTGCCATCCGCCAGAGAATCTGACATAGCTGATTTGACGATCCTATGTTTCAGAACGCGCCCGTTCGGCAAAGTAAGCGGGGTGAAGAGTGAGTTGTTCAAATCGGAGCGCAAAACGATTCTCCTTGGTTTTTACATCTCCATCTCAGATAATTTGGAAAAGAAACCTCGATAATCCGGTGATGGTGATCAACTTCTGATAGTTTTAGGATCAGATGACGCAAAAGGCTGAATTGGAAATCCTGTTGGCCGTTGTTGACCACGGCAGTTTTTCGGCAGCGGCCCGTGCGCTGGGGCTCACACCGTCTGCCGTGGGCAAGCGGGTGTATCAGTTGGAACAGAGGTTACGGGTCCCGCTTCTGGTCCGCTCGACGCGGCGCATGACATTGACCGAGGCAGGGCAGCGATATGCAGAAGAAGCCCGCGACATTCTCACCCGCCTAACCGCGCTGGAAGAGGATATTGCCGATGACACCGGCAACCTGCGCGGCCCAATCAGCCTGACGAGTTCGGCGGCTTTGGGTCAGTTGCATGTGGTTCCCTTGGTGATCGAATTCATGGAGCTCAATCCCGAGGTCGAAATCGAAATGCTGCTGACAGATAAAATCGTTGATCTGGTTGCAGAGGGTTTCGATATCGCCGTCCGTAGTGGCGTTCTGCCTGATTCATCGCTTGTTTCGCGAAAACTGATGAACAATCGGCGGCTCCTTTGCGCCTCGCCTATCTATCTGGAACGGTTTGGTACTCCTCGGCAACCACAAGAGCTTACGGCGCACAAATGCCTGTGCCTGACTCGGGAAAAACAGCTTTCGGATTGGGGCTTTACGCGAACAGTGAGTGGAATATCCCGCCTTGGTCCCGGGTTCTCCTGCAATAGTCTTGAAGCGCTCCGTGCGGCGTGCTGCGCTGGGCGCGGCATAGCGTGGCTACCAGAGTTCCTTGTTGCACATGACGTGCAAACAGGTCGTTTGCGCTCGATTTTACAGGGTCATGTAGAGCCGGATGCAGGTGGCGGAGTCTATATTCTGCGCCCGGAGATGTCTTATTTACCCCGGCGCGTTCGGGCCTTGATCGACTTTCTGGCTGATCGTTTTACTGATTAGGCCACCATCTGTGTGGCTCAAGGTCAGGACATTGGCCATGAAACTTGACCAGTCGGAATATTGCGCTTGTAGAATCTTCTCTTGGCAGGTCGTGAAAAACGATGTCGCAGCAACCTATCGGGCTCGCGACTACCCATGCTGGATTCGCAGAATACATAAACACGCCTGTAACCTGAGCGCGGATTGATAAGATAGTTCTGCTGGTGACAGAAATATTGGAACATTCTTCTGATTTGAGTGGTGGTAAATCCGCAACAAACCCCATATTAACGGCGTCACGAGTTCCTCAGGCAGAAAAACAGTCCCGTGTTCGACCTACCGGCGCAGCGCGCGCATCTCTCCGAAAAATATGATCTGACCCCATCGCCCGAACTTGCTGCAGGTATGAGCGATATCTATGACCGCATGTCCCGCGTGGTCTCGCCCGTCGACTGGGCGATCTATGCGCCCTATGTCAAGGCGATCAACGACCTGAAAGCCCAGCGTAACGCGGTGATTTTGGGCCATAATTACATGACGCCCGAGATTTACCACGGTGTTTCGGATTTCGTTGGTGACAGCCTGCAACTGGCGATCAAGGCGACCGAGGTCGAGGCGGACGTGATCGTCCAATGTGGCGTGCATTTCATGGCCGAGACATCCAAGATACTCAGCCCGGAAAAGACGGTGCTGATGCCGGATATGGAGGCTGGGTGCTCGCTGGCAGAATCAATCACTGCTGAAGGAATCGCAGAAATGCGCCGCCGGTACCCGGGCGCGCCGGTGGTGTCTTATGTGAACACCACGGCTGAGGTCAAAGCGGCTTCGGATATCTGCTGCACTTCGTCCAACGCGGCGCAGATCGTGGCCGCGCAGGACAACCACACCGTCATCATGACGCCGGATCAGTATCTGGCGCAGAATGTGGCCCGCGACGTGCCGCAAAAGAATGTGGTCTGGTGGGAAGGGTCGTGCATCGTGCACGAACAATACAGCCCACAAGACCTGCGCGATTTCCGCGAATGGAACCCGGGCACCCGCTTGATCGCCCACCCCGAATGCCCGCCGGACGTTGTGGCCGAGGCGGATTATTCCGGTTCGACCAGCGGCATCATCAAATATGTCACCGATGAAAAGCCGGAAAAGGCACTACTGATCACCGAATGCTCGATGGCCTCCAACATCGCAGACCAACTGCCCGAGGTCGAGTTTGTCGGCCCTTGCAACATGTGCCCCTACATGAAGAAGATCACGCTTGAGAAGGTGCTGTTTGCGCTTGATACTATGACTGGCCAGGTCGAGGTTGACGCCGAAGTGGCCGAAAAGGCCCGCCTGTCGGTGCAACGCATGATCGACCTGTCACGCCAACTGGGTATTTGATCCGCGACATGCAGACCGTCGAGACGCCGCGTGTGGTCATCATCGGGGCCGGGCTGGCGGCAGTTTACGCGGCATTAAAGCTGGCCCCTTGCCCGGTGGTGATGATCTCACCCGAACCGCTGGGATCGGGCGCAAGTTCGGCCTGGGCGCAGGGCGGTGTCGCGGCGGCCATGGCGCTGACAGATAGCCCCGAAGCCCATGCAGACGATACCATGCGCGCCGGGGCCGGATCGGTCCTGCGCGAAGTGGCCGAGTTCGTCACCAAAGCCGCGCCGGAACATATCCTTGACCTGTCTGACCTGGGCACCGGGTTTGACCGCACCGCAGATGGCGGGTTCGTGCAGTCGCGCGAGGCCGCGCATTCCGCCGCCCGCGTGGTGCGGGTCAAGGGCGATCAGGCCGGGGCTGAAATCATGCGGGCGCTGAGTGTCGCCTTGCGCGAATCGCCTTCGATTCAGGTGATTGAGGGCGCGCTGGCGGTTGGGCTGGAAAGCGACGGTACGCAAGTAACTGGCGTTTACCTGAGCCGGGCTGATGCTGCCGACGTTCCGACGGTGTTGTTGCGCGGATCAGCGCATGTTCTGGCTACGGGTGGATCCTCGGGCCTTTATGCCCAAACCACCAATCCTGCACGTATACGCGGGCAGGGGATCGGCATGGCGGCCCGTGCGGGTGCGCGCATTGCGGATGCCGAATTCGTGCAGTTCCACCCCACTGCCATCGACGTGGGCGAAGACCCGACCCCGTTGGCGACTGAAGCGCTGCGTGGAGAAGGGGCCGTGCTGATCGACAACATGGGCCACCGGTTCATGCCAGATATTCATCCTGATGCGGAACTGGCGCCTCGCGACACGGTTGCACGTGCCGTTTACATGCAGGTGCAGGCAGGCAACCGCCCGGCATTGGATACGCGCCAGTCCATCGGTGCCGAAATGGCAACGCAATTCCCCTCGGTCACTGAAGCATGTCTGCGCAACAGTGTCGATCCAGCAACCGACCCCATCCCCGTAACCGCATCGGCGCATTACCACATGGGCGGGGTCGAGACAGATCTGGCCGGGCGCAGTTCACTGACCGGTTTGTGGGTGTGTGGCGAGGCAGGCTCGACCGGGTTGCACGGGGCGAACCGTTTAGCGTCGAACGGACTGCTCGAGGCACTGGTTTTTGCCCGCTCCTGCGCTCGCAATATTGCGACCACCGTGGCCGCACAGGACGCGCCTGAGGTGGACATTTGCTTTGCCGCTGGTGGTGAGCCGATCAATGAACAGGATGTGGCCGCCCTGCGCGAAACCATGACCGAACATGTGGGAGTGGTCCGAGACGAAACCGGCCTGCGCCGCGCGCTGACGAAAATCGCCGCGCTGGAAACCCGGCATGCAGGCTCTGATCTATTTCTCAACATGACCGCCACCGCCACCCTGATCGCGGCCGCTGCGCTGTTGCGCGAAGAAAGCCGTGGGGCACATTACCGATCTGATTTCCCTGACCTCACCCCTGGCCCCGGCCAACGCTCGGCCTTGACGCTGAGCGAGGCGCTGGCCCTGCGGGACCGAATTGCAAAGGACGCAGCATGACTTACCCGGCCTTGCCCGACATGATCCTTGAACCGATGGTACGCTCCGCGCTGATGGAGGATCTGGGTGCCAATGGCGATATCACCACACTGACCGTGATTCCCGCGGATGCCACCTATTCCGCGCGACTGAACGCGCGTGAGGACGCAGTGGTCTCGGGCATGCAGGTGGCTGCACTGGCGTTCCGTCTGGTCGATTCGGCGTTGCGCGTCACCACCCATGCCGCGGACGGCCAACGTTGCTCCAAAGGCGATACGCTCATGGAGATCGAAGGCAGCGCGGCCTCGATCCTGTCGGGCGAGCGGGTGGCGTTGAATTATGCCGGACGCATGACCGGAGTGGCGACTGCGACGGCTGCCCTGGTGGCAGAGACCAAGGGTACCAAGGCGCGCATCACCTGCACGCGCAAGACCACGCCCGGCCTGCGTATTGTCGAGAAACAGGCGGTTCTGCATGGTGGCGGGTTCAATCATCGCTTTTCTCTGTCGGATGCGATCCTGATCAAGGACAACCACATCGCCGCCGCCGGTGGCGTGCGCGCGGTGCTTGAGGCCTCCAAGGCCCGTGCCTCGCACATGATGAAGGTTGAAATCGAAGTGGACACGCTGGACCAATTGGCCGTGGTGCTAGAGGTCGGCGGGGCCGATGTGGTGTTGCTGGACAACATGCCGCCCGAGATGCTGAAACAGGCGGTGGCGTTGGTGGACGGCCGGATCGTGACCGAGGCATCGGGCAATATCAACCGCAACACCGTTGCCGCCGTTGCCGCGACGGGGGTGGATTACATATCCTCTGGGGCGCTGACCCATTCCTATCGCACCATCGACATTGGGTTGGACTTCTAAACTTACCCGGACCATCTCGCGCGGAGTTACGGCTACTGCGGCCAACCCCATGTGGTGATCGTGACCTATGTCAATGACAGCTCTGCGGTTGTGGTGTCCATTGGGCTCACTTTGCTGGCCGGGTTGCGCGATTATGATTGCCGCATTCATGGACGGTTTGGAGTTGGGATGGCTGTCGGCGGCCCAAGCTCCATCTAGGAAGAGGCTCACGCTGAATGCGTCGGGTTTATAGAGGTTTTTGACCAGTTGGAGGCTTCAAATGGCTGATGGATGTGGTTGCGACCAGCACGCTCAAAAATATCTGACGGTGCCCGAGGCACTGGCACGGGGGCTGGCTATTGCCGATCCGGTGACCGAGACGGAAACGCTTCCATTGATCGACGCCATTGGCCGGGTGTTGGCCGAGGATTGCATCAGTAAAGTGGACATGCCGGCCTTCGACAATTCGGCCATGGACGGCTATGCCATCCGCACGGCTGATATGAGCGATGGCCCCATTTTTAACCTGCCGGTTGCAGGGCGCATCGCCGCTGGTGATACAGGCGCGCATTCGGCTCCAGCGGGTGCGGCGTTGCGCATTTTTACCGGTGCCCCGGTGCCCGCCGATTTCGACGCCGTATTGATGCAGGAGGATTGCGAGACTACCGCCGACGGCATCCGCTTTACCCGCCGTCCCAAACCCGGCCAGCATATCCGCCGCATGGGTGAAGACCTGAAGGCCGGCGCGCCGATCCTGCGTCAGGGCTGTGAGATTACGGCACGCGAAGCCGCCGCGCTGGCTTCGACCGGGTTTTGCGAAGTGACGGTATTCCGAAAGCTGAAGATCACCCTCTTTTCCACCGGCAACGAGCTGCGACAACCCGGTGAACCGCTGGGGCCGGGCCAGATTTACAACTCGAACCGCTATATGCTGCGGGCCTTGTTGACCAAGCCGTGGATTGACCTGACGGACAAAGGTCAGGTCGAGGATGATCCTGAACGGCTGGAAAAAGCCCTGCGGCAGGCCTGCGACAACGCCGATCTGATTGTCACTACGGGTGGCGTTTCAGTGGGGGACGAAGATCACATGCCGCGTCTGTTTGCCGCCATCGGCGGGAAGACCGACGTGATGAAGGTCGCTATGAAGCCGGGCAAACCGATCATGTTCGGCCGTCGAGGGCGCGCGCTCTATATCGGGCTGCCGGGCAATCCGGTCTCGGCCTATGTGACTTGGCAGATCATCGGGTCGCAGATGATGGCGCGCCGGGCTGGCCTGCGTCACATGCCGCCAACCCCGGAACAGGCAGTTCTGGCCGAGCCGCTGCAGCGCCAAGCTGGGCGTCAGGAATACCGTCCGGTCACGATTGACGGAACGACACCTGACGGCACCCTGCAGCTGCGCCTGATGGCAGCTTCTTATAGTGGCAGGGTCGCAACGTTGGCGCAGGCGGATGGGCTTGCCGTCATCCCAGCTGAAACCAAGGGATTGCCTAAGGGCTACAGACTACCGTTCCTACGCTTTTAAAGCCGGCGCTGGGCTTATCCGAGATTTTTGAACATGTAGGTCGTGGGCTCTAACCGGTCCCTGAACGGATTGCGGCAATAGTTCGGGATCTCTCCTGCGATCTGAAAGCCCATGCTTTGATACAGGATGCGCGACGGGTCTGAGCTGCGCGTGTCGAGCACCAGCAAGGTTCGGCCCAGTTGGATCGCCCGGTCCTGAAGTGCCACCATCAAGCTTCGTCCCAATCCCTGGCGTCTGGCCTTGGGATGGACCAGCAGCTTGGCTACATCGGCGCGGTGAGGCTGGTTGGGCATCGCCGCCGGGATCAACTGCACCGTGCCTAGAATGCGTTCGTTTTCGTAGAAGACGAACAGGTCCAACGCACCGGATTGTACGTCTGGTTGAACTCGGGCCTGCCAATAGATGCGGGCTTGATCTGGTGAAAAAGGCAGGATGAACCCGATGCTGGCCCCGTCCTGCACACATGCATGCAGTATTTCAGTTAGATCCTCCAATGCAGCGTCAAAGCGGCTTTCGGTGAGCCGAAGGATCATATCAGCACCAGAAGGTACCGCGCCCCACGCGCAGGCGCTGTTTCAAACCGAGTTGAACCCGAAAGGTGATAGCGCAGGCAATCCCCGCCATTCAGAGCATGGGCGACGCCGTCCACAGTCAGCGTCAGAGCTCCGTCCAACATGATTAGGTGATGCTCTTGCCCTGGTTTCGGAGGGGTATCGTAGGTAATCACCGTATCGGGGGGCAGGTGACCTTCCAAGACCTCTCCGCTAAGGCCGGTGGCAGGCGGAGACACCGAACGGCGGGTAAACCCGGTTTCCGGGTCACGCCATTCGGGCTGCCGTTCAAATGGCACGCGGGCGTCGAAACTGTCTTCGACCATCATCAGCAGGCGCGACATCGGCAGACCATAGGCTGCGCACAGCCGACCCAGAGTTTCGGCGGTCGGGCTGACGTCGCCCTTTTCCATCCGTGAAAGCGTGGCACGGCTGATGCCGCTGTGTTCGGCCAGTTGGTCCAGTGACCACCCATGGCTACGGCGCAGTTCGTTCAGACGGTTGGCGAGGCGGTTTGAGAAATCATCCATCATGTTCATATATGAGAACTGCGTTCGTTATTGAGATTATTTCCCAAATATATACAACGTGCAATAGAAAAGGGCGCAGAATTTTCTGCGCCCTTCAGAGTGTTCAGGTTTCGTGCGCTGGATTATTTCCAGCCAGCCTCGTTGAAGATTTTCTGCGCCTCGGGAAGGTTCTTCGCGACCTCGGACAGGTTCACTTCGTCTGCCTTGAACTCACCCAGTGACTTGACCGAGTCCGCAAGTGCGACACCTTTCACGGCCGGAAACTCGTCATTGCCGGCCGAGAAATATTGCTGGGCCGAGTCGCTGGCCAGGTATTCCAGGAACAGGATCGCGTTGTCCTTGTTCGGTGCATTCGCGGCGACACCGGCCCCGGACAGGTTCATATGCGCACCAGTGCTGTCGTTGTTAGGGAACACCCAGCCGATCGAATCGATTTCCGAAGAAACGCCTTTGACATCTTTGCGGATGGCGCGGGCAAAGTAATAGGTGTTCGATACGGCGATATCACATTCGCCCGAAACGATGCCGCGCAGCTGGTCAGTATCACCGCCCTGCGGATCACGCGCCATGTTGGTGACGATGCCTTCGGCCCAGGCTTTTGCGGCCTCGGGGCCTTCGTGGGTGATGATCGATGCCAGAAGCGTCTGATTATATGTGTTGCTGGACGACCGGATGCAGACCAGACCTTTGTATTCTGGTTTCGCCAGATCGGCGTAGGTGGCCGGTGGGTTGGCTACGTTTTCCTTGTCGAAAAAGATAATGCGGCCACGTTGCGAAAAGCCGAACCATTGGTTGTCATTGTCCTGCAGATTGGCGGGGATACGGTCCTCGAGAACGGCGCTGTCAACCGATTGCAGGATGCCCGCGTCTTTGGCCCGCGCCAGACGCGAGGTGTCTACGGTCAACAGGATGTCCGCGGGCGAGTTGGCGCCTTCGGCTTCCATCCGTGCAATCAGTTCGTCGGCCTTGCCTTCGATGCGGTTGATGGTGATGCCGGTCGCCTCTTCGAAATCAGAATAAAGACGTTCGTCGGTGTCGTAGTGGCGTGAAGAGTAAAGGTTCAGTTCGCCTTCGGCGGCGGCAGAGGTTGCAATCAAAGCTGTCAGAGCGGCGGCAACGCAGGTAGAGGATTTCAGCATCATTTGTCCCAACATTGAAAATCGTGGCGGGCATTAACCCGACTGATTTGGTCAATTAAACGATTCTGAAGGGGATGCAAGTAAATCCGACAAATTCAGTTGGTCAAATGGTCGCTGTTGAACGGGGTCAGCTTTCAAATTGCTGCGCGGCACCTGCATCACGTCTTACATCGACCGCAAAAGCCATGCAGGGGCTTCGCCGACATGGCAAGTTTGATCTTTTTGATTTCAATCGGTTATCCTTAAAGGAAATCATTAAGAAAACGGAGGGTCACGTGAATTACTCTATTTCTGATGAAGCGATGGCGCGCCTTCCTTTCTGGGTGACCGCCCCGGGCGAGACTGACGGTTTCCTGATCATTGTTGGGTTGGTGCTTGTTGCGGTGCTACTTAGTTTCGGCGCGCTCTATTTTACCGTTCAGGCTATACCCGACCGTATGGCGGCAGGTTCGCACAAGGTTCAAATGCAACTGGTTGGTGTCCTTGGGCTGATCTCACTATTCACACTAAACAATGCATTTTGGATCGCTGCCATTCTGATCGCCGCAGTACCCCTGCATGAAATATTCCCCCTGAAAACCGAACTGGACATTTCGGAGACCAACGATGCTTGAGCTGGTCTTCTCTGCCCTGATCACAATTGTCCCCGATTACCTTTATCGCCGTTACAAGCAGGGCAAACGGTGGGGGCATGAAATAACCCTGTTCAACATCTGGTATGAGCTGCGCTGGGGTCTGACCGCATGCGCAATACTGGCGGTCACGCTGATCACCGTGATTTTCTATTTTCACCCGTCGACGCGGAATGTGTCCGCAGCTTTTCGCACGGTTACGATCCTGTCTGATCGGGGCGGCAGGGTGGCAGAAGTCTACGTCGCCAATAATGCTCACGTGAATGCAGGTGATGCTATTTTCCGATTGGATACCACCCGACAGGAAGCTGCCGCAGAAACGGCTCAGCGCCGCATTGAAGAGATTGAAGCCTCACTGGGTTTGGCCGCAACAGAAATCGCCGTTGCTGATGCGCAGGTCAAAGCGGCCGAGGTTGAATTGGCTCAGGCGACTAGTGATTTGCAGCGACGCCTTGAAATTGCCGAACGGAACGATGCTGCCGTAAGTCAGCAGGAATTGGAGCGCCTACAGACCGCCGTATCCGGCGCGGAAATTAAAAGCACAGCCGCAGTCGCAGCGCTTGATGGGGCCAAGCTGCGTCAGACCACTGTTCTTCCAGCACAGTTGGAAAGTGCACGCGCTGTATTGCGAGAGGCAGAGAATGAGATCGCAAAGTCCACTGTATTCGCCGAAGTGGACGGGACCGTGACGCAGTTTCTTTTGAAACCCGGCGATATTGTTAACCCTATTCTGCGCCCTGCGGGCATATTGGTGCCTGATGTCACAGGCCTAGGGCGATTTGTGGCGGCTTTCGGACAGATATCAGCAAGCGTCCTAAAGCCCGGCATGCTTGTTGAAATTACCTGTGCATCCAAACCCCTAAACATCATCCCCATGGTGGTCGACGAGGTGCAGGATGCCATCGCAGCGGGGCAATTCCGGCCAGGCGACACGCTATTGGATCAACAGGATCGCGTCCGACCAGGTACTGTGACTGTTTTCCTGGCACCCATCTTTCCAAAACAACTGGAAGGAATCCCGCCGGGCAGTGCGTGCGTCGGCGTGGCCTACACGAGCCGCGCAAAGGAGCTCGACGCCGGGGAAATTACAGGGCTGTCCGCCTTTGTGGCGCGAATCGTGGACGGGATGGGCATAGCAAACGCTATAGTTTTGCGAGCACAGGCCATATTGCTGCCGGTCAAGACACTGGTCTTTTTATAAATCTTGTTCAGTACCCCCTCCTGCAAACAAAAAAACCGCGCTCTGAGGCGCGGTTTCTTTAAACGGTTATGTGCAGTTCTCAGCCCTGGCGAGCTTTGAACTTGCGCTGCGTCTTGTTAATCACGTAGACGCGGCCTTTGCGACGCACAACACGGCAATCACGGTGCCGGTTCTTGAGCGAGCGGAGCGAGTTCTTGACCTTCATTGGCCTGTCTCCAATCTGCGGCGCCTTCATCAAGGACGTGGCCAGCGCCTGGGTTAGTCGGGTGTCCCGGAAGCCCGGAACAGTGAAACGATGGTGGGCGGTACAAGGATCGAACTTGTGACCCCTTCGATGTCAACGAAGTGCTCTACCGCTGAGCTAACCGCCCACATAGACCTTCGCGTGCCCTGCCCCATAACGAAATGGGGCGCGGAACCCCGCGCCGGTAGCGGGGTCTATAAAAGGAGTCGCAAAGGGGTTCAAGGGGTTTGGTAGAACTATTTTCCGGTCTATGTTCAATGCGAACAAGGAGTCACCATGCAGAACGCGCCCTATGTATTGGATATGCCCGCCAGACGCACGTCATGCGTGGTATTTTCTTCCCCTCATAGTGGCCGACGCTACCCTGAATCGCTGCTGAACCGCACAATTCTAAGTGAAAATGTGATTCGATCCTCGGAAGATGCCTATGTGGATAAGCTGTTTTCGGCAGCGGCCGAATTTGGTGCGCCGTTGATCTCGGCGGTGTTGCCGCGGGCGTATCTGGATCTGAACCGCGGTGCAGAGGAGCTGGACCCAGCGCTGATTCAAGGGGCGCGGCGGTCCGGGCACAACCCCCGAGTGGCGTCCGGATTGGGGGTGATTCCCCGCGTGGTGGCCAATGGACGCGCAATCTATAGCGGCAAATTGACGATGGATGAGGCGCGCCTGCGCATCGACACCTGCTGGCGGCCCTATCATGCGTGTATCAAATCCCTGCTGGCCGAATCGCATGACGTCTTTGGGCAGGCGATTCTGGTCGATTGCCATTCGATGCCGCATGAGGCGGTCGCCATGGCCAGCAACGCGAAATCCAAACGGCCGGATGTGGTGTTGGGGGATCGGTTCGGCGCTTCGGCCTCGGTCGACGTGGTGGATCGGATTGAAGCGGCCTTTGTGTCCGCCGGGTTGAACGTGGCGCGCAACGCGCCATTTGCCGGGGCATATGTGACCCAGGCCTATGGTCGCCCCGCCCGCCAGCAACATGCGGTGCAGGTCGAAATCGACCGGGCGCTTTATATGGACGAGGCGAAAATCGTGCCGAATGAGAATTTCGCCCTGTTTCAGGAGATTCTGCGCGACATCATTCAGGACATCACCCGCATCGGCGATGATCCGATCCGTCTGGCAGCCGAGTAAGCTCAGCGCAATGCGCGGCCTTTCACAATAGCATCATTGCCAAAGCGGCGTCGAATCTCGTCGGTGGCCCGTTCAGCTTGTGATCTTTGTTCTGCGCCGGGGTCCAGCAGATCGCCCGAGATATCGGCCTGCGCCTCGGGGCACAGATCTGACAGGCCAACCCCAAGCAGGCGGTATGGCCCCTGATCCCCGACTTGGTCGAACAACCCGCGGGCCGTGCGATAGAGGCGGTCGGCAATCTGAGTGGCATCGCGCAAGGACACCCGACGGGTTATGATCTTGTGATTGGCGCGTTTGAGTTTCAGCGTAACAACCCGTCCGGCCAGCGCTTTGGCCTTGGCGCGATCAGCTACTTTTTCGGCCATGCGCCACAGGTGGCCGTCCATAATATCAAGACTGGCGGTGTCCTCAAAAAATGTCGTCTCGTTACTAATGGATTTCATCGGTTCATGGGCCGAGACGCGCCGCTTGTCCTGCCCGCGCGCCAGATGCCACAGCCGATAGCCCATTGACCCGAACCGTGCGGTCAGCGCCTCTTGGTCCCAGCGCAGCAGGTCGGAGAAATTGCGGATACCGGCGCGGTCCAGCGATTCCTGCGCGGCAGGACCAATGCCCCAGATCAGCCGCACCGGTTTGTCATACAGGAATTCAGCCGTTTCCGCCTTGCCGATCACTGAAAATCCGCGCGGCTTGTCGAGGTCCGAGGCGACCTTGGCCAGAAACTTGTTATGCGACAGCCCGATAGAGCCGGTCACACCCAACTCGTTCTTCATCCGCTGAACCAACCGCGCCAACATGACGGCGGGTGGCGCGCCGTGCAGGCGCTGAGTGCCGGACAGGTCCATGAACGCCTCGTCCAGTGACAGCGGTTCAACCATAGGGGTCAGCTCGTCCATCATCTTGCGAATATCGCGCGATACTTCGGCATAGACCGACATGCGCGGCTTGATCACCACTGCATCGGGGCAGAGTTGCAAAGCTTTGAACATTGGCATGGCTGACCGGACGCCGCGAATGCGCGCGACATAGCAGGCGGTGGATACCACGCCCCGTTTGCCGCCACCGATGATAACCGGCTTGTCCGCCAGTTCCGGATTGTCGCGCTTTTCGACCGAAGCATAGAAGGCGTCGCAATCCATATGTGCGATGGACAGATCAAACAGCTCGGGATGCTCCTTGATCCGCGGGCTGCCGCAGGACGGGCAACGCCGTTCGTCGGTCAAAGTGGTCAGGCAATCTCGGCAGAGACCGGGCATGAAATCTTCCCGCCTTCCATGCGATTCAATCAGCGGTTTCCTTATATCAGCCCCAACCCCGGCACGAAATGCCAGCAGTGGTTTTAAGCCTGATCTTGTCCGAAAGAAGACCCCCCGCGAAGAGGCGGGGGGAGGTGACGGACCTCAGGAAGAGAGGGTCCGTGGGGAGTATCACGGACTTAGAATCGCTCAAAAACGTGGATTTCGACAGGACCCAGGTCACACAAGCAAAACTCGCATTCTTCATGTGTGTTTTGGGGCACAGGGACGATTTGGCGCGTTTCGGTTGGAAAGTGACGCGAGGTCAACTGGTTGCGGGCCGTTTTTGCGCAGAAATTCGCCGATTTCGCGGGGCTGTTCAGTGATGTGTCAAGGAATTTAACTCAGCAAGAACCGCCTCAGCAGCGGCTTTCGGGTCCTGCGCCTGATAGATCGGGCGACCGACAACGATGTGATCAGCGCCGTCACTGATAGCACTGGCCGGCGTTGCCACGCGTTTCTGATCGCCCAGAGCCGCACCTGCCGGACGCACGCCGGGGGTGACGATCAGGCGGCCTTCGGCCTCGGGCAGGGCGCGGATCAGCGCAGCCTCTTGCGGGCTGGCAATGACGCCATCGGCTCCGGCCTCCAGCGCTTTGGCCGCGCGTTCGACCACCAGTTTCTGCACATCGCCCTCTTTTAGCAGGCTCGCATCCAGATCGTCGCGGTTCAGTGAGGTCAGGATAGTCACCGCCAGGATTTTCAGGTCCTTGCTCGAGGCACCCTCTTTAGCCGCACGCACCACATGGGGGTCGCCATGCACGGTGAGGAAATCCAGATCGAACTGCGCCAGTCCGCGCACGGCGTTTTCCACCGTGTTGCCAATGTCGAACAGCTTCATATCCAGAAAGATACGCTTGCCGTGATCCTGTTTCAGCTCATTGGCCAGAGCCAGCCCGCCGCCGGTCAGCATCCCCAACCCGATCTTGTAGAAAGAAACGGCATCGCCCAGTCGCTCGGCCATGGCCAGCCCCTGTAAGGCGTTCGGAACATCAAGGGCAACAATCAGGCGGTCATCGGACATGGGGCAAGCTCCTTTTTGGCAAACGTCTGCGTCCTAGCGGGTTCCGCGCCATGTGTCCATGCAGGACCAAGGGTGATCAGGGTCAAGCGGCGTAATCCGACCTGTGCTATGGTGCCTGCCATTCACAAGCGCATTTTGGATGGGGGGACTATGAAACGGTTGATTGGTGTTGCACTGTTGCTGATCCTGACAGGATGTCAGGACATGCCGCTCGAGACGGAGGCAGCGGATACGTTCATCGTGTCGCCGACAAATGATGATCTGCGTCTTGTACGCGGCTATCGCTCCACCGATGACGATTGCCAGTTGACCGGAGAAACGGCCTTTACCGTCGATTTCCTGGACGATGCGGCTGATCTTGTGTCCTGCCCGTCGGGTAGCGATGCGGCGCAATCATTGGTCGACATGTACAGCGCGCGGCAGGTGGCGAAAACCGGGGGATATACTGTCTATTCCGTGCCGCGGCGTTGACCAGAGAAACACACTTGCCTGCAAAAAAAGATTGGACGGCTAAGAAAACAAATCCATTAGACGATCATCGATTTCAGCAAAGATATTTACGTTCCGGAGCTTTCGCGGTGCCACCCGAATTTCTGTCTGATCTACCGTCTTCATGGATTTCGTCAAAAGTGGCGCAGCTTGTCGCGAGGCGGTCAGAAGGGGCACTACGCTGTCCGCAGCGTCTTGGGGGGTGACCAATTCGGCTTTGTGATGCTGCTCTTTTCCCCAGCGAATAAGCGCTTTCTGACGAGAAGTCCGCTCTGTCGCAGGGGTCTCGCGCAAGTGTTTGATATCAGCTGCTAAGGCCTCGCCACGTTGTTGAAAAGACGTTTGGTTCGCCAAAGGGAAATGAATGAGAGCAAGGTCCGGAATATGCGCCCAATCGCAAAATGCACCATGAGCACCCAGAGATAGCTTAATTCGGCGACCCAGAATGGATGGTTTCGAATACCGCGGAGAAAACTGAAGAAGCCATTGTGACTCACTGTGCGGCATGACTTCAAATCCGACTGCGCCAATAACGGTTTTTGGGGTTTGGCTCTCGAGAACCTGGATGACGGTTTCATCTGCACGTGCGGGTATGATGATTTCGTCAACGTCTCCGCAGATTACCCAATCATGCGTCGAGTTCAAAACAGTGCACAGGTCCGACAGCATGCGCCAACGCTGTTCGTCAAAATCTTCGGGAAGTTGGTTCCGTGGTATTCTGACGTGGTTGCAGTTTTTCGCCAACTTACAATGAACCGGATCATCTCCATGGCTGATGACGTATAGGTTCGTTTCCCCTAAATGCTGGCCATAATATTGAATCCATTTTTCCAGATACCAATGATCTTTGTAGACCATTGTAACGGCGCATACTTTCAATTCGCGTTCTCCCAAAAGTGGGGCAAAACTAATTGGGCGATCAGCTGCCAGCAAGGAGAATATTGACAGGTACCACACTCTGGATAGCTGATACCTGCCTGAGATTTTCCAAAAATCGACGTTGGCGCTATATTCTTCCTGGTGACCGGTAAACCCTTTGGAATATTAAGTTTCAGTTTCGCAATGTTACGTCTTGAACCGTCAAATATATTTCCCAGATTGAATGTGAGGCCCAGACCGACGCGTGCCGCCAAGCGGGCGCATCACATTAAGGGCGCTTGAGATAAAGGAGAATGCTATGGACTTGAACAAGTTCACCGAGCGGGCACGGGGATTCGTGCAGGCCGCGCAGACCATTGCACTGCGCGAAGGGCACCAGAGGTTGGAGCCCACACATATTTTGAAAGCATTGATGGATGACGATCAGGGGTTGGCCAGCAACCTGATCACACGTGCAGGCGGCGCGTCGAACCGCGTGGTCGAAGCGCTGGACGCTGCGATGGCCAAAATCCCGAAGGTCAGCGGCGACGCCAGCCAGATTTACATGGACGGTCAGACTGCCAAAGTCCTGGACGAAGCCACCAAGATCGCCACCAAGGCGGGTGACAGCTTTGTGCCGGTCGAACGCGTGTTGATGGCGCTATGCATGGTGAAATCCAAAGCCAAGGATGCTTTGGACGCTGGTGCCGTATCCGCTCAGAAACTGAACGAAGCGATCAACGACATCCGCAAGGGTCGCACCGCTGACAGCGCGTCGGCGGAAGAGGGTTATGACGCGCTCAAAAAATACGCGCGCGACCTGACCGAGGCGGCGGCTGAGGGCAAGATTGACCCGATCATCGGGCGGGATGAGGAAATCCGCCGTTCGATGCAGGTTCTGTCACGCCGCACCAAGAACAACCCGGTTCTGATCGGGGAGCCCGGTGTGGGTAAAACCGCGATTGCCGAGGGTATGGCCCTGCGCATCATCAATGGCGACGTGCCGGAATCGCTAAAGGACAAAAAGCTGCTCGCGCTCGATATGGGTGCGCTGATCGCTGGTGCGAAATACCGCGGTGAATTCGAAGAACGCCTCAAGGCGGTTCTGACCGAGGTCACTGAGGCTGCCGGTGAGATCATCCTGTTCATCGACGAGATGCACACGCTGGTCGGTGCCGGTAAATCCGACGGCGCAATGGACGCCGCCAACCTGATCAAACCTGCGCTTGCCCGGGGTGAGCTGCATTGTATCGGCGCGACCACGCTGGATGAGTACCGCAAATACGTCGAAAAAGACGCGGCCCTTGCGCGCCGGTTCCAGCCCGTTTTAGTGGCTGAGCCGACCGTCGAGGACACGATCAGCATTCTGCGTGGAATCAAGGAAAAGTACGAGCTGCACCACGGCGTGCGCATCTCGGACTCGGCGCTGGTCTCGGCGGCGACGCTGTCGCATCGCTATATCACCGACCGCTTCCTGCCCGACAAAGCCATCGACCTTGTCGATGAGGCGGCGTCGCGGCTGCGTATGGAAGTTGATTCCAAGCCCGAGGAACTGGATCAACTGGATCGCCAGATCCTGCAGATGCAGATCGAGGAAGAGGCGTTGAAGCTGGAAGATGACGTAGCATCGAAGGATCGTCTGGAAACCTTGCAAAAGGATCTGGCCGATCTGCAGGAGAAATCCGCCGAGATGACCGCACAGTGGCAGGCCGAACGCGACAAGCTCGCGGGTGCCCGTGATCTGAAAGAGCAGCTCGACAAGGCGCGGGCTGATCTGGAGATCGCCAAGCGCGAAGGCAACCTCGCCAAGGCGGGTGAGCTGTCCTATGGCGTCATCCCTGAGCTTGAGAAAAAGCTGACCGAGGCCGAGAACGCCGAAAGCAGCCAGATGATGGCCGAGGAAACGGTGCGCCCGGAACAGATCGCTTCGGTGGTCGAACGCTGGACGGGTATCCCGACCTCGAAAATGCTGGAAGGCGAGCGCGAGAAGCTGCTGCGGATGGAAGACGATCTGCATTCCCGCGTAATCGGTCAGGATGCGGCGGTGACCGCCGTGGCCAACGCCGTGCGCCGTGCGCGCGCGGGCCTGAATGATGAGGGCCGCCCGCTGGGCTCGTTCCTGTTTCTCGGGCCGACCGGTGTGGGCAAGACCGAGCTGACCAAAGCTGTGGCGAACTTCTTGTTCGACGATGACAACGCGATGGTGCGCATCGACATGTCCGAGTTCATGGAGAAACACGCGGTTGCCCGCCTGATCGGTGCCCCTCCGGGCTATGTCGGCTATGACGAAGGCGGTGTGTTGACCGAAGCCGTGCGGCGCAGGCCCTATCAGGTCGTGCTGTTTGACGAGGTCGAAAAGGCGCACCCGGATGTGTTCAACGTGTTGTTGCAGGTGCTTGATGATGGCGTTTTGACCGATGGCCAGGGCCGCACCGTAGACTTCAAGCAAACGCTGATCATCCTGACGTCGAACCTTGGCTCTCAGGCGCTCAGCCAATTGCCCGAAGGTGCGGACAGTGCGCAAGCACGGCGCGATGTGATGGATGCGGTCCGGGCGCATTTCAGGCCGGAATTCCTGAACCGTCTGGATGAGACCATCATCTTTGACCGCCTCAAGCGGGCCGATATGGATGGCATCGTCGATATCCAGATGGCACGTCTGCAGAAACGTCTGGCCGCCCGCAAGATCGAGCTGGCCTTGGACGATGGTGCCAAGGAATGGCTGGCGAACGAAGGCTATGATCCGGTCTTTGGGGCCCGTCCGCTGAAACGCGTGATCCAGCGCGCCCTGCAGAACCCGCTGGCCGAAGCATTGCTGGCTGGTGAGATCAAGGATGGTGAGACCGTTCCTGTGACAGCCGGGACCGAAGGGCTGATCATCGGCGACCGGTTGGGGACATCGGATCGTCCACGCCCGGACGATGCCGTGGTACACTGACCTGCGAAACTGAAAAGACCCGCCGAACCGGCGGGTCTTCTTTATGAAGGTCCGAAATCGCTCGTTTTGGATCGGATTAAACGATCTCGATCTTTCCCTTCATATGCGGGTGAAATACGCAGAAATAGGTCAGCTCCATCCTGTCATTGATGACCATTTCTGCGCTTTCACCTTTCTTCAGTTCTCCGGTGTCCCAACTGAGATCGTCGGCCGAAGCCGTATGCGGAGCGATATCAAGGTTGGTCCATCGGATTATATCCCCGACACGTGCCTGAATGTGCTTCGGTTCATAGGTGAATCGCTTGATCGTCACCTCGTGAACAACAGGTGCCTCATCGGCATGCGCACGAAGTCGCAGCGATGTCGCTGAGGCCAACGCTCCGCCCAGTACAGCCCGACGCGACAACCCTTTCCGCATCAGTTCAGCGACTCGACCATCATCTCGGCATGACCTTCATGCGCCTTGAAGATCTCATAGCCCTGCTCGAACAGAGCCTTGACTTCGGGGTTGTCGATATTGGGGATCATTGTGCCACCGACCAATTCGTTCACGGCCTGATGGTAAGCCAGCTCGTTCGCGGCATAGGCGGCGTCAAACTCGGCACCACGCAGTTGCGAGAGATTGTTGATGATCTCTTCCGCATTTTCATTCAGGGTCTGGCTGAACGCATTGTCCTGCGCTGTCGCACCCAGCTTGTCCAGCAAACCAAGTGCGGCTTCATTCACGGCCGTGTGATCGCGGATCATCGTGTTCGCGAATTCATGGATGTCGGGGTTTTCAGACAGAGCCAACGCCAGATGGGCATAGCGAATGTCAATATTGTCGGCAGTATAGGCAATGTGGGCATATTCCAGGTCGCTCATTTCGGCGACATCCTGGGCGACAGCTTGCGTGCCCGTTAGGCCGACAGCAAGGACCAGGGCGGAAATCATCTTTTTCATCGTGGATACTCCATGCATTGCAGATGTGGAGCTCCAGTATTCGGGTATTGTGAAACGATTACAGATCGAAGCGTTCACAATACAGGTCAGATCGTTCAGAAGATAATACGAAAGAGCAAATAAGAGATCACCGTTCCAATTGGCGGTAGATTGACATTGCTCTGCCACGCAGCCGCGCAATACATTTCAATCTCGTCTCTCAATCGTGACGCCTGTTTCGTTGGCACTGTGCTATCAGCGACCTACCTCATAGCCGAGGTGTTTTGATAACGGAGACATACATGGCGCATCGCTGGACCAACACACTGACACATGCAGACGTCACCCCACGGGCGGCGTTCCTGAACCGGCGGCAGGTCATGGCCGGGCTGGCAGGTGTCGGGCTGGCGGGGATGGCGCAGGGTGCCGCGGCGCAGGAAACACTGGAGCCGAACACCTGGGAAGAGATCACCTCGTACAATAATTTCTATGAATTCGGGACTGGCAAGGATGATCCCGCCAAATATGCAGGGGCGCTGACCACCGAACCATGGAGCGTCAAGATTGACGGTCTGGTCGACAATCCGGGCGACTATGACTTCAAGGATATCATGTCCGAGATGACGGTCGAGGAACGCATCTATCGCTTCCGCTGTGTCGAAGCGTGGTCGATGGTGATTCCGTGGAACGGATTCGAACTGGCTGACCTGCTGAATATGGCAGGCGTTCAGGAAGGGGCCAAGTTTGTAGCCTTTGAGACCGCCCTGATTCCTGACGAGATGCCGGGCGTGCGCTATCCGATTCTGGAGTGGCCTTATCGCGAGGGTCTGCGTCTGGATGAGGCGATGCATCCACTGACCATTATGGCCACGGGTATTTATGATCGACCGATTCCAAACCAGAACGGTGCGCCGCTGCGCTTGGTGGTGCCATGGAAATACGGCTTCAAGTCGATCAAGTCGATCGTGCGGATCACCGTGACTGATGTGGAACCGCCCACCAGTTGGAATATGTCCAACCCGCGTGAGTACGGATTCTATAGTAATGTGAACCCGAACGTGAATCATCCACGCTGGTCACAAGCCTCGGAACGTGAGATCGGCGGCGGTCTCTTTGCCAAACGTATCCCGACCCTGATGTTCAACGGATACGAGAAAGAGGTCGCAGGGCTGTACGAAGGCATGGATCTTTCGCAATACTACTAAACCTATGCAGCAGATGAATCAGATACTACGCCGTATTCCCGTCTGGGCGGTATACCTGATCGGGGCGCTTCCGGCGCCCTGGCTATTTTATCAGGGGCTGACAGGCGGGCTTGGCGTGAACCCGATCGAGGCGTTGGAGCATCGGTACGGAGAGTTGGCGTTGCAGCTTCTGATCGGTGTGCTGGCTCTTTCTCCGTTGCGGCGATTCCTTGGGCTGAATCTGCTGAAATTCCGCCGAGCGCTTGGCGTGCTGACCTTTACTTATGTTACGCTGCATCTGTTGGTGTGGCTGGTGTTGGATGTGCAGGTGCCCAGCCAGATCTGGGCGGATATCGTTAAGCGTCCCTATATTACGGTCGGCATGGCCGCTTTTGCCCTGATGTTGCCGCTGGCGGTGACGTCGAACAATTTGTCGGTACGGAAATTAGGCCCACGTTGGCGCAGCTTGCAACGCCTCGTCTTTCCTGCCGCGATTCTGGGCGGTTTACACTATGTCATACTGGCCAAAGGCTTTCAGGTTGAACCGCTGGTCTATCTGTCCGCAATTGTCGTCCTGTTGATGTTACGTATGCCGATTTCCGGAGTGCTGACTCGGACGCGTCAGGCCGATTCCACCTGACTCGGCGGTGAGTCTGTGGGTAACCCTGTGCAAAAGCCGAGATTTGAGATGGGATGCGCTGCATGTCGCGGGTTTTGTGAAGTGTGTATTCATTTAAATAACTGATTTATATAAGTAAAATTTAAATCTGCGGTTTTTTGCGAGTTTGTCGAATTTTCCACTTGCGGCTATTGGAGGTAAACCTTAGAACCCCCTTCACCGGCGCTA
>NZ_CYUD01000008.1 GCF_001458295.1 Ruegeria denitrificans
ATGACCATCGCCTGCCTGCTGGCCAACACACTGACCGCCTGCTGCCGCGCAAATGGCCTGCCAGAACCCGAAGGCCTGACAGCCTGACTACCGATTGAATTAAACTGAATGATTGGGTCAAAGAGTAAAGCACTCTTTGACCCAATTGCTTTCTAAAGATTGAATTAAGTTTTCGATACCGGGTTTGAATGTAATATCATTCAATGATAAACAAGTCTTTCCAGCTGGTTACGAATAAGTGGCATTGGCCACGTGGCGTTGGGCTGGGTCCTGTAGGCTTGTTGGTTGAGTGTGTATGACCGCGGAGGCAAATACAATTCTGGCTAAACTCACGTTACGCCGAGTAATTGCAGGTGTAGCCTTTCCGCCTTTGCTGGCCAGTGCGTTTCAACCTTTTCCGACCATCTATCTGACCTATCCACAACGGCTTGTGTTCTGGATTGGGGTGATGGGTTTGGCCTTGTGCGTGACCTGGATCGTCAGACAAGTTGCCCAGAAATACTTCGTTCAGGCGCATTTCACTTGGCGAGATTTTGCTTTGGTTTTGGTCATTCTAGCGCTTTTCGTGCCATCCGTTTGGCTTATGTCCTATTTGCTGTTTACCGTCGGCGGGCAGCGGGCACCAGATGTGCTGGCGGTGATACCCTATGGTGCATTGTTTGCAACCGGTTTGGTTCTGACGCACGGGCATAGACAGGTGAATGAGACAGATTCCCCTCATATCGTGCGACCATCGCCACGCCTGACCAAGCGCTTGCCGGAAACATTTTCTGGTCAGATCTATCGCCTGACCGGTCGAAATCATGCAATTGATGTTGTGACGTCGGAAGGGACGTTTACCATCCGGTCCCGTCTTACTGATGCAATTGCCGAGATGGAGCCGATACCCGGGCATTGTACGCACCGGTCTCATTGGGTGGCAGACTATGCCATCACCGGAGTCGAAAAGATAGAGGGCAAAACATATCTACGCCTGGCCAACACCGACCTGGTTCCAGTCAGCCGCAAATACAAACCCGAGCTTGAGCAAGACGGTATCATCTGAATCGCCTCATCTGGGCATGGGAATGATCCGAGGCTGTGGCCCGGTCAGGATGGCCATGGCCTGCTCGCTCATCAGCCCGTCAAATATATGATCCGAACTACGCAACCCGCCGGTATAGGTGCCGTAGGCCGGCAGTATTAACCGTGTCTGGTCTATCAAAAAGGCAGGGCGTGTGATTGATCGGCCCCGTGCGTTCAGCCGTGCTTTGGGGTGATAGTGACCGGACACTTCGCTTTGGGTCAGGGGTTTCGCGATATGGCGGAATGTCAGCGGTCCAATCAGACATTCAGACATGTGTGTGCCGCCCAGATCAATCGGGCCGGGGTCGTGGTTGCCTTCGATCCAGATCCATCGCCGACCGGCTTGCAGGGTCGTGATATCGCGCTGATCGGACGCTTCCATCGCGAGCGACGATTGCAAGTCATCGAAACTGTCGCCCAGACAGATAACGGTGGCAGGATTGGTTCGGGTGATGTCTGTAGCCAGCCGGGTCAGGGTTTCACGGCTGTCATAAGGCGGCAGGGTTGGTCCACCCCTGCGCGCGATGCGCTCGGATTTGCCCAGATGCAGATCGGACACGCAGAGCAATTGCTGATCCGGCCACCATAGGGCCCCGGATCCCAATGCGCTGAGGGTTTGCCCCGCAAAAGAAAACGCGACTTCGTTCATGGTCCGTTCTTTGCGTGTTTCACGTTTGGGCGCAAGTAATATCAGCCCGGCGCTAATCCTGCTGCCTGCAACAGGCGCGCGCTTTCCTCGGCCAGCAGCCGTTCCTCGGCGGCACCTTTGACCGGAACTTTACCAACCTCAAGGAACAGCGGGGCGGCAAGGGGCGACACGCGGTCCAACCGCAACAGATCAATCCGGTCTCCGATCCGGGCAATCATCGTTTCGATCCGCCCGAAATCGACCAAGCCGCGCATGGCTTCTTCACGGGTGATCTGCATCAGCAGATGGTTGGGGTCGTACTTCAGCAAGGTGTCATAGAGGATATCCGAGGAAAACGTCGCCTGACGCCCGCTTTTTCGCTGACCGCCAGTATTTCGTTCGATCAGCCCGGCAATCGTGGCCGAGGCGCGAAAGGTCCGTTTCATCACCGCATTTCCGGCCAGCCAGGTCTCAAGCCCGTTACGCAGGGCGTCCAACTGAAACAACGGGCGTGGGTCGGTCACAGCATCCAGCCCCCAGATCAGCGTTGCATAGTCAGTGGCGACAAACCCAAGCGGGGCGAGCCCGGTTTCTTCCATCCGTTTGGTCAACAACAGGCCCAGCGTCTGCTGCGCGTTCCGTCCGGCGAAACCGTAGACACACAGGTTCTCGCGCCCATCATTCGGAAAGCTCTCGATCAGCAACCGGTCGCGTTGGGGCAGACGGGACATGTCGCGCTGCAGGGCCAGCCAGTCAGCGGTATGTTCGGGCAGTTGCGGCCAGTCAGGCTGAGCGAACATTCGTAGGATGCGGTCACTCAACTGTGTTGAGGTCGCGAATTTCGTGCCCGCAAAAACCGCAACTTTCGGTTTTCTGTCCGCACGGCGGCTGACTTCGACCACCATCTCGCGCAAACCTTCATAGCGGACAATTTGCCCGCCGATCAGAAAGGTTTCTCCGGGTGTCAGTGAGGCGGCAAACGCTTCTTCCACCTCGCCAAGTGGCTTACCGCCGCGATTGCGTTTCAGGCGTACTTTCAGTGTGTCAGTGTCCTGAATGGTGCCAAGATTCATACGGATACGCTGCGCCGCGCGTGGGTCACGTAGCTGCCACTGTCCGTCCGGACGTTGTTGCAAGCGTTGCCAACGATCATAGGCCCGCAGGGCGTAACCGCCGGTTGCGCAGAACTCCAGACAGGCATCGAACTCATCACGGGTCAGCTGCGCATAAGGTCCGGCTGCGGTCATTTCGCCGAACAGTGTTTCTGCATCGAACGGGCCTGCAGCTGCCGCGATCAGGATATGCTGACACAACACATCGCGGGGGCCGGGGCCGCGCGGGTCGCCGTCCAGATCATGCGCCCTGGCGGCCTCAAGCGCTGCGACGCATTCCACCACCTCAAAGCGGTTTGCAGGCACCAGCAGGGCCTTGGAGGGCGCGTTATAGCGGTGGTTCGCGCGTCCGATCCGTTGCACCAGCCGCTTGACGTTCTTGGGCGCGCCGATTTGGATCACAAGATCTACTTCGCCCCAGTCGATGCCCAGATCCAGACTGCCGGTGCACACGATGGCGCGTAGATCACCCCTCACAATGGCGGCCTCGACCCGTTCGCGTTGCTGGCGGTCCAGACTGCCGTGGTGAATGCCGATGGGCAGACCGTCATCATTGGCCAGCCAGAGGTTGTGAAAGAAAATCTCGGCCTGTGCGCGGGTGTTGTGAAAGATCAGCGTGGTTTTGTGTTGTTTGATCTGCTCAAGCACCGCCGGGATCGAATAGGCCGCGCCGCCACCGGACCATGGCGGCATTTCCTGCGTTTCCAGCATGCGGATATCCGGATCAGGCCCGGGATCGGCCTGTACGATCTGACAGGGATCAGGATGCCGCGCCAGAAATTGCGCAATGGCCTGTGGGTCCTCGACCGTGGCCGACAGCCCGACCCGGCGCAGGTCTGGGCACAAGGATTGCAGTCGCGCCAAGGCCAGCATCAACTGATCGCCGCGCTTGCTTTCGGCCAACGCGTGGATCTCGTCAACGATCACTCGTTGCACGCCTGCGAACATCCGCGGTGCGTCCTCGTATGAGGTCAGCAGAGCCAGACTTTCCGGCGTGGTCAGCAGAATATGCGGTGGGTCCACGCGTTGTCGCTTTTTCTGCGTGGCTGAAGTGTCGCCCGTGCGATCCTCAATCCGGATGGGCAGGCCTATCTCATCCGCAGGCCCTCGCAAATTGCGGCGGATGTCGGCGGCCAGCGCTTTGAGCGGAGACACATAGATCGTGTGCAGACCCTTATGCGCGCCATCTGCCAGTTCGGCCAGTGTTGGCAGAAACCCGGCCATGGTCTTGCCACCCCCGGTTGGTGCGATCAGCAACGTGGCCGGGTCCGAAGCCCGGTTGAACATGTCCTGTTGATGGGGGTGGATGGACCAGCCCTTGGAGGCAAACCAAGCTGTGATCCGGGCGGGAATCTGCGTCATACGCGCAGATTACCCGGCCCTTTACCGAAATGGCACGGCGTTAATTGACGATTGTCTCGTCTTTGACGAACATGTTGGACCACGCGCGGTCGATCAGGTCGGGGCTCATCTGATAGGGGATGCCCTCAAACTCACAAATCGAGATCATCTGGTCGATCAGGAAGATCGGCTGATAGTTGGCGTAGATGTTGTTGATGGTCGGATATTTGACCTTCAGCAAGTGCACTAGGGCGGCTTCATCCAGCGGCATGCCGCGTTTACGGGCCACCATGGCAAAGATTTTCAGGAAATTCTCCTGGTTCGGGCCGTCAATTTTGATTTTGAAGAAGATCCGGCGCAGGGCCGCTTGGTCGAAAATCTCGTTCGGGTGGAAGTTGGTCGAGAAGATAACCAGCGTGTCGAAGGGAACTTCGAATTTTTCACCCGATTGCAGGCCAAGGATATCCTTGCTCTCTTCCAGAGGAACAATCCAGCGGTTGATCAGGGCCTGAGGTGGTTCCTGCTGGCGGCCAAGGTCGTCCACAATGAAGATGCCGCCGGTCGATTTCAGCTGCAGTGGCGCCTGATAGGTTCGCGCCGTTGGGTTATAGACCAGGTCCAGCATGCTGAGAGACAGCTCACCACCCGTCACCACGGTCGGTCGTTCGCATTGCACATAGCGCGTGTCGAATCGTTTGCGGCGACGCAGGCTATTGGGGTCGTCGGCTTCCTGTTCAATTGCGGTGTGAACAATCGGGTCATAGACCGTGATCACCTGACCGGCATATTCAATGGCGTAAGGCACATAGACATTATCGCCCAAAGCATCGCGAATCCCGTTTGAAATTGAGGATTTACCGTTACCCGGAGGGCCGTACATCAGCACCGAACGCCCTGCGCTGACCGCAGGGCCCAATTGATCCAGAAGGCTGTCGGGCAAAACCAGATGACCCATTGCGCCGACCAACTGGTCACGGGTCACCTGAATGTTCCGGATCGACTGGCGTTTTACCTGTTCGCGGTAGACGTCCAGCGGCACGGGCATGGCACCGAAATATTCTGACTGACTCAGTGCGTCCAACGCGCGAGCCTTACCGGCATCGGTCAGTTGATAACCCATCTCGTTGCCGCTGTTAGCATTCAGTGTGCCGGTGGCCTCGATCAGCTTTTGTTCGCGGGCCATGTCGATCAGTTCCTGCGTGACGGCGCCCGGCAAACAAATCGCTTCGGCGATCTCGGACACGGTGTCCACGTTCTTGCGGAAGATCGTTTTCAGCATGATGTCGCGCATCATGACGATGGGCAGTTTCATTTCGCCCAGACCCTTGGGTGCAGGGGGGGCCATTACCGAAGTTGTCTGCATATTCATGAGCGTCGCCCGTCTATCCAGTATTCGTACCAAAAGCCCCCAAAAGGGCCACTTAGGGAAAATCTGGCCCGGCTTTGTGGCATCACCAAGGCGGGGACAAGGCGGGTTAATGATAGTTTACGAGCCGTAAACAGTCCCTAGCATTAGGTAAATTGCCAGGCTGCCTCCCAAAGGAAAGCCCATTGGAAAGTGCTTCGTTCTGTTCCAGCTTTCCCAATTTGGCGCCACATTGCGCAACGGGGAATGCATGGCCAGACGATGCGTTGCAAAAGCTGCCAGCGTGGTTGCAGTCAGAATTAGAACGACCAATCCCCAATCGCCTGTCCAGACAAACGGCGACGCCGCAGCCATAAACTTGGCGTCACCGGCCCCCAGAACCCCAGCGGCGTTCAACAGGATGCCCAGGATCAACACGATCACGATATGCAGCAATTGCCAAACGTATGGGGGCAGGGCAATTGAGACCGACCAGATATTGAGCGATGTCCACTCGGTCGACCAAGGGGGAAGAACCAACAGACCGACAACAGCAAAAACGACAGTCAGCGCAACAACAGCGTGATTCTTGATCAGCATGTCCCGCAAATCCGTGAACGCGACGTAAAAGCAAATTGGCAGGACAAAGGGCAGAAACCACAGCGCAGCAAACGCAGGGATACTCATCAATCAGGCTTCCTCAAGCGCGCGGAGCGAGCGGACGGCCTCGTCATAGTGCTGAGGGTGGGTGGCAATGGCTTCGCGGAACAGGTTCTTGGCCGTGGTCACGTCCCCCTGCTTGACCGCGGTGATACCCATCGTGTTCAGCAGCCGCGCCCGTTCCACCTGTGTCATGGGAACAACCGGCATGTTGTAATTCCCTTGTGCGGCCCGGGCCAGAACAAGGTTGTTCTTGGCAGTGAACAGGGATTGATCCTGACGGATCGCTTCGGCGAACAGGCGTTCGGCTTCGGCAAACTGGCCGCGCGTCAACTTGGAATAACCCCAGTTGTTCATGACACTGCCGGGGCGTGTCGTCAGGCCCACCGCAGTCTCATAGAAGTGGTCCGCGCGTTTCCAATCCTGTTTGGAGTCGGCAACCAGGGCCTCGAGGCGATACCGTCTAAAGGATTCAAAAGTGGGTGGAATGGAGTTCAGAACCGAACTAGCCTGATCCCAATTCCCGGCACGGACAAGCGCATCAGCATATTCAAGCTTGTCGACATTCCCAGCGCCTTTCATCGTCGTCACCTTCTTCCAGGCGGAGACGGCTTCGGTTGATCGCTTTGCACGAGACAAGGAAATCGCCAGCCCTCGCTGCAGGTCGATCCGGCCGGGGTTTTTGGCGGCTGCACCTTGGAAATATGTGACTGCCTCATTCGGGTCGGCGGCGGTTAACAGAACCTCGTTCAGGTTGGTCTCGTCAATGACGTTGACCTCCTGATAGGTGCGCTCGACCTTTTCTTCTTCGGTTTCTTTTTCGCAGGCCGACAGGATCAGCCCACACATCATAATTGGCGCAATCAAGAATTGTTGGCGCATTTTTTTGCGTCCCTTACTGCTCTTGCCTATTTTACGGGAGCTTGCGCAGCTTGAATTGCCCGTCGCCTTGCTGCTCCAACGTGTATTCTTGTTCTTCTGCCGTAGTATTAACAGGATTTTCCATTTTTGCGAGCGCTAAGCGCAGATTGTCCCGGATTGCGTCACTTTCGCCATTGTCCAGCGCAAAGGCGCGTTTAAAGACCTGCGCGGCTTCAGGATATTCACCCTTTTCAACCAGAACAACGCCCAGATTGTTCCATGCAACAGGCCAGTCCGGGTTGTCCTGGATGGCTCGACGCAGCAGGGTTTCGGCTTGTCCCAAGCGCCTGAGGCCCAGATTTGCTGTTCCCATCGCTGTCAGGATTTGCGTGTTCATTCCCTGATCTAGCGCTGCCCTGGCAAAGGAATCCAATGCGAGTTCGAATTCACCGGCAGCCATCAATCGGTTTCCAACCGTAATTTCGTCGACGCCCTGACCTTTCGGATCAATTCCGGGGACGTCCAGATCATCAGGCGACCCCGTTTCAGTGCAAGAGGCCACCATGGCGATTACCATGGCGGCCTTTAGCATGTGGCGCATACCGTAGTGGGTGCGTCTGAAGTCTAAGATTCGGGGATTATCAATTGCCCGCCGCAAAATCAGCGATTCCTTTTGCCGAAGGTCCGACCAGAATAACCAGCAAAGGTGGTACCGTCAGCATCATTGTGGCAAGAGTCATCTTGGTTGGCAACTTGTTCGCGGCCTCTTCGGCGCGCATGACCCGTTTGTCGCGCATCTCGCTGGCATATACCCGAAGCGCTTCGGCAATTGAGGTGCCGAATGTAGAGGATTGGATCATCACGGTTACGAATGAGCTGACGTCCTGAACACCACAACGGGTTCCGAAATCACGCAAAACGGTGTCTTTGTCTTTACCAGCCTTGAGCTCATAAGCGACAATCTCAAACTCGTGTGCGATATCGGGGTAGGAGGCCTTCATCTCGCTCGCAACACGCACGATGGCCTGATCCAGCGACTGCCCGGCTTCTACGCAAACCAGCATAAGGTCCAACGTATCGGGAAATCCGGACACAATCGCCTCGTTGCGCGCGGTAACACGTCGGGTGATCCAGTAGCGCGGCAGAAAATAGCCCGCGCCGGCCGGAACAAGAACCCTAAGAGCCATTTGCTGGCCTGTGAATTCTTGACCGCCTGACAGCACGGTCACCAGCATGACGCCGACCAAAATACCCAGAATGCCCAACGCGAATTGCGCAAAGTGGAAGAACCGCACCGCATCCTTTGAATGGTAGCCTGCTTGACGCAGCTTAAGCTGCATCGCTGACAGTTCGTCTTCGTTCTGCGGCTCAAGGAAGGTCGCGAACTTTTCAAGCTGCTCGTTGCGGCTGGCGTTGCGAAGCTTATCCTTTTTGGACTTCTTGTCGATCTTTGGAGCTGCCGTGGATTTCTGCAGCTTTTTCAGCGGATCCTCTGGCTGATTCAGCATCAGAGTGACTGCGATAATGATCAGGAACAGCCCCAGCACGCCGACCAAGATGAGCGGTCCGAATTCGCCAAGGTACTGTTTGATCAGGTCGTTGATTGGGGCCAAAATTTCCATTGCAATACCCTCAGACCTTGATGTTGGTAAGAACGCGCATAACGATCAGGTTCAGCGTCAGCATGATGCCTACGAAGAAACAGGCCGGGATGAACCAAGGATGATCAACCACGTCGTCATAGTAGTTGGGGTCCGTCACCATAATGAACAGCAGACAGAAAAGCGGGAAACCGGACAGAAATTTGCCAGACCATTGTGCCTCGGCCGTGATTGCTTTTACGCGTCGGAACAGCCGGAAACGGGCGCGGATCACCTTGGCCAGACCAGCCAGAATTTCAGCCAAGTTGCCCCCTGATTGCTGCTGGATACCCACAGCCACAGCCAGAAAGCGAAGATCCTGCATGTCTAGGCGTTCTGCCAGGTCGCTTAGTGCTTCACCCACGTCCCGGCCATAGGCGCATTCATCGGCAATGACGCCAAACTCGGTTCCCAACGGGTCCTGAACTTCGTTTGCGACAATCTGAATCGACGACACAAAAGGGTTACCTACGCGCAGAGAGCGCACCATCAGTTCAACCGCATCGGGCAGCTGTTCTTCCATCATGCTCATACGTTTGTTAGCTTTGCGGCTAACCCAGGCGTAGACACCGCCGATACCGATGGCTGCGGACAATGCCACCCGCAGAACCAATTCCGTCGCGGTGCCGACGCTTAAGCCCACAAAAGCAAAACCCGACAACAGGATCATGACCAAGATCAATTGCTTCGGTGTGAAGGCAATCGCGGCTTTCTGCGCTTTGTCAGCCAACAGCGAATAGAGCGGGATGCTCTGTGTCTTCATATGCTGCTGCATTTCCTTGCGCAGCTGTTCCAGCACCTGTTCCCGCCCGACACCTTTCTCGAGCATATCAAGACGCCGGTTCACACGGCTGTTCAGGCTGATGGATTTGCCGAAAGCAACAAGATAGATGCCTTCGACCAGAGCGAACACCGCGACAAAGATCACGACATAGATGAGCGCCTCAACAGGCAATTGCATTGTCAGATCTCCTACATATTCGTTGGTTCATAGACCGAAGCGGGCAAGTCAAAGCCCCACAGGCGGAAGCGTTCCGAAAAGTGGCTGCGCACGCCGGTCGCGGTGAAATGACCGATGATTTTGTTATCTGGTGTCAATCCAACACGCTGGAATTTAAAGATTTCCTGCATCGAGATCACATCGCCTTCCATGCCGGTAATCTCGGTGATTGACGTCATCCGCCGCGAACCATCCTGCAGGCGACTGGCCTGCACAATCAGGTTCACGGCTGATGAGACCTGGCTGCGGACCGCTTTGATCGGCATTTCGATCCCGGCCATCGCGATCATGTTTTCCAGACGCGAAATCCCGTCCCGCGCCGAGTTGGCGTGGATTGTGGTCATCGAGCCGTCGTGGCCGGTGTTCATGGCCTGCAGCATGTCGATCACCTCGGCGCCACGCGTCTCACCCACGATGATGCGGTCAGGACGCATACGCAGGGCGTTTTTCAGACAGTCGCGCGGGCTGACCTCACCTTTGCCTTCGACGTTGGGCGGACGGCTTTCCATCCGACCCACATGGGTCTGTTGCAGCTGAAGTTCCGCCGTATCCTCGATTGTCAGGATGCGTTCTGCGTCATCGATGAAACTGGACAAGGCGTTCAGCGTGGTGGTTTTACCCGAACCCGTACCACCTGAAACGATGATGTTCAGACGGGTTGACACGGCGGCCTGAAGATAAGCGGCCATTTCTTCGGTAAAGGCACCGAAATTCACCAGGTCATCGATGCCCAGCTTGTCTTTTTTGAACTTACGAATTGAGACCAGCGACCCATCAACCGCAATCGGTGGCACCATCGCGTTGAAACGCGAACCATCGGCCAGGCGGGCGTCAACATATGGGTTGGATTCATCAACCCGGCGACCCACAGCGGACACGATCTTGTCGATGATTCGCATCAGGTGCTTTTCGTCCTTGAAGGTGATGTCGCTGATTTCCAGCCTACCGTCGCGCTCCACAAAGATCTGTTGCGGACCGTTGACGAGAATATCGTTGACGGAATCGTCTTGCAGCAAGGTCTCAAGCGGGCCAAGACCCGTCACCTCGTCATACAGTTCCTTGTTTAACTGCGAGCGGTCCTCGCGGTTCAGAACGATATTACGGGATTCCAGGATTTCGTTGACAATTGAGCTGATTTCCGCCCGCAATTCGGCTTCGCTCGCGTTCTCAAGTGCCGCCAGGTTAAGGTTTTCCAGCAATTCGCGATGCAGTTCGATCTTGATCTCGCCGAGACGCTCTTTGCGCTTGCGATCACGATCTGCAGCCACCGGTTCGGCAGCTTTTTTCTGTACGGGCCGCCGCGCGACAGCATTGGCTGCAGGCTTTTGCTCCGTCTTAGGTGCGGGTGCTGCTGCCGGGGTCTGAACCGGCTGCGCTTCGGGCTGTTTCTTGTAACGTGAAAACACGGCGGCTCTCTCCCTTTAGTACTGGTTACGCGGCTTCAGCGTCGCTGCTGCCCAAACTGTGAAGTGATTTCGCAAGCTTCGCGATTTCGCGGCGCAACGGATTTTTTACGGCCGCATTGGCCAGCGGCTGTCCGTGGTCGCCACTCTGCATGACCGGCTTACCGCCATCTGGCAATTGCAGGTCAATGGATATACCCAGGCTTTCACCCATCCGCTTGACTCGGCCCTTACCGTTCAAGTCGGTAAATTTCGGGGCGCGATTCAGGGCAAAGCGCAATTTGTTGAAGGGCAGTTCTTCGGCCTGAAGCGCACGTTTCAGGCGCAGCGCATTCTGGGCCGAACGCATATCCAGCTCAATCATGGCAAAATACACATGTGCCGACTGCAAAACAGTTTCAGACCAGTGAACCAGCGTCGAGGGCATGTCCACGATCACATAGTCAAAGTTTCGCCGGGCTGTTTCGATCACGCGCTGAATATCTTCGGGCGTGATCAGGTCCAACGGAACCATGTCTGAGGGAGCGGTCAGAACATTCAGCTTTTCCTCATAAGTTTGAAGGGCTTGTGAGAAAACGTCGTCATCCATGGCGGATGTGTCTGAAAGCATCTCAAAAACGGTTTCGCGTCGCGGTAAGTCCAGATAGGTCGACACCGTGCCGAATTGCAGGTCCAGATCCAGCAAACAGACCGAAGGTGCGTCCTTGTCCGATACGGTGGCAAGTTCCCAAGCTAGATTGACTGCCATCGTGGTTGACCCGACGCCTCCGGCGAGGCCGTGCACTACAAACAGGGCACCTTCTTTCGATTCCCCCTGGGCCACAGGGGCTGCGGCCTGCTGAACGGCAACCGGGTCGGGTTGGTTCATCCGGGCAATTGCTTCCTGCAATTCACCTTCGGGCAGAGGGTAGGGGACGAACTCGTCCGCGCCTTTGCGCAATAGCTGATGCAAAGAAGCTGGTGTTACATCTTCTGCGATCAGAACGATCTTGATCTTCTTTTCTTTAGCCCGAGTGATGATCTCACCCATCAACGACAGGTTGTCTTCGTCTTCGCCGTCAATTGCCAGGGCAACGAACTCAAGAGAATCGGCATCTGGCTGGCTGAAAAACGCGAGAGCTTCGGCAAAACCGAGATCACCCCAACTTTCCCCCAGCACGGCCTCCATATCCTCGATCAGAAGGTCGAAATTCTGGACGTCACGGCTGATGGTGCAGGCCAGAATGGCGTTCTTGTCATCTTGTGGCGATGCGCTTGTCATTAACACAATCCTTGTCGCGAGAGCCTGGCGACCCAGAGAATCCGAAGAGTCCGCCTGGATCGGTCTTGCCTCGTCGCGGCCAATCCCGGCCGCAGGTCACCTAATTGTTGAAAATTTGGCTTGGAACTTAGGCAAGATTTAGGCGCAAAAGTACCAATTGTAGGGAAATGGGCGACGATGTCGCCCATTTCCTATGGATTATTCACCAGTTTCGTCCGCAGAAACGTCGCCACGCTGGATATAGCTTTCGCGTGTCGCGCTCGCGACATACTCGCGATAGATCACCTCAGCGTATTTGCCGTCCAGCAGCTGTGGATTGCGATCCACAAAGCCTGACACTTCGGTCACGGTGCGGCGGTTGCGCCGATCTCTGTCCGGAGTGTCGATGAGCGGGCGCGATTTTCCGAACGATACGACCGCCTCAAGCCGGGACCGCGAGATCCCCTGCCTGGTCAGGAAGGCGACCGCCGCATTGGCGCGCCGCTGACCCAGAGCCTTGTTGTAGCCCGTCGAACCGACAGCGTCCGTATGTCCGTAAACACGGAATCGTGCTTCGGGGAACTGTTTGATCCAATCGGCCTGACGCAACAGGACTTGTTGCGCTGTCGCATCCAACTGTGCGCTGTCAAAAGCAAAGTTGATCTGCGTCGGAACTTCGGCTGCGAATCTCTGACCCAGAATCTGAGCATAGGTCAGTTCGCCATTCATGACCTGAACATTGTTCAGGGTCGCGTTGCCGAATGCGCCTTGGTCTACTTCATATCCGGCCTCACGCGTACAAGCGGCGACAGCGACTGAAAGACCTAGTGTGATGATCCACTTCTGCATTGGTCCTATCCTCCTATCAATCCAGCACGTAGCCGTAAGAGCTGCCAAAGTCCTGTCTGGCGACTTCGGACGCACCACCGGCACCTGGACGTGCGATGCGTGCAGTCTTGCCGTTTACGAACAGATCAAATTCGCTGGGCGGTTTGACGCGATCTGTCGGCAATGCAAGTGCTTCGCCGCGAGTCGGCGACACAAGATGCGCCGTGACGATGATGACCAGTTCACTTTGCTGGCGCTGATACTGCGCACTACGGAACAGCGAACCCAGAACCGGCACATCGCCGAGCCATGGAATCTGACTGTTCAGGTCGGTGAAATCGTCCTGAATTAGGCCCGCGATCGCAAAACTTTCACCATCCCGCAATTCAACCGTCGTTTTAGTTGTGCGCGAGATAAATGTTGGGACCGATGTACCAGCAATCGAGAAGTCAGAATTCGGATCAATGCTGGAGACGGATGTACCCATCTCTAGGTTGATCAGATCGCCGTCAACAACACGTGGCGTGAACAGAACCTGTACACCAAAGGCCCGATATTCGATGGCGATGTTTCCATCGTCAGCAGGCACCGGGATTGGAACCTCGCCACCAGCCAGGAATTCAGCCTCCTGACCCGACAGGGCAGACAGGTTGGGTTCCGCAAGACTGCGGGCAAGCCCTTTGTTTTCAAGTGCTTCCAGCAGCAGGCGAACCTGAGTGGAGCCGGCGCCGAAGCCGAACAGAATCGCACCGTTGTTGGTTTGCAGGAACGGAATGTTTCCGTTCAAAGCGTTGGTCAATGCACCTTGGGTGTTCAGACCATTGAAACCACCGGTCACATCTGTGCCCGAGAAACCAAGCGAGGCTGTCAGGCTTTTCGCCACCGAACGATTCATCTCGGCAAAGCGGACTTTCAGCATCACTTGCTGCACGCCACCAACCGACATCAGATTCGAAACACGCTCGGGTGCGTAACGTTCGGCCAGTTCCAGTGCCCGTGATAGTTTTGCGCTGCTGGAAACCGTACCGGAAAGCACGATACCATCATTGGCGGTGCGTACCTCGATCGGTTCGCCCGGCAAAATCTGAACCAAACGCTCTTTAAACTCGGACACATCCGGAGATACGCGAACCCGAACGTTTGCCAGCAGGTTACCCGCGCCGTCAAACAGGGTCAGTGTAGTCAGGCCAGGGGCCTTACCCAACACATATATAGTGCGATCTGAAAGTGACGAGATGTCAGCAATGCCGGCATTGGCGATGCTGAGCTCGGCGAATGGTTCTTCGCTTTCAACTACAATTGCGCGGTTCATCGGGACATCCAGCGTTTCCGCTGTGCCGTTCTTTACCACACGTAAAGTTTCAGCCCAGGCCGTATGGCCGACCGGACCAACTATAAGCGCCAACCCAAGCAGGGTTGCGCCGATCCAAGTACGTATTGTCATGTGACCTGCCTCTCCGATCACGCCTCGTTTTTGGGTCTATGCCCTATGCTGAATAACACTGCGCGAATTACGAATTTATTGCAATAATCAAGGGTTTCTGGAATTTTCCTTATGTGGACAATGCGCAACATGCAAAATGAAACAAGCCGCGCAGTTGGCGCGGCTTGTATCGGTAAATCTCTGATTTAACGTCAGTTTGTGCAAGGAATTTCGGTTTGCACAATCTCCCCGCTACGACGGACTTTCGTGTAGCATTTGCGTTCCTGGACCTGAACCGGGGCAGGTGCCGCTTCTTTGATTCCCAACAGTTTTCTCTGATCCACTTCGACTGCACTTGCAATTGTGTCGTCTTGCACTCCGACCAGGGCTAGTGACAAACGACCAGTGTTCTGCGCTTGTGCCAAAGCCGCGATTTGCTCTGGGGTTGCTGCCACAGTGACTGTGCGTGCAATTGTTGTGCCTGTCAGGTCCGATCCGGCTGACTGGTCAATCGCGACCAACTCGATGTTGGTCTGAATCAGGCGTGTGATTTCACTGCCACCGCCTTCAAGGTTTCTACTGACGGTTCCCGTCCAATAGACATCCACACTGTCCCCGGGGCGTAGAAAACCAGAAACGCCTGACGCGACATCAACGCTGATAGCAAAAGCGCGTTTGCCTTTTGCGATGCGAGAGGTCAGACCAGCCGCCTCACCAGGATTAGTGAGTTTGACGACCATAAGTGCTTCGTCTTTTTCCATCGCTCTGAGGACGAATCGGTCTCCTTTTGCGTCTTCAGGAAACAAGACAGCCATATCGACGAAAGTGCCTTCGGGAATTGCCTCATCGGGCCAGTTGACGACGCGAACGTCTTCTTTGGCCAGGCGTTCCCCGTATTTCATGGCTCGGTTGGAAACAAGAACGCCAGTAGTTCCTTCTAAGGCGGCATTCTCTAGCGCTTGCTGTGCGGCAAGGCGTTCTCGGGCAAGTTGCGCCTGATGCTGTGCGATGTAATCGCGCGCCAAATAGACGGCACCTCCGGCCAAAGCCAACCCGGCTATCAGGACAAGTCCAAATACTGCACGCATTTACGTCCCCTCGTATTGTTCTATTTTGGTTTTTCGTCATAGCATTACGACGAAGTCCATTCCCTTGTAATTTTGAATTGTGTCGAAAACGGGGACAATCTCGATAAAATTCGTGATTGTGACGCCACATTCAGCCCACGCTGACCCCAGATCAGGGATCGGTCGTTGAGAAATCTGTTTGAATGCTCTGCACTTCAACGTTGGCTACCGCAGCACCATTCTTTGCATCCAAGGATTTAACGGGTTCTGCCATGTAGAGCCCGATGAAAGTGCCAAAACCAACCAGTGCCGCTGTTAATACGACCCAATCAATCGTAACGGCCCCGTCTTCGTGTTCCGTGAATTTTGCCAGTTTTTTCAGCATAGGAGCACCAATATTGACTAGGTCAAAAAAAATGGGGCCAAACCTAAATAGCATGGCCCCACCATAAAGATTTTCAGCAGTGCCGCTATTAGCCGCCGCTTGTCGACGAGAAGTCGGTTGTGATGTCTTGAACTGTGGTGCCCGAGATCTCGGTGCCAATGCGCTCGGACAGACCGCCGGTACCCTGACCGATCGATGTGTAAGCAACTGCGGCAAGGCCAACGATAGCTGCGGTCAGAACGACCCAGTCAACTGTTACGGCGCCGTCTTCGTCTTTGCGGAAGTTCTTGATGAACTTGATCATGTTACGTCCCTCCTAAAGGATCAAAAGTCAAATAAACCTCGGGGTCTATCAGAGCTTTCTCTCTCAGTCCGCTCCCGACCGTCTCGGTATGGCACTATGATTGCCTGTCAGGCGTGGCAGGAATTGGGCTAAACATCATTTTTTTTTGTTCTGGCTTAACTTTTTGGTGGTTTTTTGCGTAACTAATTGAAAATTAATGAATAAAAATTTGCTCCCACCAAAAGGGTTCTGTGTTGTCGATGCAAAATTGCGCCAAATGAGGCGAAATTGCCCCATTTCGTCGTGTTTCTCTGGCTTTACAAAGGGATTCGAGGTTCAAATCCCCTAAAAGAAAAAGCATGAGGCAGGCAAAATGAAACTCCGGGACGCAATGATCTGCGCCGGCGCGTTGGCGTTGATGAATTCAGGGCCATTGCCTGCCATAGCCAACGAGGTTGAACCCAGAGGGGTATACAAGAGAGTTAAAGCTCCCAAGCCGGGCACACGGCCCAAGGTGACCGTTCAGATATCGCCCGAGGAACATGCGTCTGCGCCATTCGCGCCCAGCACAGGAACCGAGATCCCCATCCCCGAGATCATAAAGCGTACTGCGGTCGTTCCCCCCGCTGCGCCGGGCAGTGGATCGCAAAACAAGCCGGTTGGCTCGCACAAAGCTTTCTGGGAAAAAATCTCACCTGCTTTGGCCGAGGCTGGCGCCTGGCGCTTGGATGCGGCCATAAATGCATTGGCTGCGACTAATGTGGCCTCACCGCGGTTGCAAACCCTTCAAAACATCGCGCAGCAGCAAGGGATCGAGATCCTGCGTTCGACCGTGGGAACTAAGGTCTCACCTGCACTGGTGCTGGCCGTGATTTCGGTTGAATCGGCAGGTCGCGCGGATGCGGTCAGTTCAGCCGGAGCGCAGGGCTTGATGCAACTGATGCCAGCGACAGCCAAACGATTTGGCGTCAAAGACAGCTTTCAACCCTCGCAGAACATTTCGGGTGGCGTGAAATATCTGAACTGGTTGATGGAGGAATTCGGAAATGATCCGATTCTGGTGTTGGCTGGATATAACGCGGGAGAAGGCTCAGTGCGCAAACACAACGGCGTACCGCCATATGCGGAAACACGAGATTATGTACCCAAGGTCCTTGCGGCCTTTCAGATCGCCAAGGCTTTGTGTTCGACACCACCCCAGCTGATCTCGGATGGCTGTGTGTTCCAGACCTTGAATTGAAAAAGGCCCACCAGTTCTGGCGGGCCTTCTCGATCTTGCGGATCAGTTTACGATCTTGGCCTCGGTAGCGGCACGAATTTCGTCCTCAGTCACGCCTTCAGCGATTTCGACGATCTTCAGGCCACCGTCGACCACATCCAGAACCCCCAGATTGGTGATGATGCGGTTCACCACTTTCTTGCCGGTCAGAGGCAGAGTGCATTTCTGCAGCAGCTTGGACTTGCCATGCTTGTTGGTGTGATCCATCACAACAATCACACGGCCAACACCGGCCACCAAGTCCATCGCGCCGCCCATACCTTTGACCAGAACGCCGGGGATCATCCAGTTGGCCAGATCACCCTCTTCATCGACCTCCATCGCGCCCAGAACGGCAGCAGCGATCTTGCCACCCCGGATCATGCCAAAGGATGTGGCGCTGTCGAAGTAGGACGTGCGGGACAGTTCGGTGATCGTCTGCTTACCTGCGTTGATCAGGTCCGGGTCTTCTTCGCCCTCGAACGGGAAGGGGCCCATGCCCAGCATACCGTTCTCGGATTGCAGAGTAATGTCCTTGTCCCCCACATAGTTCGCCACCAGCGTCGGAATTCCGATACCGAGGTTCACATACATGCCGTCTTCAAGCTCTTGCGCCGCGCGGGCGGCCATCTGATTGCGGTCCCAGGGCATTATGCTTCCTCCTTCTTACGGGTGGTGCGTTGTTCGATGCGCTTTTCGTGATCGCCTTGAATGATGCGGTGCACATAGATTCCGGGCAGGTGAATCTGATCGGGGTCTAGTGAGCCGCGCGGCACAATCTCTTCCACCTCGGCCACGCAGATCTTGCCACAGGTCGCAGCGGGGACATTGAAGTTACGGGCGGTCTTGCGGAAGATCAGGTTGCCGGTGTCGTCGGCCTTCCATGCCTTGACGATGGCCAGATCGGCAAAGATGCCTTCTTCCATGATGTAGGTTTCGCCGTTGAAGTCTTTATGCTCTTTGCCGTCGGCGATCACGGTGCCCACGCCGGTTTTGGTATAGAAACCGGGGATACCCGCACCACCGGCGCGCATACGTTCGGCCAGTGTGCCCTGCGGGTTGAACTCCAGCTCAAGCTCACCAGCCAGGTACTGACGCATGAATTCCGCGTTTTCACCGACATATGAGCTGATCATTTTCTTGACCTGCTTGGTCTGCAGCAGGATGCCAATGCCAAAATCATCGACGCCCGCATTGTTCGAGGCAAACGTCAGATCTTGAGCGCCCGAATCTTTGATTGCTTCCAACAGCAGTTCAGGAATGCCGCACAGGCCGAACCCGCCTGCGGCAATCAGCATGCCATCCGTCAGCACCCCATCAAGTGCTTCGGTGGCATTGGCATAGATTTTCTTCATGGAAAACTCCCCCAATGACATGGTGATGGGCAGGTTGTGCCGTCACGTCACGGGGAAGTCAACGAATCCAAGGGGGTGGTGGTATTTCTACCTAACCGCCCCTAGGTGGCCGCCTTCTTGGTGGTTTTCTTGGCGGCTGCTTTTTTCTTGGGTGCAGCCTTTTTCTTGGTGCCTTTTTTGGCGGCCCGTTCATTGACCAGTTCGATGGCCATTTCCTGCGTCACATCCTCGGGCTTGATATCCTTTGGGATGGTGGCGTTGACCTTTTCCCATTTCACATATGGCCCATAGCGTCCGTCGAGAACCTGCATTGCGCCGCCATCGGGGTGTTCGCCCAGCTCTTTGAGGGGTTTGGCTGCGGCGCTACGTCCACGCCCCGGATTGGCGCGTTTTTCGGCCAGCATTTCAACCGCGCGGTTCATGCCGATCTCGAACACATCATTGGGGTCCTTGAGGTTGGCATAGACGGGCTTTGCTTCTTCGGGCAGTTGGTGCATCAGATAAGGTCCGAACCGTCCGAAATTCGAGCTGATCATACCGCCCTCGGGGTGTTCGCCAATCTGGCGGGGCAGGGACAGCAGCGTCAGTGCCTTGTCCAGATCCATATCATCTTTGCTCCACCCGCGGGGCAGAGACGCGCGCGGCGGCTTTTTATTCTCAGGCGTCGGTTCACCACGTTGAACATAAGGTCCAAAGCGGCCGGATTTCAGCCAGATCTCATCGCCTGCATCCTCGCCCAGCAAACGCTCATCCCCCTCGGCCCCTTCGCCCGCGATGGGGCGGGTATAGGTGCATTCAGGGTAGTTGCCGCAGCCCACAAACCCACCGGTGCGCGAGGTTTTCAGGTGCAGCTGCCCCACGCCGCATTTCGGGCAGACGCGGGGGTCCGAGCCATCCTCGCGCGGAGGATACAGTTGCGGGGCAAGCGCCTCGTCCAATTTGTCCAGCACTTCGGATATGCGCAGTTCTGATGTCTCACCAATGGCGGTCGAGAAATCGCGCCAGAACTTGCTCAGCAACTCTTTATAGTCGCGACCACCGGCGCTGACGTCATCCAGTTGCTCTTCCAGATTGGCGGTGAACTCGTATCCCACATATTGGCGGAAGAAGTTCAGCAGAAAGATCGTTACAATCCGGCCTTTTTCTTCGGGGATCAGACGGTTCTTGTCCTTGCGTACATATTCCCTGTCCTGAATCGTGGTTACGATCGAGGCATAGGTCGAAGGGCGCCCGATCCCCAGCTCTTCCATCCGCTTGACCAAGGTGGCTTCGGTATAGCGCGGCGGCGGTTGGGTGTGGTGTTGTAGGGCCAGAACAGATTCGTTGTCGGACAGGATAGCGGCCTTGTCCTCTGACTTGGCAAATTGATCTTTCAGCGAGCTATTGGCGAACGATGCCGGATCACCCTGCATGATCTGCGGCAGGCGCTTTTCGTCATCATCGGCCACATCATCGCGGCCCTCTTCATAGACGCGCATGAACCCGTCAAACAGCACTACCTGACCGGTGGCGCGCAGGCCGACCTGACCATCGGCACTGCCGATTTCGACCGTTGTCCGCTCAAGTCGCGCGGCCGCCATCTGACAGGCGATGGTGCGCTTCCAGATCAGGTCATACAGTTTGCGCTGATCCTCATCGGTGACTTTCAATGCCTTGGCATCGCGCGACATATCGGTAGGGCGGATACATTCATGCGCTTCCTGCGCATTCTTGGCTTTGTTCTTATAGATACGCGGGCTGTCGGGTACGTATTCCGCGCCGTAACGGTCGGCAATCGCATCGCGGGTGGCGGCCACAGCTTCGGGCGCCATGTCGATGCCATCGGTACGCATGTAAGTTATGTAGCCAGCCTCATACAGTCGCTGGGCCACCTGCATGGCGTGACGAGCGCCCATGCCGAACTTGCGGCTTGCTTCTTGCTGCAGGGTTGAGGTCATAAAGGGCGCACTGGGGTTGCGCGCGGCGGGTTTGGCTTCGACCGAGGTGACGCTGAGCGCGCGGCTGGTGATCGCCTGAACCGCCAGTTCCGCCTGCGTGGCATTGGACAGATCGTGCTTGTCCAGTTTTTTGCCGGCCAGGGTGATCAGGCGAGCCTCATATGTTTGCCCGCGCGGTGTTTCGAATAGCGCCCGAACCGACCAGTATTCTACCGGTTTGAACGCCTCGATCTCCATCTCGCGCTCGACGATCAGGCGCAGGCAGACCGATTGCACGCGACCAGCCGACTTCGCACCCGGCAGTTTGCGCCACAGGACTGGAGACAGATTGAACCCCACCAGATAGTCCAGCGCGCGGCGGGCCAGATACGCCTCGACCAGCGGCATGTCGACCTCACGGGGGTTCTGCATCGCCTCGGTCACCGCGTCCTTGGTGATGGCGTTGAAAGTCACGCGGCTGACGGGCGTATCCTTCTTGATCGAGCGGCGCTTGGTCAGCGCTTCCTGCAAGTGCCAGCTGATTGCCTCGCCCTCGCGATCGGGGTCAGTGGCAAGGATTAGGGCGTTGTCTTCCTTCAGTGCGTCGGCGATGGCTTTGACATGTTTTCGGCTGTCGTTGCCGACCTCCCATTTCATCTCAAATTCATGCTCGGGGTCGACGGAGCCGTCCTTTGGCGGCAGGTCGCGCACATGGCCGTATGACGCCAGAACCGTGTAGTCGGGGCCAAGATATTTATTGATTGTTTTGGCCTTGGCGGGGGATTCTACAACAACTACAGGCATTTAAGGGGAGACCTCGCTCGACGGTTTGGGCGCCTTCTATGATGGTGCAAGATGTGTAGGGCAAGAGCGAATTGTCAATGCGTTCCTTTCATTCCTGAAATTTAGCGGCGTTTTCAGCGCGATAGCCTGAGAATTTTTCATCGAACGCGAAATTTAGGCTGACAGAGACAGCAACCCGCCGGGCTGTCGTTGGATACGCCCGTCCAATTCCAGATCGATCAGCACCGGGCCTATCTCGCCCGCTGTGACAGAGATGTCGCGGATCAGCTGGTCTTCGGCGATGGGCGAGGGTCCGAGCCGGGCCAGAATTTCGTGATGTAGTGTGGCGCCAGACGTGGCGAGTGGGGGCGTTACCTCGGGCATTGGGGTCTCGAACAATTCTGTCTGTTGCTTTGGCAACGCCTCGATCACGTCTTCGGCTGATCGTACCAAAGTCGCCCCGTCGCGGATCAGCAGGTTACACCCGGCCGCGCGCGCATCGAAAGGATGGCCAGGTACGGCCAGAACCTCGCGCCCTTGATCTAACGCGTCGCGCGCGGTGATCAGGCTGCCAGATTTGGCTGCTGCTTCGACCACGACAACTGCCTGCGCCAGGCCCGAGATGATCCGATTGCGGCGGGGGAAGTGTCGGGCTTGCGGTGTCACGCCCATAGGCTGCTCGGACAGGCGCAGGCCGGATCGGGCGATATCCCTTGCCAGATCAGTGTTTTCGGCGGGGTAGATGACATCCACGCCCCCAGCCATGACCGCCACCGTGCCCGTGTCCAGCGCCGCCATATGCGCCGAAGTATCAATTCCGCGCGCCAGACCTGAGACCACTACATATCCTTGTTTTCCAAGGTCGGTGGCCAGACCGCGCGCCATACGCGCGCCCAGCGACGAGCAATTGCGCGCCCCGACCATCGCAATCGACGGCCTGTGCAACACAGACACATCGCCAATGGCCCACAGCACAGGCGGGGCATCGTTCAGATCGTTCAGTGAGTTGGGAAAGTCGGCGGACTCAAGGCACAAAAGCTGGGCATTTGCAGCTTTTGCGGCCTTGAGTTCCGCCTCAATCACGCCGGGTGGACACGTTTCATACCCTTCAATTCCGGCAGCGCGTGCTATTTCAGGCAGCGCGGCGAGCGCGTTCTGCGCCGAGCCATGTTCGCGAAGCAGTCGACGAAATGTCGCCGGACCAACCTTGCGCGAGCGCAACAGACGAAGCCAGGAAAACCGATCCTCTTCCGTGGTGGGTGGGAGTGTGGGGTGATAGGAAGAATGCTGCTCTTCAGTCATCCGATGCTCCGCCTGATTGCAAAACTGGTTTACGACTGAGGGAGTTAACAGCTTGTGAATCCCGTCAAATTATTCGGATAATTTTCCTGAATTGATAAGATGTATCGCCTAACCAATAGATAATAAAAAAGAAAATAAAATGCCTACCTGAGGGTGATTCTCAGACAGGCATCAAAATGGGTTGATCGTCCAAACGCGGGGTTAACCTTGTCCGTGACCGATTCTGTGTCAGGCGGCCGATCCGCCGACGGTCAGACCGTCCATCAGAACAGTTGGCTGGCCGACGCCCACCGGCACCCACTGGCCGTCCTTGCCGCAGGTGCCCATGCCCGGATCAAGTGCCATGTCATTACCCAACCCCCGAATGCGGTTCAGGGCGGATGGCCCGTCACCGATCAGGGTTGCGCCTTTGACCGGGGTACCAATCTTGCCGTTCTCAACGCGGTATGCCTCGGTGCAGGAAAACACGAACTTGCCGTTTGTGATATCCACCTGCCCACCGCCAAAACCCACGGCCCAGATACCGTCCTTGATATCTGCGACAAGCGAGGCCGGATCGGCATCGCCGCCCAGCATGACCGTATTGGTCATACGTGGCATAGGCTTGTGTGCATAGCTCTGCCGTCGCCCATTACCGGTAGGCTTCACATTCATCAGACGCGCATTCTGACGGTCCTGCATATAACCGGTCAGAACCCCATCCTCGATCAGCACTGTCCGAGAGCTGGGCGTGCCTTCGTCATCTACGGTGATCGATCCGCGTCGGTCGGCAATGGTGCCATCGTCCACGACAGTCACGCCTTTTGACGCGATCTGCTGTCCCATCAGGCCCGCGAAGGCCGAGCTGCCCTTGCGGTTAAAGTCGCCTTCCAGCCCGTGCCCGATGGCCTCATGCAGCAAGATACCGGGCCAGCCGGGGCCGAGGGCCACCTCCATCACGCCCGCCGGGGCAGGGATGGCGTCCAGGTTGACCAATGCAATCCGCAGCGCCTCGCGCGCTTTGTCCTGCCAGTCTGTCGGGTCGATTAGGCCGTCCAGACCAACGCGCCCGCCACCCCCGGCCGAGCCGCTTTCGCGGCGACCGTTCTGTTCGACAATGACCGAGATATTCAGGCGGGTCATTGGACGCACATCGCGCACCAGAACCCCGTCGGGGCGCAAGATCTCGACCTCTTGCACAGCGGCAGCGATCGTGGCGCTGACTTGTATGACGCGAGGGTCGAGGTCGCGGGAAAAGGCGTCGATTTCGCGCAGGGTTTCAATTTTTACCGGGAAACTTGCCGATTCGATCGGGTCTTCGTCCGTATAAAGCCGCGTGTTTGTGGCGCGCGGTGCCTCGGCCAAGGTGCCGCCGCCGTCGCCAACAGCCAGACGCGCGGTTTCAGCGGCGCGTTTCAATGCCGGGATCGAGACATCGGTGGAATGTGCATAACCTGCCACTTCACCTTGCACCGCTCGCAGGCCGAACCCCTCAGAAGCATCATAGGATGCCGTCTTCAGGCGCCCGTCATCAAAGACCAGTGACTCGGATTTCCGCCGCTCGACAAACAGCTCTCCGTCCTCGGCCCCTGCGGTGGCGGATTGCAAAACCGCAAGCGCTTCGTCCTGCGGAAGAACGCTTTCAAACGGGCGAAACGGGTCGTTGGGCATCACTTGGGACCTTTCGAGTTTGATCCAGATCAAAAATAGCGTCTGTTTGACGCAAGCATTTTGCTTTATCTACCCGTCGGAATATGGTTTTTAACGCGGCCAAAGACAACGGGAGAGGTGCGACTGATTCACACCTTTTCGCCAGAGAAGCTAAGATCAGACGATCAGGACAGAAAATGAAGAATGCTTTGATGCTTTCCGGGCTGATGACAGCCCTCTCCAGCCTTCCCGCCATGGCTCAGGAGCTTGAGATTATTGGCAAGCCGGTTGCCGGCGGTGTAAATTTCCAGCCTGCAGCCACAGATCTGGCCGTGGGGATTCACAAACTGGATGCGATGATTCTGGTGATCATTACCGTCATCTGTCTGCTGGTCGCGGGTCTGCTGGTCTACTGCATCGTGCGTTACAACCAGCGCGTAAACCCGACGCCAGCGCGATTCTCGCACTATACCCCGGTTGAAATCGCATGGACCCTTGGACCGATTCTTATTCTGGTCTTTATTGGCGCGTTCTCACTGCCGGTTCTGTTCAAGCAACAGGAAATTCCAGAAGGTGATGTGGTTATCAAAGTGGTGGGCAACCAGTGGTACTGGACCTACGAATATGTTGATCACGATTTTGCGTTCGACAGCTATCTGCTGGGCCATCCGGCTACTCTGGACGAAGGTGCCCGCCCAGCGGATGCCGACGTAACCCCGTTTGTTCTGGATGACGCAATGCGCGCCAAATTGGCCGATTCCGGTTACAGCGATGACGAATGGCTGCTGGCCACTGATACTGCTGTCGTCGTGCCCGTTGGTAAGATCATTGTGATGCAAGTGACCGCATCGGACGTGATCCACTCGTGGACCATCCCGTCTTTCGGCGTGAAACAGGACGGTGTGCCGGGGCGTCTGGCCGAGCTTTGGTTCCAGGCTGACAAGGAAGGCGTCTACTTTGGTCAGTGTTCGGAACTGTGCGGCAAGGACCACGCCTATATGCCAATCACCGTCAAAGTGGTTAGCGAAGAGGCATACGAGCAATGGCTGCAGGGCGCGATTGACGAATATGCAGGTCTGCCAGCGACCTATCAGGTTGCCTCGAATTGATCCGGGCTTTGGCCGGATAATTACATGATGCAGGCTGCGCGGTGATCGCGCAGCTTTCGCCCCAAAAGGACCCGATATGAGCGACGCAAGCTTCAATGCCAGCACCGTGACCGCGCAGACCCGCGCGGACGAGGCCAGCTTTGGCGATTATTTCGCCCTGCTGAAGCCGCGTGTGATGTCGCTGGTGGTGTTTACGGCGCTGGTCGGTCTGCTGGCGGCACCCGTGCCCGTGCATCCCGTTGTCGGCTTTTGCGCTATCCTGTTCGTTGCCATCGGCGGCGGTGCCTCGGGCGCGCTGAACATGTGGTGGGATGCAGATATCGACAAAGTGATGAAGCGCACCAAGGGTCGCCCGATCCCATCTGGCAAAGTACAAGCGGGCGAGGCCATGGCCATTGGGCTGGCGCTGTCTGGCCTGTCGGTGATCATGCTGGGGCTGGCGACCAACTGGTTCGCCGGAGCTTTCCTGGGCTTCACCATCTTCTTCTATGTCGTTGTCTACACGATGTGGCTGAAGCGTTCGACGCCGCAGAACATCGTTATCGGCGGTGCGGCAGGAGCCTTCCCACCGGTTATCGGTTGGGTCGCGGCCACGGGGTCGATGACGCTTGAGCCGTGGCTGATGTTCGCCCTGACCTTCATGTGGACTCCGCCCCATTTCTGGGCGTTGGCGTTATTTATGCGCTCGGACTATGACGATGCGGGTGTGCCGATGCTGACCGTGACCCACGGTCGCCGCGCGACGCGCTGGCATATTCTTGTCTACACCGTACTGCTGGCTTTGCTGGCGGTTGGCACGTCTTTCTCGGGCATTGGTGGCCCGATCTACCTGACCGTTGCTGTTGTGATGAATGCCTTATTCCTGCGCGGAGCGTGGCAGATATCGCACCGCACTGAGGATGATTCAGAGGCAGATAACTTCAAGGTCGAGCGCTCTTTCTTTAAGCTGTCGCTGCTCTACCTATTCCTGCACTTCGGTGCGATTTTGGCTGAGGCGTTGTTGAAACCCTATGGATTGGGAGGTTGGTCATGAGCCTGCGCAAAAGCCATGAGCTGCATCAGCGCCGCTTTAGCCGTAATCTTGGGGTCGGCCTGACCCTGGCCGCCTTCATCGTGATCATTTTTGGACTGACGATCGTCAAGGTCTCGGGCACAAGCCTGGGTCAACCTGTGCAAGAGGTACAGAACTGATGGCTTTGTCTGGCCCGCAAAAAACGGTGATGCAGACACTTGGTGTGGTCGTGTTCATGGGTGGCATGGCGTGGGCAGCGGTACCGTTTTACGACTGGTTCTGCCGTGTAACCGGGTTTGGTGGCACCCCCGGTGTGGCCGAGCAAGTTTCGGAAGAAATCCTGGACCGCGTCGTAACGGTTCGCTTTGACGCCTCAAAAGCCAAGGACATGCCATGGGACTTCAAGCCGGTCGAGCGCGAGATGGACGTGCGTATCGGTGAGACCGGATTGGCCTTTTATGAGGCTTACAACCCAACCGATCGCCCGATTGCCGGGCAGGCGTCTTACAACGTTGCGCCTTATTCGGCTGGTGGGTATTTCCAAAAAATTGCCTGTTTCTGCTTTGACGAACAGGTGCTGCAACCCGGTGAACGAGTGCAGATGCCGGTAACCTTCTTCGTCGACCCAGAAATCGTCGAGGACCTGGAAGCCAAGTATGTGCATACGATTACTCTGTCGTATACATTCTACGAAATTGACCTGCCCGAGGGCTACGCCGCCCTCGACGTGCAGGCAGACACAAACAAGAACTAACGCCTGTAGGTGAGGGACGCTGATGGCACACGCTAAAAACCATGATTATCACATTCTGGCCCCGTCGATCTGGCCACTGATCGGCGCGATTGGCGGCTTTGTGATGCTGTTCGGAGCCGTCCTTTGGATGCACGGTATTACACCGTTTGTGTTCTGGGCTGGCCTTGTGGCCGTGCTGTACACCATGTTCGCCTGGTGGTCCGAAGTTGTGGCCGAGAGCCGTGCGGGTGACCACACACCGGTTGTGCGCATCGGTCTGCGTTACGGTTTCATCTTGTTCGTGATGTCCGAGGTGATGTTCTTCTTTGCTTGGTTCTGGTCGTTCTTCAAACATCGCATGTACCCGATGTACGACTATGCCGGCACGGAATACATCCAGCCGGATATCCATGCGGTTGACCCGTTTCACCTGCCGCTGATCAACACGCTGGTTCTGCTTCTGTCAGGCTGTGCGATCACCTGGGCGCACCATGCGCTGGTGCATGACAATGACCGCAAGGCGCTGATCAACGGCCTGGCTATCGGTATCGTCCTGGGTATTGCGTTTACTGCCCTGCAGGGTTTCGAATATTATGAATTGCTGGCCCATGAAGGCTGGAAATTCGGTGACGACCAATTCTATTCGAACTTCTTCATGGCCACAGGCTTTCACGGTTTCCACGTGATTATCGGGACCATCTTCCTGTCGGTCTGTTTGATCCGGGCACTACGCGGTGACTTCACCCCCGAAAAGCATGTCGGATTTGAAGCGGCGGCTTGGTACTGGCACTTCGTCGATGTAGTCTGGCTGTTCCTGTTCTTCGCTGTCTACATCTGGGGTCAGGCCCCGCTTATGTAACGCCGATCAGGCAATTAGATTGCAAAAGCCGCCCGCGGGGGCGGCTTTTTCTCTATCCGGGGCGCAAGATTGCGCCCCATACAATTGCGTGGTTGCAATTGTGCCTGTGCAGCCCTTAACAAGACGCCGGTTCTGACCCTTTTGTGCAACGAAACTTGGTTCTGACATGCGCCGTATTCTTTTCCCGCTGATCTTTGGCATTGTCGGTCTGGCAATTCTGTTGTCTCTGGGCGCGTGGCAAGTACAGCGGCTGACGTGGAAAGAGGATTTGCTGGCCGAGATTGAGGGTCGGATTGCCGGAGATTCCAAGCCATTGCCTGTAGAACTCGACCCTGAGGGCGACCGATACACGCCCGTTGCGATCTCAGGGCAGATGTTGCCGGGCGAAGTTCACGTGTTGGTCTCGGTCAAACAAGTCGGTCCTGGCTATCGCATCATTGCGCCGTTTCAGACAGGCGACCGCACCATTCTGGTGGACCGTGGGTTCGTGCCCACGACGGCCAAAGCCGTAGAACGTCAGATTGGCGCCATGGAGGTGACCGGAAACCTTCATTGGCCGGATGAGATTGATAGCTATACACCCGAGCCCGATATCGATGAAAATATCTGGTTCGCACGCGATGTGCCCACCTTGGCGACCGCATTGAATACGGAACCTGTGTTGCTGATCGCACGATCGCGCACCGACGCGGAAGTTACTCCCCTGCCTGTTGACACAGCAGGTATTCCGAATGACCACCTGCAATATGCGGTAACCTGGTTTGGTCTGGCCCTGGTCTGGGCCGCGATGACCGTTTACTTTCTGTGGCGCAGCCGCGCCCCTTCAAAGAGTGAAGCGCAATGAAATATATCTCGACCCGTGGCCAAGCGCCGGAACTGACATTTGAAGAGGCGATGCTGACCGGGCTGGCCCGTGACGGTGGCCTGTACCTGCCCGCCGAAATCCCAGTGATGAGTCAGGATGAGATCGCGGCGCTGGCAGGTTTGCCTTATGAGGAAATCGCCTTTCGGGTGATGTGGCCCTATGTCAGCGGATCGTTCGCTGAGGATGAATTCCAGGAAATCATTGCCCGTGCGTATGAGGGATTTGGCCATGATGCCCGCGCACCGCTGAAGCAACTGAACGAGAACCACTTCCTACTGGAGCTGTTTCACGGCCCGACCTTGGCGTTCAAGGACTTTGCCATGCAGTTGATTGGCCAGTTGTTCCAGGTGGCCCTGAAACGGCGTGGTGAACGTGTGACCATCGTGGGCGCCACCAGTGGAGACACCGGGTCGGCCGCGATTGAGGCGTTCCGGGGGCTGGACGCTGTGGACGTGTTTATCCTGTTCCCTCACGGCCGAGTGTCCGAAGTGCAGCGTCGTCAGATGACGACGCCTGCGGATAGCAATGTGCACGCGCTGGCCGTTGACGGTGACTTTGACGATTGTCAGGCCGCCGTGAAAGACATGTTCAACGATTTCGACTTCCGTGATGGGGTTAAACTGGCGGGCGTGAACTCCATCAACTTTGCTCGCGTGTTGGCGCAGGTGGTCTACTATTTCTCGGCGGCGACCAGCCTTGGCGCGCCACATCGCAAGGTCAGCTTCACCGTTCCAACCGGCAATTTTGGTGACATCTTTGCCGGCTATATCGCCAAGCGCATGGGGCTGCCCATCGACCGCTTGGTTGTGGCCACGAACCAGAACGACATTCTGCATCGCTGCTTGTCTGGTGAAGGTTATTTCAAGGGCGACACCATCCCTTCGATCAGCCCGTCGATGGATATTCAGGTCAGCTCGAACTTTGAGCGCGCGCTGTACTATGCCTATGGCGAGGATGGTGCTGCCGTGGCGCAGTTGATGGACGAACTGAAGAATGGCGGCTTCAACGTCAGCCAAGGCGCAATGGAGGCGCTGCGTGAGAATTTCGACTCGGGCCGCGTGTCCGAGGATGAAACTCTGGCAACGATCAAAACCACCTTGGCCAACAGCGCCGAGCTGGTTTGCCCTCATACTGCCGTGGGTATCAAAGTGGCGGAAGATCACCGAACGGCGGATGTGCCGATGATCACTTTGGCCACCGCGCACCCAGCGAAATTCCCGGCGGCGGTTGAGAAGGCAAGCGACGTGCATCCGCCTCTTCCATCCCGCATGTCTGATCTGTATGAACGTCCAGAACGGGTGACCCGCATCGCCAATGATCTGGGTGCCATCGAGGATCATATCAAAAGGCATATTGCTGAGTGACTGTCAGACAAGACCAACTGAAGAACGGCTTTCGTATCGTCAGTGAACATATGCCGGGGCTGCAATCGGCGGCCATCGGCATCTGGGTAACCGCCGGCGGGCGGCATGAACGGATCGAACAGAACGGGATTGCGCATTTCCTTGAGCATATGGCGTTCAAGGGAACCGCGCGCAGGTCCGCGCTGCAAATCGCCGAGGCGATCGAGGATGTGGGCGGCTATATCAACGCCTACACCTCGCGCGAGGTAACGGCCTATTACGCGCGTGTTCTGAAAGATGACGTGGCGCTGGCGATGGATGTGATTGGTGACATCGTTTTGAATCCGGTCTTTGATCCGCGCGAGATCGAGGTTGAACGCGGTGTGATCCTGCAGGAGATCGGTCAGGCTTATGACACTCCGGACGACGTGATTTTCGACTGGTTGCAAGAGCAGAGCTATCACGATCAACCTTTGGGCCGCACCATTCTGGGCCCGACCGAGCGGGTCAGCGCCTTTTCGCGCGAGGACTTGTCAGGCTTCGTGGCTGAACACTACGGGCCCGAGCAGATGATCCTGTCTGCCGCTGGTGCCGTGGACCACGACACGCTGATGAAGATGGCCGAAGAGATGTTTGGTCATCTGCAACCACGCAAGGGGTTGACCCCTGAAACAGCCCTCTTCACTGGTGGTGAAGCACGGCAGGAGAAAGAGCTGGAGCAAGCTCATTTTGCACTGGCGCTGGAAAGCCCCGGCTATCGCGACGATGCGATCTATACGGCGCAGATCTATTCGACGGCGTTGGGCGGGGGCATGTCCTCGCGTTTGTTCCAAGAGGTGCGCGAGACGCGCGGGCTCTGCTATACGATCTTTGCGCAGACTGGGGCTTATGCCGATACCGGTACGACCACGATCTATGCCGGAACCTCGGCGGATCAGGTGGGTGAGTTGGCCACGATCACCATTGATGAGATGAAGCGCGCTGCCGAAGACATGAGCGCGCAAGAGGTTGCCCGTGCGCGTGCCCAGATGAAGGCCGGGATGCTGATGGGGTTGGAAAGCCCATCGAACCGGGCGGAACGTCTGGCCCGGCTGGTGCAGATCTGGGGGCGTGTGCCTTCGCTTGAGGATACGGTCGCCAAAATTGATGCGGTCAGCACCGCGGACGTTCGCGCCTTTGCGGAACAGATGGCAGTGCAAGCGCCTGCTGCTTTGGCGCTGTACGGCCCGGTCTCGGGCGCGCCGACACTGGCCGAATTGCAGGAGAGGCGTGCGGCGTGATGCTGTTGGGCAGACGCAAGCTGAAACTCGAGACCGAGCGCCTGAGTCTGCGCCCGCCCGTCCATTCTGATTTCAACGATTGGGCGGCGCTGCGGCGGGCGTCCGAAGAATACCTCACCCCGTGGGAGCCGATCTGGGCCAAGGATCACCTGACGCGCAAGTCTTTCACCAACCGGGTGTATTGGGCGCAACGCTCGGTGGCCAGCGGCACAGCGATCCCATTGTTCCTGTTCCGCCGCTCCGATGATGTTCTGATCGGGGCGATCACGCTGGACAACGTGCGCCGGGGGCCAGCCCAGGCGGGAACGCTTGGCTATTGGACCGGCCAAGCCTTTGCTCGCAACGGATACATGCGCGAGGCTATTGGGGCGGTTGTCCACTATGCCTTCACCCGCCTGGACCTGAGCCGGATCGAGGCCGCCTGTTTGCCGGAAAACAAACCCTCGCGCGGGTTGCTGGAAAGCTCGGGCTTTAAGTACGAGGGCGTTGCACAGTCATATCTGCAGATCAACGGGCGGTGGCGGACGCATGTTCTGTATGCCAGCCTGCGGTCGGACCGGCGCGGAAAGACCGACGCGGGGTAGGGGCTCTGCCCCCGTCGCGGCAAGCCGCACTTCCCCCGGGATATTTTGGGCTAGGTGAACAAGGGGCATGACTTGTTGGCGTTCTGCGCTACACTTGCCTCATGCGCTGGGTTGTTGCGGCATTGATGGTGATCTCGGGCGGGGCTGCGGCGCAGGAGCGGCGGCCGAGCCATTGTATCGCCATCGCGGATGCAGCGCCGGGGATCGAGTATATTCACAAGGCGGCGTGGCAGGACCCGATTCCCGAGTTTTCCGTGCGGATCAGCTATATCGCCCATGCCTCTTTCCTGATCCAGACGCAGGGCGGGTTGAACGCGGTGACGGATTTCACCGGTTTTATCGGTAGCGCCGATTTGATCCCGGACGTGGTTACCATGAACCACGCTCACAGCACCCATTGGACGGCCCATCCCGATCCTGCGATCCCACATGTGTTGCCGGGGTGGGGCGATTTCGGGCAGGGGATCGATCATTACCTTGATCTGGGCGAGATGCTGGTACGCAATGTCTCGACCGATATCCGATCTGCCTATGGCGGAGTAGAAGAGCGCGGCAATTCGATCTTTGTGTTCGAGGTCGAAGGGCTGTGCATCGGCCATCTGGGCCATTTGCACCATATGCCATCAGACGAGCAATTCGCGGCATTGGGGCGTCTGGATGTTGTCATGGCGGCGGTGGATGGGGGAACGACCATGCCTCTGCCCGAGATGATCTCGGTTTTGAAGCGATTGAAGAGTTCTGTCATCATTCCGATGCACTGGTTCTCGGGCTTTTCGCTGGATCGGTTTCTGGTCGATATCCGCAATGATTTTCCGGTCGAGCGCAAGGGTGTGACCGAGATCACCGTGTCGCTGCGAACCTTGCCAAGCCAGCCCACCGTGGTCGTACTGGAACCACGCCATCTGATTGAACTGGAATAGGGCTTGTCCGCACGCGCCCGCTTGGGCAATGAAGAAGCATGACATTGACTCCTGCAGACGAAACGCTGGCCCGCTTGATCCGGGCCGATCTGGGTGACGACATTCTGCGCCCGGTCACGGAACGCTATCTGGAAGAGCCGCGTCGCCGTTTTGCCGGTCATGCGGGTTTGCTGGCCCTGCCGCGCACGGTTGACGAAGTGTCGACGCTGGTGCGTCTGGCCGCGGACAAGCGGGTGCCGGTGGTTCCTTATGGCGGTGGCACCGGGCTGGTGGGCGGGCAGGTGATGCCCGATGGCCCTGCGCCGCTGGTAATCTCGCTGGAGCGGATGACGGCGATCCGGGCGGTTTATCCAACCGAGAATACTCTGATCGCCGAGGCGGGTGCAATTTTGGCCGATGTGCAGGCCGCGGCGGAAGAAGCCAACCGGCTGTTTCCCTTGGCCTTAGCGGCGCAAGGGTCGTGCCGGATCGGCGGAAACCTTGCCACCAATGCGGGCGGGGTCAACGTGCTGCGCTATGGCAATGCGCGGGACCTCTGTCTGGGGTTGGAAGCGGTTCTGCCCAGCGGTGAAATCTGGCACGGGCTAAGCCGATTGCGCAAGGACAACACCGGCTATGACCTGCGCAACTTGCTGATCGGGGCCGAGGGCACGTTGGGGATCATCACCGCAGCCTCGTTGAAGCTGCACCCCCGTCCTGAGGCAGTGGGGACCGCGATGCTGCAGGTTGCCTCACCCCAAGCCGCGATTGATCTGCTGTCGCTGGCCCACGATCAACTGGGCGACGGGGTCAGCACATTTGAGCTGATCCACAAGCAGGGGCTGCAATTCCTGACCGAGGTCTTACCGGATGTGCGTCAGCCCTTCGCAACCCAGCCCAAATGGTGTGTTCTGATCGAGCTTGGATTGTTCGCGGGGCACGCGCCCGCAGACGCGTTGGAAACGCTGTATATCGCGGCGGACAAAGCTGGTCTTGTTGGTGATGCGGTCATTGCGCAAAGCGAGGCGCAGCGTATGGACCTTTGGGCCGTGCGCGAACGTATCCCCGAGGCCAACCGGCTGATTGGGTCGGTGTCCAGCCACGATATCTCGGTCCCGATATCCCGTATTCCCGAATTCATTCAACACGGGGCCAAAGTTGTGGCCGGGCTTGGACCGTTCCGCATCAACTGCTTTGGACATCTTGGTGACGGTAACCTGCACTATAACGTGTTTCCGCCCTTGGGGCGCAATCGTTCGGAGTTTGACAACGAAAGGCAGGCTGTCAAACACGCCGTGCATGATCTGGTGGACGCGTTTGACGGCTCGGTCAGTGCGGAGCATGGCGTGGGGCGGCTGAAAGTCGAAGATATTGAAAGATATGGCGACGCGACAAAGCTGTCAGCAATGCGCGCCATCAAGGCGGCGCTGGACCCGCAGGGGATCATGAATCCGGGCGCGGTATTGAAACCCTAAGTTCATCTCGGCGTCGCGCGGATCATGCGTGTTAGGGGTAACTTATTTTTGAGGCTGCGGTATTCTCGATTGTCGAAGTTAGGTTCAAGACGGCAGGGCGGTCAAAGCCCTTCGAATTCGCAAAGAACATGCACGTCCATGCCCATGCCTTCCAACACCTTGCGGCCACCCAGTTCCGGCAAATCGATGATAAACGAGCATGAGACGATCTCTCCCCCCAACCGTTCGATCAGCTTGATCCCGGCAGCGGCGGTGCCGCCGGTGGCCAGCAGGTCATCGACGACCAGAATTTTCTCACCTGGCATGATGGCGTCATCATGTATCTCGACGATGGCCTCGCCATACTCCAGTTTGTAATCCTGGCTGATAGTGGTGCCGGGCAGCTTGCCCTTTTTGCGGATCGGCACAAAGCCGACGGACAGTTGGTGGGCAATCGCGCCGCCCAGAATGAAACCACGCGCCTCAAGGCCCACGACCTTGTCGATCCGCTCACCCGCATAGGGGTGCAACATCTGGTCGATGGCCATGCGGAACCCACGAGGATCGGCGAACAAGGTGGTGACGTCCCGGAACATGATCCCCTCATGCGGGAAATCGACGATGGTTCGGATGTAATCCCTGACCGACTTGTTTCTGGACATGGCCAACCCCTTTTGGCGTCAAAATACGCGGGCGTATGTGGCCCATCGGGGGCAACCTTGCAAGAAAAGATTATCTTGGCCGCCCGTGCGGTAATTCAGATTGGTATGAAGTTTCGTTGCCAGAATTCTAAATTGTTGGTAGATGCGTCATATCGACATAATCTATGCATTGTATATGCATCAGGTTTTTACGCATTCAAGCCTTGGGCAAGAGCAAGACGCATGACAGAGACAGACGGCCAAGTTTCTACCAAGAAAAACAGTCAGTTAGTCCTGCGTCTGGACAAAGATGAACGGGACGCATTTGTCGAACTTTGCCGGGAACTGGACACGTCAGCTGCGCGTGAAATCCGACGATTTATTCGAGAGTTCATGAAAGAACACGAAGTGGATTGAATCCTTAGGCCGGTCGGCGCAGCACGGCGGTCGCCACCCCCATTCCGATCAGAGTCAGCCCTCCGAACCGGGTCATCGCAGTGATAACGCCGGCGCGCCCGATCATCTGACGCAGGCGATCCGCCAGCAATGCATAGGCCAGCGCATTCAGCCAGGCCAGACCCACGAACGTGGCAATCAGGATTGCGAACTGTGGGCCTAACGGGTCTGCAGGGCGCAGGAATTGCGGCACGAAGGCAATGAAAAAGGCAATAGATTTCGGGTTCAGTGCGGTGACGGCAGCGGCGTGTCCAAAAACGCTGTGGGCGGTGACGTTGCGCCCTGTTTTCGGTGTCTCTAACCCGCCTGAGGGCGCGCTGCGCAGCAGCTTGATGCCCAGCCACACAAGATAGGCAGCCCCCACCCATTTCAGTATCGAAAACAGCGTGGCCGAGGCCAGTACCAGCGCTCCCAGCCCCAGCAGCGAGGCAGTCATTGCCACCAGATCCCCCACGGCCACTCCGGTGGCCGATGCCACTGCGACGCTGCGCCCCTTGGACAGCGCATAGCTGAGCACCAGCAACACAGTAGGGCCGGGGATCAGCAACAATGCGGTTGATGCGGCCACGAAGGCCAGCCAAAGTTCAAGAGACATGGGGTTTCCTGTTCTGGTGTCGCCCTTACCAAGCCCCGGCGCGACGGTGAGGTCAAGCCTTTCGTGGTTCGGTCACGCGACGCATCAATGCCTCAAGTGGGCCGCGCTTGAACCGGCGGAACCATAGAAGGGCGAAAACCGAAGACACAGCACAGAACCCAAGCGCATAACCCACAATCTGCGGTGCACTGAGCGTTCCATTCAGCAATCCAAGCTCGTCCAGTATCCCCATCCCGATCAGGATATGGCCCATGTATAAGGTCAGGCTCTGTCGCCCCGGTGCGGTCAGGGCAGGGCCAAGGCGCAGATTTTCGATCTTGGGCCACAGCTTCAACAACAGTCCGATCACCACGCAGGCCGAGCCGGTTCCAGCCAGAATATAGAATGGTCCCGGCGGAATAGATGCGGTTCCCAGATAAGCCGCCAGTTCCGGATAAGATGCTAGCCTTTGTGGAAACAGGGCCAGTACGGCAGCGCCAAAACCCCACATAATTAAACGGTGCTGAATGCAGATTGTATCTAGCTCCGATCGCCCGATGGCCATGCCGATCAGCAGGAAGGCGGCCCAGGGCAACACCGGATGCCAGCCGTTGAACAGCGCGTTGCGCAGAAAGCCGGGCAGGGTCCAGAGGTCAGAGTAGCTGAGTGCGGTCCAGTCCCAGCCACGGTCATAGTCAAAGATCAGATTGGCCAGAATGGCCAGCGCAACAATTCCCAGCGCCCCCAGCCACAGCGTACGTTCCGAGGCCGTAAGAAACGCCGCCCCGACCACAAAATACAGCGCGTAGAAATGCAGAATATCGGCGTCAAACACGGTCGTATTGATCAGGCCAAGCCCAAACAGAAAGGCCGCGCGTCGCAACAACACACCCGCCGGGATATTCGAAAGCCCTATCCCGATCCCGGCCAGAACGACGAACAGCGCGGCGGCCCGCCCCTCCAGCGCGTCGACAAGGCCCGAAGCCCAGTCATGGCCCGGCGCTACCTGCGCAGCGATGCGGAAGTTCACCAGCACCATGCCGCAGAATGCTAGAAACCGGGCGGCGTCCAAAGCCTCGAGTCGTTTCATGATTTTCCTTTGTTTTGGGGCTTACTGGTCTGTATTTGTGGCACAATTGCGGTCCTTGGTCTGGTCTCAGATAAACAATTTGCGAGGACCAGCGAAGCCTGGCCACCCTCGTCGTTCACCTCATGACCGGTTTGCAGAAGTTAAAGATTGCGTTAAACCGTGTGCACTTTCCTTGAAACACCGGTCAGTTCCTCCAACCTTGGGGTATCACAGGATCGGAGGCGAAGGTGACGCAGACACATCCCGACTATTCGAAAGTGTTCAAGGATATGTCCCGCTCGAATGACGGGCGATTGAAACGTGTGCTGATCCTGTTGATCCTGGTCAGCGTGGTGATTTACGCCGGGATCGTGGGGTACATGTACGTCAACCAAGATAGTCTATTGTACAAACCGTCTGGAGAATTACCCGCCCCCAAAGAGGTCGGGCTGGCCGATGTCGATGTCATCTCTCTGCCCATGTCCGACGGGGTGATGCTGACAGCGTGGTCCGCACCCCCGGCTACCGAAGACGCGCCGACGGTTCTGTTCTTTCACGGTCAAAGTGGCAATCTGGGTGACCGGGCCGATCGGCTGCGGGAAATCCTGAACAGTGGCTTTGGCTTACTTGCGCCCAGCTATCGCGGTTTTCCGGGCAGTGAGGGCGAGCCTTCGGAATTGGCGCTGATCTCGGACGGAATTCAGATGTTTGACCAACTGGACGCTGTGGGCACAGTCGTCGTTTTGCACGGCCAAAGCCTTGGAACCGGCGTGGCGGCTGCAGTCGCCAAAGAACGCCCGAATGCACAGTTGTTGGTGTTAGAGGCCCCCTTCACAGCGACAGTGGATGTCGCGGGCGAGCGGTATCCGTTTCTGCCGGTTTCGGCCTTGATGAAGGATCAGTTCGCGACACGAGACTTTATCGCTGACGTTACCGTGCCAACGCTGATCTTCCACGGAACCGAGGATGAAACCGTCCCTATGCATCACAGTCAGGCACTGGCGGCGATGTCAGGCGACACTGCCGAGCTTCACGTTATCCCCGACGGCACGCATAACGACCTGTGGTCCTATGGGCTGTGGGACGAAGTTCAGAGCACCCTTGCGCAGTAGCGCCGGTTAAAGAATCCGCCCAGCGACCGCATCCAGTTTGGCCAACAGCGCCGGATCGCGTTTTTCCGGCGCGGTCAGGATGGCATATTCCAAAGCCCGATCACAGCCATGCGGGCAGGGCGCGCGTTCAGCCCCCAGCAGATCAGGCAGGCCTTTGACCAGCGCCCGGCCTTTTTCTGCATTTCCAGTCAGGGTGGCGATGATGGCAGACACATCGACCTCTCCGTGATCGGGGTGCCAACTATCGTAATCTGTGACCATCGCGATAGAGGCATAGCAAAGCTCGGCCTCGCGGGCGAGTTTCGCCTCGGGCATGTTGGTCATGCCGATCACGTCACAGCCCCAATGCTCGCGGTACATCTTGGATTCAGCCAGAGAGGAAAACTGTGGCCCCTCCATGGCTAGATAGGTGCCACCGCGATGGATGGTGATGCCCGCGGCCTTGCCTGCGGTCTCACACGCGTCCGACAGTCGGGGGCAGGTCGGATGGGCGACGCTGACATGGGCAACGCAGCCGGTGCCAAAAAAGCTTTTCTCGCGCGCAAAGGTTCGGTCAATAAATTGATCGACGATCACAAAATCCCCAGGTGCCATATGCTCGCGGAACGATCCACAGGCTGAAACCGAGATTACGTCCGTCACTCCCAACCGCTTCAGCGCGTCGATATTGGCGCGATAGGGCACTTCGGTCGGCGAATGCACATGGCCACGCCCGTGACGCGGCAGAAAAGCCATGCCGACACCGTTCAGAGAGCCAGTCAGAATCTGATCCGAGGGTGCCCCCCACGGCGTTTCAACCGTTACCCATTCCGCATTTTCCAGCCCGTCGATATCGTAGATACCTGATCCACCGATGATGGCGATTTTCGTCTGGGTCATGGCTCTGCTCCGCTTGAAAAAATACCTTGCAAACTGTCTGAGGGGCGGCAGAGGATTTGGCAAGTGGGTTCAACGGTTTGTGTTGAACGACAGTTCGATATGCATTAGGCGCATATCTGGGTCCCACCTGGTGCAGTACCTCAGGCGGGGCTTGACCGCTACAAGGCCCCTTTCGCGCGAATAAACAATACCAACAGGATCGTTCCATGCCCCGAGCCATGCTGGCAAGCTTTGCCAATCGTATAGCCAAACCCGATCTTCGTTGGGTGCCGGACGAAGGGCTGACCGTCTCGCGCCTGCGGATCGAGTTGCTGTCCGGTCTGACCGTGGCGCTGGCACTGGTGCCCGAAGCGGTGGCCTTTGCCTTTGTTGCCGGTGTGCATCCGTTGGTTGGTTTGTACGCGGCCTTTATGGTTGGTCTGATCACCGCGCTCATCGGTGGTCGTCCGGGCATGATTTCGGGCGCGACTGGGGCGCTGGCCGTTGTGATGGTGGCGCTGGTGGCCGAGCACGGGGTTGAATATCTGTTCGCGACCGTCGTGCTGATGGGAATTCTGCAAGTCATCGCCGGCGCGATGCATTGGGGCCGCTTTATCCGTCTGGTGCCACATCCGGTGATGCTGGGCTTTGTGAACGGGCTAGCGATTGTGATCTTTCTGGCCCAGATGGGTCAGTTCAAAGTGCCGGGAACCATGGAAAATACCGGCCACGGTGTTGGCGGTGGCGAATGGCTTTCGGGTCTGCAGCTATACACTATGCTGGGACTGGTCGTGCTGACGATGGCGGTGATCTGGCTCATGCCGCGCATCACGCGCATTATTCCCGCACCGCTGGCCGGGATTTTTGTCGTTGCTGCGTTGGTGATTGGCTTTGGGCTGGACGTCCCGCGCGTCGGTGATCTTGCGTCCATCGAAGGTGGTTTGCCGCCGTTCCACATCCCGATGGTACCGCTGAACTGGGAAACCTTTGAAATCATCCTGCCCTATGCCGTCATTCTGGCAGCCATCGGCCTGATCGAATCCCTGCTGACGCTGAACCTTGTGGGTGAAATCACCGGCAAGCGCGGCGGGGCCTCGCAGGAATGTATCGCGCAAGGCGTTGCCAATGTCGCTACGGGCTTCTTCGGTGGCATGGGCGGTTGCGCCATGATCGGTCAGTCGATGATCAACGTGAAATCCGGTGGCCGGACCCGTATCGCCGGGATCGCGGCGGCGCTGTTCCTGCTGGTATTCATCCTGTTCGCGTCCCCCCTGATCGAACAAATCCCGCTGGCGGCGTTGGTCGGGGTGATGTTCATGGTTGTGATCGGCACCTTTGCATGGAACTCGTTCAAGATCATGCGCAAGGTGCCGTTGATGGACGCCTTCGTCATTGTGCTGGTGACCGTCGTGACCGTGATGGAAGATCTGGCTGTGGCAGTTGTGGTCGGCGTCATCGTTTCGGCACTGGCCTATGCATGGAACAACGCCAAACGTATTCACGCGATCACTCGCGAGTCTGAAACCGAGAAGGGCGCAAAAGTCTACGAAATCCAGGGGCCTCTGTTCTTTGGTTCTTCCGAAGGGTTTGTCGAACTGTTTGATGTGCCGAATGATCCGGACACTGTAATCGTGGACTTTAACGAAAGCCGGGTCGTGGACCAATCGGCACTGCAGGCCATTGAAAACATCGCTTCGAAATATGAGGCCGCAGGCAAACGTGTCATGCTGCGCCACCTCAGCCGCGATTGCCACAAGCTGCTGAACAAAGCAGGGCATCTGATGGTCGATAGCGACGATGACCCCGATTACCAGCTGGCTGTGGATTATTCAGTTCGCACGGGTATTCTTGGCGGTCACTAGCATTTCGCGAGGCTCTGCCTCGTGCCCCGGATTATTTGCGGCCAGATGAATATAGGCCCCCTGCTTCATCTGGCTGAAAATTTCGTGGGGAGACGCCCAATGGGCGGCGGGGGTAGTGTCCTCAACACTTCCTAGTCGTCTGGACGACTAAGCGAAAACAACTCAGTGACGACTGAATAATCCCGGTATCCAAGCCGGGCGAGCGGGTTGAAGGTTGTCACGTCAAAAATGCCATCCTTCAGGCAATCATCTCGCAGGTGAACACCGGTGACCTCGCCAAATACGACCCGATTGGCTTCGCCCGGCAAAGTGACAATCTTGGTCAGTTTGCATTCCAGTGACGCCGGGGCGCCTTCGACCCGCGCGCAAGAAATGGTTTCGCATTCAACTGATGTCAGACCGGCATGTTCGAACTCGTCGTGATGTTTGGGCAAGCCCGCTGAACTGGCATTCATCGCGTCGCGGTGTGCATGAGCGACCACGTTCACGCAAAACACGCCAGTCGCTTCGATGTTCGCGACGCTGTCCTTGCCACCGTCTTGATCGTGCTTGGTGCCCGTTGACGCGAACATTACCTGCGGCGGCGTGTAGGCGACCCCATTGAAGAATGAATAAGGTGCCAGGTTGTTGATCCCATCCAGGCCGCGGCTGGAAATCCAGCCGATCGGGCGGGGGGTGATGACGGCATTGAACGGGTTGTGCGGCAGACCGTGGCCGTCTTCGGGTCGATAGAACATCTTTACTCCAAGCGTTTGCCCAAGGCGTACCGAAGTGCTAGGGCGAATTCCAGCAAGGAAAAGAGGGCCGGGGTGCAGCAGTTCGGGATCAGGCCGGAAGAGCCGGATGATTGGTGGGAGGTCGAAGCCCTCTATGACCTGTGCTTTGCGCCCGGGCGCGAGGCGCTGTCTTCCTATCGTCTGCGCGATGATGTGCCGCCGGTTTCGGGCTTGTCTCTGGTTGCGCGTGACGGGCAAGGCATTCTGGCTGGGGCTATTCGGTTCTGGCCGGTGCATGTGGGTGATCACGATGCCCTGTTGTTGGGGCCGGTGGCCGTACACCCAACCCACCAGGGCGAAGGGTTGGGAGGATTTTTGATCCACGAAGGTATCGAGGCCGGTCGGGCAATGGGGTGGGATCGCGTTATGCTGGTTGGTGACGCACCCTATTATGCCCGCTTCGGATTTTCCCGCCTGAGCGGGGTAGAAATGCCGCCTCCGACCAACCCAGACCGCGTTTTGGGGCTAGAAATATCCCCGGGAGTCTGGGACGGGGTCAGCGGTCTTGTCACTAGATGGACCCGCTGAGCTATTGAAACCTCGGCGCTAAACCCCGATGTCTTAGAGGCAGGAGGGTATTTATGCAGGATGTGGTTCTTGTTGAAAAACTGGATGCCGAAGCGGAACTGGACCGATTGGCCGGGTTTTATCGGACCGCAGGTGGGCCGGGCGTCAAACTGCTAAATAGTCTCGGCGGTTCGGCGGAATCCTTGCTGGAGCAATTGCCCGAACCGATCCGGCAGGGCCTGACAGGGGCCACGGAACAGGCCCTGTGGCTGGCAATGCACGCCGCCGAAGGATCGCGGCGCGCGGTGCCGGATCAACGCCCATGGGTCAATACCGCGGTGACCACGGCCATGGGAGCTGCCGGAGGGCTGGGCGGTATGTCCACCGCCTTGATGGAATTGCCTGCGACCACCGCGATGTTGCTGCGCGCCATACAGGGGGCGGCTGCGCGTGAAGGGTTTGATCCGTCAGAAGATGGCGTGAAATTCGATTGTGTCCGCGTCCTGTCCGCCGCAGGGCCATTGTCCAATGACGATGGCGCGGATCTGGGGTTCTTCTCGGTAAGGCTGACCCTGACGGGGCCTGCCATGCAGAAGCTGATCGCAGCTGTTGCCCCGCGGCTGTCGGTTGTGCTGGGGCAGAAGCTGGCTGCGCAATCGGTGCCCGTATTGGGGGCCATTGCCGGAGGCGGCACCAACTATGTCTACACGCGGTATTACCAGCAGATCGCCCGCGTTCATTTCGGTCTGCGCCGTTTGGCGGTCGATGCCGATATTCCCCACGATGAACTGGTGCGCAAACTTGCCGCCCGAATGTGATCCCTTTTCATATGCTTGGTGAAAATCGCCTCATATGGTATTGAAGTTCTGAGGGTCCGCCAAACAAACGAAAACAACGCGGGCAAACGGGCAATATATCATATGAAAGGCGGCTCAGCGTGATTGACGCAAGGCTATCGCCGCATGTTTCCGACAATACCCGACATCTGCCGGTGCTGCAGCAATGTGCTGCATTATGCTACCGCGTCGTGCAGGGGCAGCCTGAGGTATTGTTAATCACAACACGCAAATCGCGCCGTTGGATCATCCCCAAAGGGTGGCTGATTGACGGGCTCACGGCGTCTCAGGCCGCGCGGCAGGAAGCGTGGGAAGAGGCCGGCATTCGAGGCGATTGCGAACCGCAGGCGATGGGTCAGTTTCGCTATCGCAAGCGCCATCAAAAAAAGGGCCCTGTTTTGTGCGTCGTGGATGTTTTCCCGCTTTTGGTAACGTCGGTCGCGGCGCGTTTTCCTGAAATCAAACAGCGACAGAGAAAGTGGTTTGCGCCAGAAAAAGCCGCTTTTCTGGTCAATTTCCCTGAACTTGCGCTAATGTTTCAAAAACTTGAGCCGATTGGGTGCCAAGATGCCTCTGGCAGGGCTTGATATTGCCATGTCTCTGGGTAATCAATTCGGCAACCGACATTTGGACGGATCATGATTCAATACGCATTGAAATGCAGCAACGGCCATACATTTGACAGTTGGTTTCAATCGGCCGCCGCTTACGACAAACTGGCATCCGCGGGCATGGTGACATGCGCGGTGTGCGGGTGTTCAGATGTCGAAAAGGCTATCATGACACCGCGCGTCCGACCGGCTCGCGATGCTGTCAAAAAGGCTACGGCCCCGATGCCAGAGGCAGAAACGATAGACGTGGCCGCCCCCGCACCTGACGTCGAAAAAGTGCTGGCCGAGCTGCGCCGCAAGGTCGAAGAAAACTCGGATTACGTCGGCAAAGAATTCGCCAGCGAGGCGCGCAAGATTCATCTGGGCGATGCACCCGAGCGTGCGATCTATGGCGAGGCCAAGCCGGAAGAGGCCCAGGCCCTGATCGACGATGGGGTGCCGGTGGCGCCTTTGCCTTTCCTTCCCAGCAGAAAGACGAACTAAGCCGTGCATGTTGTTATTACCGGGGTCAATCGCGGTATTGGCCGAACGCTGGCTGAAAACTATCAGGCCCGTGGGGATAAATTGACGGGTACTGCTCGGGATGGCAGCGCGCAGGTTGTTTTGGATGTCACCGACCCCGCGCAACATTTTGATGTGGCCGCGCATTTAGGCGATCAACCTGTTGATCTGTTGATCTGCAACGCCGGGGTCTATCTGGACAAAGGGCAAAGTATTGATGGCTATCCTGCCGATATGTGGACGCAGAGCTTTGCCATCAACGTGACCGGGGTGTTTCTGACCGTTCAGGCTTTGTTGCCGAACCTGCGTGCTGCGCAGGGAAAGGTTGCGATTATTTCGTCGACAATGGCCTCGCATACCCGCGCACCAGGGGGCAGCTATATCTATCGCGCATCAAAGGCTGCAGCCTTGAATCTGGGGCGCAATCTGGCCACCGATCTGCGCGATGACGGGATCGCCGTGGGTATCTATCACCCCGGCTGGGTACTGACCGATATGGGCGGGCCGGAGGCCGATATCACGCTGGATCAGGCCGCTGAAGGCCTGATTGAACGGTTCGATTCACTGTCACTGGAAACAACGGGTTGTTTCGAAAACTGGGACGGTCGTGCCCACGCTTACTGACGTTTCAGTGCTGCGGTGGGGATTTCGTAGACTTCGTCCGGGTCGATGAAGATCACTGTCAGGTCGCCGCGCGTCTCATGGCTGATTTTGGCCGGTGAGCTGCTGGAACTGGGCACGCCGTCGGTGAAATAGATGCTGCGCACCTCGCCGCCACCCAATGACACAGCCAGTGTCGTGGTGCCATCGTCATGGTGGCGCAACTCGGCATGGCAGTTGTCAAGCGGTGCACCACCCGAGGCGCAGGGAACCGTACCCAAAGCATTCTTGCCGTCGGTTGCGGCCAGTGTGGAAACCTGCGCAAAGGCGGAGGACGACAGCATAACAGCTGCGAAGGCAAGGCGGTACATGGAAAACCTCATGGAAAATTCGACGCCTAAGGCTGGCACCCCTGCTGCCGGATGTAAAGCGACCCTATGCGGCATTCGGGTCGGTTTTGGACCCTTGCCCTTACGGCCCCCCTCGCATAAGACGCACGGGACCTGATTTCCAAGGCGCGGAGAGACCACCCCCATGCCCGTACTCGTAATGAAATTCGGTGGCACATCGGTTGCCAACCTTGATCGCATCCGCCGCGCGGCAAAACGCATCGGTGTTGAAGTGGCCAAGGGCTATGATGTGATCGTCATCGTCTCGGCCATGTCGGGCAAGACCAATGAATTGGTGGGTTGGGTCGACGAGACATCTCCGCTGTATGACGCGCGCGAATATGATGCCGTGGTGTCTTCGGGCGAAAATGTGACAGCTGGTCTGATGGCGCTGACGTTGCAGGAAATGGATATCCCGGCGCGCAGTTGGCAGGGCTGGCAGGTGCCGCTGATGACCACCAGCGCCCACAGCCAGGCCCGGATCGAGGAAATTCCGACCGAAAACCTATCTCAGAAATTCGCCGAGGGCATGAAAGTGGCCGTTGTTGCAGGTTTCCAGGGTATCAGCCCCGAAGGACGCATCACCACGCTGGGACGGGGTGGGTCAGACACCACCGCCGTAGCTTTTGCTGCCGCGTTCGGTGCCGAACGATGCGATATTTATACGGATGTGGATGGCGTCTATACCACCGACCCGCGCATCTGTGAAAAGGCGCGCAAACTGGATCGCATTTCGTTTGAGGAAATGCTCGAACTGGCCTCGCTTGGGGCCAAGGTGCTGCAAACCCGCTCGGTCGAGCTGGCGATGCGGTATAAGGTGAAACTGCGCGTTCTCTCAAGTTTTGAAGAACAATCCGACGAGGCCGGTACGCTGGTCGTTGACGAGGAGGATATCATGGAATCCAATGTTGTGGCCGGTGTGGCCTATTCCCGTGACGAGGCCAAAATGACGGCCGTATCGGTGGCGGACCGCCCCGGTATCGCCTCGACCATCTTTACTGCGCTCAGCGATGAAGGCGTGAATGTGGACATGATCGTCCAGAACATCTCGGACGAAGGGCGGACGGACATGACCTTTTCCTGCCCGACCGACCAGGTGCCGCGCGCCGAAAAAGCGCTGCTGGCGATCAAGGACGCGGGCGAGTTGAACTATGCCGAACTGGTTGCGGATGAAGATGTCTGCAAGGTCTCGGTTGTAGGTATCGGGATGCGCTCTCAGTCGGGTGTTGCGGCCAAAATGTTCAAGGTGCTCTCGGATGAGGGGATCAACATCAAAGTCATTACAACCTCTGAGATAAAAATTTCCGTCCTTGTGGATCGGAAATACATGGAACTTGCGGTTCAGGCACTGCATGATGCCTTTGAACTGGACAAGGCGGCCTGAGCATTTCAGCCAAGGATCTCGCCTGACACACTAATTTGGTTGGGCCATGGTGGACGGCACCGAAACAGAATCCCGCAAGCTGCTGGGGCGGCTGCGTGAAGAGATGGCGAGCGAGGCCGCCGGTCAGGAACGTCTTGACCGGATTACGCATCTGATTGCCGACAGCATCCGGGCCGAGGTCTGCTCGGTCTACCTGTTCCGTGATGAGGACACGCTGGAGCTGTGCGCAACCGAAGGTCTGGCACCCGAGGCGGTGCACAAAACCCGGATGCGCATGGGCGAGGGGCTGGTGGGCCGTGTTGCCCAATCCGGCAAGGTCGTGAACACCCCTGACGCGCCATCGGCCAAAGGCTTCCGCTATATGCCGGAAACCGGTGAAGAACGGTTCTCGTCTTTTCTGGGTGTTCCTGTTCAGCGTCTGGGCGAAAAACTGGGCGTTCTGGTGGTGCAATCCCGCGAGGCGCGCAAGTTTTCGGCGGATGAGGTCTATGCGCTGGAAGTCGTTGCCATGGTTCTGGCCGAGATGGCCGAGCTGGGCGCCTTTATTGGCGAGGGCGCGGCCCTGTCGCCACTGCACCAGCAATCTGTACAGCTCAGCGGTGGACCGGCGCAGGAAGGCTACGCCGAAGGCCATGTCTGGCTGCATGAGCCTCGTGTTGTCGTTACTAATCCGATTGCTGATGATCCTCTTCGCGAGCGTGAGCGTCTGACTGAGGCGGTCGAAGAACTGCGCGTTGGCGTCGACAAGATGCTTGAAATCTCGAAGGGCGGTGACAAAGAGCAGCTTCAGGTTCTCGAAGCCTATCGCATGTTCGCCAATTCCAAAGGCTGGATGCGCCGGATGGAAGAGGACATTGCCCTGGGCCTTAGCGCCGAAGCGGCGGTGGAAAAAGAGCAATCGCAGGCGCGCGCCCGTATGGGGCAGGTGACCGACCCCTATTTGCGGGAACGGCTGGCTGATCTGGACGATCTCTCCAACCGGTTGCTGCGCATTCTGACCGGGCAGGGCAACACCAATGGCGCTGACCTACCGCCCGATCCGATCCTGATCGCCCGCAATATTGGCCCCGGAGATTTGCTGGAGTACGGCCGGTCACTGAAGGGTATCGTGCTTGAGGAAGGCTCGGTGGGCAGTCACGCCACCATCGTGGCGCGTGCGCTGGCGATCCCGCTGGTGGTGCATGTGGGTCGGATCACGACCGAGGCGTTGAACGGCGACCACATCCTGGTTGATGGAGATCAGGGCATTGTCCATCTGCGCCCCGAAGAAACCGTGGCAAACGCTGTGCGCGATAAAATCGCTATGCAGGCAAAGGCGCAGGAACGCTATGCCTCGATCCGCGAAACCCCGACAGTGACGCGGGATGGGGAACGGATCAATCTGGTGATGAACGCAGGCCTGATGGCCGATCTTCCTTCGCTGGGCAATTCCGGAGCTGAGGGTGTTGGCTTATTTCGGACTGAGTTGCAATTCCTGATCCGCAATAAGATGCCCAAGCGATCAGAGTTGGTGACGCAATATCAAAAGGTTCTGGACGCGGCTGAAGGTAAACGAGTGATTTTCCGCACGTTGGATATCGGGTCCGACAAGGTCCTGCCTTACATGAAGCACGTGGCGGAACCGAACCCGGCGCTGGGCTGGCGCGCGATTCGCGTAGGTCTGGACAAGCGCGGCGTGATGCGGATGCAGTTGCAGGCCCTAATTCGGGCCGCCAATGGGCGCCCGTTGTCGATTATGTTCCCCTTCGTGGCGCAGGCCGACGAATTTTACGAGGCCCGCTGGGAGGTCAACAAAACCATCGAACGCGAAAAACGTTTGGGCCACGTCCTGCCGGAATCGCTTGAGGTCGGGGCGATGCTGGAAACCCCATCGCTTGCCTTTGCGCCGCAGAAATTCTTCGATGAGGTCGACTTTGTTTCGGTTGGGGGCAATGACCTGAAACAGTTTTTCTTTGCCGCTGACCGAGAAAACGAACTGGTGCGCCGTCGATATGACACGTTGAATGTCAGTTTCCTGACGTTCATCGAGCGGATCGTGGAACGTTGCAACACCTCTGACACGCCGCTTTCGTTTTGTGGCGAGGATGCAGGTCGCCCGGTCGAGGCTCTGTGTCTGGCTGCAATGGGCATCCGGACGCTTTCGATGCGTCCGGCCTCGATCGGTCCGGTCAAAAGCGTGCTGTTGCGGGCCGACCTGCAATCTTTACGAAAGATTATTGCAGACGCGCGTCACCGGGGCGATCAATCGGTTCGTCCCGCCGTTATGGAGTGGCTGCGCAATCAGGGCTGACATCCTTTTCCGGGCTTGCTTTCTGCATCTGCATTGCCTATGCAGGCTGTGAATGTTAGCGATAACATACCCACGTTTCGGGCGCTGCGGTGTTCTGGTGTTATGTTGGATAGGGTGAGAACTGAAGGAGCCCGTCGATGGTTTCACGCGTAATTCCGGTTAATCCGTTCGATCTGGTGCTGTTCGGTGCGACCGGCGATCTGGCGCAACGCAAGATTCTGCCGGGCCTGTATCACCGGTTTGAGGTTGGGCAGATGCCCGAAGACGCCTGCATCATCGGTTCGGCCCGCTCGGATATGGACAGCGATGCGTTCCGCGATCAGATACGTGCCTCGATGGCGGAATTCGCACCGGAGTTCAAAAAGGATGTGTTGGATCGCTTTCTCGACCGGGTTTCGTATGTGTCAGTCGATGCGTCGGGCGATGCGGGCTGGTCGGACTTGGCCAAGGCGTTGCGCCCCGATGTCGTGCGCGCGTTCTACCTTTCAGTCGGACCCAGCCTGTTCTCGGGCATTGCGCACAGGTTGAACGAACATGGGTTGGCCACACCGGACAGCCGCATTGTCGTGGAAAAACCCTTCGGTCATGATCTGGCATCCGCCAAAGCACTGAACGAAGGTTTGCGTGCCTGTTTTAAAGAGCATCAGATTTACCGGATCGACCACTATCTGGGCAAAGAGACGGTGCAGAACCTGATGGCCCTGCGCTTTGCCAATTCGCTGTTCGAACCGCTATGGAACTCGACCCATATCGACCACGTTCAGATCACCGTGGCCGAAACCGTAAGCGTCGAAGGGCGCGGTTCCTATTACGACCAATCCGGTGCCATGCGGGACATGGTCCAGAACCACCTAGTGCAACTTCTGTGCCTGACCGCGATGGAACCGCCGTCGAAATTCGCCCCCAACGCGGTGAGGGATGAAAAGGTCAAGGTGATTGAGGCGCTGGACCCAGTGGAGCCAAAGGATATCGCGCGCGGCCAGTACCGGGCCGAACACGGGCAGGGTGGTTATGTTGATCATGTCGGCAACCCCGCCAGCCGTACTGAAAGCTTCATCGCGTTGAAGGTTCATCTGGGCAACTGGCGTTGGGCGGGCGTGCCGTTTTATCTTCGCACCGGCAAGCGGCTACGGGCGCGGGAATCGGAAATCGCCGTGTTCTTTCGTGACCCGCCACATACGATCTTTCCAAATGTGGGTCCACTGCACGGCAACGTGCTGGTGATCCGCCTGCAACCGGACGAGGGGATTATCCTTCGCACCACCATCAAAGACCCCGGTCCGGGCGGCTTCCGCCTATCAGATGTGGCGCTGGACATGAGCTTTGCGGACGCTTTGGGTGTCGAGGCCAGCGCGCCCGATGCTTATGAGCGGCTGGTGATGGATGTCATCCGGGGCGATCAAACCCTGTTCATGCGCGGAGACGAGGCCGAGGCCGCTTGGGCCTGGGTCGATCCTATCATTCAGGGATGGGAGGATCGCGGCGATCGCCCGGCACGCTATGATCAGGGCAGCTCGGGTCCTGAAGAAGCATTGATGCTGATGCACCGCGACGGACGTCGCTGGCGTCAGATCGGAGGTTAACCATGGTTCATTCTGTTATCACCGATGTCACCCGGCGGATTATTGACCGTAGCGCCGATCTGCGTGGCCCGCATCTGGAACGGATGGAGCAGGCCAGATCCAAAGGGCCTGCCCGCGCGCATCTGTCGTGCAGCGGTCAGGCGCATGCTTATGCCGGGGCGCGGACGGATCAACAGGCTATGGCGACCGGTACCGCTGGAAACCTTGGCATCGTCACGGCATATAATGACATGCTCTCGGCGCATCAGCCGTTCGAGCGGTATCCCGGCCTGATCCGCGATGCGATCCGAGCCGCCGGTGGCACCGCACAGGTCGCAGGCGGCGTACCGGCCATGTGCGACGGCGTCACCCAAGGCGAAGCCGGGATGGAGCTGTCGCTGTTTTCCCGCGATGTGATCGCGCTGGCGACCGGGGTGGCGCTGAGCCACAATACCTATGATGCGGCTGTCTTCCTTGGCGTTTGCGATAAGATCGTTCCCGGTCTGGTGATCGGCGCACAGACCTTCGGACATCTACCCGCAGTGTTCCTGCCCGCTGGCCCTATGACCAGCGGCCTGCCCAATGACGAAAAGGCCAAGATCCGCCAGAAATTCGCCGCCGGAGAGATTGGGCGCGACGAACTCATGGCCGCCGAAATGGCCGCTTATCACGGCCCTGGCACCTGCACGTTCTATGGCACCGCCAACACGAATCAGATGCTGATGGAGTTCATGGGCCTGCACCTACCAGGCTCAAGCTTCATCAACCCGAACACGCCGTTACGGGACGCGCTGACCGAACAGGGCGCACGCCATGCTTTGTCTCTCAGTGCGCTGGGCAACAATTACACGCCGGTCTATCAAGTCCTCGACGAACGGGCCTTTGTGAATGGCATCGTCGGTCTGATGGCCACTGGTGGTTCGACTAACTTGCTGATCCACCTGATCGCCATGGCGCGGGCGGGTGGTATTGTGCTGGATTGGGAAGATTTTTCCGATATTTCCGCCGTCGTCCCGCTGGTTGCACGGGTCTATCCAAACGGTCTGGCAGATGTGAACCATTTCCACGCAGCAGGCGGGCTGGGCTACTGCATCGGCACGCTGCTTGAGGATGGGCTTCTGCACCCCGACACCCTGACCGTCGCGGGGCAGGGGTTGCAAAATTACACCAGGGAACCCAAGCTGAAAGACGGCGATCTGGTCTGGGAAGAGGGCGCTGGCCATAGCCTGAACGATAAGATCGTCCGCCCCGCCAAAGATCCGTTCCAGCCCACCGGTGGACTGTCGCGCCTGACCGGCAATCTGGGCACAGCGGTCATGAAAGTTTCCGCAGTTGCGCCCGAGCACCAGATCGTCGAAGCACCCGTGCGTGTTTTCCACGATCAGAGCGAAGTTAAGGCGGCTTTCAAGGCTGGTGAATTCACCGGGGACGTTATCGTTGTCGTCCGTTTTCAGGGACCAAAAGCCAACGGTATGCCTGAATTGCACTCACTGACTCCGATCCTGTCGATCCTTCAGGGCAGGGGCCAAAAGGTGGCGTTGGTCACTGATGGTCGTATGTCCGGAGCCTCGGGCAAAGTACCTGCGGCGATCCATGTCTGCCCTGAGGCGCTTGAGAGCGGCGCGATCGCCTATCTGCGGGACGGCGATGTGCTGCGCGTCGACGCGGTGAAAGGTGATCTGGAAATCCTTACCCCAGGTGTGCTCGACCGCACCCCGGCCGCAGCCGATCTGTCTGCCAATCAACATGGCGTCGGTCGGGATCTCTTCGCCGCTTTCCGCAACAATGTCGGGTCCGCCGACGCCGGTGCCAGCATTTTTGGAGTGTAATCTTCATGTCAAAAACCCAACGAACCCGCGAAATATGCGGTCTGGCGCCCATTGTCCCGGTTCTGGTCGTCGATGACGCCGCGCAGGCGCGGCTTTTGGCCGAAGCACTGGTGGCAGGTGGTTTGCCCGCACTGGAGGTAACCCTGCGCACCCCGGCAGCCCTGGATGCCATCCGAGCCATGGCACAGGTGCCCGGAGGTGTTGTCGGAGCGGGTACGCTGGTCACTCCCGAGGACGTGCGAGCTGCAAAAGAGGCGGGCGCGCAGTTTGGCGTTTCACCCGGCGCGACCGATATGCTGATTGCAGCCTGCGAAGCCGAAGGTCTGCCTTTGCTGCCCGGAGTCGCTACGGCCAGCGAGGCGATGGGCCTGCTGGAAAAAGGCTATGACATGCTGAAATTCTTCCCGGCCGAAGCGTCGGGCGGCGCGCCCGCGCTAAAAGCCATTGGTGCACCTCTGCCGCAGATCACTTTCTGCCCGACGGGTGGTGTGTCACCGGCCAATGCCCGCGATTACCTGTCGTTGTCGAATGTTGTTTGCGCTGGCGGCAGCTGGGTCGCGCCCAAACAGATGGTGCAGGATGGTGATTGGGCCGGGATCGAAACACTCGCACGTGAAGCCTCAAAGCTGATGGATTGACGCGGCGATTAGCAGCGTTAGGGTGGGCGTCAATTCAAACAGGTTGATCCCATGAAAAATCAAATCTCTCTTGCGCAGGGGCGCGAGTATCTGGCGATTCCCGGCCCTTCGGTCATGCCTGACGCGGTTCTGCAGGCCATGCACCGTCCGTCACCCAACATCTATGATGGCGAACTAATTGACTTGGTACCCACCCTGGCTCGCGATCTGAAACGCGTGGCGGGTACAAACCACAACGTCGCCATTTACATCGCCAACGGCCATGGCACGTGGGAAGCGGCGCTGTCCAACGTCATCGCGCCGGGTGAAACGGTCCTTGCCCCGGCTTCGGGCATATTCACATACGGCTGGGCCGAGATGGCAGAGGGTATCGGTGCTAAGGTTGAGCTGCTCGATTTCGGCATGTCTTCGTCTTGGGATATGGATCGCATCGCGGACGCCATTCGCGCAGACGCGGCGCATCAGATTAAGGCCGTTCTGGCGGTACATGTGGACACATCCAGTTCGATCCGCAATGACATCCCGGCGTTGCGGGCCTTGCTGGACGATATGAACCATCCGGCATTGCTGATGGCCGACTGTATCGCCTCGCTGGGCTGCGACCGGTTCGAAATGGATGCCTGGGGCGTCGACGTCATGGTGACGGCTTGCCAAAAAGGTTTGATGACCCCGGCAGGCGTGGGATTTGTGTTTTTCAACGACAAGGCGCAGGCCAAACGGGCAGAGATGCCGCGTGTTTCGCAATATTGGGATTGGCAGCCGCGCGTGAAACCCAAAGTGTTTTATCAGTATTTCAACGGCACCGCGCCGACGCATCACCTGTATGGTCTGCGTGCAGCGCTCGACATGATCCACGCTGAAGGGATCGAGAATGTCTGGGCGCGTCACGAACACCTTGCAAAGGCCATTTGGGCGGCGTGCGAAATATGGGCCGAAGGTGGCGCGCTTGAAATGAATGTGACCAACGGCGCCCATCGCAGCCACGCGGTGACTGCCTTGCGCCTGACGGATGGCCGGGGAACGCCGCTGCGCCAGTTTTCCGAGCGCCAGTTGGGCCTGACGCTTGGCATTGGTCTGGGGATGGAGGATCACGCCGGTTGCTTCCGTCTGGGACATATGGGTCACATGAATGGCCAGATGGTCATGGCGATGCTGGGCGGCGTGGAAACCGCGATGGCTGCCCTGAACATTCCGCGTGGTTCCGGCGCGCTTGAGGCCGCTGCCGCCACGCTGGCAATCAAGCCTTAACCCAAGTCCCGGGTCAGATAGTGGCTTTCGCTTTGGCCAGCGCCTTGGGCAGCGCGTTGGCGAAAGCGTCCAGATCCGCTGCCGTACCACAGCTTACACGGATACAGCGGTTCTGAGGTGCAGCGAAAGGCATACGCACAAAGATGCCTTGCGCCACCATTGCCTCAAGCACCGCTTTGGCAAACTCTCCATCACGCCCGCAGTCAATCGCCACGAAATTGGCGGCTGAGGGTAAGGGTTCCAACCCGTTATCTCTTGCGATCTGGCTGAGCCGGTCGCGCGCCGCCGCAATCAGTGACTGAACCTGCGACAGCCAGTCGGTATCCTGCAGCGCCACCAAGGCGCCGGCCTGGGCGGCACGGTTCATTCCGAAATGGTTGCGGACTTTGTTGAAGACTTCGATCAGCCCTGGCGCGCCAATTCCATAACCAACCCGTGCCCCAGCCATGCCATATACCTTGGAAAACGTCCGCATCCGGATCACACGTGGATCATCTGCCGAAACCGGTGCCGCAGTGCCCTTTGGTGCGCATTCCACATAGGCCTCGTCCAGCACCAATAGGCATCTTGCGGGCAAGGCCTCCAACGCGGCTACGATATTCGCGCCACTGTGCCAACTGCCCATCGGATTGTCGGGGTTGGCCAAATAGACCAGTTTTGCGTCCACTTCGGCCGCTTTGGAGAACAGCGCCTCGGGGTCCTCGTGGTCGCCACGATAGGGCACCTTGTGCAACACGCCACCAAACCCGGTCACGTGATAGTTAAAGGTCGGATAAGCCCCGTCCGAAGTCACAACTGTATCGTCGGGCCCAACCAGCAGCCGCACGAGATAGCCCAGCAAGCCATCAATGCCCTCTCCGACCACGATATTTTCCGGCTTAACCCCGTGATAATCGGCCAGTTCGTGTCGCAGGTCGTGGCTTTCAGGGTCTCCATATTTCCAAATGTCCGTTGCTGCCATCGCCTCGACGGCGCGGGGCGAGGGACCAAAGATGCTTTCATTCGCCCCCAGCCGGGCGACAAAGGGCGCGCCGCGCTGACGTTCCTGCGTTTCCGGCCCGACAAAGGGTACGGTTGCGGGCAGGGATAAGGCAAGCGGGGTATAGCGTGGGTCAGTCATGGTCCGAGATAAACCCATGGCTGCCTGCCAGGCAACCACCTGCGATGCTCGGACAGACCTGCCCCTACGTTGAGGTGGAACTTGGCAGACCTTCCGGGCATGGTTGTGCCAACAAGATCAGGAGGCCCGTATGACCCGCGTATCTGTCGAGTACAAAGATCACATCGCCCATGTCACGTTGACGCGCGGTGACAAGATGAACGCGCTGGACGACGCGATGGTCAAGGCGCTGTTGTCTGCCGGGCAAGAGGTCGCGGCCTCGGACGCACGCGCCGTGGTTTTATCGAGTGAAGGCAAAAGCTTTTGCGCCGGGCTAGATATGGCCAGTTTTGCCAAGATGGCGCATATGGACCCGACCGAGTGGCTGATGACCCGCAGTCACGGGGATGCCAATGAAATGCAAGAGCTCGCCTTGATCTGGCGGCGTGTGCCGGTTCCGGTGATCTGTGCCATTCAGGGTGTCGCCTATGGCGGTGGGCTGCAAATCGCGCTGGGCGCGGATATTCGCATCGCGCACCCCGATGCCAAGCTGGCAGTGATGGAGATGAAGTGGGGTATTGTCCCCGACATGGGGGGGATGGTGCTGCTACCGCAATTGGTGCGCTCGGACGTTTTACGTCTGTTGACCTACACCGCCCGTCCCATCGGTGCGCAGCAGGCGGCGGAATGGGGTTTGGTGACGAAGCTTTCGGACGATCCCCTGACCGAGGCTCTGGCTTTGGCCGAAGATATCGCAGGCAAAAGCCCATCCGCAATTCGCGCCGCCAAGCGCCTGATCGAAGTGGCCGAAACCAAGACCCGAGCCGAGGTATTGGTCGAGGAATCCGCCGAGCAGGTCGAGCTGATCGGCAAACCTGATCAGATGGAGGTGGTGATGGCGCAGATGCAGGGGCGAAAACCTGAATTCAAGTGACTAGCGCATAAAGGCTCGCCGTGCATCGCGCGCCATATTGTACCGCATTTCCAGTTCGGCGATGCGAGCCATGGCGGCTTTGCGCGCATTTGGATCGGTCAACTCGGTGTAGTCCTTGCGGGCAGCATCAAGCTTTTTCCTGATCTCGAACTCTTCCGGCAGCACTCCGGCTTGTGCCATGATCCGGTGCCCAGCGGCGATGGCCGGATCACTCTGCGCCTCGCAAGATCGATCCGGCAAAGGTTGTCCTTCGCCCTCAAGCCCTTGCAACTGGCCTTCGGCCTGTGCCTTTTTGATCTGACGTTCGATCAGTTTTGCAAGCGATCCAAGCATGGTCAGACTATATCCCATCCCCAGTAAGTGCTGCTAGCGAATTCGGTTTGTGACCAGATATGCAATACCACCGGCCAACAGCCCCCAGACGGCAGCACCCAGTCCAAAGACCGAAATGCCCGATGCGGTGATAGCAAATGTCAGGATGGCGGCTTCTCTTTCTGCCGGAACATCAAGCGCCGCATGGGTGGCGTTGGCCAGTACTCCGATCAATGCAATCCCCGTGAGGGCACCCATCAACAGCGGGTCGGCATGCACCGCAAACCCGGTGATGGCTACGGCGAAGATGCCAAACAGGCAATAGAACACGCCGGCCATTACGGCGGACCAATAACGTTGGGCCGGATTCGGGTGGCTGTCCTCATTCGAACACATCGCGGCGGTGATCGCGGCAAGGCAGGTTGCTGGTGCTCCGAACGGCGCCGATAGGATGCTGGCTGCGCCGACCGATGAGAACAACCTGCCGGAAGCGGGCGTGTAGCCAAAGCTGCGCATCACTGCGATTCCGGGGATGTTCTGCGTGGCCATGGTGACGATAAATAGTGGCAGACCGATACCGACTGCTGAGGCCAGCGAGAAACTCGGCATAGTCCAGACCGGTGCGGCTACCAGATGGGTTGGCGTAACCGAGGCGTCACCTGCGTTCAAAACGACGACAATTGCCGCGGCGACGACCGCCGCCGGAACCGCAAACAGCCGGTTCAACCGCCCGGCAATGAACCAGGTCAGGATCACTGGCAAAGCCTGCCATGGCAGTTCAACGGCTGCCTTGAAGGGCAGAATGCACAGCGGCAGCAGAACGCCGCCAAGCATTGCCTGGGCCAGCGTTGTCGGGATGGCGGCCGCCAGCCGTCCAAGGGGCCGCCAGAGACCGGCTAGCACGGTTAGCGCGCCTGCACATAGGAACGCGCCGACCGCGTCAGAAAATCCGGCGGCGGGTGTTGCAGATACGGCCAGAAGGGCGACGCCGGGGGTCGACCACGCGACGCTGATGGGTTGGCGGTACCACAGGCTAAGACCGATGGCAGTCAGCCCCATGGCAATGGCCGCCATCATCAGGCCCGAAGCGGATTCCTGCGCCGAGGCCCCCATGGCCGCCAGTCCCTGCAATACGATAGGGAAAGAGCTGAAGAACCCGACAATGGCTACGACCAGCCCGGTCGAGACAGTTTGGATCGGAGGGAGTGCGCGTGCCATTTTGACCTCGGGGGGGTGGTAACCTGCACTTGCTAACAAGGGTCAGGCTTTGGGCGCAAGTGCTTTGGGTCAAAAGAAAACCCCAACGCCGGTTTGGCGATGGGGTCAAAATTCAGGTGTTCAAAAAAGGATCAGGCGATTTCGGCCAAACGGGCCAGTGCCTCGTTCAGCTTTGCCTCTTCCTCTTCGCGGGCAGCGAGGTTGGCCTTGGCCTCGGCGACAACCTCCTCCGGGGCCGAGGCCACGAATTTCGGGTTGTTCAGACGCCCGCGCAGGCCGCCGAGTTCCTTGGCCAGTTTGCCTTTGGCTTTCTCCAGCCGTTCCTTTTCTGCACCGATGTCGATGATATCAGCCAGTGGCAGGCCAAAGGTGGCACCGGGGGCGGCGATGGAAATCGTCCCTTTGGGCAGTTCATTTACCTTGGTCAGGCTGTCGATCCGCGCCAGACGTTTGATCAGCGCCTCGTTGGGATCCCACGCGGCCTGTCCATGGCCATCAATCTCGGTCACCAGCATCGGCACATAGAGGCCAGCCGGAACCCGCATTTGAGCACGGGCGGAACGCGTGTTTTCGATTACCGAGATCACCCAGTTCATCTCGCGATCCGCATCCGCATCAACCAGTTCAGTGCCGTAGTTGGGCCAGTCGGCATGCACGACCATTTTGGCGCGGTTGCCGGTCAGGCCCCAGAGTTCCTCGGTGATGAAAGGCATGATCGGGTGCAACAGGACCATGCACTGATCCAGAACCCAGCGCATGGTGGCGCGTGTCTCGGCCTGTGCCTCGGCGTCATCGCCCTGCAGCAGCGGTTTGGACAGTTCGACGTACCAGTCGCAGACCTTTCCCCAGACAAAGGCATAGAGCCCGTTGGCCGCGTCGTTGAAACGATAGCTTTCCAGTGCCGCGTCGACCTCGGCCCGGACGCGGGCGGTTTCGCCGATGATCCAGCGGTTGACCGCGGCCTTGGGTTTCAGGTCGGCCACGTCAAGTCGCGGCACGGCATCGGTGAAAACCTCGTTCATTTCGGCAAAGCGGACGGCATTCCAAAGTTTGGTGCCGAAGTTGCGATAGCCGGTGATACGCTCCTTGGACAGTTTCAACACACCGCCAATCGCTGCCATTGAGGCGTTGGTAAAGCGCAGCGCGTCGGCGCCGAATTCGTCCACGATTTCCAGCGGGTCGATGACGTTGCCGGTGGTCTTGGACATCTTCTTGCCCTTCTCGTCGCGGACGAGCTGGTGCAGGTAGACGGTGTGGAACGGGATCTCGTTCACTACGGCCAGTTGCATCATCATCATCCGGGCGACCCAGAAGAACAGGATGTCAAATCCGGTGATCAGTACGTCCGTGGGGAAGTAGCGTTTCAACTCCTCGGTCTGCTCGGGCCAACCCAGCGTGCCGATGGGCCAGAGGCCGGAAGAGAACCACGTGTCGAGCACGTCGGGATCGCGCCAGACCGGGTAGACCAGCTTGGTTGGGTCTTGTTCGACAGCATATTGAGCAAGGCCTTCAGCGAACTGATGGATCGCTTCCTGCTTGTCGGTGACTTCGATGACCGTCGCGTGGCTCAACGGGCTTGGAATGTTGGCGTTGTCATCGAAGAATTTTTCGGTAACGGCCTCAAGGTTTGCTGCGCACTCCATGACATTGCCACGGTGAAGCATGCCGCCTTCGTTCAGCAAACGACCCAATTCGACCAGATCAAGGTCGCCGTCGTTCTCTTCGTCGATGAAGTCATCGGCGGACAGATCGAGGCCATACCAAACCGGAATCTGATGCCCCCACCACAGCTGGCGCGAGATGCACCAGGGCTCGATGTTTTCCAGCCAGTGGTAATAGGTCTTTTCGCCCGACTCGGGGATGATCTTGACCGTGCCGTCCTTGACCGCATCCAGCGCAGGGCCGACGACCTTTTCGGCATCGACGAACCACTGGTCGGTGAACATCGGTTCGATGACGACTTTCGAGCGGTCGCCGAAGGGCTGCATGATCGGTTTGCTCTCGATCAGCGGCACCAGCTTGTCCGCGCCTTCATGTTCGGGTTTCAGAGCAGTCGAGCCCAGACGTGCGTCGTCGGCCCGACACATGACGGCCAGACCATCGGCAGTGATTTCTTCAACCACCTTCGCCCGCGCCTCGAACCGGTCGAGCCCGCGAAGGTGATCGGGGACGAGGTTGATCGCATCGATCTCGTTTTCAGTGAACTCACGTCCACGCGCATATTCCTGCGCCTTGCCCGCCTCATCGGCGTAGGGCGCGCCATCGGCCCGCATCGCGCCACGCGTATCCATCAGGCGGTACATCGGGATGCCGCCGCGCTTGGCCACCATGTTGTCGTTGAAGTCATGCGCGCCAGTAATTTTCACTGCGCCCGAGCCGAAATCGGGATCGGGGTAGTCATCGGTGATGATCGGAATCTGACGGCGATGCTCTTTCGGGCCAACCGGGATTTCGCAGAGTTTCCCGACGATTGGCGCGTAACGCTCATCTGAGGGGTGAACCGCAACCGCGCCGTCGCCTAGCATGGTTTCGGGCCGCGTGGTAGCGATTGAGATATAATCGCGCTCTTCCTCGAGAATGATGTTCCCGTCCTCGTCTTTTTCGACGTAGGTATAGGTCTCACCCCCGGCCAGCGGGTATTTGAAATGCCACATATGGCCCGCGACTTCGATATTCTCGACCTCAAGGTCCGAGATCGCGGTCTCAAAGTGCGGGTCCCAGTTGACCAGACGCTTACCGCGATAGATCAGGCTCTTCTCGTACATGTCGACGAAGACCTTGATGACGGCGTCATGAAAATTCGCAGAATTTTCGTGCCCCGTGCGCGGATCACCCGCCGCACCCGCCATAGTGAAGGCGTTGCGCGACCAGTCGCAGGAGGAGCCGAGGCGTTTCAACTGCTCGATGATCGTGCCGCCGTATTCGCCCTTCCATTCCCAGACTTTCTCAAGGAATTTCTCGCGGCCCAGTTCCCGGCGACCGGGCTGTTGGGTGGCGGCCAGCATCTTTTCCACCTGCATCTGCGTGGCGATACCGGCGTGGTCCTGTCCAGGCTGCCACAGCGTGTCGAAGCCACGCATGCGGTGCCAGCGGATCAGGATGTCCTGCAGCGTGTTGTTGAATGCGTGGCCCACATGCAGCGCGCCCGTCACGTTGGGCGGCGGGATCATGATGGTAAAGCTTTCTTCGCGCGATTTGTTCGCGCCTGCCTTGAAGGCTCCGGCCTGTTCCCAGGCCTCATAGATGCGGGCCTCGGCCTCAGCCGCGTTGAATGTCTTTTCCATCGCCATTGGATGCGTCCTGCGTCAACAAATTCGGGTCAGCGCCTGCAATAGCGAATGCGCAGGGGAAGGGGAAGGGTTTGTGCGTGATCTGGACAACGAACCGGTGCAGCCTAAAGTCGCCCCTACAGGCTGTGGCAAGAGGACCCAATGGACAAGTTCGGAAAAAGTCAGCCGGTGAAACGGACCGAGGATCATCGGTTTCTAACCGGGCAGGGGCAATACATTGATGACGCGGTGCCTGATGATGCACTTTTCGCTGCCTTCTTTCGCAGTCCGGTTGCGCATGGGCGGATCACCGCGCTGGATCTGGATGTTGCGCGTGAGGCTGAAGGCGTGCGGCTGGTTATGGCGCTGGACGATCTGACTGAGGCCGGGATCGACACGGTCTTGAACGCAGTTATTGTGTCGAACCGGGATGGCTCGAAAGCGGCAGCGCCGGATCGCCACATGCTGGCCAAAGACCGCGTGCGCTTTGTGGGTGAGCCGGTTGCGGTGGTGATCGCAGAAGCGCAGATGCAGGCCCGTGATGCGGCCGAACTGATCTGGATGGAAACCGACGACCTGCCCGCCAAGCTGAATCTGGACGCAGGCGGTGAGCCGCTGCACACTGAGGCCCCTGACAACCGCGCCTTTGACTGGGGTATGGGCGATGAGGCCGCGACCGAGGCCGCCTTTCAAGCCGCGGCGCATACAGTGCAACTGAACGTTGCGGACAATCGGGTGATCATCACGTCAATCGAACCGCGTGGGTGTCAGGCCAGTTGGTTCGAGGGACGGTTGCACTTTGCCTATGGTGGGCAGGGCGTCTGGGCCATGCGCGGGCAGTTGGCACAGAAACTGAAGCTGAAGTCCGATGCGATCCGCGTCACCACTCCGGATGTGGGCGGCGGATTTGGCATGAAGGTGATGCCTTATCCCGAATACTTCTGTGTCGCCGTTGCTGCAATGAAGCTGGGTGAGCCGGTTCACTGGATGTCGGACCGGTCCGAGGCGATGCTATCGGACCATCATGGTCGCGATTTGGCCTCGCTGGCGGAACTGGCCTTTGATACCGATTACAGGATCACCGCTTACCGGGTGAACAGCAAAGTGAACCTTGGCGCCCATAACAGCCATTTCGGGCAGGCCATCCAGACCAACCTGTTCAGCAAAGTGCTGATGGGTGCCTATGACGTGCAGACCACCTATCTGCGGGTTGAGGGGTTTTACACCAATACAACGCAGGTCGATGCTTATCGCGGTGCGGGCCGGCCCGAGGCGATCTATGTGCTGGAACGCGTCATGGACCGCGCCGCGCGGGAACTGGGTGTCGATCCGTGGGAACTGCGGCGCAAGAATTTCATCCGACCCGAAGCGTTTCCTTACAAATCCGCGACTGGTGAAATTTATGACGTCGGCGATTTCGACATGGTACTGAGCCGTGCGCGCGAACAGACGCAAGGGTTCGCCGCCCGTAAAGCCGCCGATGCCGAACGTGGTCGGTTCCGGGGGCAGGGGCTTTGTTACTATATCGAAAGTATTTTGGGTGACCCTTCCGAGAACGCAAAGATTGCTTTCTGCGAGGATGGCACCGTGAACCTCTATGTAGGCACTCAATCGAACGGACAGGGCCATGACACCGCCTATGAACAGTTTCTGTCGGACCAGCTTGGCGTCCCGATGAACCAGATTACCGTCATCCAAGGAGACAGCGATCAGCTTCCCAATGGCGGCGGAACCGGAGGGTCGCGATCCGTCACAGTCCAAAACACGGCCACACTGGCCACAATCGATGTCATGATCGCCGCATTCACGCCCTATCTGGCCGATAAGATGGGGGTCGAGGAGGCTGACGTGAGCTTTGATCACGAAACATTCCGCGCACCGGGGTCCAACCTGACGCCCACTTTGACCGAAGCGGCCGAGATGGCCCGCGCCGATGGTCGAACCGATCTTCTGCAACACGAGGCGCGCATTACGCTGGACGCACGCAGTTATCCGAATGGCGCACATGTTGCCGAAATCGTTATTGATTGTTTCACCGGCGAAACATGGGTCGACCGCTATACTGTTGTTGACGATTTCGGCAATCTTATCAACCCGATGCTGGCTGAAGGGCAGGTGCAAGGGGGCGTTGCGCAAGGTATAGGTCAAGCTCTGTCTGAACACGTTGTGCATGATGCCCAAGGGCAACTGCTCACGGCTTCGTTGATGGACTACGCCTTGCCCCGTGCGTCCGAGATACCCATGATAAAGTTTACCTCGGCACCGGTTCCGTCAACTTCGAACCCAATGGGTATGAAAGGATGCGGAGAGGCCGGCACCGTGGGCGCGCTGGCCGCTGTGGCGAACGCGGTGCAGGACGCGCTTTGGGAACATGGGGTGCGGCAGGCCGATATGCCGTTCACACCTCACAGAGTTTGGGAATTGCTGACGCATGTTTCTGTCGCGGCTAAGTAGAAAGGTACTGGGATGGCTCGGGCGGCCTTTGCGGTCCGAACATTCGGCCGAGGCGCTGCACCGCGAACCGATCAGCCATGTCATTATCCTTGACGGCACCATGTCGACGCTGGAACCGGGCTTTGAAACGCATGCAGGGCAAACGTTGAACCTGTGTCGCGAGATGGGTGCCAAGGTTTCGGTTTTTTATGAATCCGGCGTGCAGTGGGAAAGTTGGAAATCCTCGTTGGACGTGATGATGGGGCGGGGCATCAATCGGCAAATCCGCCGCGCCTATGGCTATCTGGCGTCACGCTACAAACCCGGCGACAAGATATTCTTCATTGGGTATTCGCGCGGCGCTTACGGCGTGCGCAGCCTTGCAGGCGTGATCGACATGATCGGCTTGCTCAAGGCGGAACACGCGACCGAACGCAATATCAAGCAGGCCTATCGCCATTATGAATGTACGCCTAACGGCGAAGCAGCCCGAGAATTCCGCCGCAAGTTCTGTCATGAAGAGATCGCGATCGAGATGATCGGCGTGTGGGATACAGTCAAGGCGTTGGGTCTGCGCCTGCCGCTTCTATGGCGTTGGGCTGAGGATAAGCACGCATTTCACAACCATGAACTTGGCCACGCGATCCGGCATGGTTATCACGCCATGGCGTTGGACGAGACGCGCGAGGTGTACACACCGATTTTGTGGAAATGTACGCCCGAGTTCAAAGGACATGTTGAACAGGTCTGGTTCCGTGGCACACATGGCGATGTGGGCGGGCAATTGAACGGATTCGAAGAGGCGCGCCCACTCAGCAATATTTCCCTGATCTGGATGCTGGATAAGGCCGAGCAGCACGGATTGCCGCTGCCCGACGGCTGGCGCGACCGGTTCCCGACCTCAACCGCTGCAACTTCGGTGGGGACTTGGCGTGGGTGGGGTAAAATATTCCTGCTGCGCAAGCATCGTAAAATCGGGACGGACCAGTCTGAGCATCTGCACATCTCGGTCGCTCCAGAGGAGTTGCCCGGCTGGGTGCCGATGCCGGATGTGCCTTCGCACCCGGCACAGTAGGTCAATCGAAATGGGTTTGAGGTTGACCCATTGAATGGGCTTGGAACGCTGCTGTGACATCGGCGTGGATATTTCGTACCAAAGATAATTCCGGCAATTTGTCTAGGGAAAAGAAGGCGGCGTCGCTGGTCTCGGCACCCCACTGCGGAGTGTCTGTACCGTCTTCGTCGCACAGGAAGAATAGTTTATTAAAATCTCGGGCATCCGGCGGATACGGATGCCGCGCCTTATGACGCAGAGCAAATAGGTGTTGTGCGCGGACCCTTAGCCCGGCTTCTTCCCAGACTTCACGTTCAATGTCTTCCGCCGGAGAACTGCCAATATCCGCAAATCCGCCCGGCATGGCCCACAACCCATCCAGTCGTTCTCGGACCAGAAGAATGCTGCCGCCCCGGATTACAGCGCCGCGAATGTCGATGCTGGGCGTGGCGTATCCGCCTGCATGATCCGAAATCAGACCTTCGATCCGCGACACGGGCACCCGCCCCAAATCGGCCAACATGGCTTGGGCCATACTTGCGATCTCGTCATAGCGTTCGCGATCAAAGGGGTCTTTGGTGAAATGCTGGCCGGTTTCGGCCAGCGCCAACAGGCGTTTTGCCCGGGTCAGCCAGGTATCCTCCAGTGTAGTCGGATCCTGGCGCATCCGCTTTATCGCCGCCGGTCGCGGCGCGAGCTCATCGGTTGGAAGGCCACGCCTACATGCGCCTCACAGTATGGTTTACCAGCCTCTGTCGGCAGGCCGCAGAACCAGAAATCCTCGGTCGCGGGGTCGCCGACGGGCCATTTGCAGGTTTTCTCGGTCAGTTCCATCAGCGTCAGCTTTTTGGCTTTCTTCTCGATTTCATTGACCTTGGCCAGTGCCTCGGGGCTGATTTCGTTGGCCGAAGGCTGCGGTGGCAGCGGCTGACCGGCCGGGATGATCTGGCGGCGGGCCGGCACAACGGGCTTGGCCTCAGCCGTAGGTGCAGCGGCCGGACGGGCCGGTTCGGTTTTGGGAGCCGGTTTCGGCTTGGCCTCGGCCTTGGGCGCAGGGGCCGGTTTTTCCTTGGGCTCGGCCTTGGCCGGGGATGCGCCGGTGGCGCGGTTCGACAGGCCCAGACGGTGCACCTTGCCGATCACGGCGTTGCGGGTTACCCCGCCCAATTCCTTGGCGATCTGGCTGGCCGACTGGCCTTCGCCCCACATCTTCTTCAGCAGTTCTACACGCTCGTCAGTCCAGGACATCATTTGCCTTTCAAAAGCGGAAAGCGGCCCCGGATTCGGGCCGCCTTGGGAAATCGTCTCAGCCCCCTATTCTAATCACTGCGCCCCGAGTTACAAGCAGTCTTCGAATCAGGTTGAGGTCATATGATGCAGATACCCCTTGAGCAGAACGAACACCGTTTCGGAGCGGTCAATTGGATGGGTCTTTATACGCTGGCCAAACGCGAGACTTTGCGCTTTCTGGCGGTCTGGACCCAGACCCTGCTGGCGCCGCTGGTAACTGCGGGTCTGTTTCTGCTGATCTTCAACATTGCCATTGGTCCCAGTCGGCCCGACGTGATGGGGGTGCCGTTTCTGACCTTTCTGGCGCCAGGCATCATGATGATGACCGTGATTCAGAACGCCTTTGCCAACACTTCGTCTTCGATGGTGATAGCCAAGGTGCAGGGCAATATCGTCGATACGCTGATGCCGCCGCTGTCTCCGCTGGAGATATTGCTGGGCTATCTGGCCGGTGGGATCGTGCGCGGTGTTCTGATTGCCTGCGTCGTCGCCATTGCGCTGGTGCTGGTGCTCGGGCTGGTGCCGCAAAACCCGTTGATTGCGCTGCTGTTTGTTATCCTCGGAGGTGCTTTCATGGCCGCGTTGGGTTTGTTCGCCGGAATATTCGCCAACAAATTTGATCAGATGGCGGCGATCACCAACTTCATCGTCACGCCATTGGCCTTCCTGTCGGGTACGTTCTATTCGGTCGAGGCGTTACCACCTGTTCTCAACCGCCTCAGCCATGTGAACCCGGTATTCTACCTGATTGATGGGTTGCGAAATGGCATGATCGGTGTATCTGATAGCTCGCCAGCACTGGGTTTCGCGGTTTGCAGTGGCACAACGCTGTTTGTCTGCGCAATAACTTGGCAGATGCTGCGAAAGGGCTACAGGTTGAAAGCGTAGCGCTAAGCAAGCGATGCCTGGTATTCGGCCAGACACTCCCGAACGCGTTTGGTTATGCGGTTCTGACGCGCGTCTCGCGCCAAACGAGGATCAATCCGCCTGTCAGGATGATCGCGGACCCTATCTGACTGACTATATCCGGGATCACGTCGAACACTGCGAAATCGTAAAAGGCGGCAAAAATCAGTGTGGCATAGCTGATTGGTGCTACAAAGGATGCATCCGCCCGCGCCATCCCGTTGACGAAACAGGCTTGCGCGCAGGCCATCAGCACCCCGATCGCCACAAGCGCGCCCCATTGTTCAGGTGTTGGCATCTGGAACACAAAGCTGACGGCAACCGAAGCAATAGTCAGCCCGAGTGCGTTGTTGATCAGCAGAATCTGGATTGGAATTTCGCGGCCTGAGAGCTTTTTGATGAATATCAGTTCCATCCCGATCACGGCTGCCGCAGTCAATGCCAGCAAGGCGGCAGGCTGAAAGCTAGCGGGTGTCGGGCGCAGCAGAATCAGTGCCCCGGTCAAGGCAACCGCCGCCGCTAACCATCGCCATGGGCCGACGCCTTCCTTCAACAGCGGAATCGCCAACACCATGGCAAAGACTGGGTTCAGAAAGGAAATTGCGGTGGCATCTGCAACCGGGATGAACGCGACCGATGCGAACATCAGCGTGATCCCCACCCAACCAAAGCTCGTCCGCCCGATATGCAGACCCCAATGCGGGCGGCTTAACCGAGGGCGCAACACGCCCACCGAACTGACGATCACCAGAAATGCGAACAAGAAGCGCCCGTGGCTGATCTGCATTGGATGCAGCGCCGGACCCAGCGTACCTGTCCCCAACGCTTTGGCCAGCAGAGTGGTGGCCGCGATAAAGGCGCTGGCGGTGACGATAAGCATAGCCGCAAGGGCGGGGTTTTGGCGCACGGGTGTCATGATTCCAGCGGTGCGCCACCGCGCGGTAAATGGCAAGCGATAAAAGCTGAGTTTCAAAGTGAAGTTTCCGATTTGTGAAATCCGGGGTTTTCAGACGCCTCGCACCCGGCTATACGGCCCCGCATGATCAAACACGCACATATCCTGCGACTGCGACGCCGACGCAATACTGCGTAACCGGCCAGTTTGATCCATTGCGCGTTGTAAATCCGCGCAAATCCCACCAAATCTGTTGACGAATCCGGCCTTCGTGTATCACTCACGGGGCTTAACCTAACGAAAAGGATGATCCGATGATCCCGTCCGTTCTGCCGACCTATAATCGCGCGCCCCTAACTTTCGTGAAGGGCGAAGGCACCTGGCTGACCGAGGCGGATGGCCGACGTTTCCTTGACCTTGGCGCTGGCATTGCGGTGAACGCATTGGGCCACGCGCATCCGGCGCTGGTCAACGCGCTGACTGAACAAGCGCACGCGCTGTGGCATGTCTCGAACCTGTACAACATCCCGCAGCAGCAAGCGTTGGCGGACAAGCTGGTTGAACATACCTTCGCCGATACGGTGTTCTTCACAAACTCGGGCACGGAATCCTGCGAACTGGCGGTGAAAATGGCCCGCAAGTATTTCTATGACAAAGACCAACCCGAGCGGGTTGAGATCATCACCTTTGATGGCTCGTTCCACGGCCGGTCCTCGGCTGGCATTGCGGCTGCGGGGTCCGAGAAGATGACCAAGGGCTTTGGCCCGCTGCTGCCCGGTTTTGTGCATGTTACATTCGGCGACCTGGATGGCGTCACCAATGCGATCACCGACAAGACCGCGGCGATCCTGATCGAACCGATCCAGGGTGAGGGCGGCATTCGCCCGGTGCCCGACGCGGAACTCAAAGCCCTGCGCCAGATATGCGACGACAATGGCCTGTTGTTGATCTTGGATGAGGTGCAGTGTGGCGTTGGCCGCACCGGCAAGCTGTTTGCCCATGAATGGGCCGGTATAACGCCTGACATCATGATGGTCGCCAAAGGAATCGGCGGCGGCTTCCCACTGGGTGCGATACTGGCCACTGAAGATGCCGCCAAAGGAATGACCGCAGGAACCCATGGGTCGACCTATGGCGGCAATCCGCTGGGCTGCGCTGTGGGTTGCGCGGTGATTGATCAGGTGGCAACTCCTGCTTTCCTCGAAGGCGTCAACCGAAAGGCAGGGATGCTGCGTCAGAAGCTTGAGGGTCTGATCGCTGACCACCCTGATGTGTTTGAAGAGGTGCGCGGCGCGGGCCTGATGCTGGGTCTGAAGTGCAAGGCGACAAACACGGATGTGGTCAACGCGGGTTATGACAACGAAGTCATCACCGTTCCAGCGGCAGACAACGTTATCCGTTTGCTTCCCCCCCTGACACTGACCGAGGATGACATTGCTCAGGCCATGATCCGCCTCGACAAGGCGGCGGCACAAGTCGAAGCCAGTCTCGAATCTGCCTAATCTTCAATTTTTCCAAATATTCCGGGAGTCCGGGGGTGGCACTCCCGGCAACCGACAGCCAAAAGCGAAACGATATGAACCATTTCCTCGATATCCACAAAACCGATGCAGGCGATCTGCGGACGATGATCAATCAGGCCGGTGAGATGAAGCAGGCCCGTCTGGGTTGCCCCAAGGCCGCGCTGGATGAAGACCAGCCGCTCAAGGATCGCATGGTCGCGCTGATCTTTGAAAAACCGTCGACCCGGACACGCGTGTCCTTTGATGTAGGCGTGCGCCAGATGGGCGGGCAGACCATGGTGCTCTCCGGCAAGGACATGCAGCTGGGCCATGGCGAAACCATCGCCGACACCGCTCGTGTCCTGTCGCGCTATGTCGACATGATCATGATCCGGACCTTTGATGAGACGATCCTGACCGAGATGGCCGAATACTCTGATGTACCGGTGATCAACGGTCTGACCGACCGCACCCACCCCTGTCAGATCATGGCCGACGTGCTGACGTTCGAGGAGCACCGCGGGCCGATCAAAGGTAAAAAGGTTGTCTGGACCGGCGACGGCAACAATGTTTGTGCCTCATTCCTGCATGCGGCGGGCCAGTTCGGATTCGACCTGACGTTCACCGGTCCCGCTCAGTTCGACCCCGAGGAAGAATTCATGGGCTTTGCCCGCCAGAAGGGTTCGAAAATCGTGGTTGAGCGTGATCCTTACAAAGCGGTTGAAGACGCAGACCTGATCGTGGCCGATACTTGGGTTTCGATGCACGATTCCCAGTCAGCCAAAGAGCGTCGGCACAATCTGTTGCGTCCCTATCAGGTGAATACAGAGCTGATGTCGCACGCCAAGCCGGATGCACTGTTTATGCACTGCCTGCCCGCGCATCGTGAGGAAGAGGCGACATCCGAGGTCATGGACGGCCCGAACTCGGTGATTTTCGACGAGGCTGAAAACCGCCTACACGCCCAAAAAGCGGTGATGCGCTGGTGTCTGGGCGTCTAACTGCGACGCCGGATATCCCACACACGCAATCTGGCGAGCGTCCGGACGCTCGCCAACAGAACCAGTATACAGAGGGCGGTTTTGGTCATGACCTCCATCGTGCCTTCGATCAGCATCGCGTGCACGACGCAGCCGACAATGGTCACAGTCGCCAACCCTGTGTGACCAAGCCTCCAAAGGCGATATCGCAGGGTAATACGCTGACGGAAGATACCCAGACAGGCGGCTGGGAAAGCGGTCCACATTGCGACGACACCCCAGGCTGAAAACGGGGTGGGTGAGACGAACAGTAAAGCATCTACAACGTCCGGCGGACTGGTGATCCATAAACCGCTCACATGAACAACAATGGCGACGATCAGGGATATACCGACCCGTCGATGCCAGCGCCGACTGGCCACAGGGGATAATCCCGGCAGGTCACGCCCGGCCAACAAGGGTTGCAGCAACAACAGCCCCATGCTCAGGACACCGGCGAACCCGGCCATGATGTAAGCCGGATCACGCCACGCCAATAAGGGGCTGTTTGCCGCCGCGATCAGCGGCACCGTCACAGCGACGATCAGAGCAGCCCAGATCAAAAGGTTACGGATCACGAATGTCAGGCGGGTTGCAGGATGAAATGCGCGGCAAGAGTTTTGTCTTTTGAACTTGCCATGATCGGACGCAGGAAGACCGTCTCAAATTCACCGCTGTCATAAGCCAGATGCCCGTGCGGCTGACCAAAGGCGGGTACAATCTGCGGCATCTCCAGCCGGAACTCACCATTGGCATCGGTCAGCGTCGCGCCATGGCTTTGTGGATCACGCTCGTGCCCTTCAGTCGTGTGGGCCCAGATCTGGATGCGCTGGCCGGGCAGGGGAGTACCATCCCCTGCGCGCCGTACAGTGCCGGTCATCCAGAACCCGCCGCCGCCGATCCGATCGACGATGGCTGCGCCGGGACGGTAATTGTTCGACCCACCGCGCATGGATGGTGTTGGTGCCAACTCGGCAGCGCGTGCTGGCAGTACCAGGCCAGAACCGCTCGTGACCAGCATAGCCGCGCCAAGGGCCATTGCCGAACGACGGGAAAAGCGTGAATTTGTCATGTCGGACCCTCCTGCAAGGTATCATCCATAGCAACCAGAATGCGCCGCAGCACAATGATAGCACAGTTCGGATCATTTCCGAGGCGACCTTCACCACCCTGTGATCACCCCGTGCAAGTAGGTTCCGTTTCAGGATGGGCAATTCAGTTGAGAGACGACCGGAGATGTAGCGGAAAGTATCATCGGCGCAGGATTTGGCCAAAGGCTACGCTCTGACGGACCTGCAAGGATATAACAAAACGTACATTGCGCACTTGTAGTGTGCGTTGATGCGAATATCCTGATGAAAATTACTGTGTATTCTGCACCGGTGACCTTATTCTTGTGGACCACAGGAAGGCAGTTATGAGTTGGAACCCGACCCAAAACCCCGAGTATCTGTCTGACAAAACGGCGCTGGAATCGTTGATCATCCCGCGCGCTCGCGACCTTGCTGGGTTCGAGGTGCGCCGGGCACTGCCTTCGGTCAAACGACAATTGGTCGGGCCGTTCATCTTTTTTGACCAGGTTGGCCCGGCCGAATTCCTTACCGGTGAAGGCATTGACGTCCGCCCGCATCCGCATATCGGTCTTGGAACGGTGACGTATCTCTATCAGGGAGAGTTTGAGCACCGCGACAGTCTTGGCACGCACCAGGTTATCTACCCCGGCGAGGTCAACTGGATGGTCGCCGGGCGAGGTGTTACCCATTCCGAACGAACCAGTCAAAAGACTCGCGACAAAAAAAAACACAGCCTGTTCGGTATCCAGACCTGGATCGCTTTGCCCGAGACGCACGAGGATATGGCTCCGGATTTCGAACATCACAAACAAGGTGCGCTGCCGCATATTCAGGATGGCGGCGTCAGCGCCCGGTTGATCCTTGGCTCGGCCTATGGTGAAACCAGCCCAGTCAGGATGCTGTCGGAAACCTTCTATCTGGACGTGCGGCTTGATCCCGGCGCATCGTTTCCGTTGCCGTACGATCACGAGGACCGAGGCGTCTATGTCACGCAAGGTTCGGTGGAAATTGCAGGCGATACCTTTGAAGACGGCCGCATGATGGTGTTCCGCCCCGGCGACAATCTTTCAGTCAAGGCTGGGATGCAGGGCGCACGTCTGATGCTGTTGGGCGGCGCGACCTTGAATGAAGAGCGCTATATCTGGTGGAACTTCGTATCGTCCTCAAAGGAAAAGATCGAGGCAGCCACCCGTGAATGGAAAAGAGCCGATTGGGCGCATGGTACATTCCATCTGCCGCCGGGCGACGATCAGGAATTCATGTCAATCTCGGCGGAGTTAGAGCGCACACGCCCACGGCGCGCGCGTTGACCAAGCGTCAGCGGGCCTTGCCCGTACGCTCATTCCCGGCGATCCTTTGCGCGGTGGAGGGTTGCCATGAAAATCGTGATCGCGGGTGCAGGTAGTATCGGATGCTATTGCGGGGCATTACTGGCGCATTCAGGGCATGACGTCACTTTGTGGGGCCGACAACGTATTCTGGGCCCGATCCGTGACAATGGGCTGACGGTTACGGATTTTTCGGGACTGAACCGGCATGTTGCCGCGCGGAACCTAGCTCTGGCTGAGGATGCAGGCTGTTTGACCGGTGCTGAGGTTGTCATCGTGACGGTCAAGACGGGCGCGACAGCAGAAATGGCTGCGCAGATCGCCAAACTCGCACCAGCCTCGACCCCCGTATTATCGTGGCAAAATGGTATGGAAAACGTACGTACCTTGCACAAAGCTCTACCAGAGCATGACGTGCGCGCCGGTATGGTGCCATTCAACGTTGTGCCTACCAAAGCGGCCAGTTTTCATCGCGCCACCTCTGGTGAGATTGTCATCCAGACCGGCCCCGGTGCCTTGGGTCGGACGCTGAGCAGTGCTGACATGCCGGTTGTCGAAAGCGCGGATATCGAGGCGGTTCAATGGGGCAAGCTGGTGATCAATCTGAATAATGCGCTGAATGCGTTGTCGGGACTGACGTTGAAAGAACAGCTGCTGGACCGGAACTGGCGTCGCCTGATGGCGGATCAGATGAACGAAGCTCTGACCGTTCTCACTGCCGCGGGTCACCGGGTTGCGTCGACCACGCCGTTGCCTGCCTGGATGACGCCATATGTCCTGCGACTGCCGACGCCGATCTTTACCCGGATCGCTGCACGGATGCTGACCATCGACCCCAGCGCGCGTACCTCGATGGCTTATGATCTGATGGAGGGTCGCCTGACCGAGATCGACAGTCTTCAAGGCGAGATCGTCCGTCTGGGTGCGCAGTACGGGATCGAGACACCGATCTGCGACAAGGTCAGAACATTGATCGAGCAATCACCCGTGGCTGCAACTTCTGTGGATCAGATTGTGTCATAGGCCGGTTTAGTTGAAGGCCGTCAAGATTACGAAAATTGTCGCCGACATCGCTGCTGCAGCAGGCACCGTAATCACCCAGGCAGCCACGATGGTCATGAAATGCGAACGGCGCACCAGCTTGCGACGGCGATGCTCTTCCCTGGCCAAACGCTGTTCCGTCGGGCGTTGCTGGTTTGACAGTTTCCAGCGACGGTCCGAATGCCATTCCCGATAGAAGCCAACCCCAAACACAGCCCCCACAGCGATATGCGTTGAACTGACCGGCAGACCAAGCCAACTTGCGACGATAACGGTGATGGCCGCAGATAGCGCCACGCAGAAGGCCCGCATCGGGTTCAGTTTGGTGATCTGGCTGCCCACCATCCGGATCAGTTTGGGGCCGAACAGAAACAGGCCGAACGAAATTCCAAAGGCCCCGATCACCATGACCCAGTTGGGGATTGAAACTTTCGAGGCAAAATCGCCGAATTCCGCTGCATGTACGATGGCGGCCAGCGGTCCCACCGCATTCGCCACGTCATTTGCGCCGTGTGCAAAGCTAAGGAATGTGGCCGAAATCACCAGTGGCAGGCCGAACAGTGTTTTCAGCGATTTGGTGCGGTTTTCCATCCCTTCGGATTTGCGTCGCACCCATGGCACGGTGATCGCCCAGACCAGCAGACCTGAGGCAAGACCGATCAGCAGCGCAATCTCAAGTTCGATCTTCACGATCCGTTTGAGGCCCTTGACCGCCAGGTAGGTAGCAAACGCTGCGGCCATAACCGCCACAAGGATCGGAAGCCACCGCCGTGCAGCCGCAATTTTATCGTCCTGATATTGAATCTTGGTTTTGATCAGGGCCAGAAACCCGGCTGCAATCACGCCGCCCAGAACCGGTGAAATCACCCAGCTTGCGGCAATCGCGCTCATCGTGCTCCAGTTTACGGCGCTCAGGCCTGCAGCAGCTATGCCTGCGCCCATCACACCGCCGACCACCGAGTGTGTTGTAGATACCGGTGCCCCAACCCAGGTTGCGAGGTTTACCCACAAGGCTGACGAAATCAGCGCGGCCATCATGGCCCAGATGAATACGTTGCTGGTCTGAACCGAGGCCGGGTCAATGATCCCTTTGGAAATTGTTGAAACGACATCTCCGCCAGCCAACAAAGCACCCGCACTTTCGGCGACAGCGGCGATTAGGATGGCGCCGCCCATAGTCAGGGCATTGGCACCAACGGCCGGCCCCATGTTGTTGGCCACGTCATTGGCGCCGATATTGATCGCCATATAAGCCCCGAAGGCTGCTGCTGCAGCGACGATCAAACCGCCATCTGCTTTGCCGAACAACACCGCAGCCGACAAACCCGCCAGCGCGATAAAGGCCAGTGAAATACCGGGGGCCAGCAAGGGGCGTGCCACATGCGCATTGGCATTCTCAACGCGTGAGATACGGTGAAGGTCGCTGTCCAGAGCCTGCCAGCGTGATTTCGAGGTCAAATTCGACATGATCTTTTTTCGATTAGCCAGTGCGTATCGGCACGCGGCTAGACGGTTTCCCCCTTCGGGACAACAGTTATGTTGTCAACTTTTTGCGAAACTATCACACTTGCAGCAGCAAATCGCGCAATTCCGGTTCATTGACGCGTTCTGCCGCTATCGAGGGTGAAACCCAAACCCGCTCGCGCTTGCCAGCTTCGGGAAAGTCATCCTCAAGGTCCTGCACATCAACACGATAGACATTGGTCAGAACGGAACAGGCGGTGCCATCTTTCAGGATCTTGTCATAGGTATACCGCCCAATCGGATCTTTTGAGGGGTTTGGCGCGCGAACTCCCGCTTCTTCCCACGCTTCCTGCAAGGCAGTTTCCGCACCGTCCATGCCATCGACCGGCCAGCCTTTGGGAATGATCCAGCGCCTGGTTTCTCGGCTGGTGATCAGCAGAACCTCTGGTCCATCCGGGGTCTCGCGGGTGCAAAGGGCTGCAAACTGCACCCGTTGCGGGCGCAGGAAAATAGGTCGGGCGACCTCATTCCAGATTTTTCGCAGCCATTTCGTCATTGGTTGATCGGTCCTGTTCCTTTCTTGCCTGAAGCGTTGCCACATAACAGTGAAACAAGGCTTATTCAAACAATTGCCTTGTTGGACGCTATCACGATTTTTTGGACCGCGGTCATTTCCGCCGTTTGGCGCGCAGGGTCGGGTCGGCTTGTGTCGGGTCTTCGGGCCAGGGGTGTTTGGGATATTGCGCACGCATATCCTTGCGAACGTCTGCGTAAGAGCCCGCCCAGAAACCGGGCAGATCTCGTGTGATCTGGATCGGACGTTGCGCCGGGGACAGCAGGGTGATTTTCAGCGCCTCGCCCCCCACCACAGGATGCCGCGTGACGCCGAACAGCTCTTGCAGACGCACTGAAATCTCGGGCACCGCGCCGCTATAATCTATTGGTACTTTACGGCCTAGCGGCGTTTCAAACGATCCGGGCGCGCGACGGTCCAGTTCTTGCGTCTGGGTCCAGTCCAACCGGGCACGCAGGGCAGGCAACAGGTCGAACCGCTTCCAGTCTTCGGCATTGCGCACACCTGAGAGCATGGGCAGCAACCAGTCCTCAAGCGTTTCTGTCAGCCCTTCTATAGTGAACTCAGGCAGATCCGCCCCTTCGGCCCGCACCAATTCGACCCGAGCGGCCAACCGTGCAGCCGCCCCATCCAGACGCAGCCCAAGGTCGCGCACGCCGTCCAGCATGGCCTGCGCCACCGCCTCATCGGGCACGTCCTTCCAAAGACGGTCGCTCAGAGTGATCGCGCCAAACCGTTCCTGTTTGCGGGCCACCACCCGCCGGTCGCGTTTGGACCATGCGCAACTGTCGACCCAGTTGATTTGCCCGGCAAACAGATCGCGGATTTCCCCTTCGCTGATCTGGGCGGCCATACGTACCCGAGCCTCGCGCGGGTTGCCGTCGGTGTCAGTGACCACCAGATAGCGCGCGGCGGCCAGCGTATCGCCGCTGTCCAGCACCACCCCTTTGCCACCCGACAGCACATAGCGCGGAACGTCGCCCTTGCGGCGTTGCCCAATCCGGTCGGGATAGGCCAGCGCGGCCATGGCGGCGGGGCTCAGATCACTGGCTGCGCCTTTGGAGCGAAGGCGTTTGGTTTCGGCCCTGATTCTGTCCACCGCGCCCGCATTCACCTGCCAGACCCGATTGCGTTGAAATGCGCGCATGCCGCGTAGCGCCTCCAGTCGCAGCAATAGGTCTACCGGCGCGCCTTTCAGCGGGTCGCGTTCGGCCATCAAGGCTGCCAAGGCGGCGGCATCGGGTCCACCGCGCACCAACATGTGGCCCAAGCGCGGGTGCAAGGGCAGGGCAGCCAAGGCGCGTCCGTGACCGGTAATCCGGCCTTTGGCATCCAATGCACCCAGCATCATCAGCAAGGCCTTTGACTCGGCCATCGTGCCTTCGGGCGGCGGTGTCAGAAAGGCAAGATCACCCGGTTCTGCGCCCCACAGTGCCAGTTCCAGTGCAAGTCCGGTCAGGTCCGCTGCCTCAATCTCGGCCGGAGGGTAGGCAGACAGCGCGCCTTCCTCACCCTTGGACCACAACCGATAACAGACGCCCTCGGCCACGCGACCGGCACGGCCTGTGCGCTGGGTGGCTTCGGCGCGGGTCACGCGTTCGGTCACCAGCCGGGACATGCCTGAACCGGGATCGAACCGGGCCCGCCGGGCTTGCCCCATATCGACCACGACCCGGATATCGGGGATGGTCAGTGAGGTTTCAGCAATCGACGTGGCCAACACCACTTTGCGACCCTGATCCACTGGCGCAATTGCGGCGCGCTGGGCGGCAAAAGGCATTGCCCCGAACAGGGGGCACAGTATGCAATCGCCCGGCAGGCGTTTGGACAAGACACCCTCAGCCCGGCGAATTTCGCCCTCACCGGGCAGGAACACCAAAACCCCGCCGCCGGATTTGCGCGTGTCCCGCTCGGCTTGAACCACCAGATCGACCAGAGCATCCAGCCGCCGTGCCTGCGCGCCCAAGGGCCGGTCCAGCCAGCACGTTTCGACCGGATAGCTGCGCCCTTCGGAAGTGACTAGAGGCGCTTCCATTAGTTGCCCGACCGGTTCGGCATCCAGCGTTGCCGACATGGCCAACAGGATCAGATCGTCTCGCAGGGCACCGGTGACTTCCAGACATAGGGCCAGCCCCAGATCGGCGTTCAGAGACCGTTCGTGGAATTCGTCGAAGATCACCACACCCACGCCGGGCAGATCTGGGTCCGATTGCAACATCCGGGTCAGGATGCCTTCGGTCACGACCTCGATCCGAGTTGTTTTTGAAACCTTCGCCTCGCCCCGCACCCGGTAGCCGACGGTTGCACCCACGCGCTGACCCAAAGTGTCGGCCATCCGTTCGGCAGCAGCCCGCGCGGCCAGCCTGCGCGGTTCAAGCATCACGATTTTGCCGCCGCTCAAGCCTGCCTCGAGTATCGCCATGGGTACGCGTGTCGTCTTACCCGCCCCCGGAGGGGCTTGCAGAACGGCGCGGCCAGTAGTCTTGAGGGCCGTAAGTAAATCAGGGATGGCGTCGTCGATGGGCAGTCGTGTCATGTGGGCTTTATCCGCCAACCGCCCGGCAAGGTCCAGTTCTGGCAGACTGCGGCAATTCTCATGGCGCTTGGCACTGGACAAACCCCGTTCGGCTGCGTCATCAAGACGAAAATCGGGTAGAGGGTCGCGCATGAATACCGCTGAGCTGGGTGATAGGATTTTGAACGGCGAACGCCGCGCACTTGCCCGCGCCATCACTCTGGTCGAAAGCGGCCGCGAGGATCACCGGACACAAGCAACCGAATTGTTGGGGCATCTGGCCAAATCCAACAGGCAATCGCTGCGTATCGGTCTGTCGGGTACGCCGGGGGTGGGCAAATCCACCTTTATCGAAAGCTTTGGCATGATGCTGATCGGACAGGGGCTGCGGGTGGCGGTACTGGCGGTCGATCCCAGTTCGTCCCGGTCGGGTGGTTCAATTCTGGGCGACAAGACCCGGATGGAGCGTTTGAGTCGCGAGAAAAACGCCTTTATCCGCCCATCCCCCAGCCAATCCCATCTGGGTGGCGTGGCCCGCCGTACGCGTGAGGCGATTGCCCTGTGCGAAGCCGCTGCATTCGACGTGGTGCTGATCGAAACCGTGGGTGTAGGCCAATCGGAAACCGTTGTGTCCGAGATGTCCGACCTGTTCCTGTTGCTGCTGGCCCCGGCGGGCGGCGACGAATTGCAGGGCGTTAAACGCGGCATCATGGAAATGGCCGATATTATCCTGATCAACAAGGCGGACGGAGATCTGAAACCCACCGCCATGCGGACCTGTGCTGACTATTCCGGGGCTTTGCGTCTGTTGCGCAGACGCCCGCAGGACCCCGAAGGGTTTCCCATGGCGATGACTGTCTCGGCGGTTGAAGAACATGGGCTGGACGATGCGTGGTCCCAAGTGCAATCGCTGACCCAATCACGGCGAGACAGCGGCCACTGGGACGCCAACCGTGCCGCTCAGGCGCAGTACTGGTTTGAACAGGAAGTCCGCGCTGCCCTTCTGGCCCAATTGTCGACAGCGCAGGCACGGGCTGAGATGGAGCAGCTGGGGGATCAGGTCCGCGCGGGTAGTCTGAGCCCTTCGGCGGCTGCGGAAACCATGCTGACGTCGTTGATCGCGCGGTAAATGACCTGCCGCGTCCCGGCATGAGCATAATTCCACTAAAAGTTGTGCGATAGACTGACGGTGGCCCAGAAACGTGATATTCTGGCCTCGTTGATTTATTGGACCTTCCGGAATGCCCCGAATTAATGGGACAAATAACGACGACGATATTGACGTCTCGGGTGACAGCGGGACGCTGAACGGGGTTCCGCAGGGGAGTCCGATCGACAATATCCGGGGGCGGGGGGGCGATGATGATATCGACGTCACCAACAGCACCATCATCAACAATGTTCTCGGCAATGCCGGAAGTGACACCATAACCGTTACCAACACTAGCATCGGCGGCCGTGTGGCCAGCGGTGCGGATGCGGATACGGTCGATATCAGCGGCTCGACCGTGGGCTCCATTCGGATGGGGGCAGGTGACGACACACTGAATTTCAGCAGCACCTCTGTCGGTGGCGATATTCGCGGCGGCTCTGGCACCGATACGCTGAATCTGCCGGTCGGGACTGTGATCAATGACAACGTCTTTGGTACAATCACGGTTGAGGATGGTGTCGGGTATTCCGTGTCCAGCGGCACCTTCACCTTGCCGTCCGGCATCGTGGTGACGTATTCGGCTTTTGAAAACGGCTCGGGGATGCCTTGCTTTACCAGCGATACCCGGATTCTGACCCGAAACGGAGAGCGCCCAATTCAGACATTGCGCACCGGCGATCTAATCCCAACCTTGGAAAACAGAGAGCAGCCTATTCGCTGGATCGGCCATCGCAGGTTTAGCCGGTCAGCATTGCAAACCAATCCGCGGTTGTGGCCTATACGCATATTAGCGGGGGCACTGGGCAACGGGCTGCCGAAACGTGATTTGCTGGTGTCGCGTCAGCACAGGATGCTGGTGCAATCAAAAATCGCCGAACGGATGTTTGACACGCCCGAAGTGTTGATCCCGGCAATCAAACTCACGGTACTGCCGGGTATTTTTGTCGATGAGACCGTGCCAGAGATCGAGTATTTTCACCTGCTGTTTGATGACCATCAGGTGATTTTTGCCGAAAACGCGCCGACCGAAAGCTTGTTCACGGGGATCGAGGCCCTGAAAGCCCTTGGTGCGGATGCCCGTCGAGAGATTTTTGAGATTTTTCCCGAACTGACCGAAATGAAGCTGACACCGCGGCCCGCCCGTTATATTCCGCGCGGGCGGCAGCAGGCGCATTTGCTGGAACGCCATCGCAAGAACAAAAAACCACTGTTGCAATCGCATATCCTACTGGGCAGTGAGGTTCGAACAAAGATTTCGCGCGATCCGTCTTGACCCTTCCAGCGATTCCCACTACACGCATCCAACCAGTTTTCGGGCGCGACTTCGGGTTGCGCCCCTTGTGATTTGGCCGTTGGCATCATGCCCGGTCTCCAGAAACAAAGGAAGAAACCATGTCGCGCCGTTGCGAACTGACCGGAAAAGGCCCGATGACTGGCAACAATGTCAGCCACGCCAAAAACAGAACTCGTCGTCGTTTTCTGCCGAACCTGAACGACGTTACCCTGCAGTCCGAAACCCTGGGCCGTGGCGTCAAGCTGCGTATCTCGGCGGCTGCACTGCGCTCGGTCGACCACCGCGGTGGTCTGGACGCGTTCCTGGCCAAAGCCAAGGACGAAGAGCTGTCGGCAAACGCGCTGAAAGTGAAAAAGGAAATCGCCAAGGCACAAGCTACGGCCTAAATCTTTTTCCTTCAAAGAATTCAACCCTGTACCGCAAGGTGCAGGGTTTTTTCTTGCGTAATCTGCTCCTGAAACGGAATTAAATATTCAGGAACGGTGATGTTGTTCACATACCCTGCGCCAAGACTGTTTTATGTTTAGTCATATTCATCTGGCGGAGTTTGCCCCCATGTCTTTGAAATTGTCTGATATCTTCTCCCTGTTGGCTGCCTTTTTTGGCAAGACGTTTGGGACATGCTTTCGGATGCAACGACAGGTGAACAGGTTGCATACGAGCCTGACCAAAGGGTCTGTCAAACGTCCCAGCGTGGACAGCTGACACGCATCCCGTAATCGCGGGTTTCAGGCGTACCGATTGCGCTTGAAGCCCGCTTTAAGTCCGGCCTATATCAGGCGCAGGATGAAACCCGTTCTGAACAGAATTCTGCCTTTTGTGCTTTCGCTGCTTGTCATTCTGACCGGGCAGGGGGTGGCTGCATCGCGGGGGATTGACAGGGCGGTGGGACAGATGGTGCTGTGCACCGGAACGGGCCCGGTGGTGGTCTACATGGACGCCGACGGTCAGCCGGCGCAGCCCCCGCATTTCTGCCCTGAATACGCATTGACCCTGTTGGGGGCGATTGCCGTTTCGGCGCCCGAACTGCCCGTTGCGCCGGATCGGGTTCAGCCTGCACCATTGCGTAAAGCATCCAATCTGATTGCCCTGCCGGTTCCCTACAGACCGGCACGTGCGCCTCCGGTTGTGATCTGAAGCCACACTTTCTTTCAGACACTTAAATCAAGGAGAGGCGCAATGTCCCTCAAATCCAATCTTCTGGCGACGCTGGCTGCTGCAACTCTGGCCACATCTGCATTTGCACAGGACACGATTGCCGTTGATGACGCATATGCGCGGTCCGCAGGAAAAACAGCAAAAGCCGGTGCGGCCTTTATGATGATCGAAAATACGGGCGAGACCGACGACCGGTTGATCGGCGTGGAATCAGAAGCGTCCGCACGTGTTGAACTGCACACCCACCAGATTGATGACAACGGCGTGGCCAGGATGATTCATGTCGAAGAAGGATTTGTCATCCCGGCGGGCGAGACCCACATGCTGAAACGCGGTGGTGATCATGTGATGTTTATGGGGCTGACTGCCCCGTTCGAGCAAGGCGCGACCGTGCCAGTGACGCTGATCTTCGAGAAGGCTGGAGAGGTCGAAATCGAAGTGCCGGTTGATCTGGAGCGTCAGGACGCCGGCGGCCACGGAACACATTCGAACTGAGGCCTCGCCTGTCTTCAAGCCGCTTTGCGGCCTTCATCCATGCGTCAGGTCGGGCTTTGCCCGGCCTGTTTCCGTTTACAGAGGCCGTCAGCGATTGACCGTGCGCATTGCCACCCGGTCATGGGCGCGTTTGAACCGGGCGGTCAACCAGAACATCACCGCTGAGAAGGCCAGCGCCCCGAACGCAATCGCCCACCCCAGCGCCACCATCCCGCTGCCGGGCCAGAAGATCAGCACCAATCCGATCAGCAGCGCTATGATCCCGGAATTGCGCACCGAGGGCGCATCGGGATGTTGATCCGACATTTGCCTCCATGCCATCAACGAGCCAACGCCAATGATTAGGGCCCACGCGCCCAACAAGAAGAAGGTCAGCCGTGCGACGCCTTCGGGCCAAATGAGCAGAACCAGACCGATAAGCAGAGCACCGACGCCGACGCCTCCGATCAGCCCACGCCGACCGAAGCCGAGTAAGGTCAGGCCGCCGTCGACGATCAGCAGCAGGCCGAGAAGACGCAGCAGCAAAGAAATGCTGCCTGTCGGCCAGAACAGCGCCGCGATTCCCAATGCTCCTGCGAAGATGCCGCGCAACAGGAAAGTCCACCACAGGCCCGCGAGTTGATCGCCCAAAGCATCGCGGCCGTCCAACGTGCCATTCTCAAGGATTTCCTCGCGCGGTGATTGGGGGTCTGTCATGATGCTCTCCGGGCTTGTTAGGCCTTCACTATAAACGAAAATTTCCGCCGATGTCTGCTGTCATCTGGGACTAAAAAAGCCATTGACCCAACGCGGGACCGTTTCTGTTGCGGGGCCGAGAATGACCTTATCAAAACTGGAGGCTCCGGTTGAGGGTTCAAGGTTCAGTTCGACCGTGCGTGCGCCGGATTGCAAGGCTTCGTGCACGAATGCAGCGGCGGGATAGACCTGACCCGAGGTGCCGATGGCCGCAAACAACGTCGCCTGGGACAGATGGTCATAGATTGCGTCCATGTGATAGGGCATCTCACCAAACCAGACCACGTCTGGGCGTGCGGTTGGCGCTGCACAGGCGGGACACGGCTCGCCCACTGCCATTTCGGGTGGCGAGGCCCAACGGTGATTGCACGCCCGGCACAAGGCCCCAGCCAACGTGCCGTGCATGTGGATGACGCGTTCGGCACCGCTGGCCTCGTGCAGACTGTCGACGTTTTGAGTGACGATCACTACCTCGCCGGTAAAGTCTTTTTGCAGTCGAGCCAATGCGGTATGCGCGGCATTGGGTTGGGCCTTGGCGGCCTGCATGCGCCGGGCGTTGTAGAACTGGTGAACCAGAGCAGGATCGCGGGCAAAGCCTTCTGGTGTGGCGACGTCCTCGATCCGGTGTTGCGCCCAAAGCCCGCCCTCATCGCGAAACGTCCCCAGCCCGCTTTCGGCAGAAATTCCTGCCCCTGTCAGTATGACGATCTTTTCCATCCTTGCCCCGCGCGTTACACCTTGGCTCATGACCCACCGTATCCTCTTTGTTTGTCTGGGCAATATCTGCCGTTCCCCCGCCGCCGAAGGCGTGTTTCGCGCCCGCGCGCCGCATGACACCACCGACAGTGCCGGAACTTCGGGCTGGCATATTGGCGATCCGCCTTATGGGCCGATGCAGGCAGCAGCACAGGCACGCGAAATTGACCTCAGCGATCTGCGGGCGCGGCAATTCGTGGCCGAGGATTTCGATCGGTTCGATCTGATCATCGGCATGGACGCTGAAAATATCGCGAATATCGAGACGTTGAGACCCTCAGGGAGCACCACAGCAGTGCGGTTGCTAACCGATTTCGCGCCGGAAACGGGCGCCGATCATGTCCCGGATCCTTACTATACCCGTGATTTTGACGGAGCGCTGGATCTGATCGAAGCCGCCGTTGAAGGGCTTCACGCGCATCTGCAGGCCTAGCCCATCACCTTTAGACGGTCCGTCAGCCATGGCAGTTGCACCAACGCCGGGTCGACGATCTGGTTGCGCATCAGTCGGCGCATCATGCCTGCAACTTCTCGCGGAACCTGATCGGACCAGTCAGTGCGGGTGAACAGGGAAATCGTGCGCGAGAACTCTCCGAACGGGGCGGGGTGGACGGCCAGCGCATCGTGAAATCGTGTCGCCCGCATATAGCCTAGCGGTGTGGTGATCGCCCAGCCCAGCCCGCGTGCGACCATGGCCATCAGGGCAAGATGCGAGCCGATCTCGAACCGGTCCTCGTAGTCCAGCTGTTGTCTGGCCAGATGCGACTCGATCTGGCGGCTTATCAGCTGCTCGCGGGCGTAGCGCAGAAAGGGCAGTTCCTGCATGGCGTTGTCGACGCCTTTGGGCGTCACCAAGATAAACGGATCGCGCACCAGTGGGTATTCGACCACGCCCTCAAGTACTTCGCCGGAATGGGCCGAGACCACTAGATGCAGGCGCTGCGCCTCAAGTTCGGCAAATAGGTCCAGGCTTGGCAAGGTGATCAGCTTGAACCGTGAGCGCGTCAGGCTGTCGGCCAGCAGTGTGGCAAGGCGCGGCGTTAGGTCGTTGTCGAAATCGTCGATCAGGCCGATGGAGAGGGTGGTCAGATGCCCCAGATCCATTACCGTCAGCTCGCCTTGGGCCATCTGCAGTTCGGCCAAAACGGCCTCGGTCCGCGCCAAAAAGCTGCGCCCTGCTTGCGTCAGCCGCATCGGGCGGCGCCCGTGATCCACCAATTCGGTGCCAAGAGCGTTTTCCAGGTTGCGCAATTGCTGCGACACCGAGGGCTGGCTGAGCCCCGTGATCTCGGCGGCCTGCGCCACCGATCCCGTCCGCGCCAAGGCTTCGAACACTTCGAGCCCGCGCAGGGTCAGCCCTTTCATTACCATCTGATACACCTTTCGCTGCGCCTTTTCTGAGGCGCAGTGTAGGTCAGGTCAAGGTTTCAGAGTAACTTAGCTGCAGATCGCCTGCGCCATCTGGCCAAAGTTCTGATACCGATCCCAAAGCGCATCATCGCGTGCGGTCTGAGACATCTTCAGCTCTTGGGCCTGATGTGGGTCGCGGAACCATTTTGCCACGGTTTTCTGATCACTGTTGGTCAGCGCCTGATCGGCCACGCGCTGAATGCAACTGCACCGCGCCCTCGTCGCCGCCGACCGGTCTGATGCCAGACATGCCTGTCTAATTTGCGCCGCGTCCACGATCGGAGCCACCGCCGTCAGCGACGTCGCGCAAAATGCGATTAAGAGGAACTTTTTCATGCTCATGCCTCGTTATTGCCTGCCCGGACGGATCTTGTGCCCCTCTCGGTCTGCGCGGGAGTATGAATCAAACGGGACTCCGGATCAATGGACAAGATTTCCCGCATCAAAAATCCCGCTTCCCTTCTATTAAGCGCCAATCTTGCCGTTTTTGTGGCTGTAGAAGCCACCCCAGCCAGATCGCGAAAAAATAGGGCATCCAGATCGCTGCTGCTCGTCACAGGGGACGCCAAAAGGCTTTCTGAGGCCGCTCCGTTTGCATCGATCACATTATGCTGATCCAACAGCAGGTGATAGAAATGGGCTGTTTTCTTATCCGACATCCGGGCGATCCCTGCGTCGACCAGACTGAGGGCGGGCACAAAGACTTCGGGTACGCCAAAATGCAACTCGGCCATCGGGTGAGTGATCAGTAGCCTGTGTTGTTGGGACACCATCAGAGGTGCAAAATTCGCCAAGGCTTCGCAGGGGATTTCGACCATTTTGAACCGACCGGTCGCAATCACGCTCTGCGAACCGACCCAGCGTACTGGTTGGCCCCCTTCGTCCTGCGTCCAAATGGCGTCGCCGGGGTTGAGGCCCTCAATCGGCACGTATCCAGTGTCGGTTCGTATCAGTGTTCCGCGGCAATAGCAGATTGGAGTGACATAATCGACGGCTGCAAAACTGGGTCCTTCCTGTGTGTCCACCACAGTCAGTTCCACCCCGGCAGGCGGAAACTCCCCGGGGCCGCCGATAAAGGCGATGCCTTCGACGGTCGCGAAGGACGGGTTCGAATTGTTCACGTTGAACGCGACAGCTTGCCAGGTATTTGTACCATCGGTCAGCGTGATGCCATATTCGGCTTCAACCCGCGTACCATCCGCAAACAACGCCCCATCAATTGTCTGATCGCCGTCCAGACGTTGATTGCCGTCATTGTCGGAAAAGTTGGCGTCGCTTCCCGCATCGGTAATGAACACTTCGGTTGCCGAGCGCGAGTCAATGGTAATAGTCTCGCCGATCAGGTGTATACCTGTACCCTGAGTGAGGCCGTCCAACCCCTGCGCCACCGAAATTGATAGCTGACTTTCCCCGAGAACAAATATCGAATAATCGGCCATGTGCTACACCGCTCTTTCAATGGCGTTTTGATCTGTTGCTAGCAAATTCGCCGCAAGACCTCAAATAACGGTAAACTTGGTCCTTAATAAGACACACAGGAGATCTGATCACAGCGCTTCCCGGCTTGACGAAGGGACATTCTCCGGACATATCCCCAACTCATGACAGACCTCGCTCATATCCGCAATTTCTCCATCGTCGCGCACATCGACCATGGCAAATCCACACTTGCTGACCGGCTCATCCAAGAGACCGGAACGGTCAAGGATCGCGACATGAAAGAACAGCTGCTCGACAGCATGGATATCGAGCGCGAGCGCGGCATCACCATAAAGGCCAACACGGTTCGCATCGACTATACCGCCGACAATGGCGAGAAATACGTGCTGAACCTAATCGACACTCCCGGCCACGTAGACTTTGCCTATGAGGTCTCTCGGTCCATGCGCGCGGTCGAGGGCTCTCTGCTGGTGGTGGACTCGACCCAAGGGGTCGAGGCGCAGACGCTGGCGAATGTCTATCAGGCCATCGACGCCGATCATGAGATCGTGCCGGTGCTGAACAAGATCGACCTGCCTGCGTCCGACTGTGACCGCGTGGCCGAACAGATCGAGGATGTTATCGGTATCGACGCGACCGACGCCATTCAGGTCAGCGCCAAGACGGGGCAGGGCATCCACGAGACGCTGGAAGCAATCGTGAAGCAACTACCAGCCCCGCTGGGCAATCTGGACGCACCGCTCAAGGCAATGCTGGTGGATTCGTGGTACGACGCCTATCTCGGCGTCATCGTTCTGGTCCGCATCATGGACGGCACGCTGAAAAAGGGGATGCGGATCAAGTTCATGTCGAACAACACCCTGCACCACGTCGACCGCGTCGGCGTTTTCCGCCCCGAGATGGAGATGGTCGACTCCTTGGGCCCCGGTGAGATCGGCTTTCTCACCGCCTCGATCAAACAGGTCCGCGACACCCGCGTCGGCGACACGATCACCAATGACCGCAACGGCACTGAAGAGGCGCTGACGGGCTTCAAACCCGCGCAGCCGGTGGTGTTCTGCGGCCTCTTCCCCGTCGACAGTTCCGAATTCGAAGATCTGCGCGACGCGATCGACAAACTGGCGCTGAATGACGCCAGCTTCAGTTTTGAAATGGAAACCTCTGCCGCGCTGGGCTTTGGCTTCCGCTGCGGTTTCCTGGGCCTTCTGCACCTTGAGGTCATCCGCGACCGCATCGAACGCGAATATGATATCGAGCTGATCACCACCGCGCCTTCGGTGATCTACAACGTCTACATGAAAGACGGCGAGATGATCGAACTGCACAACCCCGCCGACATGCCCGACCCGTCGAAGGTCGATCATATCGAGGAACCGCGCATCAAGGCGACCATTCTAGTGCCCGACGAATATCTCGGCGACGTGCTGAAACTGTGTCAGGACCGCCGCGGCATCCAGCTGGACCTGACCTATGCGGGCAGCCGCGCCATGGTCGTCTATGACCTGCCGCTGAACGAGGTCGTCTTTGACTTCTACGACCGCCTGAAATCGGTGACCAAGGGCTATGCCTCGTTTGACTATCAGATGACCGGCTATACCGAGGACAATCTGGTCAAGATGTCGGTGCTGGTGAATGACGAGCCCGTCGATGCGCTGTCGACCATGGTTCACCGCGACCGGGCCGAGATGCGGGGCCGGGCGATGTGCGAAAAGCTCAAAGACCTGATCCCGCGCCACATGTTCAAAATCCCGATCCAGGCCGCCATCGGAGGCAAGGTTATCGCCCGCGAGACCCTGTCCGCCCTACGCAAGGACGTTACCGCCAAATGCTACGGAGGCGACGCCACGCGGAAGCGCAAACTGCTGGACAAGCAGAAGGCAGGTAAAAAGAAGATGCGCCAGTTCGGAAAGGTCGACATTCCGCAGGAGGCGTTTATTTCTGCGTTGAAGATGGATGGTTGACAATTGCCTTGAGACAATCAGATTTGGTCCAGGTAAATTGCGGCGGTTCGTAGCTTCATTCGCGATCTCTTTTGTGTTTGCAGTTGCCAACTTAAGCGATGGTTATGCGATTGCTCAGACAGTGTGTGAGCCTTTAGGCGACCCCTTTCACAAACTCGAACAAATGAAGTCGGTGTTTGCCCAAGGCGACTATGTTAACTTCTTCGAGTTGACCGACGAGTTTAGTCCCAAGGAACCAACGGAAACTGAAAGTATTTCACAAGCAATGAAAGATGCGTTTCCATCAGGGTTCGGTGCTTGCTCGACACTTTTGTCAGAACAAAAGTCACCCAAGATGAGAAACGAGATCATCTTTTTTGAAGCGGTTTCTGGAGACGGAGTGTTCGTTGCTTGGAGCGCCTTCTATTACAGGGAGCGTTGGGTAGTTGCAAAGTACTCGGTGTCTACAGATTTTGAGACAGCGAGGTGGGCTTCCGGCTAGCAGGGAGCGATTGTTTCATCATTCAAGAATGGATGCTAGGCCTATCCATTCTGGTGGCGGTGGGTGGAAGCGGTTGGCGTAGCCAACTGCGTACCCACACAGTGGGGTGGGAGAGCGACCGAAGCCGCTCAGCCATCCCTCGCCGATCCGCTGCATCGGATGCTGACGCCCTCCGGGCCTGACCCGTTTCATGGTATTCTCAGCACACCAAAAAAAACGGGAGGATGAATCAATGAAACATCTGCCTCTGGCCGCTGCCTTCTGCCTGCTCGCCGCGCCCGCCTTTGCCGGGCAATGCCCCGCCGACATTGCCGCCATTGATGCGGCTCTGGCTGCGGGTCCTGAGCTGTCTGATGAACAGATCGCAAAGGTCGAAACATGGCGCGACGAGGGTGCCGCGCTGCACGATGCGGGCGATCATGATGCCTCGGTTGCAACTCTGGCCCAGGCTAAGGAACTGCTTGGCCTGAACTGACACAATATTACCGAACCCGGTTTGGTAAACGGGCGGCGCGTTTGCGCCTCCCCTCGGATCGCTCGCGGCCCTTAGCGCTGTTGATCGACCGTCGATATTGCACCTCGGATCACCGTACATTCTGACCCAGATCAAGGACCACTCTTGGTCTCGATTCTAGTCTCCACGAAAACACACTGGCAAAAAAGAGGCCTCTATGTCGCCCCTGACGCTGATCCTTCACATCTTCCTTAGTTCCACCTTCGCCGGGTCCGCTGTGGTTGCGGTTCTGGCCATGGGGTACGCATCATCGTGGACAACCATCCTGATCGCCGCTGTCGTTGGGTTTGTGGCGGCGTTCCCGGTCTCGTATCTGGTGGCGCGGAAACTCGAAGGCTGACCCTTACCCTGCGGTCGTTAAAAAAGACGCAGGGCCTGATTTAGACGCTCACATCGCAATCTGTTATTGTGTCCGCGGGGGACCGCGTTTGGGCGGCTATATTCTTCGGGTGCCTGCAACGCCTGACCCTCAGAAATGAGAGGTTATTATGCACAAATTCTTAACGGCGACCGCAGCCACAGTTCTGACCCTCGGCTTGTCTGTAGGCTTGGCTCAGGCCGAGACCTATGACGCCGCAGCCAAGGGCACGGGGGTGAATGCGAACCAGGTCTATGGCATTTCGGACGGGAACGCCGTGGTCAAAACGCAGACCGACTATGACAGTTTCGAAGTCGCCGCCGGGCACCCTCTGGAGGGGGCAACGGGCACGTGTTTCGGTGCTGTTCTGGTCAATGGCGCTGCGGTCTCAGGCACCGGGAATTGCGTGTTTGACACCACATCAGGCGAAAAGGCGGTGATGACCTGGACGGCAACTGGCCTTGGAGCGGATGGGGCTTTGACGGGAGAATGGACAGTCTCGGGCGGGTCAGGCAATTGGGCCAGCGCCACTGGGGGCGGGACGTTTTCGTCGCTGACTGATCCTGATACCAAGAAATTCGTGAATACGATCTCTGGCAGTTTCACGATCGAATAGATTAGTTTTCACAATAATTTAAGGCGGGGGTGCGTGGATTGATGCGCCCCCGTTCGCTGTTGTTGTCTGAGGGTTCCATGAACCATTTATGAAGCTTCCCTAAGGTAAGTTGTAACTGGATCGTGCACTCCCAATCTGTTGAGCAGGCCAGCATCGGCCCGACAGAAGGAGAGAGCCTATGACCAGATACATGACTGCCGGAGCAGCCGCTTTGGCCACGACCCTCACTCTTGGAACGGCCGCGCTGGCCGACACTGCGCCTGATCTGCGCGGCACCTGGTTGGGCTCGTACACAACTGTTTCCCCGTCTCATGTCCAACGCGGTGAAGAGCCGCGGTTCAATCAGGCGGAATGGATGCTGGATATTCAGATCCAGGAGGAAAACGTCTTTTGGGGCCCCAGCAAATGGCGGCGCGACGGTGATACCGAGTGGAACGAGTACGAGGCCACCGGCACCATTAGTCTGGATGGTTCGGGGAATATCGGGATCGTTGAGACTTCACCGCTGGTCATTGGTACGAATGCGTTGATCGATGCCCGGTTTGAAGACGGAAAGATCTATGCGGATTTCCGTAGCCTGCGTAACGGAACGACATACAGCACCGTTCTGGAACGTCAGGTGAACTGAAACGTCTCCGGCCCGATCGGTCTGTAGGGGGTACTGGCTGCGATTTGTCGCGGCACTTGGAAGGTAATCCCGGTCGGGTCGGAGCGTTTCTCATGAAGCGGAACCATGGTCTCCACTGGGAGGGGAGGGGTCGGGCGGTGTTTGCGCTGCCTGCGACAGGGTCCGGATTGGTCGGTACTGAAATGCGGCGTTCCCCGGTACAGACTACCCGTACTTCGCGATCCTTCAGCGCGATGTCGCAGAACAAGGGCATGGACGCCCGACCCATACTCCGCCTAATGCGCCCTGCCAGATTCGGGCAGCGATTCCTGATAATCTGCGTCCTCCGGTCAAAATATACCGCTGATTTCTTCATTTTTTTGGCGGAAAAGCCTTTGCGGGTGCAGAAAGATGATGAAAATGAGTTGCTATCGACTGTTTTAACTTTTCCATCTTCAAGTCTGTGCGTCTTCGTATTTTCCAGAGTTATCCACATAATTTTCCCGGCAGATATCAACATCTTATCCCCGTTTATTTTTCATGCTGCAGTGCTATTTTCTTGTCCGAAACGAGCCCGGATGTAACAGTTTGTTTACCGCAACGGTTCTTAGGAGCCAGGGTGGGGCGCAAAGACCAGGGGGTCAGAGCGATGAGGCTAGATTTTAGGATTTAACTTCACTGCAATGGCTTACCGGTGGGCGATTGGCTGATGTGGATGCCGTATTCAGATCAGATAATCGCTCTCTCAGAAGGTCGGCGCATGCCGTGTGAGCCGTAAGGCGCTGCATGGCGGCTTTGGTCCTTTACTGGGCTAAGGCAACTGGCTCGGGGCGTTCCTCGGACGTGCCGACCCGGCAAGGCGTCAGGAGTATCCGCAAGGATGCATGCATGGACCGCGTCTGCGCACCTGACGCCTTTTCCTTTTGCCGGACATTGATTTGAAACAGGCTGCCACTCTATCCCTTGTCAAAAAGGGAACGGGGTTCTTGTGCGCACACAAGAACCCCGTCGGGTTGTCAGAAATGCAATGCCGCGTCTATGCACCTGTGAACCAGAGCTTACTTTGGATCAACATTGGATTCAACTATATGTTGGGGTTTGTGCGTAAGATAGGCAATAAATGGGGTGTTCTACAGGTTCTCCTGAACATCTGTGGCCGCGCCCTGAATCGCGTCACCGGCCTTTTCAATGTCTTTGCCAGCGCCCTTTGCGGTTTCGCAGGCGGTGAGGGTGAACAGGGCCAGCCCAATCAGAATTGCACGGGTCATCGGTGTCTCCATTTGTGTCCGTCATATGTTGCGTAGCAGTTTTTCCCGAACGGAACCAGAGCTTTGGAGACCGTTCTAATCCTTGCGGATCATGGGGCCAATCAGAGCGGTTGCAACAAAGAAGATGGCGGCTGCGCAAACGATGCTGGGCCCGGCCGGCGTGTCGGCCAGATAGGCACCCCACAGCCCGCCCAATGCGGCCAGAGTTCCGATGACCGCCGCACAATACGCCATGGCCTCGGGTGTTTTGACCAACGACCGTGCACCTGCTGCCGGGATTACCAGCAAAGCGGCGATCAACAGAACACCAACTACCTTGATAGCAACCGCGACGACCAGAGCCATGGCAAGGGTCAACCACATCTCTTCCCTTTTGGGGTCGATTCCTGACGCATAGGCGAGGTCTGGGTTCAAAGTGGCCACCAACAGGGCGGACCATCTCCAGGTCATCAGGCCCAGGATCAACGCACCTCCGATCCAGATGGTCGCCAGATCGCTTTTGGTGACGGCAAGGATGTCGCCGAACAGAAAGGCATTCAGGTCCAACCTGACATCCGCCAGCAGGGACACGGTTACCAGTCCTGCAGCCAGGGCGGTGTGGGCGATGACACCCAGCAAAGTGTCCATTGCAAAACCCTTGCCACGCAACAGTGTCACGGTCAGGCCCATTGCCAGAGCCGCAGCGACAATGGCAGGCAGGAAGGGCAGCGAAAAGGCCAATGCAAGCGCAACACCCAGAACTGCTGCGTGGGCAGTTGCCTCGCCCAGATAGGCCATGCGACGCCAGACTACGAAACATCCCAGAGGGGCCGCGGCAATCGCAACGCCGACCCCCGCCAGGGCAGCGCGAACCATAAAATCGTCCAGCATCAGTGGGTCTTGTCCTGCGCGTGATGGTGATCGTGATGATGGGAATGACTGTGCCTGTGTTGGTATAGGGCCATAGTGCCCTTGGTGCCGCTGCCGAACAAAGCCCGGTATTCCGGCGCGTCAGCAACGGTGTTGGGCGAGCCTTCGCAGCAGATATGACCGTTCAGGCACAGCACACGGTCCGAGGCCGCCATGACCACATGCAAATCATGGCTGACCATCACGATCGCACAGCCCAGATCGCGACGAACCTGCTCAATCCGCTCGTAAAAAGCTGCCGCTCCGGGCTGATCAAGCCCTTGGGTCGCCTCGTCCAACAACAAAAGCTGCGGGCTTTCCAATAGCGCGCGCGCCAGCAGCACACGCTGAAACTGCCCGCCGGATAGTTTTGTCATCTGCCTTTCGCGCAGGTCTGGGACCCCGGCAATGTCCAGCGCTTTGACGGCATCGCGGGCGGGGATGCGTTTGGGAAGGCCCAGAAATCGCTGTACTGTCATTGGCAAGGCTGCATCCAGCGCCAGTTTCTGCGGTACGTAGCCGATGCGCAGACCCGTCGCGCGCTTTACAGTGCCTTGGGCAGGGGACACAGCGCCGATCATTGCGCGCAGAAGGGTGGATTTTCCCGATCCGTTAGGTCCGACAATGGTGACAATCTCACCTTCGGAAACCGAGGCGTTCACATGTTCAAGAATGGTTCTTCCATCCACGCGAATGGACATATCTTTCAGCGAAATCAGCGTTTTCGTCATGGTAGTTCCCCAACACATTCGGGGCACAGGCCTTCGGCTTCGACTACCACCCGCTCGATCTGAAAACCCGACGTACTTGCCGCAGCACCCAATCGTCCCTGAGTCAACTCGGTCTCGGTTTCGGCAACTGCCTTGCAGGAGCGGCAGATCAAGAAGGCCGGGACGTGATCGTGGGTCGGGTGGGCGCAGGCGGCATAGGCATTCAGCTGCTCGATACGGTGAACGAACCCGTTCTGTACCAAAAAGTCCAGCGCACGGTACGCCACAGGCGGTTGCGAGCCCAACCCTTCGGCGGACAGAATACCGAGGATATCGTAAGCCCCCATTGCCCTATGTTTTTCCAGAAGAATCTCAAGCACTCGACGTCTGACCGGGGTGAATTGCAAGCGTCGCGTTTTGCACTTGGCTTCGGCCTGGGCCAGAGCGGTATGAACGCAATGCGTATGGTCGTGCTGTCTGAATCCAACTGTGCTCATGAGGGCGCTCCGGGTATTTTGGTCTTGATATGTTATAACACCAAGCTTATCAAGCGTTTGAAAAATGTAATAACATATCATCTTGGAGTTCACATGTTACGTTCCGCCCTATGTGTGATCGGTGCCGGTCTGGCTGGTCAGGTCGCTGCCGAAGCCCCGATTGTTGCGACCGATATTGCCCCAGTTCATTCCTTGGTCGCGCGTGTCATGGTGGGCGTTGGCGAGCCGGATCTGATCATTCCGCCGGTTGCTTCGCCACACAATCACGCGATGCGCCCTTCGGAAGCACGCGCGCTGCAATCCGCGCATGTAGTGTTCTGGGTCGGAGAAGAATTGACGCCCTGGATGGTCAAGCCGCTGAGTGCATTATCCGGGGATGCGCAGCTTGTGACTTTACTTGATGTGGACGGAACGGTTTTACACGATTTTCGCGATGTCGCCGAAGATGATCATCATGATCACGACGATGATCACGCCAAACATGATGACCATTCTGAACATGCCGACCATGATGACCATAGCAGTCACGTCGATCATGACGATCATGCCGAAGACAAGCACGATGACCATGCAGACTACGAAGAGCATGCTGAAAAAGATCATGCAGGCCATGATGATCACGGTCACGACCATGACGGAATTGATCCCCATGCCTGGCTGGATCCCGAAAACGCTCGGGTTTGGGTGCAGGTGATCGCTGAAACTTTGGCCGCCGCTGATCCGGATAACGCTCAGCAGTATCGCGACAATGCGCAGGCCGCGGACGTAGAGCTGGTTGAATTACAGGCGGAATTGATCGCCGATTTAAATGGCATGCAGGCGCGCCGCTTTATCACCTTCCATGATGCTTATCAGTATTTCGAAAAGCGCTTTGGCCTCGAAACCTCGGGGTCAGTCAGTCTGGGTGACGCTTCTGCGCCGGGGCCGGCCCGTCTTGCCGCCGTGCAAAACAAAGTGACCGAAGATCAAATTGTCTGTGCCTTCGCGGAGCCGCAATACGACACGCGTCTGGTGAAAACCGCAATCGAGCGAACAGGTGCGACGATCTACGAACTGGACCCGATCGGTGTGGCCATCAATCCCGGCGCGGATCAGTATACCCGGTTGCTGCGCGCATTGGTCGACGGCTATCAGGCCTGTGCACAAGGATCGTAAAAGGCTGACGGTTCAGCCTTTTTCCTCGTTGCAGAACATGTCGTAGACAAGTTCAAGCATGCGACGCGGGCGGTCATCCGCCAGACGATAATAGATCGCCTTGCCCTCGCGGCGGGGCGTTACCAAGCCTTCCAGGCGCAGACGGGACAATTGCTGGGATACGGCGGCCTGACGGGCGGATAGAAGCTCTTCCAACTCGGTCACAGATTTTTCGCCAGAAACCAAGTGACATAGGATCATCAATCGCCCCTCATGGCTGATGGCTTTTAGGAAATTTGACGCGCGCGCCGCATTGGTAACCATCTTGTCAAACGACTGGGGGGGCATGTCTGGCGAAAGCTGGGGAAGGGCCATCGTGTGTTTCCTTTACTACCCGTAAACCGGGCGGGTGTTGGTCTGAGTGTGTTCGCATACGTGATGCGGTTGGTTACTTATTTTGATCATGTATTTCCATATGCACGGATCAAAATGATGTGATGTGAATGCCGCAAAATTTGATGTCGCCCTCTGGCGGCGGTTTTGAAGACGGCGCGTTTGGACATCAAAACACGGCGATAGTGGGCGAAGTATCCGGTGCCCCTTGCAGCCCCCCGATGGCGACACTAAGACTCGGGTAACGTTTCTTCGGGTAATGTCCCGATCCATAGCAAAGCAGGCAGGTTCAGAATGTTCGATCCAGTTGATACCTATATGAATACGCTCGTCCCGATGGTGGTCGAACAGACCAGCCGTGGCGAACGCGCCTACGATATTTTCTCACGCCTTCTGAAAGAGCGGATCATTTTCATCAACGGTCCGATCCATGACGGGATGAGCCATCTGGTCGTGGCCCAGCTGCTTCACCTTGAGGCTGAAAACCCCAGCAAAGAGATCTCGATCTACATCAACTCGCCTGGCGGTGTGGTGACCAGCGGTTTGTCGATTTATGACACAATGCAGTACATCAAGCCAAAATGTTCAACATTGGTCATCGGTCAGGCGGCCTCGATGGGGTCGGTTTTGCTGGCCGGTGGTGAAAAGGGAATGCGTTTCTCGCTGCCCAACAGCCGCATCATGGTGCACCAGCCCAGCGGCGGATATCAGGGTCAGGCCAGCGACATCATGATTCACGCAGCCGAGACGCAGAAATTGAAGGATCGCCTTTATGACATATACGTGCGTCATACCGGCCAGACCAAAAAGGCGGTTGAAAAAGCGCTTGATCGTGACAATTTCATGAGCCCGGAAGAGGCGAAGGATTGGGGTCATATCGACGAAATCGTCGAAAACCGCGCCAAAATGGACGGCGACGAGGCCTGAGTTTAAGCCTCTGTACCGGTGGTGCGGAGGCGCATTTTGAGATTGTAGCCGTCTCGGTGCTGGCCTAAGCTGCACCAACAGGTGGCAAGCGCGGTTCCGGACGGGCCGCAGGGACGAAGCCCGAAAGGTAGAACATGGCGACGAATTCAGGCGGTGACGGCAAGAACACGCTCTACTGCAGCTTCTGCGGCAAGAGCCAGCATGAGGTGCGCAAGCTGATTGCTGGGCCGACCGTATTTATCTGCGATGAATGCGTCGAACTGTGCATGGACATCATCCGCGAGGAAACCAAGGCCAGCGGGCTGAAATCCTCAGATGGGGTGCCGACGCCGAAAGATATCTGCGAAGTTCTGGACGATTATGTGATCGGTCAGGCCACGGCCAAACGCGTTCTGTCGGTTGCGGTTCACAACCACTACAAGCGTTTGAATCATGCCCAAAAAGCGGGCAGCGATATCGAACTGGCGAAATCCAACATTCTGCTGATCGGCCCGACCGGTTGCGGCAAGACCTTGCTGGCGCAGACGCTGGCGCGGATTCTGGATGTGCCGTTCACTATGGCGGATGCCACCACACTGACCGAGGCCGGTTATGTGGGCGAGGACGTCGAGAATATCATTCTCAAGCTGCTGCAAGCCAGCGAATATAACGTCGAACGCGCGCAGCGCGGCATCGTTTATATCGACGAGGTCGACAAGATCACGCGCAAATCCGAAAACCCCTCGATCACGCGCGACGTGTCGGGTGAGGGCGTTCAGCAGGCGCTGCTGAAGCTGATGGAAGGCACCGTGGCCAGTGTGCCGCCTCAGGGTGGTCGCAAACATCCGCAGCAGGAATTCCTGCAGGTGGACACCACAAACATCCTGTTCATCTGCGGTGGCGCGTTTGCGGGCCTGGACAAGATCATCGCACAGCGCGGCAAGGGTTCGGCCATGGGCTTTGGTGCCGATGTGCGGGACAATGACGAACGCGGTGTGGGCGAGATTTTTAAGGATCTGGAGCCCGAAGACCTGCTGAAATTCGGTCTGATCCCAGAATTTGTCGGCCGTTTGCCGGTTCTGGCGACGCTGGAAGATCTGGATGAGGACGCGCTGGTCACCATCCTGACAAAGCCTAAGAACGCTTTGGTCAAGCAATACCAGCGCCTGTTCGAACTGGAAGATGCCGAACTGGCCTTTACTGATGATGCGCTGAAATCAATCGCCAAGAAGGCCATCGAACGCAAGACCGGTGCGCGCGGGCTGCGCTCGATCCTCGAAGATATCTTGTTGGATACGATGTTCGAATTGCCCGGCATGAAAAACGTGACCGAGGTTGTGGTCAATGAAGAGGCGGTGTCGTCCGACAAGCAGCCGTTGATCATCTACGCGGATGCGGCGGAATCGGCCTCGGCCGGATAGACTCAAAGCGATTTACAAACACGGCGCGGCTTGGACCGCGCCGTTTTTTTGTGGGGGTTTTATGACGATCAAGCGTATCTCTTCGGGCGGAGAATTTGAGGCCAAAATAGGCTATTGCCGTGCGGTGGTGGCCGGGGGTTGGGTGCATGTTGCCGGAACGGTCGGGCAGGGCGATGACGTGACCCAACAATGCCGTTCAGCACTGTTCACAATCGAAAATGCCCTGACCGAGGCTGGGGCCAGTTTTGCTGATGTTGTTCGCGTAACTTACATGCTGCCGGATCGTGCGGAATTTGAACCCTGCTGGCCGATTTTGAGAGAGTATTTCGGAGATAATCCCCCGGCCACATCCATGATCGAATGCGGTTTGATTGACCCGAAATTCCGGATCGAGATCGAAGTAACGGCTTATTTGCCGGAATAGTGAGCGCAGTCCTAGTGACACTGGACCTTGGCGTGCCTTTGGTCCATATCTGCGGGGACAGAAATACCGGAGGCAGCCGATGGGAATCCTGAACACGCTATTGCGGGCCGTAACCTGGTGGAACGGGGCCACTCTGAACACGCAGATCTACACCGCGCGCAAGGGCGTCAAGGTCGGTGAGGATGACGAAGGCAATGTGTTTTATCAGAACGCCGACGACAGCAAACGCTGGGTGATTTTCAACGGTGAGGCCGAGGCCAGCCGGATCGACCCCGATTGGCACGGCTGGTTGCACCGCACCTGGGATGAGCCGCCAACCGACAAGCCATTACAGCACAAATCCTGGGAAAAACCCCATCAAGAGAACCTGACGGGCACCGCGCTGGCATATACACCCGCGGGGTCTCTGCGCCGACAAGACCCGGTCGAGCGCACGGATTACGAGGCCTGGAGCCCGGAATAAACGAGGCGAGCAATGTCGACTTATAACGTGACCGAAGTTCTTGTCGGTGGAGCCGTGCTGGCCTGCGCCGTTGCCTTTGGCGTCTATGCGAGCCAGTCCACCGGTCTGTCGCAAGGCGGTGAAGGTTATCAGCTGGAGGCCTCCTTCCGGTCGCTGGAAGGTGTCGGAGTGGGCACAGATGTGCGTCTGGCCGGGGTTAAGATCGGCACTGTGACGGGCGTTACTCTGAACGCTGACACCTATCGCGCGGACACAACCTTTACGATCCGGGACGGCATTCTGGTGCCCGATGACAGCGCCATCGTGATCTCTTCCGAAGGGCTTTTGGGGGGCAATTTTGTTGAGGTTATGCCCGGTGGTTCGCCATTCTATTTCGAACCGGGTGATCAGGTCGAAGATACCCAAGGCGCGGTCAGCCTGATCTCGTTGCTGGTCAAATTCGTAGCCGGGGATGGCGGCGAATGAGGAGTTTCCTGCTAATCGCGGCTCTGCTGGTGGCCACGGGAGCAATGGCGCAGCAAAAGGTTCAGTCTGGTCCCGGGGCGATCCTTCGAGGCTTGGACAAAGTCAATGGCCAAACTGTCGATGTCGAAATGCAAAACGGTCAGGCCGGAGAAATTTTTGGTCTGGATGTCGCACTGGCAGATTGCCGTTATCCTGCCGAAAACCCGACCGGTGATGCGTTTGCCTATCTGACAATCTGGGAAAAGGGCAAGTCGGATCAGTTGTTTGACGGCTGGATGATTGCAACGTCTCCGGCATTGAACGCGCTGGATCATTCACGCTATGACGTCTGGGTGATCCGCTGTATCACACCCTCGGGCGACTGATCCAAGGGGGCGGTGAAATCCGCACTGGCGTTCAGGGCCTCGTCCAATTCCTGTCGGTATTGCGCGCGCGGAATTTCGATCGCGCCCAAAGACGCCAAATGTGCGGTCAGAAACTGGGTGTCGAATAGTCGAAACTCGGTCTGGCGCAGTCGATCCACCAAATAGGCCAGCGCGATTTTGGACGCATCTGTCCGGCGCGAGAACATGCTTTCCCCAAAGAACGCAGCTCCTAATGTGACGCCGTAAACACCTCCAACCAATTGGTCCTTGTCCCAAATCTCCAGAGAATGTGCAAAGCCAGTTTGGTGGATTTGCAGGTACAGCTCACGCAGTTCAGAGTTGATCCAGGTGTCGGCGCGGTCTGCACAGCCGTCGACCACCCCGTTAAAGTCCTGATCTATGGTGACAGTGAATCCGCAATTTCGGATTCGGCGCGCCAAGCTGCGCGAGACGTGGAACCCATCCAATGGAAAGATGCCACGAAACTTGGGATCGACCCAGAACAGCTCGGCGGCATCGCGGTGTTCGGCCATCGGGAAAATGCCGATGGAATAACCGTGCAGTAATAGTTCCGGGGAAAGACTCATGCAGAATGCTCGAAGGGCGAAGGGGAAAAACCCTTCGCCCCAGTATGTTAATCGGCCATATGCTCGGCCAGCCAACGCTCCAACCAGTGGATGTTGTAGGTACCGCTGTGAATATCAGGCTCTTGCAGCAGCTCGTGGAAGAGGGGCACAGTGGTGTCGATGCCATCCACGATCAGCTCGCCCAACGCACGCTCCAGACGGGCCAGCGCCTCGGCCCGGTCGCGGCCCTGTACGATCAGCTTGGCAATCAGCGAGTCGTAATAAGGTGGGATCGAGTAGCCATCATAAAGCGCTGAGTCCATCCGGACGCCCAGACCGCCGGGCGCGTGATAGGCCGTGATCTTACCCGGGCAGGGCGAGAAGTTGGGCAGCTTTTCAGCGTTGATCCGAACCTCGATGGCGTGGCCGTTGATCTCCAGATCATCCTGACCGAACGACATGTCTTCGCCCGCGGCGACAAGAATTTGTTCGCGGACCAGATCGACGCCAAAGATGCCTTCGGTGACCGGGTGTTCCACCTGAAGACGGGTGTTCATTTCGATGAAATAGAACTCGCCGTTTTCGTAAAGGAACTCAATGGTGCCCGCGCCGATATAGTTGATCTTGGCCACGGCGTCGGCGCAGACTTTACCGATTTTGGCGCGTTCTTCCGGGGTGATGCAGGGGCCGGGGGCCTCTTCGAACACTTTTTGGTGGCGACGCTGCAGCGAACAGTCGCGTTCGCCCAGATGGACGGCCTTGCCTTTACCATCGCCAAAGACTTGAATTTCGATATGGCGCGGCGTGGTCAGGTATTTCTCGATATAGACCTCGTCATTGCCAAAGGCGGCTTTGCCTTCGGCCCGCGCGGTCATGAAGGCGCTTTCCATCTCATCGGCGTTCATCGCGACCTTCATGCCGCGTCCACCGCCACCCGCGGTGGCTTTGATGATGACGGGATAGCCGAATTCCTCACCGATACGCTTGGCGTCGGCCAGCGTCGGAACACCACCGTCAGAACCGGGAACGCAAGGAACACCCAGTTCCTTCATCGTGTCCTTGGCGGTGATCTTGTCGCCCATTATGCGGATATGTTCCGCGGTGGGGCCAATGAAGGTGATGCCGTGGTCTTCGACAATCTGCACAAACTCTGCATTCTCGGACAGGAAGCCATAGCCAGGGTGGATCGCCTGCGCACCCGTGATTTCACAGGCCGAGATAATCGCGGGCACCGACAGATAGCTTTGCGGGCTGGGGGGCGGGCCGATACACACCGATTCGTCCGCCATGCGAACATGCATCGCGTCACTGTCGGCGGTGGAGTGGACGGCGACCGTCTTAATCCCCATTTCGCGCGCGGCGCGGATAACGCGCAGGGCGATCTCGCCTCGGTTGGCAATCAGGATTTTGTCGAACATGGGCCCGCCTTACTCAACGATGACCAGAGGGGTGCCGAATTCCACAGCGTCGCCATCACCCACAAGAATACGCTTGATGGTGCCCGACTTGGGGGCGTGGATGTGGTTCATGGTTTTCATCGCTTCGACGATCAGCAGTGTATCGCCTTCGGACACCGATGCGCCGACCGAGATGAATGAGGGGGCGCCCGGTTCGGGCTGCATGTAGACGGTGCCAACCATAGGCGAGGTCACGGCACCGGGATGGCTGGCCGGATCTTCTTGCGCTGCGGGCGCTTCGGCTGCTGCAGGCGCGGTGGCAGGGGCAGCTAGGGGCGCGGCTGGGGCTGCGGCCGGAACGGCGACCTGAACCGGAGCGGCGGCAACATGGTTCATGCGGCTGACGCGCACGTTCAGGCTGTCTTCTTCGCCATATTCGCGTTTGACCTGCAGTTCGGTCAGATCGTTATCGCGCAGCAATTCGGCCAGTGCCTTGATGAATGCCACATCCGCTTCGTGTTTGGTGTCTGTCATGAGTGTCCTCGACGGTTCCCCTTTGGCCCGTCTGTTCCTGCGGGCTTTGGTCTGATTACGCAGCGTTATAAGCCAAGCGCCCTGTCATGAAAAGTGCAGTCTCGGCCTAGCAGATAAGGGTTGTACCCAAGTTTTCGCGGGGGGGAAGGGGTTACAGCGGCATTCCTGAAAGTTTCGCTACCAACTCGGGTAGTTTACGTGCCCCGAATTTCTCAAGCAGGCGGGCGCGGTAGGCTTCGATCGTGCGATAGCTAAGCCCCAGCTCGACCCCAATCTCCTTTGCCGAAAGGCCGCGGCAGGACATGATAGCAACCTCGCGTTCGCGCGCAGTGAGTTCGACCAGCGGACGTTCTTCCGAGATGTCGGAAAAGCTCCAGATACCGTGGCGGAACGGGTCGTCCGGTGTCAGCGAGCGTCCACGGGCACGGCACCAGAACAAATCACTGTTGCGTCGCCGCATGACCCGTTCGTCTGTGTAATACCCGGTATCACGCATCACCTGAAGGCTGCGCGCGCCAATCCGTTCCCAGTCAGCGACCGAGGGGTACAAATCCAACAAGGGCATGTTGCGATAATCCGCAACCTCGCCTCCGAAGGTGCGGGCAAACTGTAAATTGCAGCGCCGGATCACCCGGTTTTCCAATTCAACCAAGCCGATTGGCGCATATTCAAAGGCAGGGTCACTCATCCGGCTATCGTGCCGGGATTCCAGTGAAATGAGAAGGGGCCGCGCGCAGATTTTGGTTTTGGCAGTCGTCTGGCGTGGTGGTCAGCTTTGTCAAAGCTGTAAAAGCTCTTTGAAAAATGACATGTAACCAATAGAAATACAAAAATAGTTCTGAAAATTACTCAGAAACATAACCAGATGATTTCGCTTTGGGAGGGGGCGATGCTATGCGCGATACGCTGACAGGCAGCCGTATTCGGGAAAGACGCCAGATTGCGGGCATGCGTCAGGCTGAACTGGCGCGGCAGGTCGGGATATCTGCGTCTTATCTGAACCTGATCGAACACAACCGCCGCCGGATTGGTGGCAAGTTGCTGGTCGATATTGCGGCCACATTAGCGGTGGAGCCTTCGGTTTTGACGCAGGGGATCGAGGCGACTTTGATCGCGGCGTTGCGCGAGGCCGCGGCTGATGCTGTTGGTCAGCAGGCTGAACTGGACGGGTTAGAGGAGTTTGCGGGCCGGTTTCCCGGATGGGCGGGCGTGCTGGCGCAAATGCATCAGCGTGTGGTGTCGTTGGAGCGCGCGGTAGAAACCCTGTCCGACAGACTGACCCATGACCCCCATCTGGCGGCATCGATGCACGAGGTCCTGTCGACCGCCGCCGCGATTCGGTCCACCGCCGCCATTCTGGCTGATACGCAGGAACTCGAACCTGAATGGCGGGACCGGTTCCACAGCAACCTGCATCAGGATGCTGAACGTTTGGCGGAAAGCTCGAAGTCGTTGGTGGCTTATTTGGATGAAAGCGATTCTGCCGGTGATCATCGCGGCGTGCCGTTGGAAGATGTCGAGGCGTTTTTCGACGCCAACGGGCACCATTTTCCACAGATTGAACAGGGTGGGGACGGCGCGGATATTGATCTGAGTGAATTGGATTCGGCGGCTGCAAAATCCCTGACGCAGGATTTTCTCGGAATCTATGGCACGGACGCGCGGGCGATGCCGCTGGAGGATGTGCAAGCTGCTCTGGCCGAAGCTGCGCTGGACCCGCTGCAGCTTGCATCCCGGTTTTCGGTCGATCTTGCGACAGTGCTGCGTCGGTTGGCGGCCCTGCCGGAAGGGTATCTGGGCCGTCCGACGGGCTTGGTGGTATGTGATGCGTCCGGCAGCATTCTGTTCAGCAAATCTGTCCCCGGCTTTGCCATGCCGCGCTTTGGCGAAGCCTGCCCCCTTTGGCCCTTGTTTCAGGCCTTGAACCGACCTTTGGTGCCTATCCGGCAACGCATCGTACAGCTAGGCCGGGCGGCGGCTGTTTTCGATTGTTATGCTTATGCTTGGCCGCAATCCGCATCAGGGTATGATGAAGGGCCTGTTTATCGCTCGGTGATGCTGGTGCGTTCGGTCGAAGATGTGGCGCAGAATGAGCAGGCCGTGGCACAGGTTGGGCCCAGTTGCAGGGTTTGTCCGCACAGCGACTGCACGTCGCGGCGTGAACCGTCAATTCTGAGCGAAGGTTTTTGACAGTTTCCTGACACTGCGCGTAAGCTGGCGGCGACGGGTCAGCAAGTCTGTGATCCGTCACGGGGAGGACAGATAATGAGCCGTAAGGTTCTGTTAATTGAGGATGAGCCCAACATCGCCGAGGCCATTCGGTTTTTGCTGACGCGTGAAGGTTGGCAAGTACAAACCCATGGCGAAGGTGCGGATGCGTTGCAGGTTATTCAAGGGGCAAGCCCGGATCTGGTCATTCTGGACGTCATGTTGCCTGGCAAAAGCGGGATGGAGATCCTGCGCGACCTACGCGAACTGGAGGATTTGCAAGGCCTACCGGTTCTGATGTTGACCGCACGCGGCCAATCCCGTGATCGCGAGATGGCAGAAAACGCAGGTGTCAGCCGGTTCATGACCAAGCCGTTTTCCAATACCGAGATGTTGACGGCAGTACGCGACCTGCATGCGCAGGCGACACAATCATGAGCACCGGCGAAGACCGACCGCCTTCAGGTGTCCGGCCTTCGCTGTTTCTTGAACGGCAGAGCTATCGCCGACGCAGGTTGTCGGATGCCGCGCGTCTATTGCCCTTTTTTGGGGCGGCGCTGCTGGCAATTCCGCTTTTGTGGCCTGACGCGTCGGGCGCACAGGAAGGGGTGCCTCTGTCGTCGGCGATCTTTTACATCTTTGCCTGCTGGGCGGGTCTGATTTTGGCCAGTCTGGTCTTTGGCTTTGCCGCCCGGCGTATGGCAAAACATGACGATTCCGAGCCCGAGACGGACCGATGGCCACGCTGAACGTCCTGATTCTGGTCTGCCTCGCCTATGTCGTGCTGCTGTTTGGCGTAGCCTTTGCCGCCGACCGGATGGCGGCAGCGGGGCGGGGGGCGTGGCTGCGGTCTCCGCTGATCTACACGTTGTCGCTGTCGATCTATTGCACGGCCTGGACGTTCTATGGCGCCGTGGGCAATGCCGCGCGTTCGGGGTTGGAATTTGTAACGATCTATCTTGGGCCAACGCTGGTGATGGTCAGCTGGTGGTGGGGCCTGCGCAAACTAGTACGGGTCGGGCGAAGCCAGCGGGTAACGTCAATCGCTGACCTAATTTCCTCGCGCTATGGCAAGTCCAACACACTGGCGATCTGCGTGACCATTCTGGCCGTGTTGGGTGGCACCCCTTATATCGCGCTACAATTGCAATCCATCACCCTGTCGTTTTCGATCTTTGCCGAGGCCGACCCCTCGGGCCTGTACCGCGAAGGGTCCAGCGTCTTTTGGGTGGCAGCGGGGCTGGCCGTCTTTGCCATCCTCTTCGGGACACGGAACCTGGATGCCAATGAACGGCACCACGGGGTTGTGACAGCCATCGCATTGGAATCCGTGGTGAAACTGTTCGCGTTGCTTGCAGTTGGCGCATTTGTGGTCTGGGGGGTCGCAGGGGGCGTGGGCCCGATGATGGATCGGATCGACGCCTCTGAGATCGGTCAGTGGCACGTGGATGCGGGGCGTTGGACCACGTTTATTTTCCTCTCTGCGGCGGCCTTTATCTGCCTGCCGCGCATGTTTCAGGTCATGGTGGTCGAAAACGCGGATGAAGGGCATCTGAGGACCGCCGCCTGGGCCTTTCCGTTGTATCTGCTGTTGATGAGCCTTTTTGTAGTGCCGATTGCGGTTGTTGGTCTGGACTTGATGCCCGAAGGGTCAAACCCCGATCTGTTTGTCCTGACCGTGCCCTTGTCGCAGGGTAATGACTGGTTGGCGATGCTGTCCTTTATCGGTGGATTTTCCTCGGCCACGTCGATGGTCATCGTCACCGCAATGGCATTGTCAACTATGGTCTCGAACCATTTGGTCATGCCGATCTGGTTAAGCACACAGGAGGGCTCCGGTTCGGTTTCGGGCGATGTCCGGAATGTCGTTCTGATGGCGCGCAGAGTGTCGATCGCGGTGATCATGGCATTGGGCTTCTTCTACTATCGCTTATCCGGCGGCGGGGCGGCATTGGCGTCAATCGGGTTGGTGGCCTTTGCAGGGATTTCCCAAATTCTGCCAGCACTGGTTGGCGGTCTGTTCTGGCGCGGGGCAACGCGAACCGGTGCGCTGGTGGGGCTTACGGTGGGCTTCTTACTTTGGATTTACACATTGCTGCTGCCGGGGATGGGCGGTACGCTGATCTCTGACTCGGTCTTGCAAAATGGCCCGTTCGCCTGGGGCTGGCTGCGCCCGCAGGCCCTGTTCGGGATCGAAGGTATGGACCCGATGGTGCACACCGTAATGTGGTCTCTGTCCCTGAATACTGTGGCGTTTTGCGTCGCGTCGCTTCTGAGTTTTCCCAGCCCGTTGGAACGCCTGCAGGGCGCACAATTCGTTAACGTCTTTGATCATTCGGTTGCACCGCGCGGCTGGACTGGTTCGGTGGCGCAGAGCGAAGACCTGATGATCATGACCCAGCGAATTCTGGGTGCAGGCCCCGCGCAAGATTTCTTTCAGGCCGAGGTCGAGCAACAAGGCGGTCGTTCCAATCTGCCAGAACCTACGCCCGCTTTTTTGGAACGTCTGGAACGGGAACTGAGCGGTTCCGTCGGTGCCGCCACAGCGCACGCGATGATCGGACAGATTGTCGGGGGATCATCTGTCTCGGTCGAGGATCTTTTGGCCGTCGCCGATGAATCCGCCCAGATGCTGGAATACTCCAGCCAGCTCGAGGTGAAATCCGCTGAATTGTCCCGCACCGCGCGGCAACTGCGCGAGGCCAATACCAAACTGACGCAAATCTCGGAACAGAAGGACAGCTTCCTTAGCCAAGTCAGTCATGAATTGCGCACCCCTATGACCTCGATCCGTGCCTTTTCCGAGATCATGCGCGACACCGACGGGCTGAGCGCCGAGGAACAGACACGCTATGCCGCAATTATTCATGACGAAGCCCTGCGTCTGACGCGGTTGCTGGACGATCTGTTAGACTTAAGCGTGTTGGAAAGCGGACAGGTCAGCCTGAATGTGGGCGGTGATACGCTTCGCTCGGTTCTGGATCGGGCTGTGTCCAGCGCGTTGGCCGGAACCGGCCAGACTCTGACGGTTCGGCGTTCGAAGGCGTCCGAGCGCATCCCGTTGCAAACCGATCTGGACCGGTTGGGGCAGGTTTTCATCAACCTAATTTCCAACGCTCAGAAATATTGCGATGCCGAAGAGCCCGAACTGACGATCTCGGCCCATGATGTTGGCGGGCAGGTGGTGATTGATTTTGCGGATAATGGCAGCGGCATCCCGCCCGAGGCACGGTCGATGGTGTTTGAGAAATTTGCCCGTGTAGGTGTCGACAAAGCGGGTGGTGCGGGGTTGGGTTTGGCGATCTGTCGCGAGATCATGCAGCGTCTGGGTGGTGAAATAACTTATTTGCCCGGTCAGGGCGGGGCGGCCTTCCGCGTTCGGTTGCCATTGGCCTATCGGCAGGCCGCACAGTGATGCGATTGTAAAGACATTCGTAACCAGCGCCGGGTTAGATCGGGTGTGAGACACAGCAACACACAGCGGTTTTAGCATGACGCAAACGGTCAGCGCAGCTTTGGCGCGCAAGCTATCAGCAGGGCAGGAGGAACAGAGCGACAAGCCGCGTTCGATCTTGCGTGCGTTGCGACTCGCCTTCGCTCGTGCGGCCGGGGACAGGTTGCAGTTACCGTTGACGGTCATTGGCGCTAAACAATCTAACCGAACACCAGACATGTTGGCGGGACCGGTTGGAGAAGACTGGTTACTGCTGCAGTTTGTAAACGGTGACGGGGGTTCTGCTGCAGTCTGCATGGATCTGGGCACCGTTTCGGCTATCGTTCAGGTGCAAACGATTGGCGAGGTGATGGCTGACGACCCTGCACCCCGCGCATTCACGCATACGGACGGGGCCATGGTGGCCCCTTTGGTTGAACAGGTTTTGGTGCGCGCTACAGAACTGGTGGATGTGCCTGTCGATCAGGTCAGCCTGACAGGGTATGAATTTACCTCGCGCCTGTCCGATCTGCGTACAATGTCGCTGGCGATGACCGAAGATACGTATCGGGTGTTCGATCTTACTGTTGAACTGGGTGGTGGCTTGCGACAGGGTCAGATTTCCGTCTTCCTGCCTGATAACCCAGTCAAGGATGAGGACGATATCGCACTAGAAGACGCTGGCCCAAACCTCGAACAGGCTTCGGGTGTCTTGCGGGCAGAGCTGAACACGGTGATCTGTCGCATGACGTTGCCATTGGCGTCACTGTCTCATCTTGTCGTAGGTGACCTGCTACCTCTGATGGGATCACGACTGGATCGTGCCGAGGTCCTGACGATTGACCGCATGCGCACAGCGATTGGCCGCTTAGGGCAGTGTGGTGGAATGCGTGCGGTACGCCTGAACGAATACGCGCCGCTTACCGCGCTGACCCAGTCCGAAGCAGAAGAGTTTCTGGAGGCCCGACGGTCTGTGGTGCCCCATCACGAACCGGACATGACCGCGCAGCCGGAGATGTCACAGATGCCTGTCCCGTTCGACCCAATCGCGCCAGGCGATATCGAAACGAAAATGAATTTCGCCGATTCAGATCAAATGGTTGCCGAGATTTCGCAGCTTGCCGGATTATCGACGGCGACCACCGACCCCAACAATTCAGGCTAGCTCAGTCAGTACCGCCGCGGATCTGCTCAAGGATCGGGCGCAGGTTGTCCAGCGTGTAGCCTGCCTTAGTGGTGGCGTTCAGGATGTCGTTCGCACTCATCCGGTCGCACTGACCCAATGCCCAGACCACGGAACATCGCGTGCCCGATGCGCAATAGGCCAGAACCGGGCCGCTGCAGCTTTCAGCCAACTCGCGTTGCATGGCTACATTTTCCGGCGTCATGGTCTGGTGGGTCAGTTCCAGAACCTCGTATTCCATGCCCGCCGCGCGCACCGCTTCGCCGATTGCATCCGACTGCATGTTCGCTGGAACCTCAACATTGGGACGGTTGCAGATCACTTTGACAAAACCGGCATCGGCGATGGCTGGAACGTCCTCGACCGAGATTTGCGGTGAGACGGCGTAGCGGGGGGTAATCGGGCGAATCTCCATGGCAATTGATTAGGCTGCGTTGGCGGCTCTGTCCAGTTGCGCACCAAGAGTAGGGGCCGCAACCATGCCGGCAATCATGGCAATCAGGAACACAAATCCGCCGATCCCACCGTAGCTGAGCGACGCTAGGGCAGGCCCGGGGCACAATCCCGCCAGCCCCCAGCCCATACCAAACAGAACCGAGCCAAAGATCAGACGACGGCCCAAATCGGGCGCGGATTTTTGCGGAAAATACCCTCCGTTCAGTGGTCGACGGTTTGCTGTCAACCGCCATGCGACCAGCATGGGAACGATTGCGCCCCCCATTACAAAGGCGAGTGTCGGGTCCCATTGTCCGAACACATCCAGCCAGCCCTGCACTTTGGTCGTGTCGGTCATGCCCGAGATTAGCAGGCCGGTTCCGAACAACGCCCCCGCCAAAAGTGAGATCAGAAAACGCATCAGATCAGGCCCCAGACATGGCGCAGCAGGGCAACAGTTATGCCTCCGGCCATGATGTAGACGATGGTCGCGACGATCCCGCGCAAAGAAAACCGGGATATTCCGCAAACACCGTGCCCCGACGTGCACCCGTTTGCGATGCGCGTTCCCAGCCCCACCAACAATCCGGCGATGATCACAACGGTGATATTGCTGGTTAGGTGAGTCTGGACCTCAGGCAAAAGTAGGGGCCGCAGCAGCAAAGGTATTCCGATCACTCCGGCTAAAAATGCCAGCCGTTCAAGTGAGCGATCACTGCCATCGACCAAACCACCCAGAATACCGCTGGCCCCCATGATGCGCCCGTTGCCCAGCAGATAAACGGCTGCGCCCAGACCAATCAGAAGACCTCCGCCGAGGCCCCATATCCATTCAGGTTGCATTGTTGTTCCTTTGCCTGGCTGCGGCCAGCACCTCAGAGTTTATTCAGGGGCAGTTTCAGGAAAACGTCGCCATCTTCATCTGGTGGCGGCATCTGACCTGCGCGCATATTGACCTGCAGCGAGGGAAGGATCAGGCGGGGCATGGGCAGGTTTGCGTCACGGGCGTCGCGCATTTCAACGAATTCTTCGACCGAACGCCCCTGACCAATGTGAACGTTCAGCGCCTTTTGCTCGCCAACGGTTGTTTCCCAGGCGTATTCATCACGCCCCGGGGCCATATAGTCGTGCCCGACAAAGACGCGCGTCTGATCCGGTAGTGCCAGTATCTTCTGGATGGATTCGTACAGCGTTGCGGATGATCCACCCGGGAAATCGCAGCGGGCTGTGCCGAAATCGGGCATAAACAGGGTATCACCGACAAAAGCAGCGTCACCTATCACATAGGTCAGACAAGCCGGAGTGTGGCCGGGCGTATGCAGAACATCACCGCGCAACTGGCCAACATGAAAGCTGTCGCCTTGGCGAAACAGGGCGTCGAACTGGCTGCCGTCGCGTTGAAACTCGGTGCCTTCGTTGAAGATTTTCCCGAAGGTCTCCTGAATGGTGACAATCTGATCACCAATCCCGATCTTGCCGCCCAGCTCTTGCTGCAAATAGGGGGCGGCGGACAGGTGGTCGGCGTGGACATGGCTTTCCAATATCCATTCGACCCGCAGGTTGTTTCTCCGCACATGCTCGACGATTTGATCGGCCGCGCGCGTTCCGGTCCGGCCTGAAGCGTGGTCAAAATCCAAAACGCTGTCGATGATCGCACATGCAAGCCCTTCAGGTTCCTGCGCCAGGTATGAAACCGTAAAAGTTTCGGGGTCGAAAAACGCTTTTACATTCGGTGTCATGTAGCCCTCCGCCGGTGTCTCTAAATCATATATTGATTGCGGAATGTATTACAATCAACACTGTGTGATTTGATGCGCGTCAAAGCAAAGTAGCTGCGTTTCGCGTAAAATATAATCAAATCGCCCCCAGTCGCCAAAACAGCCCGCCGAACAGGCGGTTTTCCGCGCGATTGGATGGCAATCTAAACGGGTCTTAAAACGGTTACATATATCGGACTAAATGAAGGCATTCGGGAGGATGAAAATGTCATCAGTCAATTTATACTCAGAAGCCGAAAAACTTGAAAAAAAGCTAACTGGAGCCTGCCTTGATACACGGCTGGCGTTGCAACCGAGCGTGGCAAAAGTGATTGAGAGGATGCGCCAACAGGGAATGCATGTCCCGTCGCGCCTGCGTCAGCTGGACGCAGCCCTGTGCGAAGATGCAATGGAAGCGCGCTTTGACAACCTGCCCGTTTGAACGCAGCGGTCAGCCGAAGGAAATTCCGACGATCACCACCATCAGGCCGAGCACTGACAAAAACAACGAAGCCAGGTTCCACGGCAGAACACCTTGAACAACGGCGCGCAATTCCTCGTCCGACAGCCCGGACTTGCGCGCCTTCATCACACGCAGGATACACCAGACCAGGCCTACGAGCCCGGCAAGCGACAGGGCGGCGCCGCCCCAGGTGATGAATTCGAACATGGTTCCCCACATTTGCTTGTCAATTCCACCTGCGCTTAGCGGATCGCCACTGGTCATACAAGCCCGGTGGGATTGGGCGCTTGCGGCCCGCGCGGCGGCAATGTATCCGGCGTAGTGCCCGCTACCAAAGCATCAGAAAACCACCTCTGGGAGAGACGTAAATGGATGACATGACCGAAGATCAGGCCACTGCGAACTATCGTGTTACTGCGGGTGAACTGCGCCAGTTCATCGAACGATTCGAACGCCTGGACGCAGAAAAGAAAGACCTAGCGGAACAGCAGAAAGAGGTGATGGCTGAAGCCAAAGCCCGCGGATACGACACCAAGGTCATGCGCAAGGTGATTGCGCTGCGCAAGCGCGACAAAGACGACATCGCCGAAGAAGAAGCCGTGCTTGAGATGTACAAAGAAGCTCTGGGTATGAGCTGAACCGAGGTCGAGCCCGTATGGCCACATTCCAAGCGGGCTCCCAATTGGGTGCACTCAGGGTCTTAAGATACGTACTCCGGAAATTGCGCCAAGGCGTTGAAGATCTTGCTCGTACAATTCGGAAAACGCGTCAACGATATCCGAACTCCAGCCGGGCAGGTCGAGCTCTTCTTCGATTTTATCGGGCTGCGCGTGCTCTTCAAAGATTTGCGCCAGATTTTCATGCCGAACTGTTTTGTCCTGAACTCCAACCCGTTGTGCCAGGGCGTCCACTTTGTTTCGCCCCGTTTCATCCAGTAAGGTTGCCAGCAAGTCATACTCGTCCACCAGGGCGGTATGTTCACCCAGACCTGTCAAAGCTCTCATGATATCCCCCCAGATAAACGGGGTGTCTTCATTGCTCCACAATGTAATCTTTACATTTGGTGCGAGGTCTTGAATGTCTTCGATCATGCCGATCCAGCTAAGGCAGCTCAGGTCGGTGTTTCGAACGATGTCTTCACGTTCGCCTTCCGGCAGCGACATCAAAAGTTTCGGAATAAAGCTGCCTGGGTTTCTGAGCCCCATAAACAGTTCGACCTGATGATCGTCAAAAATCTGCTCTAACAGGGCCATTCTGCGGCCAGCAAACGGATATAACTGCCCTTCACGCAGGGCCGCATTCGCGTCCCCTGCGAACCTTCCGCTGGAAAACACCACCCGCCGGGTGTCTGCTTCGCTAGGAAGAATTCCCTGAATGTTTTGATAGGAGGTTGAATCAAGCGTCTCGATCTCGGCTTGTTCAAAGACAGGTTTGAAGATCCGGTTGTAACGCCGTATGCCAAAAAACTTGACCCCGTTCCCTGTCAGAGTGCCTGAGTTATTCTTCAATGAGTTCAGCACACGACCTTCGTCGGTAAAAGCCGCGCCCGCGTGGATAGCAACCTGCATTTGGGTTCTTTTCCTTGCCTTCAACTCCGTCTGACGGGTTACAGTTTGCGTCTAGAACAGTCAAATCCGCGTCACCTCGCTGCGAGTCATCCAGGCATGACCAGGAAAACAGTCATTCATTATGTAAAGATGAAAAATATGGGCTTGCAGTCCTCAACAAGAGAAAGTAATCGAAGCCAAGTGCCCCTATAGCTCAGCTGGTAGAGCAACTGATTTGTAATCAGTAGGTCCGCGGTTCGAGTCCGTGTGGGGGCACCAGAAAACCCCTTAAAAACAGCGCCTTAACATCCGTCAGGGTGGTTTGACCCAGTACAGTAAGCCCATACTGGGTCGGAATTTGGGACGCTCCCGATTTTGCCTTAGGCTGCGTTTAGCACCTCGCGGGCTTTGTCTGCAGTGGGCAGATTCGCGAACTTGGCATATTTTTGTGTCTGAGTGACCGTCGAGTGACCTAAGAGATGAGACACTTCCTCAAGGCGCATAGCCATCCAACCGACAAGGCCGCGTAGCTCATCGCGCACAGTTGAGATTGGAGCGATGATAGGCAAACATCGCTCAAGTGTAAGTGCGTCGGTTGGATCGGTTATTCGCTTTGTAAGGTAGTCCGCTGCCGCGTATTCCGAGATAATCTTGTGAACTGGCTGATGGGTGTCGAGTGTCTCACCTCTGTTCTTTCAGCGTTTTAGTTTCTTAGTGGTTTTTGTGGAAAGGAAAAGTTGGCGGCCTTCCAAACTGAAGCCAATTTTCTGTCTGTGGGAGTGCAAAGGATAAGGACAGGATTTGCATTCGGTGGGAGAAGTAAATTTCGCCCCCGCTTTTGGCTGAGATCAAAGTTTCCTCTCATTGATCGAAATTTCTGCTCGCAGCTACGAGCCATATGACACTCAGTGCGTGCTGAAGTCGTTGTATGGCGTATCAAGTGCGACTGAACAGTATTTTTCGAGAAGAGCTTGACGCGTGGGATCAATTTCCTCGACGAAGCGATATTCCATTTTACGAACCCGACCCTTTGCTTTTGTGAAAGCGTCGATGAAGACTGGATTCTTCGAAAGACCCGATGGGCAAGCTGGTCGGGACAAGAGCTGACATGCTTCATCTTTTGTGCTGCCAATCACACCGCCCAGGCGTAGTGGGCATTTCGCGCCGTCTAGCGTCGCATCCTTGTCTGAATTCGGTGATCCGCTGGTAATTCTCGAACGTAGAAGTTGCACCCCAAACCTCTGCCCCGCGCTTACTACCCATCCCTTGTGGGCGCGGGATATTTTTGTGACTGCGGCGATCCGGCACGGTGCGGGATACCCATTCGCGCTATCTCTGACTGACTACCACCGACTGAGGCCCGCGCTGCTACTCCAGCACTGTTCCCCTGTCAGCAGCGCGGGTTCTTAATAAGCGATGCCCCACGGGACCACCGAGTTCCGGCTCAATCGGCAGGGCGTGTTCTGGCGGTTCTATTCCGTGTTTGTTCAACCATTCGAAAATCGCCGCCCACTCGTCTTGGACGGACGGCGGACTGCGGTAGGGTCTTATGCGAGCAACGGAGTATCAATTCGCTGCGCCAGCCCCAGCTTTCTGCACATTGCGTCTGCAACAAAAAAGCAAGGACGGAAAGCAGAAGTTCGCCGCAGCCGCGCGCAAGCCAAGTTTTCAGGCGAAAAGCAGACCTTAAATTCGAAATACGATGCTTGCTTCACATTGGAGAGAATGGTCGCATCAGCAAAGGGCAATCTAAACAATACGGCATCAAGAAAATATTCTCGATACTCCAATTTGGTGCTGAAATCTGGCTTGGCGATTCAAAACTCAACGGTGAAAGAAAAGAAGTACTCGTGGAATTTTCTTGCAGAACTAGCAGTACGGTGTTGAGATCGTTTCTGTCATTGGGAGGCTGGTTGGATATTGATCTGGCCAACGCAACAAGATCATCTAGGGACTTTGAGCGACCGCCTCTAACGACGAATTGACGAGTATCGCGCTGGGAATTTCGGCACGACACATAGGGGAGGAAAGAAATTGAAAAATCTGACGACAACGCTGGCGGGATCGCTGATTGCATTTGCGGCTTCGCTTAGTGCGGCACAAGCTGAGAAGCTGACGTTTTATTGCTCGGCACAGGAAGATTGGTGTCAACTCATGGCGCGCAGTTTCGAAGATGCCACCGGCATAGACGTCAATATGACCCGCAAGTCGTCGGGCGAGACGTTTGCACAAATTCGTGCGGAAAGTTCTAACCCTAAAGGCGATGTATGGTGGGGCGGTACCGGTGATCCCCATTTGCAAGCTGCCGAAGAAGGCCTGACGATGGAATACGTGTCGCCGATGCGTGACCAGCTTCACGACTGGGCGATCTCGCAGGCAGAAAGTGCAGGTAACAAAACCATCGGAATTTATTCAGGCGCACTCGGCTACGGTTACAACTCCGACCTTCTGGCCGCGAACAGCTTGCCCGAGCCCGCATGCTGGAAAGACCTGCTGAAGCCCGAATATAAAGGACACGTGCAAATGGCGAACCCGAATTCCTCGGGCACAGCTTATACGACGCTGGCCTCGATGGTTCAGATATTTGGCGAAGACGACGGCTTTAAGTTTATGAAGGGCCTGCACTCGAACATCAACCAATACACCAAGTCGGGTTCAGCCCCAATCAAGGCCGCCGGCCGGGGTGAGAACACCATCGGTATCGTCTTCATGCATGATGCGGTCAAGCAGGCCGTATCAGGTTTTCCAGTCAAGGTCGTGGCCCCATGCGAAGGCACAGGCTATGAGATCGGCTCAATGTCGATCATTGACGGCGCACGAAATGAAGAAGAAGCTAAAAAGTTTTATGACTGGGCGCTCAGCCCCGAGGCCCAGAACCTTGCTCTTGAGGTTAACGCCTTTCAGGTTCCGTCCAACAAAAATGCGGAAACCTCTGAAAGCGCGCCTGACATGAGCCAGATCAAGCTGATTGACTATGACTTCAAAAAGTACGGCTCGTCTGACGAACGCAAGCGACTTTTGCAGAAATGGGACGAAGAGGTCTCTGTGCTGCCTCAATAAGTGACTGACACCACAATAAAGGCGACCCATCCGGTACTGATCTTTTGGATCATTGCCGGGTGGGTCGGTTTCTGCCTGCTGCCATGGTTCATGGTAGAGGATGGCATTTGGTCGTTCGTATGGCTGGTGGACGGATATCCGTTCGACGAAGATCATGCGCCCGCCGCTTTCCTGATCGGACAGGGCGAAAAGCTGTGGCTTGCGCCACTTTTGGTACCGCTTGCCTTACCTTTGTTGATCCTCGGCAAACCGAAGTCTGACCCGCAATATGCGCGCATCCTGATTTTGGCCGGTGCCTTGGGTTTTGGCTGGCTGATTACGCAAGGGTTCTCAATTGGCATTCGCGGGTTCAATTTCGACTGGATGAAGGCGCTGTTCGGAGAACCGAAGATCCGCCAGTTCGGCATGGGATACGGCGCAATGATCTGCGCCACAGCGTTTCTGTTCCTTTTAACTCAGGGTATTGCGGCGCGCGGCTCCATCAACGGCGACGTTTTCGTCGTCAGCGCAATTGGCGGCGTAATCACCATTGTTACAGTTTTCGTCTTCTTTCCAATTGCGAAGATGTTGTTTGCTGCCTTCGTTACCGAAGATGGTGCCTATTCAGTTTCGGTTTTTGCCTCGAAATTCTTTGATGACCGACTTTGGGGCTTGGGTTGTTTTGCCGGTGCCAAATGTGGTGCCGCGTGGAACTCTCTGTTTCTTGCAGTTCTTGTGGGTTTCATCACGACCGTGCTTGGCCTTTGTTTTGCGCTTGTCGTTACACGGTCAGGTTTTCGCTTTAAACGCGGGATGCGCGCGCTGACGGTCTTGCCGATTATCACGCCCCCTTTTGTGATTGGTCTTGCACTGATCCTGTTGTTCGGGCTTTCTGGGTCGGTCACCAGATTTGTTGCCGAGATATTTGGTGTGCAGCCTACGCGCTGGTTATACGGCATGCCCGGGGTGCTGATCGCTCAGACGCTGGCATTTACGCCAATCGCCTTTCTGGTCTTGATCGGGGTGGTCGAAGGGGTGTCGCCTTCGATGGAGGAAGCCGCCCAAACCCTTCGGGCCAATCGTTGGCAAACCTTCAAAACTGTGTCTCTGCCATTGATGCGCCCCGGCCTGGCCAATGCTTTTTTGCTGGGGTTCATCGAATCGATGGCGGATTTTGGCAACCCACTTGTCTTGGGCGGGAATTTTGATGTGCTGTCGACCGAGATATTTTTTGCTATCGTCGGCGCGCAGTACGATCAGGGCCGGGCTGCTGTTCTGGCTATGGTGCTCTTGTTCTTCACACTTTCTGCGTTCTATGCGCAGCGCGCGTGGTTGGGAAAAAAGAGCTATACCACCGTTTCCGGCAAGGGCGACGCGGGTGTACATCCCTTGATGCCAAGGGGCCTTGCCATACCGGTTCTGGGCATTGCAGTTGCCTGGGCGGTTTTCACTGCTGTGGTTTACGGGATGATCATCTACGGAAGTATTGTAGAACTGTGGGGCGTCGATAACTCGCTGACGTTCAAGCACTACGTCACCGCCTTTTCGGTCCGCTTCGAGGAAGAGGGAATTCGCTGGACCGGAGCCGCCTGGGACAGTTTCTGGACCACAATCACCATCGCCGGCATTGCTGCGCCGCTGACGGCCGCCGTGGGGTTGGTCACTGCCTATCTGCTGACACGGCAAAGCTTTGCAGGAAAGAATGCGTTTGAGTTTGGCACGATGCTCTCTTTCGCTATACCCGGCACGGTTATTGGCGTCAGCTATATTCTGGCATTCAACGTGCCCCCGATCGAGATCACTGGCACGGGCGTTATTCTTGTCGTCAGCTTTATCTTCCGCAATATGCCGGTTGGGGTTCGCGCGGGCATTGCGTCTATGTCACAATTAGATAAATCCCTTGACGAGTCTTCGCTGACACTCGGTGCAAACTCCTGGCAGACCTTCAGGCGGGTTATTCTTCCGCTCTTGCGACCGGCTATCCTGGCCGCGTTGGTTTACAGCTTCGTCCGGGCAATGACGGCGATTTCGGCGGTGATATTCCTTGTTTCCGCCGAGTATGACATGGCCACCAGCTACATTATCGGTCGGGTCGAGAACAACGATTACGGTCTTGCAATCGCATACTCCACAACGCTGATCTTCGTGATGCTGGCGGCAGTCGGGATGTTACAAATCCTTGTGGGCCGGGTTCAGATCGGACGGCGCACACAACTCGGGGCTGAGAAAACGACATGACCGAAACGACAATTGCAAGCAAGGCCGCGCCGGTTCGTTTCGAAGGGGTTTCGAAAGTGTTCGGCAAGGATGTGGTGGCCGTCGACAACATCAACCTGCACGTCGAAGCGGGCAAACTGGTGACTCTGTTAGGCCCCTCAGGCTGCGGAAAAACGACGACGTTGCGCATGATCGCAGGCCTGGAAATGGCGACCTCGGGCCGAATTCTTATCGGTGACCGAGACGTGACCAAATTACCTGCCACCGACCGTGACGTGTCGATGGTATTCCAATCCTACGCGCTTTTTCCGCATATGAGCGTGCTAGAAAACGTCATGTATGGGTTGACCTTTTCCGGCTTCGACAAACACGAGTCCCGATCGCGCGCGGTGCATGGGTTAGACTTGGTTGGCCTGAAGGGCTTCGACAACCGTTTGCCAAGCGAACTATCCGGCGGGCAGCAACAGCGCGTAGCCGTCGCTCGTGCATTGGTTTTGGAACCGCAGGTTTTGCTCTTTGACGAGCCTCTCTCGAACCTCGATGCGAAACTGCGTCGCCAGGTGCGCGAAGATATCCGTGCCATTCAGCAAGATCTTGGTCTGACCGTCGTCTATGTGACACACGATCAGGAAGAAGCCCTTGCCGTTTCAGACGAGATTGTCGTCATGCGCAACGCTGCCATCGCTCAGATCGGCTCACCACGCAAACTCTATGATGCGCCGGTTGACCGGTTCGTGGCCGACTTCATTGGTGAGGCAAACCTGATCAATTGCACTATCCTTTCCGTCGAAGGCGGTTTAGCCAAGATCGAGATCGAAGGCTATCAACACTCGCTCCCGTCTCGTGACCTAACGCCTGGACCGGCAACTTTGGCCGTGCGTCCGTCACGGATATTGATTGGAACTGATGCGGGCATCCCGGCCAAAGTTGCCAAGGCCACCTATGTTGGCGTGCGGATGGAGTACACTCTGGCCGGTGCTTTCGGGCAAGTATTTGCTGTGCAGGACGACGTGGATGACCCGCTGGAAATTGGCTCGCAAGTCAAAATGGCTTTTGCTGAACGTGGCCCCGTTCTGTTGCCGGAAGGGTGACGTGGGTAAGCTTTTAGTCGTCTCTCACCCGGAGGTCGTCGTAGAACCTGAGACACCGATCGCCGAATGGGGTTTGAGTGAAATTGGCCGCGCCCGAGCCCACACATTTGCACAAAGTCAGACCATGTCGTGCGTGACAGATATATGGTCCAGCACCGAGCGAAAAGCGTCCGAGACAGCGGCTATCCTTGCAAAGCGTTTGGGGCTGGTCGCGAAATCCGAACCTGGACTGGGAGAGAACGACCGAAGCGCTACCGGGTTCCTTCCTCCCTCGATATTCGAGTCCGCCGCTGACACCTTTTTCGGGGCACCCAATTCCAGCTTTCGTGGCTGGGAAACAGCCCATGCTGCGCAATTGCGCATCGTTCAAACAGTCCTGTCAATCGGCAAAAACCACGACGGAAGAGACCTGGCCATTGTAACCCACGGCGCGGTCGGGACACTGCTTTGGTGCCATCTGGCAGGGAAAGAAATCGACCGGCGTTTTGATCAATCTGGGCAGGGCCACTTCTGGCGCGCGGATATTAAAACTCTTCAACCTGAATTCGGGTGGCGCCCGATTGCCTGAAAGGCGTCATTCGTTCCAAGCGTCGTCGCAGATCATTTTCAAGGTCTCGAACACAGCTGGCGTACCAGCGATCACGCGACCACCGTCCCGGATCATCCGGTCGGCGTCTTGATCCTCGATCTCGCCACCTGCTTCGGCGATCATCAACTGACCGGCAAGGCAATCCCAGGCGTTCATGTGCTCTTCAATGTACCCTAAAAGACGTCCCGCCGCGACATAGGCCAGCGAAAGCGCACCGCTTGCATTGCGATGATAGAGAGCGCCACGTTCGATAAGGGCCGTAATCACCGGAATGACTTTTGATGCTTCGACCCGGTTCGAATAGCCAATCGAGACGGTTCCACTTGCCAGTTCCACGCTTGAGGCAACCTGCATGGCGTGTCCATTCAAAGTGGCGCCTTCGCCTCGTACCGCCACGTAAGTTTCACCAACGTTTGGCTCGAATATCACACCGATCTGCGTCTGATTGTCCGAAACTCCCGCTAAGACAATCGTCCAAGCCGGAATGCCATTGACGAAGTTTGTTGTCCCATCAATCGGATCGATTACCCAATCAAAACCGCTGGAGCCAGCTTTTTCCGCGTGTTCTTCGCCATAAATTCCATCATCGGGAAAAGAGTTCACAATCTTTTGACGAATAAAGGTTTCGACGTTGCGATCCGCCTCGCTGACCCAGTCCTGCGCGCCTTTTTGATCAATGACCAAGGTATCTCTGGTTGCAAAGTACTCTAGTGCAAGCGAGCCCGCCTCTTTGGCTATCGCAACGGCAAAGTTTTTTCGTGCAGTGATGTTATGCATAGGAACGCTCATTTCTGTTAAATGCAACGCCACCTCTAAGGGATTGAATGTCGGAAGACAAAACAGAGTTTGTTAGGCCAAAACCAAATGTCTTCGAGTCCCCTGAGATTCGGCCAAAAGAATATGCCCGTTAAAGCACTCATTCACCTCCGCGCAGTGGAGCCGCACATTGCTCGTGACCAACGTCGACCTTAGGGAGCGCTGCATCGCAGCGATTGAAGTTGTGGCGACGGTCCACTTTGGGCCATCCACAGAGAATCTTGAGGCAAGTGCCGGGAAGATACCGCACCGCGTCTGATGGCGGCTGGAGCCCAGAAGCCGAAATTCGGACCCGGAAAGAATGAGAATGCGGCGTTCGCGAAGACAGTAGGGAATGAGCGCCCCTAAATGTTTGTCCTCACAATATGCATATGCGCCACAAACATTTTGCAGTAATAGTATCGCATGATTTCACCGGTTGGCTTGTATGGCTGAAGAGAGAATTGAGCGTCGACTTGCAGCGGTCTTCGCCGCCGACGTTGTAGGCTATTCTGGATTAATTGAGCGCGACGAAACCGGGACACGCGCGAAACTTAACATGGCATTTGACGAGATTATCGCCCCGGCGCTCGAACGTCATCGAGGGCGCCTCTTCAAGACGATGGGTGATGGGTTTCTTGCCGAGTTCGCCTCGGTAGTCGAGGCCGTCGATTGCGCTGGGGTGATCCAGAAATGCTTTTCGGATGAAAGTGACTTGGTTCTTCGGATCGGGATCAACCTGGGCGATGTGATCGTCGAGGGGGATGATCTGCATGGCGACGGGGTCAATGTCGCCGCGCGGATTGAGGCCTTGGCGGAGCCCGGAGGAATCGCAATCTCGCGCTCGGCCAGAGATCAGATCCGAGACAAGCTGAACGTGACGCTGCACGATCTGGGGGAGGTCGAAGTCAAGAACATCTCTCGCCCGGTTCGTGTGTTCAGTGTGGGCGAACAGGGCAGTGCGCCATCCGCTCAGACACTAACCGCGGCGCGGCGGTTACCGCGATGGCTTCTCGTCGCTGTTGCGGCGTTGGCTCTGCTGTTTGGCGGCGTGCTGGCTTATGATCGCACGCGGCCCGCAGATGTCGAGCCGGCGTCGCTGTCGCGGATGCAGCTGATGCTGCCTAACGAACCCTCGGTCGCGGTTCTGCCTTTCAGATCGCTATCCAGCTCAGAAGACGACGTGCTGCTCACGCGCGCCATGAGCGAAGACCTGACCCGCAGCCTTGCACGCGTCAGGGGCCTATTTGTGATCGCGAGTAGTTCTACCGAACGCTATCGCGATCAGACGACCAGCCCCGCGACAGTCGCTGAGGAGCTTGGCGTGGCGCAGGTCGTGCGTGGCACCTTGCGCCGCGCCGGTGATCGGGTGCGCATTGATGCTGAGTTGATCGACGCCTTGTCCGGGCGCATTGTGTGGAGCGACCGTATCGAACGGGCCTCCGAAGATGTGTTCGATTTGCAGGATGCACTTGTCACGCAGCTTGCCCAGCAATTGTCAGAAGATCTTGAGCGCGTACAAGACCCGCACCGCTTTACAGAAAATCCGGAAGCCTTTTTGCTTTGGGCGCGCGCAGATGAGGCAAGCTGGGTCAACACGCCGGTTTCCTACGAAAGCGCGCGGGCTTTGGCGCAACAGGCTTTGGCCCTGGATCCCGATTTCGTCAGGGCAAAGGCATTGCTCGGCTTTGTTGAAACACAAACCGGGTACTTCCGGCTTGCAGATGATCCGCAAGCCGCGCTGGAGAGGGCACTCGAAATTGGCCGTGAGGTTGTCCGGCTGGCTCCGGATGACTGGTATTCACACCAAGTACTCGCGCAAGCGCTTTTGAACCTGCGCGATTACGAAGGTGCGCTGGTGGAATTCAGGCGTGCGATGGAAATTGAACCGGCCCATCCGCATCTATTGACCCGATCTGCTTTGGCGTTGATTTTTCTTGGCCGCGGTGTGGAAGCAGAAGAGTTGCTGAACCTGTCGGTTCGTTTGAACCCCTATCACAGCTGGCTACCGGACCAGTTGCTAGGTCAGTCCATCTATCTGCAAGGTCGCTATGCAGAGGCGCTGGAACATCTTGAAGTCGCGCGCATCAAGAACCCAAAGTTTATCGGGAACCTGTGGTGGCGTGCTGCGGCTTACGGTCAGCTCGGACAGGACGAAAAGGCGCTTGAAACGGTCAATGCCATTCTGGCGCGCATGCCCGATGCCAGCATCTCGACAAGCTTCATCCAGATCAACGACCCTGTCGGACAGGAACGCTTCCAAAAAGGTCTTCGCGCGGCAGGGCTTCCGGAACAGTAATGCGTTGGTCCAGTCTGAAGTTCGGTTGTGGGGCTCTTCAAATTGGCGGGTCTACGCAGTATCTGCCCTCAGTAGCGTATCCGCCCGGCAGTCGCTGCTATGCCTACATTGCTGCGTCCTGCACGAACCTAAATGAACTCAGGACCCAGAAACTGTTGCCAGATTTGTTGGGTTCTTGCCAAACATGCGCGGGTTCGCTGAGTTTCTTGAGGATGTCGATCTGTTGGGTCAAAACGATCAGTTCCCCAAGGCATCACAAAGCATCTGAATACGCTGAAGCAGGCCGGTTTTGTCGCCACAGCATGGCAAGGGCGAAAAAATTTCACACCCTGGTTGCAGCGCTAATTGCCGATGCGATCAACCCGTGGGTCGAACTATTCTCAAGAGGAGATGCCAGATGAAAATGTACATGAAGAGTATAGCTGTTGACGATCAGTCTAAAGCTCTCGATTTTTACACGAGCAAACTCGGTTTTGTTGTGAAGCACGATATCCCTCTGGGTGAACATCGTTGGCTGACATTGGTTTCGAAGGAAGAATCCGAAGGTGTGGAATTGGGGTTAGAGCCAAACGCACATCCGGCAACACGCGACTATCAGGAAGCACTCAAGGCCGATGGCATTCCGGTTTCAGCATTCAGCGTTGATGATATTGAGGCAGAGGTTGCCAAACTTGAGGCAGCTGGCGTTGAGTTTACTCAACCTCCTGTGAAAGCAGGCGGCGCGACGATGGCCGTCTTTGACGATACCTGCGGAAATCTCATACAGCTCGTCCAATTGCATATTTGATCATCAAAACAGAAATTTTGCCAGATTCGTGAGACCTGACGTCGTCGAGGCTAATAATTGGCCGCTAACTCCGCAAAGCCCTATTGGCAAAGTTAAAGTATTGAATGTCCGGTTCGGACTGATTGCAGACACTTAACGTCGGATTGCTGAGCCGAGACTTCCGCTAGCACCGGTAACAATTGCAACAGGGGGACCATCTGAAGTGATCTCCGCAATTGTGCTCTAGGATTAACTGGAATGGGCGAATGCACTCTTCACCCAAAAAATTCCATTGGCTGTATTCGAAAAGTTAGAGTTTTTCTGGTCCAGCTTTCCGAAGCGACGATGTAAATTTTGCATGGCAATAGACCCTGCTGTTCATAGATGAGGATGCCGGTTCCGAGGCGAATAAGGAATTAGTTTCAAGGCGTGGGCTTTGAAGGCACACAAGTCAAATGGTGAAAAAGGCTGCAAAATAATGCGGAACTGGTATCTATATTCTGTTCGACAATACAGTATCCGTTCTGTGCTCGCAGGGCCGACATCTTTTTAGGAGCGTTCAATGTCCATGACTGCCCGCCGTGCAAACGCTGCTGCGCATTCCATCCAGAAAGTCGAAGCCTTCTTTACAACCTACAATGCAGCAGTGAAGGAAACGCCAGCAGTCGCAGATTTCACGTTTGGCAATCCGCATGAAATGCCTTTGCCCAGTGTAGTCAATGCGCTGAAGACGCACGCCGAACCTCAGAGCGTGGATTGGTTCGCGTATAAGACCAACGAAGCGGACCCGTGTGCGTTTCTGGCAGACGCCTTGTCCAAGGAGTTGGGGCTTCCGTTTGAGGCGGAAGACATCGCGCTGACCAAAGGTGCCTTTGGGGCCATCAAGATGTGTTTCACCATGCTTCTTGAACCCGGAGACGAATGCATCGTGCCGCTGCCGGGCTGGTTCTGCTATGGGCCGATGCTCGCCGCTGCCGACGCCAAAGAGGTGCAGGTGCCTCTGGGTCCAGACAGTTTTGACCTTGATCTGGAGGCTATAGCTAATGCCATTACCCCGCGTACCAAGATCGTGGTTGTTAATACGCCTCACAACCCGACAGGTCGCATTTACTCGCGTTCTGATCTGCAAAAGCTCTCCGATCTGCTCGAGGTTAAGTCAGCTGAGATCGGTCATCGAATTTGGATTTTGTCTGACGAACCCTACCGCCGCATTCGGTTTGACGGTATTGGATTTACGACACCGGCGGCTGTCTATCCACACACACTGATCGACTATTCCTATGGGAAAATTCTTCTCGCACCCGGTCTGCGTCTTGGTTATCTTGCGATCTCTCCAACCTTACCTGCTGCGGAACGAAAAGAGCTTCAAACTCTAAGGTTTGCAGTGCAAATGGCGGATGGTTGGAATGTCCCGGATGCTCCATTGATCTATGCGCTGCCAGATCTTGAAAACGTCTCAATCGACATTGCTGCCCTGGCTAACCGACGTGAACGTATGCTTAGTGCTCTTGGCCAATGGGGATACAGGATGACAAAGCCTGAAGGCACCTTTTATCTGTGGGGAAGAGCTCCGGGCGGTGACAGCGATGCCTTTGCTGAATGTCTTCAAAAGCGCGGCGTCTATGTGATGCCAGGAACAGTTTTCGACCGGCCAACGGATTTTCGTATTTGCCTTACTGCTACTGACGAAATGATAGAAAACGCAATGCCTGCATTTCAGGCTGCCGCGAACCTAATGCTGGAATGAGAGCTGACGTCCGAGCGAGTGATAGGCATATCGAAAAAATTACAGCTTAGTTCGTGATGTGTGAGTTCGCGCGACGCTAGATCATGCTAGCGCAGCGAATACCTCGTTTCGACGGGTCGCGACGCAGCATTTTGACTCAGCTGCGGAAGGCAGCTTTGGATCAGATTTTCCGTGATTGGAACAAGCCAAATGGCGACAAATTTGCGCATCACTTATTGAAATGACCTGACTTCTATTACGGCCGGAAATCTTTGGGCTCCTGACAAAAGCGGGTTCCGACGCAATCCTTTTTGTTGGCGGCGCCAACGAAAGTGGTGATTAGGTGAACGGCCCGCGACTTTGCTCTTGCAGGGAATAGCCGCAATGTAGGCTGCGACGCCGGAAATACGACGCTGTTCGAGCGGTCGCTTTGGGCCGAATATTTGCGCCAAATCACTATTCTTTGGATAATCCGCAGATATCTTCCAACAGGCTTATTGATAGGTGCCTGGGTGCTCAATTTCTCTTAGAAGGCTTGCGGAAAGGTCTAGCTTCTCCGCCTTTGCCGTTTTTGTTTTTTGAACGCGGCGCGTTTGAGGCTTTGTTGTTGGTCTTTTGAAGCGCCTTTCGTGCTCTCAGAGGTTTGGATGGGTCAGAAGCGTTCTTGTCTCGTTTTTGCTGCTTCTCATCCGCCGTGGCGGGTTGTGGTTTTGCCTTTGCCAGCTCGCTTGTCGGCTGTGCCTGCAGAGCCTTACCCTGTTTGGACTTGTCTTTGCTTGCTCGTTTTTTCGATGTGCTTTCAGCGGGTTTCCCTTTGCCCTTTGGGCGAGCGAATGCATTCTGGGTATCTTGGTCGGAATGTTCGGAGCCGCGCGCAGCTTTTGGCGGCTTGCCTGAACGAGGTCCTCGGTATTTGGCTGCGTCGCCTGACGAATAAGGTGCCGCCGGCGGCCCTTTAGGAGAGGCATCGAAATCTGGTGTGCCGGCCAGCTCAGTCAGTGTTGCACCTTGTTCTATGGTTAGTTCAGCCCCCAATTCCTGTTTCATCGCAGGCACAGCATCATTGGCAATCTCGACAAAGGTTTCTTGGTATTGAACGCGGATTGCGCCGATGGCGTCTTTGGATAAACCCGTGTTGCGGCACAGCATTGGCAACAACCAACGCGGCTCTGCACGTTGTTTGCGCCCCAAAGAAAGTGAGAACCACGTGCTTGGCCCAAATGCTGCGCGCCTATCAGTGTTGCGTTTTTCGGACTCTGGCATCGTGCTTAGGATTTCAGGTGCCGAGTGGCGCTCGCGGTAAAGGCGCAAATAGGCTGCGGCGACCTGCTCTGGAGTTCTTCCCTTGAGCAGCCGTTCAGCAAACGCTGTTTCCTCGGCACTTGGCAGCTCATCCAAGGCGGGATTGGAAATAATGCGTTCTTCTTCCCGTGCAAACACCTCATCCGCAGAGGGCGGGACGCCCCATACGGCCTCTAACTTGGCTGTCTTCAGCAAGCGCTGCGCCTTTGAGCGTTGCCGACCTGGCACGATCAAGATGGACGTTCCCTTGCGCCCGGCGCGGCCTGTGCGTCCAGAGCGATGCAGCAATGTTTCCGAATTTGAAGGAAGATCAGCATGGATCACCAACTCTAACCCAGGAAGATCAATGCCGCGGGCGGCTACGTCCGTCGCAACGCAGACCTGCGCGCGCCTGTCACGCAGGGCTTGCATCGCATTGGAGCGCTCTGCCTGGCTTAGCTCTCCCGACAGTGAGACGACAGAAAATCCCCGATTAGAGAATTTCGCGGTCAGACGCGCAACCATGGATCGGGTATTGGCGAACACAATTGCGGTCTGAACGTCGTGATAACACAGCAGATTGATGATCGCTTTTTCGACATCTGACGGGGCCACGTTCAGGGCACTATAGGTAATGTCCGAATGCTGCGCTTCTGCGCTTCCGACCTTGATCCGCTGCGCATCTTCTTTCTGGTAAGTCTGGGCGAGCTTGGCAATGCCTCGCGGAACAGTGGCCGAGAACATCAAGGTGCGCCGGTTCTTGGGTGTTTGATCAAGGATGTATTCAAGGTCTTCAGCGAACCCCATGTCCAACATTTCGTCGGCCTCGTCGAGGACAACTGTCCGCAAATCGCTAAGGTCGATCACCCCACGTGAGATGTGATCGCGCAGCCGCCCAGGCGTGCCGATAACGACATGTGCACCGCGCTCAAGCGTCCTGCGCTCAGTGCGCATATCCATACCACCTACTGCCGACGCAGTGACTATCCCGGCCTCAGCAAACAGCCAGTCGAACTCTCGCCGAACTTGCAAGGCCAGTTCGCGCGTGGGTGCGATGACCACAGCCAATGGCGCCGCTGGTCGGCCAAATCGACCGTCCTTATCAAGAAGTTCTTCCGCCATTGCCAGCCCGAAGCCCACGGTTTTGCCGGAACCGGTTTGCGCAGAGACAAGCAGATCTTTTCCTGCCAACGCTTCTTCTGACACAGCCTCTTGCACTGGCGTCAAGCCGCTATAGCCTTTTTGGGACAGCGCTGCGGCTAGGGTTTTCGGGAGGGCAGAGAAATCTTGCATAGGTCACCAAATGCGGGGAAAGACTAGCCGATAGTGGTATTTGGTTCAGATGTATAGCCCGTAATGTGCGCCCGAAAGAGATTGTATCAACTTAAGGAAACCAACTTTCGCACCGGCGCAGTCAATGGCCGCTGCGATTCCACCGTCAATGCGTGTCGTGATTTGCTGTATTGATCGCCAGCCCACAAAAGACCAGACCCGTGAAATATTGGTCAGCCCTTCTGGTTGTCGGAATCTGAGAAATTGTTTTTTTTGATTTTGCTATGACGACAATCACCCCACCGTAGATCAACAATGCCGAAAGGAGCAAAATCATTGCGAGTACCATGATTTGAAGCACCCCCGAGCCTTGGTGAGGGTCCGGAAGCTGAGGGAATAGGACCAATTAGAATAACGCGGCCTTTGGGTTTTGAAAAACCGTGAGCAGGCCCTGACGAAACATCAGCTAAGCGCTGATTCTGGAACCATCCTGAATTTGATCTTGACCTGCCGCTATCGCAGTGAAGGACTGCCGCACCCAAAATAGAAGGTAAATCACGACTACGATCATGACCGCATCATAGGCCATCGAAATAGCGAGGAAAATCTGTGACAACCCCAGAGCCAAGGCGGCAAGAAGATACCCCCAGTCAAATTCGCCGGGAGATGGGGTTTGTACAGTCAAGTGAAATGGATAGTTCGGTCGAAGAGCTCTTTTTGATTAACCGGCCTGGTTCAGGTCCCTTTGAATCAAGCGAGTTTCACCTGATGATCGTCTAGCTGAATTCGATGGAATTTCCGAACAAGTAGATGCTGGAAGGTTTCGTAATACCTTGAACGAATTCGACCCAATCGGGTCCGTAAATACGCTCGAAAGAGTCCGGATAGGCCCAAATTGCGTTGTGGTAAGTAAATGTTGTCAGCAAAACACCCAGCGTACAGGCGCTGGCGAATTCCTTTTGTTTGCCTTTGAAAAACATTGAAACAAATAAGCCCGCCATACTTGCCAGTACAATTCCGACGGCGTCTTACATGCCGGGTTGCCCAGTTCCGGGTACGTTGACCAGCTGCGACTGAAAATAGCGTGTCAAAAAAACCGCCAATACACCCAGAATGAATGCAACAATGAAAGAGCCGGGGTAGGACAACCGTTTCCAGATGCTATCGGTTCTTGGCGGAGTGGCTTTGCTGGCGGCGACTTCTGCGCGATGATTGATGCTTGTGATGCGGTCTTGAAATGACTTCTGCTCTTTGTGCATGGGGAAACCCGGAGAACTCAATATTTCGCCTTAATCAGATAAACCCGGAGTAGCCAAGCACTTCGATGCATGCAACCCTTGCGCGCGAATTCTGATTCTGCGGAGCAACCGCACAGCGTTTGGCAATCAGATGAACGCGCGACCAGAAGGTTGATCGTCAAAAATCGTTTGCGCGTTCATTTCATGGCCCACATGTGCAAACTAGGTTTAACCGGAATGTTGTCGGTTCTCTTGATGAGGCCAACTTAGCGGCTTTTCAATCTGTTTGGTTGGCAGTAAGAGTTTCAGACGTCACCCGCATTAAAGCTTAGGTGGCATGCGGATGTGGCGAAACTGGTAAACGCAAGGGACTTAAAATCCCTCGCCCTAGGGCTTGCGGGTTCGATCCCCGCCATCCGCACCAAACTTTCCCAATATGAATCCAAGTCTGGCCCCGTCTTCACCGGAAGGGCGCCAAAACAGATGAAAAACTATTCCAGTTTGATCGCTAGGGCATTTGATATTGGAAGGATGACGGGCGGTCAGACAGGAAAACCAAGTTGAGTGATCAGGCGCCAGATATCACGGTTTGCCGCCGACAATTGCGAAACGATATTCTCAATTTCCTGAATGGCCTGTTCATCAACGGTGTCTTCGCGCCCCAGTTTAATATCGGTCTTTCGATCAGCTATGCGCATCAGAATGGTCTTGGGGTTACCGCTGTCAGCATCGAACGAATAAATACAATGGTTGAACTTGTTCCGAATAGAAGACAGTTTGGTCAGCCGATGCGTATGCGCCAGGATCGGATCTCGGATCTCAGCAGGGCGGCCTTCCATCTTGGCAAGACGCTCAACCAGGTCGATCCGGGCACGTGTTGTGTTGAGCGTCAGGAAAATGATGACCGCCACATCCTTCTGCGTACCGCTTAGGCCCGCGATCATGTGGATCAACAGGCTTTCGGTGTTGGTCCACATGTAGTTCAGTTTTCCGACCAGCAGAATCAGACGGTCAAAACGGTTTTCCAGTGTTTCACTCAACGGTCTGGCCGTGCGCTTCATCATGGGCCACTTCAAAATAAAATTGAGCGGCCGCTGTTCTGTTACTAACACCGATCTTTCCCGCAACATTGTGCATGTGCAGTTTCACCGTGTGTTCGGTAATGCCCAGATTCAAGGCAATAATCTTGTTGCTCTGTCCTTTGGACACAAGATGCAGAACCTGTTTTTCCCGCCGTGTCAGTCGCGAATAAATCGGATTCAGTTTCTGTTTCGGCTCTGCAGGTTTTTCATGTACCACGCGAGGTTTGTTCCGGGGTCGCGAATTGGATACGCAATCGGCCAGAAAGCTGGGCAAATAGAGCTCTTCATGCATCAGCAGACGCAGAATCGAGCGCCATACATCCGGGGCGACATTCATGGGCAAATACCCTATATCCCCGAACTGTCCGCGGTCCCAGTTTTCAAACAAAGAGCGCGCGGTGTCTTCTTTGCGGTATGCAAAGGCAAGACAACCCGAGCCGTTCGCTTCGGTATAGACATCCGGGCGCGCCAGCAAATCGTCCAGCATGATCTGGTCGACGACAACGACGTTACTTGTGGCTGAATTTGAAAAATTGGCTGATTTCAGGTGGGCGATGTCATCGTACCTGTGCGCGGCCACACCGAATTCGGACTGAACACTCCGTAAAGTCTGGTTTGAGAAAAAGAGTTCCTTGCCGATGAAATTAATCGAGAAGTCTTCGGTGCAAACATCTATTTGGGCAACACTATCCTGTAACGGATTGCTCATTATTTCCCCCTATGAACCCTCGCCACAAAATCGGTGGCGAAATCGTAAACAACAATCGAAACACAAATTAACGGCAAATTAACCGAAAATCTCAAGAAACTATATAACTATACCTGAAAGACTAATTTTCTTCAATGATCCGTATTGTCCTGCCAATTAGGTCTAGAACTTTTGGTTAGGTTCACCAAGTGACCTCTCTTAAAAATAGTGGAAAATTATGGATTTAACCGATCGGTCGAATTTCCGCCTCATTTTTGTGGTTTTGCCTGTTAATTTTGGGTTAACTTAAAAATAACGCAAATAAATCAAATGGATAAGATAACTAATGCTTTAGGGCAGCTTTTCAGACAGTCCTCCTGCTGCGACCATGACTCTGCTTCAATTTGGGAAGCTTGGTTCCTGACGTGTCTGCGATTCGCGAATTTACGCGAATCTTGAATATCGCGGACAGCGCATCGGCTTAGCCGGGAAAGGGAGGTGGCAGAAGAACTCATATCTATAAGCCCGCTTCATGCGCGTTTAGCGCTTGAATGCTTCAAATTTGTTTTAACCGCGCTGTTTACCGTTTTGTAGATGAATGACGGTTGGGCGCTTAAAAAGTGGAATTTTGAAATGAGTAGACGCAACCATCAACAACCCGTAAATGATATCACTGCCATCGGCGAAGTAGAGGTCGAAGAGGCCTATGTTCATATCGATGCAGACGTGAATGTCGAAGATGCAGAAATTGATGCGAACCTGAATGAGCAAGAACAAAATGCTGATCAGGACCAGACCCAGGATCAGGACCAGACCCAAGATCAGGACCAGACCCAGGATCAGGAGCAAACTGCGGATCAGGACCAGACCCAGGATCAGGATCAGACCCAGGATCAGGACCAGCACCAGTACAATGGTGACAACGACAACAGCAATGACAACTCGAACTCTGTAAGCATCGACTTTGGCGAGGATGGTCTCCGTCCTGATGACACCGATCATGTCGATGTTGACGTGTACGATGGTGGCTCGGTCGAAGACGTTATCACGGTTGGAAACGACTTTGACTATGATCCGGGTGATGACATGAACCTGGATATCTCGTTAGATGGCGAAGGCAACGACATGCTGGCCATCAACAACCAGATTGCCGAACTGAATGATGATGACCATCTGGGCAATGCTAGTGTGTCGAACGTTGGCAACTTCGAACAGAATGGTGATGCTTGGGGTGGTGAAGCCAATGCTGCTGAAGGTATCGCATCGCACGCGGACGGTGGTGACTCCGGTGACGGCGGCACAACCTATGGCGGCGACGCCTCATCGCAAACCGAAGGTGCCCATGCCTATGCCAGTGGTGGCACCGCTGGTGACGCTAACGCTGACGCAGACGCTGGTGACGGCGGCGACACAGGTGACGCAGCGAACTTGGGCTTGAACGTCGGTAAAGGCTACGCGGACTCTGATGGCTCCGGTGACGGTGGCGACAGTGGCAGTGCGGATGCCGACTCGAGTGCCGACAATGACGGTTCTTCGGACGCGTCGGATTCTGACAGTGACGGTGGTGACGGTGGCAACGCCGGATCAATCGGTCTGGGCCTGGGTGTTGGTCTTTCGGGCGCTGGCAATGACGGTGATTCAACCGGCGGAAGCAACGACTCCGACGCTGATGCTGATCAGGACAGCGATGCCGACAATGACTCTTCGACCGGAAACGCAGACGGCGGCGACAGCGGCGCTGGCAACTTGGGTCTGGGTCTTGCAGGTAGCCTTGCAGGCGGCCTTGCTGGTAGCGATGCCAGCGGTGACGGCGGTAACGGTGATGGCGGCAATGCCAATGGCGGCGACGCTGACAACAACGACGCAACTGGCGGTGCTGGTAGCGGTGGAGCCGGTGGAGACGGTGGTCCTGAGTTCTTTGAAGGACCGCAAGGCGGCGGCGGCGACGGCGGCGCTGGCCCAGGCGGAAACGCTATGAATGACACCAGTACTGGTGGTGGAACCGGCGGCGAAGGTACCGGTGGTTCGGGTGACGGCGGTGACGCGGATGCGGATGCGGATGCGGACGCGGATGCTCAGGGTTTTGGCGATCAAACCGCAGACTCGGCAGCCGGAGCCGGTGGGACCAACGATACCGATGGTTCGGCTGATGCTGACGGATCTGCAGACGCTATGGCCGACGGTTTTGGCGGCGGCGGTGGCGCACTTGATCTGGATGCGACGTCGGATGGCAGTGGTACCGGTTCTGTCGATGCGGACAATGACGCTGGTGACGGCGCAGATTCCAACATCTTCGCGACCGCGGATACTGATGGTTCTGCTGACAGCCTTGCCGATGCAATCTCGGGCTATGGCGGTGCCGGAAGCTCGGACAATGATTCAACGGCTACCGGATATGGTACATCGGACGGTATGGCCAAGTCCGGCTTTGGTGGCGGCGGCGGTGCTGCACAAGCCACTGGTGGCGAAGGCGGCGATTCCAAAGTCAACCTCGATATCGGTGCCACTAAAGGCGGCACGCAAGAGGGTGGCGACGCATCAGGCGCGTATTCGGGTAACGGTGGCGCTGGCGGTAATGCCGGTGACTGGGGTTCGAACAATGGTGGCGATGGCATCGTGAACGGTGAATCCTATGCATCGGCTGCTGCGGTCGTCGATACATCGGCCTTCAACCAGTCGATCGTCATGGGTGCCAACGTTCTGGGCAACTCGGTCGATACGACCATGGTCGGCGGTAACATGTCGTCGAGCTATTCCAGCGACGACACCGACGTTTGATCATCAAAGGCAGAGCCCGCTCGGGTGGGCTCTGATCCCTTAAGAAAATCGCCGGGGGCGCAATTTGCGGCCTCGGCCCAACTTAACCTAAGCCGGAAATTTTATGCCGGTGCGGGGAAAGGAAACCAATATGGCACTCGACAGTATTACGGAACAAATTGCACATTTTGTTGGTACTTTTGAGCTTACGACCGAACAGGCCCGTTGGCGTGAATTTTATGAAGAATTTGTGGCTCAGCGCCGGAAGGCAGAGCTTGAGGAACTGGAAGATCCAACCCGCGTTAACATTAAAGCGCAGCTTGAGTTGGACCCGGGCGAATTTGGTCCAGCCCCATACACTTTTGTGTCTGCGCAGGCTGATACGCCCCTACCAACCACAGTATCCAACTTGAATGATGATACAGGTCAGGCACCCAGCACGTCGTTCGGTCCTGATTTCAGCCTGCCTGAAGATGCGCCAGGCTTTAGCTCTTTTACGCAGATCGTCATAAATAATGAAATTATCGTTCAGGAACCTGAATATATCAGTGATCTGATTGGATCGGCGGTCACCTACACGGTGCAGAAGATCCAGTTGAACGACAATGATGTCATAGGCGAGAGCGAATTCCGCGAAATCGAAACGCTGACGGAGCACGCCGAAGCATTGCAAGACATAGCAATGTCCCTGCATGCCGTATCGGCCCCGTCGATCCATATCGAGGATTACCAGTCCGGCGAGGCTGTTGAGCAACTCATTGAACAGATGCAGTCGCCCATAAATGTCGAAATCGAAGGTGCCACGATACATCAGTTTCATGGCGAGGACGCGACAGGCATGATCGTGAATGGCGAACATGTCGACGAACTGCCGGATTTTCTGGATCTCATACCAGAGCACCACAAAGAGGATCTGGTAGCGGAAGACACAGACGATGATGAAGTCGCCGAGGACGACTATGCCGAGGCATTGCCAGCCGAATGGAACCAATCCGAGGACCCTGAATTTGTGGATGGTCATACGGTAGTTGCTGGCGGCAACTTAGCCGTCAACGAAGTTGCAGTAACCGTCGGCTGGGTCGATGCGCCCAATATCGTGGTCGGTGGACAGGCCGTTAATCTGACCGTCGTCAGCCAGGTCGCTGTCGTCAGCGACGTCGACGAAGGTGCGGATGGTGTGCAAAGTGAAACGAATGTGGTCCAGTCTTCGCATATCACGACCGAAGCCAATGAAGCATCGTGGGTGGCAAACAATGTTGCCGAAGACCCCGGACAAGAACCGATTGTCGCCATCGACTGGATCTCCGGCGACCTACTGGTAACCAATTTCATTGAACAGACGATCGACGCGACGGATATCGACCACATCTCAACCGAGATCACCGCATCGTCTACGGCCTATACGTTGGGTGACAACACCATGACCAACGTGGCCAACGTTGTTGAGTTAGGCAGCTACTATGATGTGATCATTATCGGTGGCGACATGGTCTCGGTCGACGTTGTGACACAAACTATTGTTCTATTGGACAATGACGTGGTCCATGGTGCCAATCCGACCGAAGCAGAAGACAATCTGGTGATGAATCAGGTTTCGTTGACGACAGAAGGGGAAGATACCCACGAAGAGCTCAGCGAAAACCTGGCCAGCACGGTATCTCTGCAAGAGGTCGATACTGATGCGCTGGAGGACGCGCTACTGAACGATCCGTTGTTTGCCGGGACGGAACTGGTACGGGTTCTGAAGATCGAGGGCGACCTGCTGCAGGTCAACATCATTGATCAGGTCACCATGCTGCAGGATAGCGACGATATCTATGTCGAAAACCCTGGTGGGCAAGAAGTGTCCGGGTTGGGTGCCGGTAATGCGCTTTTGAACTCGGCCAATGTGACGAAAGTAGGTGTCGATTCCGTGGTGATGGCGCAAGAAGAAGCGTACTCGGATGTCATGTTGCATCAGGCAAGTCTGATCGACAGTCCGGAAGAGGAAAATGCCGAACTCGTCAATGAAGCGATCGCACTTCTGATGGAAGATGTCGATGGACCGGGCAACTCTGAAAATGCTCCGGGTCACAACAATCTTACGTCCTCTGAAGCGGCCACCATCGACGACGGCCTGCAATCTATGCTAGCGTAGTAACCCTGTTTGTTTGTTACGAGTGACTTGAAAGTTTTGACATGTCGATTGTATTTCCGTCGCGCCCGAGACGATACGCCAGTCCGTTGGATCGTAACGGTGGCGCCGTTTCCAAGCCGCCAAGTGCGAGCACATCTGATTTGAAACGGAAAAAAACCCCCGGATTGCGGCTAAGCGACGATTTTCGCGTTAGCAATTCGCAAAACGGTGAACGGGAGGCGGTCGTCAAAAGCGATGCGAGTGCCGACAAAACCGTGAAATCAGATTCTGAATATTACGAAGAAAAAGACGAACCGAACCTGCGTGCCGGACCTTCTGTTCGGCATAAGCAGCCGCAGCCTGCCGAAGACAGTGACCAACAGGGCAGCGGTGATGGGGTGGCCGACGTCGAGGGCCCCGATCCTGAAACCGTCAACAAGACGAGCGACCGTATACCCCCCGCGTCGCGCTCGGATGGCGGTGATCGCATGGGCACCACTATCGAGGCCAAAGCGAACGAGCCAATGCTGCGCAGCAATTCTGGTGGCGGCGATGGCAAAGGGCCACCCCAAACATTTCACAAGCGGACCCCGCCAGAGGATTTCCAAGAGACGCTGCGCACCTCGTTGCGGGCGATCTATCGCAATCTGGCCTTTGTATTGGTTCTGACGTGCGCGACGAACGTTCTGATCCTGGCGATCCCGATCTATCTGTTTCAGATCAGCGACCGCGTCCTGACCAGCCGGTCACTGGATACGCTGATCATGCTGACAGCCATTGTGGCCGGGGCAGTGATATTCCAGTCCGCCTTTGATGCGGTGCGGCGTTTCATGTTGATGCGCACCGCGGTTGAGGTGGCGGCCCGCCTGGGTGCCCCGGTTCTCAGTGCGGCGGCGCATGCTTCGTTGCATGGAACCGGGCGAGAGTATCAGACGCTGGGCGATTTGCAGCAGGTGCGGGGCTTTCTGGTTTCGGGCACGTTGATTTCCTTTCTGGATGTGCCATTCGCACCATTGTTCATCCTGATGATCTTCTTGGTTCACCCGCAACTTGGGATGATCGTGATGGTCACGGCGGTGTTGCTGATGACAATCGCATTCATCAACCAGCGGATGACGGCCAAACCCTTTGCTGAAGCAAACAAGGCGCAATCCATGGCCAACATGCATCTGGATTCGATGTCGCGAAACAGTCAGATCATCAATGCTATGGCCATGATCCCCGAAGCCGTACGCATTTGGGGCCGCGACACTGCGCAATCCCTAACATGGCAGGTTCGCGCACAGGACCGGAACGTGATCTTCGCTGCCATTTCGCGGGCAGTACGTTTGCTGACGCAGATTGGCATTCTGGGCTGGGGCGCATTTCTGGCGCTGCAGGGCGAGATTACCGGCGGTATGGTTATCGCGGCCTCGATCATCGCCGGTCGCGCATTTGCTCCGATAGAAGGGTCGATCGAGGGCTGGAACGGTTTCCTTCTGACCCGCGGGGCTTATGGCCGGATCAATCAATTGCTTTCTAACTCCGCCCTGCAATTCGAAAAACTGCGCCTGCCGCGCCCCGAAGGACGTCTGGACGTAGAACGCCTTCTTTATGTGCCGGGCGGAACCAAACGCGTTGTGCTGAACGGCATCAGTTTCTCGCTCAACCCGGGTGAGACACTGGCCATCATCGGCAACTCGGGCGCGGGTAAGACCACGCTGGGCAAAACGCTGGTTGGGTCAATCCTGCCCACATCCGGTAGTGTCCGGCTGGATTTGATGGATATCCGCAATTGGGACCCGCGCCAGTTTGGCGAAAGTATCGGGTATCTGCCGCAAGACGTGCAGCTGTTCCCCGGTACGATCAAGGACAATATCGGCCGGATGCGGGATGATGCGACTGATGAACAGATCCACGATGCCGCTGTACTGGCCGACGTCCACAACATGATCGCCACATTGCCGCAAGGCTATGAAACCGTGGTGGCTGCGGATGGCTCGCCCTTGTCCGGCGGGCAGAAACAGCGCATCGCGCTGGCGCGGGCGTTCTTTGGCAATCCGCGTATGGTGGTTTTGGATGAGCCGAACTCGAACCTGGACGTCGCCGGTGACCAGGCGCTGGCACGGGCTATCGCACAGGCCAGAGATAGCAAGATTACCGTGGTGGTAATCACGCAGAAGCCAACGCTGCTGAACGTGGTTGATAAGATTATGCTGCTTACAGATGGCCGTGTGGCTCTGTTCGGTCAGCGCGAACAAGTTCTGCAACAACTAAATGGGTCGCGCAGTAGTCAGCCCGGCATTCAAAAGAAGTAAGGGGGTGCGATATGAATGAACTGGTACCCGTGAACAATGATCCCAAAGACCCGGCCGTTTGGTATGCTGAGGTTCCGCGCTCGATCAATCGTTTGGTCGTCATTGGGCTGTTTTTGCTGATTGTCTGCTTTGGCGGTTTTGGCGTCTGGTCGTTCAGCGCGCCACTGGCCGCTGCTGTAATCGCGCAGGGCAGTTTTGTCGCTACCGGCCGCAACAAGATCGTGCAGCACCTGGAAGGAGGGATCATTCAAGAAATCCAGGTTGTCGAAGGTCAGGCCATCAAAGCCGGACAAGTTATGATGACGCTGGACCAGACTTCGGCCCAGGCCAATGATCGTGAGTTGTTCGTCCGAAAAATCCGCCTGCAGGCCATGTCCGAGCGCCTGAATGCTGAATACAATGAACTGCAGCGGTTGGAGTTTTCCCCTGAATTGACGGCCAGCGCGGACAATACAGAAGTACTGACCATTCTTGACGGGCAAAAGATCAGTTTTGATCTGTCCCGCAAGACGCTGTTGAACGACATCGCTCTGCTCGAACGCAACATGGAAGCCCTTAGAATTCGCTCCAGCGGGTTCAATGCACAGCTAGACAGCATGGTGCGGCGATCCGAAATCCTGCAGGAAGAACTCGAAACCAAGCAGGCGTTATTCGAAAAAGGTCTTGTGCGCAAAGGTGAGTTGAACACGATACGCCGGGTTCAGGCCGAGGCGGAAGGTCAACAGGCGCGTCTGCAGGCCGAAGCGGCCGAAATCAACCAGATGTTGCTGAAGTATGATGAACAGATTGATCGTACCCGTGCCGCGTATCGCGAGGCTGCGTTGGACGAGCTAGGCGTGATCGAAGCCGATCTGGAAAGTGTCCGTGAAAAAGCCCGTCAGGCCCGCAGCGTTCTGGACCGTGCAGTTGTGCGGGCTCCGGTGTCCGGGACGGTGGTGCGGCTGCACTATCATACTCCTGGTGGTGTGATTGAAACCGGTGAACCCATCGCCGAGATTCTGCCCGCAGACGCCCCACTGATCATCGAAGCACAAATTCCACGTACTGAGATCGACAGCGTTGTGACTGGGCAGTACGCGACTGTGCGCCTGGTGGGACTGAACCAGCGGACAACGCCGGTGCTGCAAGGTGAAGTGTTCTACCTGTCGGCGGACTCGGTGATCGAAGACGGCGCCGGTGCGCCGCAAGAGGTTTATCTGGCCCGCATCTCGCTTGAACCCGAAGAGATCGAGAGAGTGCGAGGCTTTATTCCAACCCCGGGTATGCCAGCCGAGATCATGATCCAGACCGAAGAGCGGACGTTTGCGGCCTATATCGCGAAACCTGTGACAGACAGCATGTCGCGCGCCTTTCGCGAACAATAAAGGGGCTGGCCTGACGGGTGGTCTACACCTTCCATTTTTTGCATGTTAACCTCTGGTAACTTTCACCGGAGGATTGCCGATGCCCTTGACCGTAAAAGACATGATGGAGGCTGCGAATGCGGTCGTCGAACGTGTGGATACCGCTTTTGCCCAGCAGATCTTGGGGCAGGGCGGATTGCTACTGGATGTACGTGATGCCGTTGAATTGCAGCAAAGCGGCCGGGCCAATGGCGCCCATCACGTCCCGCGCGGCATGTTGGAATTTCGCGCGGATGATACCTTGCAATCCCACGACCCCGAGCTTCGCAAAGATCGTCCGATCGTCCTTTATTGTGCTGCCGGTGGTCGCGCCGCGTTAGCTGGTAAGCTGCTGAAAGATATGGGGTATGAGCGAGTTTATAACCTTGGCGGATTGCCCGATTGGATTAATGGCGGAGGTGACGTCTCGGCCTAGCGGGTCACGCGTTCAGAAACGCCCGAACGGCGGCCTCGAATTCACGCGGTTTTTCGGCATGCAGCCAGTGGCCCGCGCCGGGGATTTTGGCAAATTTGGCCGCCGGGAACAAGGTGCGGATCAGCTCGCGATGTTCCGGTAGGACATAGTCGGAATCGCCACCTGACAGGAACAGGGTCGGACCATCCCAGCTAGCGTCCAGCTGTGGAAATCCCATGATCTTGGGCATCTCGGTCGCTAGAACATCCAGGTTCAGCAACCAACGTTGCCCTTGGACATCCAGCGACTGCGTGAAAAAGCTCTGCAGCGCTTTTTCGACACCCAGTTCGGCTAGTTGCTCTGACGCGTCCGAGCGCCGCTCGACCTTCGTCAGGTCGACAGCACGCATCGCCTCGATGAATTGAATCTGGCTGTGAGAGTAGGTGACAGGCGCAATATCAGCGACCACCAATTTGCGCAGCAGATCGCCGTGCTGCAACGCCAGCACCATCGCCGCCTTGCCGCCCATTGAATGGCCCACCACGTCGGCTTTACCGCCAAAACGTGCGATCACTTCGGCCAGATCATTGGCAAGGTCGCTATACTTGTGTTGATCGGTCCACATGCTATAAGCGTGGTTTCGCATATCGACGGCCACAACCTGCCGCTCATCAGCCAGGCGCCGGGCAATAACGCCCCAGTTCCGGGCCGAGCCATACAGCCCATGCGCAATAAGCAATGGGGGTTTTGCGGTCGGTTCACCATGTATGATCGTATTCAGCATAAAGGTGTGATACCCGCCGTAAATAGAAACGACCAGCCCCATTGTCGCCTTCGCAAGAGGCGGTTAAATTGCCGGGTTTGGAGGCCTCGTTATGTCGGACAACTCAGATATCCAAAGCCAGATTACCCAGACAGTTCAGTTGCTGCGTAAAAAGTTGGGTGTTCAGGACAAAACGCTGACGGCCTCGATCCGCAAGGCCAAGCGGCAGTTGCCTCGTCGGATTTACAAACAGGCGTTGCTGCTGGCCAATGCCGAACCGATGGCAGCCCATCCCAAGCTGCGGCAGGTGTTGGATACCCCGAAACTCGTGCGTGCATCAGAAGAGGTTCAGGCGCATCTCAGTGGCATCAACCTAGCTGATCGGCGTTTGGGTTGGTTTTTGGGAATGCTGGGCGGGCTAGCGTTCAACCTGATTGTCTTGTCGGTTCTATTGCTTATTTTCCTGTGGTGGCAGGGTTTTATTTAATCTATCGACACAAAAAAACGGCGCCCAAAGACGCCGTTTAGGCCTATGCTGCTCAACCTGATTACATGTTCGGGTAGAGAGGGAATTTGGCGCAGAGGTCAGCGACCTCGGCCTTGACTTTGGCTTCGGCGGCGCTGTTGCCGTCTTCGCCATTGGCGGCGAGACCGTCGACCACTTCGATGATCCAGTCGGCGATCTGGCGGAATTCGACCTCGCCAAAGCCACGGGTGGTGCCCGCGGGTGAGCCCAGACGGATGCCGCTGGTGATGGTCGGTTTTTCCGGATCAAACGGCACGCCGTTCTTGTTGCAGGTGATATGCGCGCGACCCAGAGCCTTCTCAGTCGCATTGCCCTTGACGCCTTTGGGGCGCAGGTCGACCAGCACCACGTGGGTGTCGGTGCCGTGGGTCACAGTGTCCAGACCACCCTTGATCAGCTGATCCGACAGCGCCTGTGAATTGACCACAACCTGCTTGATATAGTCCTTGAAGGTCGGCTGCAGCGCCTCGCCAAAGGCCACGGCCTTGGCCGCGATCACGTGCATCAGCGGGCCGCCCTGAATGCCGGGGAAGATCGCCGAATTCACTTTCTTAGCGATATCTTCATCATTGGTCAGGATCATGCCGCCACGTGGTCCGCGCAGGGTCTTGTGCGTGGTGGTGGTCGCCACATGCGCATGCGGGAAGGGGCTGGGGTGCTCACCTGCCGCCACCAGACCGGCGAAATGTGCCATGTCCACGTGCAGGTAGGCGCCGACCATGTCGGCGATCTCGCGCATGCGAGCAAAGTCGATTACGCGCGGGATGGCCGAGCCGCCGGCGATGATCAGCTTGGGCTGGTGTTCCTTCGCCAACGCCTCGACCTGATCATAGTCCAGCATGTTGTCTTCTTTGCGGACGCCGTATTGCACCGCGTGAAACCACTTGCCCGACTGGTTGGGGCGCGCGCCGTGGGTCAGGTGGCCGCCCGCATCCAGGCTCATGCCCAGAATGGTGTCGCCGGGTTGGATCAGCGCCTGGAACACGCCCTGGTTGGCCTGGCTGCCCGAGTTCGGCTGCACGTTGGCGAACTCGCAACCAAACAGCTCTTTGGCGCGGTCGATGGCGAGGTTTTCAGCGATATCAACGAATTGGCAACCGCCATAGTAGCGCCGTCCGGGGTAGCCTTCGGCGTATTTGTTGGTCATCACCGAGCCCTGCGCCTCCATCACGGCGGCAGAGACGATGTTCTCGGACGCGATCAACTCGATCTCATCGCGCTGGCGGCCCAGCTCAGATGTGATCGAGCCAAACAGCTCAGGGTCACGGTCGGATAGGGATTGGGTGAAAAAACCGGTATCACGAAGATTAGCGTTCATGGGGGCTCCACAGGGCTGGGTAAGAATCTTGCGGATTTCCTATCGGAAACGATTCATATGCAAAAGCTGTAAAGCGACGATTTGGCCCGCTGTGGCGTCAAGTCTGGCCTATTGGGGAAAGGTATGTTTGTTTCGGAACCAAATGCGTAACACCGGAAACCGGAAAAGATGACTAAGAGAATCGCCTTTCTTGCCAGCGACGTTAAAGTGGCACAAACCGCGCGGGAAAGCCTTGTGAAGCGGTATGGAAATGCAGCACCCCGGGATGCGGATGTGGTGGTCGCTTTGGGGGGGGACGGGTTCATGTTGCACACGCTGCACAATATGCAGCATCTGGATACCCCGGTTTATGGGATGAATCGCGGTACCATCGGCTTTTTGATGAATGAATTCCACGAAATCGACCTGTTAGAGCGTCTGGCCGCGGCTGAGGAAGAGGTAATCAATCCCTTGGCCATGCAGGCCATGGATCAGTCCGGCAAGTTGCGCGAGGCGCTGGCCATTAACGAAGTGTCGCTGCTGCGGGCCGGTCCGCAGGCTGCGCGATTGAAGATCAGTGTTGACGGCCGGGTGCGGATGGCCGAGTTGGTTTGCGATGGAGCCTTGCTGTCAACGCCTGCCGGATCGACTGCTTACAACTACTCGGCGCATGGGCCGATTCTACCGATCGGAGCGGATGTTCTGGCCCTGACGGCAATTGCTGCGTTCCGCCCGCGCCGGTGGCGCGGGGCGCTTTTGCCCAAGATCGCAAAAGTTCGTTTCGATGTGCTGGATGCGGATAAACGCCCGGTCATGGCCGACGCAGATTCTGTGTCTTTTCCGGATATCGACTGGGTTGAAATTCGTTCGGAACCGGCGATCCAGCACCGTATCCTCTTCGACCCTGGGCATGGATTGGAAGAGCGGCTGATCTCGGAGCAGTTCACCTGATGTCTCAAACGTGAACCTTTTTTCGACTTATGTGATCCAGTTCACAGGAGTTTGATTCATCGTTTGTTAATCTAGTCTTGCCCGGAGAACACGCCAAGGTGGGAGTGAGTGGCCACCAGACGGCGTTTTCGAATGATTGCGCAGTTTTCGCGCCGGCGAGGGTAGGTGGTGCTACGCTCGTTGTCAGATCTCCAGGTTTATTTAATCAAGCGGACCCCGGGCACAAAAACCCGGGGTCAATTTTTTGTAGTTACCCTGTTCAGGCGGATGTTCCCATTTTCTGCCAAAGCGGCTCGCACATCTGTCCCACACGCGATTCGATTGCGGCAGCGGCGTCGACGGCCATATCCTCGCGCCACTGCCGGGCGGCGATCTGAATGTTGATCGGTTGCGACCCCTGCGGAAGTTCGGCCAGACGTGCAGGTACACAGGCGGCGGGAAGTCCAAGAAAGTTCATCGCATAAGAATAAACGGCACAGCCCAGAACCTCGTGCACGCCTTCGGCCCCTTCGGTATCTCTGTCGGGTTTGAAGAAGGGCTGCGGCAGGAACGGTGACAGGACGAGTGGGTAATCCTGCATGAATAGCGACCATTCCCGGGCATAGTGGCTGCGCTTGGCCATCATCTGCAGCAATTCGGTGCCGGTAATGGGTGGGAACTCCTGAAAATAGACATCGAAAATACTGCGTATGGTTTGAGAACCTGCAGCCTCGATATCGTTTTTCAACAGGGTTAGGACCTCACCCATCAGTGCGCGGTATCCGGTGCGACCACATTCGAACACGTCGGGGGGCGAGACCTCTTGCACCTGATAGCCCGCGTCGATCAGCGTATCGCGTGCAGTGTCCAGCGCCTTATCGACTTCAGGGTGCAGCGCATAGCCAAAGGTGTCTTTGGTGAAGGCAACTTTGATCGGGCCATCACAGGGTGCACCATGCCAGGGCATCGGGACGTGAAACGGGTCGCGTGGGTCAGCTGCGATCAGGCTGGGCATCGACAGGTGAAGATCGGCAGCTGAGCGGGTGATTAAACCCTGCACCGACATGGATTGCGCCAGAAGTCCGCGCTCGACTTTTTGGCTTGGGTTCCAGGCCGGCACACGGCCAAGGCCGGGTTTTACGGTGACCGCGCCGTTGGCGGCGGCTGGAAACCGCAGGCTGCCGCCAATGTCATTGCCATGCGCAAGTGCTCCGATCCCTGCCATTACAGCAGACCCTGCACCACCCGAGGACCCTCCGGGCGAGATATGGCGTCCCCACGGATTGTGAGTGCGGCCGTGCAGCGGGTTGTCGGTATCGGCGCGGAACGAGAACTCGGGCGTATTGGTACGCCCGATCACTACGGCCCCCGCGTTTTGCAGATTACGGACGATCGGTGCGTCATCAGGTGCAATCACGTCTTTCAAAGCCACAACTCCGTTGGAAGTAGCGTGGCCTTTTAGATCGACGTTGATTTTGATTGTGACCGGTACTCCGTGCAGCGGACCAGTCGACGCGCCCTGAGCACGCGCCTTATCGAGGGCGCGCGCGCGCTCAAGCGCTTCGGAGCTCAGATCCTCGACCACTGCGTTCAGGTTGGGGTTGGCCTGATGCATCCTTTCTATGGAACTTTGCACCGCGTCCTCGGCGCTCAGTTTGCCACTGCGGGTCAGGGCGGTCAGGTCGGTGGCGGTCAGACGCCAGATGTCTGTGTGTGTCATGGGGCCTCACTGTCTTGAGCAGACAGTAGGGGCGTTGTGTCCGGTTGCAAGGGAAAGCCGAATGGCGGGCGACCAATGGCCGCCCGAAGCCTGACTATTGCGCGAACCCGATGGATTTCAGCGCCACAGTGATTTCGTCCAGAATGGCCGGATCATCAATGGTTGCTGGCATTTTGTAGTCTTTGCTGTCGGCTATCGACACCATTGTCCCGCGCAGGATTTTACCCGACCGGGTCTTGGGCAGGCGATCCACCACAACGGCCTGTTTGAACGCTGCCACCGGGCCGATCTTTTCGCGCACCAGCTTGACCACATCCTGCACGACCTCACCGTGGTCACGGTCGCAACCCGCGTTCAGGCACAGGAAGCCCACTGGCATTTGACCCTTGAGCTGATCCGACACGCCGATCACGGCGCATTCGGCAACGTCGGGGTGGGCGGCCAGAACTTCTTCCATCCCGCCAGTGGATAGACGGTGACCAGCCACGTTGATCACGTCATCGGTGCGCGCCATGATGTAGAGGTATCCGTCCTCATCAATCATGCCCGCATCGCCCGTCTCGTAGTAGCCGGGGAACTGATTGAGGTACGAGCTTTTGAACCGCTCTTCCGCATTCCACAGGGTCGGCAGCGTACCCGGAGGCAGCGGTAGCTTCACCGCAATTGCCCCCAGTTCGCCGGGCTTCATCGGATGGCCGCCTTCGTCCAGAATCTGCACGTCATAGCCCGGCATCGGCTTGGCAGGAGACCCTAGCTTGACCGGCAATTCCTCGATCCCCAGCGGGTTGCCTGCAATGGTCCAGCCGGTTTCAGTTTGCCACCAATGGTCGATCACCGGTACTTTCAGTGCGTCCTGCGCCCACACGATTGTATCAGGGTCGGCGCGTTCACCGGCCAAAAACAGGGCGCGCAGGTTTGACAGGTCGTATTTCGCCATCAACTCGCCCGAGGGATCCTCGCGTTTGACGGCGCGGATGGCGGTAGGGGCGGTGAAGAAACTTTTGACCTTATGTTCGGAAATTACTCGCCAGAACGTGCCTGCATCGGGGGTGCCAACTGGCTTGCCTTCGAACACAATCGTGGTGTTGCCGTGGATCAGCGGTGCATAGCAGATGTAGGAATGCCCCACGACCCAACCCACATCCGACGCCGCCCAGAAGACGTCACCGGGGTCGACATCATAGATGTTCTTCATTGTCCAGTTCAGCGCCACCAAATGACCGGCGGTGGGGCGTACCACGCCCTTGGGTGCACCGGTGGTACCGGAAGTATAGAGGATATAGGCCGGATCGTTGCCATCAACCGGCACACATTCCGCCGGTTCGACCCCGTATTGGAACCCATGCCAGTTAAAGTCGCGACCTTCGATAAGTTGGGCGACTTCCTGTTCGCGCTGGAAGATCACACAGAACTCGGGCTTGTGGCTGGCTAGGTCAATTGCACCGTCCAGCAAGGGTTTGTAGTGGACCACGCGGCCCGGCTCCATTCCACAGGACGCGGCGATGATTGCCTTGGGTTTGGCATCGTCGATCCGCACTGCCAGTTCGTTGCTGGCGAAGCCGCCGAATACCACGGAATGGACGGCCCCCAAACGGGCGCAGGCCAGCATAGCCTCAAGAGCTTCGGGAATCATCGGCATGTAGATGATGACCCGGTCACCCTTTTCGATACCCTTCGCCCGCAATGCCCCGGCCAAGGTGGCCACACGGTTGCGCAGCTCAACATAGGAAATCTCGCGCTTGGTGTGGGTGATCGGACTGTCATAGATAATGGCCGTTTGTTCTCCGCGGCCGTTTTCAACATGTCGGTCCACCGCATTCCAGCAGGTGTTGACCTTGGCGTCGCAGAACCATTCATAAAGCGGCGCGTTGTCGTCAAACAGAGCCTTGGTCGGAGCCTCTATCCAATCGATCCCCTTAGCGGCCTCCATCCAGAACCCTTCGGGATCGGTCTTCCAGCTTTCATACACATCCTGATAGGCCATGGCGTCCACTCCTCCATCACAGCTTTTGGAATGTGTTAGGCATCCCCAGCAAACCGGGCAAGCCATGCGGTTGACAGCGCGTCAGTTTATCGCAAAAAATTTGCAGAATTAGCTGAGATGAGCTGCAAATTTTTGCAAAGTAATTTCCTTGTATAAATTTACTGCCTTTCAGAGCACGGGTTTGCAAATCTGCAAATCCTGGCGTGCAAAGAATCATCAGAGACCGAAGCGACTCAGGCACCCTTGCGGGCGCCTGAGTTTCTTTCGGTTAGCCGTAATGGGCCACAGGTGTACCAGCAATGGCGGCCATGTTCAGCAATCCGCGGGCCGTAATGGACGGTGTTACGATATGCGCCTTGTTGCCCATCCCCATCAGGATCGGTCCAACCTCCAGCCCGTCAGCTTTCATCTTCAGAATATTGCGCACGCCGCTGGCCGCATCTGCATGGGCAAAGACCAAAACATTTGCCGGACCCTCCAGACGCGAATTCGGGAAAATCCGCGACCGCAGTTCCGGATCCAATGCCAAGTCGAGGTTCATCTCACCCTCATAGGTAAAGTCTCGCGGCTCGGCATCCAGGATTTCCATCGCGGCCCGCAAGCGTTTGCCTGAACCTTCGGCCTGATTGCCGAACTGCGATTGCGAACAGAATGCGATTTTGGGTTCGATCCCGAACCGGCGCACGTGGCGCGCGGCTCCGAGGGTGGATTCCGCCAACTCTTCGGGCGTTGGCAATTGCCGCACATGGGTATCGGTGATGAACAGGGGGCCGTCTTCAAGGATCATCAGTGATAGCGCGCCATGGGGGCGCAGATCACCATCAGCCAGAACCTGTTGCACATAGTTCAGATGCCAGCGGTACTCACCGAAGGTGCCGCAGATCATGCTTTCCGCCTCACCTCTGTGTACCATGATGGCGGCGATTGCGCTGTTGTTCGTGCGCATGATTGCCTTTGCCAGATCGGGCGTCACTCCGCGGCGTTGCATTATCTCATGATACGAATTCCAGTAGTCATAGTAACGAGGGTCGTCATGCGGGTTGACGATCTGGAAATCCTGACCCGGACGCACCGTCAGTCCCAGCCGTTCACAGCGCGTTTCGATCACTTCTGGGCGGCCGATCAGGATCGGAGTTTCGGTGGTCTCTTCCAAAATTGCCTGCGCGGCCCGTAGGACCCGCTCATCCTCACCCTCGGCAAAGACGATCCGGCGAGAGGCGACCGAGGCGGCCTCGAAAACCGGACGCATCAACAGGGCGGATTTGAACACGGTTTGGTTCAGGCGCTCTTTATACGCTTCCATGTCGGCGATCGGGCGTTTGGCCACGCCACTTTCCATCGCAGCTTTAGCAACGGCCGATGACACCACTCCCACTAGGCGGGGGTCAAATGGTTTTGGGATCAGGTAATCCGGCCCGAATGTCAGTTGCTCGCCCTTATAAGCCGCTGCAGCTTCGGCGCTGGTAGTGGCGCGGGCCATTTCGGCGATGCCCTCCACACAGGCAATTTGCATCTCATCATTGATCTCGGTCGCGCCTACATCCAAGGCACCGCGGAAAATGAATGGGAAACACAAAACGTTGTTGACCTGATTGGGAAAGTCGCTGCGCCCGGTGGCGATGATGGCATCCGGGGCCACCTCGCGCGCGGCTTGCGGCAGGATTTCCGGCGTTGGGTTCGCCAATGCAAAAATGATCGGGCTCTTGGTCATTTTTTCAACCATTTCCGGCTTTAGGACGTCGGGGCCGCTGAGGCCGAGGAACAAGTCGGCGTCACCAATCACATCATCCAGAGTGCGCAGGTCGGATTTCTGCGCGAATTGATCCTTATGAGGGTTCATGTCTTCGGCACGGCCTTCATAGACCAATCCGTGAATGTCACACAGCCAGATATTTTCGCGCTTTACACCCAGTTTCACCAACATGCTGAGGCAGGCGATCCCCGCCGCTCCACCTCCGGTCGAGACAACCTTGATATCCTCAAATTTCTTTCCTGCAACGTGCAAGGCGTTTCTGGCCGCGGCGCCTACAACGATGGCGGTGCCGTGTTGATCGTCGTGAAAGACCGGAATGTTCATCCGCTCACGGCACAGCTTCTCGACGGTAAAGCAATCGGGTGCCTTGATGTCTTCCAGATTGATGGCGCCAAAGGTCGGTTCCAGGGCGCAGACGATGTCTGCCAGCTTTTCTGGGTCGGGCTGATCGACCTCAATGTCAAAACAGTCGATCCCGGCGAATTTCTTGAACAGAACGGCCTTGCCTTCCATCACAGGCTTGGACGCCAGCGCGCCGATATTCCCCAACCCCAGAACCGCTGTCCCGTTTGAGACGACCGCCACCAGATTGCCCCGTGCCGTATAACGTTCTGCATCAGCTGCGTTAGCCTTGATTTCAAGACAAGCCTCGGCCACCCCCGGAGAATACGCACGGGCCAGATCGCGGCCGTTTGCCATGGGTTTTGTCGCCTTGATCTCCAGCTTTCCGGGCTTTGGATGTTCGTGATAATCAAGCGCGGCCTGCCGCAGGCTGGGTGTGTCGGACATGGCGTCTCAGCTCCATTTTCAAATTTGATTTAGCCTTAAACTATTTTTTTCTGCTTGGCTACGTTGCACGACTTAATTCGGAACGCGGGGCTGTTGTGTCGCTATGGTTGCTTTCCGTGGCAAAAGACTTACACTCCCGCGACTTTCGAACACACCCCCTTCTGGACCGAGAATAACAGCATGCGCTCTAAAGAAAACGGCGAGGTCGGAAAGACCATATCGCTGAATGCCGGCAAGTTTGGAACTGAACATTTCGCGTTTCGCGCGGCCCTTGTTCTGGCCGTGGCAATATTGTGTGCGATTTCGGTGTGGCCGATGCAGGCCGAGGCGTTCAATCAGGAAGGCGGTCTGATCGAAACGGGTTCGGCTGCGGCGTTGCTGGTGGCTGGTATCGCCGCATTGGTACGGTATCGTGGAATCAGCCGGTTATACATCGGCGTGGTTTTGCTGCTGTTGGCGGAACGAGAGCTTGAGGCTGACATTTATGCCGTAGACAGTGTTCCGTACCTCATTCTGCACGGTATGGATGTTCTTCTGGATATGACGATTGTGCGCGTAATCCTGGCGGTGATCGTGCTGGGGGGAGTCGCCTGGCATGGGGTGCCAAATGGGTGGCGGGCACTAAAAGTACGGGCACCATTTCTGCTGGTGTTCTTTCTGGCGGGTATGTGTGCGGTCGTGGCGCAGGGTCTGGAAGAGGTTAGCAGCGCCTTGGGTGACGAGATGACGACCATCATGGCGACCCGTCTGTTCGTGCTGGAAGAAACGCTCGAGATGTTCTTTTCGATTGGCATTTTGGCTGCCGTTCTGATCGGATGGCCAAAATCCAAGCCCGATGGAACATCAGATGAGCAAATCACAAACTCGGATATGCGCTGAAATCCGCCTGCCCACACAGGAACTGCGCAACGACATCCCGTTTTATACCAAGGTTCTGGGAATGCGGATGGACATGATCTATCCCGCCGATGATCCGCGTACCGCCGTGTTTTCAGGTCATGGTCTGCGCGTGCGGATTGAAAAGGACGCGCCCGAAACCCCCGGTACGTTACGCATCCTGACGGACAATCCGGATGAATTCGCAGGTGGCCAGCGCAATTTGGTGGCCCCCAATGGTACTCGGGTCGAAGTTGATGAGTTAAACCCGCCGATGGTCATGCCGGAAACAGTGCATTCCTTCGTGGTGCGCAGGCTCAAGGATCAGGCCCCGTGGATCATTGGGCGGGCCGGGATGCACTATCGTGATCTGGTGCCAGACCGGTTGGGCGGATCGATCATCGCCAGCCATATCCGCATCCCGGACGGTGGGCCAGTGCCGGACATGGTGCATTTTCACAAGGTCGGTTTCCAACTGATCTTCTGCATCCATGGCTGGGTCGACGTGGTTTATGAGGATCAGGGCGACAAGATGCGCCTGACCGCGGGTGATTGCTTTATCCAGCCACCTGAAATCCGCCACCGCGTGCTTGAAGCCTCGGACAATGTGCAGGTAATCGAGATTGGTGTTCCGGCCGAACACGTCACCGAGATTGATCATGACATGAACCTGCCCACACCCCACTACCGCCCTGAACGGGAATGGCAGGGCCAACGGTTCGTCTTCAATCAGGCCGAAGGTGCCGAGTGGGGCCCGTTCCGTCTGCCGGGTTACGTCTGCCGCGACACCACGATTGCCGAAAACACCAAAGGCGTGGCCGGGGTGCAGGTTGTGCGTAAGGGGCAGGGCGATCCGGTCTGGGCCACCCATGACACCGATATCCACTTTACCTTTGTCATGGCGGGGGAGGTCACGCTTGAGGGCGAAGGCCGTGATCCCTACCGTCTGGAACAAGGCGACGCGTTTGTGATCCCGCCTGGCATGCGTACCCGACTGTCGGATCCATCCGAGGACGTGGAGCTGCTCGAAGTCACCTTGCCGGGCACGTTCAACACAACGCTGGGCTAAGAGGATTTTGGCCCAGAAATTTGCTGTCCGGGGCTTCAACTCCCCGGTCGGTTTCATTTAGGGTATGACTTTCTGACCAGATGATCAAAAATTGGGGAATCGCTATGACTTTGAAAGACGCAGCTCTGTCTGTCCGGGAAAAAGCTTATGCGCCCTATTCCAATTTTAAGGTTGGCGCGGCGATCCGTTCAGCATCGGGCGAGGTATTTGCGGGCTGTAACGTCGAAAACGTAGCTTACCCCGAAGGTACCTGCGCGGAAGCTGGCGCAATTGCCGCCATGGTCGCCGCGGGCGAACAAAGCCTGGCAGAAGTCTATGTGGTTGCGTCATCACCGCAGCCGGTGCCGCCCTGCGGGGGATGTCGCCAAAAACTGGCCGAATTCGGCAAGCGCGACGTTAAAGTGACCTTGGCCTGTGTCGACGGTGCCGAACTGGAAACCACCATCGGTGACCTTCTGCCGGGGGCATTTGACGCCTCGCACATGGCGGATGTCTGAGCTTATGGACGCCCGTTCGATCATTGCCAAGCTGCGCCGGGCGCAAGTGCCAACCAGCGGCGAATTGACTTGGTTCGCGCAGGGCCTTGCCGATGGTAGTGTCAGCGACGCGCAGGCCGGGGCCTTTGCCATGGCCGTCTGCATGGGAGGGCTGGGTGCGCAGGGCCGCGCCGATCTGACCGTGGCGATGCGAGACAGCGGCGATGTTCTAAGTTGGGATTTTGATGGCCCGGTGATCGACAAACACTCGACCGGAGGGGTGGGCGACAGCGTCAGTTTGGTGCTGGCCCCGGCACTGGCCGAGCTGGGGGCTTATGTCCCGATGATCTCAGGCCGTGGGTTGGGCCACACCGGTGGCACGTTGGACAAGCTAGAGGCCATACCGGGTGTCAGTACCCAGATCGGGCAGGACCGTCTAACCCAGATCCTGCGCGATACAGGTGCGGCCATTGTCGGTGCGACAGGACAGATCGCGCCTGCAGACAAGCGGCTCTATGCGATCCGCGACGTGACGGCGACGGTGGAAAGCCTGGACCTGATCACCGCGTCGATCTTGTCCAAGAAACTGGCGGCCAGCCCCCAGGCCTTGGTGCTGGACGTCAAGGTCGGCAGCGGCGCGTTCATGAAAACGCTGGAAGACGCCCGCAAGCTGGCGCAAGCGCTGACGGAAACCGCGAATGCGGCAGGATGCCGAACTTCGGCTGTGATTACTGACATGCACCAACCTTTGGCTCCGGCGTTGGGCAATGCGTTGGAGGTGGCCGAGGTGATGAATGTCCTGACCAACGCCCCTTACGCTCCATTGGCTGAAATTTCGACGGAACTGGGCGGGGTTTTGCTGGCAGATGCAGGTATGTTCGCTACAGCGGATGAGGGGCGCGACAAGGTCATGGATGTGATCCGCGATGGCCGTGCGGCAGAACGGTTCGGCCGTATGATGGCCGCCGTGGGCGGGCCGCTACAGTTTGTAGACAACTGGTCGCGTTACTTGCCCGAAGCAAGTGTGATCCTCGAAGTTCCGGCACCTGACGAAGGCTACATCACCGCAATTGACGGTGAGGCACTGGGTCTTGCCGTGGTCGCGCTGGGCGGTGGGCGGCAGGTCGAAGACGACGTTATCGACCCCGCTGTTGGTTTGTCGGGCATTGTCCGTCTGGGGGATAAAGTCGACAAGGGCACGCCCTTGGCCGTAGTCCACGCCGCCCGCGAAGATGCCGCGCGACAGGCCGCCGACACCGTGCTGCGGGCCATCACGATCGGCGCAGATACTACTAATCCCTCCACGCTTGTACATGAAAGAATCAGGCCATGACCCGTGCCTTTCTTGTGGTGATGGATTCGGTGGGTATCGGCGGCGCGCCCGATGCGGATCGCTTTTTTAACGGGGAAACCCCCGATACTGGTGCCAACACGCTGGCCCATATAGCTCAGGCCTGCGCCGCAGGCCGGGCAGAAGAGGGGCGCACCGGGCCATTGCACCTGCCCAATCTGGATGCGCTGGGGTTGGGGGCCGCGACGCGTCTGGCCTCGGGTGCAGAAAGGCCCGGGCTTGAGGCTACGCCATCAGGGCTATGGGGCTGCGCGCGCGAACATTCGCAGGGCAAGGACACGCCTTCAGGACATTGGGAACTGGCCGGGCTGCCTGTGCCATGGGATTGGCACTATTTCCCGGATACAACGCCGTCATTCCCGTCTGATTTAGCGCGTGCCGCCGCCGAGGCCGCCGAAACCGAGGGCATTCTGGGTGATTGTCACGCATCGGGCACAGCGATTATCGCCGAACTGGGGGCCGAGCACATGCGGACCGGCTGGCCGATCTGCTACACCTCGGCCGACAGCGTGTTCCAAATTGCGGCGCAAGAGGAAAGCTTTGGCCTCGAACGTTTACACGAGATGTGCAAGGCGCTTGCTCCGCGTCTTCATGAGATGAAAGTGGGTCGGGTCATCGCGCGGCCCTTTGTCGGATCGCCTGTGCAGGGGTTCACTCGCACGGCTAACCGCAAGGATTTCGCCATCCTGCCACCCGCGCCGGTGCTGACCAACTGGGTGCAGGACGCTGGACGGCGCGTGCATGCGGTGGGCAAGATCGGTGACATCTTCTCGATGCAGGGGATCGACACGTTGCGTAAGGGCTCTGATGCCGAGTTGATGGGGCATTTGTACGATCTGGTTGACGATGCCGAAGAGGGCAGCCTGACCTTCGCCAATTTCGTCGAGTTCGACAGCCTTTATGGCCACCGCCGCGACATCGGCGGCTATGCCCGCGCGCTTGAATGGTTCGACCGTGAGATTGGTGTGATCCTGCAAAAGCTGCGCCCGGGCGACCTGATGCTGCTGACCGCCGATCATGGCAATGATCCCAGTTGGATCGGCACGGACCACACGCGCGAACAAGTGCCTGTTCTGATCGCAGGGCAAGGTGCAGGCCAGATTGGTGCGATCAATTTCGCCGACGTCGCCGCCAGCATCGCGCATCACCTGAATATTCCGGCACAGGGGCCGGGGAAGAGTTTCCTATGACCGTCGCAGACCTGCCAAAGATCGAACTCCACCTGCATCACGAAGGCGCGGCCCCACCTGCCTTTATCCGCCAGCTGGCCCATGAAAAGCGTATAGACTTGAGCGGGATTTTCAAACCCGACGGCAGTTATGATTTCCGCGATTTCACCCATTTCCTCAGCGTCTACGAGTCCGCTTGCAAAGTGTTGAAAACGCCCGAGGATTTTCACCGCCTGACGTTGGCAATCCTCGAAGAAAGCGCGGCCAATGGCGTGGTCTATTCCGAGACCTTCCTGAGCCCCGACTTCTGCGGTGGCGGGGATCTGGCCGCCTGGCGTGACTATCTGAACGCCATTCAGGACGCCGCCGACGAGGCCGAGCGCAAGTTCGGCATTACCCTGCGCGGTGTCGTCACCTGCGTCCGGCATTTCGGACCGGAACAGGCGAAGATCAGCGCCCATTGCGCGGCAGAGACTGCCGGAGATTGGATCACCGGGTTTGGTATGGGCGGCAACGAATCTGTCGGTGCTCAGAGCGACTACCAATGGGCCTTTGATTGCGCGCGCGAGGCTGGGTTGCGCCTGACCACCCATGCGGGAGAGTTTGGTGGCCCCGAAAGTGTACGCGATGCTATCCGCGATCTGGGGGTCGAGAGGGTTGGCCACGGTGTCCGTGCCATCGAAGACCCGGACCTGATCCGCGAGCTGGTGGACCGCGAAGTCACTCTCGAGGTCTGCCCCGGATCGAATGTGGTTCTGGGCTTGTTTCCCAATTTCGACGCCCATCCGATCGCGAAACTGCGCGATGCGGGCGTTAAAGTCACCGTTTCCACGGATGACCCGCCGTTTTTCCATACCACCATGCGGCGTGAATATGAGATGCTGAGCAAAGCCTTCGGCTGGGAAGCCGAAGATTTCGCCGCCCTGAATGACACGGCCCTTGCGGCCGCCTTTTGCGATGAAGACACCCGCGCGCGGGTCAAGAAAAGACTGGAGAGATCATGAGCGAACACCTGACCGTCGTTGAACATCCGCTGGTGCAGCACAAGCTGACGCTCATGCGGGACAAGGGCACATCCACCGCCGTCTTCCGCCAGTTGCTGCGCGAGATTACGTTGCTGCTGGCCTATGAAGTCACGCGCGAGTTGAAGCTGACCACCCGCCACATCGAAACCCCGATGGAGGAGATGGACGCCCCCATTCTGGCCGGCAAGAAATTGGCGCTGGTGTCCATCTTGCGTGCGGGTAACGGAATGCTGGACGGGGTTTTGGAACTGATCCCCTCGGCCCGCGTGGGCTTTGTCGGTCTCTACCGAGATGAGGAAACGCTGAAACCGGTACAGTATTACTTCAAGGCCCCCGAAGGGTTGAAGGATCGTCTGGTCATTGCCGTTGATCCGATGCTGGCCACAGGCAACAGCTCGGCCGCAGCGATTGATCTGCTAAAAGAGGCTGGGGCAACAGATATCCGTTTCCTCTGCCTGCTGGCCGCACCAGAGGGCGTGGAGCGTATGAGAGAGGCTCACCCGGACGTCAAAATCGTTACTGCCGCACTGGACCGCGAGTTGAACTCTAAAGGCTATATCATGCCCGGCCTCGGCGATGCGGGTGATCGGATGTTTGGCACCAAGTAAGCTATTCGCCGCAGATATTTTGCAGTCGGACCCAATCGCGGTCCGGCAAAACCTGTTGCATGGGGCGACCCGCCATAGGGTCAGCCTCGATCAGGCCCAGTACCGTCTCACCGGTGACATCCACGGCATAGGCGTATGGTGTTGACGGCAGGGCGGCCTGCGCGAACACCTCTAACAAATCATCCTCGGGCAGGTTGGGGCGCGGTTCGGACAGAACCTGTTCGGTATAGGCGTCGATATTCGCGGGCGTCAGCTCACCGGTCGTCAGTAGACGGAATGCGGTTGTGACACCAGTGCGGTCCAACAGATCATCTAGCGGATCCTGCGCCTGCGTTCGGGCGCGTTCAGCGATGATGTAGCCTGCAGCGACCGAGGGGTCCTCGTGATCTTCGACCAATGCCCGGTTCAGCATAACGATCCCGCCCGGCAGGCTAAGGCTGGTCTGTACCCCAGCGGGTAGAATGACGATTTTCCGCACGCCGGTGCGTGCAGCCAGTTGATCCAGCGCCGCCTGCGCATCCTCAGGCGTACAGGCTCGCCCCGAGACCCGCTCGATCCGTTGCAGGATCGTATTTCCGATATCTTCACGTTTAATGTCGGGCACGACTGAAACAACGTGGTTCTGCAAAGCTGACGGCATCCACAAAAGTAACAGCGCGGCAACGGCGGCGACTACTCCAGCAACACTGAACCAGCGCAACCGGCCAGGATGCGGCCGGGCCCGGTCAATCGCACGCTGCAGGCGGTCGATGGCCTCGATCATCGTGGTCTCGGTCTCTTCCAGCTCCAGCGTTTCGTCCGGATCGCCGTCCGGGTTGAACAAAGCTGGAAATACACCCGGATTCTGACGGACCAGCGCAGCCAGCGACCAATGGGTCAGCGCTTGTTCGTTGAAGTCCGAGATCGTCAGCGTGGCCTCACCAATCGATACCACCACCTCGCGCCGTTGCACATCGGGCGAGGGACGCCACAGACCGGTGGCTTCGATCCGCTGGTACTGTTTAAGTGCTGTCTTCAAAATGAGGTTTGCTCGTACTTATTTTGCCTCAGCTTAGCATGGTAAAATCCAAAGGCGCAAACCTGTTGCACGCCGATTTGTAAATGTGCTGTATATCGCGATGCGCGGCAAATCAGTGTGTCACGCACCACTTTGCAACCGGGGTGCAGAATGCAGGCAGATACTCAGACCTCACCGGTTTTGGCCGCGGTGCTGATGGTCAGCTCGATGGCGATCATCGGCGTGATCGACAATGTCGTGATCCTGTTATCCGACACGATAGGCCTGTGGCAGTTTCATCTGAGTCGCGCCCTGCTGATGCTTCCGCTGATCGCTGGCCTGTCGCTGTTGGGCATGGGCAGTTTGCGCCCGCAGCGATTGGGGCCGGTCATATTACGTAGTGTGCTGATCACGCTGGCAATGTTGTTCTATTTTGCTTCATTGGCGCTAATGCCGATCGCGCAAGCGCTGGCGGGTCTGTTTACGTCACCGATTTTCGTGCTGTTGATCTCGGCCCTGGCGATGGGGAAGAGGATTGGCCCGTGGCGCATTCTGGCAGTTGTGGTTGGGTTTTCAGGCGCTCTGTGCGTGCTACAGCTCAACCCTTATGACTTTGATGCCAAGACGCTGCTACCTGTCGCCGGAGGGCTTTTCTATGCCCTTAGCGCCGTTGTCACCCGTAGTCACTGCGCGCAGGAAAGCACTGTGGCGCTGTTGGCAGCTATGGTCACAACGCTTGGTTTGGCCGGGGCAATCGGGCTGGCCGTATTTTCTTTTGTGCCGCATTCCTTCCCCGACGGGTTCGTGACACGGGGCATGGTGTGGCAGATGCAACCCGCGCTGCTCTGGATTGTCATACAGGCGGTCGGCTCAACAATCGCGGTATTCATGTTGATCAAGTCCTATCAGATCGGTGAGCCTTCCTATGTGGCAGTGTTCGAGTACTCGGTGATGATCTTCGGCCCGCTATTTGCCTGGGTGGCGCTGGGCCAGACAATTGGCGTCATGCAGATCTCGGGGATCGGGCTGATCACGGCGGCGGGGGCGTTGCTGGGCTGGCGGTCAAAACGCGCCGCGGCACTGGGAGAGACCGTGTGATCATCTCGCCCGGACGCGGCTATGTGTTCGTTCACATCCCCAAAACGGGTGGCACATCCTTGGCGCAGGCGCTGGAAGAGCGGGCGATGAAGGATGACATCCTGATCGGAGATACGCCCAAAGCTGTACGGCGCCGCAAAAGGGTTAAGGCGCTGACGGGCAGGGGGCGCTTGTGGAAGCATTCGACCCTCGCCGATATCGACGGGGCGCTGTCGATTGAAGATTTGCGGTCGATGACCACTTTCACCCTGGTACGCAATCCGTGGGACCGGATCGTCAGCTATTATTGCTGGTTGCGTGTTCAGAGTTTTGAACATCCGGCAGTTTCACTGGCAAAGGCACTGACCTTTGATCAGTTCGTCTTGCACCCCGACACGGAGCGGTCATTCAGACGCTATCCGGCAGGGCGCTATATGACCCGCGCAGATGGGGTTGAACAATGTCAGTTCTATATCCGGCTGGAACAGTTCGATCAGGACGCGGCCCCTTTATTTGATCATCTGGGGTTTCACCTGACCTTATCCCGGCTCAATCGATCCCAGCGGTCGGGGGATTATCGCGGGTATTATTCGGACCGGACGGTCGAGGCAGTCGCCAAAGCTTGTGCCGAGGACATCACTAGATTCGGCTATGCATTTGATGCGATTGACAACTCATAGTTTCCAATTCGAGTCCAATTTAATTGATTTTATCCCTGTTGTTTGACTTTTGAGCGTTTGCTTACCCTGAAATGGCCCAAATTGGGCCGCAATGTGTCAAAAATAAGTCGCCTCGCTTAATCCTGTGTTAATCCTCGAACGTAGTTGTAGTGAGTAAAAAGTGGGTTCGGTTCTTGTTGAAAGTAGACAGTGTAATTGATTTCGCAGAACGTTCTGAGTACCAGGGCATCGCAGAACCGCAGGCCGCGTTGAACGCACGCCGGGGCGGTCTGGTACATGGAACCAAGGTTGCAACCAAAGGCGGATGGAAGCTGGTAGAAGAGCTTCAGGTGGGCGACCTCATTCGTACATTGGACAATGGTTTCAAAGCGGTAAGCCGTATCGCGACGGATTGTATCACAGTGCCGCCCGATGAGACCAAGGCTGAAAGTATGCCGATCCGCATACCTTCACACGCGGCCTATAACGGACGCCCGGTCTGGTTGATGCCGGAACAAGGCGTGGCATTGGACAATACCAAGCTAAGTCATGACCCCATCACGCTGCCGGTCAGTTTACCTGTTGTCTCGGCCAGGTTGTTGAGCGGCATGTTCCGCATCACTTCGAAAGTGCCTGCGTCCTATTTCGACATCAGCACCCTGTTCTTCGATCAGGATGAAGTGATTTATATCGAAGGCGGCTTCCGGGCCTTCTGCCCGTCTGGGCGCTTTGGGTCAGGCAGTGCCGCAAGTGGCGCAAAATACGAAGTTGTAGCAGCCGAGGCCGCTTCGGATCTGATCTATCTGACTGGAAAACGTCGCGATGTTGCGGTGCTGGCAAATTCGTTGGGTGCACTGCCGGCACCGGTCTTTGATCACCCGATTGTACCGACCAGACCAGCCAGAGGCGCACGTCGTCCGGGGCGTCCGGGGCGGCCCGCAATGATGATCTGATGGGGAAGCTGTATCTGAGACTGAAAGCTAACGCTGGCGCATGGGGGGCATGCGCCAGCGTTTTCCTTTAGGCGGCTTTTGCTACGGGATTGAAGCGACCGTAGAAGGATTGACCCTTCTCGGCCATCTCACGCAGCAGCGGCGGGCAGGTGAAACGATCGCCATAGGCCTCGGCCATTTGATCACAACGCTCGGCCGCATAAGGCGTGCCGATGATGTCCAGCCAGCTGAGTGGACCGCCCGACCAAGGCGCAAAACCCCAACCCAGGATCGCGCCCACATCGCCTTCGCGGATATCTTCCAGAACACCTTCTTCCAGTGCGCGAACAGCTTCCAGTACCTGAGCGAACATCAGACGTTCCTGCACTTCGATCAGGTCAGGCTGGTCTTCCGCATGCGGGTATTTCTCTTGCAGGCCTTTCCAGTATTCGACGCGCTTGCCTTTGTCGTCATAGTCGAAGAAGCCGGCATTTGCCTTGCGGCCTAGACGCCCCTGTTCTTCCATCCAGAAGATCAGATCATCCGAGGGGCTTTCCGGATAGGCGTCGCCCATCGCCGCCTTGGTGGCGCGGGCGATCTTGGCCCCCAGATCAATCGAGGTCTCATCGGTCAGCTGGATTGGCCCCACTGGGAAACCCAGCTGACGCGCGGCGTTGTCGATCAGTACGGGGTTCACACCCTCAGCGATCATCCGAACACCTTCGTTGATGTAAGGAATGATGCAGCGGTTGGCATAGAAGAAGCGTGCATCGTTGACCACAATGGGCGTCTTCCTGATCTGGCGTACATAATCCAGCGCCTTGGCGACCGCGCGATCCCCGGTTTCCTTGCCCTTGATGATTTCGACCAGGAACATCTTTTCAACCGGTGAGAAGAAGTGGATACCGATGAACTGTTCAGGCCGCGAGGATGCTTTGGCCAGATCGGTGATCGGAAGGGTCGATGTATTCGAGGCAAAGATGCAATCCTCGGGGATGATCGCCTCGACCTTTTGGGTCATTTCGGCTTTGACGCCGGGGTCTTCGAACACGGCTTCGATGATCAGATCGCAGCCCTTCAGGTGATCAAGATCCGGGGTCGCGGTGATACGGCTCAACATGGCCTCTTTCTTTTCAGCCGTGACCTTGCCGCGCTTAATACCCTTGTCCAGATAGCTCTCGGTATAGGCTTTGCCCTTGTCAGCGGCTTCCTGATCGCGGTCGACCAGAACAACTTCCATACCAGCCTGTGCCGAAACCAGAGCGATACCGGCCCCCATCATGCCCGCGCCCAGCACACCGACTTTGCTAACGCGCTGATCGGGCACATCCTTAGGACGCACCGCGCCTTTTTCCAGCGCTTCCTTGTTCAGGAACAGCGACCGGATCATCGCCGACGAAGATGGATTCATCAAGATCGAGGTGAACCACCGCGCCTCGATCCGCAGGGCGGTGTCAAAATCAACGAGCGCGCCTTCGTAGATCGAACTCAGCAGCGCTTTGGCTGCCGGGAAAGCACCCTGGGTCTTGCCGTTCACCATGGCGTTGGCACCGACGAAGGTCATGAACCCAGCAGGGTGGTAGGGCGCACCGCCGGGCATCTTGTAACCCTTGGCATCCCACGGCTTGACCAGATCGGCGTCTTTTGCGTTCAGAACCCACTCTTTTGCAGCAGCTACCGGATCGTCCGCCACGGCGTCGATCAACTGCGCGCTTTTGGCTTTGGCCGGGTCCATCATCTTGCCTTCCAGCAGGACAGGGGCCGACGCCATCGCGCCAACCATGCGGCTAAAGCGCGTGGTGCCGCCGCCGCCGGGGAAGATGCCCAGCAAAATCTCGGGCAAACCGATCTTGGCCTTCGGGTTGCTGGTCATAACGCGGTGGTGACAGGCCAGCGCGATCTCGGTCCCGATCCCGGCGCAGGTGCCGTTGATGGCGCAGACAACCGGCTTGCCTCCTTTTTTGGTCTTAGGGTCCATGCCCGCCAGTTCCAGTTTACGCAGGATGTGGTGGCCGCCCATGACGAAATCAAACAGGGCTTGTGCCGGTTCGTCGCCTGCCTCCTCACGGATGGTGGCCAGCGTGCCCAGGTCCATGCCACCGGCAAATGAGCCTTCCTTGCCGCTGGTGATGACGATACCTTTGACCTCATCATCTTCCAACGCTTGATCGACCAGTGCACTGACCAGTTCGAATGCCTCGCGGGTCATGACGTTCATGGATTTGCCCTGGGCGTCCCAGGTGATGAAGGCGACGCCGTCCGCGTCTTTGGTCAGAGTGAAATCAGTCATTGTCATCTCCAATCTGGTCAGCCGTCAGCGGGCTGCCATCCTTGCGGGTGAAGGCGAAGCCGTTTTCGTCATCCTTCACCATCATGTCTATGTCGCTGTAATAGCCGGTCTCGGTCGGGGTCCGTGTGCCCACGACCAAAAAGGTCATGGGCGCATCGGTTTTGTTCACGAGGTGATGGCCATTGGCCTCACCTGCAGGCCAAGTGGCGCAATCGCCGGGCTGCAAGTCATGCTCGCCATCGTCGTCGATCAGCGTGCAACTGCCGCTGAGGATGATGGCAAACTCGTCCTGCTCCATGTGGTAGTGGCGCAGCGAGGACATGCCCTGCGGTTCCAGCCGCACGATGTTGACCCCGTATTGGGTCAACCCGCCCGCATCACCCACGCGCTGCACGAAACGACCAGCAGTCGCCTCGGCCAGCTTGCCGGGGTAGGATGAGCCGCCCTTGAATGGGATCTGAGAAAGGTCCAGCTTGGGCATCAGACGCGCTCGATAACGGTTGCCGCACCCATGCCGGATGCGATGCAGAGCGTGGCCAGACCGGTTTCCTTGTCCTGACGCTCAAGCTCATCCAGCAGCGTGCCGATGATCATCGCACCGGTCGCGCCCAGAGGGTGCCCCATCGCGATTGAGCCGCCGTTGGGATTGACCAGCGCCGGGTCGACATCAAACGCCTGTTGGAACCGCAACACGACCGAGGCGAAGGCTTCGTTCACTTCGAACAGGTCCAGATCGCTGATCTTCATGCCATTGTCGGCGAGGATCTTCTCGGTCACCGGAACTGGACCGGTCAGCATGATCGTCGGATCAGTGCCAATTTTAGCGGTTGCCTTGATGCGGGCACGCGGCTTGAGGCCGTATTTCTCACCGAATTCCTTGTTACCAATCAGTACAGCAGCCGCACCGTCCACGATGCCCGAGCTGTTGCCAGCATGGTGGATGTGGTTGATCCGCTCAAGATGCGGGTATTTGATCATCGCGACCTTATCGAAGCCCGGCATCTGCTCACCCATCATCGCGAACGAGGGGTTCAGCGCGCCAAGGCTCTGCATGTCGGTGCCGGGGCGCATGTATTCGTCGCGGTCCAGAATGGTCAGGCCGTTTTGATCCTTGATAGTGATGACCGACTTTTCGAACCGGTTGTCTTCCCAAGCGGCGGCTGCACGTTTCTGCGATTCAACCGCCAGAGCATCCGCATCGTCACGGCTGAACCCATACTCAGTGGCGATAATGTCGGCCGAGATACCCTGCGGCACGAAATAGGTGTCCATGGCCAACGTCGGGTCAACGGCAATCGCCGCACCGTCGCTGCCCATGGCGACACGCCCCATCATTTCTACGCCACCAGCGATATAAGCTTCACCTGCGCCGCCTTTGACTTGGTTTGCTGCCAGATTCACAGCCTCCATCCCGGAGGCACAAAAGCGGTTGATCGCCAGACCGGGGATCGACTGATCCAGATCCGAGGCCAAGACCGCTGAGCGGGCGAGACAGCCGCCTTGCTCCATCACCTGCGTGACGTTGCCCCAGATCACGTCCTCAACGGCGTGGCCTTCCAGATTGTTGCGTTCTTTCATCGCGTTCAGGGTCAAGGCGGACAGGCGCACCGAGGTCACCTCGTGCAGGCTGCCATCTTTGCGGCCTTTGCCGCGCGGGGTGCGCAGGGCGTCATAAATATAAGCTTCGGTCATGGGTCTTCTCCTCAAGCTCGATCCGACGGTTTGCCGGGCATCAGGTCATAGGGGTGTTTCCAACCCGGCTGTTCGCTAAGGCGCGTCAGCCAGGCGTCGATTTGGGGCCAGTCGGCACGGTCAAAGCCGAATGGTTCGGGGTAATACAGGTAACCGCAACAGCTGATATCGGCGTTGGTCATGCCATCACCTACGATCCAGTCACGGCCACTTAAATGGTCGTTCAAAACTTGATAGGCCGCCTTCAAGCGCCCTTGGTTAAAGGCGATGACATCCGGGTTGCGGTGCTTTTCGGGCAGGAAGTTGATCAGGAATCGGGTCAACCCAGCCATTGAGCTGAGTTTGTGATTGTCCCACAGAACCCAGCGGAAAATCTCGTAATTCTCGTCACGGTCTTTGCCGCCGAACTTACCCGATTTCTCGGTCACATAGGCCTGAATGGCACCGGATTGCGTGGTACGGAAATCGCCATCGATCAGCACGGGTGCTTCGCCCATCTCGTTGACGTCGGCACGATATTCTGGCGTGCGGGTCTCACCGTTGAAGAAATCGACAAAGACAGGCTCCCAGTCCAGCCCTGACATCTCAAGCGCCAGTGCGGCCTTGTAGGAATTCCCGCTCTCTCCGAAACAGTGAAGTTTTATGATCATGCGATCGCCCCTCCCAAGGCGCATGGTGCAGTGCCGCAAGCTGCGTATTTCGAGAAAGCCGAACCGGCATAACCGATATGGGGTTCGTCTTGCTGAAAACACGCACACCATCGTGGGTGTGAATGAAACTGTCAGCGCTTGCGCGCCTCAAGCTCGGTGTTGAATTCGCGAAGTTTGCGGGTCAGCTTGTCCTCATTGATAACGCTGTTGAAATTCTCGAACAGAAAGGACAGCGCCTCACCTTCGTCCAATCCGGCCTCGCGCGCGAAGCCGCGCAGCTTACGATAGCTGTCTTCGGTCATTGCGACCGGAAAGCGGCGGGTCAGGCGAAAACGTTTTGGCATTGTCTCTCCTTCGAAAGTCCGGCCTCGGGGGTAGGGCCCCAAGGCCGGATTAGTTTCAGAAGTTGGCAGCCTCTAGCGCCATGACCGTATCCGCGCCGGTCTGGATGCGCGCCAGATGCATGCCCGTGGCAGGCAGGCGGCGGGCCATGTAGAAGCGGCCGGTGTTGATCTTGGTCTCGTAGAACTCTTTGTCCGACGCACCACCATCCAGCGCGTCTTGCGCCGCCTTGGCCATCTGCGCCCACATCAGGCCCAAGCAGACATGGCCGAACATGTGCATAAAGTCATACGAACCAGACAGCGCGTTGTTGGGGTTCTTCATCCCTTCCTGCATAAAATACATGCCGGCAGCCTGAAGATCCTTGGACGCGGCCTTCAGCGGTTCGATGAACGCCTTATCATAAGCCTCATCTTTGCCGCCGTTTTCCTTGCAGAAGGATTTGACCATCTCGAAAAACGCCATGACGTGCTTGCCGCCGTCCTGCGCCAGCTTACGACCGACCAGGTCCAGCGCCTGAACGCCATTGGCGCCTTCATAGATCATCGCGATGCGGGCGTCGCGGGTGTATTGCGACATGCCCCATTCTTCGATGTAACCGTGGCCGCCATAGACCTGCTGCGCCTGAACGGTCATGTCGTAGCCTTCATCCGTCAGGAAGCCCTTGATAACCGGCGTCAGCAGCGAGATCAGCCCGTCCGCGTCCTTGTCACCTGAACGGTGCGCCTTGTCGATCATCGTCGCGCCCCAAAGGATGAACGCGCGGGCCCCTTCGGTGAAGCTTTTCTGATCCATCAAATTGCGGCGGATATCGGGATGAACGATCAGCGGATCGGCGGGACCGTCCGGGTTCTTCACCCCGGTGACATCACGACCCTGCAGGCGGTCCTTGGCGTATTCCAAGGCGTTCTGGAACGCGGCTTCGGCCTGAGACAGCCCTTGCATGCCCACACCCAGACGCGCTTCGTTCATCATTGTGAACATGGCACGCATGCCCTTGTGTTCCTCGCCCAGCAGCCAGCCGGTGGCTTCGTCATAGTTCATCACACAGGTCGAGTTGCCGTGGATGCCCATTTTCTCTTCGATTTTGCCGACCGAGACGCCGTTGCGCTCACCCAGTGACCCGTCTTCGTTCACGATGAACTTGGGCACGATAAAGAGAGAAACACCCTTGATCCCCTCGGGGCTGCCGGGGATTTTCGCCAGCACAAGGTGGATGATGTTGTCGGCCATGTCGTGATCGCCGGCCGAGATAAAGATTTTCTGGCCGGAAATCTTATAGCTGCCATCGCCCTGGGGTTCCGCTTTGGTGCGCATCAGGCCCAGATCGGTGCCGCAATGCGGTTCGGTCAGGTTCATGGTGCCAGTCCATTCGCAGCTGACCATGTTGGGCAGGTACTTGTTCTTCTGCTCGTCCGAACCATGCGCCAGAATGGCCGAGGCCGCGCCATGGGTCAGGCCCTGATACATCGTAAAGGCTTGGTTCGCGCCCGAGAACATCTCGCCCACAGCCGTGCCGATAACGTAAGGCATATTCTGGCCGCCATACTCTTCGGGCATGTCGAGGCCAGTCCAACCGCCTTCTTTCATCTGCTCGAAAGCGTCCTTGAAGCCCGTGGGCGTGTACACGATGCCATTTTCCAACCGGCATCCTTCGGTGTCACCCACCACGTTCAACGGATGAAGTACATTGGCTGCGACCTTGCCAGCCTCTTCCAGAACCGCACCGGTGAATTCGGATTCCAGTTCGCTGTACCCCGGAATATCCGAGTCTGAGATTTTCAGAACATCGTGCAGAATGAACTGAGTGTCTTTTGTTGGCGCGTTGTAGACGGGCATTTGAAGCTCCCTTAAATTCAGATGTCCGGGGATTGGGCCGCCAGAGTTACTCGGCGGCTTTGTTCTCGTTCTTCATCGAGGCGATGACTTTTTCGCCCCAGCGCAACTGCTCTTTCAGATCGTCAATGGCTTGCGTCAGTTCTTCGCGGCGGGCTTCCATATCCGCCAGACGTTCCCGCGCGATTTCAAACGTACGGGTCATCTGGGTCATTTGCTGGTCGCCGACATGGTACAGGTCCAGCAGTTGCCGGATCTCCTCCAAGCTAAAGCCAAAGCGCTTGCCGCGCAGGATCAGTTTAAGGCGCGCCCGGTCACGTTTGGTGAACAGACGTTTCTGGCCCTCGCGGATCGGAAACAAAAGTTCCTTGGCCTCGTAAAATCGCAATGTGCGCGGCGTGACGTCGTAGGCCTCGCACATTTCACGGATGGTCATCAGATCTTCGGTCATGGTTTCAGCACTCTTGTCACTGGCGTCTATCAAAGTCAGGTGCGCAGTTGATGCGCACGTTACAACACGTAGATGACGTTCACGTAATGCAAACGCTACGTCACTATGAAAGTTGACGTGGCATCCTCTCGCGTCAAGGTGCGGATAACGCCCAATTGAAGACATTACGTAACGGAATTTCGCCGAGAGGAGCGGGCTGCCATCTAGCGCCCAACATCAGCTTCGGCGCAAGGCTGTGATGCCGGACTGTTCTGAAGGTAGGTGTGACCGTTCGATTCCGCCGGGGATCAGCCCAGAGATTTCACGGTCTGGTCGCGCAAGCGCTGAAGTTCTTCCATCGCCTCGTCAAGCTGTTGACGCTGCTTTATGAGCTCTGGCATCTGCCGATCCGCGAGTTTTATGAACTCGGCCATTTGCGCCTGATTTCCCTGATCTTCATAGATCAGCAGCCACTGGCGGATTTCTTCCAGAGAAAATCCAAACAGGCGCCCGCGCAGGATCAACTTCATGCGCGCGCATTCCCGCGGCCCGTAATAACGAGAGCGGCCTTCGCGTTCAGGCTGCAGCAGTTCGATGTATTCGTAATAACGCAAGGTGCGCTTGGTTACGTCGAACTCGTCGCACATCTCGTTTAATGACAAACGGTTGTCAGTCATTCGCGGCCTCCTCAGCAGCAAACTAGGGCGTCGTGGCGCCAAGCGCAACAGGCGGTCTTGCGCTTTTGCAGGGTGCAGGCTCATAAAGGGCGGAATTCAAAGGACATGCAAACATGGTCGACAAAGTAGAGATTGCACGCCAGTTCATTGAGGCGATTCCGCATGCAAAAGCGCTTGGTCTGAAGTTGACGACAATCGGTGATGGCGAAGCGGAAATCTCAATGCCCTATAATGCGGATCTGGTCGGAGACCCCAGAACAGGCGTTATCCACGGTGGTGCCGTGTTTGCCGCGCTGGACACGTGTTGTGGTGCGGCGGTCATGTCCCACCCGTCTGCCCCTGGCGGGACAGCCACAATTGACCTGAGAATTAACTATATGCGGGCTGCGACGCCGGGGCAGAGCATCATCGCGCATGCCACTTGCTATCACATCACCCGCAACGTCGCGTTTGTCCGGGCGACCGCGATGGATGAAGATCAAAAACTTCCGGTCGCAACAGCGGCGGGCGCCTTCACGGTGGAGGGATTGTGATGGCGCGTCCTCGTCCAGAACCCATGCAGGTGGTCAAGCAACGCCGCGATGCGGCGCTGAAGGCGATTGTCGACGGCGTACCGTATATCCGTTTTCTCAATATCACCTTCGACCGTCGAGGTGATGAACTGACCGGTGTGCTGAACTTTGACGATAAGCTGATCGGGAATCCTTTGCTCCCTGCACTGCATGGGGGGGTTACAGCAGCGTTTCTTGAGGTGACGGCGGTTATCACCCTCAGTTGGGAGCATTTCTTTCCCCGCATTGAAAGCGGTGAGATCGACCCGGAAGAACTGTTCAATGCTGACGCAGTGAGATTTCCAAAAACCGTTGATTTTACGGTTGATTACCTGCGCTCGGGTTTGCCCCGTGACGCTTATGCCCGCGCCTTCGTCAGTCGATCCGGTCGGCGCTATGCCTCGGTACGGGTCGAGGCCTGGCAAGACAATCATGCGCGCCCGATTGCGCAAGCTACGGGGCATTTCCTGATGCCGCAGCCGAAGGTGGAAAGTGAGTAACCCGTGACACAGCGCACCTCGGCGCCCCTTACGCATAAGCGGGTGCTGAAAATTGCCGTTCCGATCGTTCTGTCGAATGCCACGGTTCCCATTCTTGGAGCCGTTGATACCGGTGTGGTCGGGCAGATGGGGCTTGCCGCACCGATCGGTGCCGTGGGCATGGGCGCGGTGATCCTATCGGCGATCTATTGGATCTTCGGCTTTCTGCGCATGGGCACGACCGGTCTGGCGGCACAGGCGCGCGGGGCAGGGGATACGGCGGAAACCGGCGCGCTTTTGATGCGCGGGCTACTGTTGGGTTGTGCGGCTGGGCTTTTCTTTATTCTCACGCAAGTTGGGTTGTTCTGGGGGGCATTTGCACTTTCGCCTGCCAGTCCCGAGGTCGAAGCGCTGACGCGGGACTATCTGCAAATCCGCATTTGGGGTGCCCCGGCGACGATTGCACTTTTTGCCGTGACGGGCTGGCTGATCGCGATTGAGCAGACCCGTGGCGTGTTCATCCTGCAGGTCTGGATGAATGGGCTGAATATCCTGCTGGACCTGTGGTTCGTGCTTGGGCTGGGTTGGGGCGTCGAAGGTGTGGCCATTGCCACCCTGATCGCGGAATGGACCGGGTTGGCGCTCGGCCTGTGGCTGTGCCGCGAAGCGTTCAAAGGGAACCAGTGGCGCGATTGGCCTCGAATTTTCGATGCGGCACGGTTGCGCCGGATGATGCAGGTGAACGCTGACATCATGATCCGATCGGTTTTGCTGACGGGATCGTTCACGACGTTTCTGTTCGTGGGTTCCGATCTAGGCGATGTGAATCTGGCTGCCAATCAGGTCTTGCTGCAATTCCTTGAAATCACCGCGTTTGCCCTGGACGGCTTCGCCTTTTCCGCCGAGGCCCTGGTCGGCAGTGCCGTGGGCGCACGGAACCGGGTTCAGGTTCGGCGAGCGTCCATCATGGCTTCCCAATGGGGCGTTGGCGGAGCGTTCGTGCTGGCGGCCGTGTTCTGGCTAGCGGGGCCTGCGCTGATCGACCTGATGACCACCTCGGATGAGGTACGCACGGCAGCGCGGGACTATCTGATCTGGGCGGCATTGGCCCCGGCGATCGGGGTGGCCAGCTGGATGTTCGATGGCATCTATATCGGTGCCACCTGGACCCGCGCGATGCGCAACGCAATGGTCCAGTCGGTTGCAATCTATGTGGTTGCCCTTTTCATACTGGTGCCAGCCTTCGGTAACCATGGCCTGTGGGCCGCGCTGATGGTTCTGAACATCGCGCGCGGCGTCACCATGGGCTGGCGCTATCCCCAGCTTGAGGCGCAGGTGGCTTAAAACAGCGCCAGCAGGTTCTCGGGCGGGCGCCCGATGGCGGCCTTGTCACCTGCAATGGCCAGAGGACGCTCGATCAAAATCGGATTTTCGGCCATCGCAGTGATCAACTCGTCAGTAGAGGATGTTTTGGTCAGGCCCAGCTCTTTGAACTGCTTCTCACCTGTGCGCATCATGTCGATGGCGGTGACGCCCAGCTTACCCAGCACTGCGCGTAGCTCATCAGCCGAGGGCGCGTCTTCCAGATATTTCCGAACCTCGACCTGCGCGCCATTCTCTTCCAGCAACGCCAGCCCGACGCGGGACTTCGAACAGCGCGGGTTGTGCCAATATGCAATCACAACCAATCCTCTCGTTTACTTCCAACTGCTTGCGCGACGTTGTTGAACCCGTCTCGCGCCAGTAATTCATCCAATCCTTGCGCAATTTCGGCGGCCAGCGAAATGCCGCCATACACCAACGCGGTATAAAGCTGCACGGCGGATGCTCCGGCGCAAATCTTGGCATAGGCCTGTTCCGCGCTGCTGATACCACCCACGCCGATCAGCGGAATTTTCCCTTCGGTCAGATGGCTTAGCCGCGCCAGAACACGGGTTGATTTTTCGAACAGAGGCGCGCCGGACAGGCCGCCGGTTTCACCCTTGTACCCACTGCGCAGCCCATCACGCGACAGCGTGGTGTTGGTCGCGATCACCGCGTCAACGCCTGTTTCCTGCGCAACATCAGCGATGTCTTGCAATTCAGCCTCGGTCAGGTCAGGGGCAATTTTCAGGAAAATCGGCAAAGGCCGGGGCAAGCCGTTTCGAGTCTCGATTACCCCGCCCAGCAGCGCGCCAAGCGCGGCCTTACCCTGCAGGTCTCGCAGCTTTTCAGTGTTGGGGGACGAGACATTGACCGTAGCGAAATCCAGATGCGCGGCGCAATGGGCCAGCACCTTGGCAAAATCGCCTGGGCGGTCGTCACTGTCCTTGTTCGCACCAAGGTTCAACCCGATCACCGCATTCCTGGGGCGGTCGGCCAGACGGCGCGCCATGACATCCATGCCTTCGTTGTTGAAGCCAAAGCGGTTGATGGCCGCCTTATCCTCGGTCAGGCGGAACAAGCGAGGCTTGGGGTTGCCGGGTTGCGGGCGTGGAGTGATGGCACCCACCTCGATAAAGCCAAAGCCGGTGCGTGACAGAGGTGTCAGAACCTCTCCGTTCTTGTCAAAGCCGGCAGCCAGACCAACCGGATTGGGCAGATCCAACCCCGCCACTCGGGTCTTCAGGCGGGGCGATGTGACCGGCCCCGGCATTGGAGCCAGCCCTGCCTTCAGCGCCTTGATCGACATCCCATGGGCGGTTTCGGGGTCCATCTTATGCAGGACAGCCAGCCCCAGTTTCTCGGTCAGTTTCATCCGAAAGCCTCTCCACCTTTGGCCGGGGTACAACGGATCAGGCGCGAGGTCGCAACCGCCGCCTGCCGATGCACCACTGCGGCCTGATAATCCGGGTCCGTCACCATTTCCAGAAACGCATGCGCGGTTGGATAGCGGGCGATGAAAACCTCGTCCCAATCTTCATCCTGAGGGCCGATCAGAGTGGTTTGGTACGACCCGCGCCATAGGATCGACGCGCCCAGTCGCGCGATAATCGGGGCGGTTTCCCTGCCGTAGTTGCGATAGGCCTGCGCGCCGGCCAACCCGGCCTCGGCCAGATCGTGACCGACCGGATATGCGGCCGTGTCGCGAAACTTCACCAGGTTCAGCATCTCGATTGGATGATCTCGATCCAACGCCTTGAACGCCTCAAATTGGGCGCGATCAGGGTCGATGAAATGGATCATTCCATACCCTCGGGGAATAGGTGGGTTTGCCCGTCAAAGGGCAGGGGGCACGACCAGACGACATCCGTCATGCGGATCTGGCGATAAAGATGCGGGAACAGGGCATCACCGCGCGAAACCTCCCATTTCAGATCATCACCCATGGCATCCGCGTCGCAGGTCAGCAAGGTTAGGCCTTCGATCCCGGCAAAGTGTTTGGCCGCAGTCTCGGCCGCCTGTTCAGCGGTCGAAAAATGGACATAGCCATCTGATATATCAATCGGCGCGCCGTCCGACGCACCTTGATCCTGTAGTGTGGCCCACTCGTCGGCCTGAAAAATCTTGTAAATCAGCATAGGGTGGTGATGCCCCGCGTGACTGGCAGAATCAAGCCGGATTTCCCCCTTTGACTCTTGTTGCCGGCAGGCGCAACATCACGCCAATCAAAAACAAGGAGTATGAAGATGTACACTCGCTTTTTAGCGTCCGCTGCGGTTCTGGGCCTGACCGCAGGTATGGCCGTAGCCGATTATAAACTGACGATTCTGCACACCAACGATTTCCACGCGCGTTTTGAACCGATCAACAAATACGACAGCGCCTGTGACGAGGAAGATCAGGCAGAGGGCAAGTGTTTCGGCGGCTCGGCCCGGTTGGTTACGGCGGTGAACGACGCAAGGGCACAGGCCGAAAACTCGATCCTCGTGGATGGCGGCGATCAGTTTCAGGGCTCATTGTTCTACACCTATTACAAGGGCAAGGTTGCGGCCGAGTTCATGAACAAACTGGGCTATGATGCGATGACCGTGGGCAACCATGAATTCGACGACGGTCCCGAAGTGCTGCGCGGCTTTATCGACTCGGTTGATTTTCCGGTTTTGATGTCAAACGCGGATATTGCGGACGAAGAACTGCTGACCGACAAGATCAAAAAATCTACCATCATCGAAGTTGGCGGGGAAAAGATCGGCCTGATTGGCCTGACGCCCGAAGATACGCATGACCTTGCTTCGCCGGGCCCGAATATCACCTTCTCGGACCCGGCCCCAGCCGTGCAGGCAGAAGTGGACCGGTTGACCGGAGAGGGTGTGAACAAAATCATCGTTCTCAGTCATTCCGGTTATGGTGTGGATCAACGCGTCGCGCAGGAAACCAGCGGGGTAGACGTGATCGTGGGTGGCCATTCGAACACCTACCTGTCGAACGTGTCAGACAAGGCCGCAGGTCCTTATCCGACGGTGGTCAACGGCGTTCAAATCGTGCAGGCCTATGCCTATGGTAAGTTTCTGGGAGAGTTGAACGTAACCTTCGACGACGACGGTAACGTTATCGAGGCTGCGGGCGAACCGCTTATCATGGACAATACGGTGACTGAGGATCAGGCTGCGCTGGACCGTATTGCCGAGTTGGCAGTTCCGCTGGACGAAATCCGCAACAAAGTGGTGGCGAATGCCGCAGATAGCATCGAAGGGGACCGGTCGGTCTGTCGCGTGCAGGAATGCGAGATGGGCAATCTGGTCGCTGACGCCATGCTGGCACGTGTTGCCGATCAGGGCGTGCAAATCGCGATTGCCAACTCGGGCGGGCTGCGGGCCTCGATCGACCCGGGCGAAGTCACCATGGGTGAGGTGCTGACGGTGCTGCCCTTCCAGAACACGCTGTCGACCTTCGAAATCAGCGGTCAGGGTGTGATCGATGCGCTGGAAAACGGCGTAAGCCAGGTCGAAGATGTAAAAGGCCGCTTTCCGCAGGTGGCTGGACTGACATTTACCTGGGATCCGACGGTTGCACCGAACGAAGGGCGCGTGGCTGAGGTCATGGTCGCCGACGGTGACGGCTTCGTGCCAATTGACCCGGCAGCGACGTATCTGGTGGTCACCAACAATTACGTCCGAAACGGCGGCGACGGGTACAACATGTTCGAAGGCGACGACAAGAACGCCTATGACTTTGGCCCGGATCTGGCGGATGTTACGGCCGAATATCTGGCTGAAAATGCACCATATCAGCCGTATCTGGATGGCCGTATCAAGCAGAAGTAAATTTCTGTCGCAGAAAGGGAAAAGGCCGCATCCCCGATGCGGCCTTTCGTGATTCAGGCATATTTAGCCCAAGTCATATTCCGGCCATAGCGCCGGATCGAACCCGTCCAGCATGGGGCGCAGGTGTTCAGATACGCTCTGCCATCCACCAATGGACTTTGTCGAGATCTTGTTGCGGACCTGATCGATGCTGGCCGTTCTGACTTGCTTGGTGTTTTTCTCAGGATGCATCATGGTTTCATCCCACTCGATATCGCAGAACGCAGCAACTTGTTGGCTATAGGTTTTCGGGTCGGCCACCAGTTTTTCATAGGGAACGGTCAGAATTCGATCTCCGGCCACGGCTTCCCAATGGGCCATGTAACGGCGATACATATTCGCCGAATGAGCGATGGCCGCCAGGTTGGAAGCATAGCGCATACCGCCAGCCGGGAAACGCCTGATCCATTTCGACAATCCGACATCGCGAGGGTCACGCAACATGTTGATGACCTTTGCATTTGGGAAGGCAGACAATAGGAATCCAACCCGCTGGTAGTTGTGCGGCATCTTGTCGACAAAGGCGGTCGACCCTTCGGGGATTGGAGGCATCAAATTTCGAAATTGCTGTGCAAAGTCTTCAGCGCTTGCAGGGTCAAATTTTTGATCACCTGTCTGAATGTCATGCGACAGGTCTGCGCCTAGTGTCAGTTCACCACAGCCGGCAATGCCCGGGGCGGCACTAAGCATCATCTCCATCAAAGTCGTGCCCGATCGAGGTTGACCCAGAACGAATATCGGCACTGGAGTATCCGTTGATTCAGCTACTGGTAACCCAGCCTCTACCGGGAACAGGCCAGTAATCTGCTTCAGTTTGTTCTCTTCTGCCGCGGTATCATAGGGATTGCCGTCATGTTGTGTTTTGTTGGCCCGCGCAAACTGAGGCATAGCCGCGTCCAAATCGTCAATTTTTGAGATTAGAGTGGCCTTGGCGAACTCCAGCTCCTGATGGTCTTCGTAGCTGCCAGCGATGGCACTCTCGACGGCGTCCAAAATTTCTGGTGCGTCCTTTTTGGACACTATTGTTGACATCTGAAACAGGGCGAACCTGTGTTGGGGCTCTTCTTCTAGAATAGACTGCAGGAGACCCTTAGACCCATCCTTGTCACCGCTCTGGTGAAGGGTCACGGCCTTTTGGAAAGCAATCTTTAGGTTTTCCGGGTCCAGCTCATAGGCGCGGGTGACATCGCGCGTATGGTCGTCAACAAAACCGATCTTCGAATATGCACGAGCCCGCTTGGATAAAAGATTCACATCGTCTGGTTCACTTTCCAGCTTCCTGCTCGCATGTTCAACAATCATGCGCCAGTTGCTGCCCTTTAGATGGATTTCATCCAGGACGCGGTTCAGTTCCTTGTTGTTGGGGAACTGTTCCAGTTTTTGTTCGGTATATTCCAGCGCCTTAGGAATTTGCCCGGTCTGCATCAGGGCATTTGCCAGGTTTTCCACGAATTGCGCATCGTCCGGTTTCATTCGGGACGCTTCGATGAAATGCGGGATGGATTTCTTGTATTGCTTCATCTCAGTCAGCACAAAGCCCGAGATGGCGTGAAAATCTGTATCCTTGGGGAATTTCTTGACGCCCAACTGCGCTTTTTTTAACGCCTGTTGCAGTTTGCCTGCCTCCAGAGCTGCCACTGCCTTGCCTTTGAGGGTTTTCGCTGTTTGATTTTGCATGTGACCCCGTGACACCCTGTGCCTGCATGAAACGATTATTGATGGTTCATTACCCATGTGCGGACGGTTTGCAATAACCCTTCCCAATGACGCGATGGCGCAGCTGTTTTCTGCGCGGCCGGCAAATACTCTGCCTGCTGTGCCGAATTTCAATGTTTGCCCGACAAATCAAGTGCATGTGGTGCGCGCCGGTGAAGGGGGGCGCAGGCTGGACCCGTTGCGCTGGGGTTTTCTTCCACATTGGTACAAAACTGAAACCGCAGGGCCGTTGCTGATCAATGCGCGGGCCGAGACGCTGGCTGAAAAGCCTGCGTTCCGCGCCGCGTGCCGCGAACGGCGCTGTTTGATCGTAGCAACGGGGTTCTATGAATGGACCAAGACGGAACAGGGCACCCGCCTACCATGGTACATCCACCGCAACGATGGCGCGCCGATTGCGTTTGCCGGGGTCTGGCAGGATTGGGGGGGTGAGGGCACACGGCAAGGCACCTGCGCCATTGTGACAACCCCTGCCAATCGCCATCTCAGCTCCATTCATCATCGGATGCCGCTAATTCTTGAGTCTGACGATTGGTCACTGTGGCTGGGAGAGGCGGGAAAAGGTGCCGCGCGTCTGATGCAACCCGCGGCCGAGAGAGCCTTGGATTTTTATCGCGTTGATCCGGCAGTGAATTCAAATCGTGCCAGCGGGCCGGAGCTGATCGAACCTGTTCCGGCCTGATAGTGTGCCTTTCCATTCCACGTACTGCAGGATAGATCGTTGGCATGGCTTTGAAATTCTCTGATCTGCCCGGGCTTTATGCGCATGATTTCGACACTGTGATCGACGTGCGCAGTCCTGCGGAATATGCCGAGGATCACCTGCCTGGTGCCATCAACCTGCCGGTTCTGGACAATGAAGAGCGCGCACAGGTGGGTACGATCTATGTGCAGGAAAGCCCGTTTCTGGCGCGCAAACTGGGTGCAGCGCTGGTGTTCCGCAACGCGGCAAACCACATCGAACACACCCTGTCGCACCACGAGGGCGGCTGGAAACCTCTGGTCTATTGTTGGCGTGGTGGGCAGAGATCGGGGTCATTCACATGGATGCTGCAACAGATCGGTTGGCGGGCCGACGTGGTCGAAGGCGGATACCGTACTTATCGTCGTCTGGTGAACCGCTACCTTTATGACGATCCATTGCCGCATCGGATGGTGGCCTTAGACGGCTACACAGGTACGGCCAAGACCGACTTGCTGGCGCATTTGAAAGCGCGCGGTATTCAGGTTCTGGACCTCGAAGATCTAGCCAACCACCGCGGGTCTTTGTTGGGTGAAATGCCGGGCGGGCAGCCTAGTCAGAAAGCGTTCGAATCTGCTCTGGCCGCCGCATTGTGCGGTATGGACCCTGCACGCCCGGTGGTGGTCGAGGCAGAATCCTCCAAGATCGGGTCGCTGATCCTGCCGCCAAGCCTGTGGACCGCGTTGCGTGTGGCGCCGCGCATTCAGGTGTCAGCGCCCCTTGCGGCACGTACTGCATATCTGGTGAAGGCCTATGACGATATTCTTTCGGATTCCGAGCGGCTGCGCGACCGCTTGTCTCCGCTGCGATTTCACCGCGGACACGAAGTGGTGGATGGCTGGCTGGCGCTGATCGACGCGGGCGACAAACCGGCGCTGACGCGGGCCCTGATGGAACAACATTATGATCCGGCTTATGCCAAATCTACCCGAACGCGCACCGCCGATATTCTCGCGCGGATCGAAGTGGCGGTGCTGGATGATACAGGTCTGAACGCCGCAGCGGCGCAGGTAGAGAAACTTCTGAATCAGCTCTGAAGCCGCAACCCCGGAGTGTCGGTCAGATACCCGATGATGACCGCCGGATAGCCCGCGTGCCTCAACTGTTCGCACAACCCATGCACCTGGTCGGCAGCGACTGCGGCCAGTAACGCTCCGGCAGTTTGCGGATCGAACAGCAGATCGGATTTGGGATTGGACGGCAGATATGGGGCGATGGAACAATTTTCGTCGAAAATTGTCGACCGGACACCTTGCGCAGCCAGTTCCAGCGCGCCGGTCATCAGGGGGATTGAATCCAGATCCAAAACTGCGCCACAATCCGAGGCTTCGCACATGCCCATCAGATGCCCGGCCAACCCAAATCCGGTTACATCCGTCATCGCATGCGCCCCTGCCAGAATGCGCGATGCTGCGCCCTGCGGCTGAACCATTTGCGTAAAGGCATCAGCCACCCAACTGCCGTCGGCTAGCCCGGCCATTTCAGCGGCCATCAACACCCCGCTGCCTAAGGGTTTTGTCAGGATCAATGCATCCCCAGGACGTGCCCCCGACAAGGTGATCGGGTCTTTGTCGCACAGGCCGGTCAGAGTGAAGCCGATGGTCATCTCATCCCCCAGAGAGCTGTGACCTCCGACGATTTCTGCTCCGGCATCGCGGATGACCTCGGTGGCCGTCGCCATTATCTCGGACAAGGTGCGGTGCTGCAATTGTGGGGACATGCGCGGCAGGATGATCGTTGCCGTCGCCGCTTGTGGGTCTGCGCCCATGGCCCAAATATCCCCCAGCGCGTGAACTGCGGCGATGCGTGTCATCAGCACCGGGTCATCCGTGAAGCCGCGCAAGTGGTCCGAGGTCATCACTTGTCGCGCTCCACCGGTTATCAGCAGGGCGGCGTCGTCCCCGGGCAAGGGGGTGATATCGTCGCGGTTCGGCTTTGGCAGGTCACTCAGAACTGCTTGCAATGCGCCGCGTCCAACCTTGGCCCCACAGCCTCCGCACATGGGTTTTTCCCCTAGGGCTTCTTGCATACCCGCCGCATGGTGGCGCGGTAGGGCGGGGCGTTCCATTTGGGGCAGGTTGCGAAATTTATTCATGAAGCTCTGGTCGATATGGTTCTTCCATCGCCACATCACTGGCCCGCTGAACGACGTTCCAAGACGTTCGGCCAGTGCCGATTTACTGCCCAAAGAGATCAGTTTGAGGTAGTCTTTCTGCGGCTGATATCGCCGCATCTTCCCGGCCCCCAGAGCGGCCCGCAGATTGCTGAACAGGACCGGAGCCTCTCGGACCGCATAGACCCCGGCCTTGGGACGAGGGTTATCGGCAAGATGGGCGCAATCTCCGGCGGCAAAGATCGCCTGATCGCTGGATTGCAGATGGGCGTCCACGCGGATGTAGCCGTCATGCAGATCAAGGCCCGTCTGGGTGATCCAGTCATAGGGGCGGGCACCGGCAGCCCCGGTTATGAATGAGGCGGGAACCTTACGGCCATCCTCTAGCAGAACATGATCCTGTTCGATGCGTGAAATCGCGGCATGCTCAATCAGTTCAACGCCCAGATGGGCCATCGCCTTACGAATGTTTGCGCCCGCCTTGGTCCCCGTAGCCGACAGGACCCGGGCGTTGTCAATCAGCGTCACCTGCGCCGTGCGGGTTTTCGCGCGAAGGGCATGGGCCATGGCCATTACCAGTTCTACGCCCGCGACCCCGCCACCGATCACGGCGACTGAGGCGGGGTCGGTGCCATCCAGATATTCCGCCCATCGGGACGCAAACGGACTCAGCGGCTTCGCCGGGACCGCGTGGTCGGCAAATCCAGGCAGGGCCGGCATGTCCGAGGTGATCCCCACATTGACCGAGGCCACATCAAATGCCACGGGTGGTCGCCCCGGTACGTATACTTGACGCCCGTCAAGATCGATCCCCTCGACCGGCCCGAGGATTACCCGTGCACCGGCAAAACGGGCCAGACGCACCAGATCGATGTCCAGTTCCCACCGCTCATAATGCCCGGCAACAAAGCCCGGCAACATGCCGGAATAGGGGGCCGTGGCGCCAGGATTGATCACAGTCACCCGCGCGCCGGGCAAGGGGTTCATACCCCATTTCCGCAACACCAGCGCATGGGTATGCCCACCGCCTATCAGAACCAGATCACGGGTTAGGGGCAGCGGAGGGTGTTGCATGGAACTCAGGTCTTGCTGTGATCAGGGACGTCTTCGACCTGTTCGACCGCGTGGGTGGCCCAAAGCTCATCCTCGCCCGCGTCCGGCAGATCGCTGGGCTTTTCGTGGCGGTGAATATGCCATTTGGCAATGAACAGGGCTGTGATCGGAGCGGTCAGGAACAGGAACAGGGTGATCAGCAACTCATGCAGGGACAGTTTGTCCTCGATCAAAACCGAATGGCAGATCGAGGCCAGTAACACACCGCCCACGCCCAGTGTTGTGGCTTTGGTGGGCGCATGCAGACGCGACATCGGGTCTTTCAGCTTGATCATCCCAAAGGATCCGACAAAGCCAAATATGCCTGAAACGATCAGGAAGAAGGCGACAAGAAGCTCGATGATAAACATTGGGGCGCCCTCACTCGATGATATTGCCGCGTAGCATAAAGCGCGCATAGGCTACGGTTGAGACAAAACCCAGCATGGCGATGATCATCGCGGCCTCGAAAAATATCTCGGTCCCCAGAGCCAACCCATACAGGATCATCAGCGCGATTGTGTTGATCACCATCGTGTCCAGCGCCAGAACGCGGGTACCGACACCTTCGGCCGAGATGATCCGGTATAGGCACAGCATGATGGCCGCCCCGAAACAGGCGAAGGCAAACCAGATCGCAATCTCGATCATTCGAAAATCTCCTTCAGGCGGCGCTCATAGCGTTGTTTGATCTGGTCCCGCACCTCATCTGTGTCAGGCGCATCCAGGCAGTGAACCAGCAGGTTGTGACCTTGCGCTGACAGATCGCAGCTGACTGTGCCGGGGGTCATTGTGATGGTTCCGGCCAATACTGTGATCGCTTCGGGCGTGCGCAGTTCCAGCGGAATGCAGACCCAGTTTGGTTGCCTGTCGGCATCGCGCTTGAACAGAATGATCCGGGCCACGGTGATGTTGGCAATCACGATATCCCACAGCACTACCAGCATATATTCCACCACCATCGGCCAGTTGCGCAGTTTGGGGCGGTCGGGCCAATAGGGCTGAGTGATGAAGGGAATGATGATCCCGAGCAGTAGCCCGAACACCAGAGAATTCAGCGAAGGTGAGTTTGCCAAAAGCATCCAAACCAGCGTCAGCAGGATTGTCAGATGCGGGTGTGGGAATATCCGGTGCAGAAGTCTCATTACTCTTCTCCTCCCAGAACGGCCGAGATGTAGTTTTCAGGCGTAAACAACTGTTCGGCTGTTTTGCCAGCATAAGTGAGCGCGGGGCCTGCGAACAGGGTCAACATGACCAGCCCCAGAACCGTGCCGAAGATGGCGGTGAAGGCCAACCCGGGGTTCGGCTCGGGCGCGGGCAAGGCCGGGGTTTCTTCGTCGTCTTCCACCTCGGGCAACGGGTTGTGCTGGGCGTCATGGCTTTTCCAGAAGATCAGCGTGCCTGCGCGCGCCAACCCGACGATGGTGACGAAAGAACCGATCAGGATAACCGCCCAGATCGCGTTTGCATCCGGTGCGTCACGTGCGGCATCAAGCACCAACAGCTTGCCGATAAAGCCCGACAGGGGCGGCATACCGGCCAGAGCAATCGCACCAACAAAAAACAGAGCCGAGATCAGCCCGCTTTGCGCCATCGGAGCGGTTGGCGCAATGGCTCCGCCCCGGCGGGTCATCACCAGATCCGCCACAAGGAACAGCAGCGCCGTCGCCAGGGTCGAGTGGAAAATGTAGTACAGCGCAGCAGCCGTGGAGGTCTCGGTGAACAGCGAGATCGCGATCAGCAGGGTGCCCATCGAAGCGATAGCGCAAAAGGCAACCATCCGCGCAATATGTTGCGTGCCCAGAATACCGATGGCTCCTACGGCCAGCGTCAGCAGTGCGGCGGGTTGCAGCCAATCCCCCACAAGCCCGTGCGTGACCGCAACATCTGGGCCAAAGATCAGCGTATCAACGCGCAGGATCGAATAGGCGCCCACTTTGGTCATGATCGCAAACAGGGCCGCGACGGGCAAAGGCGCGTTGGCGTAGCTGGCAGGCAGCCAGAAATGCAGCGGCAAAACGGCGGCTTTGATACAGAAAACCAACAACAGCAGCACTGCGCCAACCCGCAGAAGGGCCGTATCCTCGGGCGGAATTTCGGCGACACGAACGGCCAGATCGGCCATGTTCAGCGTTCCGGTCACCGCATAAAGTGTGCCGAGCGCAAACAGGAACAGGGTCGAGCCCAGCAGGTTATAGGCCACATATTGCACACCGGCCTTGAGCCGCACCGAGCCACCGCCATGCGTCATCAGACCGTAAGACGCGATCAAAAGCACCTCGAAGAATACGAACAGGTTGAAGGCATCACCCGTCAGGAAGGCACCGCAGACGCCCATGAGCTGAAAGTGGAACAGCGCGTGAAAGTGTTTCCCCCGGTCGTCCCATCCGGACGCAATGGCGTATAGCACAATGGGCAAGGCAAGCAGGGCAGTCAGCAGGACCATCATTGCGGACAAGCGGTCCAGCACCAAGACGATGCCGAATGGCGCGGGCCAGTCGCCCAGTTCATAAACCAAAATATCGCCGCCTGCGGCCTGCGCGGTAATGGTCAGCGCAATGCCAAGCAGCGCCACCGCACCCGCGACCGAAAAGATGCGCTGCAGGTCCAGATGGTATCGCAGGACCATGATGATGAACGGGGCCAGGATCGCGGGCAGGACGATCGGCGCTACGATCCAGTGGTTCATGCGTCTTCTCCCGCGCCGTCGACGCAGTCTTGTGCGGTCATGTCGATATGGTCATCTTTCGAGGACAGGTAAGCGGAAAGGGCGATCATCACGATCACCGCCGTCATCCCGAAGGAAATCACGATGGCCGTCAGCACCAGCGCCTGCGGCAACGGGTCGGTATAGGGGACGTCTTCATATTTGTTGAGAACGGCAGGCGCATCCAGCGCCAGCCGTCCGGTGGCGAACAGAAATACGTTCACCGCATAGGTGATCAGCGACAACCCCAAAATAACGGGGAATGTGCGGCGACGCAGGATCAGGAAAATCCCGGCGGCGGTCATGATGCCTACGGCTGAGGCTACGAGCGCTTCCATCAGGCCTGCTCCTTCTCTTCATCGTCTTTCTGATCATCCCGCAGCGGATTGATATCCATCGGGAATTCCTGCGCCATGCCTGGTTGCCATGCAAAGCGTGACAAGCTGTCCAGCGCCAGCATCACAGCACCCAGCACCGCCAGGAACACGCCGGTGTCAAACAGGATGGCGGTGGCCCATTCGAACTCTTCCAGCGGCGGCCAATGGAGATAGCCGAAGTCGCTGGTCAGGAACGGGCGCTCGTTGAACCACGCCCCGATCCCGGTGGCGGCGGCGATCAGAACGCCCCAACCGATGGTGCCATGATAGTAGAATCGTTGCCGTTCGATGGCCCATGTGTAGCCACTGGCCATGTATTGCATCAGGAAGGCAATCGCGACGACCAGACCGGCAATGAACCCGCCCCCCGGCTGGTTGTGGCCGCGGACAAAGATGTAGGCACCAACCATCAGAGCGATAGGCATCATCACCCGGGTCGCCACAACCATCATCAGCGGGTGTGAATCCCCCGATTGCGGCCAGTGTGGTTTGCGGTTCAGAAGATAACCACGGACGTTGGTGCCCAGAACGGCCTCGGTCAGGGCAAAGATGATCAGGGCAGCGATTCCCAGAACGATGATTTCGCCAAAGGTATCAAAGCCCCGGAAATCCACCAGGATCACGTTGACCACGTTGGTGCCACCGCCGCCTTTATACGAATTAGCCAAATGGAACTCGGAAATGGTCGGAAACGCAAAGTCCCGCAGCATCAGCGCATAGATCAGCGCGCCGGTACCAAGTCCTGCCACCACCGAGATCGCCGCATCCCGCCACCGTCGTGCAGCGCTGCTGTCCCACGGCGTATCCGTGGGCAGGAAGTTCAGCGACAGCAGCAACAGGATCATCGTCACCACCTCGACCGAGATTTGCGTCAGCGCCAGATCCGGGGCCGAAAGATAGTTGAACGCCATCGACACGATCAGGCCAACAACGCCGATCAGTACCAGCGACAGCAGGCGGTTGCGGTGGAACCACATGATCGCCAGCGTAGCGCCCACCAGACAAATCCAGCCAATGAACGGTATAATCTGGATGGGCAGAGGCTCGCGCGTTTCCGGCCCAATCGTACCGGTTGTGTATGCGTAGTAACCAAGTCCGACGGTGAACGCGACCAGAATGATGGCGTAGCGGCTGATCACTCCGTTATGCAGCGTGTCGGTGATCCAATGGCTGAAGGTGGTAAACGCACCAATGACCCCTTCGAAGATGACCTTTGCCTCGGGACGGGGCAGGGCATTCCAAATTTGTTCGCCGCGATTGTGCAGCGCCAGCAGGAACAGACCGCCTAGCGTTGCCACGGCGGACATATACAGCGCAGGTGTGAAGCCATGCCACAGTTTCAGCGAGTAGTAGGGCAGCTTCTCACCACCAATCACGGCGCTGGAGACAACCGCGACCAAAGGCCCAACTATCGCCGCCGAATACAGTCCAATCAGTACCACCAACACCACAAGGAATGCTGGGGCCAGCCATAGGCCCACTGGAGGATCATGCGGATGGTGCGGATAGTCGTCGCGTTGCGGGCCAAGGAAGACATGCCCGACAAAACGGAAGGAATAGGCAGCCGAGAACACCGCTGCAAGCAGCGCCAGACCTGGCACCAGATAATGCGAGTGCAGCCAGGTGGTGTGGACCGTTTCTTCCAGCATCATTTCCTTGGACAGGAATCCGTTTAATGGCGGCAGACCGGCCATGGACAGGGCTGCAATGGTGCCGATGGTAAAAGTGATCGGCATCAGCTGGCGCAACCCGCCCAGACGTTTGATGTCTCGGGTTCCGGCCTCGTGATCCACGATCCCGGCCGTCATGAACAGTGCCGCCTTGAAAGTCGCGTGGTTGATGATGTGGAATATTGCCGCCACGGCGGCAATCTTGGTGCCAAAGCCCAGCAGCATCGTCACCAGACCCAGATGCGACACGGTCGAAAACGCCAATAGCGCCTTCAGATCGTCCTTGAACAGAGCAATGCAGGCGCCGATCAGCATCGTTACCAGGCCCGTGGTCGCGACGATATAGAACCAAGCATCCGTGCCCGCCAGAACCGGCCACATCCGCGCCATCAGGAACAACCCGGCTTTCACCATCGTGGCCGAGTGCAGATAGGCCGAAACCGGCGTCGGCGCGGCCATTGCATGCGGCAGCCAGAAATGGAACGGGAACTGCGCCGACTTGGTGAAAGCGCCTAGCAAAATCAGGATCAGTGCGGGCATGTAATAGGGTGAGGCCTGGATCAGATCTTTGTTCTGCAGGATGACACTCAGGTCGTATGAGCCCACGATATTGCCCAGAATCAGCATCCCCGCAATCATTGCCAATCCGCCACCGCCGGTCACGGCCAGCGCCATGCGTGCGCCTTGGCGACCCTCTGGCAGATGTTTCCAATACCCGATCAGAAGGAATGAACTTAGCGATGTAAGCTCCCAAAAAATAAGCAAAAGAAGGATGTTGTCTGATAGAACAATCCCGACCATCGCGCCCTGGAACAGCAGCAGATAGGTATAGAATTGCCCCATCGGGTCTTCGCGCGACAGGTAAAACCGCGCGTAAAGGATGATCAGCAACCCGATGCCCAGGATTAGCAGCGCAAACAGAAACCCAAGACCGTCCAGCATGAAGTTCGCGTTCAGACCCAGTGCCGGTATCCAGTCGAACCGGGCTGTGACGACATCTCCGCGCATGACCGATGGGATGTGGATCAACAGCCCCATAAGCGCCAGAAAGGTGGTCAGCCCGGCGGCTGATGCTGCTGCGTTTCGTCCCGCCCGGATCAGAAGGGCTGGAAAAACAGCTCCGAGGAAGGGAAGGGCCGCGATGAGGAATAGGGACAAGTGCGATACTCCGGTCTGGGCGGTCAAATGTAGTACTGGTTTTTAAGGATAATTTTCTAACTGTCCAGCTATTGCAAGTTTTACACGCAGTCCTAGCGTCGTAGATTGGGGTGCGAAACAATGACGCGATCTTGATCTGCCGGTTGAAATTCAACGCGGATTCGAAATTCGGGCTGTGATAAACACATCCCGTCGGATCAGGAGGGAACCGCGTGGCAGACAAAACAAACCGAACACGCCGATGGGTTCTGCTGGGCGGGGGCGCGGCCATTGTCGCGGGCTTTGCTGTTCGGGAATACCGTCTGATCCCTCCGGTTTATACTGGCGGGCAGTTGAGTGTTCAGGATGCACACCAACAAGCGGTGTCGGGGGAAATATTGCTGGTCGATATTCGCACCCCGCGGGAATGGCAGTCAACGGGTGTTGGTCAGGGGGCGCATCCGTTGGACATGCGCCGTGATGACTTCGAACAGGCGCTGGCAGACCTGACAGGCAAAAATCGCGATGCCCCCATTGCATTGATCTGTGCGCGCGGGGTCCGATCAGCCCGGCTGAGTAATCGGTTGACTCAAGCTGGATTCACAAATGTCGTCGACGTGCCCGAGGGAATGTTGGGCTCTGCCGCAGGGCCGGGATGGGTGCGTGCCGGATTGCCGGTTCAACACAATACGGGAGAGACGGAATGATCCGGGCATTTACCTTGGCAGCGGGTTTGACAGTTGCAGGGCAGGCCGGATGGGCCGCTTGCGCCGATCAGGAAGATATGTGCGAAACCGCCTCGGGCGGCTATCACATCGAACTGCCCGAAGCCGACAATCCGCCACTGGTCGTCTTCCTGCACGGCTATGGGGGCTCGGCAACCGGGACGTTGAAAAACCGCAATATGGTCGAGCCATTGCTAGCGCGCGGCTATGCGGTCATGGCGCCCGAGGGATCGGAACGCAACGGTCGCCAAAGCTGGAACTTCTTTCCCGGTTGGGAGGGGCGGGACGAAACCGCCTTTCTGACCGAGGCGGTGCAGGATGCCTCGACGCGGTTTGGCGTGGATGCGGATCGGGTGGTGCTGGGCGGATTTTCGGCCGGGGCGTTCATGGTGTATTATTTGGCCTGTGCGGCACCCGATACATTTTCGGCCTATGTGCCGGTGTCCGGTGGATTCTGGCGACCGCATCCCGAAGGCTGCGACGGCCCGGTGCGGATGTTACACACCCATGGCTGGACCGACAATGTGGTGCCGCTAGAGGGCCGCATTCTGGGCGGTGGCCGGTTCCATCAAGGCGATATCTTTGCCGGGTTGGAAATCTGGCGCGTTGCGAATGAATGCGTTGACACCAAGCCCAGCGGCTTCTCGACCACCGGTCAATTCATGCGCCGCAGATGGACCGGGTGTGCCGAAGGCGGCATGCTGGAATTCGCGCTGTTTCCTGGCGGTCACACAGTGCCCAAGGGCTGGGCAGACATGATGATGGATTGGTACGAAGGCCTGCCGGGCGGCTAATCACTCGGCAGGGGTCATGACCGTCTTACCTTCAATCAGGCGTTTCAGTTCGTTCCGGTGACGCCTGGCTGAACGTGTGATGGCGGGTTCGTGGAAATCCTCTTTCATGCCGACCATGCGCCGCGCTGCACCAGCCGATACACCGCTGAGCGCGGACAGAGGGATCGCCAGCGCAAGGCTGATGGCAATCGGAGCCAGCCAGATCGAAACAAGGCCGGACAGGATACCCACGCTCAGCGCGATGCCGCTGACAGTTTCCAGCATATGGCACAGGATCAGCGTGTGCAGGCTATAACTGCCGCCGTCCCGCGCCTGCGGCGACCAGCCTTTTTGCAACCCCAGTGCCGTACGGAACACCGCGATCATCTGCTGCACCATCAGGATTGGAGCATAGAGGATCGACAGGATAACCTCGGCCAGGAACGATGTCAGGAACTTCGAACCTCCGCCGAAATCCGCATAGCGCACACCGCTAAGGGGCAGGGCCAGAACGCCCAGCACCTTGGGGGCCAGCAACATCGCGTACATAACCAGAATGATCAGCACATGGCGGGTTTCCGACATCTCGGGCCATTGCGGGAACAGAGGATTATCCGGGCTGAAATAGTGCAGGACCGAGGCATCCTCGCCCTGACCAATCAGCGCCCACATCACCAGCAGCGCAAACCACAGTGGCGACATCAGATAACCCACCGCGCCGTGAAACATGTGGAACCGCGACACTGCGCGGAATCCGGCAGAGCCCAGCAGTTTCAGGTGCTGCAGGTTGCCCTGACACCAACGACGGTCACGCAGGGCATGATCGATCAATGTGGGCGGTGTTTCTTCGTACGAACCACGGATGCGCGGCAGGAACCGCACGCCCCAGCCAGCGCGGCGCATCAGACCGGCCTCGACAAAATCGTGGCTCATGATCAGCTTTTCCTGACCGTTGAACGCCCGCAATTTCGGAAGACCAGCGCAGTTGGCGAAAGCTTGTGTACGGATGATGGCGTTATGGCCCCAATAGTTGCCCTCTTGCCCGCACCAACGGGCCAGACCTTCGGCAAAGGCGATACCATAAACGCCGTTTGCAAACTGCTGCATCCGGGCAAAGACCGATTGCGCGCCGATCAGTTGCGGATAGCTTTGGATCAAGCCTGCACCAGAATCGCGCGCAAGCGAATCCGTCAGGCGCAGGATCGCACGGCCCGTCATCAGACTGTCGGCATCCAGCACCAGCATCGCATCCCAATCCGCGCCCCAGCGGCTGACCCAGTCGGCAATGTTGCCGACTTTGCGGTCAGTGTTTTCTTCGCGACGCCGGTAATACAGCTCCAGACCCGGGGCCAACGTCGTGCGCAAAGCCTCGATACTGGCCTGTTCTTGTGCTGCGATCTCGGGGTCGCGGGTGTCGGACAGGATGAACATGGCATAGTGGTGCTGACCACCCCGCGCCTGCAAATCCTCGAGCATCGTGCGGGCATTGCCCAGCACGTTCCACGGCACCTCGTTATAGACCGGCATCAGCAGCGCCACGCGCAGAGGTTGCGGGCGGCCTTCACGTTTGGGCTGTTCTTGCCGCGACAGGGACACCATGCCCAGAAGCACAGTACAGACTGTGAAAGAAATCCAGAAGAAGTTGAACGAGATCAGCGCCAGAAGGATCGCCTCGATCAAGTTGATCCCTTCGGCCCCGAACCAATCGGACATCACCCAAAGCAGACCCAAGGTCGCGACCATCGCAGGCGAAAACGCCAAGGCGCGCCAGAACCCGGCCGAGGGGCGCTGACCCTCGGGCACTTGCGCGTCACGGAAGCCCGCGCTGAAATCTTGCGCGGGCATGGCCAGCGGTGCCTCGGGCGGCATGATATGCAAGTTTTCGGTCATACGGTCCAACGGTAGAGCCAGACCTCAGAGGCCGGCTGTTTGTCTTTCAGCAACTGCGCGCGCAGTTCCACGTGGTTCCGATCGCCCGGCTGAAAGGAAAAGGCCAGACGCAGCCCGCCGGTGTCCGGGTTGCGCTGCAGCACGCCCTCAGACGTTTCGGCATGGGGTGAGTTGACGAAGATGGTCATGGCCTCGGGGTCGTCGAACAGCTCAGAGGGTTCAAAATCGATGACGGCCAAACGTCCATCGCCAAAAGTGTTTTCACCCATGGCTGTGTTGATTACCCGCGGCATCGGTGTACGCTGCGGCTCATCCCCCCAGATCAGACGGTAGGACAGGTCAACCTGGCTGCCTGCTGCGTATGGCTCCATCGGTCGCCAATAGGCAACGATGTTGTCATAGATTTCCTGATCTGCTGGAATCTCAACCAGCGTGACCGAACCTTTGCCCCAATCGGAGCCGGGCTCGACCCACAGGCCGGGGCGTTTGTGGTAGTTCGCCTCAAGATCCGCATAATCCGAGAAGTCGCGTTTCCGTTGCATCAGGCCGAACCCGCGCGGGTTCATGTCAACGAAGGACGAAATCTGCAGACGCGTCGGGTTTGCCAACGGTCGCCAAATTACTTCTCCGGCGCCGTTACGGATCAGCAGACCGTCGCTGTCGTGGACGGCGGGGCGGAAATCGTCGAACCGGCTGTGGTTGGTCTGATCAAACAAGAACATCGAGGTGCCCGGCGCGATACCTACATGGGCCAGCTCTTCGCGCGGGAACAGGGTGGACTCGATATCCATGACGCAATCCGCGCCTGCGGTGACATTGAACCGATAGGCACCGGTCACGCTGGGGCTGTCCATCAGTACGTGGACCACCATGTCGCGCTGACCGGGTTTGGGGCGCTCCAGCCAGAACCGAATAAATTCGGGGAACTCTTCGCCATCCGGATCGCCGGTTTTCAGGGCCAAACCACGGGCGGACAAACCGTAAACCTCGTGAAGGCCAATGGCGCGGAAATAGCTGGCACCCTGCCAGACGCAGAACTCGTCTGTCTTGCCGGGGCGGTGCATCTCGGTGCGCAGGCGCAGGCCAGAGAAACCCAGCGTGTCGTCAATCGGCAGTTCCGGCACATCTTCGGATTTGTCGAACATCGACAGATCGAAGGTGACCGGTTTGGTCATACCGTCCTCGACCGTCGACACTTTTACGGTGCGCGGGAAGTACAGTCCGGGCGTAAAGAAATCGACGTTAAAGGGTGTCTCGGTCTCATACCACAGCGCACGGTCCAGGCGGAACCGGATCGAGCGGTATTGCTGATAGGTCAGGTCCTGCCATTCCTGCGGCACCATCTCGCGTTCGGTATAGGGGCGGCTGGCCAGATCGCGGGCCATCGCGATGACATCATTGCGGTCAAAGGGGGTTTCCCCGCCGGTGGCAAATGTGGCCGGCGCAAAGGCAAGCGCCGAAGTCGAGGCCAGAAATGCGCGACGTGTAAAATTCATTTCTTTGACTTCCAAGGTTGTGATTTGAACCAAGCGGCCATGTATGCCACCCCGATGATCATCGCAAAGCCAATCATGTTAGCGATGAACACACTGGCAACATCCCGCCCACTCAGGTCCAGTCCGACACCGATAAGCCGTGCTGCTGCCATGGAAAATACGAACACTGCCAGTGATTGCTGCCCAACTTTGGTGATCACGGTCAGCAGGCATTGCCAGACTTTGGCAGCCGCGCCGTGGCCGGTGGCGATCAGTCGGTGACCGTGCTCACCAGCAGCAACCCAGCCCAGATAGGCCAGCGAAAGGAAGTGCAGATACCGGAACAGGCCAAAATCTGTCTTGTCGCGAAACTCTTTCGTAACCGGCCAGACCTTGCGGATTTCATCCGCCAGATCAGGGGCCGCTGCGTTGATCCAGGTGAACACTTTCCACGAGCCAAACGGCATCGAGAAGATCAGGAACAGCGCCGCCGCCCAGATCAGCGTTTTTGAAACCGGCGGTGCGGGAATCCAACCGCGCATGAAGGCAAAACCGGTAAAAAACAGCAATTGCCAGCCAAAGGGGTTGAAGAACCACTGGCGGTCTGACCACGGCTCGGCCGGCAGGTCCAGAACGTCGGTCTGCGCCACCAGCCAGAGTGTGACCGATGCCAAAGCAACCGCCCAGAACCCAATCCGTGACAGGCCCATAACCAGCGGCATCATCGCCAGAACCACCAGATACATCGGCAGAATGTCGAAATAGTTCGGCACATAAGTCAGTGTGAACAGGCCAACGATCTGCGGGGCGGGGTCGTTGAAGAAATGCTGCAGGTTCAGCGAGGAAATATAGTCTTTCTCGAACAACCCGCTTTCATTCAGCGCGGCCATGGACATGGCGACAAAGAAGAACAGCGCGACATGTGCCCAGTAAACCTGCCAGATGCGGAACGCCACGCGGGTGGTGCCCATCCACCATCCCTTGCGCAGAAAGGCCCCGCCAAAGGCGATGGCCGAGGCCATGCCGGAACAGAACACGAAGATCTCGGTCGCGTCGGAAAAGCCGAACCGCGCGGGAATCCACCGTGCCCAAGGGTCGTTCGGGATATGCGCGATCAGGATGATGAACATCGCGATGCCGCGATAGAAATCTAGACGCGGGTCGCGCACGCGGGCAGGGGTGGCCGCCGAAGCAGCCACAGGCGCAAAATCAGAAGCGGGCGATGCAGTCGCCATACGTTTTCTGTCCTTCTGGGTCTTTGTTTTTGTTATTCAGCCGGAACGCTTTGTGCGTCTCCGTCGTCGCGGGCCGCGTCGATCAATGCGCGGCGCGCCAGTGCGTAATTGTCCTCGCCTCCGGCCCGTTTGGCGCGGCGGTCGTCCAGGATGCGCTCGACAGCATCCAGACGGCCTGCACGCAGGCCCGAATCAATGGTGATGCGCTCGAATACATCACGTTGGGCGTGGCTGCCACCTACCAGTTGCATACCATTGCGGGCGCTCGATAAAAAGTCGAAGGCGGCGGCGTATTGGCCCTCGCCGAAAGCCTCAAGCCCTTTGGATGCCGCGATGCCCGGGTCGGACATTCGGACCGGGGTATCGCCCTGATTGCGCTGTGCGTCTTTCTGGATACGCTTCAGCATCTTGCTGGTCGCGTCGCTCCGGTTGTCACCGGTCAGGGCCAGCAGGTAGTGCAGGTCAGCGAAAATCACGCAGCCATCTTCGGTCCGGGCAGCGCTGAGATCGGCCAGCTCTTCCCAGCGGTTGCCCACGTCAACACCTTCCAGTTCCATGCGCGACAACAGCGAGGTCGCGTTCGAGATATCACGGTAATCGTCCGTTTTATCCTGACGAACATGGGTGTCATACAGTTCGATCACCTGATCGACCTGACCCAGATCCAGATGCATCAGTGCCTTGTGCCACCAAACGTGATAGCGGAAGTTGTTGCAATGGGTCCAGGCGATCTCGCGTCCGGCCAACCAGTCCAGACCCAGCTGCGCATTGCCCTGCATTTCGTGCACATGGGCCACCGCATGCAGACCCCAGGCATCATCAGAAACCATCCAAAGGGCTTGACGCCCGGCAATCTCGGCTTTTTGGTATTCGCCCGTTTCCTCCAACGCGAAGGCGTGACAGCCCAGAAGATAGCCACGCCCTGGGTGATCTGGTTCATAAGCGGGCAAAACCCGCTCGATTGACCGGCGCATACCGGTCGGGTCGCCCAGAACGAACCGGGTGGCGTGGCTGAGTTTCATCGCCAGGGTATCCTGCGGGTGGGTGCGCAGGATCTGCTCGAATTTCTGTATGGCGTGTGAGGGCAGATCGTCCAGATACAGCCCTAACGCCTCGACATACATACGCTCGCGTTCGGTAATCGGTTGCCGCTCCATGGCGGCTTTGGCGTCAGACAGGGCTTCGACCGCGACGACAGTCATCTCGCGCCGGCCCAGCAGAACCATGAACAGGCCTTTGATGGCGTGACCCAGCGCAAAGTCGGGCGCAAGCTCCAGCACCTTGCCCAGATGTTGCGGGGTGACGGCCGCATGTGCCATGAACCCAAGCAGAACACCGTTCCACGCCTCGACGCTTGCCGATTGGCTGAGGGTGTTCATCTGTCCGAAAACATCCTGTTTCATGCGATTGGTCCGATCCAGTTGCAAATTTCTACACTATTCGATGTAGCAGAGACTTTGACGGCGTCGTATCAGTATCGCCGCTGCTCTCGAATTGGTGAAAAGCTGTGTGTGTAAAACGTGAAAAAAACCGCCGATTCAACGGCATGTTTCAGCAACATGCCGCCGAAATAGGTATTGTGTTTCAATCTTCGAACGGATCCTCGGCGTTCAATACGGCCTGAGTGTCCGCCCCGAATTCGGGCGGGGCAGTGCGATAGGTGACCGGTGTGCGCGACATTTTCAGCGGATTTCCGATCAGCTGAACCTCACTCGGGGTGGCCTGCATGGCGATCTGCATTTGCCGTGCCGCGACCTGATCCGAGGCAAAAACCTGATCCAGCGTCCGCACCGGGCCAACCGGAACTTTTCGGGTCTCAAGCTCGGCGATGACGGTGGCTGTGTCATAGGTTTGAACCGCGGGGCGCAGCACATCATTCAGGGCATCGCGGTTTTCCAGCCGCGCCGGGTTGGTGGCAAAGCGCGGGTCATCCGCCAGCTCAGGCTGACCGAGGAAATCGCAGAAACGGCGGAACTGACCGTCATTACCCACGGCGAGGATCACGTGACCGTCCGAGGTTTCATATACGTCATAAGGCACGATGTTGGGATGCCCGTTGCCGCGACGCTTTGGGACATTGCCCGAGGTCAGGTAATTCACGCCCTCATTAATCAGCCACGCAACCTGTGTGTCGACCAATGCCAGGTCGATCTGCTGGCCTTCGCCGGTCTGATCCCGGTGGCGCAGGGCTGCGAGTATGCCAACGCAGGCATACATTCCACACATCACATCAGCGATGCCAACGCCCACTTTCATCGGCGCGCCTTCGGGGTCGCCGGTCAGCGACATGATCCCGCCATAGCCCTGCGCCATCAGGTCATAGCCGGGCTTGGACGCATTCGGTCCAGTCTGGCCGTAGCCAGAGATCGAGCAATAAACGAGGCTTGGGAAATCCTGCGACAGCGCGGCATAATCAAGGCCATATTTCGCCAGCCCGCCCGGCTTGAAATTCTCGATCAGGATGTCCGCATGTGATGCCAGCCGTTTGATTTGGGCCTGACCTTCGGGCGTAGTGATGTCGATGGCGACGGATTTCTTATTGCGGTTGGTCGACATGAAATACGCGCTCAGGTCCGAACGGTTGCCCTGAGCGTCTTCAACGTAAGGAGGCCCCCATTGCCGCGTATCATCGCCACCACTGGCCGGGTTTTCGATCTTGATGACATTGGCCCCCAAATCGCCCAGCAATTGCGTGCAGGTCGGTCCGGCCAGAATGCGGCTGAGGTCCAGTACTTTGACGCCTTTCAATGGTCCTTCAGATCCGGCCATCGTATCCTCCACGGTCAATTTCGGTGGCAATCACAGTGAATTTGTCAGCTTTGATGGCCTCGTTCAGCGCTGCGCGCAATTCGGCACGGTTCCGAACCGTGTGGCCGTTGCCCCCGAACGCACGACCCATGGCGGCAAAGTCGTGGCGGTCGAAGTCCACACCCACTTTACCCATTTGACGCTGACGCTGTTTCAGCTCGATCAGCGCAAGGCTGGCGTCAACAAAGACCAGAAAGATCGGGTTGCCGCCCATTTCGGCCGCGGTCGAAAGCTCTCCGACGACCATCAGGAACCCAGCGTCGCCCGAGAAGCTGATGACCGGGCGGTCAGGATCGGCCAGTTTCAGGCCAATGGCCATCGGCACGGCACAACCCATGGTACAAAGTGCCGAGGATTGGATCAGCCCGCGCTCTTCGTGGCAATTCCACATCTGGCTCAGCAGGATGCGGTGCGCGCCGCTGTCGGCGGTGGCCAGCGTGTCAGGGGGCAGAGCAGTGCGGGCTTCGGCGATCACGGCTGCCGGGCCCCAGTCGTCGTCGGTCGGAAAGGCCTGCGCCAATGCAGCTTTGACCTGCGCGGGCTCACCGCCGGGCCACGTCGCCCGAGAAGGGTTCCCCTTGGCGATGGCCTCCAGTGTGGCCCCAGTGTGAGCGACCAGATTCAACCCGGCCTGATGCATATAGTGATCGTTGACCACAGCCGAGATGTCGATGACGCGCTTGTCTTCGGGGTCCCAGATCTCGCGCCAGCCGGGGCGCATTTCGATGGGGTCATAGCCCAGACACAGAACCAGATCGGCCTGTTCTACCAAAGGCACCAGATGCTTGTCAGCCAACGGCGACAGCCCCGCGCCGCCAAGGCACAAAGGGTGATCCTCGGGCACAACGCCCTTGGCTTTGTAGGTGGTCACAAAGGGAATGCTGAAATGCTCCAGAAACGCCTGCACCACATTGCGCGAGTCGTCGTAGAGCACGTCCAGACCCACAATCGCGATGGGGCGTTCGGCCTCGGCCACCCAGCGGCGGGCTTTCTCAACGCAGTTTCCTTCGGGCGCTACGGCAGCGGGTTTGACCAGACGGCGGCGTTTAACTCCGGATACGCGCGTATCCGCGACCGAGATCGGTACGTCGATATGAACCGGGCCGGGGCGCGGCTGATTGGCCAGCGAAACCGCCTTGTCCGCCACAACGTCCGCGCCCTGTGCCGTTAGTGTGAACGTTCCCTTGGTGATCGAGCGGTAAACCTGCGCGTGGTCCATCACCTGATGGGTATAGGTCAGCGCCTCATCCTCATCGACGCAGCCGGTCAGAACGATCATCGGCACCCGGTCCTGCAGCGCGTTTGCGACGACGTTGATCCCGTTCATTGCACCGGGGCCTAGGGTGGCTACCAGAATGGCAGGCGCGCCGTCGCGGTGATGCACGGCCTCGGCCATGAAACCAGCGGCGTTTTCGTGTTTGGCCAGGTGAAAGGTGATCCCGGCCTGTTCCAGCGCGTCCACCAACGTCAGAACCTCGCCGCCCGGCATGCCAAACGCGTGGCGGCACCCGGCCTCGTAGAGTCGTTGGGCCAGTAGGTCAGCCGCGCGGGGAGAGAGGTCCTGCATTCGTTATGCTCCGAAATTTTCGCTGTTCAGCAGATTGCGGAGGACGCGCCCGGACGCAAGCAGGTTCACGCCAGTGTGACTATTTGACGGCGGATTCCGCCACTGCCTGAAACTTTGTGTCAAGTTCCTGGGCAATATCGCGCAAAGGCTCTCCGCCCTCATAAACATAAGGGGCAAAGACAAAGCTGGGCGTCTTGTAGGACAGGGTGGCAGTGCCGTCGTCGTTTTCGGTCACGTAAAAGCGGATCGGTGCCTCGATCATGGCACTGACCGAGGTTTCCAGAACGCGCACGGCAAAATCATTGTTGAACGCGCCGATCACCAGATTGCCGGGGATGATGATGCCGCGGGCAGCGGCGGCCTTGGTCGGACCAGCCTGCGTGACCACGATCAGCCCGTTGTCCTTCACAGCGGCCTTTGTATCTGCGACCAACTCGTCATAAGTTTTGACGGTTGGATAAACCGCCCAGCCTGACAGTGGTTCCTCGGCCCAGAGGGGCAGGGCGAGAAGACAGAGCAAACCCAAAAGCGCGCGCATGACGGTGCCTCATTCATTGTGACTGTCTGAGTGATGCCAGAAATCCGGGTGCGGCGCACGCACATTCCCGTATGCATTCGGGATTGCGCCGAACGCCGGAAAGCCGCAGAAACATGCAAACGACCAAACACGAGGCCACACGTGGACCCGATACGCCTTTTGATTTGCAGCAGCTGTGCCGGACCGCGTGACGCTGAGGCCGAGAAACAGGCTGTGGATACTGCGCTGACGCAGGCAGGATTGAATGACCGGGTCGAGGTCACGGACCACGCTTGTTTCAGTGGCTGCGCTAAACCGACTGCACTGGCGCTGCAGGCCGCAGGGCGGGCGTCTTACGTGTTTTCGGGGGTCAATGTCGTTTCCGATGCCGAAGACATCGCCGCGACCTGCAAAGCCTATCTGGACAGCCCCGCAGGTTGGATCGAAGACGCCCGACCCTGCGGGCGGCTTCGGATGTGTTTACGCGCACGTATTCCGGCGCTTTAATCGACCTGAACAGTCACGGCTGCGCTGACCGGTACATTGTTGACCGTCAGTGCGCTGTGGCTGTTTGCGTTCAGCGAAACCGAAACCTCGACCTCTCCCTTCGGCAGGTCCGGAATATGTATCCAGTTGCCATAGAGGCGGGCCAGTTTCTCGCCATTGATATACACATGTGCGTGGCCTTCACCTTCAACGTCGGCTGTTGACGCGTTTTCCGGAGCAAACCGAAAGTTCTGCGGCATAACGTGCAGGTTCCACCCGGCCATGGGGTCTTGGGTCAGCGCGATCGCGACGCTAGGCGCATCCGCGCCTGCGGGCAGGTTGACGGTGGTCGAGTGGTCATGGGCCATTGCTTCGGCATGCGTGCCGCCGTGATGAGACGGGTCGCCGTGATCGTGGCCGTCAAAAGTGACGCCATTGGCTGCCGCCAGTACAAAGCCAGCACCACCACCGAACACTAGGCCGATTGCAAAAAGGGCAAGTGAGCGTGCCATTTTTCTTTCCTTGAAGACAAAAATAAACACGCCGGGCAGAACCCGGCGCGTCAATATGTTTGAGGATTAGGCTGTCGCTTCGACGCGTTTGCCTTCGCTTTGCCAGAAATATCCGGCAAAGGTACCAACCAGAACCCAAGCCACCAGCCCGATGCCAAAGGCGCGGGCGGCGAACAAAGCGCCGATCTCGGTCGGGACGGGGCCCGTGAACACATCCGGCTCGGGCGCGCCGATCAGATGAGGTGCCATCAACAGAACCGCTGCGATCACATAGCTGATTAGGTTGCCGCCAAAGGCAATCAGCCACAGCGCTACAAGCGCGGCACCAACAGTGGCAAACCACCAAACCTGACGGGCATAGACGTCAGCCGCCGCAACACCCGGCACTTCGGGCGCCAAGGTAAAGCCGGGTGCCAGATGAAAGGCGATGAACCCTGCCAGGCCCCACAGAACGCCGGTACGGCCATCAATCGTGTGGCCTTGGCCTTCGGCCACGGACATCAGGGCAATCATCAGCAGCGCATATCCGGTATAGGTCAGCATGGTGAAGATGACGCTCAGCGCGTCACGAGTCAGCTCCGAGAACATGCCCGGCAGTTCCGGATGCGCCGAAACAGCCTCGGCCCCGAAATGCACCAGCTCTCCGGATTCGTACAGCTCTGCGTGCAGCAAAACAGGTTGCACAAAGACTAACTGCAGCAAGGCGGCTATCAGCCCCGCTGCAGCACCAGCGAACAACGCGCTGGTCAGTATACGACTGAACATGGTCTTAGTGGCAGGGGAAGCCGGTCGCGTGGCGCACGTCATGGGCTGCGTCGTGCAGCGCCGCGGCCTGTACGTGACCGGTCAGGGTGATGATGCCCAGACCCAGAACCACCGCGAACATGACCGGAAGGATACCAGCGCGCGAGGCGGATACTGTTTGCGTTTGTGTTGCCATTTTTTATTCTCCTTTGCCGCCGCACCCGACGGCCGGTGTTTCAATTGTCGCCTGGCAGGTCTCCTGGCTTGCGGGTCGATGCCTCTGTTCGCCTTCCCCCTGAGAACAGGAGTGGCTGGTTGAACAGGGGCTCTCCGCTTACAGTCGCGGGGGCGGCTGTGGAATTGGCTGCCATGGCAGTCGCACCACATTCCCTCTTAGCATCCGGATGTCTCCGGCAGGACCAGACGCTTTTATTTAGCCGCTAAGCTGCAAAGGGCGCAATCATCATTTGCGACCTTTTAGGTCAGATCTCACGCTTTTTTAGCAAATAGATATCCATGATCCAGCCATGCGCAGCCCGGCAGCGGGCACGATTGGCCAGAATTTCCTCGGACACTTCAGTCAGACGCCCTTTGATGAGAATCTGCTGCTTCATGCCGACATAGGCACCCCACCAGATATCGTAGCCTTCCATATCGAGAGATTGGAATGAACACTCTCCATCCAGCATTACCGCAACTTTTGAGGCATTTGCAGGCCAGCCTTCATCCCGGATGCGCCGTCCTGTGGTCACGACATACGGCGCGCCCAAATCATTGATCGGGATGGCATGGGCAGCCGTCAATGCTTGCAACGCGGTGATGCCGGGGATCACCCGTGTCTGCGGCTGAGGGTCCAACCGCGACGCGATTCGCAGTGAGCTGTCATAAAGCGATGGGTCGCCCCAGATCAGCAGCGCCACATGTCGCGCATTCGGGTGGGCGGCGATTGCCTCTTGCCAGCGAAGAGCAATGGCGTCGTGCCATTCGTCCACCCCACGCAAATAGCCATCTTCGGCCCGGCGCTTGGGTATGTCGAAGTAGGCGATCTGTGGCGGTGTGTCGGTCACAGCGGCGATGATCTCTTCGCGCAGGCCTGCCAGATCAGCCTTGTTCTCACCCTTGCGCGGGATCAGGATCAGGTCCGCATCGCGGATGGCATTCGCGCCCTGAAATGTCACGTGATCCGGATTGCCGGTGCCAATGCCGATCAATGTCAAGTCAAACATCGTCGAACTCTGCCAACGGGCCATACAGGATCAGAGCCGGGGCTGTGCCGATCTCAGCTTCCAGTTTTTCAGACAACGCGCCAATGGTCGCTCGGTGCAGGCTCTGGTCGGGCGTCGAAACGGATTCGGCCATCAAGGCAGGTGTCTCCAGCGGCAAGCCATGGTCGTGCAGCGCCTTCACCAGTAGGGGAAAGGTCCGTTTGCCCATGAACACAACGGTTGTCGCATCCGGATCGGCCAGCGCGGGCAGGTTCAGATCTTCGGGCAGTTTACCACTGACATCGTGGCCGGTGACAAACTGAACCCGCCGAGCGGTTAGGCGTCGTGTCAAGGGTATCCCTGCCGCTGCCGCAGCAGCCACGGCCGAAGGGATGCCCGGAATGATCTCATAGTCTATCCCCGCGGCGCGCAGGGCAACCAGCTCTTCTTCCAGCCTGCCGAACAACCCGCCATCACCAGATTTCAACCGCACCACGCGGGCACCGGTTTTGGCGTAATCAACCAACAGACGGCTGACGTGATCTTGCTTGGGCGAAGGCCGCCCGGCGCGTTTACCCACGCCCACCAAATCGGTGTCGTCGCGCGCATGGCTCAGGATGGGGCCGCTGCTGAGGTCATCGAACAGCACCGCATCTGCTTTTTGCATCCGGTCAACCGCTTTCAGGGTCAAAAGTTCGGGGTCACCAGGGCCGGAACCTATGAAGGATACAAAACCGCTCATGCCGTAGCCTCGGCAATCAGGTGAAAGAATGTGCCGGTGACGTTGCCGCGCACCGACCCTGTTTGTGGCCCTTCAGCACCTTCAGCATCAAACACCCGCGCCAATGGTGCGTTAGGCTGTTCTATGATCGAAGAATAATGGAACTCATGCCCCCGCAAAGCCGTGTCGGCTGCAAAACCGGGCATCGGAGCCAGCAATTCCGCGCGACGGTATCCCAGATTGAACTTGCGTTTTTCATACGAGGTCACCAGCCCCAGCAGGCCCGCCATCTGATGCTGAACACCTTCCTTGTCAATCAATGCCTGACCCAGCGCCATGTATCCTCCGCATTCCCCATGCACGGGTTTGGATTCAGCGTGTTTGCGTAATCCGGTCTGGAACGTATCGGCAGCAGCCAGCGTACCAGCATGCAGTTCCGGATAGCCACCGGGCAGCCAAACCAGATCGGCATCCGCGGCAGGTGCTTCATTGGCCAGAGGTGAAAACGGCAAAACCTCAGCCCCTGCCGCGCGCCAACCTTCCAGCAAATGCGGGTAGGTGAAGGAAAACGCAGCATCGCGGGCCAGTGCAATCCGTTGTGCCGGAGGGCGCGGCAGCGCGGCTGACGATGGCCCACTAGGGCCTGAGGAAGCCGCTACTTTGATCGCCTCAAGATCCACATGATCGCGCAGAAACGCGGCATAGCCAACAATCGCGCTTTCCAGATCGGGATGCTCAACCGCCTGGATCAGGCCCAGATGGCGTTCCGGCAGGGTCAGGTCTCCGCGCCGGGGCAAAACGCCCAGAACCGGCAGGCCGGCGCGCTCCATGCCCAGACGCGTCAGCCGCTCATGCCGGGGGCTGGCGCACCGGTTCAGGATCACACCGGCAAAGGGCAGGTCGGGATTGTACATCCGAAACCCCAGTGCCGTTGCTGCCGCCGATTGCGCCTGACCGCCCACATCCAGCACCAGCACAACAGGCCAGCCCATGCGCTGCGCGGTCTCGGCGCTAGACCCATGGCCCAGTTCACCCGGTTTGGCCACGCCATCAAACAACCCCATCGAGCCTTCGGCAACCACGATATCTGCACCCTCGGCCTGCGCTGAAATCGCGTTCAGCAATGGATCTCCCATCGCCCAACTGTCCAGATTGAACGAGGACCGCCCGGCCGCTGCCCGATGAAAGGCCGGGTCGATGTAGTCCGGGCCGCTTTTGAATGGTTGCACAGTCAGCCCATCCTCGGCCAAGGCACGCAACAGGCCCAACATGACCGTTGTTTTCCCAGTACCCGACGATGGGGCCGAAATCAGAAGCCCCGGAGGATTAGTCATCACCATGGCTCCAGCTTGACCACGGGCTATCGGCGCTTTGTGGGCGATAGCGACGGTCGTAATCCTTGGAATACAAGCAGCTTTCGTCAAACCCTTCACCTGCCAGCGCAGGGCCGACCATGATCAGTGCCGTACGCGAGATGCTGTTGTCCAGCGCGTCTTTCAGGGTATCCAATGTGGCGCGGATGATCCGCTCATCCGGCCAACTGGCGCGATACACCACGGCCACCGGGCAGTCTGCGCCATAGGCGGGGGTCAGATCGGCAATTACTGTGTCCAGATTACCGATCGACAGGTGAATGGCCAAAGTCGCCCCGGTGCGCGCGAAGTTCTCAAGCGTCTCTCCTTCGGGCATCGAGGACGCACGGCCCGGCGTCCGGGTCAGGACCACCGATTGCGCCAGACCGGGCAAGGTCAACTCGGTTCCTAGTGAAGCCGCCGCTGCAGCAAAGGACGGCACACCAGGGGTCACACTAACCGGAATGCCCATTGCCTTCAGCCGTCGGATTTGTTCACCCATCGCCGACCAGACCGACAAGTCCCCGGAATGCAGCCGCGCCACATCCTGACCGGTCTGATGCGCGGCCTCAATCTCGGCCATGATCTGATCCAGGTCCATCGACGCGGTGTTCACGATCCTTGCGCCCTCAGGGCAGTGGCCCAGAATTTCCTCGGGTACAAGCGACCCAGCAAAAAGACATACCGGGCAAGACGCGATGATATCACGTCCGCGCAGGGTCAGAAGGTCGGCAGCGCCCGGTCCGGCGCCAATGAAATGAACGGTCATGTTTGTCCTCCGATGGCTATGGCGCAGGTGGCCAGCCTGTCGTCTGAGATTTGTCTGGGTGAGGTCAGTCGCGCGCCAGAACCGGCAACGGCAAGAGCAGATGCTTCGGCCACGCTGCCGGTGCCATAATTGGCGCGGCTGCGGTTCGAGCAGGTGAGTGTGCGTTGCCCGGCCAGATCGGCAGGCGCAACGAAATGTAGGGGCAGGGCGATGGCCGAGGCAAACTCGACAAGTGCAGGATGGCCATCTTTATCCGCCACCGTGGCCAGCGCGTCCACGCGCTGCCCGTTGCGGGCCCTGTCAAAGGCCGCGCGCAGGCTGTCCAACTTGGCCGTGGACGAAAATCCCAATCCCGCGACGATCATAGGGTGACGCTCCATTGGACCACGGGAAAGGCGGATTTCCAGCCGCGCCGGGGGCCGAGCGCCGAGGCTTGCGCCAATTCGATACGTAATAGCTCTCCGCCCAGTTTGTTCTGCCATTGTGCCAGCAACGCTTCGCTTTCCAGCGTCACCGCGTTGGCAACCAGCCGTGTGACTTCGGGTAGGGCCGCATGCAGCCATTCCATCAGTTCGTTGCTGAGGCCGCCACCGATGAAAACCACGTCCGGCAGGGTTAGGCCCCCCAGCGAGCCAGGAGCGGTGCCATGCACAACGTTCAGCCGGTCCTGACCCAACGTATCTGCGTTGCGGCGAATGCGTTCGGCGCGATCTGCGCGGGGTTCGATTGTCGTCGCCGTCAGGGTCGGATCACACATCAGCCATTCGATGCTGATCGAACCCGTACCACCGCCGATATCCCACAGGTGCTCGCCCCGCTGAGGGGCCAGTGCCGACAAGGTCAGCGCCCGCACCGGGCGTTTGGTAATCTGGCCATCGGTTTCGAATATTTCGTCCGGTTTGCCCGACGCTTTTGGAAAGGCACGGCCTTCGCCTGCAACTTCGAGCCCGACGCAAACCGGGTGGTCGAAGCCACCCAGTAGAGCTTCGGTCAGCGACACGCTGCGCGACCGTTCGCGCGGACCACCCAAGGCTTCCATCACGTGCAGGCAGGTGTCGGCAAAACCGGTTTCGGTCAGGTAGGTGGCCAGTTCCGCCACCGCCTTGCCGTCCCGCAACAGCAGGATGGCGCGCACTCCGGGCGCCAGATCAGGCCGTAACCGGGTCAGTGGGGCCGCGTGCAGGCCAAAAGTCAGCGTGGATTCCAGAGGCCAGCCCAGCCGCGCGGCGGCAAGGGAAAAGGTCGACTGGCCGGGCAGGGCCGTCCACTCCCCGGCTTCAAAATTTCGGGCAATGACCGAGCCGGCGCCAAACCAAAATGGATCGCCCGAGGCCAGAACCACAGTCGGTCGGCCCCGAAAGCCGGTCAGTATCGGCAGGCCATCGGCGAAAGGCACCGGCCACTCAACCTTCTGCGCTGCGGTGTCGGGGGTCAGCGACAGGTGTCGCGGCGGTCCCATGATGATTTTGGCGCGTTCCAGCACTTGACGGCTTGCGGGGGGCAGGCCATCCAGTCCATCTTCGCCCAAGCCCAGAACGGTCAGCCACGGAGCTTCATGCATGACACATCTCCTGATCCTTGGCGGCACCACAGAGGCCAACGCGCTGGCTAAATCCGTGGCCAGTCAGGGCATCCCGGCAACCTATTCCTACGCCGGACGGGTTGATAACCCTCGTCCGCAACCCTTGCCAGTTCGTGTGGGTGGTTTTGGCGGCGTAGACGGGCTGTCGCGGTACCTTCGCGCCCATGCGATCACCCATGTGGTCGACGCCACCCATCCCTTTGCCGCGCAAATGAGCCGTAATGCCATTGCAGCCTGCCGCGACGCCGGAGTGCCACTGATGGCGCTGAACCGCCCGGCCTGGGTGGCGCAGGAAGGGGATCGCTGGCAGCATGTTCCTGATATCGACGGCGCAGTGGCTGCCCTGTCCGGCCCGGCGCAGCGTATCTTTCTGGCCGTTGGGCGCATGCACCTTGAGGATTTCGCCGCCCAGCCTCAGCATCGCTATCTGCTGCGGCTGGTGGATGAACCCGGCGCTTTGCCCATGCCGAATTGCGAGGTAGTTGTCTCGCGCGGGCCGTTTTCTGAATCGAATGACCGGGCGCTGATGCAGCGCCACGGAATTGAATTGGTTGTGTCCAAGAACGCAGGCGGCAGCGGAGCTCGTGCCAAGCTGGATGCCGCGCGGGCGCTGGGCGTGCCGGTACTGATGATCGATCGTCCAGCCCTGCCGCAGCGGCATGAGCTGACGAGCGTGACGCAGGTTCTGGACTGGCTGGCTCATTCCGGGGTGAACCTCGGGGTGTAGACGATTGGGTTGATGTCCCGCTCTATCACACGGGTGAGGGATGAGCCGACGATGACGACTGTCTGCATATCTGCCATATCCGGCGTGGCCTCGGCGAGTGTTGAAATCCGGATCGCTTCGTCCGCGCGGGATACGGCTCGGGCGAACAGGATCAGACGCTCAGGCTCACACTCCTCGCGCAGGATTTCCAGCGTCTTAACAAACCCTTCGGGGCGGGACTTTGAGCGCGGATTGTAAAACGCCATCGCGAAATCCCCTTGCGCGGCGAGACGCAGGCGTTTTTCGATTAGCGACCACGGTTTCAGATTGTCGCTGAGGTTGATGGTGCAGAAATCATGCCCCAAAGGCGCCCCAGCGCGGGCTGACGCCGCCAACATTGCGGTGATTCCCGGAAGCACATCTATGGGAATTTCGCGCCACTCGGCGGGACCATTCTCCAGCGCCTCAAAAACTGCAGCTGCCATGGCAAACACGCCCGGGTCGCCCGAGGATACAACGACCACCCGTTTCCCTTCGGCTGCCATTTGCAATGCGTGCTGCGACCGGTCAATCTCGACTCGGTTGTCGCTGGCGTGCAGCGTCAGGCCAGGGCGTTCGGCCACACGCGCGACATAAGGGATATAGCCGACGATATCCGTCGCTTCGACTAATGCGGCAGAAACCTCGGGCGTTACCAAATCCTCATTGCCAGGCCCAAGGCCCGCGATCTTGACCCAACCGCTCATGGTCGCCGACCCTGACCATGTACAATGATGATCGAGAAATAGGGGGTGATGCCTTCGCAATTCTCGGAAAGTCTGCAAACGCGCTGGTTTGGCATCTGTGCGAATTCGACGATCCAAGCGCGGTCATACAGGCCAGCAGTTTTCAGCGCCCGCTTCACCTTGTCGATATTGCGCCCGATCTTCATCACCACAAGAGCGTCAGTTTGCGCCATGCGTTCAGCTAGCGTTTTTTCGGGCAGAGTACCGACCAAAACGGTCAGCACATCGTCGCCCCATGTGATCGGGTCGCCAGTTGCTGTCCATGCGCCGGACATGCCAGTGATTGCGGGAACCACCTCGACTTCAGCTTTATCGCGCAAGCGGCTGTAAAGATGCATGAATGATCCATAAAAGAATGGGTCACCTTCACACAGGACCACCACGTCCTCACCTTGTTCCGACAGCGTTTTCAGATGCGCGGCACAATCCTTGTAGAAGGCCAACAGCAGTTCATTGTACCGTGGATCGTCCAGTGGGATTTCGGTGGTGACGGGGTATTCCATCGGGAATTCAACCGCACCATCAGGGATCATCCCGTTGACGATCTTCCGCGCTTGGCCGCTGCGGCCCGGTTTGCGGAAAAACGCCACGTGGCGCGCATTGCGCAGCAGTCGGTCGGCCCGAACGCTCATCAGGTCCGGGTCGCCGGGGCCAAGGCCAACGCCGTATATCTTTCCGGCGCTCATTCCGCGCGGCTCGCGATGGCGTTGACGGCGGCGACGGTGATGGCGCTGCCGCCCAGACGACCTTTGATGATGCAGGATGGCACCGGTTGCGCCGTCCACAGGGCGTCCTTAGACTCGACCGCACCGACGAACCCCACAGGGCAGCCAATGATGGCGGCGGGGCGTGGGCAGTTGGGGTCTTCCAGCATGTTCAACAGGTGAAAGAGTGCTGTCGGGGCGTTGCCGATGGCCACCACTGCACCTTCAAGATGCGGGCGCCACAACTCCAGCGCTGCGGCCGAGCGCGTGTTGCTCATCTCAGCGGCCAGCGGGCGCACACGCTCGTCATGCAGGGTGCAGATCACCTCATTGTCGGCGGGTAGGCGGAACCGGGTCACGCCTTCGCTGACCATGCGCGCGTCACACAGAATCGGCGCGCCGTTTTCCAAAGCGGTACGGGCTGCGGAGACGAAATCAGGCGAGAAATGAATGAACTCTTCCAGCCCGACCATACCAGCGGCATGGATCATGCGGACGGCAACCTGTTCCTCGTCAGCGTCGAACCGGGCCAGGTCGGCCTCGGACCGGATGGTAGCAAAGCTCTCCTCATAGATCGCCGCGCCATCGGTTTCATATTCATAGGGCATCAGGTCAGGTCCATGGTCATAAGTGTTTCGGGGGTCAGCCCGCTTTGGCAGGGCTCATCCCCTGCGCGGCCTTGTTTGACAAGGTCAAATCGTCCATCGCGACCGACCAAAGTAACATCCGCTAGCCCCATTCGGGCGCATCCTTTTGAGCAGCCCGAGACATGCAGGCTGCCATCGACGCGCGATGCCAGAGCATGGGCGACAGCACGGGTTTCTACCTGCGCCTGCGGGCAGAACGGGGCGCCGGGGCAGGCGTCGGTGGTCATGAGCGGATCGGTGCTATCTGTAACAAAGGCCAGGGCCGGGATCGCCGCCCCGCCTTCCAGAAGGAACAACCGCCACGGGGTCACTCGCAGAGCCGACGCGCCCGTATCTTCGATCAGACTGAACAGACGCCGCGCAGGCAGTTGCCCGAACGCTGCACCATACAGCGCGCCCAGTGCACAGGAGCCGGGTTGCAGCGACGCACCGGCAGCGCCGGGCAGGCTGCCTTGCCAGTCCTGTGGCAGGCTTTGGGCTTCGACCACACGCGCCATACGGCGATTGTCCGGGGTTTGGTTTTCGGCAAACCATTCGGCCAGCGCGATAAGTTGGTCGATGGCCTCGGCCTCTGACACGGCGCGCCCGGTCTCGCAACCGTCGGCGCGCAGGGTCAGGCCGTCCGGGCCGGTCTCCACTCTGATATCCGCCGAGTCCGCGGCCAAAAGACGGGCCGGGCCGGTGTCGATGGCAAAACCGAATTTCGCAGGTAGGGCAGGCAATTCCGCCAGCCGATGGATCAAGGATTGTGTCAGCCGTGCTGTCAGATCACCCGTTTCGTAAAGCGGTGAAACCAGAATGTTGCGCCGCACTTCTATGCCGGGTTCTGCGTCCAGAAGATCCAGCGTAGAAAGTTCAGCCAACAGCGTTTGATGATCGGCGTCTTTCACGCCGCGCAATTGCAGGTTGGCCCGGTTGGTCAGGTCAATGGTGCCATTGCCGAAACGCTCAGCCAGCTCACACAGCCCCAGCGCCTGTGCCGCATTTAGCCTCGCTAGCCGAGGGCGCACCCGCACCACCAACCCATCGCCCGACATCATCGGACGGTGCGCGCCGGGGCACCAGCCCTGAACGATGGGGGCGCTCATCTCAGTCCCTCCAATTCAGCGCGGATCGAGTTCCGGCGCGTGTTCCATAGACCGGCGTCAAGCAATGCGCGGAACCGGTCCTGCATGGCCTGATGCGCTTGCGGGTTGGTCTCTTGCAAGAACGCGTCAACCTCGGCGTCGCCCAGCGTGGCGTCGTGGTACAGATCAAACAGATGTGGTGCGACCGTACCGGACAGGTGGGCGAACGAAGCCATGTGATCCAGCGTTGCTGCGATCTCAGCCGCGCCTCGGAACCCATGGCGTTGCATCCCCGCGATCCAGCCGGGATTGGCAGCACGAGCATGGACCACGCGGCTGATTTCCTCGGGCAGGGTGCGGGCGCGGGGGTTGTCCGGGTTGGTACTGTCCAGATGGTACAGCTGGGCGCTGCCGCCAGTGATCTTCTTTGCGGCGGCAAACCCGGCCTCATGCGTAGCATAGTCATTGGCAAGCAGCAGGTCGGTCTCGGTCAAGTCTTGCAGGTGGACAAAACTGTCTGCGTTGGCGACGCGTTCGGTGATGCCGGTGACGTCCTGGGCAATATGCTCGCCTTCCAACGCAAAGGAGCTTGCCTGCAACCAGGCCTCACCCGCCTGTTCGCGAGCCTCATCCGTATAGATTTCAGACAGTTGTGTCATGTTCACGCCATAGCTGCCGGGGGCGGGGCCAAAGACCCGCGCGGCAGGCGCTTGCCCGGCATAAGGGTTCCAGTCCGCCGCTTCATCACGATCTGACAAGGCCCGGATGGCCTGACCAAACAGCGCCGAGAGTGTCGGAAACACATCCCGAAACAGGCCAGAGACGCGCAGGGTCACGTCCAGACGTGGACGGCTGAGATCGGTGATCGGCAACACTTCAATGCCCGAGACCCGTTCCGATCCTTTGTCCCAGACCGGTTTGACGCCCAACAGATGCAGCGCCATGGCAAACTCTTCTCCGGCGGTCCGCATGGTGGCTGAACCCCACAGATCGACGATCAGACCCTTGGGATAATCGCCCTCTTCCTGCAGATGCCGCCGCACCAGTTCTTCGGCCAGTTTCACGCCTTGTGTATAAGCCGCGCGGGTCGGCACAGAACGTGGATCGGTGGTATAGAGGTTCCGCCCCGTCGGCAGCACATCTGAACGGCCACGATAGGGAGAGCCGGACGGCCCAGCCTCGATCCGTTTGCCCGCCAGTGCGTCGATCAGGGCGCTACGCTCGGCCTGGGCAGAAGGGGCCGGGTCAAAATTGCCAGTGACTTCGGGCGTGCGGCCAAAAATGTGCAACCCGTCGCCGAACTGGCTTTCCTTGATGTCGCAGACAAAGCGGTCGATGCGGGTGATTGCCTCGGCGGTGCAGGTGGCCTGATCCAGACCCAGATCGCTTTCCAACCCGATGGCCTGCGCCTCATCCCGGATATCTTCTTGCAGGCGTTCCCGGCGCTTGGGGTCCAGCCCGTCAGCGTTGGAAAATTCGTCCAGCAGGGATTCCAGCCGCACCATACGGTCCGGTGTGCCGCTTTCCTTCATTGGGGGCGGGATGTGGCCCAGCGTGACGGCTCCGATCCGGCGCTTGGCCTGCGCGGCCTCGCCGGGGTCGTTGACGATGAAGGGATAGATCACCGGCAGATCACGGATCAGCGCCTCGGGCCAGCAAGTCGCCGACAGGGCGACCGATTTGCCCGGCAACCATTCCAGCGTGCCATGTGCGCCGATATGGATCAGCGCATCCGCACCCAGCCCTTTGCGCAGCCACAGATAGAACGCCGCATAGCAGTGGCGCGGGGTGCGCGAGAGGTCGTGGTAGTCGTCATCGCGCAGCTCGGGCGTGCCGCGTTCAGGTTGCAGCGCGACCAAGGCTTTGCCACGCCGCAGAGCGGTGAAATGGAATGCACCGTCCGTAAAGGCCGGGTCGTCCTCGGGCTGTCCCCAAACGGTTTCGAGGTCCGCGCACAGCTGGTCTGGCAGGTCCGACAGGGCCGCCAGATATGCTTCACGGGGCCACGAAATCCGTGCGTCCATCAGGGCGTCGGCAATGGGCTTAGCAGGGGCGGTGTCATATCCCTCGCCTTGCAGATCGGACAGCATCGCCTCGGCCGAGGCCAGCGCGTCCAGACCCACCGCATGGGCCATCTGCCAGTCCTTGCCGGGATAGGTGGACAGCACCAATGCCTGGATTTGATCTGCCTTTGGCTTTTCATGCAGGGCCAGCCATCCAGTCACCCGATCGATGATGGCCTCGATCCGTTCAGGCTCGGCCGTGTGGGCAAAGCGGGAAAACTCCAGATGAGGATCGCGCTTGCCCGGTTCCTTGAACGACGCAATGCCCCCAGTTATACGCCCGTCCACCTCGGGCAGCACCACATGCATGGCGAGGTCGGCGGGGGACAGCCCGCGTTCTGCCTCGGCCCATGCTTTTCGGCGTGACGTGGCGAGCGCAATCTGGAAAACGGGCACGTCCGCTGCGTCCAATGGGGACGTGCCAGACGCGCCTTTGCCCGAAAATGAGGTGGCGTTGATGATCGCTGATGGGCCTAGGGCCACGACCTGTTCGCGCAGCCAGTCGGCTGCTGCTGGGGCTTTCAGGGATGGCGCAAACAATCCAACCGCCTCAAGCCCGCGCGCACGCAGGCTGCGGATCAGCGCTGCGACCGGGGCAGTGTCGGCTGAAGTCAGGTAAGCGCGGTAGAACGTGACAATGATGCGTTTTGCGTCGCGGGTGAACGCCGTATCCGCTGGAATGACGCCGCGGTCCGGGCACCAGGCGCCGCATTCCGGCAGAGTCTTGGCCCCCATCACCGGCCCAGCATAAAGCCCTGCGGCCAGAGCCATCTGCGCCAAAGCGGCCTGTGCCGCAACTTCGCCGCCGGTGTCGCACAGATACGTCAAACGGCGCAGGGTCGAGGCGGGCAGGGTGGAGTAATCGTCCAGCCTTGTGTCTTCGCGCCCGTCGGCAGGTAGAACCGCCAGAGCGATGCCTTTGGCCTGCGCCAGCGCCAGAACCTGCTGCAACCCGTAGGGCCAATAGGGCACACCACCGATCAGACGGATCAGGATGCCCTTCGCGCCCTCAAGCGTCTGTTCCACATAAGTGTCGACGGATAGGGGATGTTTCAGCGCCGTTAGGTTTGCCAGCCGCATCGTGGGCATTCGCCCCTCAGCTCCGCCGCCGCGATGCCAGCCCGCCGCGAAAGCACCCAGGTCGCTGTCCGAAAAGGACAGCACCACCAGATCCGCCGGGCTCTGGCCCAAGTCGGTCGGGGTCTCGGTTTCCTCGAGCCCGTGGCTTTCGCGGAAGACGACGTGCATGGCTTACTCGGCGGCCTCGGTCACACCCACGAGGATATCGCGGATTTCAGCCTCTTTTATGTCGTCATGCTCGGCAATCACCACCAGACGCGAGCGGCGTTCCTCGCCGGGCTCCCACGGGCGGTCGTATTGATGACGCACGCGGGCACCGACGGCCTGCACCAACAGACGCATCGGTTTGCCCTGAACTGCGGCATAGCCTTTGACGCGCAGGATGTTCAGTTCATTGGCCAGACGTTCGATATTGGCAACCAGTTGCGCTGGGTCGGTCTGCTCCGGCAACTCGACGATGATGCTTTCGAAATCGTCATGTTCGTGGTCGTGGTGACCGTCGTGATGCGAGGGGCGGGCATCCATGTCATTTTCGGCGGCTGCCTCAAGGCCCAGAACAACGCGGACATCTACAGCCCCCTCGGCGACCTCAACGACGGGCAAGGGACGCGGAGCTTCGGCTGCGATGACCTCTTTGGCTTTGGCAACGCCTTCCGGGCCAGCCAGATCGGGCTTGGTCAGCAGGATGATGTCGGCGCAGGAGATTTGATCCTCGAACACTTCGGAGAGGGGCGTTTCATGGTCGATCGAGTCATCGGCGAGGCGCTGGGCGTCAACGGCTTCGACATTCGGGGCGAAACGCCCGGCGGCGACGGCTTCGGCATCGGCCAGCGCGATCACGCCATCCACGGTGATCTTCGAGCGGATATCGGGCCAGTCAAAGGCTTTCAGCAGCGGCTTAGGTAGGGCGAGGCCAGAGGTTTCGATCAGGATGTGATCGGGGCGCGGTTCCAGCGCCATCAGGGCTTCGATGGTCGGGATGAAATCATCGGCCACGGTGCAGCAGATGCAGCCATTGGCCAGTTCCATGATGTTTTCCGCCGGGCAATCCGGAATGGCGCAGGACTTCAGGATATCGCCATCCACACCAACATCGCCAAACTCGTTGACGACAACGGCCAAGCGTTTGCCCTGCGGGTTCTGCATCAGGTGCTTGACCAGCGTGGTCTTGCCCGAGCCCAGAAAGCCGGTGATCACAGTGACGGGAAGTTTCTCGAGGTTGCTCATTTCAGGGCTCCAATCGGGGGAATGCGGGCCGCACAGTTTTTGCGGAAATGTTCGGGACGTTCGCGCCATTTGACCAGACCGTCTTCGGCGGCGAGGTATTTAGTGACGCCTTCGACGATGGTGTCGACATGGTCGGTTTCGTTCAGGTTTTCGTACACAAAGGTCCAGCGGGTCGGACCACCGCGCAGCACGATGGAACACCCTTGATCGCAATTCGACAGGCATTCGACCGGTTTCAGCGCGATACCGTCGGGCAACCCGGCGTCTTCCAGCGCTTTGTGCAGCAAAGCACCCGGACGCTGTGCATCATCTTCAATTGGCAGGCCACGACGACAGGTGGTGCAGACCAGCAGCTCGACTGGTGCAGTCTCGGTCACGTCTCTCATCCCCCCAAATCCTCTTCGCAGGGGACGGGGTTTCATGCGGGCCACGTCTGCACATGGACCCGACACCGGATCACCCCGTCCGGTTTCAACTTCGGGCGCTGGCAGGTCTCCCGGCTTGCGGATGTCGAGGCGTTTGCCCCGGCAGATGTCCCGCCTTCCCGGCCTTTCGGGCCAGTGGCATTTGGGCACCCTCTCCGGTCACGGTCGCGGGGGCGGCTGCGTTTGACGGTCACCCGCTGACGCATTCCCTTTTCATCCATCCTAAGATGGACACCAACGCAAGCGACATGCGGCACGGGCAGGGGGCTTGTCAAGCACGAGGCGCATGGTGAAATCGCTCAAGCCAAAAAAGCGACCAGCCTATGTCAATCCGCGGCATCAGCGGCCAGCCTTTCCCGCAGCCAGGCGCAAAACAACCCTGCCGCAGCGGTCGGTTGGGCAGCGCCTTGCGTACTGATCAGGTAATGCGACTGGGCAAAAGGAATCGCAGGACCCGCAATCACAATCGGCGCAGCCTGCCGGATCGCATTTCGGGCGAACCGTTCCAGCACCGTCGCGTAGCCCGCGCCAGCCATCACAAGCTGCAGCGCTGCGACCGAGGTGTCGACCGAATGGCGCGGCGGTTGATCCGGAGGCGCGATATCGTTGGCCTGAAAGTACCGCGCCCAGTTGTCCTCATATCCAAGGATGTGAATGAGGGGGCCTTGTGCCAACGCGTTCAGTGTCAGGGGGCTGTCCCCGGTCCGGCACACCGGCACCAGCTTTTCATCGGTCAGCTTTTCGGACTGAACCCCGGGCCAGTCTCCATAACCCAAGCGGATTTCCACATCCACATCGCCGGGTGCCACACTGTCATTCCAGATATGTGAAACCAAACGCACGGGGATTTCCGGATGGCGCGCGGTAAAATCAGATAATTCCGCCGCGACCCAGTACGTGGCCGTCGAAATCGCCGCGCGGATTGTTAGTGTCTGGCGCGATGCGGGGCCGAACAGGCTGTTGGTGGATAGCGCAATATCACCAAGCGCGCGCCGAACCGTTAGGGAATAAGACTGTCCCAGCTCGGTCAGCTCTAACCGCCGGGCATTGCGGGTGAACAGCTTTTGGCCCAGTTCCGCCTCAAGCGAGCGGATATGCAAAGAAACCGCCGTCTGCGTCAGCCCCAACTCTTTCGCTGTCGTGGTAAAGTTCAGATGACGCGCGGCGGTTTCAAAGCTACGCAGCCAAGAGGGATTTGGCAGGCGGTCCATAAATCACCAAATAATTTTGACCATAACTGGCATTATTAATCATTTTCCTTTCCCACAGACAACACGGATACTCTGCCCGAATACGACCGTCAGGAGGGAAACATGAAAGTCGGATTTATCGGATTGGGAAATGTGGGCGGCAAACTGTCTGGCTCGCTTCTGCGCAATGGGATTGACCTGACGGTTCATGACCTCAACCCCGATTTGGTGGCCGAGTTTGTGGCTAAAGGAGCAAAAGCCGCTGAAAGCCCGGCGCAGATGATGCGGGATTGTGACGCCGTTATCACCTGCCTGCCGTCCCCGGCTGCCTCAGACGCGGTGATGCAGGGCATGCTGCCCGAGGTCGAGCAGGGTAAAATTTGGATGGAGATGTCGACCACCGACGAAGCTGAGGTCAAACGTCTGGCCGCCATGGTGATCGAGCGCGGCGGTGCCGCCGTGGACTGTCCGGTCTCGGGCGGGTGTCACAGGGCGGCTACGGGTAATATCTCGATTTTTGCCGGTTGCGACCGCGAAACATTTGAGCGCATTCTGCCGTTCTTGACCACGATGGGGCGGCGTGTTTTGCACACGGGGAAGCTTGGTTCGGCCTCGGTTCTGAAGGTTCTGACCAACTATCTGGCAACCGCGAACCTGATCACCTGCGCCGAAGCGCTGGTGACGGCCAAGGCAGCCGGGATGGACCTCAACACCACCTATGAGGCGATCAAGATTTCGTCGGGTACCTCATTTGTGCATGAAACCGAAAGCCAGGTCATCCTGAACGGGTCGCGCGACATTTCGTTCACCATGGATCTTGTCAAAAAGGATATCGGGTTGTTCCAGGACGTCGCTGACCGTGCTGGCGTGCCCTTGGAAATCAATCCGGTGATGATAAGCATCTTCGAGGACGGAATCGCACGCTATGGGGAACGCGAGCTGTCGCCGAACATCATCAAACGGTTAGAGGATGCGACCGGGCTGGATATCACCGCACCCGGTTTCCCGACCGAAATGCTGGATGATGAGCCGGAAGAGCCGGGTTATGAGGTCATCCCTCAGAGAAGCCCGGCACAATAACGCCCTGCGTCAATAGGTAGAAAATCTGTAGCTCCCGAATGGCACCATTCGGGAGTTTTTTTATTTATCTTGAGTGTGCATCTCGCGTTTTCGATTGCGGGTGCGCCAAGTCGCGTCCTCGGATCCGTCATGATAGGTGCCGAACCACTTGTCCCAAGGCATTTCCGCATTGCCGTAGTTGCACTCGTAATAGCGGTGATGAAGCCGGTGCAGGCAGACAAATCAATAGAACAATTGCTGCAAAAGCCACTCATCCATATCCTGGGTTTCCAGCATATGTAGCAAAGGTATTTTTCCGCATTCAAGGTTCAGTCACCCGAAAAACCGGCGCCCTTCGTCGTCGACACGACAAGTGCCGCAGTGGATATCGTTGCCGCAGTTAGTGGCAATGTCATAGTTGTCGAGAGGTTTGCCAGAACTGCCGTAGAATCAGGCCGGAATATTGTGATTGCAGGAGAGGCAGTCCCGATAGATCAGGACCATTTTCTGGTTTCAGGGGTGAATGCAACAGCTGATATCGCCGCCAAACAACGTTTCGAAGCATGGCTGGAAGAGGTTTTCGAGTAAGTTCAAGGCGTTGCTGCCCCACGACTGCCAGCCCCAATAAAATCGCAGGTCCACGGTAGAGTTACAGCGATAAACAGCTCGACGTCGGCAAATCTGTAAAGACTGTTACATTGCTCACGACAGATCAAAGATGGGAGGATGCCAAGCGCGTCAAAAGAAGTGGAGGCGAGTACCGGAATCGAACCGGTGTACACGGATTTGTAATCCGCGTACATCTCTGAAAGTTAAAGGAAATTTTGTAAACTGAAGGGCGGTTGGATCGCCAAATATCAATAGCTTACATGAAAATTGTAAACTACCAGTTTGCGTTGCAAGTGCATCCAGATGCTCACTGCATTGGTGATGTCATACTGACGAAAGTATCCAAAGTCGCCAATACAGCTTTGAGCTATTCCCGTCCATGGATTAGGTCGGACCCATGACTCGATCAACTTGACAGGAAACGTAGAAGCGCTCCGGAGCGCGACCGTGCGTTCGGAGCGCCAAAAGAATGTCAGATTCATCCGAGAACTGCTTCCATCCCTACCACGTGAGCTACTGTTTCCCGAGCAGGCCCAGCTCGTCCGCAGCATCTACCTTTGGCTTCGCTATGAGTGTGTGTTGCCGCTCATAGGTTAGAAGCTTCATAGACCGCGCGGCACTTGAAATTGATGCCAGTACTAAATGAGGTCCGCGACGAAGAACGGCAATGGGAGGGTTCTGGTGTCATGGGGCTCGATGCAAACTCGGAACCCCAAAAGTCGTTCAACAAATCTTTCCTCTACAAACAAGTCGCAGGCCTCAGCTGGGCTGTCGGACCTGAAGCAAGACAAGACCAACTAAACTCGTGGCTTAGGTTCAGCGAGGTCAGCTAAATCGAAATCAAGATTTCCTCTGGGTATTGGCCCGTTCTCGTTGAAACGGGAACAAATCACATGCAAATGAAATTTCGTTTATGAAATAAATTTCAAATATCAAAATTTATACCGAATGTATTTGACGCCTCCTTCGCGGCGACCTTAAAAGTGGAAGTGCAATAAACATCAATGAGTGAAATATCTTGCGATTCAGGTGAGGAGGAACAAGGCACCTAAACAGCAAGAGCTTTCTGCAGGGAGGAGATCTATGAAGCACAGTGGATTAAACACATTCTTCGCATCCGCCGCATTGGCAGTTGCCGGAATCACCGCCGAGTCGACGCAGGCCGAAGGCATCATGTGTGAACCCGGCGAGACTTATGTTATGAACGTCATGGTTTCGGGCCACCCCTATTGGGTTCCGGTCTATCAGGGCTTCAAACAGGCGGCTGAGGCGTTCGGATGTGAGACCGTGTTCTCGGGCACGCCGGACTATGACATCACCAAGCAGATCGCCTCGTTCGAGCAGGATCTGGTTAAATCGCCCGCCGGTGTTCTGCTGCACCCGATGCAGTCCGACCCGTTCATCGAGCCGATCAACCGCGCCATCGACAACGGTACCGATATCGTGACCTTTGCCGCTGACAGCCCGAATTCCAAGCGCACGGGCTATATCACATCGGACAACCATGCCGAGGCGAAGTTCGCAGCCGAAGAAATCGTCAAACAGGTGGGTGACAGCGCCGAATATGCGGTTCTGGAAAACCCGGGCCAGTCGAACCATGACCTGCGCGTGACCTCTCTGATCGCTTATATGGAGGCGAACTATCCGAACATGAAACTGGTCGGTCGTCAGGCCACAAACCAGGATAGCAACGCAGCTTACCGTGCGACGGCCTCGATCATTCAGGCCAACCCGAACGTGGCCGCGATCTGGATCCCCGAGGCGGGCTCGGCAGAGGGTGCCGTGGCCGCCAAGCTGGAAGCCAATTCGGACATCCTGATCATGCACGCTGACGTGACGCCCACCACTCTGGAGCATATCCGGGCAGGCAACATCCACATGTCGCTGAACCCCAACCAAGGCGTTCAGGGCTTCATGGGCTTCATGGCGGTGCATCTGGCAAACCGGGCGGACATCTTTGATCCGTTCAACGACTGGCAGACCAGCGGGTTCAACCCGGTTCAGATTCCGTTCATGGACAATGGCTTTGCGGTCATCACCAAGGACAATGCGGACAGCTTTGATCTGAACGTCTACATGGAAGGCCGCGATCCGGCCTGATCGGGAAAACTCCCCGGTAAACCGCCCGCGCAGTTCCGATTTTCGCGGGCGGTTCCAGCAACCAATAAGAAACACCCAAGAAGGTGCTGCCATGCAAGACGATGTGATCCTCCGGATATCGAACCTCAGCAGATCCTTTGGCCCGGTCAAAGCGCTGCGCGGGATCGACTTTGAACTCCGCAAGGGGGAAATCCACGCGATTGCAGGGGAAAACGGCGCAGGCAAGTCGACCTTGATGAACGTGATCGACGGGATTTTGCAACCAGACAGCGGCGAGATCGTTCTGGATGGCAAGCCGGTCAAAATCTCGTCGCCCACAATGGCGCAGAAACTGGGCATTGGCTTTGTGCATCAGGAAATCGCCTTGTGCCCGGATGTGTCGGTGGCCGAGAACATTTTCATGGCCAAGACCAATGTCAGCCGGTCGTGGCTGATGGACTACAAAAAACTTGAGCGCGAGGCCGTCGATGTGTTCCGGCAGCTCAGCGATATTGATCCGTCGGTTCTGGTAAAGAACCTTTCGATCTCGAACCAACAGCTGGTCGAGATCGCCAAAGCCCTGACGCTGGATTGCCGCATTCTGATCCTCGATGAGCCCACAGCCGCACTCACGGAAACCGAGGCTCAGACCCTGTTTGGGATCATGCGCAAACTGGCGGATCAAGGGATTTCGATCATCTATATCTCACACCGCATGGTCGAGATTTTCGACAATTGCGACCGGGTGTCGGTGTTCCGGGATGGGCAGCATATCGTCACCAATAACGTGGCCGATATCCTGCCCAGCGACGTGGTCAACGCGATGGTCGGGCGGGTGATCGACAATCTGTATCCTGAAAAGCAGGAGGCGCCGTCGGATGAGGTCACCCTCGATGTGCGCAACCTGACCGAGGCGACGCGGTTCCGCGATGTGAATTTCACGCTGAAAAAGGGTGAGATTCTCGGCATAGCGGGTCTGATCGGCGCGGGCCGCAGCGAGATCGTCAAAGGTATCTGCCAGTTGGAAGGTGACGTGACCGGACAGGTCTGGCTGAACGGCGAGGAACTCAAGCTGCGTAATTACCAGGACAGCATCGCCAAGGGGATGGTGTACTTGTCCGAGGACCGCAAAGGGGATGGCGTGTTCCTCGACTTGCCCATCGCCGCAAACGTCTCGGCCCTGAAGCTTGAACAGGTCGCGAACGGGATTGGTCTGATCCAGTCGGGTACGGAAGAAGCGCAGGCCGAGGCGTTGGGACGCAAGCTGAACCTCAAATGCGGGTCACTGAACGATCCGGTGTCGTCCCTGTCAGGGGGCAATCAGCAAAAGGTGGCGCTGGCCAAGATGCTTTCGGTCAATCCGCGCCTGATCTTTCTGGATGAACCAACCCGCGGTGTCGATGTGGGCGCGAAGTCCGAGATTCACCGCATTCTGCGCGAATTGGCGAATGACGGCGTGGGCATCGTGGTGATTTCCTCGGAGCTGCCCGAATTGATTGGTGTCTGCGACCGGGTGCTGGTGGTGCGCGAAGGGCGCATCAGCGGGCAGGTCACGGGCGATGAGATGACAGAAGAAAACATTATGCACCTGGCCTCGGTCATGGACGCGCAGGCCTCGGTCGCATGAGCGGAGAGACGAAAATGGACAACACCGTGAACCTGGCTCATGCGGGCGCGACCGACGGCACACCGTTCCTGAAACGCCTGCTGCGGATGCGCGAGACCGGGCTGATCGTGATCATTCTGATGCTGTTTCTGATCATGTCCCTTGCTTCGCCCTATTTTCTGACCTGGGCCAATATGCGCGCCATGTCGATGGCATTTGCCGTCGATGGCCTGCTGGTGATTGGGATGACGATCCTGCTGATTTCGGGCGGGATCGATCTGTCGGTGGGATCAGTGACGGCACTGGCGATGGTGATCGCGGGGTGGCTGTTCCTCAGCGGAATTGACCCTTGGGTCGCCTCGGCCATGGCGATTGCGCTGTGTACGGGGATTGGAGCTTTTATGGGGTTCTTCGTGACCAAGGTAGGGCTGCACCATTTCATCGTGTCGCTCGCGATCATGGTGATCGCGCGGGGCGCTTGCCTGCTATTCACCGGAGGTCGACCACTGGGACTTTATACCCTGCCGCCCGAGTTCAAATTCATCGGGCAGGGCACCATCGGGCCGATCCCGATCGTGATCGTCATCTTTGTGGTCTTCGTGATCGCCTTTGACTTCATGCTGCGGCGCACGACTATGTTCCGTAAAGTGTTCTATACCGGCAGCAACGAAAAAGCCGCCGCTTATTCCGGCATCCGTACCAAAAAGGTGTTCTTTCTGACCACCACGCTGTGTTCCACGCTCTGCGGTATCGCAGGTATTATCTACATGGCGCGCTTTGGTTCGGCCCAACCCACCTTTGGACTGGGGCTGGAGCTGACCATCATCGCCGCCGCGGTCATTGGTGGGGCCAGCCTGAATGGCGGCTCGGGGTCGATCCTTGGTGCGATCCTCGGCGTGATCCTGCTGTCATTGGTCTCCAGCTCCTTGGCGCTGCTGGATGTGTCGGTTTATTGGCAGGATATCATCCGCGGTTCGATCCTGTTGGCGGCGGTGACCATCGACCACTACCTGAACAAAAGGCGCGGGTGATGGTCGACAAGAAAAAAGACTTTGAATTGATCCGGCAGATCCACACCGTTCTGGTCCTGCATTACCTTGAGGGCAAGAAACAGGCCGAGATCGCGCGCGATCTGAACCTGTCGAATTCCAAGGTCAATCGCCTGATCACGCAGGGCCGCAAGATGGGCATGGTCAAGATCGATATCGAAAGCCCGTTCGAAACCTTGATGAATATCGAACACAGCCTGACCCGGTCGTCCAGCCTGTCCGAAGCTATCGTGACCCCCTCGGTCACGGGCAGTGCAGAAGCGACGCTGCAACAGGTCGGTCGCGCTGCTGCGAGCCACCTGCTTGAGACCCTGCGCGATGGCGATGTCATCGCGATCACTGGGGGCAAGGCGGTCAGTGCCACGGTCGAGGCGTTGGAGCCCGAGCGTGATTTTGACGTTACCGTGGTGCCGCTGACCGGCGGCATTCAGGGCAAGTACTATACGGACGTGAACCATCTTGCGACGCTGATGGCCGACCGATTGGGCGGCAAAACCATGTTGCTTCACGCGCCTCTGTTTGCCGAAAGCCGCGATCAGCGCGATATGCTGGAACAGGTGTCCACGATCCGCGAAGTGCTGGACCTCGCCCGTCGCGCCAATGTGGCGCTGGTGGGTGTCGGGTCCATCGAGCCCGAAGGTTCCAGCTACTACGACTTGCATCCGGTGCCCGAGGCCGACCGCAAGATGCTGATGGGCATGGGCGTGATCGGAGAGTTCCTTGCTCATCTGATCCATATCGACGGATCTGTGTCAAATTATGCGCTGAATTCGCGGTTGGTCTCGGTTGCGCCGACCGATCTGAGCCCATGCACACGAGTGATCGGTGTTAGTGCGGGGGCGCAAAAAGTATTTCCGATTAAGGCGGTGCTGAACGGAAAGTTTCTCAATTCGCTGATCCTGGACGAAGATACAGCGACCGCAGTCATACAGGAAATGGAAGGAACACGAGATGTCGCATGAGATGCTGACTCGCGAAATCGGAGCATCCGGGATCGAAGCCTCGGTCATCGGGCTGGGCACATGGGCCATCGGTGGCTGGATGTGGGGCGGCACGGATGAGGCCAAATCCATCGCCGCCATTCAGGCCTCGGTCGATGCGGGAGTGACACTGATCGACACGGCGCCTGCCTATGGGCAGGGCGTGGCCGAGGATATTGTGGGCAAAGCGCTGAAAGGCCGCCGCGACAAGGTGGTGCTGGCCACCAAATGCGGGCTGGTTTGGCACACGCAAAAGGGCGACCATTTCTTCGACTATGACGGCAAACCGGTGCATCGCTATCTGGGCAAGGACGCGATTATCTATGAGGTCGAACAAAGCCTGACCCGTCTGGGCACCGACTATATCGACCACTACATCACCCACTGGCAGGACCCGACCACCCCCATCGCTGAGACGATGGAGGCACTGGAGACCCTGAAACAGCAGGGCAAGATCCGGTCCATAGGGGCCAGCAACACATCGGCAGACGAGGTCAAAGCCTATGTGGCCGCCGGTCAGCTGGATGCGATTCAGGAAGAATATTCGATGGTCAAACGCGACATCGAAGGCACGCTGCTGCCCGTATGCCGTGAGAATGGCGTGTCGGTTCTCAGCTACTCCTCGCTGGCCTTGGGCCTGCTCAGCGGCAAGATCGGGCCGGATCGAGAGTTCACGGGCGACGATCAGCGTAAGGACAATCCACGTTTCTCCATGTCGAACCGGCAGAAAGTGGCGGATCTGATGCAGACCATCGCACCCATTGCCGAAGCGCATGGCGCGACGCTGGCGCAGACGGTCATCGCGTGGACGGTGCAGCAACCGGGGATCACCTTCTCGCTATGCGGCGCGCGCGATGCGGCGCAGGCGGTCGAGAATGCAAAGGCCGGTCAGTTGCGTCTGACCGAGGCCGAGATTGCCGAAATCGACACCCAGGCCCGCGCGCATCTGAGCGATCTGGACAGCTAAGCCCTGAACCCCGTGAGAAACAGGACCACCATGTCAGAACAACGACAACAAAACCTGGCAATTCTGCGCAAAAACGCCGCGTTTGAGGTGGTGGTTGTCGGCGGGGGCGTCAACGGCATTGGGGTCTACCGCGAGCTGGCCCTGCAGGGCCTTCGGGTGCTTCTGGTTGAACGGAATGACTTTGCTTCGGGCTGCAGTGCTGCGCCCTCGCGGATGATCCATGGAGGGCTTCGTTATCTGGAGAATGGTGAGTTCGATCTGGTGCGGGAATCCCTGCAGGAACGCGATGCCCTACTTCTGAACGCACCGCATATGGTGCGGCCCTTGCCGACGGTCATTCCAATCACCTCGGTGTTTTCGGGTATGTTCAACGCAGCGGCCAGCTTTGTTGGCTGGCAGGGCAAGCCTTCGAGCCGGGGCGCAGTGCCGATCAAACTGGGCCTGTCGCTTTATGATTGGGTAACGCGCAAGCGGCGCATCCTGCCCAGGCATCATTTCAACAGCGCCGGCCAGACCCGCAAGGACTGGCCCGCTTTGACCCCAAAGGCCACACGCTCGGCGGTGTATTATGATGCCCAGATCACCCATCCTGAGCGGCTGTGCGTTGAGATGATCCGCGATGTCGCGGCCGAGGCCTCGGACTGCGTCGCGCTGAACTATGCGGAAATGACGCGGGATGGCGACAGCTATTCCGTCACCGACCGGCGCAGCGGCGCCACTGTGCCAGTGATGCCGAAAGTGATCGTCAACGCCACCGGAGCGTGGCTTGATGACACGGTCAATGGGCTGGGTGGCCGGGTCAATGAACGGATGGTCTCGGGCACCAAGGGATCGCACCTGATCATCGACAATCCAGCGCTGCACCAAGCGCTTGGCGGTCATATGGTCTATTTTGAAAACACCGACGGGCGCGTCTGCATCGTCTTTCCCTATCAGGGCAAGGTCCTTGCCGGATCAACCGATATCCGCGTCGACAAAGCCGCGCGGGTGCGGTGTGAGCCTGAGGAGTTCGACTATATCCTCGGTTCGCTGCGCCTGGTGTTTCCGGGGGTCGAGATTTCCCCGGATCAGGTGGTGTTTAGCTATAGCGGCATCCGCCCGCTGCCGCGCAGTGATCAGGATTTCACCGGGCGCATCTCGCGCGGGCATGATACGCGGCGGCTGGACGGGGATGTGCCGCAATTCTGCATGGTCGGCGGCAAATGGACCACGTTCCGCGCCTTTGGTGAACAAACCGCAGATGAGGTGATGGCTGAGTTGGAGCACGCACGCCGGGCCTCGACCCTTGGGCTGCCCATTGGCGGCGGTGCGCAATTCCCTAATGCTCGTGAGAGCTTGAAATCCCGTCTGGTTGCGGATTTTCGGATCGCACCCGAGCGCGCACATCACCTGATGGAGCACTATGGGACACAGGCGGATGACGTGGCGCAGTTCTGCCAGTCGGTTCAGGACGCACCGCTTACGCAAGGATGCCTCTATACACGCGCCGAAATCATCTGGCTGACGCGCACCGAATATGTCGAGACCCTGTCCGACATCGTACTGCGCCGGACCGCGTTGGCTATCACGGGGCAAATCTCGAACGCGCTGCTGGCACAGCTTGCCGATGTCTTTGCCCATGAGCGCGGCCTTGGCCCGCAAGAGACCAACGATCAAAAACAAGCACTTATTCACGAATTGTCCGAGTTCTATGGCGTCACCGCCGAGGCTCTGGCCGCACGAAACAAGAAACGGAGAACAGAATGCGTGTAAGCACCAAGGCCCGGATGAACCGGATGTTTACCAATGGGGGCTGTCTGGACGTGGCGATTGACCACGGTGTCTGCAACGAGCCCAGCTTCATGGTTGGGCTTGAGGATATGGCCAGTGTCATGGACACGCTGATAGGGGCCAAGCCGGACGCGATCCAGTGCGCCCATGGTCAGGCGGATCTGCTGCAATCGCGGCCCGAAAAGGACAAGCCCGCGCTGGTTATGCGGATCGACATGGGCAACCCCTATAACGATCAGCGCCACCGGGTCATGTGGTCGATGCTGCAAAACGCCGACGAGCCGATCATCGGTGCGCTGGAGATGGACGCGGCTGCCGTTGTGGTCAACCTTTTCATGCTGCCCGATGAGCCCGAGTTGTTCCGCCAATGCGTCGAAAACATCAGCAAGGTGCGCGCAGCCTGCCACAAATATGGCATGCCGCTGATGATCGAACCTCTGGTCATGCTGCCCAATGATGTGCGTGGCGGTTATCAGGTGGATGGCAATGCCGAAAAGATCGTGACGCTGGTGCGACTGGCCTCGGAAATGGGGGCGGACATCATAAAGGCCGACCCCACGGAAAACCCCGAGGACTTTCATCGCGTGATCGAGGCCGCGCGCGTGCCGGTTCTGGTCCGTGGCGGTGGCAAGGAAAATCTCAAGAACGTGCTAATGAAGTCCGCGGCCCTGATGGCACAAGGCGCACAAGGTATGGTCTATGGCCGCAACATCTATCAGCATGACAACCCCAAGGCCGTTGTGGCGGCGCTGATGGCGATGATCCACAATAAGGCCAGCGGCGAAGAAGCGTGGGACATCTATAACCGTGGCTAAGGACGGATATATTCTGGGGCTGGATGCGGGTAATACGGTCATCAAGGCAGTGCTCTTCGATTTGCACGGGCAGCCTGTTGCGACGCAGGCGCTGGACGGTCAATCCTCGACCCCACAGCCTGGGCATGTGGAACGCGACCTGAATGAGCTATGGTCCAATGCCCGGCAAGTGATCGCCGGATGCATCGAAAAGGCCGGGATTGCGCCCGATCAAATCATCGGTGTGGGCTGCGCGGGCCATGGCAACGGGCTTTATCTGCTGGACAAGGCAGGCAAACCTTTGGTGGGCATCCAGTCTCTGGATACCCGCGCCGCCGGATTGGCCGAGGAACTATCCGAAGCCGCAGGCGACGCGCTGCATGCGCTGTGCCTGCAGAAACCGTGGCCGTCCCAGACTCCAGTCTTACTGGCCTGGATCAAACGCCACCGGCCCGATGTCTATGCGCAAACCGGCACGGTCATGCTGTGCAAGGATTTCATCACCTACAAACTGACGGGCGAACGGGTCAGTGAGGTCTCGGATATGTCCGGTTGTGGCCTGACGCAAATGCCGGATTGTACCTATGATGACGGGTTGCTGGCGCTCTACGGCCTTGGCGATGCGCGCGATATGCTGCCGCGCCTGATCGACCCGGCGGAGATTGCCGGAACCGTCAGCGCCGAGGCCGCGAACGCAACCGGTCTGACCGCAGGTACGCCTGTGATCGGCGGCTATTTCGACGTAGTTTCCAGCGCGATGGGGTCAGGCGTTGTCCGCGCCGGAGAGGCCTCGATCATCGCAGGGACGTGGAGCATCAATCAGGTTTTCTCGGATACGCCGGCGGTTAATGACGATCTGTTCATGGTCTCGGGCTTCGGACCAGACCGCTTCGTGAATATCGAGGCCAGCGCCACCTCGGCGGCTAATCTGGAATGGTATGTGCGTGAATTTGTCGAACGCGGCGCGCATTACGATGACCCGTTCGGATACTGCAATGTCAAAGTGGCCGAGGTCACGCCCGCAGCGGATGATCCGTTTTTTCACCCGTTCCTCTATGGCTCGGGGCAGGGGGCGTCATTCCGGGGAGGGTTCTATGGCGTTGCCGGCTGGCATGGCGAAGGTCACATGTTGCGCGCCTTGTTTGAAGGTGTGCTTTTCGAGCATCGCCGACACATCGAAGTTCTGAAATCCGCAGAGGTCAGTTTCGATCGGGCGGTTCTGTCCGGCGGCGGATCGCGCAGCCCGGTTTGGCCGCAGATGTTCGCCGATTGCCTCGGCGTTCCGATCTACGTGGCCGAAGCGCAGGAAACCGGAGCCTTGGGCGCGGCCATCGGGGTTTCGGTCGCCACAGGCACCTACGGATCGTACGAAGAGGCCATCACCCAAATGACCCGCCGCAAGTCCGAGTTCCAGCCCGACACCGAAATGCAAGCGCACTACGACGCCCGGTATACGCAATATCTCGCTTTGATCAAGGCGATGCGCGGGTTTTGGGAATCCGCTCAGACAGCAACAGAAGGGTAAGCAAATGAAAGCTGTGGGTTTTTTGAAATCACTGCCAATTGTAGCACAGGACAGCCTGTTGGATGTGGACCTTCCAGAACCGGAGGTGCTGCCCAACGATCTTCTGGTGGAGATTGAGGCGATATCGGTCAATCCCGCAGATGCCAAACGCCGCATCCGCACCGCAGCGGAGCAGGACCATGCGGAGCCGTTCATTCTGGGATATGACGCTGTTGGCATTGTTCGCGATAAAGGGCCCGAAGTTACGGGTTTCACCAAGGGCGACCGAGTTTGGTATGCAGGCGACGCCAATCGCGCCGGGTCCTATGCTGCGTTTCAGGCGGTCGATCATCGGATTGCGTCACAGGCGCCGTCCTCGGTCAGCGCGGCGGCAGCGGCGTCATTGCCCTTGGTCTCGCTGACCGCGTGGGAGATGCTGTTTGACCGGCTGCAAGTGCCGACAAACGAGGCGCCTTCCAGTCTGTTGGTTATCGGCGGGGCCGGCGGGGTCGGATCGATCACCGTGCAACTGGCGCGCAAGCTGACCGGTCTGCATCTGATCGCAACCGCCTCGCGTCAGGAAACGGAAGACTGGTGCCGGGATATGGGCGCGCATCAGGTGGTCAACCACCGCGATCTGATTGCCGAGGTGCGGGCGGCGGGACACGAAACCGTAAGCTATATCACTCAATATGCCGACACGGCGCAGCATTGGGACGCCATGTGTGAGTTGATCGCGCCGCAGGGACGGATTGGCACCATCGTCGAGACCCCTGAAAAGCTGGACATTTCAGCCCTGCAAGGAAAGTCTGCCGCGCTGATGTGGGAATTGATGTTCACCCGATCTCTGTTCGGTACCGTGGATATGGCGCGGCAGGGGCAGATATTGGACCGGGTTGCCCGCCTGGTCGATGACGGGATCATCCGCACGACCGAGCAGAAAACGCTGCACGGCTTGTCTGCGGCTACATTGAAAAAGGCACATGCGATCATTGAAACCGGTCGCATGATCGGCAAGCTTGTCGTCGCGTACTAACCAGAAAGACCAGGAATTCATGACAGACGCGCGGAAACTTGATGGGGATTACGACTATGTCATTGTTGGCGCGGGCACGGCGGGTTGTGTTCTGGCTAATCGCCTGACCGAGGATCCCAAGACGCGGGTCCTGCTGCTTGAGGCCGGCGGATCCGACAACTACCACTGGGTTCATATTCCGGTGGGGTACCTCTATTGCATTGGCAATCCGCGCACGGACTGGATGATGAAAACCGCGCCTGAGCCGGGGCTGAACGGGCGCTCTCTGGTGTATCCAAGGGGCAAGGTTCTGGGCGGATGCACCTCGGTCAACGGCATGATCTACATGCGCGGGCAGGCGGCGGATTACGATCACTGGCGGCAGCTGGGGAATACGGGCTGGGGTTGGGATGACGTGTTACCCTATTTCCTGAAGTCCGAGGACCACCACGCCGGTGACAGCGACATGCACAGTAGCGGAGGCGAATGGAAGGTTTCAAAGCAGCGGCTTCAATGGGACATCCTGAAAGCGGTCCAGGAAGGGGCCAAGGAATTCGGCATCCTGCCGCGCGCGGATTTCAACGACGGCCGCAACGAGGGTACAGGGTTTTTTGAAGTCAACCAGCAAAACGGTGTGCGCTGGAACACGGCCAAAGGCTTCCTGCGACCGGCGATGAAACGTCCAAATCTGCGGGTGTTGACCCACGCGGAAACCGAAACTCTGCTATTTGACGGCAAACAGGTTACGGGCGTGCGTTATGTTCGTAAGGGCACGCGGTATGATGCTTTTGCCGGTGCCGAGGTTTTTCTGGCGGCTGGGGCAATCAACTCACCCAAGATTTTGGAACTGTCGGGTGTGGGACGCGGCGATGTGCTGGCCGAACATGGCATCGCTTTGCACCACGAAAGCCCTGGCGTCGGTGAGAACCTGCAAGACCATCTGCAGATCCGAACAGTTTTCAAGGTCCAAAACGCAAAGACGTTGAACACTATGGCGAACTCGTTGGTTGGCAAGGCCAAGATCGCACTGCAGTACGGGCTGACGCAATCAGGGCCTATGTCGATGGCCCCCAGTCAGTTCGGAATGTTCACAAAATCGAACCCTGATCTGGCCACGCCCGATCTGGAATATCACGTACAGCCCCTGTCGACGGACAAACTGGGCGACCCGCTGCATCCTTTTCCGGCCATCACCGTCTCGGTCTGCAATCTGCGCCCTGAAAGCATCGGAACCTGCCATGTTCAGGGGGCGGATACCAAGGTTCAGCCCCATATTCGCCTGAACTACCTGTCGACCGACAATGACAAGCAGGTCGCCGCGAAATCCGTGCGACAGGCGCGGATGATCATGACGGCAAAGGCGCTGAAACCCTATCAGCCCGAAGAAATCCTGCCCGGTCCGGCGATGGAATCCGAGGAGGATTTGGTGAAAGGCGTGGGGGATATCGCCACCACGATTTTCCACCCCGTCGGCACCTGCAAGATGGGCTCGGATGCCTCAGCCGTGGTGGGAACAGACCTTCGGGTGCATGGGCTTGATGGATTGCGTGTGGTTGATGCGTCGATCATGCCCAAGATTGTCTCGGGCAATACGGCCTCACCTGTTGTGATGATCGCTGAAAAAGCGGCGGATATGATCCGCAAGAGAGCTTGAAATATGAACGAGATTGTAATCATCGCACGCATCGTTCCGGAAGACGGTCAGTCAGATTTAGTGCGTGCCGCCATCGAGGAATTGGCATTTGCCAGCCGTGAGGAGGCAGGTAACAAAGGCTATGATGTGTTCGTTTCACCCCACCGAAGGTCAGAGTTTCTGATCCACGAGATCTGGTCTGGCGCTCAGGCGATCATCAATCACGGGCGCATGTCACACATGGTCCGGTTCAAGGAGGCCGTAAACGGAAAGGCCCAAATTTCCGTTCAAAAGTTGGCGAAGCTTTAAGCGCTGCGGGATTCGTTTTTTCGATTCTTTGCAGAGTTTCAGAAAGGTTTTTCTCTCTTTTTCCAACCGGATTTCATAGAGACCGTTTGCCTGCCGAGTGCTTGAATTCGTTTTGGTAAAATATCTCTTATTATCAGTGTATTGCGAGATCATTGGGCTGATCTCGAACGTCAATTTTTTTCATTGAAGAGTCGTCAAGAAAGTTGACTAAGTAAGAGGAAATGATAATAATAACACTTACTGCAATAAATTTCAGACTCGGTTCCTGAGGAGAGGTGCTGACTGGGATCGCGGCTTTGGAGCGCATCGCTCCGGATCGACCGCACTCTGGAGAAAACAAAAGGGAAGAGAGAAATATGCAGCGGAGGAATGTACTAAAGGCGGGCCTGCTGGCAACGACACTGACATTTGTAGGTGGGGCAGGGGCATTTGCTGAGGATGGCAAGCGGATCGCGTTCTTTGTGTCTGACTTGTCGAACGTGTTTCACCAGTCTCAGGCGGCTGAAGCAGAGCGCTATGCCAAGGAAAAATACGGGGCCGAGGTTGTGGTGTTTGACGGGCAGGCGGATTCTGCCATGATGACCCAGAATGTCGATCAGGTTGTTGCGGGTGGTTTCGATGCCGCCACATTGCATATCTGGGATGCCGAGGCCGCGACGCCCGGCGTTGAAGACGCGCTGGCCGATGATGTCGTGATGACCTCGTTCTTCAGCCCAATTACCGATACCGGCATCCCGACCGCGCGCAGTGACGAGGCGGCAGTGTCTTTCGAGATGGGCGCGCAGATGGCGAAAGCTTGGAAAGAGGCGCATCCCGACAAGCCCATCGTGATGGTGCAGTTGGGCTGGCCGAACCATACCGAGGTGAATTCGGGCCGGACCGCGCCTTTTGCCGAAGGAGTACTGTCGGTTGACCCGGATGCGGAAAATCTGGGCGCGCTGGATTCGAGCAAGGGTCAGGAAGCTGCGAAACAGATCATCGTGGACCTGCTGACGCAGCGGCCCGAAGTAAACTTGATTTACTCCGAGGCCTCTAACCTGACCGTTGGCACAATGGCCGGTCTGGCGCAACTGGGGCGCGGTAAGTTCGACAACGGAAAGCCTCTGACCGAAATCGTGGCGAGCGTCGACTTTGACTCGGTCGAGTTCGAACAGGTCTATGACCCGAATTCCAGCCTCAAAGTCTCGATGGGTCTGCCGCCGGTTGAAACCGCACAGGGCCGTATTGACCTGATCATGGATGTGCTTGATGGTAAGGTTCAGTCAACCTCGGACACTGCTGAAGAATTCTTCTACAAGGCCTACACCGTGTCCTACTGGTCGATGCCGAAAGAAGAGGCCGAACAGTGGCTGAAAGATCAGTTCGGCGGCTAATAAGCACTTTTTGAACCGGGTTTGGCGGTCAGGTCCGTCGCCCAATCGCGGGTCTGACCTGCCATCCGGTTCTATACTTGTCGCCAATTCCGAAGCCTTACTCTCCCATAAGGTCCGGCGCTGGTGGCAACCTATCCAATCTCGGATAAGCTTGTTCCATGGACGCGACGGGATCGCGCGCGTCGTAGGCTTGCCAAATAGAAGGGGATGATGATCGTGCAGACTGCCTTTGCCGCAAACGCACAGGAAAAAGCACTGTCCATCAGAGACTTGACCAAGGACTATCCCGGTGTGCGCGCCGTGGATGCCGTGTCATTCGATATTGACCGCAATACGGTGCATTGTCTGGTCGGCGAGAACGGGGCCGGTAAATCGACCATCGTGAAGATGCTGACAGGCGCACTGGCCCCGACCAGCGGATCGATGGCCATTCTGGGCCGGACTTATGAGCCAGACAGCACGCAGGATGCACGCGAAAGCGGGGTCGGCACGCTGTTTCAGGAACTGCACGTTGTCGATCAGCTGACCGTGCTGGAAAATCTGACCCTGGGGATGGAGGCCAGCCGGTTCGGCTTTCTGGTCAAGTCCGACCTTGAGGGGCGCGTGGTCAAAACCCTTGCCGCCATTGAGCCGACGATTGACCCCAAGGCGCGCGTCTCGTCGTTGAGTGTGGCACAGAAACAAATTGTTGAAATTGCCCGCGCGGCCTCATCAGGGGCCAGCATTATCATCATGGATGAACCGACTGCTGCTTTGTCGGAACGCGAGGTCGAGCGCTTGTTCGGTGTGATCCGCCGTCTGCGGGATTCGGATGTGACGGTCATCTATATCTCACACAAGCTGGATGAGATCTTTGAGCTGGGCGACAATGTCACCGTCATGCGTGACGGCAAGCACATAGCCACCAAACCTCTGGCGGACGTGAATGGCCGGCCTGAATTGATCGAAATGATGGTGGGGCGTGCAATTACCCATGACTACGAGCCGCGTGGCGATATTGCGGATAATCCGGTTTTGACGGTCAAGGGACTGACCAACCACCTGCTGAAAGACGTGTCTTTTCACGTGAAAGGGGGTGAGATCGTCGGCTTTTACGGTCTGGTCGGCGCAGGTAAGACCGAGGTTGCGCGCGCCATCTATGGGGCCGACAAAGCCGACGGGCAGATCGATTTCAAGGGCCGCAAACGTGCGGCTTCTCCCAAGGAGGCTATCGCCGCAGGCATCGCTCTGGTGCCCGAGGAGCGGCGTACGCAGGGTCTGTTCACCGAACTCGCGATCCGGCGCAACATTCCGATCATGAACATCCGTAAACTGGCCAGTTTCGGCGTTTTTCAGGATGAGCGTGAGAAAGAAGTCGCCCGCGAATATGTCGGCAAGCTGGGGATCGCAACAAATTCGATTGAGAAATATGCCGAGAAACTCTCGGGCGGGAACCAGCAAAAGGTGGTCCTGTCGAAATGCCTGTTTGCAGATGCGGATATGCTGTTGCTCGACGAACCCACACGCGGCGTCGATGTGGGCGCGAAATCCGAAATCTACGACCTGATCCGCGATCTGGCCAACAATGGCCGCGCGATCTGCATCTTTTCATCCGAACTCGAAGAGGTGCTGGGTATCTGCGACCGGGTTTTCCTGATGTACGACGGGCGGATCCAGGCTGAAATCAAGAACGGGACAGAGGTCGACATTCCGCATATCCTGAATGTTGTAACCGGCGGGGGCGGTGAAAACAAATGACCGATCAGGCAGTTGCAGGCCGCAGGCTGGCCAAACAGGACAACAGGCTGAGCGATGAGATGTTCATCACGTCTCTGGTGGCCGGGGCCGCTGTGGCGTTGTTCCTGCTGGCGTCCATTCTGGTGCCGAATTTCTTTCAGTTTCAGAATGTTGTGAATCTGGTGACAAACAACTGGGCGGTGATCTCGCTGGGCGTTGGGGTCACGTTCCTGCTGGTCTCGGGCAATTTCGACCTGTCGGTCGGAGGTATCGTGGCGCTGTCCGGCGTGCTGGCAGTGTGGTTCGCGCAGGCGACGGATGGGGCCAACGCTCTGTCTTCGGGCTGGGGAATGCCCACGTGGCTGGCAATGGTCTGCGCGCTGATCGGCGCGATGTCGATCGGAGCCGTCAACGCCGCCTTTGTGGTCGCGCTGCGGGTGCCGTCGATCATTGTCACGCTGGGCACGATGATGCTGGCGCGCGGGATCGCTCAGGTGGTCACGCAAGGTTCGCAACGCAACACCAACCTGCCGGCGGATTTCGGGACATTGGGGAACATGACCATGTTCGGCACCTCGATCAAACTGCCGGTGGTGCTAATGGCGACCCTGATCTTTGTGGCGGTGTTTGTCGAACGCAAGACCGTCTTCGGTCGGTTAACCTATCTGATCGGCGCCAACCCCGTCGCCTCGCGCCTGTCGGGGGTCGACAATGCGCGGCATGTGGTCAAGCTATACCTGTTCAGCGCAGTGATGGCTGGGGTGGTGGGTATCCTGCTCGCGTCCGAGTTCAAATCCGGGTTCTCCAACCGCGGCACATTGATGGAGTTTGACGCGCTGGTGATCTCATTGCTGGGCGGTGTTGCAATCGCGGGTGGGTTCGGCTCTGTCATCGGAATGTTCTTTGGCGCGATCATTCTGGCGACAGTGACCTCGGCGGCCACTGGGTTGGTGCTGTCGCCAGACTGGCAATTCACTCTAAAAGCCATCGCCGTGTTCATCGCGATCATGGCCCAGACATGGGCCCTGGCCCGGAGGCACGCGGGATGACTGATTTGACCCAATCCCCACAATTCGGTGACCGGCTAAAACGGTTCCTGAAAGACTACTACATCTATTTGGTCCTGATCCTTGTGGTCGTAGTGCTCAGCACCGCCAATCTGGACAAGTTCCCGCTGTTCGAGCGCGGCAACTTCCTGAGTGAGCGCAATATCATCAACATCCTGCGCGTTTCGGCCCCGATCCTGACGCTTGCAGGGGCGTTTACGCTGCTGATGATCTCGGGCTATATTGACCTTTCCGTGGGTAGCGCCATGAGCCTAAGCGCGGTGGTCTATGCCCTGTTGGCCATCAACGGTGTACCCTTTGTACCTGCCTTTCTGGCAACAGTTTTGGTCGGTGTTCTGTTGGGCGCGATCAACGGCTTTCTTGTGATCCGATTAAAGATTACGCCGGTGATCGCCACGCTGATCACACTGAGCCTCTATAAAGGTATCGCACTATTGTTGGTCGAAGATGGCGTTTCGGCCATCAAATCCGGCGGAGGGTTGAAAATGCCGGGTTGGTTTAACGACTATGGTCGCGATGGCGTCTTTTTTGGTCTGCCTTGGGCATTCTGGGTCGCCATTTTGGTCACGATCGCAATGATTGTCGCGCAGGATCGGATGAAGCTGGGGAAATACGCGGCAGCGACTGGGGGCAATCCAATGGCGGCGAAATTGTCGGGCATCGATACAGCGCGGACCGTGATCATCCTTTACGTGCTGGTTGGCATCTGCGCTGCATTGGCTGGGATCGCGCGGTCCAGCTTTATGTCGCTGGGCGATCCATTGTCAGGTGACGGTATGGAGCTAACCGCTATACTTGTAGTTCTGTTGGGTGGTACTGCCTTCAGTGGCGGTGAAGGGCGTGTTCTGAAGTCCTTTATCGGGGCTCTGATAATTATGTCCCTAACCGTCGGAATGTTGACACTGGTGCCCGCCTATTTCCAAACTCTTGTAGTGGGCACCGCGTTGTTGCTGGCAGCGGCGTCGAACCATTTGGTGAGCAGAAAGGACAGTGAAAGTTGAACGCAAGCGGACCTGACCCAAAAACCCTGCGCCTGATCGCACGTGTCCTGACTCTGCATTTTCAAGAAGGTCAACTGCAAGCGGAGATCGCAAAAAATCTAAGGTTGTCGACTGCAAAGGTTAACCGGCTTATCAAACAGGGCCGCGAAATGGGTATGGTCGAATTTCGTATTCACAGCCCGTTTCAGCGATTGTTCAATCTGGAAAACCAACTGAAACAGCGATGGTCTGGTGTTGAGTTTCTTGTGGTCGATACCGTCACCGAGAATGCGGGTACCACGCTGGATTTGGTCGGTAAGGCAGCAGCTCAGCATCTTCAGGACATCGTGAAAAAGGACGATGTCATCGCAATTTCGGGAGGCAAAGCCCTGAGCGTTGTTGCCAATCACCTCCAACCTCAAGGAGCTACGTCGAACATTGTCATACCAATGACGGGCGGTGTTCAGGGACAGCACTATACAGACGTAAACCATCTGGCGACGCGCATTGCAGACGGGCTTGGCGGTACGGCAACTCTTATCCACATTCCATTGCACGCAGATACCAAGGAAGAGCGCGACATGCTCCTGTCGGTCCGTGCGGTCAGCGATGTGCTCAATCAGGCACGGAACGCAAATGTCTCGTTATTGGGGCTGGGTGCAGTAACCGATGAGGATGCGACCTATTACAAAGCTCATCCGTTGTCTGACGAGGAACGGGTGAAGCTGTACAACAGCGGGGTTAGGGCTGAACTGCTCGGGCATCTGGTCGATTGTGAAGGTGAGTTATGCAGTAGTGCGCTTAACTCCAGACTTGTCAGCCTACCGCTTTTAGACGCTAAGTTGGTTCCAATACGTATTGGCGTAGCAAGCGGTAAAGAGAAAGTTGAACCGATATTGGCTGCATTAAATGGTCAACATATTAACACGTTAGTGGTTGATGAGGTAACGGCCCAATCAGCCTTGGATAGTGTGAAGAATAGATGAAATTTCTGCTTACACCCAGCTCTTCCGAGAGACTGTAGTGCCCCAAGAAGATCTAACTTGGTTTTACAGCCCTAACAGCTCTCGATCGGAGTCGCGTGAGATACGCTCGTGCAGCAGCTTGAGCAATCGATCCGCTTTGTCTCTCTCAATTTCCTCGAGAAGCTTCAAAACAGCCGAGCCATAGATAATCTTTTTGCGCGTTTCATCGCGACGCCGTTGCTTGCTCGCTCGGGCCTGAAGGTCTCTCAGCTTCGCGCGCGTTTGCTCGATTTGTTGATCCAGGTCCGCCATTTCGTTCTCCATTGATTGAGGTGGTCGAACAGGAAATGCGGTCTGTATCCCGGCTTCGCCACCCGGGCGCGAAAATGTGGCTCCGCCAGGCCGCCGTGTGAGCGGCCGTCCGCATGCCCGCTGGGCAAGCGTGTCGTGGTTGCTGCTTCAGAGGGTGGCCTGACCCCACAGGACATTGGCTTGCTGAAGCGCGAGCACGTGCAGAGGACCCCCAAAGGGCGCCGTCTGTTCTTTCGAAGAACAAAAACGGGCAAGCCAGCCGCGATCCCTGTGACACCGGCATTGGGCAAACTGATCGATGAAACACCGAGGGAACAAGAATATCTCGTTGTTTCATTGGAAGGCCGAAAACTGCAGCCAGAGAGAGCGTCCGGCATCGTCCGCGAACTTCGTAAGAGGGCAAACAAACGCGCTGGAAAGGACCGCTCAAAAGTCCATGTGAGAGATGAGTTGCACTTCTACGACATGCGAGGAACGGCTGCTACAGAGCTTCTGCGGGCGGGCTGCTCACTGGAAGAGATTGCAACCACTATGGGGTGGGGCCTTCGCCATGCCGCAAACACCATCGAAAACTACGTCGCTTTGGTGCCGGAGAAATCAGATGAAGTGCTTTTGAAGCTGGCACGGGCCCGCAAAGAAGCTGGTGTCAAAGTGTGAGCTTTCTGTTCTTCAGTAAAAACTCGCCTGGAAACCCGTGGCGTTCAATGCGACATGAGCATCCAAAGGTGGGCGTAGTTCGAACGCCTTTGGTTCCCGTGAGAAATTCCATAGCCTGAAAAGGATCCAGTGGTCACGGTTTTGCTCTGCAACCGCCAATTCGTTTCGGGAAATGTGAAGGGGTGTGCGCTCCCAGCCATTGGTCGTCTTTACCTCGATCAGGCGGCTGTTCTCTTCGGGCGTGTAGCTCGAAATAACATAACCGGCACCATCGCCATCTTCCTGGCTGACCCACCGCACCTTCGTTGCCAAGTCACGTCGGCCTGCATTGGTCAGAACGGCGCGTTCATGATGTAGAACGCGCTCTTCCCCGGCCTTGCCCAGAGATCGGTTTCTCTCATCCCGTCCTGCCACATCGAATTTCCGTGCTACGGCCTGCATTTGTTCCAGTTCATCTGGAGGTGGCGTGTTTTGCATGGTCGGTAGCGTGCCGATCCAAATAGCTCCAAGAGCCTCCGATGCCCCCAAAGCCAGGGAAGGCCTCTCGGCAATCCATCCGCCGCGTTGCTGGAGATGCCGGGCAACCGCATCCACCAACGACATCTGAAAATTGAAGGCGGGTTTGTAACCATTGATCCATGTTTCACCCAAACCTTTGAGGACCGCCGATATGTTTTGGTGCTTGAACTCGATCGAACCCTTGGACCTATCGATCAACTCCTGCAAGGTGCGGTTATGGGCCGCCTTGTTGTATCTGTTGCCCGATAACTCATCAGAAAGCATGGAAAAATAGTCCACCACGATGGCGTCGTTTTCCTTATCTGACCATTCCTCATCGCTCATGGCGCCAGGCTATGCGAAGGGTTTCCTGATGTCATGCACAGGAATATTTGCGGCCACGGTGTAAACCGGCTGTAAACTGAGCGATGCAATTTTCGCTAAGTGTTGGAGGCGAGTACCGGAATCGAACCGGTGTACACGGATTTGCAATCCGCTGCGTCACCACTCCGCCAACTCGCCTTTTCAAGTAAAATCAAATACTTGCCGTGGTGTGTCAGGCGTTTTAACACCTTTCGTCTGGGGCGTCCAGTGGGTTGGTTGCAAAAATCCGTTTCCAAAGGCGTCGTGTGACGCGGCGCGACACCAAGTCTCTGTGATCTGGCGAAACTTTCATTGCTCCAACCGTTGCCGGTTTCGTCCGGATATGGCAAAAGCCGGATATATTTGGGAATAACATGAGCGATCCAATGACAGATTTCGCAACCCGGCGCCGTACGATGGTTGATACGCAGGTCCGACCCTCGGATGTAACGAAGTTCCCAATAATTGATGCCATGCTGACCGTGCAGAGGGAAAACTTTGTTCCCGATGCACAGCGCGAAGCGGCCTATGCCGAAGGGGTGATTGATCTTGGTGGTGGTCGCTGTCTGCCCGAACCACGGACGCTGGCGAAAATGTTGGATGCGCTAAATATCTCGAAGGACGAGGCGGTTTTGGATATCGCCCCGGCGCTGGGCTATTCCACAGCCGTCGCAGCGCGCATGGCGCAACTTGTAGTCGCCGTGGAAGTGGACGAGGATCTCGCGTCAGAGGCGCAAACGATCCTGATGGACGCAGATGCCGACAACGCGGTTGTGCATGTTGGTCCGCTGGAGCAGGGCGCGCCTGAACATGGCCCTTATGATGTCATCATGATTCAAGGCGGGGTTGAGCGCGTGCCGGAAGCGCTGATCGCGCAGTTGAAAGATCACGGGCGCATTGCTTGCTTGTTTGTCGAAGGAGAGCTGGGAACGGTTCGCATTGGGCATAAATCTGCTGATCGGGTGACGTGGCGTCACGCATTCAATGCCAATGCCCCGATTTTACAGCCATTTTCCGCAGAGTGTGCATTTTCGCTATAATTTCATCGCATATTTTTCTGCTGCCTTGATTAGTTGAAAACAACGGCGCAAACTACGGTCAGGGCAGCGTAATTTTGATTTGAGAAGGATTTCGTCATGCGTTCGAGGGCAGGGGGAAAGATTTTTAAGACAATGGCACTGACTGCGGGAATCGCGCTGAGTGCCATACCGGGGCGTGTGGTTTGGGCTGATAACCTGACCGATGCGTTTATCGGAGCTTACAATACAAGCGGTTTGCTTGAACAGAACCGGGCCTTGTTGCGTGCGGCTGATGAAGACGTCGCAATAGCCTTGTCGGCGCTGCGTCCGATCATCAACTGGACAGCGCAGGTCACTCAGAGCCACAACCGACCCACCGTAAGTGGTGTCTCTACTTTGAATCAGCCATCTACCTTTTTCACCGGCCTCACGTTGAGCCAGTTGATCTATGATGGCGGTTTTTCGGTGCTGGGTAAGCAATCAGCGCAGGAAACTGTGCTGGCTACGCGACAGGCGTTACTGGATGTTGAGCAGGATGTCCTGTTTCGCGGTTTGAACGCTTATCTGGGTGTTCTGCTGCAGGAAGAAACGGTGCAAATCCGACTGAACAACGTGGAGGTGTCAGCCGAAGAATTGCGGGCCTCTCAGGACCGCTTTGATGTGGGTGAAGTGACCCGGACGGACGTTGCGTTGTCCGAAGCGCAGCTCGCCAGTTCACAGGCGGATCTTGCGGTTGCACGCGGTAACCTGAGCATAGCGCAAGCAGAATATGTCAACGCAGTGGGCAAAGCACCTGGTCGTACAGCCGGTCAACCGAGCCTGCCGAACCTGCCACAATCAGAGGGTGAAGCAGTTGGCTTGGCTCAGCGCAATCATCCAGCTATTCAGTCAGCGCAACACCAGGTGCGGGCGCTGGATTTGTTTGTGCAACAGCAGCGTGCCAACCTTGGCCCGAATGTCGGCCTGAATGCTGATGCGGGCTTCACCGAAAGTTACGATAATGATGATAGTACTGAAGATGCATCGGTTTCGCTGACGTTCACCCAGCCGATCTATGCGGGTGGTCGACTGGCTGCCACGGTCCGTCGGGCAATGGCAACGCGCGATGCATCGCGCGCCAATTTGCTGAACGTGCAGAAGGACATCACCCAAGGAGTCGCAGACGCCTACGCCGGGTATCAGGCCGCCAGCGCCAGCTTGCGGGCATCGACGGAACGGGTTCGGGCCTCGCAAGTGGCCTTTGACGGTATCCGGGAAGAAGCAACGCTGGGCGCGCGGACCACTCTCGACGTTCTGAACGCTCAGCAGGACCTGTTGGACGCGCAGTTGGCCGAGGTCGCGTCGCGGACCGAACGGTCGCGTGCCGCGTATCAGTTGCTGGATGCGCAAGGCTTGCTGACGGCAGAACGTCTGGGTTTGGCCGTGCAGATTTACGATCCGACCTTGTACTACAATCTGGTTAAAAAGGCTCCGGCGCAGGTCAGTAGGCAAAGCCGTGACCTGGATCGCGTCCTCAAAGCGTTGCGTCGCGACTGAAGACTAATACTACCTGTTGTTTGGTTCGCATTGTTTGGCTACACTCGACCTCAAGGTTAGAGCGGTAGAGAACAATGACGGATGAAGTCGTAAAAATGGGAATCGAGGACGTTTTGTCCTCGATAAAGCGCCTGGTCAGCGAAGAAGATCGGAGAATTCCGAGCGTTCTTGAGGCGTCCAACTCACGAAAGCGCAGTCGGCTGGTCCTGACCGACGCCTTGCGAGTCGGTGATGTTGCCGAGAAAGAGAAATCTCAGCCTCAAGTAGCAGAGCCGGATTACAGGGCCGAAGATTCCGTCAAGCCGATGCTCCTGCGAGCATGCGATGTGGTGAATCACACGGAGCCTGCCATTGAGCAACGAACCGGGACTGAGCAGGAAGACGTCCCTGCGGACAGTCTGAGTTCAAAGATTGAGGCGCTAGAAGCCGCTATTGCCCGAACCGAAGACCAGTGGGAACCGGATGGCGATAGCGAAGACGCTTATTCCGGGACACCGACAAAGCCGCTGGAGTGGGTTGCAGAGCTTGAGACATCGACAAGGCCGCAAGAATGGGCTACAGACTCCGAGATGCCGACAAGACCACCGGAGTGGGCTGCAGAAGATGAATTCAACATTTCCTACTCTGCGAAGATCAGCCCAGCCGAAATGATGCACGCAGACGTTGATACTACCTCGAAGGCGACCTTTGTTCGGGACCCGGCGGTCGTGGCCTCTAGACAGGCGGCAAAGCCGGAAGTGAAGTCTCCGGTTGCACCGACTGCAAAAAAAGATGCGTTGAATATAGATGAAGACGCGCTGCGTGGTTTGATCGCGCAAGTTGTTCGCGAAGAACTGCAGGGCGTTTTGGGACAACGTATCACTCGCAATGTCCGCAAGATGGTCCGGCGCGAGATTCACCGTGCGCTGGCTGATCGCGAATTGAAATAAGCCCTATGGCCGCTTCGGTGGCCGGGCCATGCCCAGCAGGCGATCCAGATCCATATGCTGTTCCAGATGGTCCGCCAGTGCGTCCAGCGTATCCTCGACACCATCCTCATAGGACAGGTCTGATGCCGCGCCCAGCTGCTCAAGATAACGGGCGCGGAAGCTGTCAGACGAAAAGATGCCGTGCAGATAACTGCCCCGAATGCGGCCAGTCGTGTCGGTGGCACCTTCCAGCCGGTCTTCGATCTCAAGCCAGGCCCGGTCGCAATCGGGGCCTTCGGTTCGACCCATGTGAATTTCGTAGCCAGTGATCGGTTCATGACCCGGAATGGTGCGTGCCGTGCGCAGGGTGACCTGTTTTTTACCGGCCATGGTCGTGGTTACATCCAAAAGACCCAACCCTTCGACCGTGCCGGGGCGCCCGTCGACACCATCTGGATCGGCAATGGATTTGCCCAGCATCTGATACCCACCGCACAGGCCCAGCACATGGCCACCCCGACGGACATGAGCATACAGGTCGATATCCCAGCCCTGTGCCCGGAAATACGCCAGATCGCCGATCGTGGATTTGCTGCCCGGCAACAGCACAAGATCGGCATCGCCGGGCAGGGGGCGCCCAGCGGGAATGATTTCGACGGTAACACCCGGTTCGGCTGATAGCGGATCAAGATCGTCGAAATTCGCCATCCGTTCCAGCTGGGGTACGACCACCTTACAGGCCCCACCGCTGTGCGAGCGAATGTCCATCATATCCTCGGCCGGTAATCTCCACGCGTTGTGAAACCACGGGACAACGCCAATGCAGGGCCAGCCTGTGCGAGCGGCGATGTCGTTCCGCCCCTCGTCGAACAAGGACACGTCGCCTTTAAATCGGTTGACGGCGAAACCAGTGATCATCTCAAGATCACCTGTATCCAGAACCGCCTGCGTGCCGACGATTTGCGCTATGACTCCGCCGCGGTGGATGTCGCCGACCAGAACTACGGGGACGTCAGCGGCGCAGGCAAAGCCCATATTGGCGATGTCGCCTTTACGCAGGTTGGTTTCAGCGGGGCTGCCTGCGCCTTCGATCAACACCAGATCGGCATTGCTGCACAGCCGGTCAAAGCTTTCGAGCGCGGCACCTAGCAGTTTGGATTTGTCCTTACGATAGTCGCCCGCCTTCATCGTGCCCGCGCGCTGACCTTGAACGATGATCTGAGCGCCAGTGTCTGTTTCCGGTTTCAAAAGAATTGGGTTCATATCCGTGTGAGTCGGACACTTGGCTGCGCGCGCCTGCAAGGCCTGCGCGCGCCCAATCTCACCACCATTCTCAGTCACGGCGGCGTTGTTTGACATGTTCTGCGGCTTGAACGGAGCCACCTTCAGCCCACGCCGAGTGTAGGCGCGCGCAAGCCCGGCTACCAAAACCGATTTTCCAACATTGCTGCCGGTGCCCTGAATCATGATGGCGCGAACCATGGTCGTCTCCTATACGTTAGGGCGCAGATGACCTGATTTGACACCAAAGGGAAAGCCCCGGATGAACACGCCCGCGCATCTTTTGATCGGCGCTGCCGCTTTTGCGCGGCCTGCGCGCGGGGCGATTCTATGGGCTGCAGTGCTGGGCTCGGTGCTGCCTGATTTGTCGTTGTACGTGATGGCCGGGGTGTCTCTGCACATATTGGGCGTCCCGCCGCAGGTCGTCTTTGATGAATTGTACTTCTCACCGGCCTGGCAGACAGTGTTTGCTATCGACAACTCTTTCATCCTGTGGGGGCTGGCGCTGATGCTTGGGGTCTGGCGGGGATGGCGGTTTCTAACCGTTGCCACGTCCGCAGGACTGTTACATCTGACGGTGGATTTCCTGCTGCATGCGGGCGACGGACGCCCGCAGTTTTGGCCGCTGAGCGATTGGGTCTTTCACAGCCCGGTCAGCTATTGGGACAGCACGCACTACGCCCTTTGGGTGGCACCGGTTTCAGCCGTCCTATGTGTGGGATCTTACGTGGTGCTGTGGAGCAGGGGGCTGTCAGGGCCTGCCAAGCTGTTCTTCACCGCCTTGCTGGGGGGCGAGATTTGGGTGGCCCGCCAATGGCTGCTGTTCTTTTGACCCGCAAATAGAAAAACGCGCCCCGGAAGGTGGCGCGCTTTTTCCTACAGAAATCGCCTTGGTTTAGGCCGCTTCTGCCTGCTGAGCGGCATTGCGACGCTCGCTTTCTTCACGCGACAGCGCGACCGAGGTACGCACGCCGCGACCAACGAATTCCATCAATCCGCCGACAACCCGTTCGTTCGGGTCGATACCTGCGCAGGACAGCACCTCGCGGCCATCGCGCGAGCGAGCCCAGCGGGCGATCTGTTCGGGGCCATTGCCATATTTCTTGTCATCGGCAATAGCGTCGTCCAGTGCAGCCAGCACAACGGCTGCGAAAAGTTTGCGTGCACGATTGCCTTGCTCGTTGTTAAAGGCAGTGCCGTCAACGAAATCTCTCATCTCGTCTTCCTTGTTGTTCTTGCTCTTGCATTTTCGGCGTGACGGTCCTTATGACCTATTAGATGTGATTCGGATACAGCTAAAATGCATAGTTGCGTTGCGTCATTTGCATAGCTTGCTGCAAGTGCAGCACTAGGTCTCGTTGTCTTGTCAGGTGTGGTCCCGCCAGATATAGGGTCGGGAACTGACGCATCAACCGTTTGTGAAGGATTTAAGTCATGCCCAAGATAAATGGGAACGAAATTCGCCCCGGCAACGTGCTTGAGCATAACGACGGGCTGTGGGCTGCTGTTAAAGTCGATCACGTAAAGCCCGGTAAAGGCGGCGCTTTTGCGCAGGTTGAACTGCGTAACCTGCGCAATGGCTCGAAGTTAAACGAACGTTTCCGTTCGGCGGACAAGGTCGAACGTGTGCGCCTTGAACAGAAAGATCAACAATTCCTGTACGAATCTGACGGTATGCTGGTGTTCATGGATTCCGAGACCTACGAGCAGATTGAACTGCCAGCAGACTTGCTGGGCGAGCGCCGCCCGTTTCTGCAGGACGGCATGACAATCGTGGTCGAATTCTATGAAAGCGAGGCGTTGAACGCCTCGTTGCCGCAAAAAGTGATCTGCAAGATCGTCGAGACCGAGCCTGTGGTCAAAGGTCAGACCGCTGCGAACTCGTTCAAACCGGCGATTCTGGACAATGGCCTCAAGGTCATGGTGCCGCCCTTTATCGGGCAGGATGAGATGATCGTGGTGAACACCGAAACCATGGATTATTCCGAACGCGCCTAAACCAGCGCTTTGGCGGAACATTAAAAGATCGCGGCGGCTGGGGCTGCGCGGTCTTTTTTAATAAGATTTCCTGGGTTGGCGATAACGTTCGGGGTTGGGACCAAAAAGTTCCAGCATCAATTCGTATTTGATGCGGTTGGCACTGACCTGCCGGTAAAAGGCGATCAGAAAGGCGGTGGGCCCCTGAATGCGGCCTAGACCGCTGGTGGCTGCGACCACGGTGCCCACATCAGTTCTACCGTTCAAAACCAGATAGCCGCCCAGCATAAGAACACCGACCGTGCCTGCGCCGTTAATGACACTCAGCAGGAATTTGGCCGACAGCTTCCACAGGAACATGCGGCGGCGGGTGTTGTAGATATCGTCGAACTGGGCCTCGATATCCCGTGCCACGGCGTCAATGTCTTCGGTTGTCAGCCTGTCAGTTGAGCTGCGCAAAATGCGGACCCGCTCGGCCACGAAGATGTTCACCTTGCGCTGTGAGATCAGCACAATCACGATCTGCGGCACGATCATTGAAAAGGCGATCATGCCCAGCCCCGGTTGCGTGGATGAGATATAGCCAATGACGCTGATCAATGTACCGATCTGCACCACCGGGTCCGAAAAGGCGCCACCAGCGAACTTGCCCAGCTCCTCGGCCTCGGCCGAGATGGCCGTGGTCATGGTACCGGTGCGCATTTTCTCTCCGGTTTCGCTCAGGTCGGACGAACGCACCAATAGCCGCTGGCGGATCATTCGGATCAGATCCTCACCCAGCGTTCCGGCGCGATAGCCCAGCAGCCATTTTAGGGCCAGGCTCAGCAGAATAACCGACAACATGCCTGAGCCCAGATACAGCAACCGCTCGGTGCTGATATCGTTCGAGGTCAGATGGTTGACGATATCGCGCTGAAATTCCAACGGCACAGCGGCAAGGCCCGCGATGGCAATGGATAGGATTATGAGGATGATTTGCCGCCCGGCGCTGGCACGCCAGATCGCGCGGTATAGTTTGAACATATGCGCATCCGTTCAGTGAACTGACCGCAGTGTGGCAGCGCCCCGGATGTGTTCAAAGGGTGCGAGGTGGTTCGGCAGATCAGCCGTGCCGGAATCGCAACATGTTAGGCATCAAGCGTGACCGTGGCCTCAGCGGCCTGCATGTCATTTCCAGCGCGATCAAGCCTGAGATAGGCGATCCCCCGACCGTTCGACTGGGTGAACAACGTACCAGCCGGTTTGCCACCCGACGTGATCTCGGTTCCGACCGGAGCCGTGCCGTCAACCTGTACGCTGCGCAACCCTTTGCGAAGTTCGGTCTTGTGTTTCATCCGGGCGGTGACCTCCTGCCCGACATAGCATCCCTTTTTGAAATCGACGCCGTTCAGCATCTCAAACCCGGATTCCAGGATATAGCTGTCGGGGGTCAGCTCGATACCAGATTCCGGAATGCAGTGACGCACGCGAATGGCATCCCAATCAGTGCCGTCATCAGCCTTGGCCTCGACCGTGTAGGCCCGCCACCCCATATCCGGGTGGCGCGGGTCGGGCAGGGCATCTGCGGGCGCCGGACCGGTGCCGCGTTGAAGGTTCAGGCCGCTATCTTCAATCGCAACATCGGCGCGCAGCTTGTACATGCTCAGCCGTTTAACGAACCCGTCCGCGATATCCTCGGCGACATCCAGCAGAACCGTATCATCGTCACGTTTTAGAAAGAAATCCGCCAAATACTTGCCCTGCGGCGTCAGCAGCGCGGCGTAGACCAGCCCGTGATCCAACCCAGCTATGTCATTTGTGACCAGCCCCTGAAGAAAGCTGTTAGTGTCCGACCCGCTAAGGCGCAGAATACGGCGATTGGGCATGGGGTGGTCCTCGTCATTTCCCTTGGCCTCGTGATATAGGAGATCGCGCCGCCATGACCAGAGGGTTTCCGCTTTGCCAGCTCCGATCAGCATCGTCATCCCGACCCTGAACGCGGGTGAGGCTTTGTTGGAGTCTCTGCCTGTGCTGATGGAGGGTTTGCACACGGGTCTGGTCCGCGAGCTGATCGTCACCGATGGCGGATCAATCGACCAGACCCTTGAGATTTCAGAAGAGGCGGGGGCCGAGATCGTGACCGGAACCCCCTCCCGCGGGGGGCAGCTCCGACGGGGTTGTGCAGCTGCCCAAGGTGAATGGCTGTTGGTTCTGCATGCCGATACCGTTCTGCAGGAAGGTTGGAGCAAGGACGTGGCAGAGCATTTGCCCACAGGCAAACCGGCAGCTTTTCGTCTGGCCTTTCGTGCGCGTGGGTTCTGGCCAGCATGGGTTGCAGGCTGGGCTAATCTGCGCAGTAGGGTATTTGGCCTTCCTTATGGCGATCAAGGGCTACTGGTACCGCGTCGCACCTACGAGAAGGCCGGAGGTTACCCGGACCAGCCCTTGATGGAGGACGTGGCACTGGTGCGCGCATTGCCCCGCATCACCCTGCTGAACACCCGCGCGGTTACGAGTGCGGATCGCTATGCGCGGGCGGGTTGGTTGCGTCGGGGGGCACGGAATTTGTGGATTCTGACCCAGTATTTTCTTGGGGCCGATCCAGAGCGACTGGCGCAGGCCTATCGGCGCTGAGCGCTGAGCGCAGCTCGACAATGGACTTACCCAAACGGAACGGCGCGGCAAAGCTGACCAGGCACAGCGCGATGATCTGCAACACCAGAATATGCGCATTGGCCTGTAGATATTCCCATTCGTTCTTTAGCTTTCCGACCTGGTCGACCAGATCATCATAGCTTTGCGCGAGGATCAGATAGTCTCCGGCAATTGCAGGCACTTTGCGGCGCATATTGTCGATCGCGACCTGCGTTGCATCGTCCAGCGTGGTGAAGACCAGAAACTGATCAATGCTGAACGCATCTGCCTTGGCCGCCATGGCGCGTATTTCGTCCTGTTCTTTTCTGGCTTGTCCGCCGAACAGAAAATGCAGTCCCTGCAGGGGCGCAACCTCATTGGTCACCGCGATGAAAAGGGGCAGGTCGGCGTTGCTGGCGGTAGATGCTGACAGGAACTCGACCTTGTCGCACAGAACGGCAGTGTCCGGGTCATAGGCCGGATCGCAGAACCGCAGGCGGAATCTTGCGGCATCGCGGTCAAAGGCAAGTGTGGCGGCATAGGCCACGTCGATTTGCCGGTCCAGCCGCGAACTGTCCGAGGTGTAAAGCCCGGCCAGAACCGCCACCAGCGCACCGATGCCACCCAGAACCACCCAGACCAGGTCGGCCAGTTTCCAGGCCCGGTGACCGGCGGGCTTGCGAAACAGAAATGCGGTGCCAACAGACCCGATAAGAAAGAACAGGATCAGCAGCGGCAGTTGATTATCGGTCACAAACGTCATGACACCAAAGTGACCGCGTGCCTTCGCGCTGGCAACACTCCTCACGGTCAGTTGTAGAGAATCGACGTTAAGAGCTTGAGCTTTGGCCGAATTTCCGGAAAAGCTTGGTACGGTCGAAGGCCTGTTCCAACTCGTCCGTGCGTTCTTTGACCGAATCCCACAGGCGTTCCTGAACTTCGGCGATCACGCATTCTAGCAGCATTACAATAGCGGCCATGGAATCCCAGGCAGACGGCACGGCGATCCGCGCGGTAAAAGTATGTTTGGCGAGCCGGTGGATAGGCGAGCGCCATTGATCGGTGAACAGCACGATTTCGGCCTCGCGTTCCTGGCACAGCTGCCCGATCAGCATGGTCGAGTTCTCATACCGCCGCACATCCAGCGCGATTAGCACGTCACCCTTGCGCACATCCAACAGGTCATGGGTCCAGGATGCCGCAAAGGGCAACAGTCGCACGTCCGGGCGGATCATCTGCAGGTGCAGGTAAAGATACTGCGCCAGCGTGCCGGTGATGCGCCCGCCGGTAATGAAGATACGACGGTCCGGGTCGCTAAGCATATTGCAAAAACTGTCAAACTCGGTTGGGTCGACTTCGTCAATCGTGCGTTTCTGATTGGCTAGCGTCTGTTGGGAATACCGGTTCAGGATATGCTCTTCCGGCAGGTCGTTTTGCCAGACGTCGCGCTTGGCAATCGGTCCTGAGATCATCTCCTTGACCTCGCCCCGCAGGGCGGCCTGAAACTGCGGATAGCCGTCAAACCCGGTTTTCTGCAGCATACGCGCAACGGTCGTGGTGGACACCGAGGCCGCGCTGGCCAATTCAGTGATGCTACCCAGACCAGCCATGGGGTAATCGTCCAGCAGAACGCTGATCAGTTGCCGCTCGGATGGGGTCATCTTGTCCCGATGGGCCAAAAGCCTGTCCGTTACCCGCACGTATGGGTCCTTTCGATCCTGCGCTATGTCAAAATTTTTTCAGCGCGTTCAAGCTTGGATGATTTTATACAGGAAAAATATTGACAGGTGAATGCTTCATGTGGAAATTTTTACATCGACACTACTCTCGGAATCGCAGGACGGCACATTGGACTTCGGAACTGTTGTTCATACGGATACAGCGGACGGCGCACCTATGGTGCTGCTGGTGTGCGAGCATGCGTCGAACCGAATCCCGAAATTTCTGGGTGACATGGGCCTGACGGCCAAGGCGCGTGAGAGCCATATTGCATGGGACCCCGGTGCGTTGGGGGTGGCGCAGAACATGGCTGCGCAGATGTCTGCGTCTTTGGTCTATGGCGGCGTGTCGCGTCTGGTTTATGACTGTAACCGCCCGCCCGAGGCTGCAGGCGCCATGCCGGTCAGAAGCGAAGAATATGACATCCCCGCCAACGCGGCGATGACTTCGGATGAGCGGCAAGCCCGGACAGAGAACGTTTATGTTCCGTTTTCTGACGCCCTGTCAGGCCAAATCTCGCAGCACCCTTCGCTGCAGTTGATGGTGACAGTGCACAGTTTCACGCCGGTCTATCACGGTCAAAAGCGCGAGGTGGAGCTGGGTGTCCTTCACGGCAAGGATGACCGGTTCGCAATGGCGATGATGCAGACGGTGCCTGCCGATTCACCCTATGTGACCCTTTTGAATGAGCCCTATTCGGCGGCGGATGGGGTGGCGCATACGTTGGATATGCAAGCCTGGCCCAACGGATTGGCGAATGTGATGATCGAGATACGCAATGACCTGATCCGCACACCTGAACAGCAACGTGCCATTGCCGGGCATCTTGTGGCTTGGATCAATCGCACCCTAGACGGGTTTCAGGTGGGAGGTGCGGCATGATCCGAGCGATGGCGGCATATGTGCACGTGGTCGACGCCGTTAATTACCGGATTGGCCGGGTGATGATGTGGGGGCTGTTCGTGATGATGGGGATACTGCTGTGGTCCTCGATCTCGAAAACCTTCTTTCTTCCGTCGCTCTGGACGCTTGAAATGGCCCAGTTCGCGATGGTGACCTATTACATCGTTGGCGGGCCGTACTCGATCCAGATGGGGTCGAACGTGCGGATGGACCTGTTTTATCACAACTGGAGCCCGCACAAGAAAGCCTGGTTCGATGCGTTCACCGTGATTCTGCTGATCCTCTATCTGGGCGTTCTGCTCTATGGAGGGTTGGGATCGACAGCCTATAGCCTTGGCTATTGGGGGGATGAGCCGGTGTCCTATTTCACCGGCCTGCTGACCGGTAGTGAAGAGATCGGTCGGCTGGAACGGTCTTCGACCGCGTGGCGGCCTTACATCTGGCCGATCAAAGCCATCATGGTGTTCGGCTTTTTCCTGATGCTGCTGCAAGCGATATCGGAATTCTTCAAAGACATAGCCCGGATCAACGGGCAGGAGATCGGGGTGTCGAGGGCATGAGCCAGGAATTTATCGCCATCTTCATGTTCGCGTCCATGATGCTGATGCTGTTTACCGGCCAGCGCGTCTTTGGTGCAATTGGTGCGGTTGCCACTATCGCCGCACTGGCGCTGTGGGGTACTGGAGGGCAGGATATCCCGTTCTCGGCCGCGATGAAGCTGATGAAATGGTATCCGCTGCTGACCCTGCCGATGTTTATTTTCATGGGTTATGTACTTAGCGAAAGCCGCCTAGCCGATGACCTGTACCGGATGTTCCATGTGTGGATGGGGCCGGTGAATGGCGGACTGGCGATCGGAACCATCGGGCTGATGGTTCTGGTTTCGGCCATGAATGGCCTCAGCGTTGCGGGTATGGCCATCGGGGCGACGATTGCCCTGCCGGAACTGCTGCGGCGCGGGTATGACAAAACCATGGTGACCGGGGTCATTCAGGCCGGGTCCAGTCTGGGTATCCTTGTGCCGCCATCCGTGGTGCTGGTGCTTTATGCAATGATTGCACGCCAACCTGTCGGGCAGCTGTGGTTGGCTGGTATCCTTCCGGGCCTGCTGATGGCTGGTCTGTTTATTCTGTACATCTGGATACGCTGTCGCATTCAGCCCGAACTCGGCCCCACGATGGAAGATGCCCACAAGGTTCCGAGGGCTGAGAAAATCCGACTGCTGGGGGCGGGGGCACTGCCGCTGATCATCTTTGCCGCGATGATGGTGCCGTTTGTGAATGGCTGGACCTCGCTGGTAGAAAGTTCGGCCATTGGGGCACTGGCGGCCCTTGTGGTGTCTCTCGTCAAGCGCCGCATGACCTGGAAGATTTTCGAGGACTGCACCAAGCAGACGCTGGCGATTTCGTGCATGTTCATGTGGATCATACTGGCCGCGCTAGGCTTTGGAGCGGTGTTTGACGGGCTGGGCGCGGTGAAGGCCATCGACAACCTGTTCACAGAACAACTGGGTCTGTCGCCTTGGTTGATCCTGATCCTGATGCAGCTGAGCTTTATCGTCATGGGCACGTTTCTGGACGACACGGCAATGCTAGTTATTGTGGCGCCGCTTTATGTGCCGCTGGTTGGTGCGCTGGGCTTTGACCTGATCTGGTACGGGGTTCTGTACACGATCACCACGCAGATCGCTTATATGACGCCGCCTTTCGGTTATAACTTGTTTTTGATGCGGGCGATGGCACCGCCCGAGATCAGTCTGAAAGACATTTACCGCTCGATCATCCCGTTTGTCGGGGTGATGGTGCTGGCCCTTACTATTATTATGATTTTCCCGGAAATCGCGCTTTGGTTGCCCGGTTATGTCTATGGAAATTAATAAGAATGCCCGGCGAACGGGCACGGAGTAACTTCAACAGAGAGGAAATTGACATGACGACAAGACGTAAGTTTTTGAAAACCGCCGGGGTGGGCGTCGCCGCTGCACCCCTCGCCGCGCCCGCATTGGCGCAGAATACTATTACGTGGCGGCTGCAGACCTACGCAGGCCCGTCGCTTGCGGCCCATGTGATCGACCCGGCGATTGCCATGTTCAATCAAATCGCGGGCGACCGTATGCAGATCGAGCTGTTTTATTCAGATCAGATCGTGCCGACCGGAGAATTGTTCCGCGCGATGCAAAAAGGCACTATCGACGCGGTGCAATCAGACGATGATTCGATGGCTTCGCCGACAGAACTTACGGTTTTTGGCGGATATTTTCCCTTTGCGTCGCGGTATTCACTGGACGTACCGGTGTTGTTCAACCAGTGGGGCTTGAACGAGATTTGGGACGAGGAATATGCTAAAGTTGGTGTCAAGCACATCAGCGCGGGGGCTTGGGACCCTTGCCACTTTGCAACCAAGGATCCAATCAATTCGTTGGAAGATCTGAAAGGCAAACGCGTGTTTACCTTCCCAACGGCGGGCCGATTCCTCAGCCAGTTCGGCGTGGTTCCCGTGTCGTTGCCGTGGGAAGATATCGAGGTCGCGGTGCAAACCGGAGAGCTTGATGGCGTTGCCTGGTCCGGCATCACCGAAGACTACACTGTCGGATGGGCGGATGTGACCAACTACTTCCTGACAAACAATATTTCAGGTGCTTGGGCGGGTCATTTCTTTGCCAATATGGATCGTTGGAACGAATTGCCCGAAGACCTGCAAACTCTCTTCCGCGCTTGCTGCGACCAGTCTCATTACTATCGTCAGTGGTGGTATTGGGGAGGCGAGGCCAATCTGCGCGTCAATGGCACCAAAATGCAGCTGACGACAATTCCGGACGAAGAATGGGCAACGGTCGAGCAAGCCGCAGTCAAGTTCTGGGACGAAATCGCAGCCGAGTCCGAACTCAAGGCGAAGGTCGTCGACATCTTCAAGCGCTACAACGCCGAGATGCAAAAGGCCGGACGGCCGTATCGCTACGGCTAAAACCAATATCCCGACGCGAGTGAAAGACCTTGCGTCGGGATTAGATCGGCGGAAACGATACCCCCTATGCTAAAATCCTTTCTGACAACAAGAACAAGACCCCTGGGGCGCAACAGCGCCGACCGGGGCAGAAAGGTATGAGCATATGGCCATAGCAGGCTTTTTGATCGAGATTTTCGCAGCAACCATGTTATTGCTGTTTGCCGTTCGGCTGGTGCGCACTGGTATCGAACGGCGCTTTGGCGCCTTGTTCCAGTCGATCCTGACCCGCCATACCAACAGCTTTGTTGCGGGTGGCGCGGGCATGGTTCTGGCCACGATCCTGCAAAGCTCGGCCGCGGTGGCGGTTCTGCTAACCGGATTTGCCGCCGCAGGCATGGTCAGTTTCGGAATGGCGCTGGCAGGAGTTCTTGGGGCCGATCTTGGCTCGGCGCTGGTCATTCAGGTCCTGTCTTACGATCTGGGCTGGTTGCAGCCTGCTTTGTTGGCCCTTGGCGGGTGGCTGTATCTGAAATCGGACCGCGCCAATGTGCGGCTGATGGGCCGGATAATTCTGGGCGTCGCGTTCATTCTGGTTTCGCTCCAGTTCCTGCGCGAGGCGGTCGATCCGATCCGTGAGAGCGCCTTCCTGCCTGCAATCGCGGGTTACCTGGAAAACGACTACTTCACCGCCTTTATCGTCGGTGCGGTATTGGCGTTTGTCATGCACAGCTCGGTCGCAACGATACTTATGTGCGTGACGCTGGTTCAGATCGGGGCGATACCGTTTGCCGCCGGGCTGTCGCTGGTGCTGGGGGCCAATCTTGGCTCGGCCTTTATCCCAATCTGGTTGACGCGCGATCTGACGATTTCTGCGCGGCGTGTCCCGCTGGCCAACCTGCTGTTGCGGGGCAGTGCGGCGTTGGTCATGCTGATTGCGGTCAACGTAACAAACACGCATGAGGCGCTGATGATTGCCGGGGCAGGGCAGTCGCTGATCTTTGCCCATATCGGGTTCAACCTGGCTGTGTTCCTACTGGCGACCGGCTTTGTGAACTGGCTGGAACGCCCGATGACCCTACTGATGCCGGAACCCAAAGCCGAAGCTAACGTGATGGACCAGTTCACCGACGTGCTCACCCCGCTGGGAGATCCAAGCGCGTCAGGGGCGAGTGTGGCGATGTCCTCGGTTCGGCACGAGTTGTTGCAAATGGTCACGCAGGTCGAACGTATGTTCCGCCCGGTGCTGGATATCTACGAACAGGACGATGGCGACGCCATCTCGGCCCTGTGGGAACAGGATAAGAAAGTGAATGCGCAGCTGACCGAAATCCGCCGTTTCGTCGCCCGCATGCCACGTCAGAACATGAGCAAAGCGCAAGTGAAATCTGCACGCGAGCTGGTGGAATACGCCATCCGGCTTGAGGCCGCGGGAGATGTGGTTTCAAACCGAATGACCCGCACGGCGCAGATCAAGCACACCGAACGTTCTGAGTTTTCTGCGCAGGGCTGGAAAGAGCTTACGGATTTGCATGCCGAGGTTTTGGAAAGTTTCTCTCTGGCCCGTCACGTGCTGTTGGTCGATGACATGGATTGCGCGCGTCGTCTTGTACTGGACAAGGCCGAGGTCAAACGGATGTCGCGCGACAGCCGGAAGGCCCATCTGAAACGTCTTGAGCGGGGCCAGACCGAAAGCTTCCAGTCCAGCGATCTGCATCTCGAGACGTTGCGTTCGATGCGTGACCTGCACGGGCATATCGCCGCTATCGCTTATCCGATCCTCTACAAAAGCGGACAGGTTCTGGAAACGCGTCTGGTCATGGAAATGGAAAAGAACGCGACCGAAGATTGACAGGTCGTAAAAAGAAGCAAGAGGCCGGGGTCTCTGACAGTGACGAGGGATGAAGATGATGGGCAATGAAGCGCGTTTGGGCGATTTGCGGTCTCAGGTATCTGCCGGGGATGTTGACACGGTTTTGGTTTGTTTTGTTGACATGCAGGGTCGATTGATGGGGAAGCGATTTCATGCGGGTCATTTTGTGGCTGGTGCGTGGGAAGAGACGCATTGCTGCAATTACCTGCTGGCGACGGATCTGGAGATGGGGACGCCGGATGGGTATGCGTCGACCAGTTGGGAGCGGGGGTATGGCGATTATGTGATGAAGCCGGACCTGAGCACGCTGCGTCCGGTGCCATGGCTGGAGGGCACGGTGATGGTGATGTGTGATGTGCTGGATCATCACACGCATGAAGAGGTGCCGCATGCGCCGCGCTCGATCCTGAAACGCCAGGTCAACCGTCTGAAGACGATGGGTTATGACGCGATGTGCGCCACCGAGCTGGAGTTCTTTCTGTTCGAGAAAAGCTTTGATGCGATCCGCAAGGAAGGGTTCCGCGATCTACAGCCGATCTCGGGCTACAACGAGGATTACCATATCCTGCAGACCACCAAGGAAGAGCATGTGATGCGCCCGATCCGCAACCATCTGTGGAATGCGGGGATACCGGTCGAGAATTCCAAGGGTGAGGCCGAGACCGGGCAGGAAGAGCTGAACATCAAATATGCGGCGGCGATGGAGACGGCCGAGTATCACTCGATCGCCAAGAACGCGGTGAAAGAGATCGCCTGGCAGCATGGCCATGCGGCGACCTTCCTGCCGAAATGGCATCATGACAAGGTGGGCAGTTCGTCCCACGTGCACCAGTCGCTATGGGCGGATGGCCAACCTGCGTTTTATGACGCAGAGGATGAGCTGGGTATGTCGGCGCTGATGAAAAGCTATATGGCGGGCCTGCTGAAATACGCCGGTGACTACACCTATTTCATGGCGCCGTATATCAACAGCTACAAGCGGTTCATGAAGGGCACCTTTGCGCCCACGCGGATCATCTGGTCGGTGGACAACCGCACCGCCGGGTTCCGCCTGTGTGGCGATGGCACCAAGGCGATCCGGGTGGAGTGCCGCATTCCGGGCTCGGATATGAACCCGTATCTGGCGATCGCCGGAATGCTGGCCGCCGGGATTGCGGGGATCGAGGAAGGGCTGGAGTTGCAGCCGCCCACCGTTGGCGATGTCTATCAGGGGGACACGGGCATGATCCCGGGCAACCTGCGGGCAGCGCGGGATGCGCTGCACGGGTCTGCCATGTTGCGTGCGGCGATGGGGGATGACGTGGTTGATCACTATACCCGCGCGGCCGAGGTCGAGATCGAGGAATTCGAGCGCGTGGTGACCGATTGGGAAGTCGCTCGCGGGTTTGAACGGGCCTGACGAGCAGCGTGAGAGGGCGGCCTCTCGCACCACTGAAATTTGGAAAGAGGAAGCAGGGCGCAAATGCCCTCTATGTGGAGTTGATGGCATGGGCCAGACACTGAAGTGCATCTCACCGGTCGATGGATCGGTATTTGCGGAACGCGCGGTGCTGTCGCGCGATGCGGCGTTTGAGGGTGCCGCCCGGGCGCGGGCGGCGCAGGCGGATTGGGCGGCGCGGTCGTTGCACGAGCGGATCGATCTTGTGATGGCAGGCGTGGCCGCTGTGGGCGCGATGAATGATGAGATCGTGCCCGAACTGGCCCATATGATGGGACGCCCGGTGCGCTATGGTGGTGAGTTTGGCGGCTTTGACGAGCGCGCCAGTCATATGGCCGGGATCGCTGAGGCGTCACTGGCCGATATCGCGGTGGGTGAGGATGAGACGTTCAAGCGTTACATCAAGCGCCTCCCGCATGGGGTGGTGTTTGTGGTGGCGCCCTGGAATTACCCTTACATGACGGCGATCAACACGGTGGCCCCGGCGCTGATCGCGGGCAATACGGTGATCCTGAAACACGCCACCCAGACCCTGCTGGTGGGCGAGCGGATGGCGCAGGCCTTCCATGCGGCGGGCGTGCCGGCGGATGTGTTCCAGAATGTGTTCCTCAGCCATGACGTGACCAATGATCTGATCGCGGGCAATGCGTTCGACTTTGTGAACTTCACCGGGTCGGTCGGCGGTGGCCAGGCAATGGAGCGCGCGGCGGCGGGCACCTTTACTGGTGTCGGCACCGAGCTGGGCGGCAAGGACCCGGGCTATGTCATGGAGGATGCCGATCTGGACGCGGCGGTCGATACGCTGATCGACGGGGCCATGTTCAACGCGGGCCAGTGCTGCTGCGGGATCGAACGGATTTACGTGCATGAAAACCTCTATGATGACTTCGTCGCCAAGGCGGTTGAGATTGTTCAGGGGTACAAGCTGGGCAACCCGCTGGACCCGGAGACGACTATGGGCCCGATGGCCAATGTGAGGTTCGCCGATGAGGTGCGCGCGCAGATCGCCGAGGCTGTGGCCGATGGCGCCGTGGCCCATATCGACACCATGGCACAGGATGACGGTGGTGCCTATCTGACGCCACAGATTCTGACCAATGTGACCCACGACATGCGGGTGATGCGGGATGAAAGCTTTGGCCCGGTGGTGGGCATCATGAAGGTCTCGTCTGACGCCGAAGCCATCGCGCTGATGAATGACAGCGTATTTGGCCTGACCGCCAGCCTCTGGACAAGTGATGTGGACCGGGCGGCGCGTGTGGGCGATGCGATCGAGACCGGCACCGTGTTCATGA
>NZ_CYUD01000009.1 GCF_001458295.1 Ruegeria denitrificans
GCTTACCTCCCAACTCAACATGGAGATCGTAAAGGGGGGTGCGTTTCGGTTCGGTGCTCATAATCAGGGCCTTTCCAATGCTGTATTTAAAGATCGCCGTGTGGTCTGCAAAGGCAACCCTTCAACCAATCGATACCAAGGTTCCCAGGACACTGTTACGAGTCAACAGGATTTGGAGTGATAACAGGCACAAAGCGTATACAGCCGCATGCAGCGGCCATGTATCCTATAGGAAACAATTTTCCGTTAGGCAACATTGGAGGCTTGTTATTCCGCTATCGGCTGCACGCTGATCAAACCCTTGCGGACGGCCGGTTTTTGCCCGCCCCCTGACAAACGCCTCTGGCCCCGGCCCGAATCCTGCCCTAAGACTTCGCCCAAGAGGAACCGCAATGTCACATATTACACTGGTGCGTCACGGCCAGGCCAACACCACTGCACGAGATGAAGAAAGCTATGACAAGCTCAGCGATCTGGGCCATCAGCAGGCCCGCTGGTTGGGGGCACACCTGCGAGACACGCGCGCGCATTATCCAAGGGTCTATTGCGGCACCTTGCAGCGACATGCGGAAACCGCGGCCAGTATGGGCCTGCCTGATCCAATCCAAGACGCCCGCCTGAATGAGATCGAGTATTTCACCATCGCGCAGCTGTATGAACAGCAGCACGGCGTGGCGATCCCCACCGACAGAGAAGGCTTTGTCGAGCACCTGCCCCGCACCTTTGCCGCCTGGGCCCGGGGAGAGATCACGGACACGCCCGAAACCTTTGCGGAGTTTGAAACCCGTGTCTCGGACGCGCTGCGCGAGATTGGAACCGAGGGCGGGCCGGCCATCGTTGTAACCTCGGGCGGGTTGATTTCGATGGTGGTGCGGCAGGCAATGGGGCTGGATATCCCTGCGATGGCGCGCGTGGCGCTGGCCATCATGAACACGTCACTGCACCGATTGCACCCGATCGGCCCGCAGCTGAGCCCGGTTCTGTTCAACGCGGTGCCACATCTGGAAGCGCCGGACCGGCAATTCGCGCAAACCCACCTGTAACCTCGGAGACCCATATGATGCAGCTATACTATGCCCCCCGCACAATCTCGGTCGCCGTTGCCATCGCATTGGAAGAGGCCGGGCTGGAATACGAAGCGATCCAACTGGACTTTGCCGGGGGTGAACAGACAAAACCGGCCTATAAGCAAATCAACCCCAAGGGCCGCGTTCCGGCATTGGTGGTTGAAGGCGGTATTCTGACCGAAACTGGCGCTTTGTTAGAATATATCGCGGCCAAGGCACCCGAAGCCGGGTTGGTGCCCACTGATATGGTCATGGCCGCCCGGATGCGCGAGGTGACGTTTTACCTGGCCTCGACTATGCATGTGAACCACGCGCACAAGCTGCGCGGGGCCCGCTGGGCCGATAAGAAATCCAGCTGGAAAGACATGACGAGCAAGGTTGCACAGACGATGACTGCGTCCTGCGACTACATCTCCTCTAACGGGCTGCGCGGGCCCTTTGTTCTGGGCGAGGCGGTCTCGCTGGCGGACGCTTATCTCTATGTGGTTTGCAGTTGGCTGGAAGTCGACGGCGTCGACGTCTCGGCCTTTCCCAAAATTCTGACCTTCCGCTCGGCGATGGAGGCACGTTCTTCGGTTCAGGCGGTGCGGGCCGCCGGAATGCTCTGACAAAAGGATAACGCATGACACATCTCTGGGTCCGGGCAGAACAGCGCCCGAATGAGGAACGGGTCGGGCTGACCCCCGAAGGCGCCGCCGATTTGATCGCCGCAGACATTCGCGTAACGGTCGAGGACTGCCAGACCCGCGCCATCCCGATTGACGGCTACAGGGCCGCCGGGTGTGAGATCGCGGTCGAGAATTCCTGGCCCGACGCACCACTGGAGGCGGTCATCTTCGGCCTGAAAGAGCTGCCCGAAGATGGCACGCCCCTGCCCCACCGCCACATTATGTTCGGCCACGCCTATAAGGGCCAGCATTCGGGCCGTGCACTGTTGCAGCGGTTTAAGGCCGGGGGTGGCACGCTGTATGATCTGGAATATCTGGTGGCTGAGGATGGCCGCCGGGTTGCGGCCTTTGGGTATTGGGCGGGGTATGCCGGTGCGGCGGTGACGCTCAAAACATGGGCGGCACAGCAACGGGGGCAGGAATGTCCGCCCGTTGGTGTTTATCCGGGTAAGGATACGCTGAACGCGGAATTGCTAGCAGAGTTGGACGCCACCGGCTCCCGCCCCAGTGCCATCGTCATCGGTGCATTGGGTCGCGTAGGCACGGGGGCCGCTGATATGTGCGAGGCGATGGGCGTTCAGGTGACCAAATGGGATATGGCCGAGACCGCCTGCGGCGGGCCGTTCCCGGAAATCCTTGACCACGACCTGTTCCTGAACTGCATCTTCGCCCGCCCCGGCACCCCGGTCTTTGTTCCGCAAGAGTCATTGACCGCGCCGCGCAAGTTGACTGCCATCGGCGATGTGGCCTGCGACCCCGACAGCGACTACAACCCGGTGCCCGTTTATGACCGTGCCACCACCTGGGACGCCCCTGCCCTACGTGTGGCGGCTGATCCGGTGATGGACGTGATGGCCATCGACAACTTGCCCTCGATGCTGCCGGTCGAAAGCTCGCAAGACTATGCCGCGCAATTGCTGCCCTCGCTGCTGACCCTGACCAATCTAGATTCCGGTGTATGGGGCCGGGCGGCGGTGACCTATAACACTCATATCGAAGGACTCTGAGCGATGACGATTCATTGGTGTGGCACCGGCCTGTCGGCCATCCCTGGCCTGCGCCGCCTGATCGAAGGCGGGCATAAGGTCACCGTCTGGAACCGAACCATCGACAAGGCCAAGGCCGAGGTTGGAGACCTGACGGACGACATCCGCACCTTCGACATCGAAGCGCTGGGTGTGGTTCTGGTAAAGGGCGACGTGATCGTTTCAATGCTGCCGGGTGACTGGCACGTACCGCTGGCCAAACTGGCCATCGCGAAAGAGGCCAATTTCGTCTCGTCCTCTTACATCGCGCCCGAGATGCGCGCACTGGACGACAAAGCCCGCGAAGCCGGCGTGGCGCTGGTCAACGAGGTTGGCCTGGACCCGGGCATCGACCACCTGATGGCCCATGCGCTGGTCGATGACTACCGCGCCTCGGATGTGTTCGATGCACAGAACCACCTGAGTTTCATTTCGTATTGCGGTGGTATCCCGAAGAACACCAACCCGTTCCGCTACAAATTCAGCTGGTCGCCGCTTGGTGTGCTCAAGGCGCTGCGTTCGCCGTCCAAATCGATCCGCGACTATGCTCCGTTGGACGTGGCCCGCCCCTGGGACGCGATCACCAGCTATATCGCGCCGCTGCCGACACCGGAAAGCTTTGAAGTTTACCCCAACCGCGACTCGATCCCGTTCATGGAGCAGTACCACTTTGAAAAGCACTGGCCGGTCAAGGAATTTGTCCGCGGCACCCTGCGCTTGAACGGTTGGGCCGATGCGTGGTCAGAAGTGTTCCGCGAAATCGAAACCCTGTCGGGGCCTGAAGGTGACGCGCGCCTAAAAGAGATGTCGGACCAGTTCTGGGAGGAAAACGCCTATGACGAGGGCGAACCCGACCGCGTGGTCCTGTGCGTTGGGCTGAAGTCGGAAAAAGACGGCATCCCAGTTTGGCACAGGACCTATGTGATGGACGCCTGGGGCGACGCACGCGGCACCGCCATGGCGCGACTGGTGTCGATCCCGGTATCGCTGGCGGTCGAGGCCGTCCTGAACCGCGCCATCCCCGCTGGCGTTCACGCCGCCCCCAGTGACCCGAAACTGGTACAGGACTGGATGGCCGAAATCGACACGCTGGCCCAGCATCTGCAGGTGGTGGATCACACACAAGCCTGAGCCTTGCTAACACAAGTTAAAAGGGAACCGGCTCAGGGATCAGAGCCAAATCTATTGAGCCAGAACCATATGTGCTTTTTGCATTAGGTTCTGGCGAATCTGACTTGGAAATACGCGCTCGATACCTTGCTCCACCTCCAGCTCAAGAGCGTTTTTCGCTCGCCCTATCTGCGCTTCATGAATGCACGCCATCGCACCGTCTAAGCCGATGAACCTTTCAGCATCTGACTCTTTTGTATTTTTCTCCAAATCCGTCATCGCTCGGTAGAATGCAAAATAGACGCCGCTTTGCAGGGGGGGCGTTCCATACAAATATTGTTGAAGGTCAGCATATCCATTCCCCAAGGCCCGCTGTGATTCCCAATCTGGAAAGATCGTAGTGAGGTATGGGAACACCTCGTCGCAGCTCAACTCTGCTGACTGCCTTTGAATATCAGAGAAAAGTAGGGGGCATTCTGTACCAGCTGATCTGCAAGCCTTAAAAAACTTGCGATAACTGTATTTGTCGCTGATTTTAAGTTCCAGCGACTTTGCAAACGACTCGGCAGCAGCTGCGTAATTATTTTCGCGCAATTGCAATCGGCCCGATTGGCGATAGATCCAAAAGCGGTCCGGGTGACGCTTCTTCAATTCGTCAATAAAATGATACGCGTTTGAGATTTCATTGCCATGAATCAATAGTTCCAATTTCATTCTTTGGCTGTAGTCGTCTTCAGGTGAACGTTCTAAAGCAGTGTCAATTGCGGCACGGGCAGCGGAATAATCTTTCATCTGTACGAATACGTGACTCTTAAGCGCCCAAGACGTCGCACCGTCGGGATAAGCAGAGATCGCACTTTGTGCGTCTTCCAACGCGTCTGGCAACTTCTTCAGGGCCAGATTGGCCCTGCTTCTGTTCCGATAAGTCAAAGACAGAAGATCGTCCGACATAGGCCAGTTGTGGATCAACCGATCACAGGCTTGAATTGCGTCCAACGGGTCGGGTCTTGGGCTGTCACAAATTCCATAATCCGCAGCAAATTCGGCCTTTTTCTGCTTTTGCTGGAACAACAAAAAGGCCGCTGCCAAAATCAGGCACGCAGCCACCAGCCTTATTATTCGTCCGCTCAATAGCCTGCCTTTGAATACGCAACAATCAACTTAAACGCGTACTTTCTGCCATGATGGCCAACTTATTGCCAGATACATTATCAGAGGGCAGAACAGGCGACACAAAGGTTATAAAGCCATCCCGAAACATCGAGATGGCTTTGGTTCTTTGCAGTGCAAACTTTCAGATATAGCGCTCGATGACGTTTTCGATATCGCTGCGGTTGATACCCAACTCGGCCAGTTCGTTATCGGACAGGCTGTTCAGTTCCTGTGCGGCACGCACAATGTTCGAACTGATCGCCTGCAACCGCATTGCCCGGTCGAATAACAACACCGAACTGGCGTTAATCGACATATCTTGGTTTGATCTTACATCCAGCATTCTTTCCTCCATGAACTCTGAAATGGCGCGCAGATCAGTGCACTTTCTGCGCGTAGGGTTGATTGTGATAAACGCTCTGATAGGCGCGTTGCTTGATCTCGCTGCGCGGAATGCCAATGTCTTCCAGTTGCCGGTCACTGAGCTTTTCCAGCGCCCGAACGGATTGGGCAAAGATATCACGGCGGTAGTTTTCGACCCGTGCTTCGGCGTAATCCGAGAACAGACCGAAGAAGAGCCCTTTCTGCGTGGTAACCGTTTGTGCATATCCCATGACTTTCTCCTCTTACTCTGAATTGCGTTCATCGTTGAAACAGAGAAAAGAAGTCGGGATTAATAGTGTCAGTAGGGGGAATTAATTCTGCTTAATGAAGTGATTTCCGGATGATCGCTCGAGCCAAAAAGGCGCGTATTACTGCAGATCTAGAACAGGTCACGAGCACAGATCGCCGAACAAGACTGAAAAAGTACGGCGATTGCTAGGTTCCGGCCAGATGGACTACATAAGATCGTTTTCCACGTCTTCAGCCGAAATTCCCAACGCATCCAGTCCATTTTCAAGGTGATCCGACAGGTGCGGCGTGCCGATCAGATAATCAGCGCAGGGGGTCGAGGCCTCGGATTTGGCGGTTGCGACAGCTTCGGCCAAATCCTCGGCAAAAAAGCTTTCGCGTCCGATCCACATGACCGCCACCAACTCGGCCTGCTCGTCCTCGCCCATTCGGTCGATAAAGGCGCGTAGCTCGCCCTCGGCGCGGTTCAGTTCACGCCCCATCATGGCGACCTGGGCGATTTTTCTTGCCGAGATTTCCAACATGACCCAACTCCTCGTGTTCGCGGTTTCATCCTAGCACAACCACCCCACAGGGCCTGAGTCTTTGATCTTACGCAAACAAGGGAATGTTATGGCTCGCGAATGCGGGAAACCGGATGGTCGGGCACGGGAGCCGTGCGAAACGGGCGGAACCGGGCCTTTTTCACCCACAGTTTCAGCGCCTGCCACACAATCAGGAAAAACGCACGGCGAGCACCGAAGGGTCGGCGCAGCAGCGACCATAGGATGGTGCGATCAGTCAACGGGGCCCGCCGTCCGGTTAACGTGGCGATCAGTCCACCGCCTTCGCGCCCGTAATCGATCCAGACGCCCACCCGATCCTGGCGGTAGTCGAACCGAAAGGTGTAGGACCCCTCGATCTTTTGAAACGGTGAGACGTGCATCAGCTTATCCGCAACAATCCTGTCCGAGGTCTGGATCGGCGCAAAGTTGGGCGTGTGGCACAGGTAGCTGTGGCGCGTGCCATAGGTGTTCGTGACCTCGGCCACCACCGCGTAAAGCTGATCATCGACATCGAAGCAGAACCAGAAGCTGACCGGATTAAACACATGGCCAAGCACACGCGGTTGGGTCAGCAGGGTAATGCGATCCGGCTGGGTCACACCCATCTTGTTGAACTGGTCCCGCAGCCAGGCCGCACCGCGCCCCTGCCGTGGCTCACCGCCATGATCGCTATCTCGCCAATTGGTGACATTGGCCCTGTTCAGAGAAAACAGCGTCGGTGTGTTCGGTTGGCTTTCCGGGTCTAGCAAGATGTAATCGACAGAATAACGAAAGGCGTTTCGGATCGCGCCTTTGCGCCCGTGAAAGGTGTGGCCTGCAATATGGTCAACCCTGTTCACGGTGTATTCTCCAATCTGCCTGTAAACCGCTCCAGCGGCATTCTTTTCCGTGTCTTCTTGTATCAAATACTACGAAAATTAGCGCAACCCGGATCAAAATCAGCGAATATAGTGATCCGGGTTGGGCCGATCCGCGTATTGTGGTTATGTTTACCGAGATCGATACCGTGACCTTGGATGAACCGGCGGCCAGCGGGCCAGCACTGAAACCTTGGCGCGCAAGCAAACGCATCAGGGGCAAGCCGGTGACCAAAGCCAATGGCAGCTGCGACACCAGAACTGAGTGGGTAAGCCACGTCAGACGCATTCGGGACGCGCAGGATCAGGCGGCCTTCGCTGAACTGTTCCAGCACTTCGCGCCACGCATTAAGGCGTTTCTGATCAAGTCAGGATCCGATGCCGCATTGGCCGAGGAATGTGCGCAAGAGGTGATGGCGACCTTGTGGCACAAAGCCCATCTGTTCGATCCGACCCGCGCGACCGTGGCCACGTGGGTGTTCACGATCGCAAGAAACAAGCGCATCGACGTCCTGCGCAAACAACGCCGACCAGAACCCGAGGACCTATGGTGGGGACCCGAGGCGGAACCGGATCAGGACGACGTGGTCGCGCTGCAACAGGAAACCGCGCAGCTGCGCGACGCCATGGCGGCGTTGCCCGAGGCGCAAAGACAACTGATCGAAAAGGCCTATTTCGGCGATCTGAGCCATCGCGAAATCGCATCCCAAACCGGGTTGCCGTTGGGTACGATCAAATCACGGATACGGCTGGCGCTGGACCGCTTGCGCCATGCAATGAATTGAGATGACGAAGATGAGAAACGATATCAAACATCACCTGACAGACGATCTGTTGATGGCCTACGCCGCGGGCAACCTGCCCGAAGCGTTCGACCTGATGGTCGCCACGCACCTGTCCCTGTGTGACCTCTGTCGTGCCCGGGCGGAAAGCTTTGATGCTGTGGGCGGATGCGTCCTGCAAGAACAGGACAGCCCGACCAGCATGAGCGAAGGGTCTTTGGCCGCAACCATGGCGCTGATCGCTAAGGGTGCCCCGTTTGCAAAACCCGCACGTCCGGGATGCGCGGTTCTGCCCGCGCCTCTGCAGGATTACGTGGGCGGCGATGTGAATGACATTAAATGGCGGTCTATCGGCATGGGCGTGAAACAGGCAATTCTGCCCACCACGCGCGAGGCCACCGCCCGTCTGCTGTTCATTCCTGCCGGCGCTGCGGTACCTGACCACAGCCATAACGGCATGGAGTTGACGATGGTGCTGCAAGGCGCGTTCTCGGATGAGGTCGACCAATTCGCGCGGGGCGACGTCGAGATCGCGGATGAAAGCCTGCACCACACGCCGACCGCCGATATCTCAGAGGATTGCATCTGTCTGGCCGTCACCGACGCGCCCCTGAAGTTCACCAAGCTGATGCCACGACTGTTTCAGCCATTCTTACGCATCTGAAACGCTGGGGCCGTTTGTGCTACACTAACACTTTAGTTGGTTGGGAAGAGGTTTCATGAAAAGTCATCTGATTATTGGTGGATTGATTGCTGGACTGGCCAGCGCAGCCTGGGCGCAGCGCACGGCAGAAGTGAAATTCGAACCCGGCAATTTTGGCGCGATGGTGAACGGGACGATCACAGGAAACGAGTATTTTGACTACAAGCTGGGCGCGCAGGCGGGCCAGGAAATGTTCGCCGATCTCAAGGTCAGCGATACCAACGGCAATGGCGTGATTTACTTCAACATCTTGCCACCCGGCAGTGATGGCGTTGCGATCTACAACGGCTCGATTGATGGCAATACCGCCCGTATCGACCTGCCCGAAGACGGAGATTATACGATCCGCGTTTATCTGATGGGCAATGATCGGGATACTGATAAGACGGTCGGCTACAATCTGGATCTGTCAATCCAGTAGGGCTCAGCCTTCGGATTTTCCCAACGGCACCACATTGGTGTGATCGTCCGGGGCAAGCTCTTCGAAATCGAAGTTATCCAACCGCTGCGCCCGGCGCCCGGCTTTTTCGGCGCTGATCTTGATCTCGGATATATCCTTGGCCGCCTGTCCGAAATGCCTGTCGAGATTACCGACCCTGTCGCCAAGCCGCTCAACATCCTTGTGCAGCAGGCCAAGTTCCTTGCGGATCGCGCCCGCCTGTTCACGCATTCGCGCGTCCTTCAAGATCGCACGCATCGTGTTCAACGTCGCCATGCAGGTGGTGGGGGAAACGATCCAAACACGCTTGCTGAAACTCTCTTGCACCAGTTCCGGGAACTTGGCGTGCAGCTCGGCATAGACCGCCTCGGACGGCAGGAACATCAGCGCACCATCTGCGGTTTCCCCATCCAGAATGTACTTCTCAGCGATATCGTTGATGTGCTTGCGCACTGTGCTGCGGAACATCTGCACAGCCGCTTTCAGTTCGGCGTCGTTGGTCGAGCCAATTAACGCTTCATAGGCTTCCAGCGGGAACTTGCTGTCGATCACAATCGGCCCCGGCGGGTTCGGCAGGTGAATCAGGCAATCCGCACGACGTCCGTTCGACAGGGTGGCCTGCAATTTGAAACTATCCGAAGGCAGCGCCTTGGAGACGATATCGTTCAGTTGAATTTCCCCAAATGCGCCACGTGTCTGTTTGTTTGACAGGATATCCTGCAACGACAACACATCGCCCGACAGTTTGGTGATGTTGTCCTGCGCCTTGTCGATGGCGGCCAGACGTTCCTGCAACTGCGTCAGCGAGGTCGCGGTCTGTTTCGACGACCCATGCAGCGATTCCTTCATTCGCTCTTGCATTTCGGCCAAAGCGCGGGCCGATTTCATCGCGTTGTCCGCCAGCCTGTCATTCATTTGCTGTTGCACCGAGGAAAGGCGGGATTCAACCGTCTGGATCACCTGAACCTGTGCATTAGCCTGCGTGTCCGAAACATGTTGCAAGCCACCGCGCAGTTGTTCCTGACCCTGCCCCAGCTGCTGCACGTGCTGGCCCAGATGCGCCATCTGTCGCGCCAGTGGTTCCGCCATTCGGGCGGAAAGGTTGGCCGCTCGCAAGGACAGGAACAGCAGCAACAGGATCAATGCTACCACCCCACCTGCGATCAGCACCACAGGGTCGTTCAAAGCCATTTCTGTGCCAGCAATCTCGATCATATCGCCTCAGATGTTCTTGTTTTATTCTTCATAACCCGGTCAAGCGCCGGGATCAACTGCGCCCGAACAGACGTTCGATGTCGCTTAGCTTCAGTTCCACATAGGTCGGTCGCCCGTGGTTGCATTGGCCGGAATGGGGCGTCGCCTCCATCTCGCGCAGCAGGGCGTTCATTTCCTCGGCCCGCATGCGCCGACCGGACCGGACCGAACCATGACAGGCCACCCGGCTGAGGATCGCCTCGATCCGCGCCTGTACCGTCTGGCTTTCGCCCTGATCGGCCAGTTCATCCAGAATATCCAGGATCATCGCGCGAGCATCGACCTTGCCCAGAATGGCAGGCGTTTCGCGCACAACGATGGCCCCACCGCCAAAAGGCTCCAACGTCAGCCCTAGGCGCGACAGGTCATACGCGACCGCCATAAGACGCGCGCAATCCCCTTCCGAAAGCTCAACGATTTCAGGGATCAGCAGCGCCTGCGCCGCGATGCCATTCTCGGCCATCTGGGTCTTCAGTTTTTCATAGACCAGGCGTTCATGCGCGGCGTGCTGGTCGACAATCACCATGCCATCGGCGGTCTGAGCGATAATGTAATTCTCGTGCACCTGCCCGCGCGCCGCACCCAGGGGCAGGTCCTGCACCGGTGGCTCTTCCACCGTAGCCGGGGCCTCCATTAGGGCAGGCTCAACAATATTACCGCTATAGTCGCGCGAAAGTTCGGCAAACCCTGGTGCCTGCGCACGATAGGCCGCCTGCCGTGCTGCGGGCGAAGGGCGGTCCATCTGATACACCCGCGCCGGTGTAGGCTGCGCCGGTTCGGGCCGCATCGCGCCCAGTGTTGCATTCGCGACGGTGCTCGATGCCCGATGCCCTGCCTCGGCCAACGCGTGCCGTAGGGCCGAGACGATCAGCCCGCGCACCACTCCGGGATCACGGAACCGGACCTCGGATTTGGCGGGGTGAACATTCACATCCACCAGCGTTGGATCACAGTCGATAAACAGCGCCGCCGCCGGATGCCGGTCACGGCTGAGGAAATCGAAATAGGCCGCCCGCAGCGCGCCGGTCAGCATCTTGTCTCGCACGGGTCGACCATTGACAAACAGATACTGCGCCACCGCAGCGCCGCGCGAATAGGTCGGCAAGGCGGCATAGCCATACAACCGAATGCCCTCTCGCGTGGCGTCGATCTGCAACGCGTTTTCCGCGAATTCACGCCCGATCACACGGGCCAGACGGGCGTGCAGCGCGTCGAACAGATCGCCATTTTCGCGGTCGGCTCGGAAGGTTACGCGCCCCTCACCCCCGCCTGAGACGTCGCGTAGGGTAAAGGTGATGGCGGGTTCGGCCATAGCGAGCCGTTTGACCGTGTCGGTGATCGCCTGTGCTTCGGCCCGATCGGTGCGCATGAATTTCAGCCGAGCGGGCGTGGCAAAGAACAGGTCGCGCAGTTCCACCACCGTGCCCACACGCAGGGCGGCGGGTTTCACCGCCTCCATCTTGCCGCCCGATACGTAGACCTGCGCCGCTTCGGCCTCCGGCATCCGGCTGGTGATGGTCAGTCGCCCGACCGCGCCCAGCGACGGCAGCGCCTCACCCCGAAAACCAAACGTGTGAATGTTCAGCAGATCCGACCCGTCGATCTTTGATGTCGCATGGCGCGACAGGGCCAGCGGCAAATCCCCTGCCGAAATCCCGCATCCATCGTCCGTGACGCGAATCAACGTCTTGCCGCCGTCAGCGATGTCGATGGCAATCCGGGTCGACCCGGCGTCGATGGCATTTTCCACCAGTTCCTTGACGGCCGAGGCCGGTCGTTCCACCACCTCACCCGCAGCAATGCGGTTGATTGCAGCATCGTCAAGCTGACGGATTACGGGGCGGTTTTCGCTGATATTGAGGTTTGCCTGCACCATACTACCAGACCTAGCATACGCGCGCACGATTCTGCCACTGATTTGGCAGCCCTATTTTTAGGAGGGAGGGGGCGTTCGAACAATCGTGCCGCGCCGATGTCAACAGACGGCAAAGTTGGTCACGATTGTCCGAACGATCCAAGTGAGTGGTGGTCATTCAGAAATTTATTGCGGGGGAACTAACACGAAATGCCGCGTAACAATCATTAACTCTGCCCATACCGGGCGTCTGGGCGAATTTCAGCCGACATCTTGCATCCGCCAACAGCGGGAAAATGCCATGTCAAGTGGCTTGGGGGGCTCCGGCGCGGGTGCGACATGGACCCCACAACGCGGCGCAGGCCAGGATCAGACCGGACATGGTCGCGATCATGCCCGCCGCGCTGACAGCATCTGCTCCGCCCACCCAAAGTGGCCCATATCCCGCCAGCACATAGCCGGAAATTGCGGACACGCTAGCGAAAATGACGCTCCAGGTGATCTGGGTTTCCAGCCGATTGGTCATCATCCGCGCCGCCGCCGGGGGGCAGATGAACATGGCGATCACGATGATCGAGCCCACTGCGTCAAACGCGGCCACGGCCGAGATTGCGGCCACGATCACCAAAGCCATGCCCAGCGCACCGGTGCGAATACCGATAGTGCGGGCGAAGCCTTCGTCAAAGGTCGAGATTTTCAGAGGGCGCCAGAACAGCCAGATGAACAAGATCACCCCAACCAGTGTCAGCGCAATCCGAGGCAGTTCCGGTGGCAACCCGGCCAAGGCTGTCAGCTCCAGCAGCGACGACCAGCCCACGGCGTCCAGCCAGATCAGGCTTTCCAGATTGCCATACAGCGCATGTTCCACGTCCAGATGCACGGTCGAGGTGTCGGTCTGTTCCAACAACAGCACACCGCCTGCGAACATGGTGGTAAACACCACGCCCATAGCAGCGCCCGGTTCGATCTGACCCAGCCGCCGGATCGCCTCGATCATCACGACAGCGACTATCGCAGCACCTGCCGCGCCCAACATCATGGGCCAGGTCGAAATCGCTCCGGTCAGCAGAAAGGCCACCACGATGCCGGGTAGTACCACGTGGCTGATTGCATCCCCGATCAGGGCCTGTTTGCGCAACACCAGGAAATTTCCCGGCAAGGCACATGCGACGGCGGCGAAAATCCCGATCAATAACGGCGTCAGGGAAAGGGGGACAAACTCTTCACCGTTCATGGCCGGATCTCCTGTGGACCGCCGATCAGACGGTCGATTTCCGCGATCTGATCGCGGGTCAGCACCGTTTCGATATCGCGCAGCCCGTCATAGAGCGCCGCCGTCGCCTCGTGCGCCTGGTCCGCGCGCACGAATTCCCACCGTTTTTCGTCGCGCAATGCCTTGGCAGCGCGGGCCTTGCCTGCCTCTGTGGCAACGCCGTCGGCGCGGGCTAATCCGGCACGTTTCAGCAGGCGCAGAGTTAACGGTTCATAGATTTTCTGACCTTGCGCCAATGCCAGCAAACCTTGTCGGATATGTACTCGGCGCTGGAATTTCAGATGTTGCAACACCGCCGCCAGAACACCCCGAACCGGTGCAAACAGAAGGGACAATGCGAAAAATCCAAAGCTGACCAGCACGATGATCGGACCGGTCGGCAGGTTCGGGGCCGAGGCCGACAGAGCCGCGCCCAGATACCCGGCCAGGCCACCCGTCAGACCGGCCAGCAGGACAACCCGATCCGAACGGTCAGTCCAGAACCGCGCGGTCACAGGGGGGATGATCAGCAACGCCACGATCAGGATCAGCCCGACGATCTTCAGGCCGACAACAGTGACGGCCATCACCAATCCCATCATCGCCAGGTCGATCCGATGCACCGGAAGCCCGCGCGCCGCGGCATATTCCGGGTCAAAGGCCACCATGGTCATCGGACGGCGAATGATCATTACCAGAACAAGCGTTGCCGCCCCACCAATTGCAATGATCAGGGCATCCGCCCACAGCATTCCAGCCGTGGAGCCCAGCAAGAACCCCTCAAGCCCCGCCTGACGACCGACACCCATGGTCTGAATCACGGTCAGCAGAACGATGCCAAAACCAAAGAACACGGACAGAACCGCGCCGATGGCTGCATCTTCGGCCAGCCGCGTGCGCCGGGTCAGCCAATTCATGCAAAGCAGGCCGATCCAAGCTGAGATCGCCGATCCGGCCAGCAGACCGATCAGATTGCGCCCATCCCCGCCAAAGGCAACCAGTGCCATAAAGGCCAGGCACACGCCCGGCAGGGTCGCATGGCTAATCGCATCGCTGACCAGCGCGCGTTTTCGCAGAAACAGAAAGGTGCCGGTCACCCCGGCGGATACGCCCAGCAAGGTCGCACCAATAGCGACCAGCGTGGCATTATAGCCAAGCTGCAGGCTCAGAGCATCCCAAAGCATGATTTACCCCAGCGCGCGTGAAATCTGGTCGATCTGGGCGGTGGCCAAACGACCCCCATAGGCCGATTGCAGCGTTTCGGCTGTGAAGGCTTCGGCCACTGTTCCCTCGGCCACCTTGCGGGTGTTGATCAGGAAGACGTGGTCGAAATAGTCGGTGACAGTTGCCAGATCGTGATGCACGACAACGACGGTCTTGCCCGCCTCTTTCAACGATTTCAGAACCGCGATGATGGCCTTTTCCGTGGCCGCATCGACCCCGGCAAAGGGTTCGTCCAGCAAATAAAGATCAGCCTCTTGCGCCAGAGCACGGGCCAGAAACACCCGTTGCTGCTGCCCGCCCGAAAGCTGGCCAATCTGACGATCCGCGAAATCGCGCATACCGACGCGGTTCAGACAATCCATGGCGCGCGACATATGACGAACACGAATGCGGCCCAACAGGCCTAACTGCCGCGACAGACCCATCAGCGCCACGTCGATCACGCGAGTCGGGAAATCCCAATCCACACTGGCGCGCTGTGGTACATAGGCGATGCGGGCACGTTGTTGCTCCAGCGGTTTACCATACACAGTGACCTGCCCGGATAAAGGCGACAAGATCCCCAATGCAGCCTTGAGCAGAGTCGATTTCCCCGCGCCATTAGGTCCGATGATCGCCGTCATACCACCGGGCTGCACGGTCATATCCACCGAGAACACAGCAGGTTTCTGCCCGTAGGAAACGGTCAACCCCCGAATAGCCAGGGGGCTATCGTCCAAGTTGCTGTCAGCAATCGAAACACCCTGATCTGCGGCCAGTTCCAGCATCATTCAAAACCCCGCCGACAGTTTGCCGTTCATGCCGCGATCAGGAACATCTGCCCCCAGTGCACCGGCAATTACGGTGATGTTATGATCCAGCATGCCGACATAGGTGCCCTCATACGTACCGGGTTCGCCCATAGCGTCGGAATACAACTCTCCACCCACGCCTACGTCATGACCCTTGGCTGCGGCCCCCTCGATCAGCGCGCGCATCGACCGGTCAGAGACCGAGCTTTCCACGAAAACCGCTGTCAGCTGCTGATCGACCAGCGTATCCACCAGCTCTCCGATCCGGTTCAATCCGGCCTCGGACTGGGTCGAGATGCCCTGAATGCCCATCACGTCATATCCGTATGCCGCGCCGAAATAGCCAAAGGCGTCATGCGCGGTGACCAATACGCGGTTGTTTTCGGGTACCGCCGCCAGCGCCTGATCGGCGTAAGCGGTCAGCGCATCAAGCTCGGCCAGATGGATCTGCGCATTGGCGGCAAAGACATCCGCGGCTTCGGGGCGCGCGGCGGTCAGGGCCTCTTGCACTTCAACCACCACATCGCGCCACAGGGCCGGGCTCATCCATACATGCGGGTCGTATTTGTCAGCATAATCGTCATGCGCGCGCAGCTTGGACTTGTCGACACCCTCAGCCACGGCCACCACGGTACGCTTGCGGCCGAGGTCGTGGAAAAAGCCCTCCATCTGCGCTTCCAGATACAGGCCATGCCAAAGGATCAGATCCGCACGGGTCATCGCAACGATATCGCTGCGAGTCTGGCGATAGGCGTGCGGATCGACGCCGGGGCCCATCAGGCCCTTCACCTCGACCTGATCCCCCCCCACCTGACGCGCGGCGTCAGCAATCATACCGGTGGTTGCAACCACTTTCAGTGGAGTCTCGGCCCAGGCCGTCAGTGGCAAAGCAGCCGCGAAAGTCAGCGCTGCGAGAAAGCTGCGACGAATCATGTCAGATCCCGATTTGGTTTCCAGTTGAGGATAAATATGCGAACCATTCGCAACTAAGTCAATGCTATTGCGAATTACTCGCAAGAAAATGCCTAATTTGTCCATTTGGTCAAAAAACTTTTGGATCACCCCTTGCTATGCCTTCCCTTTACGCGTCGCCCGTGCGATTTTGGCGCAAACCTCCCAAAGGACGTGACTATGGATACGCAGAGCTCAGAAAGCCCCGTGCGCACCGCGCATCTGCCGCAAGTGACCGAGCCCAGAAACCCCGGCATGGATCTTGATCTGGACTGGGTACGCGCCGTGCAGGTCAATACTTCGGCCATTGAACGCCGCGCCGCGACCCTGCCCGGTCGTCGGTCGGTAAAAAAGGAGTATCAGGCTGCATGGCTGCTGAAAGCGGTCACGTTGATCGACCTGACTACATTGTCTGGCGATGACACGGTTGGTCGGGTCCGCCGTCTGTGTGCCAAGGCGCGGCAGCCGGTTACGCCTTCTGTATTGCAGGCCCTGGACATGCCGCCGATCACTACCGGGGCGGTCTGCGTCTATCACGACATGATCGAAACGGCAGTGGATGCACTGCATGGCACCGGCATCCCTGTTGCCGCAGTATCCACCGGCTTCCCGGCAGGTCTGTCGCCATTCCATCTGCGCGTGGCTGAGATCGAAGAAAGTGTGAAAGCCGGTGCCGAGGAAATCGACATCGTGATTTCCCGCCGCCATGTACTGTCTGGCGACTGGCAAGCCTTGTATGACGAGATGAAGGCGTTCCGTGTGGCCTGCGGTGATGCGCATGTCAAAGCCATTCTCGCCACCGGCGAACTGGGCAGCCTGCGCAACGTTGCGCGTGCTTCGCTGGTTTGCATGATGGCCGGGGCGGATTTCATCAAGACCTCGACCGGCAAAGAAAGCGTCAACGCCACCTTGCCTGTTTCGCTGGTCATGATCCGCGCGATCCGCGACTATTATGACCGCACCGGATACCGGGTCGGCTACAAACCGGCAGGCGGCATCTCGAAAGCCAAGGACGCGCTGGTTTACCTGGCGCTGATCAAGGACGAACTGGGCGACCGCTGGCTGGAGCCGGATCTATTCCGTTTTGGCGCGTCGTCCTTGTTGGGCGATATCGAGCGGCAGTTGGAACACTATGTAACTGGCGCATACTCCGCCGGTTACCGTCACTCCATGGGCTGAGGACAAAAACAATGACAGTCAAAGAGATATTCGAAACCATGGATTACGGCCCTGCCCCCGAAAGTGCCGCCGAGGCTCTGGCCTGGCTGGTCGATCAGGGCGACAAGTTCGGTCACTATATCGATGGTGCGTTCACCAAACCCGGCAAAGGGTTCGACAGCCGCAACCCGGCGACCGGAGAGGTTTTGGCCAAGCTGACGCAAGCCAAACAGGCCGATGTGGATACTGCCGTTTCTGCCGCCCGAAAGGCGCAACCGAAATGGGAGAAGCTGGGCGGTGCAGGTCGTGCGCGGTACCTCTATGCCATCGCGCGCTTGTTGCAGAAGCATTCGCGCCTGTTTGCGGTGCTTGAGAGCCTCGACAACGGCAAGCCGATCCGTGAATCACGCGACATCGACATCCCGTTGGCGCAGCGTCATTTCTACTACCACGCGGGCATGGCGCAGCTGATGGAAAGCGAACTGCCCGATGCTGAGGCGTTGGGCGTTTGCGGGCAGATCATTCCGTGGAATTTCCCGCTGCTGATGCTGTCGTGGAAGATTGCTCCGGCCCTGGCCATGGGCAACACGGTAGTTCTGAAACCGGCCGAGTACACCTCGCTGACCGCGTTGCTGTTTGCTGATATCTGTTCGCAAGCCGGACTGCCGAAAGGCGTGGTCAACATTGTTACCGGAGACGGTGCGGTGGGTGAGATGATCGTGAACGCGGACGTGGACAAGATCGCCTTTACCGGCTCGACAGTTGTGGGCCGCCGCATCCGTGAAGCAACCGCGGGTTCCGGCAAGGAACTGACATTGGAGCTGGGCGGCAAGTCAGCCTACGTCGTCTTTGATGATGCCGATATCGACAGTGCCATCGAAGGTCTGGTCGACGCGATCTGGTTCAATCAGGGGCAGGTCTGCTGTGCCGGCTCGCGCCTGTTGGTGCAGGAAGGCATCGCTGATCGCTTCCATCACAAGTTGCGCGCACGGATGGACAAGCTGCGCATCGGCGATCCGCTGGATAAGTGCATTGATGTGGGCGCGGTTGTTGACCCGGTCCAACTGCAAACCATCAAAAGCATGGTCGAAAGCAACACCGCTGGTCACGTGCACCAAGCCGCGTGCGATCTGCCGGCAAACGGGTGTTATTACCCCCCGACGCTGATCTCGGGATTGGAAACATCCGACCCGCTGATGCAGGAAGAAATCTTTGGCCCGGTGCTGGTGTCCTCGACCTTCCGCACGCCGGAAGAGGCGGTCGAGCTGGCCAACAACACCCGTTACGGGTTGGCTGCGACCGTGTGGACCGAGAATGTGAACCTTGCACTGGATATCGCGCCCAAGCTGGTCGCGGGCGTGGTTTGGGTGAATGCCACCAATCTGTTCGATGCGGCCGCTGGCTTTGGCGGTGTGCGTGAAAGCGGCTTTGGTCGCGAAGGCGGTTGGGAAGGGCTGACAGCCTATACCAAGCCCAAGGGCAACGCCAAGCCGCTGGCAAAGGTCGATGCGACCACCGGCGAAGGTGCCCCTGTCGACCCAATCGACCGCACTGCCAAGATGTATGTCGGCGGCAAGCAGGCGCGGCCTGACAGCGGCTATTCTAAACCTGTCTGGGGCAAGTCCGGTCTGCTGGGCCACGTGGGCCTCGCCAATCGCAAGGACGTCCGCAATGCGGTTGAAGCTGCGGCAGGGGCCAATGGATGGTCCAAGACCACCGGCCATCTGCGGGCACAGATCCTGTACTACATCGGCGAAAACCTCTCGGCTCGCGCCGACGAGTTTGCCGCTCGCATCGACGCGATGACCGGCAAGAAAGACGGTGCGAAAGAGGTCGAAGCTTCAATCCAGCGCCTGTTCACCGCCGCCGCCTGGGCCGACAAGTATGACGGTCAGGTGCACGGCGTTCCGATCCGTGGCGTGGCGATTGCCATGAAGGAATCCGTGGGTGTCATCGGCGCGCTTTGTGCGGATGAGGCGCCACTGTTAGGTCTGGTCTCGGCCATGGCCCCGGCGATTGCGATGGGGAATCGGACAGTCCTGGTGACCTCAGAGCCCTACCCTCTGGCAGCGACTGATTTCTACCAGATCCTTGAGACGTCTGACGTCCCCGCTGGCGTGGTCAATATCTTGACCGGCAGCCATGCAGAGCTGGCAAAACCGCTGGCATCGCACCTGAACGTCGATGCTGTCTGGTCCTTCTCGTCCACCGATCTTTCAAAAGAGATAGAGGTCGTCTCGGCCGGGAACCTGAAACGGACCTGGGTGAATAACGCGACGGCAATCGATTGGGGCGTGGACCATTCGCGCCGCTTCCTGCAGGCTGCAACCGAAGTGAAAAACATCTGGGTGCCCTACGGCGAGTAGGGCTCCCGCTTTAGGGAGGCCTACATGGATTTCTCAGGACAAACCGTCATCGTCATTGGCGGCACCAGCGGCATCAACCGAGGCATTGCCGAGGCCTTCGCGGCCTCGGGTGCCAAACTGGCCGTTGCAAGCCGGTCGCAGGATAAGGTGGATGCCACGCTTGTCGCGTTGAAAGAGGTCGGTGCAGCCGAAGTTGTCGGCGCGGCCTTTGATGTGCGTGACGCGCAAGCAGTGGCGGACGGGCTGAAACAATTCCACGACGCATTGGGCGATTTCGACGTTCTGGTCTCGGGCGCGGCGGGGAATTTCCCGGCGCTGACATCCGAGATGTCAGTCAACGCATTCAAGACAGTGGTGGACATCGACCTGATGGGCACGGTCCATGTGATGAAAGGCGCGTACCCCTATTTAAAACGCCCCGGCGCCAGCATCATCAACATCTCGGCCCCGCAGGCGTTTCTGCCTTACGAAGGGCAAGCCCATGTCTGCGCTGCCAAGGCAGGCGTCGATCAAATCACTCGTACCTTGTCGATGGAGTGGGGGGTCGAGGGCATCCGCGTAAACTCAGTCGTGCCGGGCTTTATCGAAGGGACCGAGGGCGCACGGCGCCTGGCACCGACGGAAAATGCCCATGAAGAGCTGCGCCGCGATGTGCCGCTGGGGCGTTGGGGGAACACAAAGGACGTCGCCAATGCCTGCCTGTTTCTCAGCTCGGATATGGCCAGCTATATCAGCGGTACGGTCCTGTCCGTGGACGGCGCGCTGTATCAGCGCGGGTCAGGCAAGTTCGGGCAGATGATGGGACAAATGCTGCGTGGCGCAGCGGGAAAAAAGGGCTGAGCACCGGCTCAGCCCCCTTTGATCAGTTTGTGGTTTCCAAGCCTTCGGGTTTGCCGACAACGGTAAAGTGTAGCCCTTCGGGGTCGAGCAATTCACTTGCGACGCGATTCACATCTTCCAGCGTCACCGCGTTCACCTTGTCATTGCGGGTGGCAATGTAGTCGATGGGCAGGTTCTCCATCTGCATACCAACCATGATCCCGGCAATCGGACCATTGCCATCGAACCGCAGCGGATAGGCACCAGTCAGATAGGTCTTGGCGTCGTCCAGCTCTTTCTGGGTCACGCCTTCGCTCGCAGCACGGGCCCATTCGTCGCGGATCACTTCCACGGCTTCGGCTATACGGTCATTGGCCGAGGACACCGAGCCCAGATAGACCGAGGCCAGATCCTTGGGCACCAGATAGGTCGCGACCCCATAAGTCAGGCCACGCTTTTCGCGCACCTCCTGCATCAGACGACTTTCAAAGCCGCCGCCACCAAGAATGTGGTTCAGGACAAAGGCCGCAAAGAAATCCGGATCATCACGGTCGATCCCCGCATGACCGAACAAGGCGACGGATTGCGGTGTATCGAACTCGACCACGCTGACACCGCCCGCGATATCCACATCAGCTCGGTCCGGAATGGGTTTTCCAACCTCAGGCAAGCCTGCCAGCAGCTTGTCCAGCAGAGCGCCCAGCTCTTCTGGGGAAATGTCACCCACCGCGCCGACATAGAGGCGGTCCTTGGCGAATACATTGTCATAGGCGGTCACTACGTCATCGCGCGTCAGCGCAGACACGCTCTCGATTGTTCCCTTGCCCTCGGACCCATAGGGGTGATCGCCATAGGCCATCTGTGCAAAGTTGCGCCCTGCAATGTCATTGGGATCGGTCTGGTCCGAACGCAGGCCGGACAGAATCTGCGCTTTCACCCGCTCGACCGCATCCTCATCGAACCGCGGTTCGTGGATGGTGGTGCGCAACAGGTCGATGACCTCATCCCGGTTCTCGGTCAGAAACTGCGCGGAAATCGACACCGAGTCATCCGAAGCATTGTACCGGAACGAGGCCGCCAGTGACTCCAACTCGCGCGCATAGGTGCGGGCGTCCATGTCACCTGCGCCTTCTTCGATCAGACCGCTCATCAGATAGATGGCGCCGCGTTTGCCGGGCTCATCCAGCGAGGTACCACCGCGAAAACGTAGTTCCAGCGCGGTGAAGGGGATCGAGTGATCCTCGACCAGCCATGCGGTGATTCCGCCGGGTGAGGTGACCTCTTCGATCTCGATCTCAGCCCAGGCAGGCAGCGCGATGACAACGGCGATCAGGGTTGCAAAAATCCGTTTCATTGCGTCACCTCATCGTCGCGCATCAGCCATCCGGTGACCGACGCCTCGGGCTGTAGAACCTCACGGGCGGCGGCGATGATTTCTTCCCCGGTCACGGCCTGCAGGATATCGGGCCACGCCTGTACATCCTCGACCGTCAGGCCGCTGGTCAGGGCACGGCCATAGCGATTGCCGATCCCGTCCACATTGTCACGCGCATAGGTTTGGGCCGCGCGCAGCTGCATCTTGATCCGGTCAAGGTCTTCTTCGTTCACACCTTCAGCGATGAAATCGGCCACGGCTTGATCCATCGCATCCTCGGCTTCTTGCAGCGACACGCCCTGGGCCGGAACGACCAACAGATCAAAGGTCGTGTCGTCCAGCGACACGCCGCGATAGAAGGCACCGGTATAAACGACCTTCTGCTGTTCGAATTGCAGTTTTTCGTTCAGGTAGGACGTGGTGCTCCCCCCTAGCAATTCGGCCAGTAGGAATAGCGCGGCGGCTTTTTCCTGCGCACCCGTATCCCGTTCAGGGGCCAGATAACTGCGCTGCACATAAGGCTGTGAAACGCGCGCGTCCTTGAAGGTCAGGCGACGCTCGGCCGTTTGTGGCGGTTCTTGCGAACGCACCCGTTCGGGCAGGTCCGGATTGGCGGGGATGACGCCGTAATATTCTTCAGCCAGCATTTTGACTTCGTCCGGCTCCACATCGCCGGTCACCACCAGAATGGCGTTATTGGGCGCGTAATGGGTCTGATAGAAGGACAGTGCGTCCTCCATATCCAACGACTCCATCTCGTGCTTCCAGCCGATGATCGGCACGCCGTAACGGTGGTTCAGATACTGCGCCGCGCTCATCTGTTCACCGAACAGAGCCCGCGGGCTGTTTTCGGTACGCTGGTTACGTTCTTCGAGGATCACGTCACGCTCAGTCACGATATCCTCTTCGCCCAGGCGGATATTGCGCATCCGATCCGCTTCCATCCGCATCATCAGCTCCAGCCGGTCGGCGGCGACACGTTGGAAATAGGCGGTGTAGTCGTATGAGGTGAACGCGTTGTCATTGCCGCCATTGGCCGCAACGGTGGCGGAAAACTCGCCAGGTGCCAGCGTATCGGTTCCCTTGAACAGCAAATGTTCGAGGAAATGCGCCACACCGGAGGAACCGACGGGCTCATCCGCCGATCCGGCACGATACCAGACCATGTGCTGCACGACCGGGGCGCGGTGATCTTCGATCACGACGACATCCATGCCGTTATCCAGCGTGAAAGTGGTGACCGCCTCGTGCCCTTCCTTGGCCAGCAAAGGGGTGGCGGCGAACAGGGCGACAGACAATGCAAGGGCCCGAACCATGGGGCGTCCTCCGTTTCGTTTGATGGTGTTCAAACTACGGTTGTGGTGCGCAGGTTCAAGGCCGATGACGGAAAGTTAAGATTTATTCATCAGCCGGTGGCGCCGAGGGAGTTTCAACCCCGGCCCGACGCGCTGATTCGTTCTGCTGATTGGCATCAAGAGTTTCGCGTCGGTAAACCTGCGAATAGCGGTCCACCTTGAACAGGCGCAAGCGGGTCAAACGGCCCTGCTTTCTGCGGAACTCGGCATCCTCGGTGTCAACGACCTGACGCGTGTTGGACGGTACGCCGTAGCGGCTGGAGGCCGTCACCAACGCGCCATCCGACGCAGGGATTGCCGCATTTGGATTCAGCGCCGCCTCGCTGCCGCCCAGTGCCACCACGGCATCGGCTTTGGGGTTCGGATCGGTCAGGTTGGCGCCACCCGGCGTGGGCGCGGGCAGGAACTGGTAATCTTTGGGCTGGGTCAGCGGTTTGACCGGCATGACCGAAAACTCATCCGGGCCGTCCCCCGGTGCCTCAAGATGGCGCAAACCGATATTCGAGCACCCGGCAACCGCAAAGGCCAATGTCACAGCAAATATGGAACGCGGCAACCGCATCAGAGTCTCCAGCCAGTTTCAGGCGCTTTTATCGCATATCACCCGGCGCGTCACGAGGGCTTTTTGCCATCGAACAACACAAGTCCGAAAGCACCGGCAAAGATGAACACGTCGGCCAGGTTGAACACAAACGGATTGTTGATGCCGCAGCAGGACATGTTCAGGAAATCTAGAACATAGCCGTACAGCACCCGGTCCACCACGTTCCCAAGCGCGCCGCCGATCAGCATCCCGCCGCAGAACAGCGCCAGCTTTGACGGAACCGTGCGCAACAGCCAAATCAGCACACCGACCGACACAGCCAACGAGATACCAATCAGCACCCACCGGGCAGTGTCGCTGTCGCCCTGAAACAGGCCGAAATTGATGCCCCGATTCTCGCCGTATTTGAACACCAGCAGCGGTGGCAGCACGTCGATATTGCCCTCGGCCACGCGCATCACGTGAACGACCAGATACTTGCTGATCTGGTCGATCGCAAACGCGGCCAGCGCGGCCCAGAGCAGAAGACGCGAGCGCATCAGTGGCGGAAGTGGCGCATGCCGGTGAAGACCATGGCCAGACCAGCCTCATCCGCAGCGGCGATCACCTTATCATCGCGCATCGAGCCACCGGGCTGGATAACGCAGGTCGCGCCTGCCTCGGCAGCCTCCATCAGACCGTCGGGGAAGGGGAAGAACGCGTCCGAGGCCACGGCAGACCCGATGGTCAGTGGTTGCGGCAAGCCGAGCGCGTCAGCCATGCGTTCGGCTTTCTTCGCGGCAATCATGGCCGAGTCCAAGCGGCTCATCTGACCCGCACCGACACCCACGGTCGCGCCGTCCTTGACGTAGACGATGGCGTTGGACTTGACGTGCTTGGCCACTTTCCACGCGAACAGCAGGTCGCGCATTTGCTCCTCGGTCGGGGCTTTTTTGGTCACGACCTGCAGATCATCCATGCCGACGAACCCGTTATCCTTGTCCTGCACCAGCAGGCCCCCGGCCACCTGACGCACGGTTTTGCCACCAGCGGTCACATCCGGCAGGGCTTCGGTGGTTAGCAGGCGCAAGTTCTTCTTGGCTGCAAAGATCGCCTTGGCCTCGTCCGAGGCACCCGGGGCGATCACAACCTCGGTAAAGATGCCGGTAATCTCTTGCGCGGTTTCTGCGTCCAGCGGCTGATTCAACGCGACGATTCCGCCAAAGGCAGAGGTACGGTCGCAATCAAACGCGGCCTTGTAGGCCTCAAGCAAGGTCGCACCTTTGGCCACGCCGCAGGGGTTGGCATGTTTGATGATGGCGCAGGCGGCAGTGTCGCTCGGGTTGAACTCGGCCACCAGTTCGAACGCCGCATCCGTGTCGTTGATATTGTTGTAGCTCAGTTCCTTGCCTTGATGCTGCACGGCGGTCGCCACGCCGGGGCGGTTCGTGCCATCGGTATAAAAGGCCGCCTGCTGATGGCTGTTCTCGCCATAACGCAGGGTCTGCTTCAACTCACCGGCAAAGGCGCGACGGCGCGGGGCCTCAGCGGCCAGCGCATCGGCCATCCAGTTCGACACGGCGGCGTCGTAGGCGGCGGTCCGGGCATAGGCCGTTTGCGCCAGGTTCTGACGGAACGCGTAAGAAGTCTGGCCATCATTGGCCGCCAGTTCAGCCAGCAGCGCGTCGTAATCCTGAACATCCACCACCACGTTGACAAAGGCGTGGTTCTTCGAGGCCGCGCGGATCATGGCCGGGCCGCCGATATCAATGTTTTCGATGCAGGTGTCGTAATCGGCACCTTTGGCCACGGTGGCCTCGAACGGATAGAGGTTCACAACCAGCAAGTCGATCGCACCGATGCCATGTTCATTCATCGCAGCCACGTGGCTGTCATTGTCGCGCAGCGCCAGCAGGCCGCCATGCACCATCGGGTGCAGCGTCTTGACGCGGCCATCCATCATCTCGGGGAAGCCGGTGATCTCGCTGACATCCTTGACCTCTAGCCCTGCATCACGCAGCGCCTTGGCGGTACCGCCGGTCGACAACAGCTCGACCCCGCGTTCGGCCAGGGCCTTTCCCAGCTCGATCAATCCGGTCTTATCGGAAACGGAAAGTAACGCGCGGCGCACGGGGTGAAGATCAGTCATGGGTCCAAAGGTCCTTTTGGCGTCAGTCAAACTCGGGCTCGTCCCGGTGCAAGTCGCGCACGGCATAGGCTGTATCCTGAGCCTTACTCAGCGTCCACCGGATGCGCGTCGCATACTCCATTGCGCGCCCGGATAGAACGATCTGTTTTGTCGCGCGAGGCTTTAAACGTCCTTTTTCAAGGTAAACACTTGGTTCAACTGATAATTTTCCCACACCATCATGACGAAACACCCAGATTTCACCGCTTTTAAGCGCCATCGACACCGCCGCGCCCCCCAGATCAATGGCTGCATCCACGTCAGGATGCAGGTGAAACCGGATGTCAAACCCCACCCCATTCAGGCCCGAAGCGTCCAGCGCCCGGTCAAACTGCCGCTTGGCCTTGTCAGTGGCGGTCAGCAGAATATCCTCCCCGGTCAGTTCTCGCCCATCAAAACGCAGCTCGAACGTGCGCGCATGGGTCAGGCCGAACACTTTGGTGTAACCGTCATGCCCAACCATGAAGCGAGCCCCTTCGAAGGCGTCTTCGAAATCAGTCGGCACGTCTTCCGGCGCATCGACCAAAGCCTCTCTTTCGCCACCATTCCCCGCCGGTGCCAGACGCGCGCTGGAATATCCGTCCAGGCATAGGGTCGTATGCGAAGGCGTCGCGCGTCCGGCCCGCCGCCATTCCGTGCCGAAACTTTCGCCCGATCCACAGTTCACAATCAGCGGCCGCCGCCCCGAGGTCACCTCGAACGCCAAGGTCGAGGCATGAGCATTATAGGATGCCGCCCCTTTTGGCGGCACACTGGCATCGACGATCACACTGGTTCGGGCCGCATAGAGCCGCGCAAACCCCATCGCCAGCCCGGTCGCGTTCTGCGGGCGAACCCCGCTTTGGGCCAGCGCCTGGTCCAACCGCCCTTCGACCCCGCGCCCACCGCCATGAAAGCGGGCCAGCGCGCCGTCGGAATGGCGCAAACTGCGCAAGGTCGGTGCCATGCGTTTGATCGCATCGGCTTGCGCACCGGGGGTGCCCCGTCCCTGATCGCTCAGCGCGGCTGAGGTCCAGGACAGCAGAGTAAACACCTCAAGCAGCTCTTCAGGATTGCGGGTGGAGATGCCGCCCTGTGCGTCGATCTGCCTTTCGCATTCCCTTCCCAGTGCGCGCAGGGCCGGGTCAGCCATCTGCTCCAGCCCCTTCAGCGCCAGACCGGCCTGAACCAGACCGGCCAGAGCCTCGAACCGGGGCAGTCCCGGCGTGGCTGCGGACCAGCGTTTGGACAAGAACCAGGTTTGCTGCGCCAGTGCGCGAAAGAACACAGCGGTTTGCTTGTCGTCCATCCCGCGCAGAAGGAAAGCAGCGTGATTGATCCAGCGCATCACCCGGCGACCGGTCAGATCGGGCGCCCAGCCCGGCCCCTGCCCGCGGCCATGCGTGTCGATCCAGCCCCACACCCAACGCTGGGCCTTTTCCCGCGCGCGCATATCACCAACGGCGGCCAGATCGTCCAACCAAGCAAAACCATGGCGTTCATTGTCAAAGCCGGTACTGGGTGCGGTCACGTCCCACAGGCCAGTATCCTCTGCCTCGACCAGATATCCGGCAAACAGTAGATTTCCGGCAACAAGCTGCCGCCCTCGGGCAAACGATCCCACTGTGCGCGGTTCGGGCTCGGTCACGAAGCCGATGAAGGCCTTGCGCCGCTGGCTGAGCCGCGCATACAGGCGGTTCTGAAACCGCGTCCACCGGTTTGTCATGGTATCTGAATTTGACATGACGCTCGTTACTCTGCCTCTCGCGCTCTCCTGGCGCCTGAGACCCAACGATAGACCGGTGCGCGCGTCAAGTCATCGAAAAGCGTGCCGTCAGGCGGATTTGTTCAGGCAGGCGATATAGAACCCGTCCATGCCACCGCGATCCACCCAATAATCGGGCCGCAGACGCAGGCCGCCTTCTTCGGTGATCCAGCTTTGATCCACCCCGGTCACGCCCAGCGCTTCGTGCTCGATACTCATGTCGGGATATTGATCCAGCGCTTCTTCGATCTGTACCTCGCCTTCGTCGGGCAGCAGGGAACATGTGCAATAGACCAACCGCCCACCGGGTTTGAGCAGAGTCCAGGCATGGGCTAGCATCTGCGCCTGCAGTTCGATCAACCCGCCGAATTCAGAACCGTCCTTGGCAAAGGGCAGGTCCGGGTGGCGTCGAATGGTGCCAGTGGCCGAACAGGGCGCGTCCAGCAGGATGGCGTCGTACTGGCCTTGATGTTCCAGCGCGTCGCCCGCGATGACCTGCGCCTTTAAGCCAGTGCGATTGAGGTTCTCGCGCACCCGTTCCAGCCGGGAATCCGAGATATCCAGAGCCGTCACCTTAGCCCCGGCAGCCGCCAGTTGCAGTGTCTTGCCCCCCGGCGCGGCGCAGAGGTCCAGCACGGTTTCCCCAGCCTTCGGCGCCAGAATACGCACCGGCAAGGCCGCCGCCGCGTCTTGCACCCACCAATCGCCCTGATCAAATCCCGGCAGGGCCGAAACCTGCCCCGGGTCCTGTATGCGCATCGAGCCCGTCGGTAACGCCTCACCCGGCCCCGATGCCCCCGGTTTCAGCGTCAGGTCCAGCGGTGCACCTGAGAAATGTGCCTGTTCCATGCTTGCAACGGCCTCAGCGCCCCAGGCCATAATCAGCGGCCCGCGCAGCCATTCCGGAAGGCGCGGCACCCGCATTTTGGGCCATGCATCCGGTCCTTCGGCGGCAACCTTGCGCAGCACGGCGTTGACCAGCCCTTTAAGCCGACCATGCTTGCGCGACCGCCCTACGATCTCGACCATCGAGTTGACGACACCATGCGCGGCCTCTCCGTGGCACAACTCAACCGCGCCAAGGCGCAGGGCGTTGTGGACCGTTAGCGCAGGTGTCCGGTTCAGGTGATTGTCCAGCAGACGGTCAGCACGTTCCAGCCCACGCAGAGTTTGCAGGGCCAGACGCTGCGCCCGCGCGCGGTCTTCGGGGCCCAGCCGATCCAGCGCCCCTGCGGCCAGGCATTCCGACAATAGCCGTCCCTCGCCCAAAATCTGATCCAGCAGATAGATCGCGCTGCGTCGCGCCGCCGTTGCGTTGTCGGACATGGAACCGCCTTTGAATTATCTTCCGCCTGCATTGCCAAGGGCGGACGCGGGCGTATATCAAGCCCGTGCACGGAAAGGAACCCGATGTCATGCCCGACACCACAAATGACGCCCGCAAAGACCTGCCGCCTGCCGCCCAGCGCGCGCTGGCCGAAGCCGAAGAGCGTCGCAAAAAGGCAGAAGTTGAGGCAGAAGAGATGCCCAAGGAACTGGGTGGGCGCGACGGCCCTGACCCGGCCCGCTTTGGCGATTGGGAGAAGAAGGGCATCGCAATAGACTTTTAAGCGCTCAGGCCCGCAGCACTTGAAGGAAATCGGCAATCAAAGCGCGCTGTTTCTTGGATTTTGCGCGCTCTTCGGGCCAGGTCAGCCAGTACCCGTCCCGCGTTTTCAGCTCTGGCAGATCCAACTTGCGCAAACGCCCGGCCTGCAGATCCGCCTTGGCCAAGGGCACCGATCCCAACACTACACCCATCCCCTGCCGGGCCGCTGACAGAGCGTGCTCCATCGAATCGAAGCTTATGTTGGACAGGGTCACTTCTCCCTGCCTCATCTTACGTGACCAGTCTCGCCAACCGGGCCGCTCACCGCGCAGATCAATCAACGACGCGCCCCAGTCCACATCTGGTGCAACCATCGGCACCAAAACTTCGGGCGCTATCAATTCGGCATCCCGCCCCGGCCAGGCTCCGCGCCCATACCGGATTTGCAGCCAGGTTCGTTCCTCGTCCAACGACGACCGGCGCGCCACGGAATCGGTCACCACTCGCACATTCGGCTGCACAGCCTGAAACCGCGCCAGGCTTGGCACCACAAGCGCGTGAATATTCGAGGCCAACCCGGCTACTCGCAGTTCACGCGGGGATTTTCCGAACAGGTCTTCGGTATTGCGTTCAAGCGCCTGCAAGCTGTCCTGCACCAGCGGAAGATAGCTTTCACCTTCGACCGTCAGCGACACGCCCCGCGCCTCGCGCACGAACAGCGTGCGGCCCAGCCAGGCCTCAAGGTTGCCGATGCGCTGACTGACCGCCGCCTGAGTCAGCCCGAACTCTTTCGCCGCTGCCGAGAACCCGCCCAGTCGCCCGGCGACTTCGAATACGCGCAACCAATCCAGCGGCGGCAATCCGACCTTTTTCTTAGCCATAAGTTTTTCCAAGCCTCAGCAGAAAGAAGGATTAATTGTCTTAATGCCACGAGGCGCTTATTTCCTCAACCAAAGCCCGCGCTGAACAGGAGACCCCCCATGCTGCGCTCTGCCATCCATGACGCCTCGGTCGTAACCGTTGAATTTGACACCGGCACCCAGGCCCGGTTCCACGCCATCTGGCTGCGCGACAACGCGCTGGACCCCGACACCCGCGCGCCCGGGAACGGGCAACGCCTGATCACCATCGGCGATATTCCTGCCGATGTGTCAGTCAGCACCGCCGATGTCATTAATGGCGATCTGAGCGTCACCTTCCAGCCAGAAGGCAAGACCGCGACCTTCCCCGCCGATTGGCTGGCCGATCACGTTTATGATTGCGACAGGGCGCAAGACACCGGGCGCATCGCCCCGGGCATCACCACCTGGGAACGCGGCATCGGCGCACCCAGCGGCGACTGGACCGAGGTCCACGCCAAGCCCGCCGCCAAACGCGACTGGCTGGCCGCTGTGGCCGAATTCGGCTTTGCCAAGTTGACCGGCGGCCCGACCGAACCGGAATCGCTGCTGAAGGTGGCCGATCTGTTCGGCTATGTCCGCGAAACCAACTATGGCCCCTATTTCGAGGTCCGAACCGAGGTGAACCCGACTAATCTCGCCTATACCGGTCTTGGCTTGCAGGCCCATACCGACAACCCCTATCGCGATCCGGTTCCAACGCTACAAATCCTTTATTGTCTGGAGAACAGCGCCGAGGGAGGCGATTCAATCGTCGTCGACGGGTTCCGCGCCGCTGAAAAGCTGCGTGATCAAAACCCCGAGGGCTTTGCCTTGCTGACCGGTTACCCGGCGCGATTCGAATACAAGGGCTCGGACGGGGTTTGGCTGCGTTCGCGCCGCCCGATGATCGAATTGTCACCAGATGGTGAGTTGGTCGGCATCCGCTTTAACAATCGCTCGTCCGCGCCTTTTGTTGACGTGCCCTTTGATCAGATGGAGGCCTATTACGCCGCCTATCGCCAACTGGGCGAGATCATCGACGATCCAGCCATGGGCGTGTCGTTCAAGCTGGAACCGGGCGAGAGCTTCATAGTCGACAACACCCGCGTGCTACACGCGCGGCTAGGCTATTCCGGGGCCGGTTCACGTTGGCTACAGGGGTGCTACGCCGACAAGGATGGTTTGCTGTCCACATTGGCCGCAATGGAGATGGCGCAGCCGGAGGCGGCGGAATGAAACCTGATTTCTCGACCCTGAACCGCGCAAATATCGTGGCCTTTATCGGGGATATTTTCGACCGCCGCGGCGGTGAGGAATACCTGGGTGAGCCGGTGACGATGGCCGAACACATGCTGCAAGGTGCCACCATTGCCGAACAAAACGGCCAGTCCGAGGAAATCATCGTCGGCGCATTGCTGCACGATATCGGCCATTTTACCTCCGAGTTCGGCACCTATCACCCGGATGACACCGAGGACCGTCATCACGAGGATGCAGGCGCTGAGGTGCTGGAACAGTTCTTCCCCTCGGTCATCACCGATTGCTGCCGCTATCACGTGGCGGCCAAGCGGTATCTCTGCGCCACCAAGCCTGAATATTTCAACCGCCTGTCCACCGCTTCGGTCCATACGCTGGAATTGCAGGGCGGGCCGATGAGCGCTGAGGAGGTCGCAGAGTTCGAAGCGAATCCGAACCTGAAGGAAATCATTCAGGTGCGTTACTTGGATGAGGCAGGCAAGCGCGCGGATATGGACACGCCTGATTTCACCCATTTCGCGCCGATGGTGCAGCGCATGGTCGACAAACATCTGGGGACGGCATGAACGCCCCCGAATATATCTTTGAGGCCAGCACAAAACCGTCCCTGCCCTGGCACGAAGTGCCTCTAATCCGGGCCACAGACGCATCGGTCAACGGTTATGGCTGTCTGGTCGATGATCCGGACAGCTTCGAGATCGAAATCGCTCGCTGGCCCCAACAAGGTTGGCGGCCGATTGACGAAGGCACCGGGGATGAAGGCGGCTGGGTCGAAGGCACATTCAAATGCGATTGGCAGGGCGACGTGCTGTACGGTGAGAACGAGGCGGTCAAAGGCCACTACGTTTTGGGCTGGTCCGCCGACCCACAACAGGCACAGACCGACCAGCAAACCGCGCCACGTGATCAGGTGCTGCTGTGGCATATGAATTATCACCCAGATGGCGGACAGATGTTCTGGCCGCTGGACAACAAACCCTTCATCGTTCCCGCAGCGCTGCCCGGCGACAACCTGACGCCGGACAAAGTAGTGGCTTTCTGGTGCGATGGCTCGCGAGGTCTCTATATCCATCCCGGCATCTGGCATGAGGGGATTTTTCCCGTCGAAGACAATCAACGGTTCCTCGACCGGCAGGGCCGGGTCCACGCCCGCGTCAGCGCCGATATCGGCACGGAATTCGGCGTTTATCTGGCCTGTCCACTGCGTGAAGATAGGATCAAGGATCTGTAACTGCTCTTCCGGAAAACTGTCTTCAGAAACCCTTAACCCTTAGCCGAAACATCTGTGATACTCTGATGCCACGTCCAACAGGCACGGGAGGTATCCGATGGGATGGAACAGGCGCAAAGTTGTCCAGCTGGGAACCGCAGCAACGGTCGGAACCTTGTTACCGCGGGTTGCGGCAGCGGCGACAGACCAGAATGAGGCGTTCGAACAAGAATTCGGCAAAACGATCGATCATCTGAGAAAAACGTTCTTGGGGCTTGGTTTCAACGAAGCTGCGCCGCTTTCCATTGCCTCCGGACGCGATGATTTTAACGAGGGGCTGCGGCATGATTTCGATCAATCCGCGCTGCCCTCGAACGCCTTTGTCATTCAACCGCTGGCGCGGGTTGCCGATGTGGATGAAAAATCGCGTGCCGACGTTTTGCCCCTGTTTCATGAGGTCGGCTGTCACCCTGCGGACGCTGATGGTCAGACCACGACGCGCCTGATGTTGCGCATTTTGACCGAAGGGTTTGACCTTGATCCAGCCCGCATTGCCTTTGTCAGCGTACCGCAGTCTGAGGACATGCGCGCGGTGCTGGACGAGATGGCCCTGCCCTTTACCGAAAAAGTTCTGCTGCGCGATGAGGCCGAGGCCCTGGCGGCCCGCGATGCCTCGGGCTTTTTCTTCCCGGATCCGTTTGGCGATGCCTACATCGTGACGATGGGTGTCTATTACCGCGTCGGTGGTACAAATGAATCCGCCCCCGCCGCCTATCCCCCGTCAGCCAACTGGACCGAGATCGGCGAGATCGTGATCGGAGGTGAGGCTGCCCCCCTAGGCATTTCCATCGGGTCCGAGCGCCTTACCTATGCCCGAACCGGCCAGTACCCGACATGGGATCAGCGATTGGGGCTTCTCTTTGCAGCGGCAGAACAGGACGGCGCAGAACCGCCCGGTCTGACCGCATTTCGCTGAACGGGGTTACAGCCCCAGCACATCCACCATGTCATACTGACCGGGGGCCTTGCCCTGCCCCCATAGCGCCGCTTTTAGGGCACCGCGAGCAAAGATGGCGCGGTCGGTGGCCAGATGGCGCAGCACAATGCGTTCACCTGGGGCGGCGAACAGCACGTCATGCTCACCTACGATGTCTCCACCGCGAATGGCGTGAAAGCCGATGTCACCGCGTTTACGGGCCCCAGTGATGCCGTCGCGCCCTCGGTCGGACACGTCGGCCAGATTGACCCCCCGTCCTTCGGCAGCGGCCTCACCCAGCATCAGCGCGGTGCCCGAAGGCGCATCGACCTTGTGGTGATGGTGGCCTTCGATCACTTCGATGTCGAAATCCTCATCCAGTGCAGCCGCAACTTTCTTGGTCAGTTGCACCAGCAGGTTGACTCCAAGGCTCATGTTCCCTGCGCGCACGATGACAGCGTGGCGCGAGGCCGGTTCCAGCGCCGCAATTTGCTCGTCAGACATTCCGGTGGTGCCGATCACGTGTACACAACGCGCCTGCGCTGCCAGCGCGGCAAATTCCAGCGTCGCCTCGGGCGCAGTGAAATCGATCACCGCCTGCGCCTGCGAGAACGCCTCGAGCGGGTCATCGGTGACGGTGACGCCCACCGCCTGACCACCCATCGCCTTGCCCACATCCTGACCGATCCAGTCATGGCCCTTGCGCTCGACCACACCGACCAGACGCGCCTGGTCGCTGTCAGTGACGGTCTTGATCAGCATCTGCCCCATACGGCCCGAAGCCCCTGTGATGACGATCCCCGGTATATGGGTCATAGCGCTGGTCCTTTCTAAAGTCGGCTCAAAGCCTCCTAACCCGTTCGCGCCCGCTTGGCAAAGCCCTGCTTTGGGCTTAGATCGGGGTTATGGCAAAGAACAAATTCCACGATGGCCCCGGCCCGTCCCAACGACAACTGCGTGTCGGCGAACTGATCCGCCGCACTCTGTCCGAGGTTCTGGCACGCGGAGATGTCCACGACCCCGACCTGAACCGCATGTCGATCACTGTGGGTGAGGTGCGCACCTCGCCCGATCTGAAGATCGCCACTGCCTTTGTGCTGCCGCTGGGCGGCAAAGGGCAAGAGGACGTAATTGAACTGCTGGCCCGCAACAAGGGCGAGTTGCGGCGCATGGTCGGCAAGAAGCTTAACCTGAAATTCTCGCCCGATTTGCGGTTCCGTCTGGATGACACGTTTGACCGACTGGACGATACCCGCCGCATGTTCAGCCAGGACGCGGTGCGCCGCGATCTGGACGAGTGATCCGCACGCTGGCCACGCTGGGCGCGGTCCTTTGGGCTGCGCAGGCTGGGGCGGTCACCTGCGAAAAGCTGACGCACGAGGATAAGCGGTACACCGTTTGCGAGGTGGATGCCGCCAGTGAAGACCTGCGCCTGTTTCTGAACGATGAAAACGGTGACCTTCTGGGGCATTTCTCATCGGTGAACGAGGCGCTTGAACCCGGTGGCAAGCGTCTGGCCTTTGCGATGAACGCGGGCATGTATCACGACGACCGATCACCTGTCGGCCATTATGTCGAAGAGGGCGAAGAGGTCATGCGCGTGATCCCGAACCCCGGCCCCGGCAATTTTGGCTTGCTGCCCAATGGCGTGTTCTGCATCCGTGACGGTCGCGCCGATGTGTTCGAAACACTGGATTTCGTCGATCAGGCCCCCGACTGCCGCTTTGCCACCCAATCCGGCCCGATGCTGGTCATCGACGGAGAGCTGCACCCGCGTTTTCTGCCCGATTCGACCTCGCTTTATGTGCGCAACGGGGTGGGCACCAGCGCTGACGGCTCGCGCGCGGTGTTTGCGATTTCTGAGGATTACGTCACCTTTCACGAATTCGGCAGCCTATTCCGCGATGTGCTGGAAACGCCGAATGCGCTATTCTTCGATGGCAACATCTCACGGATGTATGACCGGGCCAGCAACCGCTCTGACGTTGGCTTTTCGCTGGGGCCAATCGTGGGTGTGGTCGAAGAGACGCCCGGAAATTGACAGGAACCGGGTGATCCGTTAGGTCGCGCGCCTCAGCAAAGGGCAAGGTGCAAGATGGGACGTAAACGCAAGGGTCGTGACATTTCCGGCTGGCTGGTGGTGGACAAGCCTGCGGGCATGACCTCGACCGCGGTGGTCAACAAGGTGCGCTGGGCAATGGATGCCAAGAAAGCGGGCCATGCGGGCACACTGGACCCCGAGGCGACCGGCGTTCTGGCTGTCGCTCTGGGTGAGGCGACCAAGACCGTTCCCTACATCACCGATGCGCTGAAAGCCTACACATTCACCGTGCGTCTGGGTCAGGCCACCAACACCGACGATGCCGAGGGTGAAGTGATTGCACAAAGCGATGCGCGCCCCTCGGATGACGACATCAAACAGGCACTTGCCCCATTTCTGGGCGATATCATGCAGGTTCCACCCAAGTTTTCAGCCGTGAAGATCGACGGCCAGCGCGCCTATAAATTGGCCCGCGATGGTGAGGATGTGGAACTGACCGCGCGTCCCTTGTGGGTTGAGGAACTGATCCTCGTCGACCGCCCTGATGAAGACCACGTTGTTCTGGAAATGACCTGTGGCAAAGGTGGCTATGTCCGTTCGATCGCCCGCGATTTGGGGGCAACGCTGGGATGCCATGGCCACGTCAAGGTACTGCGCCGCATCTGGTCCGGCCCATTCGAGGCCCAAGACGGGCTGAGCATCGAACAGATCGACGAGATGGCGAAGACCACTGCGCTGGACGACTACCTGCACCCGCTGGAAACCGGTCTGTCGGATCTGCCCGAGCTGAAATGCACCCCCGAAGGCGCAACCCGCCTGCGCAATGGCAACCCCGGCATGGTGCTGGCGTCCGACGTGGAATACGGCGATGAGGCGTGGGCCTCGCTCGATGGCAAGGCGGTCGCGGTGGGCATCTACAAATCCGGCGAATTGCATCCCAGCCGGGTGTTCGTCGCCTGAACCACGTGTTAGGCGGTGGGCATGATCACCCGTTCCCATACCAAGGGCGATGCGCCCTCGACCGCCATTTATTCTGACTGCGAGCACTATCGCTATAGCCTGACCCGCATCTGGGACGCGTCAGGGCGCAAGGCGCTGTTCGTGATGCTGAACCCCTCGACCGCGACCGAGGTGCAGAACGACCCCACGGTGGAACGCTGCGAACGCCGCGCGCGGGCGCTGGGCTTCGGGGCGTTTCAGGTGACCAACATCTTTGCCTGGCGCGACACCGACCCGCGCAAGATGCGCGCCGCTGCTGACCCTGTGGGCCCCGCGAATGACGCAGCGATTTTGGACGGCGTTGAATGGGCTGATCAGGTCATCGCTGCCTGGGGCACCCACGGCACCCATCTGGAGCGCGGCCCGGCGGTTGAAACCCTGCTGCGCGATACCGGCCAGCCGCTGTTTCATCTGGGGCTGACCAAGGGCGGGCATCCGAAACATCCGCTCTATATCGCCTATACCCAGCAACCCGAACCGTGGTGACAAAAGGTTAACCACAAGATCAGCTTGGCTTTGACCAAGCGCTTGATCGCATGAGATATTTACCCTCGGGGCAATACGTTCACGGAGGGTTCCCATGTTTCTGATCGGATTGCTGGGTCTGGCCGCCGTTGGCGGCGCGGCGTATGCCATAAGCGACGCGTTTGTCCCCGATGACACGCCCGAGGATGACGACAGAATCGATGATCAGCCCGACGCCGTCTCTGAAGACAATTTCCTCGAGATCGACGAAGATCCGGCCCTGACCGAGATCGCCGCGGAAGATCCGGAACCATCTACCGGAACCCTCCTATCCGAATTCGAAGGCGATCTGGTCATTGCAGGAACCGAAGAAACAGACGTACTGACAGGGCAGGACGGGGATGACCAAATCAACGGATACGGCGCGGACGACACCATCAACGGCGGTGCCGGAAATGATGTGCTGTATGCCGGTGACGGCGTCGATATCGTCTCGGGCGGTGAGGGTGACGACATACTGCATGGCGAGGACGGGGATGACTTGCTGGCCGGGGATGAAGACGACGATACCCTTTATGGTCATTTCGGCGCGGATCGACTGGAAGGGGGCGAAGGTGAAGACACGCTCTATGGCGGGCAGGACGATGACACCCTTGAAGGTGGCGAAGGCGATGATGCGCTGCACGGTGGTTATGGCGACGACATCCTGGACGGTGGCACGGGTGAGGATGTTCTGTTCGGGGGCGAGGGCGACGACATTCTGACCGGTGAAGAAGAGGATGACGCCGTCGATTTCCTGAATGGCGGTGCCGGGGATGATACGATTTTGGCCGATAGCGGCGACATTGTCACCGGAGGCGTCGGCGCGGATGACATCATCCTCACCCCCGAGGCCGAGGATGAAGCGGTGACCGTGATGGATTTCCAACCCGGTCAGGATAAGCTGTTCGTATCATGGGACGGTCCGGAAGACCCTGATATCCAGATCGAAACGGATGCTGAGAACGAGAACCTGACCCATGTGCTGATCGACGGGCAGGATGTGGCGCAGCTGCTGGGGGTTGAAGGCATGACCGCCGACGACATCCAACTGATCGCCGAAGCCGAACTGGCGCAATTGACCGCCTTGGGGTAGGCCGACAGAATCCTTTTGCTATTTTCCGAGAATACGCTTATACGCGCCCATCCGCATCGGAATCGGTGCGGTTTTCTCCATGGGCCTGTGCTGGACGACATCCCGGCCTGCGCCATCAACTCTAACCTTTAAAGGAGACCCCGATGTCGATTACTGCCGCTGAAAAAGCACGCGTCATGAAAGAATTCGCAACCAAGGATGGCGACACCGGTTCGCCTGAAGTCCAGGTTGCTGTCCTGACCTCGCGCATCACCACCCTGACCGAGCATTTCAAGACCCACAAAAAAGACAACCACGGTCGTCGCGGTCTGCTGAAAATGGTCGCCCAGCGCCGTAAACTGCTGGACTACCTGAAGGGCAAGGAAGAAGCGCGCTATCAAGACCTGATCAAAAAGCTGGGCATCCGCCGTTAAATTCGGTTCCTGCCGCTATTAGATTTCAGACGCCCGCCATTTTGGCGGGCGTTTTTTTAGAAATGCCACAGAACTGCTCTTCGCGGTATAAGCAGCACCAGGGCCTGATAACGGCATCTAACCCGTATTGATGAAGCTGTTATCGCGCCAAAGATACCTGGCATGTTAAAAATAGTGAAAAACCCCGCTTTGGCGGGGTTAATCAGTGAAGAAGTACACCGGAGCCTAGTGCATGCAGCAGAAAGCGCCGTGCTTAACGTCTTTCATCATCATGTCGAAATCCTTGCCGCGCATCTCAATCAAAGTTTGGTGGTCCCCCGCTTCGAACCAAACCCTGTCGAGTCCAGTGAGACTGTTGTCCACAACGGTCGGCAGATCATAAGCATCACCCACAGGTGGTATCGCGCCGAGCGCGCAATCATCAAACAATTCGCGCATTTCGGATTCAGGGGCTAAACCAAGACGGCGATCCATCATCGATTGCAGAGCGCTGAGGTCGACTTGATGGTTGCTGGGCAGAACTGCGAGAAGCGGACCCTCCTCCATGTGTATTACAACGGATTTTGCAAGGTGATCGCCGGGAACATGTGCCGCTTCAGCACATTCGCTTGCAGTGGCGGCATAGGGATGCGGGACAGTGTCAAAAGGAATCCCTTGGCTGTCGAGATGGTGCATTAGGCGAGATGCAATAGTCATGGTGCCCTCCATATCATAGAAGGCGTCCCGGACGCGGAGCGTGTCACGGTGCGCACCCAGGGCGCAATTTGGTGTATGAGTTCCTATTGTGCGCCCAATGAGCGGATCGGGCAAGGGGGGCGGGATCGCTGCCTACCTTTGCTGCCTAAGTCTCTGAAAAGACATTTCATAGCATAGACAGAAAGTTCGGTAACTTACCCAAGGTTCCGCACCAATAAGACAGCAACCAGCTCCATGTAATCGCGGTGCACGAGCAATTCTGCAATGCCAGCAATGTGCTCAACGCTAACCCAGCACGAAAAACGCCCGCCGACGGGCGGACGTTTCAATCATTTACTGCAAATATTCTACATCTTCGCTTTCTCTGATTTCAGCGCCAGCCACAAGCAGTAGCACATGATCAGAACCACCAGTGTGAAGGGGATGCCGGTTGATACCGCCGCGCCTTGCAGGGCGGCGAGGCCACCTCCGAGCAGCAGTGCGATGGCGACCAGACCTTCGAGCGTGCACCAGAACACGCGCTGGATGACCGGGGCGTCCATCTTGCCGCCTGCAGTGATCGTGTCGATCACCAGCGAGCCCGAGTCCGACGAGGTAACAAAGAACACCACGATCAGGATCAGGGCGATGGGGGCCACGATACCATAAAGTGGCAGCTCTTTCAGGAAGCCAAACAACGCACCTTCGGGGGCGTAGCTGTCGATCACCGTAGCGCGGACGCCTTCTGCTCCGCCTGCGTTCAGCATGTCGATGGCGGCTCCGCCAAAGGTCGACATCCAAAGGGCACAAACCGCCGTCGGTGCCAAAAGCGCACAGATGACGAATTCACGCACCGTTCGACCCTTGGAGATGCGGGCGATGAACATACCCACGAAAGGCGACCATGCAATCCACCAGGCCCAGTAGAAGGTGGTCCAGCCATGGAAGTAACTGGTATCTTCGCGCCCGAACGGGTTGGACAGCGCTGGCAGGTGCAGCACATAATCCGTCATCACGTTGAAATACCGAGAGATGGCAGTGCCAACTCCGGTGACAACGATCACGAAAATGAACAGCCCTACGGCCATGATCATGTTGATCTCACTCAGCCGTTTGACGCCTGCATCCATACCCATCAGAACCGAGCCCAGTGCGATCATGGTGATGCCGATGATCAGCAGGACAACAACGGTCGGGCTGGATTCGATGCCGAACACCTCGTACAGCCCCGCCGCAACCTGCTGCGCACCAAGACCCAGCGAAGTGGTCAGGCCGAACAGGGTGGCAAAGACGGCCAGCGTATCGATGAAATGTCCCCACCAACCCCAGACACGTTCGCCCAGGATCGGGTAGAATGCCGACCGCAGAGTCAGCGGCAGTCCAAGGTTATAGCTGAAGATCGCAAGGCTGAGGCCGACAGCGGCATAAACCGCCCAGCCCTCAAGCCCCCAGTGGTGGATGGTGCCGACGATACCGGCATATTCATTGCCCGGCACTGCGATATCAATGCCTAGCGGCACGGCGTTACCGTCTTCGGCAAAGTTGTAATAGACCGGCTCCATCACGCCAAAGAACAGCAGGCCGATGCCGATCCCGGCGGCGAACATCATCGCGATCCAACCAGCATAGGAATAGTCGGGCTTGGCGTCTTTGCCGCCAATCCGGACCTTGCCGACGGGCAGGATGATCAGCACCAGGCAGAACAGGGTGATCGCGTCCACGGACAGAACCAAGAACCAATCAAATGTACTGGTCAGCCAGGGGCGTAGCCAACCAAAGAACGTGGCTGCGGCCTCTTGGTTTGCCAATGCGATCAGAACAAAGGCAAAGATCAGGATACTTGAGATCAAAAAGACCGGGTTGTGGATATCCAGACCAAAGGGCCGGACGTTATCCTGCCCAAGCTCATATTCGGTCTCGAAATCATAGATCCGCGGATCCGGATCCAGCATTTTCTTGGTTTGAGACATTCGACTTTCCCTCAGTTTGCTGCGTGCAAACGCCAAGGTCTTCGGCCGACTGACGGATATGAGTATGTAACCCCCTTGGCGCGCTTCCGTCTTTTCAACCGCGGGTTCAGTGTTAACATCCTATACCGGCATCGAAATTTCACAAAACCCATTCATTATTCAGAATGTTAGCGCTTAATTGTGGACGAGGAACTGCGGCATTCGAAGTCACTGCAAACTACAGCGCCTATCAAAACAAGGGGTGACTTTTTTGACCGCCGCCTATCGTGCCAGCGTCGCGTTGGCCTTTATCTCGAAAATCCGCCTCATGTGCGTCGACGCGCCTCTTTCAAAAGAGTTCTCAAGGGGCTAATCGTTCCTCAAAAAATCTAGATTTAGGCATTCCAACCAGTCGCCCCGAATAACTCCACCCAATATTTAGCCCTATTGAGAACTTTTATGCGTGTCCTGCTCTATTTAGCGATGATGCTACTAACAGCCTGCACCGCTGATTTGCTTTCGCCCGCAGCACTATCGTCCAAAGTCGCTCAGGCTTCGACTTCAGAATTGTGCGCTGCCTATTTTCAACCCCGCACTACGTCCCGTGGTAAACTCATGATTGAAGCGGAACTGGCGGGACGCAGGGTGAACCAATGTGTTCTGGGCAACTACGGTCACCACAGCCTGTCGACCTTAGGAGAGACTGTATATGCCAGGCCTACTACAACCGATTTGATGACAGGTCTGGATAGCTATGATTGTAGTGACTTTCCAAACGGTGCAGCAGCCCAGAAGTTTTTTCTAGCCTCTGGGGGGCCGATCACTGACCCTCGTAACCTTGATGGCGATGGCGACGGCCTAGCCTGCGAGTGGCGCGCGCAGATCCTAAAGATGTCTACGTATCGTCGACCTGCGCCAGCCGTCAGGCGATCCTATTCTAACTGTTATACAGGCCCGCGCGGCGGAACCTATACGATCACAGCAACCGGCAACAAGAACTACGGCGGCTGCTAAGCCGCGCGTTTCCCGCAGCCTTATCCCTTCCCTTTGGTCGCGATCTCATGTATGCGCGCGATATCTGAGACGTTGTGCCCTGACCCCGGCACTCAGACGAAAACAAAAATGGGGTCGGCGGCAATGGGGCCGCCATGCAAACGGGAGACCCGGAGGGCCGGGAGTGCTCCCATCTAGGATACGCATATGTTTGATGTAACAAAGAAATCGATTCAGTGGGGCGAAGAAACGCTGACACTGGAAACTGGCAAGGTTGCCCGTCAGGCCGACGGCAGTGTGATTGCCACGCTGGGCGAAACCAGCGTCATGGCAAACGTGACCTTTGCCCGCGCTCAAAAACCCGGTCAGGACTTTTTCCCGCTGACCGTACACTATCAGGAAAAATACTATGCCGCCGGTAAGGTTCCGGGTGGCTTCTTCAAGCGCGAAGCGCGCCCGACCGAAAAAGAGACGCTGACCGCGCGTCTGATCGACCGTCCGATCCGCCCGCTGTTCGTTGACGGCTTCAAGAACGAAGTTCTGGTGATGTGCACCGTACTGTCCCACGATCTGGTCAACGACCCCGACATCGTTGCGATGATCGCCGCCTCTGCTGCGCTGACCATTTCCGGCGCGCCGTTCATGGGCCCGATCGCCGGTGCCCGTGTTGGTTTTGAGGATGGCGAGTACATCCTGAACCCGACCGTCGACGACATGCAGGACCTGCGCCTGAACCCTGAACAGCGTCTGGACCTGGTTGTTGCCGGTACCAAAGACGCCGTGATGATGGTGGAATCGGAAGCATACGAGCTGTCCGAGGCGGAAATGCTGGGCGCGGTGAACTTTGCGCATGAGCAGATTCAGCCGGTCATCGACCTGATCATCTCGCTGGCCGAAGAAGCCGCGAAAGAACCGTTCGATTTCCAGGCGCCTGATTATTCCGAACTGTCCGCTGCTGTCGCCGCCGCCGGTGAAGAGCAGATGCGCGCCGCCTTCGCGATCACCGACAAGCAGGAGCGCACCGCCGCTGTTGCCGCTGCCCGTGAAGCGATCAAGGAAGCACTGACCGAAGAGCAGCTGGAAGACGGCAACCTGGGTTCCGCGATGAAGAAGCTGGAAGCTGGCATTCTGCGCGGCGACGTCGTCAAAGGCGGCAAGCGGATCGACGGTCGTTCGACCACCGATATCCGCTCGATCGTTGCAGAAACCTCGATGCTGCCGCGTACACACGGTTCCGCCCTGTTCACCCGCGGTGAAACACAGGCGCTGGCCGTGACCACGCTGGGCACCGGAGACGACGAACAGTTCATCGACGCGCTGCATGGCAACTTCAAATCGAACTTCCTGCTGCACTATAACTTCCCTCCTTATTCGGTTGGTGAAGTTGGCCGCGTTGGTGGCCCCGGCCGTCGTGAGATCGGCCACGGCAAGCTGGCATGGCGCGCCCTGCAGGCGGTTCTGCCTGCGGCGACCGACTTCCCCTACACGATCCGCATCGTGTCGGAGATCACTGAATCCAACGGCTCCAGCTCAATGGCGTCGGTCTGCGGCGGTTCGCTGTCGATGATGGATGCAGGTGTTCCGCTGAAAGCACCGGTTGCCGGTGTGGCCATGGGTTTGATCCTGGAAGATGACGGCGATTATGCCATCCTGTCGGACATTCTGGGTGACGAAGATCACCTAGGCGACATGGACTTCAAAGTGGCCGGTACCGAAAACGGCATCACCTCGCTGCAGATGGACATCAAGGTCGCAGGCATCACGCCTGAGATCATGGAGAAAGCCCTGGCACAAGCCAAGGACGGCCGGATGCACATCCTGGGTGAAATGGGCAAAGCCCTGTCCGAGACCAACGAGTTCTCGGTCCACGCCCCGCGCATCGAGACCATGAACATCCCAACCGACAAGATCCGTGAAGTGATCGGCTCGGGCGGTAAGGTCATCCGCGAGATCGTGGAAACCTCGGGCGCCAAGGTCGACATCAACGACGATGGTGTGATCAAGATCGCCTCGCCCGACGGTGAATCGATCAAGAAGGCCTATGAGATGATCCACTCGATCGTCGCCGAGCCGGAAGAAGGTCAGGTCTACACCGGTAAAGTGGTCAAGATCGTCGACTTCGGCGCCTTCGTGAACTTCTTTGGCAAGCGCGACGGTCTGGTCCACGTGTCCCAGATCGAAAACCGCCGCCTGAACCATCCGTCGGATGTTCTGAAGGAAGGTCAGGAAGTAAAGGTCAAGCTGCTGGGCTTTGACGATCGCGGCAAGGTACGCCTGTCGATGAAAGTGGTCGATCAAGAAACCGGCGAAGAGATCGTTCCCGAGAAGAAAGAAAAGAAAGAGGAAAGCGCAGAGTAATCTGCCCTTCTCTTTCAAAACAGGAAAGACCCCGATTTCAGTCGGGGTCTTTTTTATTTGGACTGCTATTGAAACGCCTCCGAACCAAGCCGACAGTCAAAGAGGTGTTCTGTGAGGAAATACAATGATCCTGGAAATTCGTCACTACACGCTGAAACCCGGTCTCCGAGAAGAGTTTATTGCGTTCTTCGAAAAGCATAACCGCTCTGCTCTGCGCGAAGCAGGCATGCTTGTTTTCGGGCCACTGAGGGATCTGGAGGATGCCAACAAAGTACACTGGATGCGCGCCTTTCCCTCTCTGGAAGCACGAGAGCGGATAAAGAATGATTTCTACGAAGGGCCAGTCTGGCACGAGCAGATTGAGCCCATCGCAATGTCAATGATTGCCCATTACGATGCAGAGCTGACCGAGACAACCAATGGGTTTGAGACCTTCAAAGGTGCTCGGACACTTGACATGTAGTGGGAAACCGCGCCGCAGTTCGTATTTTGGACAAATGCAGTGCAGTCCGAAATTCAGTGCGCTATCCCCGTTGGCCCGTGCTTCATGACATGCCATTGGCCATAACTGTCGTTCAGGTCCAGTGTGATCGCCGCATCTGCCTTGGTCGATGCGCTGCCGATCTCAGCCAACGTAAACTCGATACCGCCGGGGATGTCGATCCTCACGCGATGCGGACCACCGCCATGTGGTGCCTGAATCGGCTCACCAGTCGATTGTAGCACGTCCCCGATGGTGACCTGGGCTGTACGCCCCTCCATGTCCATCTCAAATTCAATCGGCACATACAGAGTCTCGTGAACGTTATCGCACATCGTACGGAAAACGTGCCAATGGGTCGCCATTTCCTCGGTCTCTTCACCATGAAAGACTTTTTCCAATGCGGCGCGTTGCGCGCCCGAGGCGATTGGGTCGATGATCACCTGCATCTCGCCGCCGCCCTCAAATATCGGACCCGGCCAGGCATAGATCAGAGCGGCCTTCGTACCACTTAGATCGATCTCGCCAAAATATCCCTTTGTAATCTCCAACACCTCGAACCCGCGGCAATGCCCATGGGTCGGCAATTCCTCGAACTGGCAGGGGCATGCATACCCGCAATTGCAGTTCCCAAAAGCATCCCCTTCAACATACCAATCTGTAAATGCCATCGTCTTCTCCTGTTCAAAACAGTCTGAAATCCCGACGTCGCTGGTTAAATGCCTGTTGATTTACCCCTGCGACAGCCTAACACACATCGCCCATATTCAGAACCTTGTGCCGGAAATCGCCTTATGAGCGGCATAAACTTTGGTTCAATTTGCCCCGGTTCAACCAAAGACCAATCGCAGCGCAGCGCGCCGGGCCCCAGTTCGACCGTATCGCCACAACTCAAAAAAGGAGATGCGAAATGGAAACCCTGAAACTGCTGACTCTGACCGGATTGATCGCAACCGCACCAGTCCTTGCGCTTGCCAATGTCGGGCTGGGCGACAAACTGGGCACCACCGAGGCCGACATCCGCGCCACCCTTGAGGCGCAGGGATACCAGATCGAAGAGATCGAGTTCGAAGATGGAGAGATCGAGGTTGAACTTGTCAAGGATGGCGTGGAAACTGAACTGGTCCTGTCCGAGACGGATGGCGAGGTGACCGCCATCGAAATCGAAAAAGACGACGACTGACCGCGCGATATCAAAGGAGCGCCATGAAGATCTCTCAAACGTCTTTACTCTGGCTCCTTCTGGTGGTGCAGGCCCTCTGCGCCGCCTTTTTCATGACCGATGCGGCGCTGGACTGGACCGGCAAAGAAAGCGCGGGGTTCCGGCACCTGCACGCGTTCGAACTCGTTCTGGCGCTTGCCCTTGTTGGCGGTCTGATCGCCACGATCGCCCTGATCCGTGCCCAGACCCGGCGGGTGCAGGGCATGCAGAGGCAATTGCACGTGGCGCAAGGCGCCTTTGCTCAGATCATCGAAAGCCAGTTCGCTGAGTGGCAGCTCAGCAAAGCCGAGCGTGACGTTGCCCTGCTTTCAATCAAGGGCCTGTCCATCGCGGAAATCGCGGCACTGCGGCAAACCAAAGAGGGAACGATCAAAGCGCAAAGCGCGGCAGTCTATCGCAAGGCAGGGGTCTCGGGGCGGCTGCAGTTGCTCAGTTTCTTCGTCGATGAGTTACTGTCCGAACCGCTTATCAAAGACGTCTCCAACCGCTCAGACCCAGTGGCTTGAAATTGCGGCAATAGCACATTCCCAGCGTCAGACCTATTCACTCACGTCCCCCTAAAAACCTGTGACTCAAGGTGAAGGCCCAAAACCTTCCTTTCCGGCCTGCATAGCCCACATGGGTGTCATGCAAACACCGGAACAAAGGACATGTTTATGTTTACGCGCCTCATACTTGCCTCGACTGTTCTGACGATCAGCGCATCGGCGCTGGCTGCGCAGAACTTGGCGGACGGCCTTTATATTCAGGGCTTCGCGGGCTACAGCCAATTGCAGGACACTGACTTTGGCGGCACGGTCAACGGCGTGCCCCAGTCCGTGGATACCGATTTCGACTCGGGTTTTGGGTTAGGTGTCGCCGTCGGTACCGAAATCCCGCGCTGGTCGAATGACCGGATCGGCACCAGGGTCGAGCTGGAACTGTCCTACCGCGACAACGACGTGGACGGCGTCAACTTCTCGGGCAACGGACCGGGAAATGAGGGCAATACATCGGGCGACATCACGCAGACCTCGCTGTTTGGCAATGTACTGTTCGACATCAAGCAAAACAGCGCTTTCACACCCTATGTGGGCTTGGGTCTAGGCGTCACCTATTCCGATATCGATATCTCTTACGGGCCAGGCGTCCGGCTGGACGACAGTGAGACGAACTTTGCGGCCCAGGTCATTGCCGGCGTGGCCTATGAGGTCAACGAAACCACCGCATTGACCCTCGATACCCGCTACTCTCGCGCCTTCGACGTCTCAACCAACCGCGTGGCACCCAACGGGGCCTCTACCGGCTCGGTCGAAGACGATATCGACACGTTCAGCGTCAATGTCGGCCTGCGCTACGGTTTCTAAATTCAAACGGGGGCAGAGTTTCTATCCGGTTCCTCTTCCCCCGCATGGTCCCGTGTTCTATGCACGGGATCATGCGATCCTTTATCATCCATATGCCCTCCAGCACGGCGCGGCGACCCAATGCCGACAAGCTATGTACTGATCTGCCCAATGCTGAACTGTTCGAGGCCGTGAACGGCCGTGATCCTGATCAGATCGCAGGGGTTCAGCTTCATCCCGGCAATCTGCACCGGCCGCATTACCCCTTTGCACTGCGCCCGGCTGAAATCGGCGTGTTCGAAAGCCATCGCCGTATCTGGCGCAAGCTGGTCGACGAAGAGATCGATCTGGCCATCATCACCGAAGATGACCTGCGTATCGACCCCGCCCGCATGGCCGAGACGCTCAAGGTTCTGGCCCCGATCGCCACACCCGACCACTATATCCGCATTCCGGTAAAGCAGCGCGAGGTCCCGGTTCAGACTCTGGCCGAACAGAATGGTTTGCGGCTGATCCTACCCAAGGTGATCGGGTTGCAATGTGTCTGTCAGATGGTGGGAAGGCACGCAGCCAAACGGTTGCTGGCCGCCACCGAACAGATTGACCGCCCAGTAGATACGTTCATGCAAATGCACTGGCTGACGGGCCAACCCATCCACGCCCTGCTGGGTAGCGGCAATCAGGAAGTGGCGCGCGAAATCGGCGGCTCAACCATCCAGACCAAGCCGCCGCTATCCGATAAACTGACACGTGAATTCAAACGCGCGGCCTATCGGGCAAAGCTGCACCTGCACCCGCAGCGCCCGCCTGCTTCATCTGGCTAAAAATATCCTCGGGGGGAATCGCGCCCCATGGCGCGATGGGGGGCAGACCGCCCCCCTGACCCGGCCCCGCTTTACGCAGGTGCCTTAGTCTTGCGCAGATAGGGAAAGATCGTTTCGAACTCGCCGAACTTTTCTTTCGCTTCGTCATTGGACACGGCGGGCGGGATGATCACGTCTTCACCCGGCACCCAGTTGGCAGGTGTCGCAACACCTTTGGCCGACATCTGCAACCCGTCCAGCGCGCGCAGAATCTCGGCGAAGTTCCGGCCCACGGTCATCGGATAGGTCATCGACAGTTTTAGCTGCTTGTCCGGCCCGATGATAAAGACCGACCGCACCGTGGCACTGTCCGCGGGCGTACGGCCATCGGGCAGATACGCCTCGGCCGGCAGCATGTCGAAGGCCTTGGACACGGCCAGTCCGTCATCGGCGATGATCGGAAAGCCGGGGTTGGCGTTGCCGTAAGCCTCAATGTCTTTTTTCCACTTCTTGTGATCCTCAACCCCGTCGACCGATACGCCCAGAACCTTGGTATTGCGGGCCGCCCATTCGTCATTCAGTTGCGCCACGGCCGAAAACTCGGTGGTGCAGACAGGGGTGAAGTCCTTGGGATGCGAGAACAGGATGGCCCAGCTATCACCGATCCAATCATGAAACTGAATGGTGCCCTGATCCGTTTCTGCGGTAAAGTTCGGAACCGTATCATTGATGCGCAAACCCATGGCGAATCTCCTTTATTGTGAAAAACCGAGTCGGTTGCCGTAAACCTAAACACTTTGCGCAATTGTTAAACCACATAAGGGCGTCAAATAATTTGATCAAATTTTTCCTTGCCGCGGCCTTGTCCCGGTGACAAAGTGGCCGCGATTCCCGACTTCGGGCTGTTGGCACAGGAGGATGCGCCATGATCGAAAAACGCGATTTCTATATCAACGGTCAGTGGGTCGCCCCCTCGGCGGCCAATGACTTTTACGTGATCAACCCCTCGACCGAGGAACCCTGCGCTGTGATCTCGCTGGGCGGCCAGGCCGAAACGGATGCCGCCGTCGCTGCGGCCAAGGCGGCTTTGCCCGGCTGGATGGCCACTCCGGTTGCGGAACGGATCGCGCTGATGGAAAAACTTGTTGAAGTCTACCAGACCCGCTCGGAAGACCTGGCACAGGCCATGTCGCTTGAAATGGGCGCGCCGCTGGATATGTCGCGCAGCTCGCAGGCGGGTGCGGGGATCTATCACCTCAAGAACTTCATCCGTGCCGCAAAGGATTTCCAATTCGAGCACCCGCTGGGCGACCATGCCCCCAATGACCGCATCATTCACGAGGCGGTCGGCGTTGCGGCCCTGATCACTCCGTGGAACTGGCCGATGAACCAGATTACGCTCAAGGTCGGTGCGGCGGCGATTGCGGGCTGTACCATGGTGCTGAAACCGTCCGAGCAAAGCCCACTGAACGCGATGATCTTTGCCGAGATGATGGACGCCGCAGGCTTTCCGCTCGGCGTGTTCAATCTGGTGAACGGCGATGGCGTGGGCGTCGGCTCGCAGCTCTCAGCACATCCGGATGTGGATATGGTCAGCTTTACCGGATCGACCCGCGCCGGAACGGCGATCTCCAAAGCGGCGGCTGAAACGCTGAAGAAAGTGCATCTGGAGATGGGCGGCAAGGGCGCGAATGTGATCTTTGCCGACGCCGATGAAAAGGCCGTCAAACGTGGTGTGCTGCACATGATGAACAACACCGGCCAAAGCTGTAACGCGCCCAGCCGCATGCTGGTCCAGCGCCCGATCTATGATCAGGCGGTGGAAATAGCGGCGGAGGTGGCCAATAAGATCACCGTTGGTCCGGCACTTGAGGAAGGTCGCCATATTGGCCCTGTGGTGAACGAGGTCCAGTGGAACAAGATTCAAGACATGATCCAGCAGGGCATTGATGAAGGCGCTCGTCTGGTCGCTGGTGGCACCGGTCGGCCCGAGGGTCTGAACAAGGGCTATTACGTGCGCCCCACGGTCTTTGCCGATGCCAACAATCAGATGACCATGGCGCGTGAGGAAATCTTCGGCCCGGTCCTGACTATGATGCCCTTCGACACCGAAGAAGAGGCCATCGAGATCGCCAACGACACGCCTTATGGTCTGACAAACTATGTCCAGACGCAGGACGGCGCGCGCGCCAATCGCATGGCACGGGTGCTGCGGTCGGGCATGGTTGAGATGAATGGCCAATCGCGCAGCGCAGGATCGCCCTTTGGGGGGATGAAGCAATCCGGGAACGGGCGTGAAGGCGGCGTTTGGGGATTGGAGGACTTTCTGGAAGTCAAATCCATCGGCGGCTGGGCCGCAGAATAATCAGGTTTGGATTAATCCAATTGTGAGGCACCTTGCGGTGCCTCGCTTTGTTTTCAGGCTTCCGCCTGCGCGGCTTCATAAGCCAGCATGGCGCGTTTGACAGGCAGGCCCCAATGGTAACCGCCCAAACCGCCGGATTTCCGCAGCGCACGGTGACAGGGGATCAGCCAGCTGACCGGGTTGCGGCCCACCGCCGTCCCAACAGCACGCACCGCTTGTGGGGATCCCACCCGCTGCGCGATTTCCGAATATGTAGTGACCTGACCCGAAGGGATATGCATCAGCGCCTCCCACACTTTGATCTGCAGGGGTGAGCCAATCAGATATAGCGGGGTCGGCTCCAACCGATCACTGACCGATCCAAACGCGCCTAGGGCCCAGGGGCGCAGGCGCATCGGGTCCTCGACAAAGTCCGCCTGTGGCCAGCGCGACAGCATATCCTCCATCGCGTCTTCTTCGCCGGTCTCAGCGCCGAAAGCCATGCCGCAGATACCTTTGTCAGTACCCATCACCAGCGCCGGGCCAAAGGGGCTTTCGAACCAGCCCCAATAGATCGTCAGACCTGCTCCTTTGCGGGCATATTCGCCGGGGCTCATGGATTCCCATTTCAGGAACAGATCATGCAGGCGACCAGAACCGGACAGGCCGACATTATGAGCGGTTTCCAGCGTCGTGAACCGCTCGTGCAGCAGCGCCTTGGCGTGACCCAGCGTCAGGTATTGCTGATACCGTTTCGGCGACACGCCCGTCCAACGCGAGAACAGGCGCTGGAAATGCGCCGGGCTCATGTCCATCTGGCGGGCCAGCTCATCTAGGCTGAGGGGTTCTCCGCCCTGATCAATCAGCTCGATCGCGCGCCGCATGACGTTGTAGTGATAGCCGGTCTCAGGGTTCTGGACGTTCATGTCGCACCTCCTTCATTGCATTGATCTTAATCCCTCTGATGCGGTCAGAGCGACCCGGAACTTGCGCAACCAGCCATTAGTTTGTCGAAAAGGCCATGCCTTGGTACTTTGCACCCTTTCAGGAGCTTGCCGATGTCGCCAGTTGATGCCTTTCGCCTTTCCGATGCAGCAGCACGTAAATACCAAGATCACTCGGTGCCCGCGATGTTCGCCCCATTGGCAGATGCCACGGTCAAGCGACTGAATTTGCCTACGGACGGACATGTTCTGGACGTTGCCTGCGGAACCGGAGCGTTGACACGCGCCATAATAGAGCATTTGCCCGGGCAAGGCTGTGTTGTCGGCACCGATCTGAACCAATCAATGATTGATATCGCTCAATCCATGACCGCGCAGACGGAGCATAATGTGGAATGGGTGGCGTCGGATGTCACCGAGTTGCCCTTTGATGCTCAGAGTTTTGATCTGGCTTGCGTCCAACAGGGATTGCAATTCTTCCCCGATAAGCCTGCAGCCCTGGCCGAGATTTTCCGGGTGTTGAAATCGGGCGGGCGCCTGAGCCTGACATGTTGGCGCGCCATCTCTCCTTTTAACGATGCGCTTGCCGAAGCACTCGCAATCCATGTCAGTGACGACGCGGCGCAGAAAGCCCGCGCACCATTTTCGTTCCGGGACGGAGATCTGATCACCTCTTTGCTACAAGACGCTGGCTTCTCAATCACGACGCATGATGGGATCGTGTTGCAGCGTCGATTTGAAGACCTGAGGGCTCAGGTGCTCGCGCTACCGGTCGAGCAGGATATGCGTGCCAAAGGAGAGGCCGCTATTGATCAGGTATTAGAGGACATAGCCGCCCGGCTTGCCCCTTATGCACAGGGCGGCGTGTTTATCGTGCCGCAGGAAGCGCATTTCTTTATCGCAACCCGACCCTGACGCCCTTTACCCTGTGGCCCGCACACGGCATTAAGGCCCGGATGGCAAAGCAACTCGATTATCACACGATCCGCGAGATCTTTACGCGTTTTCAGGACGCCGACCCGGAACCCAAGGGCGAGCTTGAGCATGTCAACGTCTACACGCTGGTCGTAGCCGTGGCGCTGTCGGCACAGGCGACCGACGCGGGCGTCAACAAAGCCACGCGTGAGCTGTTCAAGATCGCAGACACACCGCAAAAGATGCTGGATCTGGGCGAAGAGGGTCTGACCGTACACATCAAGACCATCGGCCTGTTCCGCCAAAAGGCCAAAAACGTCATAAAACTGAGCCGCATTCTGGTCGACGACTATGGCGGCGAGGTGCCCAATTCCCGTGCAGCCTTGCAATCGCTGCCGGGGGTGGGGCGTAAGACGGCGAATGTGGTGCTGAACATGTGGTGGCGGCAACCGGCACAAGCGGTCGACACCCACATCTTTCGCGTCGGTAATCGCAGCGGTATCTGCCCCGGTAAAAACGTGGATGCTGTCGAGCGGGCCATCGAAGACAATATCCCGGCTGATTTCCAACTGCACGCGCATCACTGGCTGATCCTGCATGGCCGCTATCACTGTAAGGCCCGCAAACCGATGTGCGGCACCTGTATCATCCGCGATCTCTGCGAATTTGAGGACAAGAACCTATGAAAACCTACCAGCTTGTTGGTATCGGAAACGCCGTTGTAGACGTGATTTCCCAGGCCGATGACAGTTTCCTGGAACTGATGGGGATCGAGAAAGGCATCATGCAGCTGATCGAGCAGGAACGCGGCGAAGTGCTGTATGCCTCGATGGAAGGCCGGGTGCAGACCCCGGGCGGGTCTGTGGCCAACACCATCGCCGGAGCTGGCGCGCTGGGTCTAGATTCCGCCTTTATCGGACGGGTGCATGATGACGCATTGGGCCGGTTCTATGCGGATGCGATGAACGAGGATGGCGTGGATTTCGTCAACCCGCCGGTGCCTGGCGGTGAACTGCCAACGTCACGCTCGATGATCTTTGTCTCGCCCGATGGCGAACGGTCGATGAACACGTATCTTGGGATTTCGTCCGAGCTGTCTTCGGCCGACGTCTCTGCTGACGTGGCGGGCAACAGCCAGCTTATGTTCCTTGAGGGCTATCTGTTCGACAAGGAAAAGGGCAAGGCGGCGTTTCTTGAGGCCGCCCGGACCTGCCACAACGGCGGTGGCAAAGCGGGTATCGCCATTTCCGACCCATTCTGCGTGGAACGTCACCGGGTCGATTTCCTGCTGCTGATCGAGAATGAGCTCGACTTTGTCATCGGCAACGAGGCCGAGATAAAATCGCTGTTTGAAACCGACGATTTGGAAGAAGGGCTGGCGAAAACTGCTGCGATCTGCCCGCTGGTCGTGTGTACGCGGTCGGGCGACGGTGTGACGGTTCTGCATGACGGTCAGCGCATCGACGTGCCGGTGGAGAAGGTGGTGCCGGTGGACGCAACCGGCGCGGGCGACCAGTTTGCCGCCGGGTTCTTGTATGGCATGGCAACAGGCCGCGATTACGAGACCTGCGCCCGCATCGGCAACGTTTGCGCCCGCGAGGTAATCAGCCATATCGGCCCACGCCCCGAGGCCAATATGCAAGAGCTGCTACGCGCTGAAGGTTTGCTGTAAGCGCTGTCCTCAAAACCCAGTGGCAGCATCGTTTAAGGCCCAATCGTATTTATAGCCTGTGACGCGCGGTGCTGCCTGCACCCGCGTACGCAGGGCAGGTGCGGCTGCCGTCTCAATATAGTCCAGAACTGCTTTTTCATCCGGTCCGAAATCCTCGCGGAACCAAATGTAGATTTTCGACAGGACCAGTCCCCCGCGATCACTGAAACTGACACCGCGTGGGTCATTGATATAGGCGTGCTCAGCCGCGGCAAAGTCCCGTTCCAGCGTGTCCGCCCGCCAAGCGCGGTCCATTAGGTTGGGACAACCTACAGCCGCGCAGTTCAAGGCGTAGTGGATACGGGGCTCATTAAAAGTGGGCCGGATGATACGATGCTCGATATCGTTCAGGGTCAGCGTCTGCCCCGTGACCTGCACCAATGGCCGGGTCCAGGGGCCGATTGACAACGGCCCGTCCTTGATGTCGCGGATCGAAGTAATGGGATAGCTTTCAAGAACTACATCCACCGTCACCGCATTGTACAAGTTGATCCAGTAGGCCAGCTGCTGATTGCGGGCCAATTGCGTCGGGTCAATGGCCTGCAAGTCGGCCAGATAGCCATCCAACCGCGCCCGATCCGCTTGTGTCACCTGCGCATAGGCAACCCGGTTCACGCCCTGCGCGTCAGGTGCCACATAACGGGACAGAAAGGCCGTCCAATCGCCGTGGTCAACCCGCTGCCCGGGGGGTGGCGCGTAACTGGTCAGGACCTTTCCCGGCAACGGCTCGGGCGCGGGCAGTGCCAGACGTTCGACACTGGCGCAAGCCGCCAGCAAGGGTAGCAACAAGATCAACAGGTATCTCATGACGCGTCCTTCCGGGTCTGGCGGAGGGCGCGCATCTGACCTTTGAGCCGTTTCAGCGGGGCCAGCGAGGGGTCGCCAATCTCGGGCAGATCCGGACCGCCAGACAGACGCGGCACGGCGGGGTTCCACCAGCTTGGGCCAGTGGGGCCGTCAATCCTGTCCGGGCTGGACAGATGCATATCGCGCTGTGCATTGTGCGCGCACATCGATAGCGGACCATTCGCCGTCGCAACCATGAACACGCATGAGGCGCAACGATCTTCCTCAAGCGCGTCCGCCGCCATGAAGTTATGGATGAACACTGTCTGTCGCCGTACCGAACCACGCATCAACCCCGGCCCCAGACGCATCACGCTTAACGCCAGGTGGCCAAGCGCCCGCAGAGCCAACAGAGGATGCCGCCGGATCATGCGCCGACTCTTGGGACGAATACGTATATGTGCGTCCTGTTTGTCGTCGACACCCTCAAGCGCGTCGATCACCCGATGCACCAGCCGCTTGTTCGACAGCAACGAGACCGCGCGGCCTCCTGCGGTGACCACGCTGGCGTAGCGGTTGCATTTGGAATGCCCAACAGCCGCCGTACCGAAATGCAGCGGGGTGCCGTAACCTGCCTCAATCGCATGCGTCACACTTTCTTGTGTGATCGCATCGGGCCGCGCCCGCAGCACACCACGCCCGGTATCGGCCTGCATCTGAAACGACACAAAGGCAACCTCGGCACGATCACGCAGAAACCGTGCCAACTCGGGCAGCTCGTCAAAATTGCCTGCAAACACGGTGGTATTGAACAGGATGCGCAGTCCCAAACCGCGCGCGCGACGGATATAAGCGCGGCGCACAGTGTTCAATTCGACCTCGGAGCTAAAACCCTTTCGTTCCTGGGTCAGGTCAACGTGAAAGGCGACATCGTCCAGTCCCGCTGCTGCCAGCCGCGTCAGAAACGCCCTGCTGGCGCGGATACCATTGGTCATAAGGCAAGATCGCATACCCAGACGGCGGATCTCGCGGCTCAGGGCCTCAAGATCCTCGACCTTGCGCAGAGTCGGGTCGCCGCCCGTCAGCTGTACCGAGACACCGGTGCCATAGTGGCTGCGGATCGTGGCGAGCCGTGCAAACAGAACCGAAAGCGGTGGGTCAAAGGTCATCTCGGCTCGGTCCGAGAGGTAGCATAGCGTGCAATCCAGATTGCAGTGCTGGGTGACCTCAAGCGCGACGCAGGCGATGGGGTAAAACCGCCCCGCTGTCTGTCCCGCACCAAATTCACCGCAACTTAGCAAACCACCACGCAAGGGGGCACGACGGTCGGTACCTGCGAACTTGCGTCCGGCGGGGGCAATGGCGGGCTGGGGATGCGCGGTGTCTTTCATACGCACCAAGCTAGAGAGGGCTCGGACATGCGACCACGCCCTCTCACGCCAACGTGCGGGCCGGTGAACGATCAGCCGCAGCAGCCACCGGATTGTTTCACTTCGGTCGCCGACGGAGCCTCGTTCACATTCGCACCCCGACCCAGCCAGGTGCGTTCGGCCAGATAGAAATCGGTGAAGCGGTCGTGAAAGTCGTCGGACACGGATTTCTGCGGAATGCCCGTGGCCTGTAGGGCCCGCTGCCACGCTTTCACCTTGGGATAATCGGCCAGCATGTCGTGCCCACTGTGATCGGCGACAATCGCAGCGCGGTGCAACAAGGGCAGCCATGCCATATCCACATTGCCCAGCGTTTCCCCTGCAAAGAACGGACCATTGCCCAGTTGTTTTTCCGCCTTGGCAAAGGCGGCGTTCAATTTGGTCACGCGTTCACCAAATACCGCGCTGTCCGCACTTTGCATGGTGCTGCACTGAACCAGATAGTGCTTGCTGGCCTGATAGCTCCACGCTCGGTTCAAGGCGCGCTGTTCGGGCGTCAGATCGGGTTGCAGCGGGGCAGCAACTTCATCCAGATATTCGGCGATTGCGTCTGACTCGAACAGCGGCGTGCCGCCTTCGGTCACCAGCACGGGAACTTGGCCTGTGGGCGACAGCTCAAGAAACCAATCAGGCTTGTCGCTAAGGCTGATGAAGTCAATTTGATAGGGCACCTGCTTGGCCTCAAGCAGCGCCGTGACGCGCTGAACGAAGGGGCAGATTTTAAAGCTGATGATACGGATCATTGGTCTTTCCTTTTGGATGCTTCACCTGTCAGACGAAGGCCACGCCAAAAAGACGACGATCAGATCAACATTTTTTGCAATTGGCGGATTTTTCCTGCACGTCCGAGATGTTCCCCCGCACATCCATCGAGATATTGCAGCAATCTTCAAACGCCGTGCGCAGCTCGGCCCGGCCTTTCTGAACGCGGGACTTGAGTGTCGAATAGGACAGCCCATGCGCCTGCGCATAGTCGCGTTGAGACATGCCGTTGATGTCGATGGCCATCAGCATATCTGCGGTCTCGGCGGGCAAACCCCGAATGAAAGGTTCGACACAGCCTTCAAGATCCTGACGGGTTTCGGGGTTATCGCGATGATACCACAGATCATCCGGATGCGCCTGCGCACGGCCCGATTTGCGATAGTAGTCAATGATGGTGCGATCCGCCGTCTGGAATAGCCAGGGCTGCAGCCTGGCCGGGTCTTTCAAATCAGGCAGGCCGGTGAAGACCTTGACCGAAATCTCTTGCAGCAGATCATCCACATCCGCCGCATTGGACACGCGCGAATGCAAAAACGCCTTTAGACGAGCGCGATATTTCGGCCAAATATCTTCGATCTGCATGCTGGTTTATGACAGGTAATCGGCGAACGCGTCCACCACCTGCTGATAGACCGTACGCTTGAAAGGTACGATCTCTTCGATCAGCTTGCCGGGGTCCTGCCATTTCCAGCGGGTGAATTCCGGGTGGTCGGTAGCGATATTGATCTGATCGTCGCTGCCGGTGAAGCGCAGCAGGAACCATTTCTGTTTTTGCCCACGATAACGGCCTTTCCAGATGTTGGGCACGATCTCATGCGGCAGATCATAAGGCAGCCAGCCATCGGTTTCGGCCACAACCTCGACCAGATCGGCGGTGACGCCGGTTTCTTCCCACAACTCACGCAATGAAGCATCGCGGGGGTCTTCGCCCTTGTCCACGCCGCCCTGCGGCATCTGCCACGCATCCTTGTGGCGGTCATTGCGCTGGCCGACGAATATCTTGCCCTCGGCATTCATCAGCATCAGCCCGACGCAAGGGCGATAGGGCAGTTTGGCGATTTCTTCCGGGGTCATGCGCGGCCTCATGGGGTTGTTCAGGCAACCTCTAACAAGCGCGACAAGGCCCGCAAAGGGGGTGACGTTAGGTTTCGCGTGACAAAGTTTACGCGCACGTCAATTTAGAGTGCAAATTCGTGAGGGAGAGTTTCGCCATGACTGCGTACCCAAACATGCTGTTCCCGCTGGATCTGGGCTTTACCACGCTGAAGAACCGCGTGCTTATGGGCTCGATGCATACTGGGCTTGAGGAAACGGGCGACTGGAACCGTGTGGCTGAGTTTTATGCCGACAGGGCGCGGGGTGGCGTGGCGCTGATGGTCACCGGTGGCATTGGTCCGAACCTTGAAGGTTCGGTCCTGCCGGGTGCCTCGATGATGACCAACGACAAGGAAGTGGCGAACCATTCTATCGTGACGCAGCGCGTGCACGAAGCCGGTGGCAAGATCGCCATGCAGATCCTGCACGCGGGCCGCTATGCATATGGTCCGAAATGTGTGGCCCCTAGCCCTGTGAAGTCGCCGATCTCGCCGTTTCCGCCGAATGAATTGGACGAAGACGGCATCGAAAAACAGATCAGTGATATCGTCAACGCAGCCCGATTGGCACAGAAGGCGGGTTATGACGGGGTCGAGATCATGGGCTCTGAAGGGTATTTCCTGAATCAGTTCCTGGTGACCCACACCAACAAACGCACTGACCGTTGGGGCGGCTCGTACGAAAACCGGATGCGGCTGCCCATCGAAGTCGTACGCCGCACGCGCGAGGCGGTGGGGACTGACTTCATCATCATCTACCGCCTGTCGATGATTGATCTGATCCCCAATGGCTCGACCCATGATGAGGTGGTGGAACTGGCGCAACGGATTGAACAGGCCGGGGCCACGATCATCAACACCGGCATCGGCTGGCACGAGGCGCGGATTCCGACGATTGCGACCAGTGTCCCCCGCGCTGCCTTTGCCTGGGTGACAAAGAAACTTATGGGCAAGGTCTCGATACCCGTGATCACCTCGAACCGGATCAACACGCCGGAAGTGGCCGAAGAGGTTCTGGCGACTGGTTGCGCGGACATGGTTTCGCTGGCGCGTCCGATGCTGGCGGACGCGGAATTCGTAAACAAAGCGATTGCCGGGGACGGGGCCAAGATCGCGCCCTGTATCGCCTGCAATCAGGCCTGTCTGGATCACACGTTCAGCGGCAAGCTGACCTCATGCCTGGTCAACCCACGCGCCTGTCACGAGACCGAGCTGGTAATCCGCAAAGCCGAGACCCCAAAGGCCGTCGCCATCGTGGGCGCAGGTCCGGCTGGACTGTCCACCGCCATGACCGCCGCACAGCGCGGCCATGACGTGACCCTGTTCGACCGCGCCAGCGAGATCGGCGGTCAGTTGAACATGGCCAAACAGGTGCCGGGCAAAGAGGAGTTCTGGGGTCTGGTCGACTGGTACCGCACGATGATGGCAGATTTGGGTGTGAAAGTGGAACTGAACCGCGAGGTTTCCGCAGACGACCTGACCGGCTTTGACGAGGTGGTCATCGCCACCGGCGTCACCCCGCGCGATCCACAGATTCCGGGGCAGGATCGCAACAACGTCCTCACCTATGTCGACGTGCTGCGCAACAAAGCCGAAGTCGGAGCATCCGTCGCTGTCATCGGCGCGGGTGGTATCGGCTTTGACGTGTCCGAATTCCTGATCGAAGACGGCCATAGCCCGACGACCGATCTGCCCGTTTGGATGAAGGAATGGGGTGTGACTGACCCCGAAGAACACCGCGCGGGCCTGGCCCCTGAAGGGCCACAACCCGAGGCACCCAAACGGCAGGTCACCCTGTTGCAACGCAAGAAACAAGTCCACGGCAAGGGGCTGGGCAAAACCACCGGCTGGATTCATCGCGCGACGCTAAAGATGAAGAACGTCAATTTCGTGGGTGGCGTGAACTACGAACGTATCGACGACAACGGCCTGCATATCAGCTTTGGTGAAGGGCGCTCCGACCCCACAGTCATAGCAGCGGATACGGTTGTTCTGTGTTCTGGTCAGGTATCCGAGCGCAGCCTTGCCGACGCGCTGGTTGATCGCGGCATCACCCCACACGTGATCGGCGGCGCGGACGTGGCCGCTGAACTGGACGCCAAACGCGCGATCAATCAAGGCACACGACTGGCAGCAGGATTGTAAAAGCAGTCAATTTCGACACCAGCATGTCGGTTACCGTCTTGCCTGCGACGGGCGGCCAACTAGAGTGGCAGCGCTGAATGTAGGGACGGCCTGTCATGGTCTTTGCCACCATATTATCTGGGCTTGCCCCAAGTTTTCTGATGGTCGCGTTGGGCGGAGTAATCCGTGCGCGCTTGTCCGAGAATGCATGGCAGGGTCTCGACAAGCTGAACTTTGAAATTCTGTTTCCCGCACTGCTGTTTGTCGCGGCCTGCAAACGCCCTATCGCTGTGGCAGATGTATTGCAAATCGGCCCGGCTGTTTGGGCCATATTGATTTTTGCGATGCTTTTGGGCTGGGCAGCGCGGCCAATTGGCCCGGACCGGTTTCTGGATTTTGCAGGTGGCTGGCAAACGGTGTGGCGTTTTAACTCGGCAATCGCACTGGTTGCATCACAAACCCTCGGGCCAGCCACAATCGGTCAGATGGCCGTTGCTATCGGCATGGCGGTACCTGTCGCCAATATGCTTGCGGTTTTGGTACTGTCAAAAGGCGGCAGCCTGAGCATTTTGCAAACCCTGTCCAAAGTAGCACTGAACCCCTTTTTACTGGCAAGCGTTCTGGGTGTGACCGTCGGCCTGTCCGGCATTTCTATTCCTGCGCCCATTCTGGCCCCGCTGGAAATGGTCGCGGCGGCGGCAATTCCGATTGCACTGATTTCAATCGGCGCAACTATGAACTGGGCTGCTCTGGCAAAGATGGATCGGTTCAGCGGGTATGTTTGCCTTACACAACTGGTTCTAGTGCCGGGCGCTACGTTTCTTGTCTGCGCACTTGCAGACGGGGCAAACGGGCTGGCCCCGGTTTTGATCCTATTTGCAGCCTTGCCTACCGCGTCCGCTGCACATGTTCTGGCGTCTGGATTCGGGGCAGACAGAAAGCTGGTGGCCACGCTGATCGCGCAATCAACACTTCTCAGCGCAGTGACCCTGCCATTGTGGATACTGGCGGCAAGAGCTGTATTTTAGAGATTGCCTTGGCGCCTGAACACCCTACTCAACCGTAATCGTTATCACCTCGGATACAATCGGCGTCGCATGTGGCACGTGGCCTGCATCGCCCAGCACCAATTGCAGCGTGTGCTCGCCCGGGGCGAGGTCCAGCGTCACTTCTGTCTGGCCGCCACCGAAATGCAGGTGGTTGTCATCTGCGGGCAGACCATAGGCCAGTTCATCCGCGCCATCTTCACCCTCACCCAAGGGTGGACGGTCAATCAGCAGGTGGTGGTGACCGGTATTTTCTTTCTCGGTCCCGGCCGGGGCCACCCCCATGCCGCTGAGGCCAAAGACCACCGTCAGCGGGGACTGGACCGTATCCCCGTCCGACAGATTTGCGAAATAAACCTTGGCTTCGGGATTTGATGGCGTTTCACCGCCAGCCAGCGCAAAGGTCGCGGACAGGCACAGGGCAACAAGGGCGAAAAGGGATTTCATGATCTCCTCCGTGGTCACAAATTTGCCACTCTCATCATAACATATTTGCGCCAAAGCCCCAAAATTCCTTCTCTTTTTGCGGGCGTGGCCACTTTGGAAACCATTGTTTCCGCGTTTCCCATCTGCAAACGATCCCAATTAAATCCCTGATATTATCCCATGTCTGCCCAGTTTCCGCCCAGATTGGGCGTCACAGTCAGGCAAGGAAAAAGCACCCGGGGAACGAGAATGGATCGACTGACCGAAATGGAAGCATTTGCCAACGTGGTAGACCAGGGTGGGTTCACCGACGCGGCCAAGAAGATGGGAATTTCCAAATCTGCCGTGTCAAAGCACGTATCAAGCCTTGAGGCGCGGCTGGGCGCGCGGTTGTTGAACCGCACCACACGCCGGGTTTCCCCAACCGAGATTGGGTTGGCTTATTACGACCGCGCGCGCCGTGTGCTGAATGACGCAGGCGAAGCAGACGCTCTAGTCACCTCAATGCAATCAGCGCCATCCGGATTGCTGCGAATCAGCGTAGCGACGGATTTCGGGGTAAATCATCTGTCACCAGTACTGTCGGACTTTCTGGCCGCATATCCGGATATCACCGTAAACATGGTTCTGAACAACCGGTACGTGGAACTGATTTCCGAAGGGTTCGACGTCGCCGTGCGCATTGGCGAGCTCGAGGACAGCACCCTGCGTGCACGCAAATTGACCGAAACCGTGAAGCGGATGGTCGCCGCACCCAGCTATGTCGAGAAATACGGACGTCCGCAGAAAATCGACGATCTGAACGAACACAAGCTGCTGCATTACTCTAGCCAGTCTTCGGGCAATGTCTGGCGGCTGACCGCACCGTCAGGCGAAAAGAGACAGGTTCGCACTGCCGGTTGGCTGAGTGTGAATGACGGTCAGTCGTTGTTGAATGCGGCGATCTCGGGGCTGGGGATCGCATATCTGCCCAGCTACCTGTATGCTGATGCGCTGAAGTCCGGTGCGGTTCTGGATGCGATGCCGTCGCTGCCGGATGAAGTGCAGGGGATCTATGCCGTCTATCCCCCCGGTCGCTTTACGCAACCCAAAGTCCGCGCTTTCATTGATTTCCTGGTCGAATCCTTTGCGGAAAAAGGCCTAATGGACTGGGTAGATTGACACGTTGATCAACGGGGTGGCGGAATGAATACAGCTATTCAGACTGAAGGCAGCGCCGGACAGGCTGATGGCACTTCACGTCTGGCACCCGCGACGCAGTCGAAAACACCTCCGGTTTCTGCCGTAAGTGAATTCACTGGGCTTGTCGGTGTATTTGGTCTTTTAGCTGCAACATTCGCGGCCATCTATTTTGACACCGCGTTAATGCAATCCATTCAGTTATTGCTGGCCGGGGCCGCATTGCCAATGATTGCGTCTTCGATCCTTCTGGACAGGGTTCATTTGCGTGCTTCAACAGGGCTGGATTATGGGCTGAGAAGGGACACATCCGAGGTTGCCTCAATCACGGTCACGAAAACCCTTGGCCTGGGCGTGACCCTTTTCGTCATCGCCATGGCCTACCAGATCATTCCAACGTACAGCACATCGGATTACGAACTGGTCCGGGCGCTGACCCTTTCCTTTTTTCCTGTGTTGTGGATTTTGTCACCAGCCTACATTGCATTTACCACTCGCCACATGGTCGAACCGCGTGACGAACTTTGGCACGTAGGCAAGCTTGTTACCCTGCAGTTTTCAGCCGTTGATCCTGAAAAAATTAAGGATCATTGCAGGGCGTGGCTGGTCAAAGGGTTTTTTCTGGCCTTTATGTTGACGGTGCTGCCGAAGATTGTCGATTTCGTCATTAACGCCAATCTCGAAGCGTATTTTGCAAATTCGGTGTCAATCGTTCTGTACTTGGTTCAGGTTTCATTTCTGGTCGATGTGTGCATTGGGGCTATTGGATATTTCTGCACGTTCCGAGTTCTTGATTCACATATTCGAACTGCCAACCCATTCCTGTCTGGCTGGATCGCAGCCCTGGCGTGTTACCCTCCCTTCGCGCTGATGGCGACCGGCGGGCCGCTCGATTATCGCACGGGTACTCAATCATGGACGGTTTGGCTGTCGGATCAGCCTGTGCTTTTGAGTGTTTGGGGCGGCGCGATTCTGCTGCTTGCGATAATCTATGCTTGGGCGACCGCAGCGTTCGGGCTTCGGTTTTCGAACCTGACCCATCGCGGGATCATCACAACGGGGCCCTTCCGCTATTTCAAGCACCCCGCCTATCTGTCCAAGAACATCATGTGGTGGATGATCCATTTGCCTTTTCTTTCGGACATCGGGTCCACGGCAGCGCTTCAAAGTTGCATTTTGTTGTTGGGTGTTAACGCGCTGTATTACGTGCGCGCCAAGACGGAAGAAAAGCACCTTATGGCAGACGAAGACTATCGCGCCTATGCGGGTTGGATCGCAGCAAATGGCTTGTTTGCACGTTTGCGAATGCGCAATCGTCGTCAGAAACAGTAAGAACCGGCCTTCACCAGCTTTCGGCAAAAATCGGTCGAATAAAGAACACAGACTGTCTTCGTTACGTCAACAAATAGTCGCTATTGCCAGGGATAGTGTGAGTAACTGGAAATATCTCCCCGGTGAACCTCGACGGCCCGCACCTTTGTGCGGGTCTTTTTTCGTTTTTGTCTGTCAAAACCTCTCGACCCATGGGCGCAGGGTCAACTCGTTGCTCCAGGCGGATCGGTCCTGATGCACCAGATGCATGTATTCTCGGGCGATGGCGTCGGGGTCCAGCATGCTGTCGGGATTGTCGTCGGCTTCAACCCGTTCCGGGCGGGATGCATTGCGGATACCGCCGTCGATATTGACCCAGGCGACGTGGATGCCCTTGGGGTGCAATTCGCGCGCCATGGATTGCGCTAATCCGCGTTGCGCGAATTTGCCCATGGCAAAGGGCGCGGACAGTGGAAAGCCTTTGACACCGGCCGAGGCACCGGTGAACAGGATCGTTCCGCGCCGGTTGTCCCGCATTGGTTGATCTAGCATACGGCGAGCAGCGGCCTGCCCCAACAGAAAGGCTCCATGCGCCGTAACTTCAACTGCCTTGCGTACGATCTCAGCGTCCAGCTCGATGATTGGACCACGCTGCCGGGCCGAGGGGTTGTAGCAGGCCACGCGCAATTCACCCGGCAAATCGGCAACCAATTCCGCCACGCCCTTGGCATCGGTGCCGTCCACCTGATGTAGTACCGCACCCGTTTCGACGGCCAGAGGTTCCAGCTTCGCGATATTGCGCGCGGTCAGGTGCAGCGCGTAGCCATCCTGCGCCAATGCCCGCGCGAACGAAGCCGACAGACCTGCCCCCGCGCCTATGATCAATGCCTGAGGTTTTTGCGTCTGGTCAGCCATGGTGGGCTCCTTCACTCCTGATCCTCTCACTGACCTATGTCACCGAGATCAATTGACCAGCAAAACCGCCTCAACCCGGCGATTCAAGTCACGGCCTTCGGGAGTGGCGTTCGACGTCAGCGGTGCCAGATACCCGATCCCGCGCGCCTCAAGCCGATCAGCGGCAACACCGTGCGCCTCGATCAAGCGGGTGCGCACCGCCTGCGCCCGGCCCGTACTGACCGAGATATTGGCGTCCAGCGCGCCAGTGTCATCTGTGTGACCGACAAGCGCCAAACGCGTACCCGGATTATCGGTCAGATACCCGGCAATCAATTCCAGCGAGGTAAAAGACCCGTCGCCCAGTGCAATTTCTCCGGTACGGAAATGCAGGTCGTCTAGGATGACATGCCCGTTCTGGGCCAATTCAGTCAGCAAGCCGCCCGATGCGTTGACTGTTTCCTCGATCACCAGCGGGGGCGGAGTTTCGGCGTCAACGGGAGTGACGCGGATCATCTGCACATAGCCGCTGGGTGGGTTGCGGCTGACCAGCAGGCTCAGCACCTCGTCGCCGCGCGTGGCGGCCAGAAAGCGGTAATCCTGAATGGACACGTACATATCGGGGGTCGGCACCACCTCGGTTCCGAACCGGAAATCGAACCCGCCGCAGGTCCGTGCCTCGCATTCGAACAGCACCTCATAACCCTGCGCGATAACCTGTTCGCGCAAAGGTGCCAACAGTTGCAACGTCGTGCTGGAGCCCGATTGCACGCGCCATGTGATCCGTTCGACCCGCCCTTCGACGTGGCGCAAGGGTAGACTGTCATCGGCATAGGGACCGGTGGGCAGGTCGTAACTATCCAGCGGGCTGACACGATCGCTAAGCTGACGCGCGCCAGAGGGCAATGTCAATTCCTGCGCCGCAAGCGGACCGGCCAGAAACAACAGGATCAGAAGGGTAATTCGGGTCATCGGGCCTGCGCGTGATAGTCGTCGTTCGGGGTCATGGCCGTGGCGCTCGCAACCCGGTTCGACATGTTGAAAAAGCCGGTGACATTGGCGAGGTCCCAGATATCCCGGTCACTCAACCCCGCATCCCGCAGGCGTTGGCGATCAGGTTCTTCGATCTCGGCGCTAGCGGTGGTCATCTTTGCGGCGAAATCCAGCATGGCGCGCTGGCGCGGATCCAGAGGGGCCACGCGGTAGTTCATAATCAACATCTCGCCCAGTTGCGGATCACCCGACAACTGCCGCACCGCCGCGCCATGAGCCACAAGGCAGTAAAAGCATTTGTTGATCGCCGATACGACCACAGCGATCATTTCCCGTTCCAGCTTGGTCAGACCGCTGTCGCCCAACATCAGGTCGTTATACGTGGCCGTAAAGGCGTTCAGCTTGTCGATATCAAACGCATAAGCCCGCAGAACATTCGGTACAAAGCCCAGCTTTTCCACACAGATATCAAAGTATTTCTGCGTTTCGGGCGGCAGTGGGTCCACCATCGGCAAGTCCAGCGCGGTGGGCTTCTTTTCGTTTGTCACTTCGGGCTCTCTCCTTGGACAAGCTGACGGTAGTGGTATTCTCCGACAATCTCCATCCCAAGTGCGTGATAAAGCCCGTTGGCCGCCGTATTCGCCTTGGTGCAGATCACGCTGAGCGTGTCCGCTCCGTTTTCCTGCGTCCAAAAGGCCGCGGCGCGCATTGCCCAGACCCCCAGCCCGTGGCGGCGGTGATCGGGCAGAACCTCAAGCGCGTGCACCATCGCAACACCGTCCTGTATCGCGATAAAAACGGTACCGGCAGGCTGATCGTCGTGGCGCAGCAGCAGCCCGGTTTTTGGGCCGCTCACCCGCTCCATCACCGCAACCCGTTCCGGACCAATCCCCCCCTGCGTCCAGATTTCACGCATGATCGCCAGCGGCTCGGGCGTGGAAAAGACCATCACGCGCGGGATCGGCTTATCGGTCAGGTGACCTGCCGGGCAGGCGTAAATGTTGACAGGATCCAGAACCGCGTATCCGCGTGCGGCAAGCTGGGCATCCAGCGCCTCATCCCCCGGGCGCAGGCAAAACAGGCGCTTTTGCCCCATCGCCTGCATCGCAGCCTCGGCAGCGTCGATATCAGCCTCAGTCACCGGCCCCAGCGCATTGGCCGCAGACACTCGTGACCCACCCCCCTGCCCTTGTCGCAGCTGAAACGGCCCCAGCCGCTCATATCGTGCGGCGGGCCAGGTGCCATCGACGATGTCGGGCCAGTTGACGCTCACAGATCAAGTTCTTTCGCCAATCGGGTGACGGCCGCATCGATCAGTGCCCCGTCGGTGCCGCGCACAACCACGTTTGAGCCAAACACGCCGTTGACCTGGTACGGATAGCTGCCAATGGACAGATCGGAAAAATCGTCTGCCAACGCGGACAGAGGCCCCGCGATATCGCCCTCACCCCGTTCCACGCGCAGGGTTTGCGACAACAACGGGCTGCCACCAGTCAGGCCGGGCAACACGCTGGCGACCATCGCCTGAAACACCGAGGGCACCCCGGCCATCACATGCACATTCTGAATGGTGAACCCTGGCGCGATCGAAACCGGATTTTCGATCAGTTCCGCCCCATCCGGAATTCGGGCCATGCGCAAGCGGGCCTCGTTCAACTCCTGCCCGGATTTGTCATAGCGGGCCTGTAGCAGGGCGCGGGCATCCTCGCGTACATCGATTGGAGTATCGAAGGCGCGCGCGATGCAATCGGCGGTGATATCGTCATGGGTTGGGCCGATCCCGCCGCTTGTAAAGACATTGTCATGAGCCTCTGACAGCGCCTTGACCGCCGTTTCAATGGCAGACGCTTCGTCGCTGACAATGCGCACCTCTTTCAAGTCAATACCATGTTTGGTCAGCTCACTGGCGAGATAATGCATATTCGCATCCCTGGTGCGGCCTGAAAGGATCTCATCCCCGATCACCAGCATTGCAGCGGTTGGATTGGCCATGGCGCGTGCCCCCCTCTTGATCGACCTTTGGGGCAGGTATAGGCCGGGGGGCATGAAATTTGAAACCCCCCTTGTCCCCGCCCGCCTGATCCGCCGCTACAAACGCTTTCTGGCCGATTGCACGTTAGAGGACGGGCGTGAGGTAACTGCCCATTGCGCCAATCCGGGTTCAATGATGGGGCTGGCTGAGCCTGGTGAGAAAATCTGGCTTGAGCCCAATGACGATCCGAAGAAGAAATTGAAATACGGCTGGCGGCTGGTCGACCATGAAAATGGGCACTTTGCGGGGGTTGATACCTCAGTCCCCAACAAAGCCTTGCGCGCGGCGTTGAAAGCCGGAGAAGTCCCCGAACTGGCTGCCTATGAAACCATCCGCCCCGAGGTGAAATACGGCGAAAACAGCCGCATCGATTTTCTGCTGACCCAGCCAGACCTGCCGGACGCCTATGTCGAGGTCAAAAGCGTCACCCTGTCCCGCGAACCCGGTCTGGCCGAATTCCCCGACAGCGTCACCGCCCGCGGCACCAAACATCTGGGCGAACTGGCAGCTATGGCGGCGCAGGGTCATCGGGCGATCATGCTGTATCTGGTGCAGCGCACCGATTGCGACCGGTTTGCGCTGGCCGCCGATATCGACCCGACCTACGCAGCTGCGTTCAAAGCCGTGCAGGTACAGGGGGTCGAGCGGCTGGTTTACCGCACGCGTATTTCGCCCAGTGAAATCACCGTCGGCGAAAGGATTCGGGTGTAATCCGAATAAGGTCGGAAATTATCGATCGCACCCGTTGCCATTTCCGCGCCCGCGCGTTTGACTACGCACGGGTCATCAGCACCAGCGATATACCAGCCAGTCAGGGGAAAGCACTTGGAGTCAAATCAAGCAAAGCTCGTTGCCCTCAGGCAAGATTTTCACCGCTTTCCTGAACTTGGTTTCGATGAAATCCGCACCAAGGCCAAAGTGGCAAAATTTCTGCGCGATCTTGGGCTGGACGTGCACGAGGGCGTCGGGGTCGTCGGGGTATTGAAAGCCGGCACAGGTAACCGCGCCATCGGGCTGCGTGCCGATATGGACGCCCTGCCGATCCATGAAACCAGCCAGCACAGTTACGCCTCGGAAACTGAGGGCGTGATGCATGCCTGTGGTCACGACGGCCATATGACGATGTTGCTGGGGGCCGCGCAGGCGCTGGCTGCTGATCCGGGATTCGATGGCACGATTGTGTTCGTGTTCCAACCCAATGAAGAGCACGGGCTGGGCGCGCGAGCGATGATTGATGAAGGCACCCTGGAACAATTTCCTGTGGATGAGATCTATGCCATTCACAACCTTCCCGGTGCCCCTGTCGGGCAGGTATCGACGCGGAGCGGTCTGATCTGTTCCTCAGAAAGCCTGTTCGAGATTGCCATCACCGGTCAGGGTGGTCATGCCTCGATGCCGCAAGCGGGGCGGGATGCGATCACCATTGGTGCGGACATGGTGCAGGCGTTGCAGACCATCGTATCACGCAAACTGGCCCCCGGTGCCGGGGCGGTGGTGTCGGTGACCGAGTTTCTGACGGACGGGCAACGCAATGTTCTACCGGGACATGCAACGCTGAAAGGCGACGTGCGTGCGCGCAGCCCCGAAGATCGCATCAATATCGAAGGCCTGATGCGCGAAATCGCGCGGGGCGTGGCCATCGCCCACGGCGTCTTGGTCGATGTCACATTCAACACGGAATTTATCGAAACGATCAACGCCGAGGAACCGACGCAGGCTGTGGTCAGGGTGGCGCGGTCCATCGGGGCTGAAACCATACCCGACCGCCAACCCATGAGCTTTTCCGAGGATTTCGCCCATTTCGCCGCCGCCGTTCCTGGCTGTTTTCTGCTGATGGGAAATGGCGAAACCGGGCCGCACGGACAACCGCTGCATTCCAGCGACTATGATTTCAACGACGAATTACTATCGTTGGGAGCCGATTTCTGGACCGCACTTGCACGAAATCGTTTGCCCATAAGGGACTGAAGCAAAGCGGCCTCAATGTATGAGGCCGCGACTGATTTCAGGATTTTTTTTCGTCAGCATCCCCGGAATCAGCCAGAAAATCAGCCCATAACTCGGTAGCCAACCCTTTCACGAACGGCTCAAACTGATCAGCTACCGCCTGCCACCCTCCGACAGAAGCGGAATTGACCGGCTTGCGCGCCTGCAGGTTACTGACCGTTTTGATCGCATTCGAAGATTGGTCCGGTGAAAGTATTGCGTCCTCAAAGGGCAGATCGCTAATCCGGGCCAGCTTCTGCGCCGATACCGGTTGGCCTCGGCTGCCATCCATTTCAGATCAAGGGTGTAATACAACCCGCCCGCACTAAAACTCGCACGCCACATAGACAGGACAACATCGCGCGGGTCGCGTAGCACATTGAGAATCACAGCCTTTGGGAATGCCTGCGCAACCTCACCCAGAAAAGCGTAGTTGCCCGGTGCTTTGTCCACAAAGGCCGTGGTACCTTCGATCAACTCGGGCAGTTTGCCCATTTAATATTCGGCCAGTTTCGGGGCCGCACGCGACGCGGACGGTTGTGCTTCGATCTGCCTGATCCCTTGATGGATGGACGCGAATTCACCCAGCCCCTGAACAGTGGAATGCTGGGCCAGAATCCGCTCGACCAGCGTTGTGCCCGATCGGGGCAGACCAATCACAAAAATCGGTCTGGCTGTACCGATGTCAATGCTGCCTTGACTTAGATCCTGTCCAAAATCGCAGCACCGTTGCCGCATCCCCGCCATGTACAAGACACAGGCCATAATTTTGAATCAATTCCGGATTACCCGGATCCAACCGCCAGGCGCATTGGAATTGCACCTGTGCCAGTTTGAAATTGCCCTGTTAAATCGCACTGAGTCCTGCAATTCTTGGTAAGGCCAGTGCATTTGGCCATTTCTTGGCGGTCTTAATGGCCCTTTTTTATGCTTTTTCCAGATTGCCATCTTACAGCAGCTTGCCGACAAGAGAAATTTCCGCAGCCTGCGGATAAAATTTTATCATCATTTTCAACGCCTTAATTTTAAAAATTGCAGGGAAACAAAAAAACCAGCGCACGTAAAAAACCTAAGCAGCCCTAATATTCGCATAGGGTTCGGCATTTTGGGTTTTCAATACGAATTGACGCCCTCTGGTACTTTCTGCACAAGCAGCGTAAAAGGAGTGCTGCGCGAAACATTTGGAGCCTCGCACCGATGAAAGAACATCGTGGCCGTCTGACCAAGGATGGCATCCGCATCTATGAACAGGGTGACTTTGCCGGCATGCATGCGGCAGGGGCCTTGGCCGCGCGGATACTCGACGATATTGCAGAACATGTCTTTCCCGGCCAATCCACTGGTGAAATCGACCGCCTGATCACTCAGATGGTCAAGGATGCGGGCGCGACGTCGGCCACCATTGGCTACAAGGGTTATCAGCACGCAAGCTGCATCAGCGTGAATCACGTAGTCTGTCACGGCATCCCCGGCGACAAGCGTCTGAAGGATGGCGACATCCTGAATATCGACGTCACCGTCATCGTGGACGGTTGGTTCGGCGATACTTCGCGCATGTATGTGGCCGGAAAACTGCCGCGCAAGGCAGAGCGTCTGATTCAGGTGACCCATGACGCGTTGTTCAAGGGCATCGAGATGGTCAAGCCGGGCAACACATTCGGCGATATCGGCCACGCGATTCAGGCCTATGTCGAGGCACACCGTATGAGCGTTGTCCGCGATTTCTGCGGCCACGGGCTGGGCCGTGTGTTCCACGCCCCGCCCAACGTGCTGCACTATGGCCGTCCGGGCACCGGAGCGAAGCTGGAAGAAGGCATGTTCTTCACCATCGAACCGATGGTCAATCTGGGCCGCCCCGAGACCAAGACGCTGGCCGACGATTGGACTGCCGTGACCCGCGACAAGTCGTTGTCGGCACAGTTCGAACATTCGGTGGGTGTGACGGCAGATGGGGTTGAGATCTTTACCCTGTCACCGGGCAACAAGTTCCACCCGACCTATTCGTCCTGATCGGCGGCCTGATCGCGCATCAGTTTCAGTAGCAATGTCTCATCCCTCCACGGCGTCACGGCGTCGTGGATGAACACCGGCGCGCGCATGATTTTGCGTTCGGGGCCGGTGGCCGATTCTGTATCCTTTGAAAGGGTCCAGATCGGGGGATTTAAGGTACGGTCCATGCCCCGGATGCTAGCACGCACGGGTCAGATTCCCAAAAGCGTCGGAACCTCGGCCATGTCAATAAAGACTTCGGCCCCAAATTCCGCCAACTTGTCACCCTGTCCGTGCGGCGCATAGGCCAGGCATCGCATACCCGCGCGTTTGGCTGCCATCACGCCGTTTTGACTGTCTTCGATCACCACCGGAGCGGTGGCTCCAAACTGATCGGCAGCCGTCTGAAACATAACCGGATCAGGCTTGGCTGTTCCCAAAACATGAGCCGAGTACATCGCCTCGCTAAAACGCTCCCACAACCCATTCTGTCCCAGAGTGATCTTCATCTTGTCCGGGCTGCCATTCGAGGCGACGCAGAAAGGGATGCCCTTGCTGTCCAGCGCGGTCAGCAGTTCCGGAATACCCCGCACCAGATCCACGCCCTGTCGTAAGCGGTCATAGGTTTCCGCATAGACCTCATCGACCCAATCATCTGGCAGGTTCGCACCTAACGCGCGCGCCTTGTCGCGAACCCCGGTCATCGTGCCGCCAAGGAAGAATGCAATACTGTCTTCCAATGTCAGGTTCAGCCCGTAACGCCCAAGGTTGTCGACCAGCACCTGATTGGACAGCGGCTCACTGTCCACAAGAACGCCGTCGCAATCGAAAATGACCAGATCGTGCATCTCTGCCCTCGTTGTTTTGCACTGTGCCTAGCCAACCGCACGCGCAGGTGCAAATCGGGCGTCAGCGTAACCTTGCCCGCAGGGTTTCAGCCTGAAACATTCCGCCACATCAGTGAGATATGTGTGTCGCCATACTTTCGGCTGTCATGCAAATCGAACCCCTGCGGCGCTGTCATGGGGCTGTTTTCCTCCCACACGATCAGCGCATCGTCAGCAATCCAGCCATTGGACAGGGCGGCGATGGCCTTTTGCCCCAGAGATTTCCCATAAGGCGGGTCCAGAAAGATCAGATCATAAGGCGTGCCTTGGTTTTCGCCCAGACGCGTGACATCGCGGCGGATTAGATCAGTACGGTCAGCACTGCGGGTCAGGTCAATATTCTTGCGGATCAGTCCCTGCGCCACGCGCCCGTCATCCACGAACGTCACATGTGTGGCCCCGCGCGACAACGCCTCGAGCCCCAGCGCGCCGGTTCCTGCGAACAGGTCCAGTACGCGCAGCCCGTCAAAGTCGATCTGGTGGCCCAGCACGTTGAACAGGCTTTCGCGCACCCGATCGGTGGTGGGGCGCAGATGTGCGCCCGCATCCCCTTTGCCGATGGACGCCAAGGCCCGGCCCCGGAACTCTCCGGCGATAATCCTCACGCCTTGAGCAGCGGTTTCAGATCCGCGCCCGGATCGGCAACAACGGTTGGATCAGCGGTTTTGCCCATCTCGATCAGGCGTTTTCCGACCATATAGGCGCGCGGGTCATTCATCGCGTCCACCGCGATCAGCTGATCACCGTTGTAATACCAGAAAGACACGGTCTGGCCCTCACCCTGACGGGTCACGACGCGGTCATAGCCGGTGTTCAAGCCCGCGATCTGCAGTTTGACGTCATACTGATCCGACCAAAACCACGGCGTCGCCACATAATCCTTGGCCGCACCCAGCATGTTCTGGGCCACAATTTCGGCCTGATCAATCGCATTTGGCACGCTTTCCAGACGAATGCGAGCACCGGCATGCGGGAATGACGCGCAATCGCCCGCCGCCCAGATCGACGGATCAGACGTGCGGCCATGCGCATCGGTCTTGATACCGTTCTCCAGCTCAAGCCCTGCCATTTCGGCCAGTTGGGTTGATGGGACGATGCCCACGCCAACAACAACGAATTCAACCTCAAGCTCGGAGCCGTCGGTCAGAACTGCGCCGACCACCTTGCCGTTGTCGCCAAGCAACCGGTCCAGCCCGACGCCTTCGCGAATATCGGCGCCATAGTTGCTGTGCAGGCTGCGGAAGTAATCGCTGGTCTCGGGCGCTGCGACCCGTTGCAGGATACGGTCGGCCATCTCAACCAGAGTTACCTTGACCCCGCGCTTGGCGCAGACCGCCGCGGCCTCAAGCCCGATATAGCCACCACCCACGATCAGGGCGCGCGCGCCATCTTTCACGCGGGGCTCCATCTCGTCGATATGGGCTAGATCGCGCACCACGTGAACGCCTTCAAGGTCGCCGCCAATTGCGGCAGGCAGGTAGCGCGGGTCCGACCCGGTGGTCAGGGCCAGCTCGTCATATGCGATGACCTCATCCCCTAGGGTCACGGTTTTGGCCTGTGGATCAATCGCCGTCACGCGCTGCCCCAGACGCAGGGAGATGTTGTTCTCAGCATAGAAGCTTTCGGGCCGCAGGAACAGGCGCTCCAGCTCCATTTCACCCAGCAAATAAGCCTTGGACAGCGGCGGGCGCTGATAGGGCAAATGCGGTTCGGCCCCGATCAGGGTGATGTCCCCTTCGAACCCGTCTTTGCGCAGCCTGGCAACAAGCGACGACCCCGCCTGCCCCGCACCGATCACGACAATATGGCCCATGTTCCTCCCGCCCTGTCGAATTCCCGTGGTCTCATCCACGTGACCACCTATATTGCGGCTAAGCCCGACTCTGCAAATCCAAACGACAGGAGCTTAAAAATGATTTCAACAGGTGACACACTGCCCGACGCCACATTGACACAACTGGGCACAGACGGCCCCGAAGAGGTGAGGATTTCTGACAAAACCAAAGGCCGCAAAGTGGTGATCTTTGCCGTACCCGGTGCCTTCACGCCAACCTGCCATTCGGCCCATGTGCCCAGCTTCATTCGCACCAAGGATCAGTTCACTGCCAAGGGCGTGGATGAGATCATCTGCGTTTCGGTCAACGACCCGTTCGTGATGAAATCCTGGGGCGAGGCGACAGGCGCGTCTGACGCGGGCCTGACCATGTTGGGCGACGCCTCAGCCGAGTTTACCAAGGCCATCGGCATGGAATTCGACGCCCCGCCCGCCGGGCTGTACGCCCGGTCCAAGCGCTATGCCATGCTGGTCGAAGACGGCAAGGTCACCGCACTGAACCTGGAAGAAAGCCCCGGTGCCTGCGAGGTTTCGGCGGGCGAAGGCCTGTTGGACACGATCTGATCCAGTCTGCGGCCCTGGGTTAGCTCGGGGCCTTGAGTGCTATTTAACTTGATGCAACGCCCTGATCAGCCAATAGTTGTGACATACAATCAGGGAGTTCATTGATGAAACTGAAGGTATTCACCCTATTATTGGGCACGGCGGGGGCACTGGCTGCCTGCGGCCCGGCGCCCACCCCTCAGCAACAGGCGGCGCGGCAGCACGAAATCGCATGTCTCAGCGGATCACTGGGCGGCGCGCTGATCGGCGGCGCCATCGGCAATCAGTTTGGTGGCGGGTCAGGCAAATCGATCCTGACAGCGGCAGGCGCAGCCGCTGGCGCCATTGAAGGCAACAGATACGCATGCTGAGGAGAGCCAAGATGACACGTGGAATTTTGATTGCTGCGGCGCTTATGCTAGCCGGTGTGGCCACGGCTGAAACCGTCAGCGAACTGCATGAAAACGAGCTGAATGCTATCGACAAAAACAATGACGGCTTCCTGTCGCGGGATGAGTTCAACGCCTTTTCCGATTACGCCTTTCAGGAAATGGATGAGGACAAGAACGGCACGCTGGGATTGGACGAGGCCAAGCCGTTTCTGGACATAAAACAGTTTCAGAACGTAGACCGCAACAATGACAACTCTATCTCCAGGGCAGAATACGACGCGCAGATGAGCGACGATTTCAACGCAGCGGACAAAAATGGCAACGGCCAGCTAGACTAGCAACAGGAGCGCACTATGAACAAGTGGATCGTCTTGAGCGCGCTTACACTGCTGGCGGCCTGCGATGTGCCGCAGGCGCCTGTCGTGACCGGGCCGGACGGGCAGACGTTTATCCAGATCAACACCTCCGGGCTGACCTGCTACAACACCAAATGCCTGGACATTAATCCTGCGGCCCGCAGTGTGCGCCAGATCGGCAATCGGAGGACGCAAATTCCCGGCAATATCAACGTCAGTGACGGAACCGTGACACCTGATGAATTCCGGCAATTGGGTATTGCTGCATCCCTGGCCGGCGGCGAAGGATCACAAAGCGACAGAGGCTAAACCAAGCTGTCCATCTTGCGCGCCAGCTTGGCGTCCAGTGCCGATATGCCGCCAACATCATGGGTTGCCAGCGTCACCTCGACCGTGCGGTAGACGTTGCACCATTCGGGATGGTGATTCCACTTTTCGGCAAAAATCGCCACCTGCGTCATCCAGCCAAAGGCATGCACGAAATCTTCGAAGATAAAGGTCTTGGTGATCGCATCCCGATCATCGACCATGGTCCAGCCGTTGTCGAACAGAGGGTCCAGAAGCGGTCCGCGGGTCTCGGGCGACAGTAGTTCGGTCATTGCTGTTCCTCCGGGTTCGATTTCCTGAACGGACCATATTCCGTCAGAATCTCAATCTCTTGTCCCACTGCGTGGGCCTCGGCGTCCAGATATTTCTTGATCGCATCGGCAAAGCCGGGGTCGGCGACCCAATGCAAGCTATGCGTGCGCATGGGCAGATAGCCTCGCGCCAGCTTGTGTTCACCCTGCGCGCCGGCCTCAACACGGGCCAATCCTTGCGCAATGGCAAAGTCGATCGCCCTATAGTAGCACAATTCAAAATGCAGGCAGGGGTGATGTTCGACGCAGCCCCAATAGCGGCCATAAAGCGTCTCGCGCCCGATGAAATTCAGCGCCCCGGCAATCGGATAACCATTCCGTTCCGCCAGAACCAGCGCCATATCATCGGCCATGGTTTCCTGCGCGATATCAAAGAATTGCCGCGTCAGGTAAGGCGATCCCCATTTCCGCGCGCCGGTATCCTGATAGAACCGCCAGAACGCGTCCCAATGTTCCGGACGCAGATCATCGCTGGTCAGCGTGCGAATTTCCCCACCGAAATCGCAAGCCTGCGCGCGTTCTTTGCGGATATTCTTGCGCTTGCGCGAAGACAAAGCCGCCAGAAACCCGTCAAAATCCGCATATTGGTTGTTAAGCCAGTGAAACTGCTGCGACTGGCGCAGCAGCAGGCCCATTTGCTCACCCGCCAGCGCCTCATCCTCGGTGCAGAAGGTGGCATGAACCGAAGATACCCGGTTACCGGCTGCAATCTGTACAGCCCCCTGCACCAGAGCCGACATTCCCGGAACCTCGTATCCCGGCCGCACTAGAAAGCGCCGCCCGGTGGCAGGTGTGAACGGCACCGCGATCTGTAGTTTGGGGTAATACCGCCCGCCCGCGTTTTCATAAGCATGGGCCCAGCTGTGGTCGAAGATATATTCGCCCTGACTGTGGGATTTGGCGTACATCGGCGCGGCCGCGATCATCATGCCATCCAGATATGCGGTCAGGTACTGCGGCTGCCAACCGGTGCCGCGCCCGACCGAGCCGCTGTCTTCAAGCGCCAGCAGGAATCGATGCGTGGTAAAGGGATCAAGCGGCCGCCCACCATCGGTGGCCTCGGGGCAGGCGCAGGCGTCCCACTCGGCTGCAGGAATCTGCGAGAGCGATCCCAGAACCTGAACTTCGATTTGCGCCTGATCCATGTGCCCTCCGTGTCTGATCTTTATCTGTGACACCGGGAACCGGGTTCAACCCGAATACGATGCCAAATACCCTTCGAAGGTCACGTTATCGGCAACCGTGCGGGCCTGAGCCTCTTGTTCCGGCGAGCGTACAGTCCAGCACAGAACCGGCACACCGCGCGCCTTCAACTCGGCCACGCGGGGGCGGGACAGGTCGTCAACCTCATGGCTGATAAAGCTGGCGCCCACGCGGTCGAAATCAGGAATTTCGCGCAGGTGATCGCAGACTTTCTGCGGCAACAGCTCGACCTTGGGTTGGTACGAACAGGTCACCAACCCGCGCGGCAGATGCGGGGCAAGGCGCGCCAGTTCGGCAACGCTGTTGGGGTTGAACGACATCAGCGCCACCGGCCCATCATATCCCTGCAAGGCCCGCACAGCGTCGGCCTCAAGCGGTCCGACATCGGGGCCCATCGCGCCGTCCTGATCCTTGAGCTCGATCAGCAGGGGTACCTTGCCGCCGACCATCTCCAACACTTCGTCCAGCGTCGGGATACCGTCATCGCCATGCAACAACTGCGTCGCCTGTGCCTGTGTCGCAGACACTTGCTGAATAGGGCCAGGCTGACCAGTCAGGCGAGTCATGTCATAGTCATGAAATACCATCGCCCGATTGTCCAAGGTCCGTTGCAGATCAACTTCGACCCCATACCCGGCCTCGACAGCGGCATGGATGGCCGCCCGGCTGTTTTCCGGGCGGTTATCCGAGAGGTCATGCAGCGCCCGATGCGCAATCGGGGCCTGCAGGAACGCGGACGGCAGAGGCGGTCTCATTGCACCTCGAAAATACCTTCGATTTCGACGGCCACGCCCAGCGGCAATGCCGCGGCGCTGACGGCGGAGCGGGAGTGGCGTCCAGCCTCACCCAGCGCCTCAACCAGGAAATCCGAAGCCCCATTGATCACCTGCGGTTGCGCAGTGAAATCAGCGGTCGAGTTCACGAAACCGGTCAGCTTGATCACTTTCACCAGCTTGTCGATGTCACCACCACAAGCGGCCTTGACCTGCGCCAGCAGGTTGATGGCGCAAACCTTCGCCGCCGCTGCACCGGCTTCGATTTCCATGTCATCGCCCAGCTTGCCGGTAATCAGATCGTCATCCTTGGAAATCTGACCCGAGACATAGACGATGTTTCCTACCCGAACGAAGGGCACATAGTTCGCCGCCGGTGCAGGCGCGTCCGGCAGGTTGACGCCCAGGCTTTCCAGTTTCGCTGCGATGCTCATAAGGTTTCCTCCAAAAATTGAGTCGCCGCGAAGCTAACGGGGAAGACCCGGATCGGAAAGTGCGAATAACGGGGATGGACGGTCCAGAACGGTAAGCGTAACTCTTCCTATGCCGAACAGTTGAACCTGTGCCACTTTACGTAAGTACGTCGCACAGGTTAAACGCTTTTTGTTTCATACAGGAAGTGAAACGTATATGTGACGTCGGATTAGGCCGTTCTAAATGGCCACAGGCAGTATTGATTGATAGTTCGGGTCAAAAGAACCCGAACTTTTAGGAGTGGCAAAAACCGTGTTGAGCAGACCCCGCCTGAAGCACCTGATCGTCCTGTCCCTGATGACAGTTCTTGGCGCCTGCGCCACGCGGCCCCCGGAAGGCGCGCCGCCGGGCGAGGTGTTTGATCCCTATGAAAACACCAACCGGGGCATTCACAAGTTCAATCTGGGTGTCGACCGATTCCTGTTCCGCCCGGCATCGAAAGGTTACGTTAAGATCGTACCCGATCCGATGGTCACCAGCTTCAACCATTTTGCAGAAAACCTAACGATGCCGGGGCAGGCACTGGACTATCTGTTGCAGGGCAATGTCAAACAATCCGGCAACGCATTGCTGCGTTTTGTGGTCAATACCACGGTGGGCGGCTTAGGCTTGTCTGACCCCGCCGACGAGTTGAACCTGCCGCCTGTGGATACCGATTTCGGCGAGACCCTGCATGTCTGGGGCGTTGGCGAGGGCGCCTATGTCGAACTGCCCTTCTACGGCCCGTCCACCCAGCGTGACGCGATCGGTGTTGTGGTCAACTTGTTTTCGAACCCGATCAATTTCACCCCGGTGCGTCCGGTCGATAATATCGGTGTCTATGCCGAGGTTGTCCGCCGGATGGGGGATCGGGGCCGGTTCTCGGACACGGTGGATTCGATCCTGTATGAAAGCGCCGACAGCTATGCGCAGGCACAGACAATTTTCATTCAGAACCGCCGCTTTGAACTGGCACGCGATGATGAGGACGCCTATCTGGGTCTGTATGATGACCCTTATGCAGATATCGGGACTGACCCAGTCAGGGACCCCTACCTAGACCCCTACGAGGACCCCTATGCCGAATAACAATCTGAATAGACGCGGTTTTATCGCCACTGGCCTAGCCGGTGCGATGCTGACCGCCCTGCCCGCATTCGCTCAGACAGAAGCCAGCGCCAAGGCGTTGGTTGTCAGTGTCGTGGATGACATCAACCGCGTGATCGCCTCGGGCAAATCTGAAAAGGCAATGATCCGCGATTTTGAAAAGATCTTTGTGCAATATGCTGATGTGCCGATCATGGCACGTTATGTGCTGGGGGCCGATGGCCGATCAGCCAGCCCGTCACAGATCAAGCAATTCACCAGTGCGTTTCAGGGCTATATTTCCAACAAATATGGCCGCCGGTTCCGCGAATTCATTGGCGGTCAGGTCACCGTGCGCAATGCCCGCAAAATCAAAGCAGGCTATGAGGTGCGCACCTCGGTCAAGCTGCAGGGGTCTTCCCCGTTCGAGGTGACCTTCCTGGTGTCGGACAAATCGGGCCGTGACAAGTTCTTCAACATGTTCATCGAAGGGGTGAATATGCTGTTGACCGAACGGACCGAAATCGGCGCCATGCTGGATGCGCGGGGCGGTGATCTGAACCGTCTGATCAAGGATATGAAAAAGAACCGGGTCAGCTGATCCGGCTCACGACCTGCAAAAGAGGGCCGCGCGATTGGGTTCGCGCGGCCCTCTTTTGTTTAGTTCAGCCGTTCGCCGGTTTCCTTGGCGAAGTAAGACACCTTGCTCATGTCAAACGCCAGGTTCAGCATTTGGCCCGCCTGCGCGCTGGTTTCCGCGTGTAGGCGCGCAGTGACCTGCTTGCCGCCCAGTTCCGAGACCACATAAGTATCTGCACCTGCCGGTTCGACCATGTCGACCATGCAGGCGGCCTGTTGCACACCGTCGCCTGCACGGAAGCCGGCCTCGGCAATGTCTTCCGGACGCAGGCCAAGGATCACATCCTCGGGCAGTGACAGGTCGCGAGCATCGTTCAGGACCAGCGTCTCACCGGATTCGCGGGCAATGGCGATCTGCGTGCCCGGCCCGGTCTTGGACGCCTGCGCCGGGATCAGGTTCATCGCGGGCGAGCCCATGAAATCGGCGACAAACAGGTTGGCCGGATTGTTGTAGATCTCGGCCGGGCTGCCAATCTGCTGCACGATGCCGCCTTTCAGAACCACGATCTTGGTCGCCAGCGTCATCGCCTCGATCTGGTCATGGGTCACGTAGACGATGGATGCATCCAGCGTCTGGTGCAGTTTCTTGATCTCGGTCCGCATCTCGACCCGCAGTTTGGCATCGAGGTTCGACAGCGGCTCGTCAAACAGGAACAGCTTGGGATCGCGCACCAGCGCCCGGCCCATCGCCACCCGCTGACGCTGACCACCCGACAACTGGCTGGGGCGGCGGTTCAGCAGCGGCTCTATTTGCAGCAACGACGCGACATCTTTGAGCTTAGCGTTCTGCGTTGCCTGATCGACCCCGCGCACTTTCATGCCGAAAGTGATGTTCTTCGCCACCGACATGGTCGGGTAGAGCGCGTAAGACTGGAACACCATTGCGATGTCGCGATCCTTGGGGCTGACATGAGTCATGTCCTTGCCACCGATGGACAGCGTACCGCCGGTGATTTCCTCCAGCCCTGCAATACAATTCAGCAGGGTGGACTTGCCGCAACCCGAAGGGCCGACCAGTACCAGGAAATCGCCCGGCTCGATCGAAATGTTGATGTCCTTCAGAACCTCGGTCGCCCCGTAATTCTTGTACAGATTGTTGATATCGAGGATGGGAGCCATGGGTTATCCCTTCACTGAGCCAGCGGTCAGACCGCGGATGAAATACTTACCGGCGACGACATAAACGAGCAGCGTCGGCAGCCCCGCGATGATCGCGGCAGCCATGTCGACGTTGTACTCTTTGACGCCGGTGGTGGAGTTTACGATGTTGTTGAGCGCAACGGTCACGGGCTGCGTCCCCGCCTGGCTGAACGACACGCCGAACAGGAAGTCATTCCAGATCTGCGTGAACTGCCAGATCACGGTCACCACGATGATGGGCAGCGACAGCGGCAGGAAGATCGACCAAAAAATCCGCAAAAAGCCTGCCCCATCGACCCGGGCGGCTTTGGTCAGCTCGGCTGGGATGGTGACATAGTAGTTGCGGAAGAACAGCGTGGTGAAGCCCAGCCCGTAGATCACGTGAACGAAGATCAGGCCCGGAATGGTTCCGGCGATCCCCATCATGCCCAGCAGCCGCGCCATCGGCAGCAGCACGACCTGAAACGGAATAAAGCAGCCAAACAGCATCAGCGAGAAGATGATGTTCGCGCCTTTGAACCGCCACTGCGCCACGACATAGCCGTTCAGCGCACCTATCAGGGTGGACAAAAACACTGCAGGCACCGCGATCAGGACCGAGTTCCAGAAGTACGGCCGCAGACCTTCACACTGGATACCGGTACAAGCCCCGGACCATGCGGTTTTCCAGGCGTCGAAGCTGACTTCGCGCGGCAGAGAGATCAGGGACCCGGTGCGGATTTCCTCAAGGCTTTTCAACGATGTCGTCAACATCACGAACAGCGGCATCAGGTAATACAGCGCGAACAGGCCCAGCAGGACATAAAGCAGCCAACGAAGGGCAATCTTGCCGGTGGCGCTCTGCGAGCGGGTTTGGGTTTGGGGCATCGACAGATCAGTCATTTTTCGCCCTCAGTTCTGAGTAAAGGTAAGGAACCACGATGGCAAAGACGACCAGCATCATGATCATCGCGGAAGACGCCGCCTGACCGATATCGCCGCGTGAAAAGGCCATAGCGTACATGTAGGTCGCGGGCAGATCAGTTGCGTAGCCCGGACCGCCGCCTGTCAGGGCGATGACAAGGTCAAAGCTTTTGATTGCGAGGTGCGCCAGCACGATGAAGGCGGACAGGAAGATCGGTGCCATCGACGGGATAATGATCGCCGTATAGATGCGCCATGTGGGGATACCATCGACCTGCGCGGCCTTGATGATCTCTCCATCCACCGAACGAAGCCCGGCCAGAAACAGCGCCATCACAAAGCCCGAGCTCTGCCAAATCGCGGCAATCACAATGGTGTAGATGGCGTAATCGGGGTTCACCAGCCAGTCAAATTCAAAATTCGGAAAGCCCCAGCCCTGCACCATGGATTCAATGCCTAACCCTGGGTTCAGGATCCACTTCCACGCGGTGCCAGTCACGATCATCGACAGTGCCATCGGGTACAGGTAGATCGTGCGAATGACCCCTTCGACGCGGATCTTCTGATCCAACAGGATGGCCAATAGCAGGCCCAGCACCATCGCGATCACGATAAACAGCGCGCCAAAGATATACAGGTTGTTGATTGCCGTATCCCAGCGGGGGGAATCGAACAGGCGTTCATACTGAATGAAGCCATGGATCTCGTATTTCGGCAGTAGTTTCGATCGGGTCAGCGACACCCATGCGGTCCATCCGATAAATCCGTAAACAAAGATCAGTACGGCGATGAACGACGGTGCCAGCACCACCTTGGGCAGGTGGTTTTCCAGCCATTCGGACATTTTTTCCTCCGGGGAAAGGTGCTCTGCCCCGCAGTATAGGGGGCAGAGCGTGTTGGATCAGTAGCTGTTGGCCACTGCGTCCGCCAGTTGCTGAACTGCGTCAGCCGAGGACATATCCGAGTTGAAATGTGCGGTCACAACATCCGTGATCGCACCGGCCTGCGAGCCACGCAGTGCCATGCCATGTGCATAGGACGGCAACAGCGAGCCACCCGCCGAAGTCGAACCCATATCTTCGGCCGAGATCTTGGCGCAGATGTCAAAGGCATCCAGCGACACGTCCGTCCGTGCCGGGATCGAGCCTTTGTTCAGGTTGAACACTTCCTGAAACTTTGGTGCTACGATTAACTTGGCCAGCAATTCCTGACCGGCGCGGTTGTCGTCGCCTTCTACTTCGAACATGGCAAAGCTGTCGACGTTGTACAGATACCCGTCACCGGGGGTCGAAGCGCACAGGAAGTCTTCACCGGGTTTCTTGCCGGCCGCCAGAAACTCGCCCTTGGCCCAGTCACCCATGATCTGGAATGCGGCCTCGCCGTTCATGACCATAGCGGTGGCAAGGTTCCAGTCACGACCCGAGAAGTTTTCGTCCACATAACCACGCAGGGTGCGCATCTGGTCAAAGACCTGCACCATAGTGTCCGAGGTCAGCGCTTCGGGGTCCAGTTCAACCAAAGCTTTCTGATAGAACTCGGGTCCACCCAGCCCCAGCACAACCGCTTCGAACACGGTGGCGTCCTGCCACGACTGACCACCATGGGCCAGTGGGATGACACCAGCATCCATCAGCTTGACGGCAGCGGCATTGAATTCATCCCAAGTGGTCGGCATTTCAATGCCATTGGCGGCCAGAACGTCCGCGTTCGCCCAGATCCAGTCGATGCGGTGGACATTCACAGGTGCCGCACACCAAGTACCATCGCACTGCATGTGACCCGCGATCGAAGCGGGCAGGACATCGGCCCAGCCTTCGGCCTCGGCCACGGATGAGATATCGGCCAGAACGCCCTCTTCGTACCATTCCTGAATGGCGGGGCCTTTCAGTTGAACGGCAGTCGGCGCGTTACCGGCAAGAACGCGGGCACGCAGCGCGGTCATGGCCGCATCACCACCGCCACCGGCCACCGGCATATCCGTCCAGGTGCCACCGTTCGAGGCGAACTCTTCCTGAAGAACGGCGACTGATTTGGCCTCGCCGCCCGACGTCCACCAGTGCAGAACTTCGGCCTGTGGCTCGGCCGCGACCGAAGACCCGGCCACAACGGCCAGCGTCGATACCGTGGCAAATGCAAAACGCTTCATTTTTTTCTCCTCCCTCGAGAACTCTTTGACTGCTGATGCAGCGATGCCCGCCATTCTGAGACTAGATCACCATCTGGCAACGCTGAATTCGCGCCACAGACACACAACCACCTAAAAATTCACTGCTTTTGTTACAGCGTGTTACGTTGACATTGAATCTGTTTCCGTTCGTTACAATGAACGATACCGGAGGCCTTGAGGATGGGAGGACAAACCGCGTGAGCATTCCGCGACTTTTGGTGGTGGATGACGACCCTGAAATGCGGTCGATGATGACCCAGTTCCTGCATCAAAACGGGTTTATCGCGCTACCCGCCCGATCCGAGGTTGAAATCCGCAACCACCTGACATCGGGACGGATCGACCTGATCCTGCTGGATGTAATGCTGGGGGATGAAAACGGGGTCGAGATCTGTGCCCGCCTGCGGGCCGAACAGGACGTGCCGATCATTCTGGTCTCGGCCCTGTCCGCCGACCATCAACGCATGGCGGGGTATGAGGTCGGGGCCGACGACTATATTGCCAAGCCGTTCAATCCCCAACTGATGCTGGCGCGGGTCCGTGCGGTGATGCAGCGCGCCCGACGCACACCGTCGCTGGCCTATCGCCGTCGCACACACAGCTTTCGGTTCAACGACTGGGCCTACGACGGCAAGCGGGATGAGGTGCATTCGCCCGAAGGGTATCTGGTTCCCCTGTCGCAACGGGAAACCGCGCTGCTTAAGGTTTTGCTGGCCAATCCGCATATTCCCCTGACCCGGGATGAGATCGCCGCTGCGCTGGACGTCACCGGCAGCACCGACAAGCCCGAGGCGCAGGGTCGGGCCATCGACATGCTGGTCGGCCGGTTGCGATCAAAGATCGAGGCCAACCCGAAGGACCCGCAGATGCTGCGCACCGAACGCGGGCTCGGCTATGTCTTTGCCGCTGAAGTGTCGGTGGAAGAAGACGCATGACCACGCGCGCGCCGCGCCTGCGCAGCCTTGGGTGGATTTGGGCCGGAGCAGCCTTTGCCTCGGGGATTTTGGCCGCCGGACTATGGTTTTCCTCGGCGCGCGCGTGGGACGACTTTCTGACACGCGCCTATGTCGCAGGGTTTGCCGTCTATGAAGAATTGCGGGTCAGCAAAACCCCACCACCAGGGATCCGCATCACCCCTTTGACGCCCGAAGCCACGCAATTGGCCGACGCGGGGCGGTTCGAACAGCTACCCGGGCTGTCGGATCGCAGCTTTGTCACTAATCTGTCGATCCTGACCGACAATACCGCCCCCCTTGCAGGGCGCGAGCTGACGCTGGCCGTGATGTCCGAGCGGCTGGTTTACCCGGTCTCTGACATTCTGTCCCGAATAGACCAAACTGGGGCCGAAAAGATGGGTAATCTGACCCGCCTTTTGGCCACCTATTGCAGCGAGCCCATTCTGATCGCCCGGTTCGGGCACAGGGGCTGGCAGCAAGTGGACGGCACCGATATCTGGGGTTGCAAGGCCGCCCCTTCTGACCTGCGCCTGCCGGCCATTCTGGCCGCCATCGTGGCATTGGCGGTCATCCTGACTTCGATCGGCAATGTCTCGGACAGTTTCACCCGGTTTTCCAACGCCCTGCGCGATCGTAAACGTCGCGGCGGGCCAAATAGCTATGATGCAGACGGCCCGGCGGAACTGCGCGAAATCGTGTCTGCCGTGAACGACCATCTGGATGCTGAACGCACGCAACTGGAGAAACGCGCCACCGTTTTGTCCGGCGTCAGCCATGATCTTGGCACCCCCGCCACACGGGTCCGCCTTCGCGCCGCCCTGATCGCAGATGACGAGCTGCGCGAAAAGCTTGAGGCCGATGTAGATCAGATGACCGGCATGATCGAAAGCGTGTTGACCTATACGCGCTCGGAACTCAGCGTCGAAGAGCCCCGCCAGATTTCACTGACGGCACTCGTCGAGTCTCTGGTTGCCGATTATCAGGACATGGACCTGCCGGTGACCCTGAAGAAAATCGCCCCGGTCGCGGTCAAAGGCGCGCCCTCGCTATTTATGTCTCGGCGCGGGCACGGGTCGCTACCGGAAACACGGCGGATGCTGGTGATGGGGCGGCCAATCTCATTGAAACGGGCACTGACCAATTTGATCGACAACGCCCTGAAATACGGTCGCCATGCCGAGGTGCAGCTGGAAACCGACGCCCGCACTGCAACCATAACTGTCGAGGACAAAGGCACTGATCTGTCGGTCACTGATATCGAAAATCTGATGACGCCGTTCCGGCGTGGTTCGAACACCGGATCCTCAGACGGTTTTGGCCTGGGCCTGACAATCGTTGCCACGATCGCCGAACAGCATGGTGGTTCCCTCAGTTTCGAGGCTGGAGACCAAGGGCTACGCGCACGTCTGCAGATTACCCGGCAATAACGATTTACGTCATATAGCTGCGCACCAGCGCTCCGGCGATCAGCGACCAGCCATCCGCAATAACGAAAAACGCCAGTTTGAACGGCAGCGAGACGGTCGCAGGCGGCACCATCATCATTCCCATCGACATCAGCACCGCCGCCACGACCAGATCAATGATCAGAAACGGCAGGAAAATTAGAAAACCAATCTGAAAGGCGCGGGCAATCTCGGACAGCATGAAAGACGGCATCAGGATCGACAACGGCGCCTCAGGAGTCAGAGCGATGGCATCACCACCCGGTCGCAAGGCTGCCATGGCGTGAAACGTATCCGGGTCCAGCCGCGCGGCCATAAATGCGCGAAAGGGTTGAATGGCGATCTGTAGCGCCGGTTCAACCTCCACGGTTTCTTCGACCATCGGCCGGATTCCAGTGACCCAGGCCTTGGAAAAAACCGGCTCCATGATGAAATAGGTCAGGAACATCGCCAGGCTGACAATCAGCATGTTCGGTGGTGATTGCTGCAGTCCGATTCCCTGCCGCAGAATGGCCAGAACGGTGATCAAAAACGGAAAGCAGGTGACCATGATTGCCAGCCCCGGTGCAAGGCTAAGGATCGTGATCAACAGGATCAGCTGGATGGTCCGCGCCGAGATCGAACCGCCCTCACCCAGCGAAAGCGACAACTCCTGCGCCACAACCAGAGACGGGGACAGCGTCGCCAGCGCAACAACCAGCCAAAGCAAAACCCGCATCAACCGATCCCGTTCTGCAGATCCGCAATCTCTGTCAGGCGCACGGCAAGCTGCCCGGCCTGATCGCCTTCCATTTCTTCCAGCAGACCGCGGGCAACCAGTTGGTCGCCTACGTACAGGTCAACCGGGTCTTCGATCCGTTTATCAAGTGTCAGCACCGCGTTCTCGCCCATATTCAGCAGGTCGCGGATCAAAGGACGCGCTCGGCCGACCGAGACCGTGACCTCAATCGGAACGGCCTCGAACGGGTTGGCTTTTTCGGGTTTCGGAGATTGGGGGTCATTCATGGTTCACTGCCTCTTTTGCCTCAAATACATATGCATCAAATGCCCCTGCGACCGAGGCGAGCAGACCGCTGCAATCCACCTCGCGCTGGGTAGTGCCGACCTGTAACCGGGCCTGACCGGGTTCCATCGCGGGGTCTTCGACCACGCGAGTGGGTGAGGACAGCTCTTGCGGCAGCAGTGCCTCTACCTCAGCCGCGCGACCCTTGGGCACGAAAATCTGCATGGGCTGGCCGATCTGTTCCCGCGCCATTTCGATCAGTTGTTCGGCCAGCTGGGCCGCAAACCCGCGATCCAGCGTTTCGGGCAGGACCGCGTTCACCAGACTCTGGAACATCGGTTCTAACGACAGGGTCATGCGCGCGACCGCCTCATGATAGGTAAAGGACATGTCCTCCAAAGACCTGGCTAATCCGTCCGAGACCTGACCCCGGCTTTGTTCCTGCGCCTGAACCGCATCTTCCCAACCTGCACTGTAACCTTGTTCGAACGCGGCCAGCCGCTGTTCCTCTAGCGCATCTTCGTCCAGCAGGTGCAATTTTCCGCCCCCCGCCTGCAGCGTGAAATCTTCAAGAAGATGAGCAATCGACATCAGACACGCTCCTCACCTTCTTCGAGCCAGCTGCGCAGGATCTCGACGGTTTCTTCCTGTTTTTCGCCAATCATCGCCCGCAACCGGTCGACCGGATCCGCCCCCGGCTGCGCAGCCAGCGCCGGGACGTCGCCAACGGCGGTCTGGCCCGGCAGCGCGGCGAATTGCCTGGTCTCGTCAGTCGCGAGTTCACCAGTCAGAACGGCCTCGGGTTCAGGAGCCACCCCGGCGGGCAGCAAAGCCGGAGCTATAGCCGGTTTGGTCAGGATCGGACGGATCACGAACAACCCAAGCACCAGCGAAACAACCGCCAGCACCGCCATCTGGATCAGAGACATCGCGTCGAAATGCACCTTTTGCCAGATTGAGGTGGCGGCCAACGTTCCTTGCGGTTCAACCACCGGCAGGTCCAGCGATTTCAGAGTAATGACATCCCCCCGCTCGGCATCGAACCCCACAGCCGAGGCCACAAGTTCCTTCAACGCATCCATCTCGGCCTCAGGCATCGGCTCAAAGGTTTCTACCCCAGCCGCATCCACCAACCGCGTCCCATTGACCAGAACCGCAACCGTCAGGCGTTTGATTGCGCCGGGGGCATTGTGAACCTCCAGCTCGGTTTCCGAGACCTCATAATTCACCCGTTCGCGTGTCTGTGTCGCGTTCGAATTCGATTCGTCCCCACCCGCGCCATCCCCATCCGGCAGGTTCGAGGCCACTGTGACATCGGCAGATTGGTTGCGGGCACTGTCCGAGCGTTCCTCGACATCAGTGCTGATGGCAACGCGGCCATTGGGGTCAAAACGGCGTTCGCGGATTGATTCGGTCTTTGTCACCGTATCGACGCTGACCTCAACTACCGCATTGCCCGTGCCGACGCGCGCCTCGACCAGTCGCATCACGCGTTCGCGCAGCTGACGCGCCTTATCATCTGCGGTGTCGGCGGCAACGGCGGTTTCCTGAGCGCCGATCACCGCTCCATTTGAATCAATCACCGTGACGTTCTCGGGCGCCAGGCCGCTAACCGCCGAAGACACCAGAAATCGGATCGCCTTAGCCTGGTCGGATGTGACCTGCGCCCCCGACGGTACCAAATAGACCGAGGCCGTCGGAGCCACGCTGCGCTGAAACGGATTGGTTGATCCGTTGGCGATATGAACACGCGCCTGACTGATATGTGGGCCGCCAACGATGGTGCGGGCCAGCTCGCCTTCTTTCGCGCGCCAATAGGCGGCATCGAACATCTGCGATGTGGTCCCAAACCCGCTAAGCGAATCCAGCAGCTCATAGCCTTGATTGCCGTTGGCGGGCAGCCCCTCACTGGCCAGTGTCATGCGCAGTTCATCCCGCTGCGATCCAGGCACATAGATCGAGCCGCCCCGAATCTCATAAGGAACCCCGCGCTGATCCAGCGAGCGGACGACATCCCCCGCCGCACCGCTTTCCAGCCCGGCATATAGCAAGGTCATCGACGGCGCTGTGACCAGCCGCGACATCGCAAGGACCCCAAGAAAAACCAGCACGACTGCACCGGCGACGATGATTTGTTTACGCCTGTCCAAACTTGCCCAGACAGTTCCGATCTGCTGCACGCTCACCTCCGACTCGCCGACATTCTGCCCGGCGCATCCCTTGTTTGAACGATTGCCCTTAACAATCGGTTAGTCCCTGCCGGGTTATGACGATTGCAGAACGGACAAATGAGGACGTCATGACTGACGCGACTGCAGAACAGGCAGAAGTACCAGAAAAGTCTGGGAAAAAAGGGATGATCATGGGGGTGATTCTGGCCGTGGCCGGGGCGGCTGGTGGCTATTTCCTGACCACCTCCGGTTTACTTCCATTTGGTGGCAAACCCGCGATGGAAGAGGCCGAGGAAAAGGATAAGGGCAAGGCGGTAAAGGCTCTGCCGCAGGTGGGATTCATCGACCTACCACCGGTGATCGTGTCGGTGAACGCGGGCGATTCGCGGCATCTGAAGTTTCACGCTCAGCTTGAGGTGAACAGCGAATACGCCGCCGATGTGGAAAAGATGAAACCCCGGATCATGGACATTTTGAACGGGTATCTGCGCGCGGTCGAAGTGTCGGATCTTGAGGATTCGCTGGCCCTGATGCGCATCCGCGGCCACTTGCTGCGCCGCATTGAAATCGTCGTCGGAGAAGGCCGTGTGCGCGACGTTCTCGTGATGGAATTCGTATTGAATTAGGAGGCGAAGTTGGAGCTGATTGCAGATATTTTGCTTGTCGCCGGCGCGCTGGGTGCGGGTCTTTATTGTTTCGTGCTGTCCCGGCGGTTGAAGCGCTTTACCGATCTGGAAAAAGGCGTGGGCGGTGCGGTCGCCGTTCTGTCCACTCAGGCGGATGAGTTGAAAAAATCTCTGGGTGCAGCGCGAGACGCCTCAGATCAGTCCGGCGAGGTTTTGGAAGAACTGACGCAACGGGCCGAATCAGTTGCGCAGCGGTTAGAGTTGATGATGGCGTCCATGCATGACGTTGTTCCGCCACAGGACACAGTTACGACGCCGACCGAGCCTGCGGTGACCACGGAAGACACCATCGCCACTCTCTCAGACCCTGTAGAAACCACCGCTACTGAGCCAGAAGAGGTTGCGGAAGTGGCCGAAACGCCAGCTGCACCTGAAAAGGAAGCACCCCCGGCACCGACCAAGCGGCCCGGCGGTTTGATGTTCTTCCGGCACGATCGCTCTCAGGGTGAGGCAACGACATGACTCGCCGAAAATCCGATAGGCGCCCAAAGGGGGGGGTGCTGGCGGTCATCTCATTGCTGATGATCGGGTCAGCCGCGATCCGTCTTGGGCTGGAAGCGGGGCCCGCGCTGGCAAAGACAGCAGAAACATCAACCCCAAAGGCCAAACAAGCACAAACCGACTTGTCTGGGGCACAGGTTCTGCTGACCGAGTTGCTGCGCCGTGAAGTGGCGCTGAAGCAGCGTGAAGCCGCAGCGCTGGACAAGGAAAAGGCGCTGGCTATCGCTGATCAGGCGATCGAAACACGGCTGGTTGCCCTGCAGGAGGCTGAAGAAGCCCTGCGCGCGACGCTCGCCATTGCTGAAAAAGCGGCCGAAACAGATCTGACGCGCCTGACGGATGTCTACCAAAGCATGAAGCCCAAAGATGCCGCAGCCCTGTTCGAAACGATGGAGCCAAGCTTTGCCGCTGGCTTCCTGGCGCGCATGCCGCCGGACGCGGCCGCTGGTGTGCTGGCCGGGTTAAGCCCCGAGGCCGCTTATACCATCAGCGTCATAATGGCTGGCCGCAATGCTGCGGTCCCGCAGGAATAACGTTCTAACCCCGCACAGGACTATGCTGGAGATCACTCATGATCGGATTAATCGGAATTGTCGTCATTTTCGTCATGGTGTTCGGCGGCTATCTGGCTGCTGGCGGCAAGATGGCCATTATTATGAAATCGCTCCCTTTTGAGATGATGATGATCGGCGGCGCCGCTGTTGGCGCCTTTCTGATCAGCAATGACATGAGCGCCGTCAAACACACCGCCAAAGACATGGGCAAGGTGTTCAAAGGGCCAAAATGGAAACCTGAGGATTACCGCGACCTGCTGTGCCTGCTGTTTTCGCTGATCCGCATTGCCAAGGCCAACCCGGTCGAAGTGGAACAGCACATCGAAGACCCCGAAAATTCATCTGTATTCTCGACCTATCCGAAAATCCAAGCTGACAAAGAGGCGGTCGACCTGATTTGCGACACGATGCGCTCGGCCTCGATGAATTACGACGACCCGCATCAGGTGGAAGAAGTTCTTGAGAAACGAATGGAGGCAAACTTCCACCACGCTATGCATTCCAGCCACGCCTTGCAGACGGTTGCAGATGGTTTGCCGGCCCTGGGCATCGTGGCAGCCGTGCTGGGCGTGATCAAGACAATGGGCTCGATTGACCAACCGCCAGAGGTTTTGGGAAAATTGATCGGTGGCGCGCTGGTGGGGACTTTTCTGGGGGTGTTTCTGGCCTATGGCCTCGTCGGCCCTTTCGCGGGCAAATTGAAAGCTGTCGTCGAAGAAGACAACCACTTCTACCAGCTGATCAAAGAGGTTCTGGTTGCCAATCTGCACAACCACAACGCCGCCATGTGTATTGAAGTCGGGCGTCAGAACACGCCAACCCATAACCGCCCTAAATTCACCGAGTTGGAAGAAGCACTGAAAGAACTCAAGCAGGCCGCAGCATGATCCGGTTCGCGTTTCTTGTCGCCACTTTCATTACCGGGGCAACCGGGGCCGCTGCCCAAGATTTGACAGTGCGCTCGGGCGAGCATGAAGGCTATACCAGACTGGTGGTTCAAGTGCCGCCAGATACCGGCTGGGTTTTGAAACAGAAAAAAAATGGCGCGCGCCTGAACGTCGCACTGAAGGATGCCACATTTCAGACCGGGTCGGTGTTCCAGCGCCTGACGCAAAACCGACTGGCCGCCATTTCACAGGCAGAACCCGGCGGAGTGTTGGAACTGGAATTTGGTTGCGATTGCGTCGCGTCCGCCTTTCTGTTCAAGAACACGATGATTGTCGTCGATATCGCACCCGGCACATTCCTGCCGCCGCTCACCAGCGATATTCCGGCCCCAATCTTTCCTAAAAATTTAAAGGAAAACGAAAAGTCTGCCCCGAAGCAATCCATTGATGCACTGGCCCTGCCCTTGTTGAACCTGAACGCAAACGGGTTCGAAGACCAGCTTTCGGCCCGGCTGCTGCAGGGGGCAGACCGCGGAATTGTTGATCTCAACATTTCACCAGTGGGACCTCGGGCTTCCGCTGGCAATCAAAGCCAGTTTATGCCGCCCGAGGTTGAGCTAAATGTACAGGTAACCTCGATCCTGGATGAACTGAACGGGCTTTTGGGCCCAGACATTCCAATGGTAAAAAGGCGACCGCCCTGTATATCCAGTGCCGAACTGGCCTTTGACGATTGGTCAGATGACCGCCCGTTTCCCGAGCAGGCTGCGCAGCTTCGGTCTGGCTTGTACCAAGAGTTCGATGCCATCGATAAAAAGCGTGCGCTGAAACTGGCAAAGCTCTATGCCCACTCTGGGTTCGGCGCCGAAGCGATCAGCGCACTGGACTTACTGGGTGAGCAGTCTTTGGAAGCCAAACGCATCGCTGCCATTGCCCACGTTCTGGACAAGGGCCCGTTGACCGAGGACAACCCGTTTCAAGGCCTGCAGAGATGCGACGGCGATGCGGTCCTGTGGGCGGCGCTGAGCGAAGGCCACTTGCAGGAAGACGCCAATTTGACAGCGATTGAGCAGAGCTTTGCCCGACTACCGGACCACCTGAGACGCCACACCGGCCCTGCCTTGTCGGACATCTTGGTGAGTGGAGATAAGTTGGAAGCCGCGCGACGCGTTTTGCGCTCGGTGGATCGTGTCAGGACTCAGACCAGCGCAAGTGTCGTGCAGGCCAAGGCCAAGATTGCAGCGGCAGAGCGTGACGCCCTCCGCACCGCAAACTTGCTGACCGAAGTGATCGAAACCTCCGACGCCACGCTCGAGGCCCCGCTGGCACTGGCCCGGCTAATCGATAAACGCTGGTTGGAACGCGGTTCTGTCTCGCCACAGGAGCTGGACTTGGCCGAATCTTACACTGTTGAGTTCCGCCGCGCCGACATTGGCCCTATGATGCAACGAACGCACGCCGTGGCGCTGAGTCTAAGTCAGGAATTCGATGCATCGTTGGAATTGGTGACCGAGTTGCCAGAGGATGCGGAGTCTGCCGATGCCTTAAACCGTGTGGTGTCTATTTTGACCGAACGTGCTGACGACGCCACTTTTTTGCACCGAATCCTGAGTTTGCCTGCCGCGCAATCCCGAGGCCTGACAACCGACACGGCCATTGCCGTTGCAGACCGGTTGATCGCACTTGGTTTTTCAAGGCAGGCATATGCTTTGGCAAAGCGCCCACAGGACCGGCTCAGACGGGGTAAACGTGCCCGTCTAAGGGCCAAGGCGTTGCTTTTGGATCAGCGTCCACATCAGGCCCTTCTGGAGCTGGCCGATAACCAGACGGATGAGGCGAATATGTTGCGGGCTGAGGCCTTGATCATAGCTGGAGACTATGCGGCAGCGGGCGATTTGATACGCAGTTCTGGCCTTGTTGACGATGCAAACCGCTTGTTCTGGTTGGCCGATCAACCGGATCATGCGGATCTGGAGATCAACGCTAAATTCAACCAAGTGGTGGTAACCACGCAGCATCTAACGGATGGCACGGCCCGATTGCCTGAAACGCCTTTGGCCGATGCTGAAAACCTGCTGCGGGACAGTGCTGAGACCCGCCAAAGGATTGCAGATTTATTTGCGATTTTGAGCCAGGACTAAACGCAGCTCAAATGAAAGCAATGTGCAGAGAACCCCTTATTCAACCGGCGCTGACGGGCGTTTGCACTAAGGATCAAAGATCAATGGTGAGAGATCAGAGACCCGCGTGCCTGGTGTGATCCAACCCAAAATGGCATCACGGATGGCCTCGGCGCGCGCCGGGCCGATGACAGGGGTTGTGAATTCCATGTATTTGGTGATCACCTCTTCCCGGCTGATTGGGGCCTCGGGGCCACCACGGGCATGGACATCCCCCGAGGCGAACACCTGCCCATTCGTGGTTTCGATGCTGATATCGGCCCACCGCCCGTTGGGGAACCGGGCATTGTGACGGTCGGATTCAGCCACGTGAATACGAGATATCAACTCGGCTACAGCCGGGTCTGACAGGCCGGAACCCGAAATATGTTCCACCCCAATCCGCCCATATAGTGCCTGAGCGGCCACCGCAAAGGGCAGCGAATATTGAGCCTGAGAGGTGGTGCTGGGCATTCCGGCATACAGGCAGGCCCCCTGGTGGAATGTATTGATTTGAATGGATCGGATCTGTGAGTGGGTTAGATCTTTGCCCCGCATCACTGCCCGAACACCGTCGATGGCAGCATGGGCCCAGCGGCAGATCGGGTAGGGCTTCACATATTGATGCTCGACCTGCCAGAACTGGCCCAAATCTGCCCAATGGGGTGCTGCTGCTGCAGCTTCGATCGTGATGGCGGGTGCACCGGTAAATCCACGCTCGGCCAAAATCGCAGCGGAAATTCCGACCAGCGCACCCCAACCCGACCCGTCGTGCAACATCGTGGGGTTGGCAATCTCGCGCATCATCTGACTGCGGGGTCCGTGATATTCAGCGATGCCCATCGCCTGGCGCATCTGATCCTGCGTATGACCACGCAGCCGGGCGGCCATCGCCACCACGCCCAACGCATTCCACGCGCCCGACGTATGATAGTCACTGACCGAGGCGTGCAGCGACAGGCCCGCGCGCCCGGCGATTTCATAACCGGTGATCACAGTGGCTAGTGCTTCGGGGCCCGTCAGGTCCGGGCGATGTGCCGCCAGAGCGATCAGCGCCGGCAGAACTACAACGCCAATATGCCCCTTGGTCGGGTTATAGCCGTCATGCCCGTCTAGATTATCGGTCTGGGTAGCCCCCGCATATGCTGCCCCGGCTATGCTGACCGCCCGCCCATCGAACATCATCCGGGCGCTGTAACCCGGATTGGAGCTGGCATAGAGCAGCGCCGCTGTGTCGCGCGCGATCACCCCGGCCTCCATCGGACCCGAGGCAATCAGGATGCCCATCGTGTCCAGCATCATCAGCGCGGCCGCTTCCTTGGCGCTGTCGGGCATCTGTTCAGCAGGCAGGTTCAGCGCAAAGTCAGCAACGCGGGTGAAGATTTCGGTCATGACACCCCCTCGGCGACCGGTTGTATGTCTCGCAGTTTATGACCCCTGGGATCAAATGGCGGCGCCGAGAGGATTCTGGCGCTGTGTGGCTTGCCCAGAATGTAGATTTCGACCGTATCACCGGGGCGGGCCATTTTGGGATCGGCATAGCCAACGGCCAGTGATTTACCCACCGAATAGCCATAAGCGCCCGAGGTCACGCGACCCACAGGCCTGCCGTCGGGCGTGAAAATTGGCTCGCCCCCCGTGGCGTCGGCTTCTACCGCATCGACCTCAAAGATCGAAAGCACTTCGCGGGCTGGATTGTCTTTGACGGATAAGTAGGCCTCTTTGTGCAGGAAGTCCTTGTCCAGCTTGATCAATCCGGCCAACCCGACTTCTTGCGGCCAATACTCCTGAGAATACTCCCGGCCCCATGATCCGTACCCTTTTTCAATGCGCAGTGACCCCAACGCGCGTCCACCGACCGGGCCACCATTCAGCTCTTTTGCCGCGTCCAAAAGCGAGGAATAGAGCCTGATCTGATCGGATTCCGCACAGTGCAATTCCCATCCCAGATCACCGGTGAACGAAACGCGGATGGCAAGACAGGTCACTCCGGCCACCTCGATGGTTTGTGACCGCATAAAGCGGAACGTCTCATTCGACAGGTCGGCGTTGGTCAGCCGTTGCAGCAAATCGCGCGATTTTGGCCCGGCCACGTTGAAGCCAGCGATACGATTAGTGGCAACTTCGAACGTGGTGCCTGCGGGCAGTTCAACCATGTTGAAAAAGCGCTGATGATAGCGTTCGGCCATGCCTGAGCCGATCATCATATATTCATCTTCGGCCACCTTAGTGATGGTGAAATCACCGGCCACGCCACCCCGGACCGAGATCAACGGTGTCAGACAGGACCGACCCACTTCGGTCGGCACCCGATTGGCCACCAGACGATCCAGCCAGTCATATGCGCCCGGCCCCTTGATCACGTAGTTGGCAAAGTTCGAGATATCGATGACGCCCACATGATCGCGCAGCATTTGCACTTCGCGTCCCACAGGCTGCCACCAGTTCTGACGGGTGAAGCCATTGGTTTCGACCGCGCCGGGCTGATCAGCGAACCAAAGCGGGTGTTCCCAGCCGCAGTTCAGGCCAAAGACGCAGCCCATATTCTTTTGCATCTCGTAAGCCGGACGCACACGGGCCGGGCGGCCTGCGCTGCGTTCTTCGTTCGGGAAATGGATCGCGAAACGGTGGGTGTAGACGTCTTCGACTCGCGCTTTGGTGAATTTCTTGTCAGCCCAATCGCCGAACCGCGCCAGATCCCAGGCGAACATGTCATAATGCGGCTCACCTTCGACCATCCATTGCGCCGCCAGCAGCCCAAGGCCGCCGGATTGCGAGAAGCCGGGGATGATGCCGGTGCAGCAGAAATAGTTCTGCAACTCTGGCACTGGCCCCCAGATCGCGTTGCTGTCCGGCGACCAGATCATCGGACCGTTGATCACTCGTTTGACGCCCGCCGTTGCCGCAACTGGCACACGCTCGGTGGCGCGGATCACGTTTTCCATGATCCGATCCAGATCGTCAGGGAACAGGTCATGGGCGAAGTCCAGCGGCGTGCCGTTTTCTGCCCAGAACCGCATGTCTTTCTCATAGGCTCCGATCAGCAGCCCGTTACCTTCTTGCCGGAAGTAATATTCCCCGTCGCGGTCCGCGATCGAGGGCAGACGACGGCCCAGATTGGCGACCTCATCAATCGCTTCGGTGACGAAATACTGATGCTCGGTCGGTTGCAGCGGCAGTTCGATCCCGGCCAGCGCCGCGACTTCTCGCCCCCACAGGCCCCCGGCATTGACCACCCATTGCGTGTGAATGTCGCCCTTTTCGGTGCGGACAATCCACGAGCCATCAGGTTGCTGTTCAGTCCCTATTACGGGGCAAAACCGCTCAATCGTGGCCCCAAGCGCGCGTGCCCCGGCGGCGTAGGCCATAGTCACCCCAGAGGGGTCCACATTGCCCCCATCGGGTTCGTACATGATACAGCGAATGTCATCGAACTGCGCCAGCGGGTGCAGTTCCTTGGCCTGCTCGCGGCTGATCTCGTGGAAGTTCAGGCCGTAGAATTTTGCTTTGGCCTCTTGCAGTCGCAGCTGATGCTCGCGGTCCTCGGTCTGCGCCAGATACAGAGACCCCGGCTGAAACACGCCACAGCCCTGTCCGGTTTCCTTCTCCAGCTCTTTATACAGGTTCATCGTATAATGCTGGATGCGCGTGATGTTGTTGTTGTCGTGCAGCCCGTGAATATTCGCCGCCGCATGCCAGGTCGAGCCCGAAGTCAGTTCATCCCGTTCCAGCAACACCGCGTCGGTCCAGCCAAGCTTGGCCAGATGGTAAAGGATCGAACAGCCGACAAGGCCACCTCCGATCACAACGGCCTGGGCGTGGGTTTTCATGGGTGTGACCTCCTGCTGGTGGGCGCATGAACGGCACCCTGTCAGGAAAGTCAGCCACAGGTCAAAGGTGGCTTATGCTCTGTTCCCGACGCGAAATGTCGGGAACAGAGTATTCTCGGCTTGAATAATTTTCACGCTGAGATGAGTTAGTAAGGGGCCTCGACGTCGTTCATCGAGACATAAACTGTCTTCATCTCGCTGAAATGGTTGATCGCCAGCTTTGAATTCTCACGCCCGACACCCGACATTTTCGACCCGCCAAAGGGGGCCTCGACCGGGGCGAGGTTATACGTGTTTATATAGCAGGTGCCCGCCTCGAACCCGGCCACGATGCGGTGGGCGCGGGTCAGGTCGTTGGTGAACACACCTGCAGCCAGCCCGAATTCGGTGTCATTGGCGCGGGCCATGACCTCCTCTTCGGTATCGAAATCTAGCACCGACATGACCGGGCCAAAGATTTCTTCACGCGCGATGGTCATATCGTCGGTGACATCGGCAAACACGGTGGGCTGCATGTAGAAGCCGTCGGCTTCGATGCGCGCGCCACCATAGACCAGACGTGCGCCCTCGGCCTTGCCCTTATCGATGTAGCCCAGCGCGATATTCATCTGGTTTTCACTGACCATGGGGCCGAAATTTACCTCTTCATCCAGCGGATCACCAATTTTCGCGCTCGCCAGACGTTCGGACAAACGGGACAGGAAGGCCTCTTTGATGCCTTTCTGCACAAACACACGGGTGCCGTTGGAACAGACCTGGCCCGAGGAATAGAAATTGCCCAGAATCGCACCAGACACGGCGTTTTCGATTTCGGCATCGTCGAACACGATCATCGGGGATTTTCCGCCCAATTCCATGGTCACGTGCTTCATGCCATCCGCCGCGGCGGCATAGACCTTGCGACCGGTCGGCACGGACCCGGTCAGCGATACCTTGGCCACGCGCGGGTCGGTCACCAGCGACGCACCCACATCACCATAGCCCTGCACCACGTTGTAGACGCCTTTAGGCGCGCCGGCTTCGATCAGGATCTCGGCCACCTGCAAGGCCGACAGGGGTGTAGTCTCGGAGGGTTTGAACACCATCGCGTTGCCACAGGCCAGCGCCGGAGCCCCTTTCCAGCAGGCAATCTGGGTGGGATAGTTCCATGCACCGATACCGACGCAGACACCCAGCGCCTCGCGAATAGTGTAGACGAAATCGCCTCCGCCCAGCGGGATATGTTCACCCGTCAGCGACGCCGTCAGCCCGCCGAAATATTCCAGCGCATCCGCACCACTAGTTGCATCGGCCACCAAGGTCTCTTGCAGGGGTTTTCCGGTGTCGTGGGTTTCAAGGATCGACAGCTCGCGGTTGCGCTCGCGCATGATATCGGCGGCGCGGCGCAGAACCCGCCCTCGCTCGGTTCCGGACATCGCGGTCCACGCGACCTGCGCCGCTTTGGCACTGTTTAGAGCCTGATCTACGATCTCAGGCGTGGCGGAATGCAGCCGCGCGATCACTTCGCCAGAGGCTGGGTAGATGACGTCGATGGGGGCGCCATTGGTGTCTTCGACATATTCGCCATTGATGAAATGGCTGGCCTTGGGCTGAAACTTCATGCCGCGTCCTTTTCTTGATTGCACCCGCGTCGGGCAAAGAGCGTTGTCTGCGGATTTAACTTTTATTGATTGGTCAGTCAATAAAAGCAATAACAGGCAATATCCCGCCGAGTCGCAGCCCCCTCTCTTGAAATGAAAAGTTAATGTTCCATTTATGTTCTACATAGTCAGGGGAACATCCGATGGCCCAGAACTTGCGAAATTCCGCCCTGAGCGGCCCGTCAAACGACTATCACCTGCTGCCCGTCACGGACCGGCAGATGCGCTATGCCCGCGCCATTGCCGAACAGTCGGCGCTGGAAATCCCGGTCGAGGCTCAACGCGACCGGCGGTCGATGTCAGCCTGGATTTCGGCTCATAAACAGCACGACCCGTCACCCTTTGCGAATTATCCCTCTGGTAAGCAGGTGGCTTTTGCGGAGCAGATTTCACGCAGCAAACGCAGGCCGATCCCGCCTGAGTGCTTCCGTGACAAGCAATCGATGTCTTTGTGGATAGATCACAACAAGTAACCGCTCAGTTCTGACTGTGTCCGCGTGCATATACGCCCACCGCCGCCGCAACGAAAAGGCCTAGCAGGATATATCCGGTGAGCGCCTCGGCCACGGCAAGACCGCGACACAGACCTGCCGGATGCAGATCCCCGAAACCGACCGTCGTGAATGTGACGTAGGAAAAATACAGAACGTCTGATGGTCCTTTTGCCCCCACCACGCACAGATCGAAATACCCAAACGAGCCATAGACGGCTGCAAACAGGAAGGGCACGACCTGAATGAAGGAAATCCCCATAAGCAACAGTTGATGCTTTGGGGATTTCACTTGGGTCATATAATACCAGGTCTGCGACACCAGCCAGATCATCAGCAGCACGGTCGTCGCTGTGCCGATCTTGTCACCGGCGGTGGTTTCACTCAGCCGGGACAGGCCATACCAGGCAACAAAGCTGACGACGACCAATCCCAGGACGGCAACCAAAGTCGATTTCCACTCTTCCAGAGTTGTCGGCTTGCGGCGCATGAAACCTCCGATACAGCGTTGCGGACACAATGATCAGCATTCATGCCCGTTCCTGCAACCATATTTATCAGAGGTTTAGTCGGTGCCCAGATGCTCTTGCCCGCGCCGGCGCGCCAAGCCGATCTGCTTCTGCCGTTCGCGGAATCGCATTTTGTCGGCCTCGGAAGTTTCGTTGACACACCGATGGCAGGACACGCCATGTTCGTATTCAGGGCGTTTCACATCCTCGGGCAGGATCGGGCGACGGCACCCGTGGCACAGTTTGTGCGGCCCCTCGACCAACCCGTGCCCGACGGAAACACGGTTGTCGAACACAAAGCAATCCCCTTGCCAGGTGCTGTTCTCGGCGGGCATTTCTTCGAGGTATCGCAGGATGCCACCTTTCAGGTGATACACATCCTCGATCCCCTGTCCCAGCAGGAAGTTGGTAGATTTCTCACAACGGATACCGCCAGTGCAGAACATGGCAACGCGCTTGTTATGGAAGCGCTCTTTATTGTCTTCCCACCAGGCTGGGAATTCACGGAAACTGGCTGTTTCAGGGTCTATTGCGCCTTCAAACGTGCCAATAGCCACCTCGTAATCGTTGCGGGTGTCGATCACTACCACATCATCCGAGCGGATCAGATCGTTCCACTCTTCGGGTTCGACATAGTTGCCGACACGGGCGCGCGGATCCACATCCGGCTGACCCATGGTCACGATCTCTTTCTTCAGGCGCACCTTCATCTTGCCAAAAGGCGGATGATCGGCGGTGGCCTCTTTCCAGTCCAGATCGGCACAGCCCGGCAGCGCCTTAATATGCGCCAGAACCGCGTCGATCCCGGCGCGGGGACCAGCGATGGTGCCGTTGATCCCTTCTTTCGCCAGCAGCAACGTGCCTTTGACCGATTGCGCGCGGCATAGTTCCAGCAAAGGCTCACGCAAGGCAGCGTGATCCGGGAAACGGGTGAAGTGGTAGAGAGCAGCGATCGTATACATGCGGGCGGTCTAAACCCGCTGACGCAGAGTCGCAAGGGATCGGATTGACGCCCCCCGCGCGGCCCCGTACCGATAGATCAAAGGAGACTGCTATGCCTCATGCCTTGCTTGTCATCGACGTCCAGAACGATTTCTGCCCCGGCGGCGCGCTGGCCGTACCCGGAGGGGATGAGATTGTGACCCAGATCAACGCCATGATGGATAATTTCGACGCTGTGATCCTGACGCAGGACTGGCATCCGGCGGATCATTCTTCCTTCGCCAGTTCGCATGACGGGAAAAACCCGTTCGACATGACTGAAATGCATTATGGCCCACAGGTGCTTTGGCCCGATCACTGTGTACAGGAGACGCAAGGCGCTGCCTTTCACCCAGATCTGCGCACCGATTGCGACCTGATCATCCGCAAAGGGTTTCGCAGCGCTATCGACAGCTATTCAGCGTTTTTCGAGAATGACCAAACCACGCCGACCGGGTTGGAGGGATATCTGAAAACCCGCGGAATCGAGAAATTGACGCTTGTCGGGCTGGCAACCGATTTTTGTGTCCATTTCTCGGCCGTGGACGCAACGCGGCTTGGGTTTGACGTGACCGTTCTGACCAAGGCCTGCCGAGCCATTGATCTGGACGGATCTTTGGCCGCCGCAGAAACCGCGATGCGGGAAGCAGGAGTTACCCTGACTTAGGGGGCTGTGCCCTCAGACGCCAGATATCTGAGCACCACAATCACAACCACGGCCAACCCAAGAGCAAACCCAATACGCCCCTGAACAGAACGCCGTTTTGGTTTGTTCTCGGCACGTGGGTGTGGCGTCGTCGGGGCGGGGTCTTGCGCCTTGCGGGCCGCGTTTGCCCGGGGGCGAGCCCGCCTTACATCGTCCAGAAAATGCCAGAAGTCGAATTCACCGCAATATTCTCCCTGAACGCCCATATTGCGGATATTTGCAAACAGACGTTTCAGGATACGTTCACGATCCTGGGTATCTTCTGACAGAAAAACCCCATGAGGCAGGCTGTGGCCCTTGGGTTCCAGACTGAATCCTGATTCCAAGAATATGCGCTGAATTTTGGGGGATGCGCTGTGCAATGCCTCAACGGCTTGAACATTGCGAAAGGACGCGCGAACGGCACGGTGACCTGTCACGGCGGCCATGCCGTGTTCAGGATCCACTTCATCCGGTGCAATCGCTACAATATCAAAGTCGTACTCGAGACCCATTCACCAACTAAACCTTGTTCTTCCCACCCCTTCTTTTCACTAACCAATGAAAAGACCACATAATATGCTCGATTTGTGACCTCACCTTGTCATTGTCTTCAATCTAGCGACTCTTGCCAATCCGTGCACCTATTGATCTAACAACGGAAATCGCAGGAGTTCTGCCATGGTCGATATTGCGACACGCGTGTACAATCATAAATGGAAAATTGACCCGATTGTACGGTCTTTAATCGACACAGACTTCTACAAACTGCTGATGTGCCAGTCAGTGTTTCGAAATAAGCCCCAAACGGATGTGGTTTTTTCACTGATCAACCGGTCGAATCACATACCTTTGGCGAATCTCATCGACGAAGGCGAGTTGCGCGAACAGCTGGATCACATCCGTTCGCTGAGCCTCAGCAGGGGTGAAAGCACATGGCTGCGCGGCAATACCTTCTATGGAAAACGGCAGATGTTCCGCTCGGATTTCATGGAATGGTTCGAAAACATGCGCCTGCCGACCTATCATCTGGAGCGCAAGGGCGATCAGTATGAACTGACCTTCGAGGGCAAGTGGCACGAGGTCATGCTGTGGGAAATACCGGCGCTTGCGGTGTTGATGGAGCTGCGGTCCCGTGCGGTCCTGAACAATATGCGTCGTTTCGAGTTACAGGTGCTTTATGCCCGCGCCATGACCCGCGTGTGGGAAAAGATCGAACAACTGCGCAGCATCGACGGTCTGGGCATTGCCGATTTTGGCACTCGTCGGCGGCACTCCTTCCTGTGGCAGGACTGGTGCGCGCAGGCAATGATCGAAGGACTGGGACCTGCGTTTACCGGCACCTCGAACTGCCTGATCGCCATGCGACGCGAGGTCGAGGCGATTGGCACCAACGCCCACGAACTACCCATGGTCTATTCCGCGCTGGCCGAGTCTGACACCGAACTGGCGCAGGCCCCTTATGAAGTCCTCAGCGACTGGCACGAGGAACATGACGGCAATCTGCGCATCATCCTGCCCGACACCTATGGTACGCAGGGCTTTCTGGATAATGCGCCCGATTGGCTCGCGGGTTGGACCGGCATCCGTGTCGACAGTGGCGATCCGGCTACAGGTGCCGAAATCGCTATCAACTGGTGGAAATCGCGCGGCGAGGACCCAATGGAAAAACGGGTGATTTTTTCTGACGGGCTGGACGTGGACAAGATCCGAGAGCTGCACAGTCAGTTCGCCCATCGCACCAAGGTCTCATTTGGTTGGGGCACTTTGCTGACCAATGATTTCCGTGGGCTTGTCCCAAATGACACGCTGGCGCCGTTCTCGCTGGTCTGCAAGGCTGTTTCAGCCAACGGCCGCCCAACCGTGAAACTGTCGGACAACCCTGAAAAAGCGATGGGTCCGAAAGATGAGATCGAGCGCTATAAACGCGTCTTTGGCGTCGGCGCGCAGCCGTCGATCGAAGTAATCGTTTAGACCCTAACCATGGTAAGCTGCCACGGTCTTCACTTGTGAGAACCCATACAACGCTTCGAACCCCTTTTCGCGGCCATGACCGGATTTGCCGACACCACCAAAGGGCAGTTCCACTCCACCACCCGCGCCATAGTTATTGATGAATACCTGACCCGAACGCAGCCGCTTGGCCAATCGCATCTGCCGCGCCCCGTCCCGGGTCCAGATACTGGCAACCAACCCGTATTCGGTGGCATTGGCAATTTGGACGGCCTCATCCTCGGTCTCGAAGGGGATCAGAACCTGTACGGGGCCAAAAATCTCATCCCGTGCCAGAACATGATCTGGTGGGACGTCCGCAAAAAGGGTTGGCTGCACATAGGCCCCCTCGCTGGGCGCGTGATCAATGATGCGCCCCTGCCCTGCGATTTCAAGATCCGCGCCTTTGGCCAGAAACCGCTCGACGATCTCTTTCTGACGGGCCGAGATCAGGGGACCGACCCTTAAATCTTCGGACGCCGGACCAACTGTCAGGTCAGCATATGCGGCTGCCATGCAGGCCTTGACCTGTTCATAAACCCCACGCTGCACCAGAATGCGGGATGAGGCCGAACAAGTCTGCCCGGCATTTTGGACACCCGCATTCACCAAAAATGGTAACGCGGCGTCCAGGTCGGCATCGTCGAACACCAGTTGGGGCGATTTGCCCCCCAGTTCCAGCGTAACAGGCACAACGTTGCGCCCTGCCGCTTGTTGCACCTGCGCGCCGGTAGCTACTGACCCAGTGAACGAGATATGCTGCACCCCCGGATGCGCCGACAGAGCCGCCCCGGCCTCGACCCCTAATCCCGGCACAACGTTCAGCGCCCCGGCGGGCAAACCGGCCTGTTGGGCCAGATGGGCAAAGGCCAGCGCTGTCAAACACGCCTCTTCCGCCGGTTTCAGCACACAGGCATTGCCCATCGCCAAAGCTGCCCCGACGGATCGGCCGATAATTTGCATCGGATAGTTCCACGGCACAATGTGCCCGGTGACCCCGTGCGGTTCACGCAGGGTATAGACGGTGTAGCCGTCCAGATAAGGGATCGTCTCCCCCATCACCTTATCTGCCGCACCGCCGTAGAACTCACAATACCGAGCAAGCGCCACGGCATCCGCACGCGCTTGCGTCAGCGGCTTGCCCACATCCATCGCCTCAAGCTGCGCAAGATCCTCCACGCGTTCCAACACCAGTTGCCCAAGCCGGGTCAGGATGCGGCCACGCTCTAACGCTGTTTTACGTCCCCAATCACCGTCTAACGCCGTTTGGGCGGCCTGTACTGCGAGGTCAATATCCGTGGCATCTGCGCGGACGATCCGGCAAATCTCGGACCCATCCGACGGATTGATTATCGGTATATTTGCATTTGACACGGCGGCAATCCACTCGCCACCGATCAGGCAAAGGCTGGGATTAAACCAGAGTGGATTTGACATATTCGCCTCCAGTTGTGGCTCTAATATTGGTTCATGCAACACTTGTACCGATATCCGGCAAAACCGGTGCGGCATCTATCAGGGTTCGGGTGTACGGGTGCTGCGGGTCAGAGAACACCTGTTCGGTTTCACCCTGTTCTACGATCTTACCCGCCTGCATCACCATCACTCTGTCCGTGATTGTACGCACGACACTCAGATCGTGGCTGATGAAAAGATACGTCAGGTTATAGGTGGTGCATAGCTCGGCCAGCAGGTCCAAAATCTGCGCCCGGACCGATACATCCAGGGCCGAGACGGCCTCATCAAACAGGATTAGTTCGGGGCGGATGATCAGCGCGCGGGCGATAGCTATCCTCTGCCGCTGCCCGCCCGAGAATTCATGAATAAACTTGCCTGCATCATCAGGTCTGAGGCCCACAGCGGTCAGCATTTCGGCAATGCGGTCCTGCCGCTCGGGCCCGCTGGGCGGGGTATCCAGCAGGTGAAATGGTTCGGTGATCAGGCGGGCGACGCGGTGACGAGGATTGAAACTGCCATAGGGGTCTTGAAACACCACCTGCATCTTTCGGCGCACAGCTGGGTTTGGCTTATGACCGGAAAAGACAGGCTGGCTGTCCAGTCGTATATCCCCGCTTTGCGTTTCTTCCAGACCCAGAATAGCCTTGGTTAGGGTCGATTTTCCACATCCTGATTCTCCGACCAGCCCCAACCGCTCACCCCGATTGAGGGTAAAGCTGACCTCATCGACTGCGCGGTTGTGCCCGGATCTGCCGAACAGGCTCTTTCGGGGCAGGCGATAGTCTCGGATAACATTTTTCACCTCGAGCAACGGCTGAGGCTCTGGAGGATCAGGTAGCGATACCTGATGACCCGAAGCCTGAAAGAGCATCCGCGTATAAGGATGCTGCATATTGTTCAGCAAATCAGTGGTCGCGCCGCGTTCCACCACCTCACCTTGACGCATCACAACGATCTGATCGGCCATATCTGCCACCACCGCCAGATCGTGTGTGATCATCAGCAGACCCATGCCGTATTCACGCGCCAGACCTTTGAGCAATTCAAGGATCTGCGCCTGCGTCGTCACATCCAGCGCGGTTGTCGGCTCATCCGCGATCAGCAGTTTGGGGCGCAGGGCGATGGCCATGGCAATCACGACGCGCTGCCGTTGACCGCCGGACAGTTCATGCGGATAGCGCGACAGCGGGAAACGGTCAGGAGGCAGGCCAACACGGGTCAGAACCTCTTGTGCGCGGGCCCACGCCTTGGCGCGGGGCATAGCCTTATGGATCAGAATGGTCTCAATCACCTGATCGCCGATGGTTTTGACCGGGTTCAGCGCGGTCATGGGTTCTTGAAACACCATCCCGATCTCAGCCCCGCGCAGGGCGCACATGTCGCTTTCCATCAGGGGCAACAGGTTCCGCCCATCCAGCAGGATCGCGCCATCAGCCTTCGCCCCGTTTGGCAGCAACCGCATCACGGCCAGCGCGGTCATCGACTTCCCCGATCCGCTTTCACCGGTCACGGCTACGATCTGACCGGCATCGATGCGCAACCTGATCCGTTTCAGAATCTCGGTCTCGTGGATGGTCAGAGACAAGTTATCAATCTGTAGCAAGCTCACGCGCGCGCCACCCGTATTCTGGGATCAAGCCAATCGCGCAGACCGTCGCCCAGCAGGTTCAACCCCAGCACCGTGACAATGATCGCCAGCCCCGGAATCAGAGCCAAATGCGGGGCAAAACTAACCATCGTCTGCGCGTCGGCCAGCATTCGTCCCCAACTGGGTGTTGGGGGCTGCGCGCCCAGACCGACATAGGACAGGCCCGCCTCGGCCAGGATACCCAGGGAAAACTGGATAGTACCTTGCACGATCAGCAGGTTCGCCACGTTGGGCAGTATGTGTTCCGCAGATATCCGCGCCGCGCCCTTGCCCGAGACACGCGCCGCCAGAATGAACTCGCGCTCCCACAGGGACAGAGCCGCGCCACGGGTGATGCGGGCGAAAACGGGGATGTTGAAAATGCCGATGGCGATGATGGCATTGATGGCCCCCGCCCCGAAAACAGCGGTGATCAGGATGGCGATGACTAATGAAGGAAAGGCAAAGACCAGATCGTTGCCGCGCATGATCACCTCGTCCAGCCACGATCCCTTGCGGGCCGCTGCTGTCAGGCCTAGTGGCACACCCAGCGCCATACCGATCCCCACCGCCACCAGCGCCACGGCAATAGATGTGCGCGCACCGACCATGATCATCGAGAACATGTCGCGCCCAAAATGATCTGTGCCAAACCAGTGCTGTGCATTGGGCGGTTGCAGCTTGTTGGGAATATCCAGCGCCGCATAGTCATAGGGCGTCCAAACAAAGGACATCAGCGCCGCCAGCAGCACCAGCGACGACAACACCGCGCCAAGGATCAGGTTGCGGCTCATGACCGGCCTCTCAGCCTTGGGTCGACGCCGGCATAGGCGAGGTCGACCAGAAAATTCACGGTGATGACAGCAAAGACAAGCAGCATGACCACCGATTCCACCACGATCAGATCGCGGGCCGAGATCGCCTGAAACACCAACCGCCCGAGGCCGGGCAGATAGAAAACCTGTTCGATGATGATCGAACCGGCCAACAGAAACGAGAACTGCAACCCGATGATGGTCAGAACCGGGATCAGCGCGTTGCGCACACCGTGCCGCCACAGTGCTTGACGGCGTGACAACCCCTTGGCACGAGCAGTACGCATGAAATCTTCGCCCAGTATATCCAGCAACGAAGACCGCATGACCCGTGCCAGAATTGCCGCCTGCGGCAGGGCCAACGCAATGGCGGGCAAAGTCAGCGAATGCAGGCCGGTCCAGACACCTTTGTCCCACCCCGCGAACCCGCCAGCACTGAACCAGCGCAGTTTGATGGCGAAGATCAACACCAGCATCATCGCGAACCAGAAATTCGGCACCGCAATACCCAGCTGCGTCGCCCCCATCACCGTCAGATCCCCCGGCTTTCCCCGGCGGGCGGCCGCGTAAATCCCGGCAGGAAAGGCAATCAGGGTCGACAAGGTTAACGCATAAAGCGCCAAGGGCAGGGACACCCACATCCGATCTGCAATCATCTGCGACACCGGCGTGCGATAGGTGTAAGAGGTCCCAAAATCCCCCACCAGCATACCGCTAACCCAATTGAAATAGCGTTGGATCTTGGACCCGTCCAACCCCAGCTCGGCGCGCAGCGCGGCCAAAGTGTCCTCTTGCGCGTTCACTCCCAGCATGAACGAGGCCGGATCGCCCGGCGCCACCTCAATCACCGCGAAGATGACCACCGAGGCGACCACGAGGCTGATAAACAGCGATATCAGGCGTTTGAGGGCATAGCGCAGCATTGAAGCCACGTTAGGATCACATATCGCGCGGGTCCAGCACCTAAGGCACCAACAGATAGGCAAAAATCGCGTAACCGACGATGGCCGCATAGCCCAGCGGGTAAATCCACTTGATTGCGTAATTGTCCAGTTTTCTGGCCCCGTCCTCATGCCCCGACACTTTCAGTTTGCGCAAAGCGACGTTGAACACGATCAAGGCCCCGGTCATCAGGAACATGCATTGCAGGATAAAATCCAAAAAGGTCAGATAGCCCAGCTTGGGCAGATCGGCAGAAATCGCCCAGTTAAAGGCCACGAAAACCAGCAGGTTGCCCCCGGCAATCTCGATCCGGCGGCGGTATTCGTCGAGGAAAAACAGCGCCCAACCCACCGAAATCAGAACCAGCATCGGCAGGAACACCCGGATTACGTAATATGTCAGGTGCCGGTGCCCCTGAAACGCCAGCGCAACCTGATCGCTGTCCCGGCCCGACAAGCCAATGACAGTCGAATGCAGGACCTTTGGGTTGTCCAGAACCCACTCTTCCTCCCCCAGCAGATCGCCCAGGCCGGAATACTCTTCCAGCGGATAGTAGGACACGTATTCGGAAGGAAAGATCGAGACGACCTCGAAGAAGAACTCCTGCGTGTCGAACGGGTATTTGCGGAAATCGAAATGCGGGGCCTGCAATGTCAGCGAGGACTTCTCGACATAAACCACATGCCCGTCATGGCGCAGCGAGGCCGCGGCCTCGTGTATCCATTTATTGGATTGCTGGTTGTGGACGACAAAGGCCGGAACAACCGCCCCGATATCCGAGGCATGTTCGGCCAGCGCGCTGGGGTTAAAGACCTGAATCTCGCGCCCGACAACCTCGCGGTCAAAGGCCAGGGCCGGGTCAGTCCACTCAACGCGCAGAACAACGACAGCGCCATAGTTTTCGGCCTTTTGGTCCACGCTGGTGACCTGATCTATACGGATGCCGATCCCCACCTCCAATGGGTTCTCCGGTGTACCCACCAGTGCTCCAAGCCCGCCATCCAGTACGTTTTGCGCCTGCGCCTTACCGCCCAGCGCGAAAAGGCAGGCAGTCACTGCAACAAAACACAAAAAACGGACAAGATTCATTGTCGACTCACTCGGAAACGGAAAGCCCGGGGCCGGTTACAGCCCCGAACCAGGCTATTCTGCCCAGCTGATCTGGGTCAGGTCGATGGCAGCGGTCGGCGCGTTCTCCCACAGACCCTGAACACCCACTTTAGCAACTCCCAGCTTGGCCAGTTGGAACAGGTAGCCGTTGACATAGTCCGTGGCGATCAGGCGCTGCATATCGCCCAGCAGCTTTTTACGCTCATCCGGGTCGGTGGTTGCGTTCAACGTTTCCATCAACGTCTGGGCATCCAGGCTATCATACTGGAAATAGTAATCGGGGCGGGCATAGATGCCGATATCCATCGGCTCGGTATGACTGATGATGGTCAGGCCGTAATCCTTGCCCTTGAACACCGATTCCAGCCATTGCGCCCATTCGACATTGATGATCTCGGCCTTGATGCCAACGTCGGCCAGTTGAGCGGCAATGATCTCACCCCCGCGCCGGGCGTAAGAGGGCGGCGGCAGATGCAGGGTGGTCTCAAACCCCTCTTCATACCCTGCATCCGCCAGCAGCTTGGCGGCCTCTTCCGGGTCATGGGCCGAGTTTCCGGTCAGATCGACATAGGCCGGGTTATGGGGTGCGAAATGGGTGCCGATGGGCGTGCCGTAGCCGAACATCGCCCCGTCAATCACCGCCTGCCGGTCGATGGCATGGGCCAATGCCTGTCGCACGCGGATATCATCGAACGGGGGTTTTTTGTTGTTGGTCGACAGGATGGTTTCCCCCTCGGTCGAGCCCACAAGCACCTGAAAGCGCGGATCGGCCTCAAACTGCGGCAGGTTTTCTGGCGCGGGGAAATTGTCGAACACATCGACATCCTCGGCCATCATAGCAGCAAAGGCGGCCGTGGGATCCGAGATGAATTTGAACGTAGCAGTCTCTAACGCGGGTTGATCGCCCCAATAGCTCGGGTACCGGTTCAGGGTGATGCTGTCACCCTGAACCCAGTCGCCAAAGGTAAAAGCGCCGGTTCCCACCGGGTTGGTCTTGATGTTGTCGATGCTTTCCGGGGCGACAATCACCGCATCACCCCAGGCCATGTTGAACAGGAAATTACCGTTCGGCTCGGACAAGGTGACCTTGACGGTCAACGGGTCCACAACCTCAACGCTTTCGATCCCGGCAAACAGCGCCTTTTGTGCATTGGCGCTGTCTTCGGCCATGGCGCGATCAAGGCTGAATTTGACGTCCTCGGCATCCATGACAGTTGCGTCATGAAAGGTCACTCCCTCGCGCAGCTTGAAGGTATAGACGGTGCCGTCCTCGGAAATCTCCCAGCTTTCGGCCAGACCTGGCACCACCGATCCATCACCCATAAAGCGGGTCAGACCTTCGAAAATATTGGTATACACCACCGAATCGATGGCCTGTGCCGCAGCGCTGGTCGGGTCCAGATGCGGTGGCTCCAACTGCATTGCAATCGTAATGTCAGATTTGGCCAAAGCCTGCGTGGCAAACAGGCTGGCACCCACGGCCAACCCGGACACGAAGGTTCGAAACATCTGCTTTGTCATGAAAAACTCTCCCCGCTGGAATGCGTGACCCTGCGTTTTTTCGGGCCGTTCTGTAGGTAATGTCCCTTTAAACCTAAGGTCATTCAAGGAAATGTTCGCGCAACCGGGGTTTCTATGGCCCGGTTTGATCTGCTATGCCGCACTGCAACATGAACCCCGCAGGAGCGATCATGAGCGCCACCGCCCGCAAAACAGCCCCGAACGCCGAGGACATCCGCACCCGAAAAGGCAGCACACCCTTGGTCAGTCTGACCGCTTATACCACGCCAATGGCACGGCTGATGGATGATCATTGCGACTTTGTTCTGGTCGGTGACAGCGTCGGCATGGTGCTTCATGGGCTGGAATCGACGCTTGGGGTGACGATGGAAATGATGATCCTGCACGGTCAGGCCGTCGCACGTGGCCTGAACAGTGCGATGATGGTCATCGACATGCCCTTTGCCAGTTACGAACACGATCCGACCCACGCCTTCAAGAACGCTGCCCGCCTGATGGCCGAAACCGGCGCAGGCGCGGTCAAGCTGGAAGGCGGCGTGGAAATGGCCGAGACCATCCGTTTCCTGGTCAAACGCGGCATCCCGGTGATGGCGCATATCGGTCTGACGCCACAGTCGATCAACACGCTGGGCGGCTATAAGGTGCAGGGTCGCGACGAACAGGCGAAGGCCGTGCTGGCCGATGCCCATGCGGTGGCCGAGGCTGGTGCATTTTCCGTTGTGCTTGAGAAGGTGCCGCAAGGCCTGGCTGATCAGATCACCGCCGAGGTTGCAATCCCGACCATCGGCATTGGCGCCTCGGCCGGATGCGATGGGCAGATTTTGGTCGTGGACGACATGGTGGGCTTTTTCACCGCTTTCAAACCGAAATTTGTCAAACGCTATGCTGAGCTGGGTCCGCAAGCCGAGGCCGCCATCGCGGAATATGCCGCCGATGTGCGCGCCCGCACCTTTCCAGCGGATGAACATGTCTTTGCCGATCAGGCCCCGTCCAAAGGACCCAAGGCATGACCGCACCCATTCTGCGCCGCCTGACTGATTTGCGCGCGCTGACGACCAAATGGCATGACAACGGCGAAACGATCGGTGTCGTCCCCACCATGGGTGCGCTGCATCAAGGGCACCTGTCGCTGGCTGAGGCCGCCAAGGCCGGTACCGAAAGGGTGATCGTTACGGTTTTTGTGAACCCCAAACAGTTCAACAACCCCGACGATCTGGCCAAATACCCGCGGACCGAAAACGAAGATGCACAGAAACTGGCACCCTACGGTGTCGATGCGATCTATGTCCCCGACCCCGAAGAGATTTATCCGCAGGGCTTTGCCACCACCGTATCAGTCGCCGGTTTGACCGATGTGATGGAGGGTGAATTCCGACCCGGCCATTTTGATGGCGTCGCCACTGTGGTCGCGAAACTGTTCCTGCAAACGCAGGCAGATCGAGCCTATTTCGGCGAAAAAGACTATCAACAACTGATGATCGTCCGCCGTATGGCCCGCGATCTGGACATCCCCATCGAGGTGGTCGGCTGCCCCACGGTACGCGAACCCTCAGGTCTCGCAATGTCGTCGCGCAATCTCCTCCTCTCGCCCGAGGGGTTGAACATTGCGGCCAACAAGCACCGGATCATGCAGGGTGTGGTCCAGTCGCTGAAAGCGGGGGCCCCGTTTGAAACCGTGGCCGCACGGGCCGAGTCTGATCTGCTGGCCGCAGGCTTTACGCAGGTCGAATACATCCAACTGCGCTGCGCCGACACGCTGGACCCGCTGACCCATGCCACACGGCCCGCCCGGCTGTTTGCGGCGGCCTGGGCGGATGGTGTACGGCTGATCGACAATATTCCTGTCTGAACGCACTGGCACGATTGTCATTGTTTGCGCTAAAGTCCGGCAAAACCAGACCGGAGGGGGCGCAGGCGTGACCTATATTCTTGCCATTGATCAGGGCACCACATCATCGCGGGCCATATTGTTCGACGCGGAAATGCAGCGCGCAGGCACCGCGCAGCATGAATTCACGCAGCATTTCCCGCAGGAAGGCTGGGTCGAACACGACGCCGAGGAAATCTGGGAGAGCGTTCTACGCGTCTGCCGCGAGGTGATGGAAACCACCGGCGTCACCGCCGACCAGATCGCGGGCATCGGCATCACCAACCAGCGCGAAACCACCGTGGTCTGGGATCGCGCCACAGGTCAACCGATCCACAATGCCATCGTCTGGCAGGACCGCCGCACCGCTGAGATTTGCGCCCGTTACAAACGGGCAGGGTGCGAGGATGACGTCACCGCCCAGACCGGGCTGTTGCTGGACCCCTATTTCTCGGGCACCAAGGTCAAATGGCTGCTGGACACCGTGCCAGGCGCGCGCGACCGCGCCGAGGCCGGAGAGCTGATGTTCGGCACCATCGACTGTTTTCTGATCTGGCGTCTGACCGAAGGGCGCAGCCACGCCACCGACGCGACCAATGCCGCGCGCACCTTGTTGTTCGACATCCACAAGGGCGAATGGAGCGCCGAGATTTGCGATCTGCTGGACGTTCCGATGAGCATGCTGCCTAAGGTACATAACTGCGCCTCGGATTTCGGAGAAACGACCCTATTGGGGGGAAATATCCCGATATTGGGCGTGGCGGGCGATCAGCAAGCCGCCACGATCGGGCAGGCCTGTTTCCAGCCCGGCATGATGAAATCGACCTATGGCACGGGCTGCTTTGCCTTGCTGAACACCGGGGACAAGCCGGTTGAATCGAAGAACCGGCTGCTGACCACCATCGCCTATCAACTGGACGGCAAGCGCACCTATGCGCTGGAAGGGTCGATCTTCGTCGCCGGGGCCGCCGTGCAATGGCTGCGCGATGCGCTGCAGATTATCGAGTCGGCACCAGAAAGCGGCGAGCTGGCGCAAAAAGCCGACCCGAACCAGCATGTAGTGTTGGTGCCCGCCTTTACCGGCCTCGGCGCGCCCTACTGGAAACCTAATTGCCGGGGCGCGGTGTTTGGTCTGACCCGCAATTCCGGCCGCGCGGAATTCGCCAAGGCAACACTCGAAAGCATCGCCTATCAAACCCGCGACCTGTGGCATGCCATGCAAGGCGACTGGGGCGCGGATACCGATGTCACCCTGCGCGTGGATGGAGGTGCTAGCGCCTCAAACTGGGCCATGCAGGGACTGTCGGACTATCTGGGGGCCGAGGTCGACCGCCCGGTGATGCAGGAAACAACCGCATTGGGTGCGGCCTGGCTGGCCGGAATGCGGGCAGGGGTTTATCCGGATCAACAGGGTTTTTCCGAAACCTGGGCACTGGATCGCAGGTTTGAACCAGAATTGTCCGCCGAGGAACGCGACGCCGCCTATGATCGCTGGAAACGCGCCGTTTCCGCAGCCATGGCGTTCTGAACCTGGTGGAGGGTCAGCTGTGATCCTTCATCAGCCGCTGTTTCTGACGTGACCAGTCTCGCTTGGCCTGTGTCTCACGCTTGTCATGCAGCTTTTTACCTTTGGCGATGCCGATCTTCAGCTTCGCCCGGCCCTTGTGGTTGAAATACAAAACCAGCGGCACCAGCGTCATGCCCTTGCGCTGGGTCGCATTCCACAGATTCGACAGCTCTTTGCGGGACACTAGAAGTTTACGGCGGCGGCGTTCCTCGTGCTTGAAGACCTTGGCTTGCTCATAAGGCGCGATATAGCTGTTGATCAGCCACAACTCGCCATCCTCGACCGAGGCATAGCTTTCGGCGATGTTCGACCCGCCCACTCGCAGGGATTTGACCTCGGACCCTTCCAACACGATGCCACACTCGATATCGTCCTCGATCGCGTAATCGAAGCGCGCACGCCGGTTTTCGGCGATGACTTTGTAATTCGGGTCTGTTTTCTGCTTTTGCTTGGCCATGACGCGTTGATTTAGGCGGCTTGGGCGGCCCTTGCAAGCCGTTGTGGTCAGGACGTGGCCGAGATGATCAGATCAGGGCCAAAAATCGTGTCGGCGTGATTGTGCAGATAGATCTTCAGCCACGGCGTAAACCGCTGCGGATGGCGCTGCACTTCGGCCAGCAGATCGTGATAGTCGATCCAGCGGATATCCATCACTTCGTCTGGATTAGGCTCGATTTTTAGCGGGCCTCGGACGTGGGCCAGAAAGATGTCGACCACTTCATGTTCGATCATTTTGTTGCCGACATCGGCGTGATATTCCAGCCGGTGACGGTATTCGGGATACAAGCCAGTGATCCCCAACTCTTCGCGCAAGCGGCGCACAGCGCATTCCGAGGGCGTCTCACCCCAATCGGGATGGGTACAGCAGGTATTCGCCCACAGGCCCGGCGTGTGGTATTTGCCCAAAGCCCGACGCTGCATCAGGATCTCGGTGCCGCGCACGACAAAGACAGACACAGCCTTGTGCCGCAGGCCCTTTTCGTGCGCCTCAAGCTTGTCCACAGGGGTCAATTCACCGTCAACCCAGGCCGGGATCATGATTCCCATCTGTCGTCTCCTGCTGCCGATCCGCCAGGGCGGCGGGATGTATGGAATTGGCTGCCGCCGGACCGGCTTGGCTCTGCGAGTTCATGCGGGGGCATGATGAACCGCGTATCCCCAAGGTGGCCTTGATCCAACTAGTTATCAATCGCACGAAAGGCCGCAGGGGCTGCGGCCTTTTGCAATCATACGAACTGTCTGGTTTTAGACGTTATTCGCCCGAGACGCTGGCGATATAAGCATAAACGTCTTCGCCGCCCTTCTTCAGCTTGAAGGTCATTTTCGACTTGGCTGATGTCTCGCCCAGGTAATCTTTCAAAAACGCTTTGGGGTCCTGCGCGTATTCGACAAAGGTCGTTTCATCCCAGACCAGACCGTTTTCACCAGCCTCAACGATGCTGTCACCGTATTTGAACCCTTCAACGGTGCCTGCAGTGCGGCCTGCGATACCGTACAGATTCGGGCCAGTCTTACCGCCCTTGACGATGACTTCACCTTCCGGGTCGGCGATCTGATGGCAGGATTTGCATTTATTGAAGGCTTTCTTACCAGCCTCGGCGTCACCTTCCGCATAAGCAGGAAGGGCCAAAAGGCCGACTATTGCGGTAGCGAGGATACGATTCATAGCTTTTGCTCCGATACGAATTGGCTACACCGAATGGACCGTCGGTGCGAAAAAGAGTCAACACGCGGATTGCCGCGCGAGGGTACTGTGCCCTGCGGCATAAAGGCCGTCCTTAACTTATGTCATGTGGCGCGGACCAACAGGGTAATAGATCACCCCCTGCCGGTGTTGCCAAATAGATGGCGCGCGCGATGGCCCGTGCCAGACAGACCGAAGCCGCGTGTCCGATCAGCCCCAACTCTGCTTCCGCGTCGATGGTACGCGTGCCTGTGCTGACCGCAAAGACCAGATCGCCATCGCCGGGTGTGTGTGCCGGCAGGATTGCGCGGGCGATTCCATCATGCGCCGCCACCGCCAGTCGCTGACACTGCGGTTTCGACAAGACAGCATCCGTGGCCACAATAGCGATGGTTGTGTTGCCCTTATCCGGCTCGGCAAGCCGCATTGCCTGCACCTTACGGCTGGGTACAGGCAAGCCCAGCCCTGCGTTTGTATCTGACCCTAATCCGCCAAATTCATCATCAATTTCAAATGGCGCGGCCCAGAAATGACGGTCGCCGGGTGTTGTCACACTGCCCAGCGGATTGGCCGCAACCAGGGCGCCAACGGTCACCCCATTGTCCAGAACCAATGAGGCAGACCCCAGCCCCCCCTTGTGCCGCGCTGCCAAAGCGCCGGTTCCGGCCCCCGCTGTGCCCAATGCAAAACCCGCACCCGCATTGTCAAAGGCTGCCCGCCCCAGCGCGCGATAGGGATTTTCAGCCCAATTCTTGTCACCGCCATTCAGCAGATCAAACAGGATTGCACCTGGCACGATGGGTACCACTGTGTCGCCCACCGGATACCCCCTGCTCTTAACCCGCAACGCATCCGAGACGCCGGAGCATGCATCCAGCCCAAAGGCCGACCCACCGGATAAGGCGATTGCGTCCACCTGTGCCACGGATTTGTCAGGTGCTAGCAGATCGGTTTCCCGTGTGCCGGGTGCACCGCCCATCACGTGAACCGAGGCAGTAAAGGCCTGATCAGCCGTCAGAACAGTGGTTCCGGATTTCAACGCAGCGTCCTGTGCATTTCCGACCAACAGACCGGGAACATCTGTGATCAGATTGCGGGGTCCGGGGATCATGGGGCCACCTCAGATACAACGGCCACCGTCGACCTCCAGTGCGGCACCGGTGATCATGCTGGCTTCGTCCGAACACAGGAAACAGGCGGCATTAGCCATATCATCGGGTGTCGAGAACCGGCCCAACGGGATGGTCGACAGGAACTTGGCGCGCATCTCTGGTGTGTCTTCCCCCATGAAGGATTTCAGCAGCGGTGTTTCCCCGGCCACCGGGCACAGCGCGTTCACCCGCACACCCGAGGGCGCAAGCTCCACCGCCATCGTCTTGGTGGCCGTGATCATCCAGCCCTTGGAGGCGTTGTACCAGTTCAGGTTCGGACGCGGCGACAGGCCCGCGGTCGAGGCCACGTTCAGGATCGCCCCCGCCCCACGCGCCTTCATCGCTGGCACCAGCGCCCGTGCGGTCAGATAGACGGATTTCATGTTCACGTTGAAGACGCGGTCAAATTCCTCTTCGGTGACATCCTCCAGCGGCGTCGGCAGGTGCGTGACACCGGCATTGTTCACCAGAATATCCAGTTGCCCGAACCGATCCATCGCCATTTCCGCCATCGCCTGCACCGAGGCCGCATCCGCCACGTCAACCATCTGAGCAATCGCATTCGGCCCAAGCTGATTTGCCTGAACCTCGGCCGCGTCGCCATTGATATCAGCAATCATGACGCGCGCACCTTCGGACAGGAATTTCTGCGCGATCCCGGCACCAAAGCCGGACGCGCCACCGGTTACAATCGCGGTTTTTCCCTCTAACCTCATGATCTTGCTCTCCCTTACCGTATCAAACTAGCAAGGTACGGCGAAACTACCAGATCAATCTTCCGCGACCTTGCCGCGCAACGTCTTCACATCTGATCGCGCCTTTTTCGCCGCCAGCCGTCGTTTGACCGAGCCATAGGTGGGTTTAGTGGCAATGCGCCGCTTGGGTTTGACCAGCGCGCGGGTGATCAGTTCGGCCAGGCGAGCGCGGGCAATCTCGCGGTTGCGGGCTTGGCTGCGGGTCTCGTCACATTGAATGATAATCGCGCCCTCTTTGGTCCAGCGTCGCCCAGCCAGCCGTTTCAAACGCGACTTGACTGGATCAGGCAAAGACGGCGAACGCGCAGCTTCGAACCGCAGCTCGACCGCTGTTGAAACCTTATTCACGTTCTGACCACCGGGACCGGACGAGCGGACAAAGCTCTCGGTCATTTCCCAGTCTTGCAGAGTGATATCATCAGTGATGTGCAACATGGTTGGACCATACCTGCCGCGCGCAGAAACAAAAAGGGCCGCCCCGGCGGGACGGCCCTTCGAAAGTACAGGAGGTCGGGTCGGTTAGATCAATCGACCAGCCGGAGCGAGCGCTCCGCCAAGGGCTGCCCTAACGGACGATCCCCCCGGTTGTTCCGACACCTCTCTCCAATCTCTTTCTCGACACTGGATCACCTCCTTTTCTATCTGTTGCGGTTAACTCTGAGCCTGACACAAGATGCGCCATTCTCAAAGCACTTTTTTACGCAGGCTGAGCGGTCAACCGCGCAACGATCACCTTGAACGGGATTAGCGCGATCATCGCCAGCGACAGTTTCACCAACCAGTCGGCAAAGGCCAGCGTCACCCACAGGGGCACCATCGGGCCAGTCAGCATGAAGGGCACAGGCTCCCACGCCCAGTTGATCGCCGCATCAGCATTGGCACCGAAGACCGTGACCGAAGCTGAGAATGCGATGGTAAAAAACAACGCGGTGTCCAACGCCGAGCCAACCAGGGTAGACACCAGCGGCGCGCGCCACCAGCGACCACCGCGAAGCGAATTGAACACGGTGACATCGGTCAGCTGTGCAATCAGAAACGCCGTCCCCGAGGCAACAGCAATCCGCAGCGGCACGGCGGCATAGGTGAACCCGTCACCTTGCAGCATGATCTGGCTGCCGATCAGCGAACAGATGATACCGGTGACAAACCCAGCAAACACCACCTTGCGGGCCGTGGCCACGCCATAGACGCGGTTCATGATGTCGGTGACCAGAAAGGCCAGCGGATATGTAAAGGCACCCCAGGTCAGCAGCCCGTCAAAAATTAGGAACTGAACCAGAATGTTCGAGGCCACAACAATGGCGGCCATGGCAATAATGCCGGGTATATAAGCGCGTTGCATGTTTTCAGATGCCCGTTTTGACAAGGTAGCGGCGACTTGGCCAAGGGACCGTCCCAAGGCAAGCCGTGCGTTTAGATCCTTGGACGGCTCGAGTCAATCCGGCAGAAGATACTCTACCAGTTCGGTGCGCTGAAGGACCAGAAAGTTGTCGTCCGAGATCATCGTGGCGCGCAGCCGCAACTGATCATCGCGCCAGACCGACAACCCTTCGAGGTTGTCATGCGTGCCAGTACCGCTCGTGAACAGGGTTTCTTCAGCCCCGATTGTATCCCCCGTGATCTGCCACCGCCGCAGGCGGGTGCGGAACCCTGTCAGGGACAGGGCTCGTTCCAATAAATAGAACCGGCCATCCGGTCCGAAATCGGCAGATACAGGCAAAAATTTACCCCGCTGTGGCAACACAAAAGGGGTCGACCAGCTTTGACCGTCCCAGCGATAAACGGGGATGTCGCCCGCCTCGGTCCGGCTTCTTTCAGGAAGGGTATACAACCACCCCTGATTGTCGATTGCCAAGGCTTCGAACGAACCATTCTGCTTCAGATTATCAAATGCCTTGGGGCGCGGCAGCACCCGCGCTTCGGCGTCGGGGGCCGCGTACCGGGCAACGCGATGCACTGATTCAAATGAGATGTATTGGCTACCGTCCGGTGCGACCGCGATGCCTTCGGAATCCCCTGCTTCACCGGAAAGGGGTCGGCCCGTGCTGGACAGAACCGGCCAGTTCCCGGTGATCCGGACCCCTGTAATGTCGTCTCCGTCCCGTGCGATGGTCGCGCGGACAAGAACCGACCGGTCACTAAGCGCAAGCATATGCCGACCGTTGTCCGAGATATGCAGGGCCGAAAACCCACCAAACCAATCGTCCGGGTGGCGCCAGACGAAGCTGTTGAGATATGTGGCCGTCTTGACCTCGACCGCCCAAACCGCACCCGCCAGCAAAGTAGCAATCAGTTGGATTGCAAGACTGCGGCGCATTGCTGGGGCAAATCGGTCAGAACATACTCGCGGCGTTTCTTCGGCGCAGGCGCGTTCGGGTCAGGTGGCGGCGGGTTGAGGATGTTGCGCACCCATTGCTGTGCCTCGGCACAGCCATCACCTTTGGGCGGCGCGTCCTGATTGACACACCCGCGCGAGCCCTTGGGGCACTTCAGACGCACGTGGAAATGATAATGATGCCCCCACCATGGTCTGATCTTGCGCAGGTAGGCCCGGTTACCCTTTTCATCATTGCACATCTGAACTTTGGCCCCGGGAAAGACAAAAATCCGCGCTACGCGCTTATCCTTTGCCGCCTCACGCAGCACGGCGTGGTGCTGTTTCGTCCAGTTGCCATTCACATAAGCCCCGTTGGCGCGGCGCAGGGAAATAGACGAGATATTCTCGCGCGCTTTGCGAGACAGGCGCATATTGTCGCCGGGCAGCATCCAGATATCGATGTCCAAACCCAGCTGGTGGCTGCGGTGACCGGATGTCATCGGCCCGCCGCGCGGCTGGCTGATATCCCCGACATAGAGACCATTCCACCCCGGTTGCCGGGCCGCAAACTTGCTGAGGTCCTGCACGTAATCAACAGCCTGCGGGTGCCCCCAATTCCGGTTGCGCGACAGGCGCATGGCCTGCCAGGTCGGCCCGGTTTCGGGCAGTTGCACCGATCCGGCGGCACATCCGCGCGAATAACTGCCGAACGCGGCCGGTCTTTGTTGTGAACTTTGCTTTTGCGCTCCGAACAATTGCTTGGCCAGGGGCTGCGCCCCCACCGTACCTGCCAATGTCATCGCGGCGATTATTGCCAAAAAACGTAGTAAAATCATCTGCTCTGATCCCCTTCCGGTTTAACCCAGCGCATTAGGAACAGACCCAGAATAAACAACAGAATGACCGGTGACACCCCCAGACGCGCGCTGCCCGTGACAGTTGTGGCAATCCCGATCAACAGCGGCGCGGCAAAAGATGTCGCGCGACCGGACAGACCGTAAAGGCCAAAGCTTTCGACCGGCGCTTTGGGGTCGGTATGGCGCACCATCATGGATCGGCTGGCCGATTGCAGGATGCCCCCCATACCGCCAATCAGAACACCACAGCCGAAGAATACAATATCCGGCAGACCCGATCCTTCGGGCAAGGTGATGCCGTAAACCTGCGTCCGATCCATCGACACCACGGTGATGCAAACAAAGATCAGCACCCAAATCGCCACCAGAATAACTGGTTTAGGCCCGTATTTCTTGTCCATCTTGCCACCGATCCACGCAAAGATGGCCGAGGCCAGAACGCTGACAATCCCGAACACTCCGATCTTGATCAGCCCCCACTCCAATACCAGCCGCGCATAGACGCCTCCGAAGCTGTAAAGCCCGTTCAGCGCATCGCGGTAGAACATGGACGAGCCCAGATAGCTGGCCAGACTGCCCCGGTGGCGCAGGTCCGAGATTGACTTGCCCAACAGGCGCAGCGCTTCAACCAGACTGCCGGTCTTGTTGCTGTCCGGATCATCACGGACCCACAGGAAATAGGGCACCATAAATAGAATGAACCAACCGGCGGTAAAGGGACCCACGAACCGCGTGCCCTCCTGGCTCGCCGCATCCAGCCCGAACATCGGGTCCACCCCGATCAATGTCTTGCCGTTAGGCTGTTCGACGAACAGCAACAGCATGATCGCCAATGAAATCAACCCGCCGAAATAGCCAAACGCAAAGCCCGAACCCGAGATCTCTCCGACCTCGTTGTCATCGCCCAGATCAGGCAGCTGAGAATTGATGAAGATCAGCGCATACTCCGCGCCCACAAAGCCCAGCCCAAAGGCCGACAGCATCAACCACATATTCGAGCCATCCGGCAACGTGAACCACAGTGCGGCAGATCCCACCGCGTACATGACCGAGAAGGCAAATATCCACGGAATGCGCCGCCCCGATACATCCGCCATCGCACCCAGCAACGGCGCGCCAAAGGCAATGATCAGCCCGGTGATGGTCAGGCAATTGGCCCAGACCGTCTGTGCCCGCGCGGCTGCGGCCTCGGAATCCAACCCAGTGCCCGAAAAATACCCCGCCGCGACCCCGGCGAAGTAGGGGCCAAAGACAAACGTGACCAAAAGAGTGTGATACGGCTGACTGGCCCAGTCGAAAAACCACCAGCCCCAGATGCGCCTGCGCTTGGAAATCTCTGCCATAACTGCCCCTGTTTATTATTGCTTTTATAAGACGGGCCTTTGACCCAATTCGCAAGCATTGTGTTGCCGCGGGCTTGCTCTTTGTCGCGGAGGCGCTTACCTCTCGTCTCACGTATTTACCGGAGGCCCCATGCTGTCGTTGATCCAAATTCTGCTGCTGATCCTGGACATTGTCTGGTTCATCATTCTGGCCCATGTGATCATGAGCTGGCTGATCAACTTTCAAGTTCTCAACCTGCACCAGCAGCTGGTGGCGCAAATCTGGTACGGCCTCAACCGAATATTGGAGCCTATTTATGGCCCGATCCGCCGCATCCTGCCCAATATGGGTGGTCTGGACCTGACGCCTCTGGTGGTGCTGGTCGGGGTATATGCGCTGCGGATCATACTGATCAACAATGCGGGCTATTTCGTCTGACCTCTTGTTCACCGAATCTTAGTATGTGATTGTCCTGTCTTAAGAGCAGATAAACCTTAAAACAGGGCAACCCCGCACATGTTCGACGCCGCGCCCTTGCTGCGAGATGTCTTTGGATTCGACGATTTCCGCCCCGGTCAGGAAGAGATCGTCGATGCCGTCACGCTGGGTGAAAACGTGCTGGCGATAATGCCCACCGGGGGCGGCAAATCCCTGTGTTTTCAACTCCCTGCCCTTCTGCGTGACGGGGTGACGGTGGTGATATCCCCTCTGATTGCCCTGATGCGCGATCAGGTGCGCGGGCTGCAAGAGGCCGGGGTCGAGGCCGGTGCACTGACGTCTGGCAACACACCCGAAGAAACCGATGCCGTGTGGGAGGCGTTAGAGGCCGGGCGGCTGAAGCTGCTCTACATGGCGCCGGAACGGCTGGCCGCCGGGTCGGCCTTGGGCATGCTGCGGCGGATCAATGTCAGCCTGATCGCGGTGGATGAAGCCCATTGCGTCAGCCAATGGGGTCACGATTTCCGCCCGGACTACCTGCGGATCGGAGAGTTGCGGCGCGCGTTGGACGTGCCTTTGGCCGCCTTCACCGCCACGGCGGATGCCGAAACGCAAGATGAAATCGTCGAAAAACTGTTCGACGGCTCCGACCCGCGCAAATTCCTGCGTGGATTTGACCGGCCCAACATCCATCTGGCCTTTGGGGCCAAGGACGGGCCACGCAAGCAGATTCTGGACTTTGCCGAGGCGCGTAAGGGTCAATCCGGTATCGTCTATTGCGGCACCCGCAACAAAACCGAAGTGCTGGCCCAGGCCCTGCGCGCCGAAGGTCACACCGCCTGCCATTATCATGGTGGAATGGAGGCCGAAGACCGCCGCATCGTTGAAACCCGCTTTGCCCGCGAGGACGGCCTGATCGTGGTTGCCACCGTTGCCTTCGGAATGGGTATCGACAAACCCGACATCCGTTGGGTCGCGCATGCGGACCTGCCGAAATCCATCGAAGCCTATTATCAGGAGATCGGCCGCGCCGGCCGTGACGGCGGACCTGCCGAGACGCTCACCTTGTTTGGCCCTGACGACATTCGCCTGCGCCGGTCGCAGATTGACGAGGGGCTCGCTCCGTCCGAACGGCGCATGGCCGATCATGCACGCCTGAATGCTCTGCTCGGGCTGGCCGAGGCACTGGAATGTCGCCGCCAAACCTTGCTGGGCTATTTCGGCGAACAGGCGGCGCCTTGTGGTAAATGCGATCTGTGCGACAGCCCTCCGGAAGTGTTCGATGGCACCACCCCGGTCCGTATGGCCCTGTCAGCGATCCTGCGGACCGAGGAATGGTTTGGCGCGGGCCATCTGATTGACATTCTACTGGGCAATGAAACGGATAAAGTTCGCGCCCGGCGACACGACAATCTGTCCACGTGGGGCATTGGCAAAGACTGGTCGCGTCCGCAATGGCAGGCGATTTTCCGGCAGATGATGGGGCACGATCTGGTGCGCCCCGATCCCGAACGCCACGGTGCGTTGCGCATGACTGAAGCAGCCAAGCCGATCCTGAAAGGTGAGGCGCAAATCAACCTGCGCAAGGACACGATCCGCAAGGCCACGCGACGGCCCGCCGTCAAGATGATGGTGTCCGACGAAGATGCGCCATTGCTGAGCGCACTAAAGGCCAAGCGCCGCGCGCTGGCGGAAAACGCACGGGTTCCGGCCTATGTGATCTTTCCCGACCGCACCCTGATCGAAATGGCCGAAAAGCGCCCCGCGACGCTGGACGACATGGCCCGGATCAGCGGGGTCGGTGCGAAGAAACTGGAACGTTACGGCGACACCTTCCTCGAAGTGCTGACGGGCGCAGTCGAAGAATTGCACCCCGCACGGCGCAAACTGGCCGGGCGCGATCAGGGCGATATCTATGACCGCTTGCTTGAAGTGCAGGCTCGACTGTCGCGCGGCCCCGACGGGATCGACAAACCCCTGACCTGTTCGGCCTCGCAACTGGCCAAGGTCGCACAGCTGCGCCCAAATGACCCGCGCGGGATGGAGCAGGTGCTGGGCGACCGTCGTCACAAAAGGTTTGGTGTCGCATTTCTGGACGTGCTGCGTCAGGCGGGCTAGATACCCTCAGACAGGCAAGGAACGAGGGCGAATATGCTGGTAGTGATTTCCCCGGCCAAACGGCTGGACTGGGCAGAACGGGACGTCATCGTCTCGCAACCCGATTTTCAGGACGACGCGATCCGGCTGTCGAAAACCGCCCGTAACCTGACGCTGGGCAATCTGAAAAAACTGATGGACCTCAGCGATGATCTGGCCCGCTTGAACCGCGACCGGTATCGCGCGTTTTCGGATGCGCCGGGTGCTGATCTGACCCGCCCGGCGGCGTTGGCCTTTGCCGGGGACACCTATCAGGGGTTGGAAGCAGCGTCATTGGATTCGGACGAAATGGTCTGGGCGCAGGATCATTTGCGTATCCTGTCCGGGCTTTATGGGGTGTTACGTCCGCTCGACGCGATTCAAGCCTATCGGCTGGAGATGGGCAGCAAGCTGAAAACCCGGCGCGGCAAAAACCTGTATGAATACTGGCGCGATCAGCTGAGCAAGGCGCTGAACGCGCAGGCCGCAGAGGTCGGATCAGACATTCTGGTGAACTGTGCCAGCCAGGAATATTTCGGCGCGGTGGACCTGAAGGCACTGAAACTACGGGTGATCACACCGGTGTTTATGGAAGACAAGGCCGGCAGCCCCAAGATCGTCAGTTTCTTTGCCAAGAAAGCCCGTGGAGCCATGGCGCGCTATATCGTTCAACACCGCCTGACCGATCCCAAAGGCTTGTTGGATTTCGACACTGGCGGTTATGAATACCGGCAAGACCTGTCGGAAGACGACAAACCCGTTTTCGTGCGTCCCTATCAGGCCTGATCCAGCATCGACGGGTCATAAGCGACCAACTCGACCGTGTTGCCTTCGGGATCTTCGGTGAAAATACCGCGCCATCCGATCCAGCCGAACTGTTCAACGCGATAGGATTGGCCGATCGTGTCATACCAGCGCATCACGGCCTGTTGCTCGGCAAAGGGCAGCGAAAGCGCAATGTGATGCAGCGACGAACCGGCCCCGGTTGTGGGCTTTTCATCACCGACCGGGTGCAACCCAGACCTCGGGGCTGCCCTATGGTGAAACAGGGCCAATATTTGCGTGTGTCCATCGAACCCTTCGGCGATGCGGAAAAAGGTGATGGCACTGTTGTGATCTCCGGTCAGGCGTTCCAGCCCGATCACGTCTTCATAAAACGCCACCATTGCGCCCATATCGGCGCAGCGAATGGCAATCTCACCCAATGCACGAGGCTGAAATCCACGGTCTGACATGGGCTTAGCCTAGCCAGCCTGCGCATCTTCGGCAATAACAGGCAGCACCTCCTCGGGTTGGTGATCCAGGATCATCTGGTGGATTTTCCGCTTTTGCAGCGGTTTGGTTAAGTAGTGATCCAGACCGGCCGACAGAATACCCTGATCATCCCCGGCCATCGCATGTGCTGTCAGCGCAACGATGGGCACATGCCGTTTGGTGTCGATCTCGCGCCGCCGAATTTCCGCCGTAGCCTGTTTGCCATCCATCTTGGGCATCGAGATATCCATGAAAATCAGGTCAGGGTCGAATTCCTGATGCTGGTCCACCGCTTCTAGCCCGTTCGCAGCGAATTGCAGTTCAATGTTCAGGGTCTTGACCATCTTTTGCAAAATCAACTGGTTGGTCCGATTGTCCTCGGCCGCCAAAACGCGCATCTTACGTTCGCCATGTGGTTCGGACGAGGCTTTGGGTGCGCTTGACTCTACCTCAGGCGTGGCTGGCAGCTGGCCTAAAGTGGTCAGCCGCGAATACAATTCGGCTCGAGGTATGGGTTTCTGCAACACCCCTTCGATCAGGTGACGCGCGGGATTAGCGTGGATAACACCGGGATTGGCCGACATCACCACCACTGGCAAATCCCCCCAGCCCCGATCTTTCAACGTGGTCGCCAGCTCCAACCCATCCATATCTGGCAAGTCGTGATCACACAGCAGAAGGTCCACACTCTCGTCGACAGCGGCCAGCGCCTCACCGCCGGATGCGCAAACAGTGACCTTTGATCCCAGCCGCCCCAGCTGTTTTGACAGGATGGCGCGGTTCACTGCCAGATCCTCGACCACGACCACGTGACGCAGGCGACCGGCCAGATCGGGTGGTGAGGGTTGCGGGCCTTCGGCGGTCGGCAGCGAAATGCGGAACCCGAAACAAGACCCTTGCCCCGTTTCGCTTTCCACCCAGACCGACCCGCCCATCAACGTGATCAGCCGTTTGGTGATGGCCAGCCCCAGACCCGTACCCTCGAACGCACGGTTTTTCTCATCCTCGACCTGATTGAATTCGCCAAAGATGTGCCCAATCTTATCCTCTTCAATCCCGATGCCGGTATCTTCGATCGCGACGTGAATATCGCAAGTGTTGGAGTCAGCATTCGGCACCCCGGTGACGCGGATCAACACGTGGCCTTCGGTGGTGAATTTCACCGCATTGCCCACCAGATTGGTCAGCACCTGCCGCACACGACCGGGATCGCCTACAAACAGCGTCGGCAGGAACAGGTCATAATCGACCAATAGAGACAGCCCTTTGTCGCGCACGCTGGGTTGCATCAGCATCGCAACCTCAAGAATGCAGCGTTCGAAATCAAACTGTTCGGGGTGCAGGATCAGCTTGTCCGCCTCGATCTTGGAATAGTCCAGTACGTCATTGATAATCACCAGCAACGCCTCGCCCGAGTTGCGGATGGTGTTGAGATACAGGCGCTGTTCCTCATCCAATGGCGTTTCCGCCATCAATTCAGTCATCCCGACTATACCGTTCATCGGGGTCCGGATTTCATGGCTCATATTGGCCAGAAAGGCGGATTTGGCCCGGTTTGCGGCCTCGGCCCGTTCGCGGGCGGCCTGCAATTCGGTTTCATGCCGGACCGTGGCGGTGATGTTCAGGCCCAGGCTGACCACGTCGCCACCATTGCCACGCTGGTCGATCATCTTGAAATATTCTCCGTTCCAAAGTTTGATCACCACTGAATCCGGCTGCGGCTGCGCCCAGCGCGCCAGCATTCGTGCCTGCCAATCGGTCGGAGATTCCACGCCAATGTCGATCAGCCCTTCGTTGGTCAAAATCTCTAGGATGCGCGCATAGGAAATACCCGGCGACACCTCATCCAGCCCGTCAAACAGGCTGAGATAGGCGGCATTGGCTCCGATCAGGTGGCTTTGGTCATCGAAAAAAGCAAACCCGTCCTGAATGGTCTGCATCGAATGCCACAGGCGTCGCTCAGCCACTTCGATCTTGGCATTGGCTTCAGTCAGGTCGGATTTAACCTTTTCGTTTTCACCCCGGACCGTTTCAACTTCGGCCTGGGTTTCACCGATGCGTTTGGTCAAGGCCATTGCATGTAAACCCAGCTTGCGATTCGCCGCTGACAACTCGGCCTGTTTCATCTCCAACAGCCGCTCGGCTGCCAGCCGCGCACGCCGTTCCTGTGCCAGTTTGGTTGCTAAACTCATCGTTGCTGATCCCGGGTAACTTGTGCCCAGCATCCCGACAGAGCGTGAAAAAGTGTTTAAGCGATTGCCCGAACACGGATCCTCGTGCCAGAGTTTTTCAAAACCCGGAGGTCTGCCCATGCTGCGTAAGACATACATGCCCATACTCTGTGCCATCATGTTGGGGTCTCCTGTGATGGCGGATTGCGCCACAGAAACGCAGGTCGACCAATATGTGCAAGACTATCTGACGAACACACCCACCGTGGCCTTGTCCGCAGATGGCACCATGGACGACGCGTTGTGCACTCAGGCCAAGATAGTCCACGCGTTAGAGCCGCATATGGGACCAGTCATTGGTTACAAAGCGGGCCTGACCAGCGCCCCGGCGCAAGAACGCTTCGGCGCGGCTGAACCAGTTCAAGGCGTCCTGTTCCGCGATATGATGTTGGAGGACGGTGCAACGGTGCCAGTCACATGGGGCGCGCGTCCGGTCTTTGAGGCCGATCTGGTGCTGATCGTTGGGGACGTTGGCATCAATCAGGCCACAACGCCGTCCGAAGTCATTGCCCATATCACAGCCATCCGTCCCTTCATCGAACTGCCCGACCTGACCCTGGCCGAAGGGGAGCCAATCACGCCGGTTACCCTGACCGCCATTGGCGTTGCCCCGAAACTCGGCGTGTTAGGCTCTGATATTCCCGTATCCGACCCTGAGGCGATGACGCAGGCGCTGGCGGATATGACTGTCTCGCTCAGCGCCGCAGATGGCGAAGTTCTGGCTCAGGCCCCCGGGGCCGCAGTTCTGGGGCACCCGGCAAACGCGGCCCTATGGCTGATGTCGAAAGGTATCGAGTTTCAACCCGGCGACCTGATCTCGGTGGGGTCTTTTGGCCCGCTAGTGCCACCCGCAAAGGGCAAGGGAGGGGCGTCCGTCACCTATGCAGGCCTGCCTGGCGATCCAACGGTCAGGGTAGTGTTTGAATAATCAGCGTCGCCCTTCGCGCAACCAGCCCGCTAGCAAAAAGCCACCGGCCAACAACAGCACCAGCCAGGGCGGCAACAGCCCGGCCTGAGTGACATCGCGCGTTTCATAAGCATCCCGCGGAGTCAGGCCGATCCAGCCACGCCCGGCCGCCGGACGCCCAGCGCGTACGTTGCGGATCGACGGCAACCCATCTTCCAGTCGAATTGCACCGCCGCGCAGTTCGGCCAGCACAGGCTCCAGCACCACATCAGTGGCAATGGTGCGCTCAAACTCTTTCGGTGCGGCAGGGCCAAGACCAATGACCGCCATCTGCTCGCCTTCCTGAAGACGATAGAGGCCAATCTCGGGCCCGTAGTAGGTCGCCTCGAACCGGCCCGAAGATACCTCATCCAGCGTAATTTCAAGCGTCTCGCCATCGGGACGGGTGATGGTCACCGGTCCGATCTCATCCTCTAGCGACTGACGGATGATGCGCATAATCTGCCCGTTGGCCTCGGCCCACAGGGCCTCTTCTTCCAGCTCGGGCTCTTTCATCATCCAATGGGCCAGACGGCGCAGCAGTTCCAGTTGAGGACCACCACCTTCAAAACCCCGGCTCCACAACCAGGCATGGTCAGACGCCAGCAGCGCCACGCGCCCTTCGCCCACGCGGTCCAGCACCAGCAGGGGGCGTTCATCCACGCCGGTCATCAACAGCTCACCCGTACGGTGGTTGACGTCGATCTGACGCAGCCACGCGCCCCAATCCTCGGAATCCCCCAAATCAGTGGTTACCGGATGGCGGTGCCCCAGGTCGGTGACCATGGGCACGAACCGTTCCTCGATCACCCGCGCGGTGGGCTGTGCAGGCAGGATCGGCGCCAGAGGAGAACGGAAGATGCTGTCGGCACTGGCAAAATCCGGCCCCGCCGCAATCAGAACCGCGCCGCCATCGTTGATGTAGCTGGTGACATTATCCAGATAGATCGCGGGTAGGATGCCGCGCCGCTTGTAGCGGTCGAAAATGATCAGGTCGAAATCGTTGATCTTTTCCAGAAACAGTTCGCGTGTCGGGAAAGCGATCAACGACAACTCATCCACCGGCACACCGTCTTGTTTTTCTGGCGGGCGCAGGATGGTGAAATGCACCAGATCGACCGAGCTGTCGGATTTCAGCAGATTGCGCCATGTCCGCCCGCCAGGATGCGGCTCGCCCGAGACCAGCAGCACCCGCAACCGGTCGCGCACTCCGTTCATCTGGATCAGCGCGGTGTTGTTACGGTCGGTCAACTCGCCCTCGGCTTTGGGCACGGTGAATTGGATGACATTGCGCCCGCCATGCGGCAGCGCGACCGGCATCTCAACATCCACTCCGACAGGAATAGTGAAATGTTCAGGCTCGGCCCCATCTACCGATATTTCAAGCGGCGCGGTGGCCGCCCCGGCAGACACGGCGCCGCTGTCTTCGACCCGAATCGTCAGGGTGACAGGCTCGTCGATAATGGCAAACGCAGGGGCGTTGCGGACGATCAGTCGGCGATCCCAGTCACTTTCGCGCCCGGTCTGCAGCAAATGCATCGGCGCGGGCAGATCGGGGGCCTGATCAACGTCATGTACGATCCCGTCTGACACCACCAGAATACCCGCAATTCGCGCGCGCGGTTCCTCGGCCAGCGCGGCGTTCAATGCGGCCATGAGCTGCGTGCCTTCGTCGCCATCACCGTCGCCCACTTTGATCCGGCGCAATTCGGTGTTGTCGCGGGATTCGATCTCGGCGGCCAGCTCCTCGGCCGCCTGTGCGGTTTGTTCGGCGCGATCCGAAAGGGCCTGACTGGCGCTTTCATCCTCGATCATCAGCACGATATCGGTCAGCGGCGCACGGTCTTCGACCTGATAGACCGGCCCCGCCAGCGCCGCGATCACCACCAGCGCCGCCAGCCCGCGCAAAGCCCAGCCGGACAAGCCGCGCCACAGGGCCAGCAGAACCCCTGCAACCGCAATTGCTGCGACAATGGTCAGAACAGGCCACGGGATCAGGGGATCAAAGATGACAGTTCCAGTCATTGTCCCAACCTGTCCAAAAGCGCAGGCACGTGGACCTGATCCGATTTGTAATTCCCGGTCAGCACATGCATCACCAGATTAACCCCAAAGCGATTGGCCAGCTCGCGCTGACGTTCCCCGGCATAGCCACGCCCGACCGGCAACAAAGCCTGCCCATTGCGGTCAATTGCCCAGGCCCCGGCCCAGTCATTGCCACCGATCACCACAGGGGTGACGTTGTCGTTGAGATTACGGAAGGGCATACCCTCGATCTGTTCCGCATCGACCGGGGCGGCCTCGACCCAGATTTCAGTGCCCGCATAGCGACCCGGAAAATCCTGCAGCAGGTAAAAGGCGCGGGTCAAAACATGGTCGGCCGGAACGGGCTCTAACGCAGGGATATTCAGCGGAGCCGCAAGTTGTTGCAGCTTGCGGCCATTGGGGCTGGAGGCCCCGAAGCGTGCGATATCTGAATCACGTGTGTCGAACAGGATCATACCGCCCGAGCGCAGATAAGCGTTGAGCTTGACGTAAGCTTCAGCTGAAGGCTGCGGCTGATCCGGTGTGATAGGCCAGTAGAGCAGTGGGAAAAACGCCAGTTCATCGCGCTCAAGATCCACCCCAAATGGCTGGGCAGGCTCGACCGACGTGCGATAGAACAGCGTTTGCGACAAGCCACGCAGGCCAGCACCTGCCACATCGTCAACCTGCGCATTTCCGGTCAGCACATGGGCCAGCACCAGTTCATGCGTGGCATTCAGCGCAAATTCGGTGTCCTCAGGCGTTTGCGCCTGCGCCTGCGGCACCAACAGCATAGCCCCCAGAGCAACCGCCGCCGCTTTGGCCAGACCAAGGCGACCGGACAAGGCCAACGAGGCAATCACATCAACCGTCAACAACAACAACGCAAGACTAAGCAGGATACCTCCGATCGGCGTCTCTGAATTTACTTCCTGCCCTTTGATCGGCACATTTGATGGCCAGATCGCCGGAGTAAGAACGGAATCCGATGACAGAACATTCAAAGCCAGCTTCTGCTTACCACTTTCATAAAGGCCAGGCTGTAGATCAGGACCGATTGTGCCCGAGATCAACTCGACCCCATCCACGCCACCCAGATTGCCCGCATCGGACAAGGTGCCAAAGCCGTCCATAACTTGCAGAGGCTCCCACGTGGTGCCTTGCAACTGAGAGTCCTGCCGCGATTTCGCCGCCGAAGCTACGGCCAAACGGTCCAGCATCTCAACAAACAGACCCGAAAGCGGCAGGCTCGACCATTCCGCATCCGCCGTTACGTGGAACAGCACAACCTGACCCAAGCCCAGCGCTTTGCGTGTCACCAACGGTGTCCCATCCGACAGCGACGCAATCACCCGATCTGCCAGATTAGGGTCTGGTTGCGCCATGACCTGCGTTGAGACCGTGACATCGTCCGGCACCTGCAAGCCGTAGAAAGGCGAGTTTTCCGGGAAGGGTGCCAGCCCCTTGGCCTCACCCCAACTCATCGCGCCGCCGACGGAGCGGCCACCGCTGCGCAGGCGTACGGGCAACAATGTGTCCTCGGACTCGCGACCCAGATCGCTGGCGGCCATGCGTGGACCGGCAAAGCGCAGCAATAGCCCGCCCTGTTCCACCCACTCAACCAATGCGATCTTTTCCCCGCCCGACAGTTTTGCCACATCAGCCAGCACGATCACATCCGGGTTGGCCGGCAGAACCTCGGACAACCCCCCATCGATAAAATCTGCCGTGGGGCTCAGAACCTGGGTCAGGTAATGCAACGGCGAGAGCAGTTCCAAACCTTCCCGGTTCAGTGTTCCGGCGATCAGGGCGACCTCGCGTCGGCGCAGGCTGTCATCGGTCAACGTGACAGCACCGGCCGAACGCTGGCCCTGAATCTCGAACCGTGTGATCCGGGCGCGCAGTTCTGATGGCAGCGCCAAGTCCACTTGTACCAGCGTTTCGCCGCTTGAGAATTCCATCTCGACCGATTGCAGGACGCGCATCGCACCGGCGGGATCGCGACCCTGCGCCAGAACGGTGATACGCTCAGCTGGACCCGGCGTCGCACGTTGGGCAGTCAGTTGAATCACCCCGTCCTGATAGGCTGCGGGCAGAATGGCCAGAACAGGCGCGGGGGATTGATAGACCGTCACGTCACCACGCGCCTGCAGGGCGTCCAGAACCCTGTCATGCCCGTCATAGCCCAAACGGTCACTGAACCAATGGGTGTCATAGCTGCCATCCAGTTGGGTCAGAGCCGCCAACGTCTGATCAATCTGCGCTTGCGTAGGCTGCCACGGCACCGGCATCAGTCCCGGCAGACGTCCGCGCCATGCCTCGGCGGCCTGAAACACCGGCGCTTCGGGCGCCGTCAAACGCAGGATCGCCACGGTACGACCGGCGCGTCCGGCCTCGGTCAGTTGCGAGTCGATCTGATCCAACGTCGACGACCACCGGGTCGCCCCCGCCCAGCTGGCATCCAGCACCAGCAGCAGCGGTCCCGATCCGGTCTCGTCCCGGGACGGGTTCAGAACCGGGCCGGCCAAGCCGATGATGATCGCTGCTGCCGCCAACATTCTCAGCAATAACAGCCACCATGGGGTCCGGTCCGAGACACTTTCGTCATCCTTCAATCCCAGCAGCAACGTCACCGCCGGGAATAGGCGACGTATTGGTGCGGGCGGTACGGCGCGCAGGATCAACCACAGGATCGGCAGGGTCAGCAGACCCAGCAGCACCCATGGTGCGGTAAAACCGATGCCCGCCAAAACCGTCATCGCGTGCCCCCGTCCAGCGCACGATAGAGCCACAACAGGGCCGCTTGCGCGCTGTCACCGGTGTGATGCAGGCCCAGCTGCCAACCGGTCGCGCGACACAGCTGCGTCAGCGCATCCTTGCGTTTGGCGAGGCGGTCCAGATAGCGCGCGCGCAGTTCGCCAGCTTTAAGGGTTTCATGACGGACCGATCCGCCGACACTTTCGAAAATGGTCCGACCGCGATAGGGAAACGTTTCTTCCCCCGGATCAAGCACCTGCAACAGAACGCCGCGCACGCCGCGATCGGCGGCTTTGGTCAGGGCCAGTTCGACCTCGTCCAAAGGGCCCAGGAAATCGGAAATGAACACAGCGCGGGCATGAGGGATCATGGCGCGGTGTTCGGGCGGGGAATAATCTGCTTGTGCGTCTTCGGACCACGCCTCAGCCAACCGGATAATCTGCGCGTTGCCACGCCGGGGCGGCAAGGTGGTGCCGGTCAGGCCTACACGCTCACCGCCGCGAACAAGAAGGATGGCCGTGGCCAACCCCAGCAGGCGCGCTCGGTCGGATTTGGTGGGCAGAGACTTGTCGGACGCAAACCGCATCGATGCGCCCTGATCCACCCACAGCATCACCGATTGCGCGATCTGCCATTCCCGTTCGCGCACGAATTGCTGATCCCCGCGCGCCGAGCGTCGGTGGTCGATCATTCGCCGGCTGTCGCCGATCTGTGCCGGCCGGTATTGCCAGAAATCATCGCCAAGACCCGAGCGTCTGCGCCCGTGATCGCCCAGCATTACAGTTCCGGCCAAATGCTCGGCGCGCGCCAACAAGGGCGGCAGCCGAGACGCCTCGGCCTCGGATCTTTCGCGAAGGGTCAGCGCGGCATTCACGCCGCGGCCTCGGTGCGGATCAAACCGGCAGCCGTCGAGTCAATCAGCTCGGCCAGACTATCCCCGCGTGCCCGCGCCGCGAAATTCAGAGCCATCCGGTGGCTGAGCACCGGGCGGGCCATGTCCAGGACATCCTCGGCATTTGGTGCCAGACGCCCGTGCAACATCGCGCGGGCCCGCACCGTCATCATCAGCGCCTGCGCCGCGCGGGGGCCAGGGCCCCAGGCGACCGTTTCAGCGACGCGTTCGGAAACACCCGCTTCTTCGGGGCGGAACGCGCGGACCAGATCGAGGATCAGCTCTACGACCGAATCCCCCACTGGCATACGCCGCAGCAGAACTTGCGCGGCCAGTAATTCGTCCTTGGTGAAAATCTCATACGCGTTGGCTTCTTCGACCCCCGTGGTCGCCAGCAGAATATCACGTTCGGTCTCACGATCCGGGTATTCGACGTCGATCTGCACCAGGAACCGGTCCAGTTGCGCCTCGGGCAGCGGATAGGTGCCCTCTTGTTCAATGGGGTTCTGTGTGGCCAGCACATGAAACGGCTCACCCAACGAGCGATCTTCGCCCGCCACGGTCACAGTGCGTTCCTGCATCGCCTGCAGCAGCGCCGACTGGGTCCTAGGGCTGGCGCGGTTGATCTCATCCGCCATCAGCAACTGACAGAAGATCGGTCCGGAAATGAACCGGAAATGACGGGTGCCGTCATCGGCAGTGTCCAGAACCTCGGACCCCAGAATATCGGCTGGCATCAGGTCGGGCGTGAACTGGATGCGATTTCCATGAAGCCCCATCACTGTCGACAGCGTCTCGACCAACCGCGTCTTACCCAGCCCCGGCAGACCGATCAACAAAGCGTGACCTCCGCACAACAGCGCGGTCAGAGTGAGGTCAACAACCCGTTCCTGTCCGATAAAGCGGCGGGTGATCGAGGCCTTGGCCTCTTGCAGCTTGTTTTCCAGCGCTTCGATCTCGGACACGAGGTCGGCAGGTTCGGTCATGACTTTCCCTTCCGTGGACTATTATGATTGAAGTGTATCGCGCTGAGAGGAAATGGCAAAAGCAATGAGCGGACAAAAACCTGTGACCCCTTCACCTGATGGCTTGGCTGCATCAGTTAACGCCGCCAAATCCAGGGGTTTGCCGCCTGTTCACCTGTGGAATCCTCCGTTTTGCGGCGATCTGGACATCCGGATCGCCAAAGATGGCACATGGAGTTACTTAGGGTCACCCATCAACCGGTTCGAGCTTGTGAAGCTATTTTCCTCAATTCTTAAGAAAGAGGATGGGAAGTATTTTCTGGTGACCCCGGTGGAAAAGGTGGGAATCACCGTCGAAGACGCGCCCTTTGTCGCCGTCGATTTCGATACCGAGGGCGAAAATACGACGCAAAACGTGACCTTTACCACGCAGGTCGGTGACCGGGCGGTGGCCGGGTCGGATCACCCTATCCGCATTGTCATTGACGAAGAAACAGATGAACCGTCACCCTATGTTTTGGTTCGCGCTAATCTTGAGGCACGCATCGACCGCAAAAGTTTTTACCGTCTCGTCGACCTTGCCCAGCATCGTGATGGTTGGTTCGGCGTCTGGTCTGGCGGGCAGTTCTTTCAGCTCATCCGCTCGGAAGATTTGCCGGATTAGGCCGGACGCGCCCGTCGCCGGTCCTGCGCCAGCACGACGGCCAGTGCGACGATACCGGCGCCCAATGCGCGGGTGCTGTTCCACTCTTCTCCCATTACCATCATGATCACCATCACGTAAAACGGCGCGATGTTGATGTGGAAAGAGGTCAGCGCGACACCCAGCTTGCCAATGGATGCTACAAAGAATATCTGGCTCAGACCCATTGAGATCAGCGCATACATTGCCAACATCGCGGCCTGTCGAATGTCTAAACCCGTCGCGGGCATAACATCCAAACCCAACTGCGCAGACACGAACATCAACAACGAGGCCATGACCAACCCGCCCACGAAAGTGATCGTTGTCCGACCCGTCTGGCTCAACTCAGGGAAATCTCGTGCGGTCGCCATGCTGGCCCAACAGAACAGGCCCGTCGAGGCAATGGCAAGGGCCGCACCCAGACCCAGCTGCGCCGGTGCCATGGCACTGGTTGCAATCAGCCCGCCAATGATCGACACCAGTACGCCCAGTGCGAAATTCCACCGCAACCGCCTTGTACCTGCGGCCATCTCCAGCAAGGTCGCCATCAGTGGCGCGCAAGAGGCGATGATCGCAACTGTTACCGGATCGGTCAGTTTCTGCGCCACGATGATTAGGAACATACCTGTCCCCAAGCCGCCCCCACCGACCAGCATCGCCCGCGCCCAGCGCGCGTTCAACACCCGGCGCGGCCCGTCGATCAGCAACCAGATCGGCACCATGACGGCCACCGCCAACGCCAGCCGCGCTGCGAACAAGGCAACCGGTGGCCATGTCTGCAACAGCACCTCAGCCGCCGGAAACCCAGCTGCCCATGTCAGCATGGACGCAACCGCAAGGCCGTTTCCAGACAAGGCGGAATTTCGACCTGCAGACATCGAAACAGCGTTCCCGCGCACGGGGTCAGGGCTCATGGCCATTGTGTTCAGACCTTCTGTTGGCACGGCGCGCTAAAATGATTCGCCGCGATGCTACAAAGCTCTCTCATCCGCAGGGCGCGATCTGGCCGATTTTCGACAATCTGTCGTTTTCAGTCCCCTTTCCCACAAATCGTTGCCCGGGTAAGGTCCGGCCAGCAACTGCCCGAGACCGCCCATGCCCAAATTTGCCGCCAATATTTCACTCCTCTTTGCCGAGCTTCCGTACCTGGAACGTTTTCAGGCGGCGGCTGACGCCGGGTTCAAGGCGGTCGAGATTCTGTTCCCTTATGAGCTGGCCGCAAAGGAAACACGCCGCGCCCTGCTGGCTAACGGGCTGGAACTGGTCCTGATCAACGCACCGCCGCCCAACTACACCGGGGGTGAACCCGGCTATGCCGCGGTTCCGGGGGGGGAAGCACGGTTTCAATCCGATATCCGCCGCGTCTTGCGCTATGCCGAGATTCTGCGGCCGGGGCTGATCCACATCATGTCAGGCTACACTGCAGGTCAGGATGCGCAGGATTGTTTTGTAAGCAACCTGCAATGGGCCGCGGATTTCGCCCCGCAACAGCAGTTCACGATCGAACCGCTGAACCCTGTTTCCCAACCCGGGTACTTTCTGAACGACTACGATCTGGCAATACAAGTACTGGACCACGTGAACCGCCCGAATGTGGGTCTGCAATATGACAGCTTCCACGCCCATATGATCCACGACGACGCGAAGGCCGTCTGGGATCGTTTTCACTCCCGCATCGTCCACGCCCAGATCGGTGCTGCCCCTGATCGGTGCGAGCCGGGACGTGGCCCGACAGATTTCCAGGGCCTGTTTAGCGACATGGACGCCTCGGGCTTTTCCGGTTGGGTCAGCGCCGAATACACATCGTCAACGCCCCAAACACGCAACAGCCTTGGATGGATGCAAGGTTAGCTCTGGCATTTTGACGGAAAATACAGCAAATCAAGGGCATCGCGACCACTAGGACACTTTTCTATGATCCCCGCCCGCTATTCCCGTGCTTTGTTCAGCCTGATCATGTCCGGTCTAATGTCTTGCATGGTGACCGGGATCGCCACCTTCAAGGCCATCGGGCTCTCTCCTACCGCAATCGGCGACTGGATGGCATCCTGGATATTCAGCTGGCCCATCGCCTTCACGGTCATCCTGGTGTTCGGGCCAGCAGTGCAACGGCTGGTAAACCGCCTGGTCAGACCGCAGGACTGACCCGCTGCAAAGAGGGCCCGCTAGGCCTGATGAGCAGCGCCCCTCTTGTTCAGAACAGCTAGTGCGCCTCGGCCCAGTTGGCTCCTTGCCCAGCATCGACACTCAGCTTCACGTCCAGCTTCACCGCCGGGTCCGAGGCACCTTCCATTACGTCGCGCGCCACATCAATGACCTGATCGACTGCGTCCTCGGCCACTTCGAACAGCAATTCGTCATGCACCTGCAACAGCATCTTGGCCGGCAATCCATTAATCGCATCCGGCATCCGCACCATGGCGCGGCGTATCACATCCGCCGCCGTGCCTTGAATCGGAGCATTGATGGCCGCCCGGCGCGAGAACCCGGCATGCGGCCCCTTGGCATTTATCTCAGGGGTGTGGATTTTGCGCCCGAACAGCGTCTGCACATAACCATGCTCTTTGGCAAAAGCGACCGTGTCATCCATGTACCGGCGAATACCAGGGAACCGCTCGAAATAGCGGTCGATGAACCCTTGCGCTTCGGCCCGAGGAATACGCAGGTTGCGCGCCAGACCAAAGCCCGAGATGCCATAGATCACACCAAAGTTAATCGCTTTGGCCTGACGGCGAATATCCGGCGTCATCTCATCCAGTGGCACATCGAACATCTCGGACGCGGTCATGGCGTGAATGTCCAATCCATCAGAAAACGCCTGTTTCAGAGCCGAAATATCCGCAATATGCGCCAGAATTCTCAGCTCGATCTGGCTATAGTCGAGGCTGACCAGCACATTGCCAGGCTCGGCAATGAACGCCTCACGAATTCGGCGGCCTTCTTCGGTCCGGACCGGAATGTTCTGCAGGTTCGGATCGGTCGAGGCCAGACGGCCGGTGTTGGCCCCGGTGATCGAATAAGACGTATGCACCCGGCCCGTATCGGGGTTGATATGGGTCTGCAGCGCATCCGTGTAGGTCGATTTCAGCTTGGACAGCTGCCGCCAATCCAGCACCCGGCGCGGCAATTCATGCTCAGTCGCAAGGTCTTCCAGAATATCCGCCCCGGTCGAATACTTCCCGGTCTTACCCTTCTTGCCGCCCTCCAAGCTCATCTTGTCGAACAGAATCTCACCCAGCTGCGCAGGAGAGCCGACGTTGAAGTTCTCACCGGCCAGTTCGTGGATTTCAGCCTCTAATCCGGCCATTTTCTGTGCAAATGCGTTGGACATCCGGCTCAGCACATCGCGGTCAACTTTGATGCCGTGCATCTCCATCTCGGCCAGCACGGGCACCAAGGGGCGTTCAAGCGTTTCATAAACAGTCGTCACCTGCACCTGATGCAGCTGCGGCTTGAACAGTTTCCACAGACGCAGGGTGATATCCGCATCTTCGGCGGCATAGGCGGTGGCTTCGTCAATCGGCACCTTGTCGAAAGTGATCGCCGACTTGCCCGAACCCAGCAGCGGTTTGATCGGGATCGGCGTGTGGCTCAGATAGCGTTCGGACAGGGTATCCATACCATGCCCATGCTCGCCCCCATGCATCGCGTAGGACATCAGCATCGTGTCATCGATCGGAGTTACGTCGACGCCGTATCGTTTGAATATCTTGGCATCGTATTTCATATTCTGCCCGATCTTCAGGATCGACGGGTCCTCGAGCATCGGTTTAAGCAGGGTCAGAGCCTCATCCAACGGCATCTGCCCCTCGGCCAATGCATCGGTCCCGAACAGATCATCCGTCGCGCTTTCGCGGTGGATCAACGGAATGTAACAGGCCTCACCCGCCTCAACGCACAGTGAGATACCAACCAGATCGGCGATCATTTCATTCAATCCGGTGGTTTCGGTATCCACCGCAACCCAGCCACGCTCATACGTCTGATCAATCCACTTTTGCAGCGCGCCCGCATCGCGGACGCATTCGTATTTCGACGCATCAAAGGGGATGGCTTCAGCCTCGGTCTCTTCAATTACTGGTGTCGGCGCATCGGCGATCACCGGGGCCTCGGCCCCCAGCTTATCGGCGATCCGCTTGGTGAGGGTGCGGAACTCCATCTCGGCCAGAAAACCCAGCAGAGTGTCCGGTTCGGGGTCTTTCACCTCAAGATCATCAAGGGTGAAATCCAGCGGTGTGTTCTCATCCAGTTGCACCAGCTTTTTCGACAGCTCGATCTGATCTCGCTTTTCGATCAGCGTCTGACGGCGTTTGGGCTGTTTGATTTCTTCGGCACGGTCCAACAGGGTTTCCAGATCGCCATATTCGTTGATCAGCAAGGCCGCTGTCTTGATCCCGATGCCCGGCGCGCCCGGCACGTTATCGACGCTGTCACCGGCCAGCGCCTGAACATCAACCACCCGTTCCGGCCCAACACCGAATTTCTCGATCACGCCATCGCGGTCGATGCGTTTGTTCTTCATCGCGTCCAGCATTTCAACGCCGCCGCCGACCAGTTGCATCAGGTCCTTGTCCGAGCTGACGATAGTCACCCGACCACCAGCCTCGCGTGCCTGAACCGCAAGGGTGGCGATGATGTCATCGGCTTCATAGCCCTCCAACTCTTTGCAAGCGATGTTGAACGCCTGCGTCGCCTCGCGTGTTAGCGGCATTTGCGGGCGCAGGTCTTCGGGCATCGCCTCGCGGTTGGCCTTGTAGAGATCGTACATGTCATTGCGGAACGTGTGCGAGCCTTTGTCGAAAATCACCGCCACATGGGTCGGCGCGTCCGGCCCGGCATTTCCTTCGACATATTTCTGCAGCATGTTGCAGAACCCAGACACAGCGCCAATCGGCAACCCGTCGGATTTCCGTGTCAGAGGGGGCAGCGCGTGATAGGCCCGAAAAATAAAGGCTGAACCGTCGATCAGATGCAGATGGCACCCTTTTCCGAAATTGCTCATGTACGCGCTCCGTTCTGGTTGGGAACGGTTCTGCCACAGGGTCGTGCAGGTGACCAGCGCAGAACACAAACAAACTGCTGATCTGATCGGCTAAGCGAAGCTGAACACCCGCTGAGTCTTTTCCCAGCGCAGCCCCGTACGATCAGCGATGTGCTGCATCTGCTTGTTCAGGGAACGGTCATTCAACCGGCGGCTTAGTGACCGCAACGGAACAAGATTGCGCTCTCCGTAACCGTCGATCAGAAAAAACATCCGAGTCTGATCACGCAGCCCATAGACGATGTTTTCCGCATGAATATCCCGACCCACAATCTGTAGGTCGAACAGTTTTTCTACAAAGCGGTTAAGGTCACCCAACATCTGATCACTCAATTCATGCTGTCGGCATGTCGACAGTAAATGTTTGGCAAGTTGACCATCACCGGATTGGATCCGTTCAACTACAACCCCCGGCCCGACATCCGTCTGCACAACGCCGAATGATCGCGCCAAAGGCAGTTGCGCGATTTTGTCACCGCTTTTTAGCGCGGCTTTCATCTCGCACTCGATCTCTTTCAAAGCGTTGCGAAATGCGGTGTCCGGCAATATCCGTCGCACCAACCGCTTAGAGACCGAGCGGTTTCGGCGTGTACGGGGCCGCGTCACCTTGATCAAAAGTCCAGGCTGATCCGGGTAGGCATACACGTTTCTGTGGCCGCCTTTTGCCAGAGGCTCCTGATCCGATAACCGCAAAAGCTGCACTGCATATAGCATCCGGCCTCCGTTTCGCGCGGCACCTGCCACCCTGTCAGCTTTGTGCCTGACTGCCGGACAGCAAATATTTGCAATCGCAGTACGGGCATTCGACCCAACCGATATCCTCGGGGATTTGCAGCCAGACGCGCGGATGACCCAATGCGCCTTCGCCACCGTCACAGGCGACACGGGCGGTTTCGACGATCTTGGTTTCCGGCGCTTCGATTGTCACGGCTGGCGATCCTTCTTCGGTTGTCGGCCTCGCGGGCATGTATTAGGTGCGTTTATGAGCGATGAGCAAACCGGGGGCAAGGGTCACATGGCCGATGCGGCAATCAAGATCGAAGGGCTGCGCAAAACCTATCGCGGCAGCAAGGGCCAGCCCGAGAAAAGCGCGTTGAAAGGCATCGACCTGACCGTACCGCGTGGGTCGGTCTTTGGTCTGCTGGGGCCGAACGGGGCTGGGAAATCGACCCTAATTAACATTCTGGCCGGGTTGGTGGTGAAAACCTCGGGCCATGTGTCGATCTGGGGCTACGATCAGGACCAGAACCCACGCCAATCCCGTTCCGCCATTGGCGTGATGCCGCAAGAGCTGAACCTCGACCCGTTCTTCACCCCGCGCGGCGCGCTTGAGGTGCAAGCTGGCCTGTATGGCGTGCCCAAAGCCCAACGCCGCAGCGATGAGATTCTGGAGCTGGTCGGCCTCAGCGACAAGGCCGAGGCCTATGCCCGAACGCTCTCGGGCGGGATGCGGCGGCGGCTGCTGCTGGCCAAAGCGCTGGTGCATCACCCTAAGATCCTTGTGCTGGATGAACCGACGGCGGGTGTGGACATAGAACTGCGCCAGATGCTGTGGGCCCACGTGCGCAAGCTGAACGAACAAGGCATGACCATCATCCTGACCACGCACTACCTGGAAGAAGCGCAGGAAATGTGTGACGAGATTGCCATCATCAATCATGGCGAAAAGATCGCACAGGACAGCACCGCCAACCTGTTGGGCCGCGTGGACAGCCGCACTATGGTGATCGCTCCAGACAGCCCGATTATGAATCTGCCCAAGACCGAAGGCGTCGAGGCCGCTTTGCGCGACGATGGTACTTTGGTGCTGAGCTATCGCAGCGCCCAGACCAACGCCGAACAGGTTCTGGAATCCGTACGCTCTGCTGGCATCCGCATCCGCGACGTGCGCACCGAAGAAGCAGATCTCGAGGATGTCTTCCTCGCCCTCACCTCATCCCGCGCGAATGAGACCCCGGCAGACGATCAGGATCAGCCGCGCCGGGGCCTGCACCGGGTCAAGCTTTAGACCCGGTCGATTCGGGCCTGGTAGCAATTGTTTCGCGCGGATCGGACGTGGATATAGCCCACATCGGGGCGGGCAAAGATATCCCTGACCGCAGTGGCAATCTGGTCTGTGGGTGTGATCGCTCCAGTGCCATAGACGATCCGGTCATCAGGTCCGTAACCCTTGATCAGGTAATCCGGTGACGTGGTCAGAATTTCAGGCAGTTCTTCCCCCTCGTATCGCTCGCACTGTGCAGCGCACAGAAATATCGGACCCGTTTCCGCGTAAGGATGTGTCTCTAAGAAAGGTCGGTACGCCAATATCAGCATCTCATCACCTTCGGGAATGTTCTGCAGGCAATGGCGGCATGGATTGCCCTTGCCTGTAGAAGTCGCGCGCTCTGGCATGGCGCCATAAGCATCCGGCTGACCAGCCTGAAGGGCGCGGACTTCTTCGGTGGGCAGTGCAGTGATTTTGAACATCTTGGACCTCCTTTTTTCCGACCATGCCCATCCCGTTAAACCTACGCGACCCGTTTCCTGCGCAAAGGACTCGAAAAAGAACAAAACGTGAATATAATACGGAATCGCCATGTATGCCGAACTGTCGATCACGTCGAATTTCACCTTCCTCACCGGGGCCTCACACCCCGAGGAGTATATGGAGCGTGCCGTCACCCTAGGCCTGTCCGCCATCGCCATCGCTGATGACAACTCGGTGGCCGGGATCGTCCGCGCCCACACACAAGCGCGCGAGATCGCCCGCAAGGTGCGCGAACGGCTGGAGTGGGAGGCGCAGAACACCTCAATCGGCCCGCCTTGTCCGGATCACATCCCGAAACCACCCTCTTATCCCATCCACGCGGTGCCGCGCCTGATCCCGGCGGCCCGGCTGATCTTCACCGACGCGCCCACCGTCACCGCCCTGCCCCTGAACCGGCAAGGCTGGGCCAACCTGTGCCGCATCCTCTCTGTCGGCCGCCTGCGCGCCGAAAAGGGCGACTGTATCCTGCACCTGTCCGATCTGCTGGAGTTTTCCGACGATCTCCACCTGTTACTCTGGCCACAGGCGATCCGCTCTCCGGGCGACGCGGGCACATGGCGGACACAAGCGCAACAGCTGACGCACCGCTTTGCCGGGCGGATGCATCTGTTGATGCACCCCCGCTATGATGGCGCAGATAGCGAACTTTTCCCTTTATTAGAGACTGATTCAAAGCAATTTGGCATCCCCACACTCGCCAGTGCCGCGCCCCTTATGCATCACGGCACCCGCCGCAAGCTGGGTGATGTGCTGACCGCAATCCGCCTGCGCCGCAAGGTCGATGAACTGGGCCGCGAAGCATTGGCCAATGGAGAACAGCGCCTGCGTTCAGAACCCGAGATGCTGCGCATCTTCAAAGGTCATGAAGGAGCGATTACGCGCGCCCACAAACTCAGCGAACAGCTGACCTTTTCGCTAGATGAACTACGCTATGAGTATCCCAGCGAGGGCAGCGAGCAGGAGACCCCGACCCAGCGCCTGCACCGTCTGGCGCATGAAGGGTTGAAATGGCGTTATCCGGCGGGCGCGTCGGAGAAGGCGAAAAAGATGCTGGCGCATGAACTCACCCTGATCGGCAAGCTGAAATACGAACCCTACTTCCTGACCGTCCGCGATATCGTCCATTTCGCCAGATCCCGCGGCATCCTGTGCCAGGGGCGCGGCTCGGCGGCCAATTCGGTGGTCTGCTTCTGTCTCGGCATCACCGAGGTCAGCCCCGAGATGGGCACCATGGTGTTCGAACGCTTTGTTTCCGAGGCACGCGATGAACCGCCAGACATAGACGTCGATTTCGAGCATGAACGACGTGAAGAGGTGATTCAGCACATCTACGACCGCTATGGACGGGAACGCGCGGGCCTCTGCGCCACCGTGATCCACTATCGCGGCAAACGCGCCATCCGCGAGGTTGGCCGGGCGATGGGCCTGACCGAGGATACGATCTCGGCCTTGTCCTCACAGCTTTGGGGCTTCTTCTCGGCCTCGGGACTTGAGGCGCAGCGGATGCGTGAAATCGGTCTGGACCCCGAGGATCGCCGTCTAAAACAAACTCTAATGCTAGTCTATGAGATCGACGGCTTCCCCCGTCATCTCTCACAACATGTCGGTGGCTTCATCATCACTGAAGGGCGCTTGGACGAGCTTGTCCCCATCGAAAACGCCACGATGGAGGACCGTACAGTCATCTGCTGGGACAAGGACGACATCGACTCGTTGGGCATTCTGAAGGTCGATGTCCTCAGCCTCGGGATGCTGACCTGCATCCGCAAGGCGTTCGACCTGATCGGCCAGCACCATCAGACCAGCTATACGCTGGCCACCCTGCCGCCCGAGGACCCGGTGGTCTATGACATGCTCTGCAAAGCAGACTCTATTGGGGTGTTTCAGGTGGAATCACGGGCACAGATGAACTTTCTGCCCCGGATGCGGCCTCGCAATTTCTATGATCTGGTGATCGAAGTCGCCATCATCCGCCCCGGTCCCATTCAGGGCGACATGGTCCACCCCTATATTCGGCGGCGAAATGGTGAGGAGGAGGTCAGCTTCCCCTCGGACGCGCTGGGCGAGGTGCTGGGCAAAACGCTGGGCGTGCCGCTGTTTCAGGAACAGGCGATGCAGATCGCCATCGTCGGCGCTGGCTTCACTCCGGAACAGGCCGACCGATTGCGGCGGTCTCTGGCAACCTTCAAGAAGCACGGCAATGTCAGCGAGTTCCGCGCGCTTTTCTTACGCGGTATGAAGCGCAACGGGTATGAACAGGATTTCGCCGAACGGTGTTTTTCACAGATTGAGGGCTTCGGCTCTTACGGTTTCCCCGAAAGCCACGCAGCCAGCTTTGCGCTGTTGGTCTATGCCTCGGCCTGGATCAAATGCCACCATCCCGGCATCTTCGCCTGCGCGCTGCTGAACTCGCAGCCGATGGGGTTCTATGCCCCAGCGCAAATTGTGCGCGATGCGCGCGAACATGGGGTTCAGGTGCGCCCCGTCTGTATAAATGCCAGTTTCTGGGACAATGTGATGGAACCCGACGGTCATGGCGGGCTAGCTCTGCGGCTTGGGTTCCGCCAGATCAAAGGCCTCAGCGAGGAAGACGCCAGCTGGCTGACTGCCGCGCGTGGCAATGGCTACCATCAGGTCGATGATGTCTGGCGCCGCGCGGGCCTTGGCCCCTCGGTGATCGAACGGTTGGCCGAGGCTGATGCCTTCACCGCTTGCGACCTGACCCGGCGCGAGGCGCTGTGGCAGGCCAAGGCGATTGCCACCGCCAAACCGCTGCCACTGTTTTCACAGGATCTGGAAGGCGAGGCGCTGGACGAGCCCGAAGCCTATCTGCCGCAGATGACCCTGGGCGAGCAGGTGGTCGAGGATTACGTGGCCACCCGCCTCAGCCTCAAGGCGCATCCCGTCGCCCTGCTGCGGCACCTTCTGACGCCGGATCAGCGCGACAAAACCACCCCTGTAGCATGACGGCGTAACCAGATATTGACCCGAAACAGAGTCAAAACCCCGAGACCGCCATGTCCAGACCAACCCTGCCGCCGCGCTTTCCGGCAACCCCTGAACAGATCAACGCGCAGGTCAGCGCGTTCTACGCCCGTGTCAGGGAAGATGAGGTGCTGGGGCCGATCTTCAACAAACATGTCCAAGACTGGCCAGCGCATGAGGAAAAGATCGCCGCTTTCTGGCGCAACGCCATCCTGTTCGAGCGCTGTTATGACGGCAATCCGCAACGCGTGCACATCGAACGGCCCGATGTGAAACCCGAATTCTTTGCCCATTGGCTGGATCTGTTCGAAGAGGTTGCCACCCTGACATTGCCCCCGGAAACCGCCACACCGTGGGTTGCATTGGCGCGCCGTATCGGCGTGGGAATGAAGGCAGGGGTTCAGTCTGCCCGTCAGCCCAAGGACGCTCCGCCGATCCTGCGATGATCGCATGTCATAGCAGCTTTGATATGTTAGCGGTAAAATAAAGACTGTCAGACTCTGTAAAATGGGTTTATGCAGCGTGAAAAGACAGCCCCAGATCATTCCGTGCTGTCAAACACATCGCCCCATGACCCGAGGCCAGACCCATGAGCACTCAAAACACCACCCTCCAGGGTCTTGGCTATGCATTTCTAGGCTTTGCCGTTTTCGCCAGTCATGACGCGCTGATCAAGGTGCTGGGCAGCACTTATTCGGTGATGCAGATCATCTTTTTCGCCACGTTGTTTTCCTTTGTGCCGATGGCGGTGACGATCCTGACCGACAGGGCAACGGGCAATTTCGTACCGCGCCACCCCTGGTTGGTTCTGTTACGGTCGGGGTTGATGGTGACAGGGATGTCCTGCGCATTCTATTCCTTCTCAGTCCTGCCGCTGGCCGAAGTTTATTCGCTGCTGTTTTCTTTCCCACTGATTGTCACCGTCCTGTCCATCCCCATCTTGGGCGAAGTCGTCCGCGCCCAACGCTGGGCCGCTGTCGGAGTAGGTCTGATCGGTGTGCTGATCGTACTACGCCCCGGAGCAACCGACATCACATTTGGCCATCTGGCCGCACTGGCCGCCGCATTCTGCAGCGCCTTTGCGTCCGTTTTGGTGCGCAAAATCGGAAATGAGGAACGTTCGGCGGTGCTGATCCTTTATCCGATGCTGCTGGCCATTGCAGCGATGAGCCTTGCCCAACCCGCTGTGTATCTGCCGCCGTCGCTGCTGCACCTGGCGATGATGGCACTGGTCGGCGTGTTCTCAGTCATCGCTCAGCACCTGATCATCCTGGCCTATCGCGCCGCACCCGCTGGTGTCATTGCGCCCAGCCAGTACAGCCAGATCATCTGGGCCACGCTGTTTGGTATGATCTTCTTCGACGAAAAGCCCGATGCCTGGGTCGCCGTCGGGGCCAGCATCATTATCGCATCCGGCGTATTCGTCGTCTGGCGCGAGAGCCGGACCAACGCTTCCGCCAACACCCCGGTTCTGCGCGTGCGGTCGCCCCGGTCGGATACGGGGGCCACGCGGCCGGGGGAGTAGCGCCACCGCGCACATGAATCTTTACCTGTCTTTGGGCCTGATCTTTAGGCCTCCGTTTACGCCTGCCTCCTCAAATTTTCCTGTCGCGCGAACAAGATCACTCAAGCGTCCGAACCCGTATGATCGCGTGTCGAAAGAGGGGTAATTCTTGAGCAGTTGATTTCCGAGCCAGCCAAGCTCAGCCCATCCGTCGGGTTCTGCGGATTTGAGCACAACATTCCGAATGAGCTGAGAGGCGTGGTTGATTTCCTTTATTGGCGCCAAGTTTTTTCCCTTGGCGTCGCTCGCAGCCTGCGGTTCATCCTTCTTGATGTTTTCGATTGAAATGTAGCGGTTGCACGCTGCCTTGAATGCCCAAGGTGCCTTCTCCTCGCCAATCCCAAACACGCTCAACCCCTGTTCGCGGATGCGACTAGCAAGCCGTGTGAAATCGCTGTCCGAGGATACTAGAACGAACCCGTCGAACCGGCCCGAATGTAAAATGTCCATCGCATCTATCACCAGGGCGATGTCTCCGGCATTCTTCCTAGTTGTGTTGGCGAACTGCTGATGAGGAACAATGGCGTATTTCGCCAGTTTCTCTGCGCTCCATCCCTGTGGAGTGTCACCCGAGAAATCTCCGTAGATCCGGCGCAGACTGGCCTCGCCCAATGTGGCGACTTCCTCGAAAATCTCGACAACATGCTTTGCCGGAACATTCTCCGCATCAATCAGAACTGCGAGGCGGTCCGTACTTCCTGTGGTCACTTCAATCCCTCAACTCAAATACTATTCGTATTGAGGAATGTAAAAACGAAATGGGGCAGGCAAAAGCCCGCCCTCTACATTTAATTTAATTTTATCAGTAGACTACCACCGACCGGATACTTTCGCCTTTATGCATCAGGTCGAAGCCGTGGTTGATGTCGTCCAGGCCCATAGTGTGGGTGATCATCGGGTCGATCTCGATCTTGCCGTCCATGTACCAATCGACGATCTGGGGCACATCCGTCCGGCCCCGCGCGCCACCAAAAGCAGTCCCGCGCCACGAGCGGCCGGTGACCAGCTGGAACGGACGGGTCGAGATCTCGGCCCCCGCAGGCGCTACGCCGATGATGATCGATTCTCCCCAGCCCTTATGCGCCGATTCCAGCGCCGCGCGCATCACGCCGACATTGCCGGTGGCGTCAAAGGTATAATCCGCGCCACCCTTGGTCAGATTGACCAGATAAGGGACCAGATCGCCCTCGACCTCAGAAGGGTTCACGAAATCGGTCATGCCAAACTTGGTGGCCATTTCCACTTTGGAGGGGTTCAGGTCGACACCGACGATCTGATCGGCCCCGGCCAGACGCAGGCCCTGAATCACGTTCAGGCCAATGCCGCCCAGACCGAACACGATGGCGCGGCTGCCGATTTCCACCTTAGCGGTGTTAATCACCGCGCCGATGCCAGTGGTGACGCCGCAGCCGATATAGCAGATCTTGTCGAAGGGCGCGTCCTCGCGCACTTTGGCCAGCGCGATCTCGGGCAGAACCGTGTGGTTCGAGAAGGTCGAACAGCCCATGTAATGCAGGATCGGATCGCCATCCAAAGTCGAGAAGCGCGAGGTGCCATCGGGCATTAGACCCCGGCCTTGGGTTTCGCGGATCGCCTGACACAGGTTGGTCTTGGGATGCAGACAATATTCGCACTCGCGACATTCGGGGGTGTAGAGCGGGATCACGTGATCGCCCGGCTTCAGGCTGGTCACGCCTGGGCCGACCTCAACCACGACGCCCGCGCCTTCATGGCCCAGAATGGCCGGGAACAGGCCCTCGGGGTCCGCGCCCGACAGGGTGAATTCATCGGTGTGACAAATGCCGGTGGCCTTGATCTCCACCAGAACCTCACCCGCTTTGGGGCCTTCGAGGTTCACTTCCATCACTTCCAAAGGTTTGCCGGCCTGAACGGCGACGGCGGCACGGGTACGCATATCGTTGTCTCCCTGTCTTCTTTGACCCGACCCTGCGTCAATCGCAGAGGGTTTTCAACTGCGCTTTAGTGGCAGATTGGCTAATGTTTTGATATTGCAGAAACGACATTGCCGCAAAGAGGAACGCCAATGCACCGCTTTATCCCGATCCTGATCCTGCTGGCCGCCTGCGCCGAGACACCTCCTGCGCCGGAAGACGCCCGCCTTTCACCCGAAGCAGCCCCGGTCGATCTGGCCTTTTGTGAGGGGGAACAGTTTACCGATTCTATTGGTCAGCCAGTCTCGAGCATTCTGGGTTTGTTGCCCGAACGCGCGCGCGTGCTGGGGCCGGATGAATTGGCCACACAAGATTACCGGATCGACCGTCTGAACGTGTTCATCAATGACGCCGGCATCATTCAACGTCTGACCTGCGGGTAGGCGTGGACTCAGGCACTGATTCTACGATAAGAACAAAATGGGAACATTTTGATGTCTGCCGATGCCCAAACGCCGAATACTCTCACTCTGGTTTCCCCGTCTGGGGGCTGAACGGCTGGTCCGCGCTGCGCGGGGCCTGCAGGATGGACCTTTGGCTGTGGTAGCCGAGCAGGCGAACATGCAGGTTGTCACCTCGCTGAATGCACAGGCTCAGGCCGCCGGGTTACGCGTGGGTCAGCCGGTGCGCGATGCCCATGCCATGTGCGCAAACCTTGTGACGCGGCCCCGCAATGCCCCGGCCGAGGCGGCGTTTCTGACCGCTTTGCGCCGCTGGGCAGGCAAGTTCAGCCCCTGGGTGGCCGAGGAATCGCCGGACGGGCTGATTGTCGACCTGTCGGGTTGTGCCCATCTGTTCGGCGGCGAAGAGGCACTGCTGAGCGTCCTTGAGATTGATTGCGCAGATATGGGTCTGAGCGTGCAGATGGGCATCGCTGACACGCTGGGCGCGGCCTGGGCGCTGGCGCGATACGCGGGACAAGAGGCCACGTCCGACCGCAACGGCGACGCCATCAGCCAAGAGGCCCGCGCCACCCGTGCCCGCGCCACCAAGCGGCGGCACTGGACCAAAGGTGGCGCCGCGCCGCAGGTGATGGCGCTGGGCGGCGGCGCACGGGTTGCAGCGCCGGGGCAGTCTTATGGCGCACTCAGCCCCCTGCCCATTGCAGCGCTGCGGTTGGAGGATCAGACCGTGGCGCAGTTGAACCGTCTGGGCCTGCGCCGGATCGGCGATCTGTTGGGCCAGCCGCGTGCCAGTTTGGCGCGGCGGTTCGGGCGGGGTCTGGTGCTGCGGCTGGATCAGGCCATGGGCAGCGCGCCCGAGCCGGTCTCGCCCGCCCGTCCGCCGCATCGCTTTGCCGTGCGCATGACCCTGCCCAACCCAATCGGTCTGATCGAAGACGTCATGGCCGCAATCGACCGGGTTCTGCCCACGCTCTGCACCAAGCTTGAGGAAAAGGGACGCGGCGTTCGCACCCTGCGGCTTGAGGCACATCGCGCCGATCAGGCGGCTGAGATTATCGAAGTCGGTCTCGCCCGTCCGACCGTTGACAAATATCGCATTCGCCCCTTGTTAGAGATGAAAGTCGACAAGATTGATGCAGGTTATGGCATCGACATGCTGCGGCTTGTGGCGGTCCAGACCGAACCTATCCACGCCCGCACCATGGCGGGCCATGCCGAGGCCCGCCGCGCCGTGCGGGATCGGCTGGAAGGCAACACGGGCGTCGACGACCTGATCGGTAAGCTTGGCGCGCGCGTGGGGCTAGAGGCGATCACACGGCGACACCCGGCGGCCTCGCATATCCCTGAAAAAACAGCGCAGACTCTAGCCGCTGCGTGGTCGGAACCGGCGCGCGACTGGCCCGTCCCACCACGCCCCCGGCCCTTGCAGATGTGGCAGCCCGAGCCGGTGATGGCGCCGGAAACCCCGAATGTGCCCAGCGCCTTTCGATGGCGTGGACGCGACTGGCAACTGACGCTGGCCACGGGCCCGGAACGCATTGCGCCGGAATGGTGGCTGGATGACCCCAACTGGCGCAGCGGCGTGCGCGATTACTGGGTGGTGGTGACCGAACAGGGCGAGCGGTTGTGGCTATTTTACGGTCATGGTGGCACCATGTCGGCAGGCTGGTTCTGCCAGGGACAGTTTTGTTAGAGTCTATTTTCCACGATAGATCAACCAATCTGGCAGGTAATCCAACAACCGGATCACCCAGGAAAAAGGTGCCGGGAAATCGGTACGAAAACGGCGGTGCAACATCGCCTTGACCACCCGTTCTGCCGCGTCCTCGGGTGTCATCAGCATCGGCATATTGAAACTGTTCTTCTCGGTCAGGCGGGTCTTGATAAAGCCCGGATTGATGATCCGTACCGTCACTCCTGTACCTGCCAAGTCGAACCGCATCGTCTCGGCCAGCGAGATAAGAGCTGCCTTGCTGGCCGCATACCCCACCGCCGCAGGCAGGCCACGATAACCGGACAACGACCCAATCAGAGTGATATCCCCCCGCCCCCTGCGCACGAAACCGGGCACCATTTCTCCGAGAACCCTTAGCGCGCCAGTGTAATTCACATCCGTCATCGCCAACACGGCCTCAGACTCCCAATCGCCCGAGCGCATCGGTTCATAGGCCCCGGCGTTATAGACCAACCCATCAACCTCTCCGACCTCGACCGCAGCACGACGCACCGCGCCCAGATTGGTCACGTCACAGGGTACGGCCTGTGCATTTGGCAAGGCGGCACAGATCTCAGCCAGACGGTCAGCGTTGCGGGCAGATAGGATAAGATGCGTACCCCGACGGCTGAGCGCTTCGGCCAGCGCCCGGCCCAACCCTTCGCTGGCACCGACAATCCAATAGGTTTTTCCGTTAAAACTGCTCATGCCCCAGCCAATTCAGTTATGTCTCTTATTTTACGAGCAGAGCAAGGCGCTGGATCACATCACCAGCCTTCACGACATAGTGCATTTGCGAAAAACTTCTGATCCGAGTGATCCATCCCCGCATATCCTGCGTATCCTATTGTAAAATGTCGCACAAAGAGGATGGCATGTTCGACGAAACCCGGGGCATACGCAAGAAAATCGCAGTGGTCGGCGCAGGTATATCAGGCCTGTCAGCTGCTTACTATCTGTCCAAAATCAACGATGTGACCCTATTCGAGGCTGAACCCCGGCTCGGCGGGCATGCACGCACCGTGATGGCCGGAAAGAATGGGGATCAGCCCGTCGACACCGGATTTATCGTTTTCAATTATGTCACTTACCCCTATCTGACCCGTCTGTTCGACGAATTGAATGTCCCCGTAATCAAATCCGAGATGAGCTTTGGGGCCACCATCGACAACGGCCGTATCGAGTACGGCCTGAACAATTTGCGCACCCTGACGGCACAAAAACGGAACTTGGCGAGACCTGCCTATTACAAAATGATCGCGGATATCCTGCGCTTTGGCAAAGAGGCACCCGAAGCCGCCCGCGACGACGACACCACGATCGGAGAACTGGTCGATCAGCTGCGTCTGGGCCATTGGTTTCGCCATAATTACCTGATGCCGATGTGCGGCGCGATCTGGTCCACTCCGGTCGAATTTGTGGATCAGTTCCCGGCCCGGTCGTTGGTGCAGTTCTTTCGCAACCACGCCTTGTTGGCCAGTGGGCGCGCCGGACAGCATCAATGGTATACGGTGAAAGGCGGCAGCATCGAATATGTCCGTCGCATTGATGCCGCGTTACGTGGGCGCGGGTGCGAAATCCGTCTGGCCTGCCCGGTTGAGCATATTCAACGCGACGAAACCGGAGTGACCGTCCACAGTCAGGGTCAAGTTGATCTGTTTGATGAGATCATCCTGGCCACCCATTCCGATCAATCGCTCGCCATCCTTGGCGAGGCCGCAACAGACGAAGAAAAGACCGCATTAGGGTCTATTAAGTACCAATCCAACACCGCCATTCTACATTGCGACCCACGCCAGATGCCCCGGCGGCGCGCGTGTTGGTCCAGTTGGACATATCGCTCGCAGGCGGGAAATGTTGGCGTTACCTACTGGATGAACCGGCTGCAGAACATCCCGGACAACGACCCGTTATTTGTGACGCTGAACGCATCGTCGGAAATTCCTGCAGATAAAATTTATGACACGGTCGAGTTTGCCCACCCGGTATTCGACAAGGCTGCTCTGAAGGCCCAGGGGCAAATTCGTCAGATGCAGGGGCAGAATCGAACTTGGTTTGCCGGTGCGTATAATCGGCACGGCTTTCACGAAGACGGGATTGCCAGCGCGATGCATGTCGTCGAGCGCCTGAACGGCACCCCGCACACACTCGGAGCTGACAATGGCATTCTTGCACAAGATCCGGCCATCCCTGCCTCGGCCGACCTATAACCCTCTTCGCGCAGCGCTTCTGTCGTTTGCTTTGCTGGTCCCGGGCGGGCTGGCGGCGTCTTCTGGCCTGAACGCGCTGGGCGACGCACAACTGCGCGGCACCGCAACATTTCGGTATTTGGGGTTCCCACTGTATGATGCGCAGTTGTTCACACCGGGCGGTGCCCCGTTCAACTGGTCCGAGGATTTCGGGCTGGAGCTGAAATACCACCGCAATGTGACCCAAAAGGCACTGATCAATTCAACCTTGAACGAGATGGCACGCATTGGTCACCCGGCACCGGTGCGCGATCAGCTGCAAACTTGTTTCAAAGCGGTTAACAAAGGGGATCGCTATCTGGCGGTTTCGGAGGGACCGAATATGGTTTCCTTCTGGCTGAATGGGCGTAAGACCTGCACAATGTCGTATCCGGGTATCAAACGTAGTTTCATGTCTGTGTTTCTAGGGGATAATACTCGGTCGGCCGCTTTCGCGCAGAAACTGCGCGGGCAGTAATGTTGTATCCACGCGTTAGTCTGTATGCGCTGATGCTCGCTGCGGCGGGCATACCTCTGTATATCCACCTTCCACGCTTTGCTGCCGTTAACCTGGGTATTGGGTTGGGTGTGATTGGTACCGTTCTTCTGGTGATACGTCTGATCGATCTGGTTCAGGATCCGCTAATCGGATGGGCCATCGACCGCTGGCCAGGCGAGCAACTTCTGTTTGCGGCGACAGCCGCGATTGGGTTAGCGGTCGGATTCCCTATGTTGTTTGGATTACCAGCAGGGACAAACATTCTGGTATTAGTGTCTATACTAGTCCTGCTATTTTCGGCCTATAGCCTGGGCACTATCCTGCTTTACGGGCGCAGTGCGACCCTGGCCAAACGGCCCGAACCGAAAGAGCTGATCACTATGGCCGCCTGGCGCGAAGGCGGACAACTAACAGGCGTCATCCTTGCAGCCAGCGCCCCGGCCTTGCTCGTGGCCTTCGGCGCCGGCGCGCAGGGATATCCGGCCTTTGGCCTGTTTCTTGGCCTGATTGCAATCCTCACCCTGTTTTTGACCTTCCCGATCTGGCGCCGTCCACCGATCACTGGCGATGGTCTGTCCTTTGCCGGGCTGGCTCAGGCCGGAGCGTTGCGCCTATTGCTGCTAGCTCTCGTCAACAGCTTGCCGGTAGCAATCACCTCGACCCTGTTTTTATTCTTTGTCGAAGACCGCCTGCAATTGTCCGGAAAAGCCGGACCCCTGTTGATCTTGTTCTTTCTCAGTGCCGGGGTCAGCGTTCCGCTTTGGGCAAAGCTGGCGAAGCAAATTAGCCCGAAAAAGACTCTGATTATCGCCATGCCGCTGTCTATTGCGGGGTTTATCGGTGCCGCTTTGTTATCAGCCGGAAACCTGACCGGATTCGCCGCGATCTGTCTGGCGTCAGGTGCAGCGCTTGGGGCGGATATGGTGGTGTTACCTGCCATGTTTTCGGTCGTGCTGACACGGGCGGGGCTGAATGCATCCGCCGCGTTCGGCATCTGGTCCTTCGCTGGCAAGCTGGGTCTTGCGCTCGCTGCCTTTTTCACTCTGCCGCTGCTGGAGCGCAGCGGGTTCACCCCAGGACAAGCAAATTCGGCCGAGGCGTTGCGCATCCTCACCCTCACTTATGCCGTGCTGCCCTGCATCTTGAAACTCGGCGCGTTCGGGCTGGTCCTGACGCTGCCTACTGAGGTCTCAGCCAAATGAAACTGCTTGCCGTTATTCTGCTCGCCATTCTTGCTGTGCTCGCTGCCAGATCCCGATTTTTGAGCTTTCGGTCGCAATCCCCCGCGGATTACAGCGGCACCGGGCCCGAATTCAAAATGAAAGAGGTCTTGAATGGAGATATCCTGTCCGAAGGGCTGATCCATGGCCCCAATGGCAAGATGTCGAACAGCTTTGTTGCCCGTATGGTGGGAAAATGGGACGGCAATACAGGCACGCTGGCCGAATATTTCTCCTATTCCAACGGCAAGAAGATGACCCGCAAATGGTATCTGACGCTGGGCACCGGTAACACGTTTACCGCGACAGCAGATGATATTGTCGGCGAAGGTCACGGCACGATCTCGGGATCGACCGTCAAGCTGACTTATCGGATCATCCTGCCCCAAGATGCAGGCGGACACACACTGGACGTCACCGACTGGATGTACCTGACGAAAAACGGTGTGATCATGAACCGGTCCGAAATGCGCAAATTCGGCATCAAGGTTGCCGAACTGGTCGCCACCATGCGCCCCGCGTCCGAGGCTAAATCGGCTCATATCAGCGGATCAAACGGCTATGACGCAACGGCGGAAACGAGGACCTTGCAATGATCGCCCGCCGCGTTCTGATCGGGGCGCTTGCCATCGCAGGACTTGCCGCGCTGACCGCCTGTTCCGCCAAGCCACGCGCGCCCAAAAGCTTTCTGTCCGACCGGCAGTTGAACCTTGAGGAATTCTTTGTGGGCAAGACAGTCGCCCATGGTCAGTTTCAGGATGTGCTGGGCAACGTCCCCCGCCGATTTACGGTGGATATCAAGGGCACATGGGACGGCGAAACCCTGACCCTGGTTGAGGATTTCATTTATGACGACGGCACCACCGAACAACGTATCTGGTCCCTGACCAAAACTGGCGAGGACACCTGGACCGGCAATGCGCCCGGCGTTCTGGGCACGGCCAGCGGGGTTGAGCGGGGCGATACGTTCAACTGGGCATACAAGATCGACCTGCCGATCAAGGGTGGCACCATGCGTGTCAACTTTGACGACTGGATGTGGCTGCTAAGCGATGACCGCCTGCTTAACCGTGCCTATGTTTCGCGGTATGGTGTGCGGCTGGGCGAGGTCATCCTGTTCTTTGAAAAACAGTAGGCCACCCAAAAGGGCGCGCCCGAAGGCCCGCCCTTGAATCTTGGTCGATCAGGTCACTTTAGAAGTTGAACCAGACACCAAAGTCGGCCTGAATCCGGCTGTCTTCGTCGCCGTCTTTAACTTCGCCAACGGCACCACGCAGTGTAGCGCCCGCGCCCAGATCATAGATGGCGCCCACACCGATGTTACGTGTGTCACTGTCGGCCGAACCGTCACCATAGACCAGTTGCAGCGTGGTCGCCGCCCCTAGATCATAGGCGACCGAGAACCCATAAGCGGTTCCGTTTTCATCATCGTCGGCCACATCGTCATCGGCCAGAAATAATGTGCCGTAGAAATCGTTAAGTTCAGCACTCAGGGTGAAGACCGTCAGGCTTTCCTTTTCGATACCATCACCTTCATCTGTTTCACCGTAAACCAACGATGCGGTGATGTTATTGAAGGTATATGAAGCACCAACATCCCAGCGGTCGCGGTCAGACGTGGCACCAGCGCCCTGGAAGATTGTGTTTTGGTCATACGATGCGCTGAAAGCAAAGTCGCCAACTGCGTATTGGAAGAATACGGCATTGTCGCCCGAACCGGTCGAATCATATTCGAGGAACGAGTAGTTCACACCCGAATACTGACCCAAAAACTCTTCCAGGCCGGGTTCGGTGCCGAAATAGTCATCCAGATTGTCGAACGAACCTGCGACGTTACCGGCGTCAACGCGAAAGCCGCCATAGATAACCGAGAACCGCGCGCCGTTCAGGCCCGCGCTGTCGGCTTCGCCTGTGTCCGAGTCTTCGTCTGCCTGCAGGCGAACGCGGCCTTCGAAGCGAACGCCGCCATCAGTTTCTGTGAAGCCATCAATGTTCAGGCGGAACCGCGAAATCAGGATGGCGTCATCGGTTTCGTTCGAATTCGTGACGACTGCACCGCCCGCTGTGGTCGACGACGTCGTCGCGGTGCGATCTTCCAGATAGCCAATACCAAAACGACCATAACCGCTGAGGTTTAGGCCAGATTCAGCTGCCGCCAAACCTGTGGTTGCAATCAAAGCAGTTGAAGCGAAAAGTAGATTTTTCATGAGTAAACCCATAGGAGTGAGAGGAGATTGGCTACAGGGCGTGGCTGCGCGTCTAGTCGAATAAATCCCGGGCAGCCTCAACAGCATACGCGATCATTCGTTCCTCATGCTCTTGGCTGGCGTTGCAACTGTGCACAACTGGGCCCAAAGATTTTGGTTTTTTTCATTTATTTTCAATTTGTTATCTTGAAATCGAAGGCTTATTACGGAAAGTTGATCCAAGAAAATACCTGAGACCTCTTTAAATCAGACAGATCTTCCCAGTAACCGGCACAAGCATTTATGCATCCAGAACAGTACGTTATGACAGTGTGACTGGGTGGAGCTTGACACGTTTGAAAATACAGGCCCAGACCGTCAAGCAAAGCGTCCAATCAGTTGCCGAAATAGACAAAAGACAGCGATTTGCTAACGCCTCCGGGCGGTTTCGGGAACGGCGACGCCGCTTCGACCTGGGCCTTGGCTGCCCGTTCAAGATCTGGAGAACCGTTGGTGTCCACGACTTCGACATAGGCCAGGGTTCCATCCGGGTTGATGACAAAAAACACCCGCGCAAATCCCCGCGCCGCCGTATAGACGATCGGCGCGCGGTTCAGATGAACCAGAACCTTCCCGGCATAGTTCGTCCTGTCCGAGTTTCCGGGCCCGCGCCCGCCTGAACGTCGGCCGCTGTCACCCGAAGTGAACCTATCGACACCCTGGCGCGCATACGTGGTCAGGGGGGATTCGATTTCGCGCGACGGGTACCTCAGGTTGCTGAAGTCCCGCACGCTACGTAATGTATCCCGCGGCTCTGCCTGCGGACGACGATCCGGCAATTGCGGACGGATCGAAGAGGTCACGGCCAGTTCGGACCCTTCGCTGCTCTCCTCCTCCTGGGGCACGGGTTCAGCTGGGGTGGCTGGTATATCGGCGTCGACTGCTTCGCTTTCAGTAGGAACGGCTGGCTCTACCGATGGCAGAACATCTTCGGACGGCTCCGGCAACGCCGCAAGCTGCTCGGTCTCGGCTGGTTCGGGCGCAGCGGGGACCTCGGTGACCGGCTCGGTCACCTCGAGGGGGCTTTCAGGGGCTTCGACAGTTTCGGCTGTTTCAACCGGCGGGGTTTCATCCACTTCGTCGCTGGCGCTTTGGTCGCCATCCGTTGTGTCCTGTGTTTCGGGGGCCTCCGACTCGACCGGTTCGGGGGAAACCGGCTGCAATACTTCAGACGTGCCGGTATCGGGCGCAAATGTCTGTTGTGGATCGTCCGAGGCCACATGCACTTCACTGGTCGGAATCTCTGCAGGTTCGGGTGGCTCTTCGACTGGGGGTTCAGGCGTTTCCACCGGTTCAGGTTCAACCGGTTCGGCGATAGCCTCGACCAAGTCTTCGAAACTATTGCCCAGTTCGATACTGTCCGTTGGGCCGGATGTACCTGGCTGTTCTGTCAGTCTGGGTGCGGTCAGACCCAACCCCGCCAGATGCAGCAACAACGACAGCAACGCAGCTAGGACCGCAATGACGACCGACCCCCGGATCATTCCAGCGCCTTTTCAGTTACAACAAACACGGATACGGCACCCAATCGGCGCAGCTCTCCGGTCACTTCCATCAACCGCATGCCGGGTGCCTCGCGATCGGGGACGATGCGCACGGGTTCGGGTTCGCGCCCTGCCATATAGGATTCGGGGTCCATCGGCGCGCCGCGAAAGCTGAGCGTTCCGTCTCGGTGCAACACCAGCGCATCAGGCGGTTCACGGCCTTCCAGCTCTGACGTGTCGACCAGATCCAGATCGGGGTCCAGCGGCGTGGCCACAGTGCCTGCGATCAGAAAAAAGATCAGCATCAGGAACACGACATTGATCAGCGCAATGGTCGAGTCGCGTTTGCGGCGGGGGCGGCCAGGGCGGATCATTCCAGCACCAGAACGCTGAGGCCGTCGCGCCCGCGCAGCAAAACCAACAGGTCCACCAGCCGCTGCGCCGTCGTATCGGGGTCTAGGCTGACCAACACCTGCCCGGTCGTAACCTGCGCTGTCAGATCTTCGAAGGTGACCGGTGTACCGTTTAGATCCAGTCTGTCAGTCCCTAGCTGGACAAAGGCGCGGTCCTGAGGCGTGTCCGAGGTCGCACCGCCAGTTGTGGCCGCGCTCAGCTCGATCTCGCCGTATTTGGAAAATGTCGAGGTCAGCATGAAGAACAGCAACAACAGAAAGATCACGTCGATGAGCGGTGTCATCGCCAGTGGCCGTCTGACAAAGGGTGCGAGGTTACGCATGTCCGGGCGTCACCGCCATGCTCTGTGCGTCTTCGGCCAGCGGGATACCCTGACCTGGCACCAAAACCGTGCGCAGTGCCTTGTCAGCAAACACCCGCTCCCGCGCGGTGCGGCTTTCAAACCATGACAGCACCATCGAAGTCGGCATCGCCACCGCCAAGCCCACCGCAGTGGTCACCAGCGCCACCCAGATACCGCCTGCCAGCAGCGACGGATCGACCGAGGACCCAGCGGATTGCAGGCTGCGGAATGCCTCGATCATGCCCAGAACAGTGCCGAACAGACCCAACAGCGGCGCCAGCTGCGCCACTGTGTCTAATAGGCGAAAACCGCGTTCAAGCCCGGCCAGTGCCAACCCCGCCTCGGCGTCCAGCCGTTGATCCAGCCCGGGTGCATCCGGTGCATCCATCGCCACGCCGACCAACGGCGCCAGATAGCTATTGCTTTTGGCCAATCGCGCACGGGCGGTCTGTTTGTCACCGGCATCCCAGGCATCCAGCGCCTGCGACAAAACCCGATGCCGCCCGACACCCGAGGCAGCGAATTGCCAAAGCTTGTAAAGCGTTACCGCCAACGTCACCACGGACATGGCGATCAGGATGGCAACAACCGGCCCGCCAAGGGCCAGGATCTCACGCAGGGCGTCAAGAAAACTCATCCCAAAAGCTCCACTTCTGTGCGGCTGTGCAAGGCCGGTGTCTTATCGCATATATCACTGTCAACGCCGCTGACAGTGCAGCCGCTCAACCCATTGATCAGAACCCGCCCCAGGTTTTCGCATGTGATGTCGCGCACATCGAACTGACGAACGCGCGGACGCTCGGAAGGCAGATCGCGAAATCCGAAAAGGGTAAAACGTTCAAAAACGCCCGCGGAATCGAAAATCACCACCTGATAGTTGGCAGTGTCAATCGCCGTTGCGGTTTGGTTTTCAACCAAAAAGGTCAGGCGACAGGCTCCTTCAACATTTTCGACCGCATTCAGCTCAACCGCCAGCCCCGGCGCGTCATCCGCAGATTGGGCCTGGGCCGAAAATGGCAGCGTACAAACGATGGCGGCAAGGGCCAAAGGGCGAAACTTCATGAATACGCTCCCAGTTTTTTCACGCAAGCAAGCCTTGACTGCGCTTCATCCGTCTTATCCAAGACCGCACGACCGCGAAAGGGTTGCCGACATCATTGTGATAAAGGGCGATTGTTGCTACGTTCAACCCTTGAACCGGGTCGCGGGAGACCGGACACGGAACCGCAATTCCCTGTAGTCCTTCCGCAAACAGTCCCAGCCCTGAATGTCGCCCCTATGCGCCCACCTCAGATTTAGCTGCTCGCGGAGCAATTCCAACTCAAGATCGTATTCTCACATTTACGCTCCACCTCTACCTGCAACTTGCAGATACTACTTGGATTTTAATACAGATAGCAGCTGTTTCTCGTAGGGATCGCATCAATTTTTTTAGGCTGGAGATGTGCTCTGTACTGTTTAAGTGACTTTACAAAAACCAGATTTCAGCACGGCTGCGCTGCGGCAAGAAACCATGTTCTCAAATACGGAAAATGTGGACATGAGCCGAACACATAGGGCCCCAATATTAACGCCACCTTCGACATCAATTTAAGTCTTTTCATTTGTTGAAAAAGTGGAGAGCCGTGCAGTATTCGAACCTGCGAACCACTAACAAAAAGAACGCCCAGAGCCATTTCTCTGTATTTCTCCAGATTTCGCCACACTCCCAAAAATGAAGCAAAAACAGTAATTTAAGTTGACCATCGTTGCGCCGTGACATCATGACTAACGCCAGAATTCGTCGCCATTTGCTTCCGTATAGCTTCCGGAAGCAGGCCGGAAGCAAGGAGTGTTCTGGATATGTTCAAACTGACCAAGCGTGCGGTCGAAGGGCTAGCCGTTGAGGCCAAGGAATACCTTGTCTGGGATCGCGACATGCGCGGCTTTGGGTTGCGGGTCTATCCCTCCGGCAAGAAGACCTATCTGGTCCAATACCGGGTCGGACGCCGAACGCGGCGGATCACCATCGGCCAGCACGGCGTCCTGACCGCCGAGGAAGCGCGGACACGGGCCAAGCAGCTTCTGGGCGACGTGGCGCGCGGGTCGGACCCCTCCGCCGAGAGGCAGGCCAAACGGCGCGCTCCAACCGTGGCGGGGCTCTGTGACCGGTTCCTAGAGGAATATGTCGACCAGCATTGCAAGCCGACCACCGCCCGCGACTATCACAGCGTCATTCGCCGATTCATCCGGCCCAAGCTTGGCCCCATCCCGATTGCCGAGGTGACCCGCGCCGATGTGGTGGCGTTTCACCACGGGTTGCGCGAAACCCCCTATCAGGCCAACCGGGCGGCAGCGATGTTGTCGAAGCTGTTCAATCTGGCCGAGGATTGGGGATTGCGGCAACCGGGATCGAACCCCGCGCGCCGGATCAAGAAGTTCCGCGAAGAAGAAAAGAAACGCTACTTGTCGGACGCGGAACAGATACGACTTGGCGAAGTGCTGGCAGAGGCGCTGGAAGACGGCGCAGAGACCGTATACGTGGTTTCGGCCCTCCTGCTGTTGATTTACACCGGGTGCCGCCTCAGTGAGATTCTGACACTGTGCTGGGACTATGTAACCTCGCACCATCTGGAATTGCCGGACAGCAAGACTGGGCGTCGCCGCATACCCCTACCGAGGGAAGCTTATGACATCCTGATGGACCTGCCTCGGCAACCGGGAAACCCTTACGTCATATTGGGCGAGTCGGAGACTGGACCGCTCAACAACCTGCAAAAACCGTGGCGGCGTATACGTAAGGCGGCAGGTCTGGAAGATGTCCGTATACACGACCTCAGGCACACATACGCCTCAGTGGCGATGAAAGACGGAATCGACCCATTCACCCTTAAGGAGATTATGGGTCATAAGAATCTGACGACGACCCTACGTTATGCGCATCTGGCAGATGATGCGGTGCAAAGAGCAGCGGGATCGATTGCAGCCCGCCTGGCACGTGCCGTTCGCAAGGACGTGCGGGTCACCCCTTTGCGGGCTGTTCAATAGCCTTACATTGCTGTGATCCGTCACTTTGGCAGTAAAGTCGCAAGGTGAGACCTGAAGGCGGGTATTTGGATCGGGTGCCGTTAGGTAAGGTTGTACACCGAATCTCTAAACCTCAATCGCGTTGCCAAAAAAACAACGCTCAATAGCCGAGTTCCTTTTTGCCGCGAGAAAAAAAGGCGCAAAAAGTCTTTGTAAAACAAACATGAAATTTGCCGCTTAAATTTTAGGCAAACAGAGCGAAACCTTTAGTTTTTAAGATGAAACGCGTACTCGACACCAAATTATCCGCGCACTTATCCACAGAAGTCGTGGATGTCTTACGTGTTGATTGAAGTCAGCAGCCATGTAAAACAGGTGATTCCAAGAATCTGGGTTACAGGCCTGAATGATTCATCGTTGGAACTCCCCCGCAAATTACCAGAAGTGAACTTGGCTCGGCTTGCTGGTTTCAGCTCCATTTAAACGCGCGTCCTTGTGAGCAAAGTTTGCGAGGTTTCGTGATGATTTACGTCCTTCGATCTCCGCCTCCCGCGACACCACCAATGGTTGTTGTGCTTATTTACGTTACATAGGCTTCAACTCAGTAACCGCGACGCCCTACGTATAGGTGTACCTATATATATGCGCCTATGTAGTCGGCATTCCAAAGCGACGTTTCTACGTATACGAGACGCATCGGATAGAAGGCTAAATACGGAGCGGAGATTGTGGCGGAAGACATAGAATGCGGTCTGACCATTCGAGAAGAAGTAGACCAAAACCTATCCGGTGAACTGATAGACAGGATGCGCAACCTGATCGAAGCGCAGCGGGACGAAACTGTTTTCCGAGATAGGCTCGTTCACGTTCTGACACGTTACCAGCGCTATCTTGCCGTAACAAAAACTGTGATGCGTAAGGAACGACGAAAACAGATATCCGCACTTCTTGGCAAGGCGCAGGGTTTTCTTGTCACCATGGAAGCACTGCATCCTGAAGTCAGGCAGTCTCTGGAAAGCGTCTTAGATGCCAACACACTCGATGACAGATGGGAAGGATATGATTTTTTCGACCTCGATCAACCGATTCCAAGCCACGATGATACCTTAGATCAAGCCCAATCGATGACACGCAAGATCATTGAAGCCTGCCATTTAGAACTGGATTTGCTGGACGAGAGCAAGAGTGACAAAAGGGGCAGCCGCAAGCCATCGCTTGATCAGCTGTTGATTGACTTGGCTGGACTTTTCGAAGCAGAAACTGAGCAGCCAGCGGCCTCGAACTGCTATCGCGACGAAACCTCAAAGGACGCGTACAACGGCAAGTTTTTTAATATGGCGAAAACTCTCTTGGATGAGATTGATCCGGGTAGTTACGACACATCAGCGGCGCTCGGTATAAGGATTTTACGTGTAATATAAAGTGCTTATCTGAACCCAACACTAAGGGTCAAAAATAATCCCTTAGTGTTGTTACACTTTGACCTGAAAACGCTGCAGTCTGCCTTCAACGCATTTCAAAACAGTGAGGCCAAGATGCAGACACAACCTAACCCAGACTACTTTGATCAGCTGATCGACGAGAAAGCGGCTGCTGACTACCTGTGCTATTCAGTCCGCGCTTTGCAAAACTGGCGTGTACGCGGTGGTGGACCGCTCTTCATCAAAGTGTCTGGCCGCTCTGTCCGTTACACGCGTGGCGATCTGCAAAAGTGGATTGCTGAAAAGCGCGTCGCCAATACCAGCGCCGCACCTTCCTGACATTCGAGTTTTGCCCGCTCAGAGTTGGCAGCGCTGAGCGGGATTTTGGGGCCGGATGGCTCTAAGGGGCGCGGGGTGTCGCCACCTCGCGCCCTTTCTGTGTCTGTCAAACTATTCAAAGAAGGAGTTCACCATGACACAACAACCTGCATTCAAATTCAAAATCGGGCTGATCACTGCAACGATCTGGGACAATGACGGGTTCTTTTCCGTCGATATCGCACGGTCGTACAAGAACGGGGAAGGCGATTGGTGCACCACCAGCGCGTTCTCTCACAATGACCTACTCAACGTCGCTAAATGTGCAGAGCGTGCAGAAAACTGGATTTCGCGGAAGCAGGCCGCATCTAGCCAATAACATCCGCCGGGCTCGCAGCCCGGCCCCAAAACAATAGCTGCCCCGCCGGAGGCACTATCGAAGGGCGCATCAGCGCCCGCACTTTTCCAAACCTAAACCAAATCGCGCGGCGTCCGCCGAAAGAGGGGGGTGATTGTAGCACCCCCCTCTGGAAATACCGGAACTCAAGGAGACCCCAAAAATGCAAGTTGTTCATCGCGGTTTCGATACCATCGCACTGTCGATTCAGGCGAATATCTCGCAGGAGCTATTCGACCTGCTGAGTAGCGAACGTGACAGAGCCGAGGAAGAACGGCATTCGGTTCCCTTTAGCTATGGCGGTGCAGACTTTGACTTGCTACCCCATGGCGGCAATGGATACCGATTTATCCTCAAAGGCGGGCCATTGGACGTTACTTGGTTTTTCAAGAAACCAAATGCACGCGACCCGTGGGGCATTAGGGTTTCGGTTGGCTCAACGCTTCTTGCGACCCAAGGCCTCGGATACGCGCGATCCTACATCGACAAGACCCTAACAAGGCTCGGAATCCGCTTTGAGTCACATCAAGTTAGTATCAGCCGCGCCGATTTCTGCGTTGATATCCTTGCACCAGAATTCGAACTTGTTCCCGAAAATTTCGTCATTCACAGCCACACCAACCGCGCGGATTATCTGACGGCTCAAGACGACATACGTAGCAACGGAAAGTCAGGTCAGTTTACATCTGTCACGGTCGGCAAAATGCCGGGACGGCAGGTCATCATTTACGACAAGCGCCGTGAAGTTATCGACAAGAAAAAGCCGATTTGGTGGGACATCTGGAACGCCAATCTTGAGCGGTATGATTTGCCCCCTTTGGACTCTTCTGACCCGTCCAGTAGCCGCGTTTGGCGCGTGGAGGTACGAGCCGGGAAGGATTTGCTCAAGGATCGTTGGCAGATCAGGACATGGCCCCAATTCGACGCCATGTTCGGCGATGTCATTGCCGAGGCGTTAAAGAAGATACGTTACTGCAAACCTGATCTTGATGATGGAAACCGTGCGCGTTGGTCCAACCACGAGATTTGGGACTTGGTTGTTGGATCGTCGGATGACGACCTTTTGGAAATGCGCAGCCACATCGATGCCACAAGCGTAAAGCACGTACATCGCGCCGAGCAAATCAGGTTGATATCGACGCAAATAGCGGGCCTTGGGATCACGCTGGCCGCGCTGGAAGATACTCAGGAAAGTGAGCTGGGTAACTACATGGATAGCGTTGGAGGCAAGCTCGCAGAGAACATAAGGGCTGATCCTGAGCGTGCCGCAAACAAGCTGCATGAAGCCAAGAACAGGTATAGATTTATTAGCTAAAAAAATGACTACCCATATCAAAGCCGCACTACTGTACATTTGATCAACGATAAGGAGCGACCTGTAGTCGCTGCCTTATGTCGATCACGCAGAATTTCCTGCAATTGAGTGGAAATTTCAGTCCTCAGAAGAATTCGCTCGAACAAAAAAAGGCGTAAATGGAAGCCAGTAACCGAGTTTTCTTTTTCCGTTAACCACGTTGTTGACGGCTTCGAAGAAGGATCGATCACGTTCTGCCTTCGAAAAAATTTCCATGCATCCTTTGAGCATGTCCTTAGTCGGATCGTCAGACATCTTTATGTAGTCAGCAACTTTGGTGCGGCCGAGCTCAATGAACATGGCCAAAACCTTTTGGTTGTTCGTTTCGAGAGCTGTACAAAGTATATGCCTCACGACATTCCCTTTCTCGACAGATCTAATGGGTCCTCCTTCCGAAAGAGACGATTTCAGTAGGCCTGGAAACGCTTCAGCGGTTCGTTCCATACCGGCAGGGTCCACGTCAGACAATTTCTCGCGAATGCTACGAAACAGGTCTGAATGGAACTCTTCAGGAATTGCAAGGAACATTGCATCGAAATCGACATCTTTCTCCACGGAAGTCAGCTCGCCACGGAGAACTCGAAGGAAAACGGTCAAATAGTTCTTTCGATAGTCGGGTGAACTAATTTTGAATGTTCCTGAAGAAAGCAGTTCATCAAAAACAGCAAGTTCATGTGGTTCCTCTTCGAAGGTTTTGCGCCAGCCCTCTACATCTTTAGAAGTAAACGCGTCCTCAAGGGTGCGACGAAATTTCTTCCACCCGTTTGATTTTGAACCTTGGGTGGCGGTCAAAATTCCGTGGGGTGTTGCGGCAACCTCAATTTCAATAAAATCGTCTTTATGAATGGCATTAGATGCGTACTTTTCTAGCGCCTGAGGGAGATCAGCGCCAAGGAGGCCTTTAAGATACTCAAACGATGTTAGCAGGGTGCTTAGCTTAGTGAACTTTGGCACATTTTCGCTAAACGTTTTTTGGATTACATTGTTTATCAACGCATCGCTACTAGAAGTGGCTTGATTGATCCATGCGGTCACCTGTAATGCTGCAATTACGTTTTCTGCAATGCGGTTGTTAGCTTCATCTCCAAGAATGATGTCTCCAACCAACACTGATTTGAACCAGTCAAATCCTTCACGAGCTTCTTCGGATATACTACCCGAAGCGTGTTCATTCGTTTGAGGGAGTTGGCCATCCAAATGTTGTTGGCGTGCAATAAAAACAGCAGAACCCAGCGAGGTATGTGAAACATCCGCCCAAAAATGCGCATGAAGGTTTTCGTATAGGTTGGCTGATTTAAGGAAATTGGAGATAGATATTTCGTTACGTTTCTTGCTGTCCGTATTGAGCCACACAGCAGCTAGAATATCCAAATAGTCCCCGAACTTCGTACTTTCTTCGAATTCGTAATTTTTGATTTCGTCGATAATTAGGTTACCTACATCAATCCAGTCTTTAGGCTTTGCAAGTTTTGCACGCGCCAATTCCGATACGGACTTAACACCCAAGTGGCTATAGCTGGACACGAAGTTGATGATTTCGTTGTCTTCGTCAGAAAGGCCAAAAAATACATGCTTGTAAGAGACCAACGGTACATCAATTTCACCTGCCATCGAGGCGACACCCAGAGTGAAATTCGTACTTTTGGGCAGACTTATCGTCTTGAGTGCATCACCGAATTGACCGTCAGTTTTGACGAGTCCGAGCTGAGAACGGAGTGTGGAAAGAAAGTCCGACCACGCAAGCCCATCTGAGACGTCCAAACTCGCTACATCGTCTTTCGAGGGCAAACTCTTTTTTATGACTTTCCCAACGAGGTCCGGATGTTTCCGCTCATTCGTCATTGACAACAGCAATAAGTACGGCTCGAAAGACCGGTTTAGAAGCGAGATGGATGTGACCTCTTCGAAGGCTTCAATCATGCTATTGATGATCTGCTCTTTTGAATCGCCTTTGTACTCAGAAAGTAGTTCGGCATAATTGGTAATTGCTTGCTCGAAATCGCCTGCACTAATCCACTCGGAAGCAGTATTCTGAACGACCTCATCTACGCGTAAGTCAAAACCCTTGGAAATGGACAACTCGTAGAGTTCCGCAGATGTTGTTGATATCGACGCAGCGGCAATTCGACTGTCTAGCAAAAGCTCGAGCGCAAGATCTGCGTCAACATTATACAGAATTGCGGCTAGGTTGGCCTCAATATCCGCATCAGGTGCTAGCTTTCTGAGTTTTCTGTCAAGGAAGGAAGGTTCAGTTAGGATCGCAGGATTTGTTTCGATCTTTTCTCTGAAGCAAATATAAACTGCAACGGTGGTCAGCGGGAACTCCCCTTGGTGCATGGAAAACATGCCAGCCGCATCGTTGATAAATGAAATGATCTGCCTAGGAGTGAAATGACCGTTCTTACCGGTGAGTACGGCGCTGAAGATTAGATAGGTTCGAAACAACTCGTCACCGTTCTTGTAGTGAGGAAGGGCTTGGGCAATCTTGGTTTCGAAAAAATCGCGCGAATTCGACATCACAGGTGGAGCAACATACAAAACCTCGTCAAAGGTCTTGGAAAACAGCTCGCGTTTTTCAAGTGAAATTGCGGCATCTGTTTTCGGACTATCGGCGTGACCCCCATCGTCTATATCGCTGCTTTTTAGCAGGTGCTGTCTATCGTAGGGAACAATTGCTGTGATGACCGAGTTTTTGTGCTTTGGCTTGCCGTGCGAGTTGTTAGAGAAGATTGACCTGACGGCCGACCAATATTGGGAGATTTCCTCGGTCGGTAGACGGTCAATGTTGTCCAGCACCATAACGATCTTGTTTTTGTCATTCTGTACGGTCTCAAGAATTCTGTGCAGAGTTTCCTGAAACTCAAAGTCGTTAGGGTCTGTTTCGCGAATGTGCTGGGTAATAGTTTGGTTTTCATACTGCTTGGACGCGATAAGCAGCGTTCTTGACAACGCGTTCCAGAAACCACGAGGCGTCCATTCTGATACTGCTGCCTGCTTGAAGACTGCGCGAACCACCGTGAGAAACAGGAACCCATAAAGGAACAGCATTGGCCAAGAGTAGAGGAAACTGCCCGTTTCAGGTTTCGTGTACTTTTCGTACTCGGTTCTGGCCCAAAAGTAGAAGATGGGAAGGAAAGGCAGCGTCAAAAGGACCAGCACACCATACCAATCCAGCAATGTCTGATTGTCCGTACTAAGTTCGCGCTTTTTGCCTTTCACCTGTTTCTCAATTTCCTCGAGATTAGTCCTTTTATTGGGAAAATTCTGCTTCGACCAATCTAATAGGTGCTCGAGAAAAGTTCGGCGGAAAGCCGTCCCTTGAGACTTCCATATGTCAAATGTAAAAAAATGGAATTTCGTTCCACCCGATTCCGCTTTACCAGCGAGAACATGTTCGGCAATTTCCACGATGCTTGATTTGCCGCTGCCCCATGGTCCGTCCAGGCCAATAGCTCGATCTTGCGATTGAAACTCTGAGATTGCTTGCGACAGAGCCAGAGCTGTCTTCTCGTGCCCTTTTCCTTGGAACAAGTCCTGATCAGAAGGCTCATCAATCAAAATTTCGCGTTGATAATCAGTTCTGTTCATTTTCATGTCCCTTTAGTTCAGCGCAACTATGGAGAAACTAGAGAGACTTTCAATCGCTTCTTGGGAACTTTCTAATTGAGAGATGGTGCAATGTGGTCATACGTGTGCGTCAACCCTTCGCGGGTTACTGACTTTGACACTCCCTGTGTGTTGCCTATCCGAATTTTGGACCTCAAATCTCTGGGCAGATCGGCTATGGGCTTGTTGCGTGATTGCATCACGAATGCAGCACCAAAGTTATTGGTCACGCTGCTTCCGTATTGCTTCCGGAAGGCTGACGGCTCCGGTTTCACTACACGCACCATCCCGCAGAACATTGATTTTATTGAAAAAAGTGGTGAGCCGTGCAGGATTCGAACCTGCGACCCACTGATTAAAAGTCAGTTGCTCTACCAACTGAGCTAACGGCCCACTCTTTTGTTGGATCTTGTTGATCCGTGGCGCTCTGTAAGGCATTTTCCCGTCCGGGTTCAAGACCTTATTTTGCACCTCGTTTCGCCGTCACTTAACTTGTTTCCGGCGTCCCGATAGGCGGCCTAATTAGGCAGGTGCTGCGGAGGGGTCAACCCCTTTTTTCAGGAATCTTCACAGCAGGGTAGATTCCTTTCCAATGCAGGGTTATATGCCCGCCATGCAAGGATTACGGAACGCCGGATTGCCCTTCATGAAGATGCACGGGCTGGGCAATGACTTTGTCATTGTGGATGCGCGCGCGCAATCTGTTGAGATTTCGCCGGCCCTGGCGAGGGGAATCGGGCACCGGCAGTTCGGCGTGGGTTTCGATCAACTCGCGGTGATCGATAACGGCAGCGCGGACGCGCATCTGGTGTTTTATAACGCGGACGGATCGACGTCGGCGGCGTGCGGGAACGCCACGCGCTGTATCGCCCGTTTCCTGATGGAAGAAACCGGAAAAACGGAACTGACGCTGTCCACTGAACGCGGAACGCTTTATGCGCGTGACGCCGGGGATGGGCAAACCTCGGTGAACATGGGGCAGCCGCAATTGGAGTGGCACGAGGTTCCCTTGTCCGAAGAAGTTGACACTCTGGAGTTGCCGATCGAGGGCGCACCAACTGCGACCGGCATGGGCAACCCCCATTGCACCTTCTTTGTCGAAAACGCCGAGGCGATTCCGCTGGAAGAATTCGGCGCGCGCTATGAATACCACCCGCTTTACCCCGAACGCACCAATGTGCAGGTGGCGCAGGTCATCGGACCGGATCATATCCGCATGCGCGTGTGGGAACGGGGTGTGGGGATCACGCTGGCTTCGGGGTCGTCCTCTTGTGCGACTGCGGTCGCGGCAGCTCGTCTTGGCCTGACCGGACGCATGGTGCAGATAGATTTGGACGGTGGCACCATCTGGATCGACTGGCGCGAGGACGGGGTCTGGATGACCGGACCCACCTGCCATGTATTCTCGGGCACTCTGACACCGGAATTTCTGGAGTCGCTGGGATGAGTGCGCCCAAATTCACTACGCTGGGATGTCGTCTGAACGCCTATGAGACCGAAGCGATGAAAGAGCTGTCGCAACAGGCCGGTCTGACTGACGCAGTTGTGGTGAATACCTGTGCAGTGACTGCTGAGGCCGTGCGCAAGGCCCGGCAAGAGATTCGTAAGCTGCGGCGGGAAAACCCCAACGCACGTCTGATCGTAACAGGCTGCGCGGCGCAGACCGAGCCCGAGACCTTTTCCCGGATGGAGGAAGTCGACGCAGTTATCGGCAATACCGAAAAGATGCAGCCGAACACCTGGAAAGGCATGGCGGCGGATTTCATCGGCGAGACCGAGGCGGTGCAGGTTGATGACATCATGTCCGTGACCGAGACGGCCGGTCACCTGATCGACGGGTTCGGCACCCGTTCGCGTGCTTATGTACAGGTCCAGAACGGCTGTGATCATCGCTGTACTTTCTGCATCATTCCTTATGGCCGTGGCAACTCGCGCAGCGTCCCTGCGGGCGTGGTGGTGGATCAGATCAAGCGGCTGGTAGACCGGGGCTATAACGAGGTTGTGCTAACCGGCGTTGACCTGACCTCGTGGGGGGCTGATTTGCCCGCAGAGCCCAGGCTGGGTGATCTGGTGATGCGTATTCTTAAGCTGGTACCCGACCTTCCGCGCCTGCGGATCAGTTCGATCGACTCGATCGAAGTGGACGAAAACCTAATGCAGGCCATCGCGACTGAGCCGCGCCTAATGCCGCACCTGCACCTGTCCCTGCAGCACGGGGACGATCTAATCCTGAAACGGATGAAGCGCCGCCATCTGCGCGATGACGCCATCCGCTTTACCGAAGAGGCCCGCAAGCTGCGGCCTGAGATGACCTTTGGCGCCGACATCATCGCGGGCTTTCCGACCGAGACCGAGGCGCATTTCGAGAACTCGCTAAAGCTGGTCACTGATTGTGATCTGACCTGGCTACACGTCTTCCCCTATTCCAAACGCGACGGCACCCCTGCGGCCCGGATACCGCAACAGATCAACGGAATTATCATCAAGGATCGTGCCGCCCGGCTGCGTGCCGCAGGCGAAGCTCAGGTCGCTAAGCACCTGACCGCGCAGATCGGCAAAACCCATCACATCCTAATGGAGAACCCGCATATGGGGCGGACCGAGCAATTTACTGAGGTTAGTTTCGCCAAGCCCCATACCGAGGGCAAGATCGTTCAGGCGGTAATTGTCAGCAGCGCGAAAACACAGCTACTGGCATAGAGCCTGACGCGCGCCTATCAGAGATAGACAACGCCAAATTCCCGCTCAATCAATTCGAAATCCAGTTCTCCTGTTTCATTCTGCCGGGAAGTCTCCGCCATGAACTCTTCGGCGCGATCGCCGGGAAAGATGTAACTGATCATTCGCACGGTCTGGTCGCTGTTGTTCTTCATGTAGTGTGAAACTCCACGCGGGCAGTGAATGGTATCCCCTGCGTTTGCAGTGACCCACTCACCCCCGATCTTGGCGTCGACTGTGCCGTCAATGATGTGGAACGTTTGATCCTCTCACTTGTGGTAATGGTCCGGCACTGCCCCGCCAGGGGCCATGACACCGTCTGAAATCACGTACTCGCTGTTGGTCGCGCCCTTGCCGACAACAACGCCAACATACTCGTTTGGGGCCATCATATACTTTTTGCTGCCGTCCCAATGCCGAACAACAACTTGCTTATTCGTGGTTTCGATCTGGTCAGTCATTGCTCTTCTCCTTCCGCAAATATCCTTCGTTATTTGGAGATCGAAAATTACGTGTCCAGAGCTGGACAAAAAGAAACCCCCGCGACCATCTGGTGCGGGGGTTCTCATTTCAGTTATTTGAGCAGATCAAGCGGTCTTCTTGCCTTTGACGCCTGCCCACAGGCGCTTGTTGACCAGGTACAGCAGCACCGACAACAGCGACAGGAAGATGACACCGACGAAGCCAGAGTACTTGCGCTCCATCATCTTCGGCTCGGCGGTCCACATCAAGAAGGCCGCGATGTCCTCGGACATGGCTTCGACCGTGGCCGGGTGACCATCGGCGAATTCCACCTGATCTTCGGCCAGCGGCGGTGCCATCGAAATCCAGCCGCCCGGGAAGGCGGTGTTTTCGTACAGAACCGCGCCTGCTTCTTCTTTTTCCTTACCGGTATAGCCATCCAGCAACGAGGCGATGTATTCCGCGCCCCCCATACCTTTGAAGAATTGGTTGATACCCAGACCATAAGGGCCGTGGAAGCCGGCACGGGCCTTGGCCATAAGGCTCAGGTCCGGTGCGCCAACACCGGTATTGGCCGGGAAGTGGTCGGTCGGGATCGCTGGGCGGAAATCGTCCAGCTCGGGATCGAACACTTCGAAATTGTCGGCCGCATAGGCGATGACCTGCTCTTCCGAATAGCCCAGATCTTCGAGGGTCCGCAGAGGCACATATTGCAGCCCGTGGCAGGCCGCGCAGACCTCGGTATAGACCTGCAGACCGCGCTGCAGCTGGTGTTTGTCCCAGGTGCCAAACGGCCCCTCGAACGAGAAGTCGAAGTCCTCGATATGCTGCTCGCCGCCACCTGCTGCGAATGACGCAGCAGGGGTCAGGGCCAGAGCAAACGCGGCGCCGATTGCAAGTTTCTTGAACATGTTTCCGGTCCCTCTTCTTACTCGGCCGGCGTGGCGTCGGCGTCAGCCTTGCCATAATGCGCGTTGAAGTCTTCTTCGATGGTCTCAGGCTGGGCCAGAGGTTTCTCGATCACACCAAGGATTGGCAGGATCACGAAGAAATAGGCGAACCAGTAGGCGGACGCGATCAGCGAGAAGGTCGCATAGGGTTCTTCCGCAGGCATCGCACCCAGCCACATCAGGGCAAAGAAGTCGATGATCAGCAGGTAAAACCACCATTTGAACAGCGGGCGGTATTTGCCCGAACGCACGGTCGACGTGTCCAGCCAGGGCGCCAGCGCCATGGCCAGGATCGCACCGAACATCGCGATCACACCAAAGAACTTAGCGTCGATGATGCCGCCGGTGATAAAGCTGGCGAACTGCACGACCCAGACTTCACCGGTGAAGGCACGCAGGATCGCGTAGAACGGCAGGAAGTACCATTCGGGAACGATGTGCGCAGGCGTCACCAGCGGGTTGGCTTCGATATAGTTGTCCGGGTGGCCCAGATAGTTTGGCATGAAGCCGACAATGGCCCAGAACACCACCAGGATCACGGCCAGCGCGAACAGGTCCTTGATCACAAAGTACGGCCAGAACGGCAGGGTGTCTTTCTCTGCCTCGGCCTTTGAGCCACGACGTACTTCAACACCCGTGGGGTTGTTGTTGCCGGTGGTGTGGAAGGCCCAGATATGCACGATCACCAACGCCGCAATCACGAACGGCAACAGGTAGTGCAGCGAGAAGAAGCGGTTCAGCGTGGCGTTGTCCACTGCGGGTCCGCCCAGCAGCCAGGTCTGGATCGCATCACCCACGAACGGGATCGCGCCAAACAGGCCGGTGATAACGGTCGCACCCCAGAAGGACATCTGACCCCAGGGCAGAACGTAGCCCATGAAGGCGGTGCCCATCATCATCAGGTAAATCAGCATCCCGATAATCCACGTGATTTCACGCGGGGCTTTGTATGAGCCGTAGAACAGGCCGCGGAAGATGTGGATATACACCGCAACAAAGAACAGCGACGCGCCGTTCATGTGAATGTAGCGCAGCATATAGCCGCCATTCACGTTGCGCATAATGTGTTCAATGCTGGCAAAGGCCAGATCAACATGCGGAGTGTAATGCATCACCAGAACGATACCGGTGACGATTTGCAGCGCCAGGCAGAACGCAAGGACGATGCCCCAGATCCACCACCAGTTCAGGTTCTTCGGTGTGGGGATCATGATGGTGTCGTAGATCAGGCCGACGACAGGCAGGCGGCTGTTCAGCCACTTTTCGCCATTTGTCTTCGGCTCGTAATGATCGTGGGGAATTCCGGACATAAATTGGGTCTCCCTTAGCCGAGTCTGATGGTGCTGTTGTCGACCCATTCCGCCGGGGGAACAGGCAGGTTTTCAGGCGCGGGGCCTTTGCGGATACGGCCAGCCAGGTCGTAGTGCGAGCCGTGGCAGGGGCAGAACCAGCCGCCAAAATCACCAGCATCGCCCAGCGGCACACAACCCAGGTGGGTGCAGACGCCCATCTGGACGATCCATGCGCCCGGTGCTTCGCCCTCGGGCGACGGCATCACGCGGTTGGCATCAGTTGCCGGTGCATCTGCGTTCAGGTTGAAGTTACGGGCCAGCGGATCAGGCAGCGCGTCGACACCTTCTGCATCCTGCTCTTGCGCTTCCTGAATCTCGGCACCAGTGCGGTGACGGATAAAGACGGGTTTACCCAGCCATTTCACCGTCAGCTGCGTACCCGGCTCAACGCCGCTCACATCCACGCGGATCGAGGACAGCGCCTGAACGTCTGCCGATGGGTTCATTTGGTTGATCAGGGGCCATACGGCTGCACCCGTCGCAACGACACCTGCGCCGCCTGCGACGTAGTAGAGGAAATCTCTGCGGGTGCCTTCGTGGTCTTCTGCGTGGGACACGAGGTTTTCTCCGATTCCGGCGCCCGGGGGTGACCCGAGCAAACATGCATCAGCACCGCATCAAAGCGGCGTCTCATCGCGGCTATCTAGCCGGGAGAAATCGGTTCGTCCAGCGGTCATAGGCGCGCACTACGCCGCATCTGGGCATTCATGTCACAACGAAGGGGTATTTTTTCAAGATTTGGGCAGGTTTAAGCGGGGAAATCCGCCGATCGCCCGAGATGACGGTTCATGTGATTCGGTTCAGATAAACACCCGGTGGAAGGCGTCGATGAGCTAGATCATGTCGCACAAGAAAATGACTTAGCAGCAAGATTATGACCAGATTCCTCTATGCAAATTCCCACTTCTTGGGAATGTGTGACCATTTTAAAACTGAGTTGAAAATGTATATTTTATAGTGGGTTAGGTGTTATTGATTTCGATTGCACTTTTAACGGGAATCCACGAATGCCCGGGGGAATTTCAACCTCCGCAGGACGTTTCCCATGTCAAATCCCATGTCAAAGCTGTTTGCATCCACTCTGACCCTTGTTCTGGCCTTCGCATCGCAATCAGTGGCCGCCGGTGATCCGGCGAAAGGCGAAAAACTTTATTACCGCTGCTCTTCCTGCCACGCGATCATCAAAGATGGCGAGGTTTTGGTCAAAGGCGGCATTACCGGGCCGAATCTGTACGGCGTCGTGGGGCGAGTGGCCGGGACCGAGACTGATTATCTATATGGCAGCGAGCGCCTGCCCATCGGCATGTTCACCGATGACATGATCCGCGCGGGGGAAGAAGGCCTGGTCTGGACCGAGAACAACATCATTGCCTATTCTCAGGATCCCATCGGCTTCATTCGGGAATTTCTGGATGACGAAAAAGCCCGCCCGAACATGGGCGTAAAGCTGAAGAACGGTGCCGAGGACATCGCCGCCTATCTGGCCACCTTCAGCAGTCAGTAAAGATAGAGGCCCCGCCCTAGCGTCAGTGCGGGGCCCATATCTTAGCTCTCCGGGCGGGTAGCAATCATGCTTGGGCGCTCACTGAAGTCTGCATACCACGCGGCCAGCGCATCATTGCCCTTACGCCAACCACGCGCATCATGCCGCAAGTCCAGATAGCCCAGCGCGCAGGCCACAGCGATCTGGCCCATATCCAGCGGACCGGACAGATGTGCCATCCAACGTTGGTTCAGCGCAGCGCAGGCACGTTCGATCTTGCCCCATTGCGCATCCAGCCAGTCGTCCCATTGCTTGTCCTCGGGGCGGAAGCGGCGTTCATACGTCATCGCCAGAGCTGAATCCAAAATACCGTCTGCCAGCGCTTCCAGCGTCAGCACATCCCAGCGGCCGGCCTCCTCGAGGTACATCCCGGCCATAGCGCGCGTATCCAGAAAGGCGCAAATCACCCGGCTGTCGAACAGAGTCGGGCCATCAGGACGCTCCAACGCCGGAATTCTGTTCAACGGCGCCTTGCCCAACAGAGAATCGGCCGGATCCAGCGGCGTAGTGGCGACGGTCATCACTTCGACATCGCCAAGCTGGTCAGTTTCATGCAGCAAAACCATGACCTTGCGCACATAGGGCGACATTGGGCTGTGATACAGTTTCATTCACATTCTCCTTGGTTGCAGCGACCCTACAACAGGGCAGTTGAAACGAAACCCGTAAAATACCGTACATACCCCTTGCGAAATCACACGCGCATTGGCAAGGTCCCGCCCGTTCTCAGGGCGGGGCGAAATTCCCCACCGGCGGTATGCGGGCCATGACCCGTAAGCCCGCGAGCGGCCTCGGTTTCGGGGTGACAAGCAGATCTGGTGAGAGGCCAGAGCCGACGGTCAAAGTCCGGATGAAAGAGAACGTGCTGGTGCGCCGCCCCGCGGCGTGTCTGCTCGTGATCGCCTTGGGTGACGTGTCTGTTACGAAAGGAGATTACGATGACACACACCCGCTATGCTTTTATCAAAGCCAACTGGCATTCCGATATCGTTGACCGTGCGCTGGACGGGTTTCTGGACCTCATCCCCGCCGAGCAAGTCGATGTCTTCGACGTTCCCGGCGCGTTCGAAATGCCCCTGCTGGCCCGCGACCTGGCCCAGACCGGGCGCTACGCCGCCGTCGCTTGCGCCGCCTTAGTGGTGGATGGCGGCATCTACCGGCACGATTTCGTTGCTCAAGCCGTGGTTGACGGGCTGATGCGCGCTGGGATGGACACCGGCGTTCCGGTCCTTTCGGTGTCGTTGACCCCACACCAATATCAGGAAACCGACCACCACAACGCTATCTACCGCGACCACTTCGTGCAAAAGGGCCGCGAAGCCGCGCAGGCGGCGCTGAAAATCACTGAAACCCGCGCCGGATTGGCTTCGGCTGCGTGATATGAACAAGGTTGGGGTCAAATGACCCCAACCGCAAATCCGCTTGAGGCCGCGGGACTTGACCGCTAATCACATCGTTCAAAGGAGCATGCCCCATGTCGATGAATAGCTTTGGCCATTTTTTCCGCGTCACCACCTGGGGCGAAAGCCACGGGCCCGCTTTGGGTGCCACCGTCGATGGCTGCCCGCCAGGCGTTGCGATTGACGAGGCGATGATCCAGCACTGGCTGGACAAGCGCAAACCGGGGCAAAACAAGTTCACGACCCAGCGCCGCGAACCAGACCAGGTAAAGATCCTGTCCGGCGTGTTCGAGGGCCAGACCACCGGCACACCGGTGCAGCTGATGATCGAGAACACCGACCAGCGCTCGAAAGACTACGGCGATATCATGGACAAGTTCCGTCCGGGCCACGCCGATATCACCTATTGGCAAAAATACGGTATCCGGGATTATCGCGGTGGCGGGCGCAGCTCGGCCCGGGAAACCGCGTCGCGTGTAGCCGCAGGCGGTTTGGCGCGCCAGGCGATCAAGCAGATCGCACCGAATGTGCAGATCACCGGCTACATGGTGCAAATGGGGCCGCGCAAGATTGACCGCACGAATTTCGACTGGGCGCAGATCGAACAGAACCCGTTCTGGACACCCGACGCAGCTGCAGCTGAAGACTGGGCAACCTATCTGGATGACCTGCGCAAGTCCGGCAACTCGGTCGGCGCGGTGGTCGAAGTGGTCGCGCGCGGTGTTCCTGCCGGGATCGGCGCGCCTGTTTATGCCAAGTTAGACACTGATTTGGCCGCTGCGATGATGTCGATCAACGCCGTCAAAGGCGTTGAGATCGGCGAGGGCATGGCCGCCGCCGAGCTGACCGGCGAAGCCAACGCAGACGAGATATTCATGGGCCAGAACGGCCCGCAATACAGCTCAAACCACGCGGGTGGCATTCTGGGCGGCATCTCGACCGGGCAGGACCTTGTGGTGCGCTTTGCGGTCAAACCGACCTCGTCGATCCTGACCACGCGCAAGACGATCACCAAATCCGGTGAAGAGACCGAGATCATCACCAAGGGCCGCCACGACCCCTGCGTTGGTATCCGCGCCGTCCCGGTAGGTGAAGCGATGATGGCCTGCGTCATTCTGGATCACCTGCTGTTGCACCGTGGCCAGATTGGAGAGAGCCGTGGACGGATCGGCTGATCTGCGCGCGCGTCTGCGCGCCATCGTCGCCCAGCGGATGGAAACCGATCCAGCGCATGATCTGGCCCATCTGGACCGGGTTTGGGTGAACGCTCAGGCCATTTCAGACGATCAGACTGACATGCCCGTGTTGCTGGCCGCCAGCTATCTGCATGATCTTGTGAATCTGTCCAAGGACGACCCCGACCGCCATCTGGCATCTCGCCAATCTGCTCAGGAATCAGAGCCTATTCTGGTCAAACTTGGCTATGGTGGGGATCAAATTCGCGCCATACTGCACGCGATTGAGGCGCACAGCTTTTCTGCCAACATAACGCCGGTCTCACCCGAAGCCTGCATTTTGCGCGATGCGGATCGGTTGGACGCGCTGGGCGCGATTGGCATTGCGCGGAATTTTTCCGTCTCGGGCGCTTTGGGACGGGCGCTTTACGACCCGGCAGACCCGTTTGCCGCCAATCGGTCGCTGGACGATCTGACCTATTCGTTGGACCATTGGAAGGTAAAACTGCTGGGCCTGCCTGGTGATATGCTGACCGAGGGCGGAAAAGCCCTTGCACGGCAACGCATCGAACTGATGATCCGGTTTCTGGAGGACTTCGCCCAAGAGATCGGCCAGTCTCTGCCGACGAGCTGGACGAATTCCTAAATCCACGCGTTGATCTTTGCCGAACAAAGGCGCAGGTTCGCGCCGATGGCAAAACCGTTAACATCGCATCGACCACTACTGGCCGTCGCTCTGAAAACGAGCGCGGTGTTTCTGTTCACCGTCATGGCGGGTCTGATCAAGTCGCAGTCCGATCACTTCCCACCTGGTGAGATGGTGTTTTTCCGTTCGCTGTTCGCCATTCCCGTGATCGTCATCTGGCTGATCTCACGTGGAGAATTGACGCAAGGCTTTGTCGTGCGCAAGCCCATGGGTCACTTCTGGCGCGGCGTACTGGGAACCACAGCGATGGGGCTGACCTTTACTGGCCTTGGCCTGATCCCTCTGCCCGAAGCCACAGCCATTGGTTACGCCACCCCGATCTTCACCCTGATTTTGGCGGCGATCATGCTGGGTGAACGCATACGCAAGATTCGAATCGCCGCCGTCGCCATCGGCCTTTTGGGTGTTCTGATCATGATCTGGCCTCGGCTGGGCGGCAACAACATGGAGGCTGCCGCCACCTTTGGCGCGCTTTGTATTTTGGGGGCAACCATCGCCCGTGCCTTTGTGCAGATCCACATCCGACAACTGGTGCAGGTCGATCATCCAGCGGCCATCGTGTTCTATTTCTCGATGACCGCGACCATACTGTCCGGGCTGACCGTGTTCTGGGGCTGGGCCCAGCCCACGTGGGAACAAGCCGCCGTGTTGATTTTGGCCGGGCTTATCGGCGGTGTGGCGCAGATTCTGGTGACCTCGTCCTATCGCTTTGGTCAGGCGTCAATGCTGGCGCCATACGATTATACGTCAATGCTGTTTGCCATTGTCATTGGCTATGTCTGGTTCAGCGAATTACCCACGGCGGTGATGCTGGCGGGTGCAGCGCTGGTGATTGCGGGCAATATCGTGGTGATTTGGCGCGAACATCAATTGGGTCTGGAACGCGGGCGCGCTCGTGCCGTCACCGACCCCAAAGCCTGACCTTTACCTTTGCCAAACTTCCCCTAGGGTGTGGCCCGACACAAAGTGAGGGTTCCCCATGAGCGACGCGCAGGATCACAAGGAAAAGATGCAGAAGGTGCAGGCCCAGCATCGCAAGAAAGTTTCAGAGGCGGTCGATCCCGGCCGGGGACTGGTGCTGATCAACACCGGCAAGGGCAAGGGCAAATCCTCGGCCGCCTTTGGCGTGGTGATCCGGGCCCTGGGTTGGGGTCAGAAGGTCGCCGTGGTGCAGTTCATCAAGGGCAAATGGAAAACCGGCGAGAGGCGCTTCTTTGAGGATCGCGATCTGGTCACCTGGCACACGATGGGCGAGGGCTTTACATGGGACACGCAGGACCGTGAGCGCGACATCGCCGCCGCCAACTCCGCCTTTGAAAAAGCTTGCGCGCTAATGGCCTGCGGAGAATACGATCTGGTGGTTCTGGATGAGATCAACATCGCCCTGCGCTATGAGTATTTGTCGGTTGAGCAGGTGATTGAGGGCCTCAAGTCGCGATCCGACAAAACCAGCGCGTTCCTGACCGGGCGTGACGCCCCGCAGGCGCTGCGCGACTATGCCGATCTGGTCACCGAGATGACCGAAGAAAAGCACCCCTTCCAAGCCGGGATCAAAGCCCAGCGCGGCGTGGATTTCTGAAAACAGTGTCTAAACAGCCCCAAAAAAGGGGCTGTTACCCTGCCCGGTTTTCGTTGAGATACCTGATTGACCCGCGTTGGTTGGCAGCACTGTGTGGCAAACTCTCGGACCGTGCGCCGCTTGTCATCGGTTTTTTCTTCTCGACGTAGGCGCAAAAATCATCGTCACAGCAACAACCGCAGGCCGTGGCGGCCTCGTACCGCGCCATGATTTCATCCAGCGGATCGCCCATGACATACTCTTCCTTACTTGTTGCGCTTCGTTCCCGAGGCGGCGGCGGGCTCTCACCTTTTCATGCGCTAAACCCACAAACCGCCTCGAAACTTGGGGCCGGATGATACCACATCCAGCGTTATCTATTATCTGATTGTTTTAGTCGGGTTTCGCAAGAAAAAAATCTTCGCATGATCTACGTCCTGACTTGCTGACAGCACTGAGCCGCCTGTTGGCAAACAAGCGACTCAGGTAACAGAAGATTTCAGACTCAGGCGGTTACGCCCTCTTCCGGCGAGCTGAGCGAGATAACGGCAACCACCGCCGCGCCGTTCAGCCAGTAGTAAATCGCATCCAGCCCCGAAAACCCAAACAGGCTTGGCGCGGCCAGAAATGTGACACCGACCAGCAGGTCGACAGCAAGGTGGAACTTATAGGGCAGAACCCGCCAAATCCCGAGATGGTGATCCGTCAGAACAGTCAGAACCAACGCCGCGACGCCAGTGACCACCGATAGCCACAAGGCCATCGGGTTAGATTGTCCCAATCCCAGAACGAAAGGTAGCACCATCAGCGCCAGTGCGACCGGGTAATCAAGATATGCGTGCACAGTGCGGGTAACGAAACGGACAGACATTGATTTTTCCTTTCCTAACGTGGCATGGCACCAAATTAGGTCGGTATGTTCGAACGTTTAATTCCGGATCGTTCGTGAGATATTGCAGATCGTTCAGAGATAGAGCGGATCAGTGCATTGACCGATAAGCTGCCGGTGACAAGCCAATCTGTTTCTTGAAGACGCGGGAAAAAGCGGCCTCAGAAGCATAACCGACCTCGGCCGCCGCATCCGCCACGTTCCAGCGATTTTCAGTCAGGCCGTGACAGGCGATCTGCATGCGCCAATCTGTCAGGTATTGCATGGGGGTCGTGTTCATTTTCTCGGCAAAAAGCTGCGCGAAGGCGGTACGGGACATCCCCGCCTCGCGTGCCAGCGATTCCACGCTCCATTCCTGCGCCGGAGCCTGATGAAAGGCGGTTAGCGCGCGCGAAATACGCGGGTCAGCGAACCCGGCCAGCGCGGTATCGCTGGGGCTTTGGTATTCCAGATAGGCACGAATGGCCTGCGCAAACAGCACCTCGGACAGTTTCAGGGCGATCAGGTCGCCCCCAATCCGGGCACCGTTGATCTCGGACCCGATCATGCGCAGTGTGGCCTCGATCCAGGCACCAGCCTCTTCGCCGTAATTTTCGATCAGGATGTAAGGCGGCAACCGGTCAATCAGCATATGACCTGCGCCCCTTCGGCCCGGCGGGCCAGTGAACGAGAAATGGCCGCAGATTAACTGTGTGTCGCGACTTTTATCTTCGCCACCGTAAATCAGGACGCCATCGCCCTGATAGCCCGCCTCCTCCAGAACATGTTCAAGCGGTAAGGCGTCCAGCGGTTTGATTTCATTACACAGCAGCGCGTGCGCGGCCCCGTGCGGGATCAGGATCAGGTCGCCTTGCTTGAGCCGCAGCATTTCCCCTGTGTTAGAGACGTAAACTTTCAGTTCACCGCGCTGAACAAAGTGGAACCGGGCAACGTTTTGATAGGCGGGGACCTGGATACCGAAAGGCGGCGTGAACGACGTGCGGAAATAGAACGTTCCCCGTAGGGACAGACGGGTGAGGATATCGCTGAGCAGGTCCAACATGGCTGTAACCTATACCCGCATGCGCCATCGTCCAGCCTGTTGAACGATCTGCACAAGAACTTGAACGGCAGGCAAAGAAAAACCCCCACGAAACGCGGGGGTTTCTGAATACGCGTTTCTGGTCAGATCAGGCGCGAACCAGCGTCTCGTAATCTGAGGCAATCTCGCGGGTCAGATCTCCGACCTCGAAAGTGTAATCACCGATTTGCCCCACCGGGGTGACCTCGGCCGCTGTGCCAGTCAGCCAGCACTGCTCGAAATCGGCCATTTCTTCGGGCTTGATACGGCGTTCGATCACGTTGACGCCCTTGTCTTTCAGCATCTGGATCACGGTTTGGCGGGTGATGCCGTTCAGAAAGCAATCGGCCAACGGGGTGTGAACCTCGCCATCTTTCACGAAAAACACGTTGGCACCGGTCGCCTCGGCCACATAGCCATTGTAATCCATAAACAGCGCGTCCGAGCAGCCCTTGGCCTCGGCCTTGTGTTTGGAGATGGTGCAGATCATGTAGAGACCCGCCGCCTTGGCATGAACGGGGATGGTTTCCGGGCTGGGGCGTTTCCATTCGGCGATGTCCAGCTTGGCACCTTGCATCTTGGCGTCGCCGTAGTAGGCCCCCCAGGGCCAAACCGCTATGGCCATGCGCACCGGGTTCCGGGCCGAGGCCACACCCATATCTTCACCCGAACCGCGCCATACCAGCACGCGCACGTAAGCGTCTTGTAGACCGCTGGCTTTCAGGGTCTCTTCTTTGGCGGCCTCGATATCGTCCACCGAATAAGGCATCGGCATATCCAGCGCGTCGGCGGAAGCGATCAGACGTTCGGAATGCTCGCGGCTTTTGAAGATCTTGCCGTTATATGCGCGCTCACCCTCGAACACCGAGGACGCGTAGTGCATCGCGTGAGACAGGATGTGCACATTAGCGTCGCGCCAGGGCACCAGTTCACCATCTAGCCAGATTACGCCGTCACGATCATCATACCCCGCCATGCGAAACCTCCTGAACTGGGTTGAATTTTTCGTTTGTTGCGCCATTTAAGTCCGAAGCGGACATAAAGTTGCGCAGAAACTGCGATTCGATACCTGTCCACTCTTGGAATGTCAATAACGCTGACATAAAGTCGGTCCCGAGTAACGAATGAGGCAAATGATGTCGGACACGCGCCCCGCCCAAGTCTTTGGCGGTGAAAGCCTTTTGTTTTTAACCGACGAACAGTTGCGGCAAGGGATCGAGGCGATGTTTTTCGCCTATCGCGGTTTTACCGCTGATCCTGACCGTATTCTTACCCAACTGGCCTATGGCCGGGCGCATCACAGGGCCGTCCATTTCATCAACCGCGCGCCGGGCACAACCGTGAACAACCTGCTGGCCATTCTCGGCGTGACGAAACAGTCGCTGAACCGGGTGCTGCGGACGTTGATTGACGACGGCCTGGTCGAAAGCCGTGTGGGCACGGTGGACAAGCGCGAACGGCATCTGTTTCTGACCGACAGGGGCAAGGCGCTTGAGACCAAACTGTCCGAGGCCCAGCGAGTGCGAATGCGCGCTGCATATAAGGAAGCAGGCCCCGAGGCCGTATCAGGATTTCGTAAAGTACTTGAAGCAATGATGGATACTGATATGCGTCATGCTTACACGAAACTGCGGGATACGACCTCATGAGCGATTTGGATGCCCATCTGCTGATCGTCGACGACGATGAGCGTATTCGTGATCTGCTCAAGAAGTTCCTGATGCGCAGCGGGTTTCTGGTGACCGCAGCCCGTGATGCCGCCCATGCGCGGCGGGTGTTGTCGGGGCTTGATTTCGACATGATCGTTCTGGACGTTATGATGCCCGGCGAAGATGGCGTCAGCCTGACCAGGACCCTGCGCGAAACCCATGCGACACCGATCCTGTTGTTGACCGCACGCGGCGAGACCGAGCATCGGATCGCGGGGCTTGAGGCCGGTGCGGATGATTACCTTGCCAAGCCGTTTGAGCCGAAGGAGCTGCTGTTGCGGATCAACGCGATTCTGCGGCGGATGCCGGAAACACCTGCGCAGGATACAGCGACCAAGATTCTGACCCTCGGCCCGATCCGCTATGACGTGGAACGCGGCGAGATGTGGCAAGGTGAAGAACCGGTGCGACTGACCGCGACGGAAAGCCAGCTGATGAAGATCTTCTCGACCCAACCAGGCGAGCCGATCAGCCGCGCCAAGCTGGTCGAGGATCTGGGCCGCGACAAAGGTCAGGCGCAGGAGCGCGCGGTGGATGTGCAGATCACTCGCTTGCGACGCAAGATCGAACAGGACCCCAAACAGCCGCGCTATCTGCAGACAGTGCGCGGTGCCGGGTATATGCTGGCACCGGATTGATTGGGCCTTCGGCAAAGGTATTTTTAGCCAGATGAACGGGGGACGCTGATGAAAACCGCGCTTTTGACTCATGCGGATTGCCTTGGGCATGTAACGCCCGACGGGCACCCCGAACGGGTGGCCCGGCTGGAAAACATCCTGCATGCGCTCGAGGGATTGGACCTGAACCGGGTGACGGCCCCTTTGGCGGCGGATGACGATCTGTTGCGGGTGCATCCGGAAAGCTACATCCAGGATTTGCGTAAGATGCGCCCGGCAGATGGGTTCGTCCAGATCGACGGGGATACGTTCATGTCCCCGGGCTCGGTCGATGCAGCCTATCGCGCGGCGGGGGCTGTGGTGCGGGCGGTGGATATGGTTCTGGGTGACGAGGCTTCGAACGCATTTTGTGCGATTCGACCGCCGGGACACCATGCCGAAACCGATACTGCGATGGGATTTTGCCTGTTCGGCAATGCCGCCTTGGCAGCAAAACATGCTTTGGATCATCACGGGCTAAGCCGGGTCGCCGTGGTTGATTTCGACGTCCATCACGGCAATGGCACGCAGGATTTACTATGGGATGAGCGGCGCGCGCTGGTGATCACCAGCCAGCAGATGCCGTTATGGCCCGGATCGGGACGCCCGGATGAGACCGGTACGTATGAAACCATCCTCAACATCCCTCTGAACCCCGGTTCCGGCGGGGCCGAAATGCGCGCGGCCTATGAAACACAGGCCTTTCCACGCCTGCGCGTCTTCAAACCCGAACTGATCATTATTTCCGCCGGGTTTGATGCGCATCGGGATGATCCGCTCGCCAATCTGAACTGGTCCACCGGTGACTTTGCGTGGGTTACGGCCGAACTGTGCAAGATTGCGGATGAACTTTGCGATGGCCGTATCGTCTCGACTCTGGAAGGCGGGTATGATCTGAACGCACTGGCTCAGGCCACACGCGCCCATGTGGAAGAATTGATGAAGGCAGCCCGATGACCGATACCCCAGTAGACCAGATGACATTCGAACAGGCGATGAAAGAGCTTGAGGCCGTTGTCGGCCAACTGGAACGCGGCGATGTGGCGCTAGACCAGTCCATCGCGCTGTATGAACGCGGGGCGGCGCTGAAAAAGCGCTGCGAGGAGGAGCTGAAGCGGGCCGAGGAAAAGGTGGCCGCCATTACTCTGGACGCCAACGGTCAACCGACCGGGACGACGCCTGTCGAAGGTCAGTAAATGTTTCGCGATAGACTAGCGCAGGATGCAGCGCGGATTCAGGATCAGTTCGATCTGGTTCTGGGGGCGCTGGACGATCTGGATGTGACCCGGGCGATGGCCTATGCCACAGAGGGTGGAAAGCGCCTGCGCGGGTTTTTGGTACTGGAAAGCGCGCGCGTGCATGGCATCGAAGAAGCCCGCGCAATTTGGCCTGCCGTCGGGATTGAAGCGCTGCATGCCTACTCGCTGGTGCATGACGATCTCCCCTGCATGGACAACGATGACCTGCGGCGTGGACGTCCAACCGTTCACATGAAATGGGATGAAGGCACCGCCGTTCTGGCCGGTGATGCGCTGCAGACGCTGGCTTTCGAACTATGCACCCACACCGAGGTTGGCAATGCCGAGGTTCGGGCGGAAATGGCTCTAACACTGGCCAAAGCCAGCGGAGCGCAAGGCATGGTGCTAGGTCAGGCCTTGGATATTGCGGCCGAAACGGCCGTCGCGCCATTGACGCTGGACGAGATCACGCGGCTACAGGTCGGCAAGACCGGCGCCCTGATCGAATGGTCCGCATGCGCTGGCGCACGGTTGGCGCAGGCCGACCCCAAGCCATTGCGCCAATATGCCCGGGCACTGGGGCTTGCTTTTCAGATCGCGGACGACATTCTGGATGTCGAGGGTGATGCCGAAAAAGCTGGAAAGCGTCTGCAAAAGGATGCACAGGCCGGTAAAGCCACATTTGTTTCATTGTTGGGGCTGGACGTGGCCAAAACCCGCGCCGCCGAGCTAATTGATCAAGCATGCGCTGCGCTGGACGGGTATGGCGCATCGGCTGAAACCTTGAAGGACGCCGCCCGCTTCGTTATTGCCCGGGACAGCTAAGCCAGGAACGCCAAATGTCTGACCGCCCGAAAACGCCTTTGCTGGACCTTGTGAACCGCCCCGCGGATCTCAAGCAGTTCTCGGACGCGCAGCTGCATCAAGTGGCACAGGAATTGCGAACCGAAACGATCTCGGCCGTGTCCGTCACCGGCGGGCACTTGGGCGCCGGTCTGGGTGTGGTCGAACTGACCACCGCGCTGCATGCGGTGTTCGACACGCCCCGCGACAAGATCATCTGGGATGTCGGCCACCAGTGCTATCCGCATAAGATCCTTACCGAACGGCGCGACCGAATTCGCACCCTTCGCATGAAAGGCGGTCTAAGCGGCTTCACCAAGCGCAGCGAAAGCCCTTATGACCCGTTTGGGGCAGCGCATAGTTCAACGTCGATCAGCGCCGCGCTTGGGTTTTCGGTGGCCCGCGATCTGGGCGGTGTCACACCCGAGGGGCTGGGTGACGCGATTGCGGTGATCGGCGATGGCTCGATGTCCGCAGGTATGGCGTTTGAGGCGATGAACAACGCCGGTCACCTGCGCAAACGCCTGATCGTCATCCTCAACGACAATGAGATGAGCATCGCCCCACCCGTTGGCGCGCTATCCAGCTATCTGTCGCGTATCTACGCCGAGGCCCCGTTCCACGATCTGAAAGCCGCTGCCAAAGGCGCAGTATCACTGTTGCCCGAACCGTTCCGCGAAGGTGCGAAAAGGGCCAAGGAAATGCTGAAAGGCATGGCTGTGGGCGGCACGCTGTTCGAAGAGCTGGGCTTTTCCTATATCGGTCCGCTCGACGGTCACGACATGGATCAGCTGTTGCCGGTTCTGCGCACCGTCAAGGCGCGGGCGACCGGCCCGATCCTGATTCACGTACTAACCAAAAAGGGTAAAGGTTATGCCCCCGCCGAGCAGGCCCGCGACAAGGGTCATGCCACGGCAAGGTTCGACGTGGTCACGGGTGAGCAGAAAAAAGCCCCGTCAAACGCGCCATCCTATACTTCGGTCTTCGGCAAGGCACTGGTTGATGAAGCCGGACGCGATGACAAGATCGTTGCCGTCACGGCCGCAATGCCGGACGGTACCGGGCTGAACCTGTTTGCCGAACGCTACCCGTCGCGCTGTTTCGACGTCGCAATTGCGGAACAGCACGGCGTGACCTTCGCGGCGGCGCTGGCGGCTGGCGGTATGAAACCGTTCTGCGCGATGTATTCGACCTTTTTGCAGCGCGGCTATGATCAGGTGGTGCATGACGTGGCCATTCAGCGCCTGCCGGTGCGTTTTGCCATCGACCGTGCAGGGCTGGTGGGTGCTGATGGCGCAACCCATGCGGGATCCTTCGATATTGCCTATCTTGCCAACCTGCCCGGCATGACCGTCATGGCCGCTGCGGATGAGGCCGAACTGATGCATATGGTTGCCACGGCGGCAGCCCATGACGACGGACCCATTGCCTTCCGTTATCCGCGCGGCGAGGGTGTGGGCGTCGACCTGCCTGAACGAGGCGAGGTGCTTGAGATCGGCAAAGGCCGCATGATCCAAAAAGGAGCGCGCGTGGCGCTTTTGTCCTTTGGCACCCGCCTGGCCGAGGTGCAAAAGGCCGCAGAAGCACTTTCCGCCCGCGGGATCACACCCACCATCGCCGATGCCCGTTTCGCCAAACCACTGGATCGCGATCTGATCCTGGATCTGGCCGCAAACCATGAGGCCCTGATCACCATCGAAGAAGGTGCCATTGGTGGATTCGGCAGCCACGTGGCGCAGCTATTGGCGGATGAAGGCGTGTTCGATCACGGGCTGAAATACCGCTCGATGGTGCTGCCCGATACCTTTATCGACCAAGCCAGCCCGGCAGATATGTACGCCGTTGCAGGTATGAATGCCGAGCAGATCGAAGCCAAAGTCCTGTCCGTTCTGGGTGTCACCACAATCGGTGAAAAACGCGCCTGAGCGGAAATACGTTACGAGTTGGGGATATTCGTGGTGCCTCAAGAGGGCATTGAACACTTCACTCACAATGCCTCTCAGTGTGTCACTGTCTTAAGTTTTTCCGCTTAAAAACAAGATACTTGCAGCTCACAGTCGCCTTTGTGCGTCAGAAAGCGTCTTGATACCGCACAAAAAAGAGGGGATAAAACGGGGGATATAGTACGTCACGAGGGTGTATGGCAGGTTCACTGTACAAACTGAGCGCCGCAAAGGTCCGTACCGCTGGCAAGGGTAAGCATAGCGATGGTGGCGGACTGTATCTCTATCGACTGGCGTCCGGGGACCAGTGGGTGTTCCGCTTCACTTACTTAGGCAAGCGCCGTGAAATGGGATTAGGCGGCTTCCCCAGCGTGTCTCTGGCTCAGGCTCGTGAAATGGCGGACGCCTATCGCGGGATGGTAAAGCGCGGCGGCAACCCCATAGAGTTGCGGAACGCGGAGAAAGAACAGGCTGCGGCGAACCAGATAGCCAATGATCCGCAGGCCCGCGAAAAGCGACTGTTGAAGTATATCGCCCCATTGGCCTTTGAGGCGCGGAAGGCACAGCTAAAAGGTGATGGTGAGGCCGGGCGCTGGTACAGCCCGATTAAGACCCATGTCCTGCCTGCTCTGGGCGACAAACCGGTTGAGGATATCACCGGCACCGCCATAGCTGATGCACTGCGCCCGATTTGGCACTCCAAGACTGACGTAGCCAGGAAGGCACTAACCCGGCTCAAAGCCTGCCTGAGTTATGCCAGCGCCAAACGATACGAAATCGACCGTTATGCAATAGAGGATGCCCGCGAACTTCTGGGAAAACAGGTTCACAAGCCTGAGAACATACCTTCGATGAATTGGCGGGATGTCCCGGCCTTCTATCAGAGCCTTGAAGGCGGCAGCACGGTCCAACTCGCTTTGCAATTGCTAATCCTGACCGGGTTAAGGTCAAAGCCCGTCCGGTTCGCGCAGACCAGCCAGATTGAGAACAACATCTGGACCGTACCGGCAGAACTGGTGAAAGGCCAACGCGGCAAAACGGATGATTTCCGTGTACCGCTGTCGAAAGAGGCGTTGCGGATCTTGGAAAAAGCAAGCGAAACCGCCCGCGATGGGTACCTGTTCCCCGGCGTTCGCACTGTTGCCATCAGCGACGCCAGCATGTCCCGCCACATGGAGCGATTGGAGTTGGACGCCCGACCCCATGGCTTCCGCGCCAGCTTCAGAACCTGGGCCAATGAGGCAACCAGCACCGATTATGAAATCAAAGAAACCGCGATAGGCCACAAGGTCGGATCAGCGGTTTCACGCGCCTATCAGCGATCCGATTATTTTGATGAACGTCTACTGCTCGCCGAGCGCTGGGCGGAACACGTGACCGGCATAGAGGCTGATGTGATACCGATTCGAGGTTCAAAAAATGCGTGAGGTCCGGCCAGTTATCCACAACCTTATCCCAGAGTCACGTAGGGGCTTTCCCCTATTTTCATACCCATTTTCGCACCACATCTTGTCAAGATAAAAGATGCACTGCCAAACTGTTGTGCTACGGGGTCCCGCGATGTAAATTGAATATGTCATTACTCATCAGGGTAACGCAAAACACCGCAGAGGGCCGCCCTCCTTCACCAAAAGTAACGGCGGCCCCTGCTCAAACCGCAACCAACGAACAGAAGGCACGGATTAGAATGTACTCAGGGAAGAAGACGGACTACCCCATCGATAAAAATCGGTTGGTCCGTTCTGTTCTCCCATTCAGGGCAAATGACATTCGTCACAAACCCAATGGTTATATGTACGCCCCTGCGGATAGGAATGTAAATAAAAAAATTAGCAGCGAGCGAACGCTCATTGCGCACTCCTTACCACAGGTTGCGGGCAAAATTAGCCAGCGTTCTTTCCTAAGCCTTCTGCCAATTTACAGGAAACTGAAATGGCAGACGATAACGTCAAACCTAAAAACCTGATCCGACTTAAAGATGCAATTCAGCGGTATTCGCTGAGCCGTTCCACCTTCGACCGTGCGGCCAATGCCGGTGTGATTACCAAACACACCGTAGGCCGGGCCGCGTTCGTGGACACGCATCAGATTGATGCCTGGATCATGGGTGAAGGCCAGAGCATATAACGAAAACCCGCGCCAATGGGACAACATTGGACACGGGTTTTTGCATTGTTCGATAACGGCTTAAGATGCCCCCAAGTCTACGGTGTTCGTCCCTTCGGCGCAAGTCGAGGATAGAACTAATGGCAATAGTAAGCACCCACGCTTCAAAGCAGACAGCTTCAAAGAAACCCAACGAGCGCCGGTACTACTGGTCGCCGCAAAGCAACTCGGTCGAACGGGTGATCGTACGGAAAGGACGGATTGAGCATGGCTGATATGTCCTTTTCCAAGCCGAACAGCACGAGTCTCGACAGGGGGCCAGACACTGGCCTTCTTTCCCGAACCGATCATCGGGAAACTGCTGAAAACTACAGCGGCGAACTCTTTCGCCATGATATCTACCGAGTCTCTGCCTGCAGGGATGGCATCCAATGGTTGTTCCAGCGCCAGAGACCCCGATTTCCGGCCGGGGGAGCGGCCTGGGACACGCTCGGGTACTGTGCGTCCAAATCCGGCCTGACCCGGCTCGTCCGGGCGCATATCGGCTGTCACATTCCCGAACTGGATGCTTTGCCCGAACATTTCCAGCGGAGGTGTCGCGATGAGTAGGCGCCGGTCTCCCAAAGGCAAACGATCGGATGAGGGGCAATACATCCCTCTGCCCTATGCCATGATCAAATCTCCGGCGTGGCGGGCATTGTCCGGACCTGCAGTGAAGCTCTGGCTGGAGCTTCACACCCGATACAACGGCGGCAACAACGGCAAGGTGTTTCTGTCGATGAACGAGGCGGCAGAGATACTGGGATTGGGCAAGGCCACGGTTCAGCGGGCTTTCGAGGATCTGCAGGACAAAGGCTTCCTTGTGCTGGAGCGAGAAGGCAACTGGTATCACCGTCGAGCCCATGAGTGGCGATTGACGACCAAGGCGACACAGACCCGATCCGGTAATAAAGCCGCCACCAATGACTGGCGGTTCTGGCAGCCCGAAAAAACAAAACGCGGTTCTGAGACGGACCCGTCAGCATCCTCTGTAGTTCCGTTTGAGAACCCAAAGACTTCCAATGGTTCCAAGTCAGAACCCGTCAGGCCGGTTTCTCGCCGGTCCGTCGGTTCTGAAACGGAACACTAATACTAACCACTCCCTGTTACGCGAGGCGGACATGAGCAAGACACAGAAAGACAGTGGCAGCGATCTGCAGACAAAGAACTCCGAGCTTACCGAAACGGAGACCAATGCGATTGCGGATTTGAAGGAACGGAAGAGATCACGCGTTCGGGCCCTGGACATCAAGTTGGACTTCGAAGAAGAAACGCGACGGCTCACCGTCGGGCACAAAGGGAAAGACCCAAACGCAGCCTGTGCATTGGCAATGCATGAGCTGGGCACAGCAGACGATCGGTTCTTCGAAGGTGTCATGGATCAAGTCGCGACTCTCGGGCAACAGGGCAGCTCTGTCTCAGAGACCGCGTCGAACTTCGTGATGTCCGTTGTTGCCGGGGTCAGGCCCCAAGACGAGATCGAAGCCATGCTTGCGATTCAGATGGGCGCAATCCATCAGGCCACAATGATTATGGCACGGCGCCTGAACCATGTAAAAACTCTCCCGCAGCAAGATTCAGCGGAACGGGCGCTCAATAAACTTGCGCGGACCTTCACAAGCCAGGTTGAAGCGCTGAAACGGTATCGATCCAAGGCGGATCAGACCGTCAGGGTGGAACGCGTTGAAGTCAAAGAAGGTGGTCAGGCCATTGTCGGCAACGTTCAAAACGGGGGGGCGGTCGGATGACAAAAAGCGACGATAACCTCATGGACCCCACGAAACGGCTCAGAAAAGCGCCCAGATGCAAAGCTACGGCAAAGTCTACAGGCCAGCGATGCCGCGCACCCGCCGTTCGAGGCTGGAGTGTCTGCCGCATGCATGGGGCTAGAGGGGGGCACGCTGCTGGGTCAAGCCATCCGTCGTGGAAGCACGGAGAAAGATCACGAAGTACCGAGCGGACCCGCAAGGCGATCAACGCACTGATCCGCGCCGACAGGGAACTACAGAAATTGATCAACTGACTCGGCGCCGACCAGTACAAGGCAAAAGCAGTCGTTCGACTAACCGAAATTGCGTTGCTGGTGCGTTTCACGCTTTCGGCAGGTACTGGTTAAGCAGAGCGTCCACGAGACCTTCTTGTAGCCGGTACCCCTTTTGCTGATCTACGCGCAGAATATCTTCCAATATCACAAACTGCTCTATGCCTGTTGTCATGGCCAAACGTAGTGTCAGATCTTCGTAATCGCTCAGTTTCATCGAGCTGCAAACGGGTTCAAGGGCCTTTCCAAATGCCGCGACCCTTCTCGCTCCACGCATTTTGACAGTGCCGTCTTGCAGTGATGCCTTCAGCGATTCAGCCAGAAACTGGCGAAAGAAAGCCTCATGTTTGCGAGAGAAATCCAGATAGTAGCGCGCAACCGCGTGCACACGGTTGCGCACATCCTCAAGTCCTTCCAGCAATTCTGCGGTCGGCATCACCTCTATGTCGAGGGTCGCGTCGAGGGCCAACACGCCGGGATCGGAGAAGTACCGGTATACCGTTGCCCGACCGGTTTTCGCGCGCTCTGCGACTTTGGCAAGCGTCACATTTTCCCCCTCTGACATAAGCTCACGTGCCGCCGCCAGCAACGCCTCTCTAGTCCTGTTCTTTTGATTGGTTCGAGGGGCCACACCGATGTTCCTTAATGATACACTTGTCTCATGAATAGATATGTGTATCATAAAAGTACATTCATCGAAGTAAAGGGAGTCGTTGAAATGACGCAATCTCGCCCTCGCACATATCACCTTCTAGGGAACCTTCTGAAATTCCACGCATTTCCAGCCGAAACCGGAGATCGCTGTACAATCGTTGAAATCAAGACCGCCCCGGGTGCCGGCGCCCCCCCCAATCATCACGCTGGCGAAGATGAGAGTTTCTATGTGCTCGAAGGCGAGTTTGAGTTTTTCCTAAACGGCGAGACAAAAAAGGTAAGCAGTGGCGATTTCGTGAAAGTCCCCGATGGCGCGGTGCACGCGTTTACTTGTATTGGGCAAACTCCAGGTCGCTTGCTATGCATCAACGCTCCGGGAGCCATGCATGATACATTCTTCACCGAAGCGGGCGAAGCAATGCCGGACGGCACAACGGATATTCCTGCACCCGATGGGCCACCCGACATTCCGGCGATCATGGCGGTGGCGGAAAAGGCCGGCATGACGATCCTGGCCCCTGAAGACGCACCCGCTTGAAGCAACCTAAGCCACGCACTCAAGTCTGGGCGGTAAGCTGACATATTATCCCTGCTGATATATCCTGCCATCATCACTATTGGGGAGGCTATGTCATGACGAACCTGCAAGAGGTCGCCCAACACTATCATTCAGGACATCTGCTTAAACGTATCTCTGACGGCTGCGCGGCGCTGGATCTGACACCACCGATTGCGCACGACGCACTCGCTCCGGTGGACGAATTTCATATTGGTGGCCGTCGTGCAACCGAACCGTTTGTTAAGTCGTTACAGCTTTCCAAGGGTAGTCGCGTCCTGGACCTCGGCTGTGGTCTGGGAGGCCCAGCCCGCTTTGTCGCTGCAACGACAGGAGCTCATGTCACCGGCATCGACCTGACGCCCGAATTTGTAGAAACCGGGCGCGCTTTGACCGAGTGGACGGGATTGAATGACAAGATTGAATTGGTTGTAGGCAGCGTGCTCGAATTGCCTTTTGAGGACGCATCAATGGACGCGGCCTACATGATCCACGTCGGCATGAATATCGCCGATAAAACTGGGATCGCGCGAGAAGCGGCGCGGGTTCTCAAGCCTGGCGGCATCTTTGCGATCTACGATGTGATGCAGGTCGGAAGCGGACAAATGGATTACCCGGCGCCGTGGGCATCATCTCGTGAACTAAGCGCGTTGGACCCGCCCGAAACCTATGAGGCGGCCTTAAAATCGGTGGGGTTTGAGGTTGGGGAACGCATTGACCGTACAGCGTTTGCTAAACAGTTCTTCACTGATCTTGCTGCCGCACAAAGCCAGGCCGACGGTCCCCCGCCACTCGGGCTACATCTCATCATGGGCGATGACACCGCGCTGAAAGTGCGTCACATGGTGCACAACATTGAGAGTGGTTTGATTGCGCCGATTGAGTTGCACGCACGGCTGCATAGCTAGCAGCGGCCCTCGAGCAGTTCGTGTCTTTTTGAAGTGGCCGCTTTGGGCTCGAAGCAGTCATTCGCAGCGCTAGCTTAAGTGTCCGCGCTGCTGGGCCAAGCCATCCGTCATGGAAGCACGGTGAAAGATCAAGTGAAGCTGAGGAAGCGCGCAAGGCTATCAGTGCACTTATCCGCGCCGACAAAGAACTGCAGAAGCTGATCCATTGACTTGGAAAGGCATCGTAAGCGAGGCAAAAGCAGTCGTTCGACTAGACTGTTTCGAAGTCTGCTTTGAGCCCTTAGTGACCAATGCTGCGCCTCGCTCATTTTGAAGCGATGTGCGGAAAGCCGTCATTGGTCCAGTTCGGGATAGTAATTTGGCAGTATTGCCGCGTGAATACCGCATGTTTCGGGTCGATGAACTTATTCAGCACGGATAGTTTCACACCAAACAACCACAGGAATTCCCGATGCACGGACGCGACGCACTCTTCCCGGATTTTGACCAAATAACAGACGCGGAAAACGCGTTGACCGAGCGCTTGAGTCAGGCGCGCCGCGACTATGCCAATCGCAAGGCGACCTCGGCTGAGTTAACGCCTGACTGGTTGGGAGAGTTGAAATCCAAACAGTTTGATCAGGCAGAAGAACTCGAACCCCTGATGGATTGGGTGATTAATGCACTAGATGTCGGCAGCGTTCAGATGACTCATCCGGGATATCTTGGTCTGTTCAATCCCGCGCCAACCTTTGCCTCGGAATGTGCCGACCGGATCGCGTCAGCCTTCAATCCGCAAATCTGTGTGTATTCTCATGCGCCAGCCGCTGTCGAAATTGAACAGCATGTCATCAATGAACTGGCCAGGCGCGCCGGGCTTCCCAAGGGGTCCGGGGGGCATTTTACCAGTGGTGGGGCTGAGGCCAATTCGGCGGCTGTTTTATGTGCCTTGCAGGCCAAATGCCCGGAGTACAGCGACAAGGGTATCTATGAGTTCGGTGGCCAACCAACGATTTACGTTTCGAAGGAAAGCCATCTTGCATGGTTGAAGATGGCGCATTCGGCGGGCATCGGGCGCAACGCCGTTCGATTGATCGCAACTGACGGCCAAGGCCAGATGGACGCAAGTTGTCTTGCGACCGCCATTGATGAGGATTCGAAAAACGGTTGTGTCCCGGTCCTGATCGTAGCTACGGCTGGCACCACGAATGCCGGGATGATCGACCCCCTCAAACCTTGCGGTGCTCTGGCGCGAGAGCAGGGTATGTGGTTTCACGTCGATGCGGCATGGGGTGGGGCGATGATCGCCAGCACTGAAGGGCGAACCGCACTGGACGGCATTGAACTAGCGGATTCGATCACGATTGACGCCCACAAATGGTTCGCCACCACGATGGGCGCAGGCATGTTCCTGACCTCGCGCCCCGACATACCCGCACAGGTTTTCCGTATCTCGGCCAGTTACATGCCGGAAAGCGAGGCAGCCAAGGATTTCTATGTGAATTCCAATCAGTGGTCACGCCGCTTCGTAGGATTGCGCCTGTTCCTCGCCCTTGGTGCCGCCGGATGGGACGGCTACGGCGACCATGTCGAGCGTACCATCCGACTGACCAACCGGTTCACGGAAAATCTTAGAAATGCGGGTTGGACAAAGGCAAACCAGTCTCTCATGGGGGTAAGCTGCATGGTTCCGCCGGAAGGGCACGACGCCGTGCAACGCTATGTCGATGCGGTTCACGAAGATGGGCGTTTCTGGATTTCCAAGGCGATGTTCGAGGGCAAACCGGTTTTGCGGGCCTGCGTCACCAATGGACGTACGGATGAAGCGATAATTGATCAGTTGACGGAATTTCTGACGACGGTTTGAGGCAAGGAAACATGCATCCGCCGCAAGAAGGGCGGGTGCTTTCCAGTTGGTCAACCGGCGCGCAGATGCGTGGTTGTCATGTCGATCAACAGACGCCCTGTTTCTCCGCGAACCTCGGTGCGAATGACAATGAGCTTGCCACCGCGTTTGACCGTTGTGGAGGTTGCAATCAGATCGCCTGCCTTTTCATTGCCCGACAGCACGGTATGAAGATCAACGGCGAGCGGAAAGCCTGACCCGTCTTCACCAATACTGTCCAGATCGCCGATGGCACACAAGGTTGCTGCGATATCGGCAAACCAGATCAAAGCGCCCGCGTGCATCGTTTTAAACGGGTTCTTTGCAGCTTCAGTTACCGGCATTCTGGCAACCACGCGTTCAGGCTCGCGGCTTTCAATGGTGAAGCCGATTTCGCCCTTCCATTCATTCTCAGCCAGTTTTTGTCTGATGTTCAATTCCATACCCTCAACTTACAGTGGCAAGAGCAGGCTTGCATCTGAGATACCTGAATTCGACCCAGAACTTGCGCATTTGGTCTTACCGAAGCGGTTATGAGAGCGCTGCAACCTGACACACGAGCAACTGCGGTGAAGGTCCGGAAGGTCCGCAAAGTGGAAATGCATCGTGATTTTGCGAATGACCGCGTGGAGCCCAGAGCAGTTTTTTTGAAAGACAAAACAAACGTCTGAATGATCATCTCTCGGGCTATGGCGATTTATGTTAAGCTTTAAAGAAACCAGCAGAGACATAACAGTTCTAAGGAATAGAGATGGAACGCAAATTGGCGGCCATACTGGCCACGGATGTTGTTGGTTTCGCGGGGCTGGTTTCGCGCGACGAGAGCGGAACATTGGCCGAGTTGGTACGTCTGGAACGTGAAATCATCCGCATGCAAGTTGAGGCGAACCGAGGCCGTGTTTTCAAGTCTACTGGCGACGGATTTTTGGCTGAGTTCTCCAGCGTTATTGAGGCGGTCAACTGTGCAATTGGCATTCAAAAAGCGTCCGCGCTCGAAGCCCGTCAGTCGAACACGGATAATGCACTCATCTTGCGTATCGGGGTCTCTCTTGGTGATGTCGTTGTACATGGGGCAGATATATTGGGAGATGGTGTTAATATTGCCGCTCGGCTCGAAGCAATGGCCGAGCCAGGAGGAATAGCGGTCTCCGGCGAAGTGATGGCGCAAATAAATGGTAAGGTAGACATTCCACTTGCGGATTGCGGGCACAAAAAACTGAAAAGCACGGATACTTCAGTCCATGTTTACATGACCCAGTCAAAGCACGGCGAAGAAGGCGGGTTTCTGGATTTCGACAAGGATGAATTGGCAAAGACTATGGTAAAGGGCGGCTGCATTTGTGGAGCCGTCCGGTACGAAGTCAATGCACCAGCGATCAGTACAGGGTATTGCCATTGCAGCTGCTGTAGAAAATTCTCTGGGTCAGCGGTCAATGCGTGGACGGCTTTTCCCGTTTCTGCTGTTCGATTTCTCGATGAAGAGCCCGTGTATTTCGCGACTACGCCAATAGCCAAACGGGGCTTCTGCGCCAAGTGCGGAGCAAGCCTGACCTACCAACTCGTTCAGCCGAGGGAAACGGCTTACTTGGTTATGCACACTTCGAGCCTCGATAACCCAGAAAACTTCGCTCCATCGGTCCACTCCGGGATAGAAAGCAAAATGCCTTGGTTCGACATCTTGGATGACTTGCCTCGTACACGGTCAGCAGATTCCAAAGTATTACTGGAGGCATGGTCAAGTGTCGGCCTACCTGACCCGGAAACTTGGGGGCCTCTGGCCAAACCGCCTGAAGTTTTCTAGAACCCGCGCGATGTCGGCTTTGTCCGCAGAGCGGTCTTTCGCTGCAACTTGCTTCAACTTCTACTTTGCGGACAAAGCGCCAATTCGCTGCGGTTGCGCCTATGTCCGCTTACGGTGCGCCAAGCTAGAGCTCGACTACTTTTGATCATCAATTGATTTAGGATTTCAGCAAATAGATCTCAACCAGGGAATTTTGTTGATATTTTTGGACGGTGCTTTACAAAATCGGCCATGGAAAGCCAAGATCTCCAAACATTAGAAGTCGTTGCTTTGGTGAGCCCGCACTTCAATGTTTCGGCAACTACGTCTTTTGTTGATCCTTTCCGCATCGCGAACTACCTTTCGGGATCATCTCGATTTTCTTGGACTTATGCCTCTGATGTTGGCGGCCCAATCGAGTCAAGCAGTGGCTTAGTCGTTGAAACTGCTCCACTGCTGAATGTGACCAATCGCACACCATGGCTGGTTCTCGTCAGCACAAGTTGGACGCCCGAACGTCACGTGACACCTCAGTTTAAGATCGCACTTCAGAAATGGCATGCGGCTGGCGCGATCATTGGTGGGTTGGATACTGGTGGGATTGTTCTTGCACAGGCTGGGTTGCTTAAAGGCAAAACCGCAACGGTTCACTATGAACATATTGATGCGTTCGCCGAAATTGCGCGTGACACCACAGTTTCGGAAAACACGTTCATAACGGATGGTAGGATTTTTACCTGCTGCGGAGGGACAGCCGCAACGGATCTGGGATTGCGCTTTATTCATTCTGTGGCCGGTGAAAGCATCGCCAATGCGTCTGCGCGATATCTTTTCCACCACACGGTACGCGGCGAAGGGCAATCTCAGAACCCCAAGGATATGGAACCACTGGGGTATGTGACATCCAGCATTGTCCGAAAGGCTATTGATCTGATGGAAGCCCATTTGGAAACGACTTTGTCGATACCATCAATATCGGCGAAGTTGGGTGTTTCACAACGGCAATTAAGTCGCTTGTTCCGGCAATATGTCCAAAAATCTCCAGTTGAGTATTACCGAGATATCCGCCTTGATCGCGCTCGTGGGTTGGTCACTCAAACCGAGTTGAAATTCAGCGAAATCGCGCAGGCGTCAGGGTTCAATGGACAAGTCCATTTCAGCCGCGCCTATCGCAAGCGGTTTGGTTTGACACCAAGTTCTGATCGCATTGAAGGCCGTGTCCCTTTCGAGTTTCGCGCGTGGCCGATGTTCAAGCCCGATATCAAGTCCGAAGGTGTCTCGTAGCTCTTTGCATGGCTACGAGCATCTCATCGCGCTGCGCTGATAACCCCTCGGTGCTTTGTCCTTGCGCTTGCGCATCCATCCCATCGACCAATTGTCTGATCACATCATCATTCAAGCGTGGATCACCAAGATCGTCCCACCAACCGTTGAACGTGTCTTTGAAGTGGTCACAAAAGGCCTTTAGGCCTCCTTTGCCAGCGCCCAAGTGGAACAGAGAAGTTGGCCCCATCGCGGCCCATCGTAATCCTGGCCCGGCCCACATCGCTTTGTCGATGTCTTCGATACTTGCGACACCTTCAACCGCCATATGGACGGCCTCGCGCCAAACAGCGGCTTGCAATCGGTTGGCAACATGTCCTGGCATGCCCTTATTGATCCGGATCGTCACTTTGCCGATATCGCGGTAAAACGCTTCTGTGCGGTCAAGAACATCTGAGCCGGTGGCGTGGTTCGCGGTAAGTTCTACCAGTGGGATGAGGTGCGGCGGGTTGAATGGATGGCCAAGGATCAGCGGGCTTGGATCACTCCAGCCTTCTTGCAGAGATTCCAATGTCAGACCTGATGTTGAACTTGAGACGATGGCGTGGGTGCACAACTCCGGTTCAATTTCTGCGTAAGTTGCATGCTTTATCTGCAAGCGCTCTGGTACATTCTCTTGAATGAATTCTGCATCTGCCACGGCTTCTGCGGCCGTTGGTACGAAACGGATGGCATCAGGTGTCGCGTGGTCAGTAAGCCCCAGTTCTTCCAGCGCAGGCCAGGCTTTCTTAACGTAGGCGCGTACGGTGCCTTCGGTGTTTGGATCAGGGTCAAAAACGCTCACACTTCGGCCCGCTGCAAGGAACAATGCGGCCCAGCTTGCCCCGATAACGCCGCCGCCGAGAATAGCCGTTCTTTCTATCTGTGACATCAGAACAATCCCGGATTTAGGGGGGAGGCCGCTGTCATGCCGCCGTCCACGGTGAAAAGCTGACCCGTTGCAAAGGAGGACTCCTCAGAAGCCAACCAAAGCGCCATCGCTGCGATATCCGCGGGTTTGCCGAAACGCCTTACCGCATGCCGTGCCAACGCATCGGTCTTGGCTTGTGCTGGGTCATTGGCCAAATCGAACCCGGCGTCCAGCATGCCAGTTTCAATCCACCCTGGGCAGATTGCATTGCAGCGAACCGCCGGACCATGATCCACCGCGATCGAGCGGGTAAGCCCATGCACGAACGCCTTTGATGCATTGTAGAGCGCCATCGACGGATCAGCGACATTGCCCGAGATCGAACCAATGTTGATGATCGAACCACCGGCTCGCATGTGCGGGATCAATGCGCGACAGACGTTAAAAACACCCTTGGCGTTGGCCCCCATGACCAAATCCCAATCCGCATCGGTGCTATCCACGACAGTTTTCTCGACTTGCACACCCGCGTTGTTCACGACAATATCCAATGCACCAAGTTCTTGCGCGGCGGTACCAACGGCCTTGGCATCAGACACGTCCAGTGACAGCCAGCCAGCCCCTAAACCATCCGGTGCTGGCCCACGGCCACAGGTGATGACTTTGGCACCTTCTGCTATAAATTGATCAACAATTCCGCGACCAATCCCTTGCCGACCGCCGGTCACAAAAGCACGCTTGCCAGTCAACCGCATCAGTGGGCCACCATAACATGACGGATCGCTGTATAGGCATCCAGCGCATAGACGGACATGTCACTGCCGGTGCCAGAGCCTTTCATTGCAGCCCAGGGCATCTCGGGTGTGGCGACCCCATGCGTGTTGACCCATGTGAACCCATAACGAAGTTTTGAGGTCATCTGCATCGCGCGCCCGACATCGCGCGTCCACACGGATGACGCCAACCCATAAGGGCCGGAGTTTGCGATTTTCAGCGCCCCGTCTGCGTCTGAGAACCTTGAAACCGTGACAACTGGGCCAAAGACCTCATTACAGGCAACCTCGGCATCATTATCGACGTTTGCGATGACTGTTGGTTCATAAAAGAACCCGTTTCCTTCGCCTGCGTTTCCGCCTGACACGACCTCGGCCGCACTGCGTGCACGATCCACAAATCCCGCGACCCGATCTCTTTGAGCCGCCGAAACAAGCGGCCCCATTTCGGTTCCTGTCGCTTTTGGCGCTCCGATCTGGATTTGACCAACTTGATCTGCAATCGCCGCGACAAGTTTGTCATGGGCTTGATCCGACACCATCACACGACAGGGCTGGGCGCAGTCCTGACCCGCATTAAAGTAACTGCCATAGCGGATCGTTTCAGCGACAGCATCCAAATCAGCGTCATCAAAGACAATGACCGGAGCCTTGCCGCCAAGTTCGAGATGCACATGCCTGATCTGCTGCGAAGCTGCCCGCATCGCTGCCATGCCTGTAGCAGGCGATCCAGTCACACTGATCCCTTCCATTTGCGGGCTGTTGATCAAGGTATCGCCGACGCTGGCCCCACGGCCGTGAATTACATTCAACACACCCTTCGGCAAAACATCTTGCAACAACTCGGCCAGCCGCAGCGTAGAAAGCGGTGTAATTTCAGAAGGCTTTAACACAACTGGACACCCTGCAGCGATGGGTGCGGCGATTTTCCAGGACGCCATCATTAAAGGGTAGTTCCAAGGTGCGATGGCCGCAATTGGGCCAATTGGATCGCGCCGGATCATAGATGTGTGGCCCGCGACATATTCCCCTGCGGCGGAACCTGTCAATGTGCGCGCAGCGCCCGCAAAAAACCGGAACACATCTATTGTCAGTGGCATTTCGTCGTCATGTGCCGAAGGCCACGGTTTGCCCACATCAAGGCTTTCAAGCTCTGCCAATTCTTGACTATTCGCCTCGATCACATCTGCAATTTGCAGCAGAAGTGCCGCGCGCTCAGCCGGTGGAACGGCCGAGAAGGTTTCAAATGCCTCTTCTGATCCGCGCACGGCGGCTGCAATCTGTGCATCGCTAGCCTCGTTTACCTTATGGATGGTCTCACCGGTCGCGGGGTCAATAATCGCCAGAGCTTCCCCGTCGCCTTCAACCATTTCACCGTTGATCAACATTTTCGTTTGCATGTGCGTCTCCCTAGAACCCAACCTGATCGCCGCCCTTAAGCGCGAGCCGCGCCCGTGCCTCTGCCGGTGTGGCCACTGTGAGCCCGAGGTTTTCGATGATTGTGCGAATGCGGGTCACTTGTTCCGCATTCGATTTGGCCAGCTCACCTTTGCCAATGAACAGGCTGTCCTCTAGTCCCACCCGCAGATTACCGCCGCGCATCGCACTTTGCGTGGCAAAAGGCATCTGATGGCGGCCAGCCGCCAAGACCGACCATTCGTAGTTTTCCGCACCAAACAGTTTGTCTGCGGTATTGTGCATGTGGGTCAGGTGGTCGGGGTCGGCCCCCACACCCCCCAGAATACCAAAGACCATCTGGATGAAAAACGGCGGTTGGATCAGCCCCTGATCAATGAACCATTTGACGTTGTAGAGATGGCCAAGGTCATAGCATTCAAACTCAAACTTCGTCCCATGATCCCCGCCCAGCTTTTCAATCGCATAGCGGATTGTTTTGAACGTATTGGGAAAGATGAAATCTTCGGTCATCTCTAGGAAAGGACGTTCCCAATCATGCTGAAACTCGGTGTACTTCTGCAGCATCGGGAAGATACCAAAGTTCAATGACCCCATGTTCAGCGAGGCCATTTCGGGGCTGGTTGACGTTGCCGCCAGCAGTCTCTCGTCCATCGACATGCCCAAGCCACCACCGGTTGAGACGTTCATCACCGCATCTGTGGCCTGCTTGATCACCGGCAAAAACTGTTTGAACAGCTCTGGTCGGGGATCGGGTTTGCCCGTTTCTGGATGCCGCGCATGAAGGTGGATGATTGAGGCGCCTGCTTCGGCCGCCTCAATGCTGGCTGTCGCGATCTCGGCCGGTGTGATTGGCAGGTAGGGTGACATGGATGGCGTATGAATACCGCCCGTCGGCGCACAGGTTATGATGACGGATTTGGGCATCAGAGCTTCATCTGTTGCACTTGTGCGGACAGTCCCCCGTCAAGCACCCAGAGTTGGCCTGAGGCATATCGTGCTTCATCGCTTGCCAACCAATTGACCAGGTTTGCAATGTCTGTTGGCGTGCCATAGGTGCGCATCGGATGCACATCACGAACAGCCTTTTGCAGTGTTTCAATGTTGCCGCCGCCGCCACCTGATCCATCGCCTTCAAAGAAACTTTGCAACATCGGGGTGTCGATATAACCGGGGCAGATCGCATTCACGCGGATGCCTTCAGGACCATGATCGCAGGCCATGGCGCGGGTCAGGGCATGCACGGCCCCTTTGGTCGCGCAATAGGCGGCAAGGCCTGGATCAGCGATGAAACCATCGTAGGAGCCAAAATTGATCAGGCTTGCACTATTACCCGACTTGGCCGCTTCGCGCATCAAAGGCAGGGCGTATTTGGAGGTCAGGAACGTGCCTGTAGAATTCACCGCAAAGCTTTGGTTCCATTCCTCGAGCGAGGTTTCTTCGACTGTCTTCTCAATCTCGATACCAGCCGCATTCACAAGGATATCAAGTTTTCCGTGTGCCGTGCGGACATGATCCATCGCCGCAATCGCATCTGCTTCTTGCGTCACGTCCAACTTAACGAAATGGCTGCCATCATCGTCATGCGCGGCAAGCGATCCTTGAGGCGTAAGATCGCCGGCATAAACGGTTACGCCTTCTTTCAGAAAACGCGCAACAATGGCACGGCCAATCCCGCCTCTGGCGCCTGTAACAAGGGCGACTTTTCCGTTTAGTGTCATTGGTCCTGATCCTTCAGTGGCGGATAGCGATAGCGGTTGGCCGCAACCGTCCAATCCATGTTGTTGCGAACATATTGCTGGCTCGCGTCCGACGGCGGATTGTAGTCCCACGGCTTGCTCGCGCCTGCCTCCATCGCCGCATGAAGCGCGCGACGCGATTTCTGGGTTGCTATGATTTGTTTGCGTAAGGCTTCGCCGTCCCAACGCGTGGCGACGTCTTTGGCAAACAAGTGCACCGCGTTTTCATAGGCTGGGTCGGCGGCGCGATTGGTCGTCTCCATTGGATCAACGCTTAGGTCATAGAGTTGCGGCGGATCACTATCGCAGTGGATGTATTTCAATGGACCGCGTCGGATCATGATGACCGGATAGCCCGTCATTTCAGCGCAATATTCACCAATCGCTTCGTCAACCGGATCGGTCTCACCGCGCGCCAAAGGCATTAGGCTGCGACCATCAATTGGCTCCCCGATCATGCCCATGTCGCCGCCCGCTATCTCGATAAAGGTCGGCAAAAGGTCCACTAAGGACACTGCGTTTTGTGCCGTGCCCGTGGCGACACCGGGTCCAGCCATGACCAATGGCACACGGGCCGAGTGTTCGAAGAAGTTCATCTTGTACCACAACCCACGCTCGCCCAGCATGTCGCCATGATCCGCTGTGACAATCACGATCGTGTTGTCCAGCTCGCCAGTCTCTTCGAGCGTTTGAACCAGCTCACCAATCTTGCTGTCAAAGTAACTCACATTTGCTAAGTAGGCGCGACGGGCACGACGAACCTCTTCATCGCTCAGCGAGACGTAAGACGCTTCGATCCCGTCCATTAATCGTTGTGAAAACGGGTCTTGGTTATCCAAGGCCGGTACAAATGCCGGCATGTCAATTTCTTCGTCCGTGTATAGGTTCCACCATTCGGGCCGTGCCACATAGGGATCATGCGGGTGGATAAAGCTTGCCACCATCGCAAAGGGCGCATCCTGTCCAAGCGCCTTGTCTCGGGCCGCATCAAAGAGCCAACGCTTGGCTGCGAAGGCGACTTCATCATCATAATCAATCTGGAACGTCGCATGGGCCAAGCCGCTTTCCTTGACGGTTTGCATGTTGTGATACCACTTATCGATCCGCTCATCCGGCGCTTCCCAATCGGGTGTCCACGCAAAATCCGAAGGGTAGATGTCTGTTGTTACCCTATCTTCAAACCCATGCATCTGATCAGGACCGACAAAGTGCATCTTGCCTGAAAGACACGTTTGGTAGCCCAATGACTTGAGATAGTGCGCAAACGTCGGAACGGATGCCTTGAACTCGGACGCATTGTCATACGCTGCAATCCGGCTGATGTGCTGGCCTGACATAAATGCAAACCGCGACGGTGCGCACAAAGGTGAATTGCAATACGCAGCATCAAAGCGCATCCCGTGCGCAGCCAACGCATCAAGATGCGGAGTTTTTGCAACCTTGTGTCCGTACGCCCCCGTGAAGTGCGGAGCCAACTGATCCGCCATGATCACAAGGAAATTCGGACGCGTCACGCAACACCTTTGGCATAGGCATCCAGCACGAGACCGTGGAAGTGATGCACAGCATGTTCAGATTTTCCCGATCCATCCGGGTCATTGACGATCCGGCCTTGCGTGAAAGCAGGTGTGTTCATGCCGCGCTGGACGCTTTCAACCAAACCGATGTCCTCGACCTGCAGCACCTCGTCAAGATAGCGAATGGCGTCCAACTCCATCGCGTCTGGCTCTGGTGTTTCAAGGAAGAAGTCATAGGTCTCTAGGGTCCGATCGGGACCAACTGGAATGATATTCAACACGATCATGCTAGACCGTCCGGGATAACGCATCAGGCAAGTTGTCGGGAAAAGCCACCAAACGGCATGCGTCTTAACGGTCGCATTCGAGACGTCATACGCGGCATTCGGACTATTGCCAGCGTCGGCCATGTGGCTGGAATAGATGTCATAGGTCGTAACCTTGTAGGTATCCATATCCACCAGATCGCAGAAGTCTTTATGCGCCGTCGGGCAGTGGTAGCATTCAAGGAAGTTATCCACGACGTTCTTCCAATTGGACTTGATGTCGTAGGTCAAACGGTGCCCGAAAGTCAGTTGATCAACATCCGGTGCCCAATGGCGCACTTCGGTTTCCAAATCTCCAGACTGGTCAGACAATGACGCGGCGTTCGGGTCCAGATTGACGAATACAAATCCACAAAATTCTTCTACCTGTACCGCATCGAGACAAATTTCATCAGTTCTAAAGTCCTCAAGATTTTCAGTATGAGGTGCTCGGGCCAGTTGCCCATCCAGTTTGTAAACCCATGCATGGTACGGGCACATGATCCGCGACGTATTGCCTTCACCGGAAAGCAATTCATGCGCTCGATGTTTGCAAACATTATAGAAGGCGCGAAGCGTGCCTTCCTTATCTCGTACCACCGCGATCGGCTGGCCAGCTATTTCGACGGTGACAAAAGAACCCGGTTCACGTGTTTTTTCAGCATGACAAACCCATTGCCAAGTTTTGGACAGGACAGAACGGAGGTCAGTGTCAAACCATTTCTCTTCGGTGTAGGCTGCTGCCCGTAGAGAACTCGAGCGCGATGGATCTTGATCATATCCAAGAGAAATTGATTCTATATCTGTCATGTCGTCCCTCCCAAGGTCATGACAAGTTATTTCAAGTACCGTTCTACAATGTGCGAATTTGGCCGCCAATTTGATCTTTTTGGAGGCAGGCATCTCAATGTCAGCCAACCCTGAGCTCAATTTCGCCCACAAAGATCAAGATTCCGCTCGCATATGCAATGCGGTCGTTCGCGCGCGCTGCGGCATCTGTCAATTTGGGCTCAGTGCAGACGTTCGCACAGTTGCTGCGAATGACCGCTACGCGGACGAAGCGGACATGACTCGTGCTACATGGAACTGCCCCTAAGAGCCACTCTTACTGAGGTACTCTGCCGCTTCTAAAGCGAGCGGCATCCAGTGCCTATTTTGGGATACAGGAACCATTACCCAGCTTCTGGGCGGATTTTTCCTTCCTTTAGGATTCCAAGTCTCCGCTCCGTCAATCGAATATGCCTGCCTCAATTGGTCTTCCCCAAGTTTAAACGACATGTCCAACTCCGAGAATGTTGCAAACATCTTCCGGTCTAGCATTAGTTGACGTCGCCCCCAGCGTGAGGAGACGGAAAAATTCGAATACTCTCGCTCTATTCGCTCGATGATCAACTCAAGGCTTGCTTCGGCACTGTCGGTCATTGAGTCCCCCGTTCATGGTCGCCTGACTCACGATGAAATGCATAAGTGGGCGTATGTGGGGTTACAACACCGCCGCCTATACAAATCCGCAACAAACGATCAACAAACCTGGATACCCAGGCGGTTGCTTTGGGCTCAAGGCAGTCATCCGAGTCTTTCGGTCAGATGGACCACTCAGATCGATGCGCGATGGCCCAATCAAAACGGGAGGACGAACAGCTCTTTATTCGCGTCAACCAGCTTTAAAAATGAAAGTACCGGAGCGGGCTCGAAGCAGTCATTCGCAGCGCTAGCTTAAGTGTCCGCGCTGCTGGGCCAAGCCATCCACCGTGAAAGCACGGAGACAGATCGCGACGGGCTGAACAAGCCCGCAAAACCATCAGCGAACTGATCCGCGCCAACAAGGAACCACAGAAATTGATCAACTGACTAGGGAATGAAAAATAGAGAGCAGAACAGACTTTTGCGCCAAATGCAGCAAATGACTGCTCAGAGCCGATTCCGACCGAACGCTGCATTGTGCAAGGGTGTCCACGCATGTCCTATCAGCGAAAATTCGGGGGACAAATCAGGGGACAGAAACTGTCTAAAACGATTATCAAAATAAATTCAGCATCTTGCGGAGTTATTTGGTGCCTCAAGAGGGACTCGAACCCCCGACCTTGTCCTTACGAAGGACCTGCTCTACCAGCTGAGCTATTGAGGCGGCGACACGTCGTTTAAACCCAGGCCCTGCACATGTCCAGAGGGGTCAGTCTCTTGTTCTGAAATGAGGTTTCGTGAGGATCAAGGGAACGGTGGAAAGGCAACAATTCCCGTAGCCTATGTGCTTTTTTTGACAGGTATCTTGACGGTGGTTGATCAGCACGCGCTCACAGGACATTTTTTCCATCACTGACTCTGCGAAAAATTAGGCTGTCATCTTCCGATTTTCTGCATGGCAGGCACCCCGGCATAATTCAACACATGTAATCGTCTTGCCATTGGGTTCGTGTCTGAGGCAGGTCTTGGGCACGGCGCTCCCATTGAAGACTATGGATCACCCAAGTCGTTTAGATTGAACATCATTTCGGAAAACTGGCGACCCCGGCAGGATTCGAACCTGCAACCTGCCCCTTAGGAGGGGGCTGCTCTATCCAGTTGAGCCACGGGGCCATGCAAGGCTCTCTGTACCTTGGTTTTTCGGGGTTGTCATGACCTTTGCACAACAGTTGTAAATTGCGTCCTGTTCACGCTACCATCAGGCAAAACAACAGTGCAGGTGCCCTCCGTGACCACAGAAACAAAACGCCCGCTTACCCTTCGTGATGTCTCGGAAGCATCAGGCGTGTCCGAAATGACGGTCAGCCGGGTTCTGAGGAACCGGGGCGACGTGTCCGATGCCACCCGCACCCGCGTTTTGGCTGCTGCAAAAGAACTGGGATATGTGCCCAACAAGATTGCAGGCGCGCTGGCGTCGAGCCGGGTAAACCTCGTGGCGGTGATTATTCCGTCGCTATCCAACATGGTCTTCCCCGAGGTTCTGACCGGCATCAATCAGGTGTTGGAAGACACCGAATTGCAGCCCGTGGTCGGCGTTACCGACTATCTGCCCGAAAAAGAAGAAAAGGTCCTGTACGAGATGCTCTCTTGGCGGCCATCGGGCGTGATCATCGCGGGGCTGGAACATACCGACGCCGCCCGCGCGATGTTGGATTCAGCCGGAATTCCAGTGGTTGAGATCATGGATACGGACGGCAAACCAGTGGACGCTATGGTCGGCATATCGCACCGCCGTGCTGGGCGCGAAATGGCTGCTGCGATCCTGAAGGCAGGTTACCAACATATCGGTTTCATGGGCACCAAGATGCCATTGGACCACCGCGCTCGGAAGCGCTTTGAAGGTTTCACCGAAGTGCTGGGCAAGAACGGGATCGAGATCGAAGATCGCGAGTTCTATTCCGGTGGCTCGGCTCTGGCCAAAGGGCGTGAGATGACGCAGGCCATGCTGGACCGCTCACCCGATCTGGATTTCCTGTATTATTCCAATGATATGATTGGGGCGGGTGGGTTGCTGTATCTGCTGGAGCAAGGCATCGACATACCAGGTCAGATCGGTCTGGCCGGGTTCAACAATGTCGAATTGCTACAGGGGCTGCCGCGCAAACTGGCCACTATAGATGCCTGCCGTCATGAGATCGGTCGCAAAGCGGCCGAGATCATCGCCGCGCAATTGGTCAATCCCGAAGCCGAAATTGACACCCGCGTAACCCTGACCCCCAAGATCAGCTACGGCGAAACCTTGAAACGGCGCTAAGCCTGTGGCGCTGCGACGGCTGGACAATAAAACGGCCCGTACCCTGTTCATGGATCGCCATGCGCTGGCCGAGCCGCCTTCGGGCGGGGCGAAAGGTGCGGATTTGTTGGCGCTGATCTACCGGCTGGGCTTTGTGCAGCTGGACAGTATCAACACCGTGGCCCGCGCCCATGACATGATCCTGTACTCGCGCAGGCCATCTTATCGCACCAAGAACCTCAAGCACCTTTATGAGCGTGACAAGGCACTGTTCGAACACTGGACACACGACGCCGCTGTGATCCCGATGGAATTTTACCGTCATTGGCATCTACGGTTTCAACGCGACGCGGCTCTGTTGAAATCCCGCTGGAAAAACTGGCGCCGGGATGGGTTTGAACAGCAGTTTGCCACCGTTCTGCAGCATATCCACGACCACGGCCCGGTATCGTCGTCGGACGTGGGCAAAGACGAAAAGAAGGGCTCGGGCGGTTGGTGGGACTGGCACCCGTCGAAAACAGCGCTGGAGTTCCTGTGGCGATCGGGTGCGTTGACAGTGATTGGCCGCAACGGGTTTCAAAAACGATATGACCTAACCGAACGGGTCATCGACACTCATCTGTGCCCGGGCAACATGGTTTGCGACACCAAAGAAACTGTGGATTGGCTGTGTAACGCGGCGCTGGATCGGTTGGGATTTGCGACACCCGGAGAACTGGCCGCATTCTGGGACACGGTTAGCGTTAGCGAGGCTAAAGATTGGTGTAATAAGGGTCTAAAACAAGGGATTTTGGAGGAAATAGAAATCACTTGCGCCGACGGAGGAAGGCGGAAGCTGCTCGCCCGCCCAGATTTGGCTGAGAGCGATCCACTCTCACCCTCCGGTCGCATCCGGGTGCTCAGCCCTTTTGACCCGATGCTGCGCGACCGCAATCGGGCCGAACGCCTGTTCGGGTTCCACTACCGGATCGAAGTCTTTGTTCCCGCCGCCAAACGAACCTATGGCTACTATGTGTTCCCTCTGCTGGAAGGCGATCGGATGATCGGACGGATCGACATGAAAGCGCTGCGCGACCGAGGTGTCCTATTTATCAACGCGCTGTGGCCGGAACGATCGGTGCGTTGGTCCGATGCGCGGACCCGCAGACTGGAATCCGAACTGGATCGAGTCCGTCGGTTTGCTGGATTGGACGTCGTTGAATTTGCCGCTGACTGGCTGAAAGACCCTAAATAGGGGCTATGTCGCGCCTCCCAGTTTCAGTTGGATCGGCTGCAACCCGTCAATCCCACCCTCGATCACATCGCCAGCCTTTACCGAACCAACCCCGGCAGGTGTGCCAGTCAGGATCAAATCTCCGGGGCGCAGATGATAATATCCAGACAGATGGCTGATAATCTCGTCGATTTTCCAGATCAGCTCACTCAGCGTCGCATCCTGACGAATGTCGCCGTTCACACTCAGATGAATGCGCGTGCCGTCTTGTGGTGACCAGTCTGTAGCAGAAGTCAGTGGGGCAAACACCGCGCCGGCCTCTAGGTCCTTGCCCAGATCCCAGGGGCGCTGCTTGTTGCGTTCACGAATCTGCAGATCGCGGCGGGTCATATCCAGAGCACAGCCATAGGCATAAACGGCTTCCCAGGCCTGCGCGCTGCTGGCACGAAAGACGGGTTTACCGATGGCAACAGCCAGCTCCATCTCGTAATGGAAATTCTCTGTCCCCGGCGGATACGGCACGGTTGCCCCAGTCAAAACTGCGTTGGGCGCGGATTTGGTGAAATAAAACGGGGCCTCTCGGTCAACCTCATGCCCCATTTCCGCGGCGTGGGCAGCATAGTTGCGACCCACGCAAAATATCCGCCCGACCGGATAGGCTGCATCCTGTCCCTGCACCGGAATTGCAATTGGATCGGGAAGAGAAAACAAACTGTCTGACATCGCTGCCCCCTAATCTATCAGGCAATGCGCATCTTACTGCGGTGATCTGTGGTAACAAGTCGCCCTTTACCTCGGATCGCGCTGAAAAACCCGCAATATAGCCTAACAAACAGCTAAGCCCCGATGGCTGTTGTTCACAATCCGGGTGCATCACCTTGGAAAAGGCTGGGACAGCTCTAAGTTGAATACTGGCAGAGCGGCCAATGCTGGCAAATCGGGGTGCCGCACGCTCTGACCACCACTCGCAAAGACGGCGGGGACCCAAGCACCCGCCGCCACGTCAAGACATCCTCTGGGGTCGCAAACCAAGCGGCACTAACGGGTGCGAATATTTCAGAGAACTATGGCCAAAGACGTTACCCCCAAGGTCTTTGCCCCAGAATGCCGGTCATATTACAGATCAGCGCGTTCTCTGAAACGCGGGTCGGACCGTCGGGACCTATCCGTCGCAACCGGCCTCGGGCCAGGCAAATAATCCAGTACACGTCTGGCCGCCCCGTCAGAGACAACACCGGTCTCTGGCGGGGTTCGAATAAGGAAGGTCACGTTTCCAAATCGCGCAATTCGTTCAACAGGTCCAGCAGGGCCTCATGCCTGTCGGGGCCCAGTTTGGTGCGCAGGTCTTCGGCCAGATGAACTGTCACCTGGATATTGTCCTGGATGATCTGCCGCCCCTTGGCTGTGATATCAACGATCTGACGGCGCTTATCGCAGGGGTGCGCCCGTCGCAGGATCAGGCCCTTGGCCTCAAGCTTTTGCAGGATACGGGTGAGGCTGGGCAACAGCAGACAAGCCCGATCCGCAATATGGGTCGGCTCCTGCGGGCCTTCCTCATTCAGGACACGCAGCACGCGCCATTGCTGTTCAGTGACACCAACATCCGCCAGCATCTTGCGAATGGGCCCCATGACCCGTTCCCGCGCCCGCAGCAACGCAATGGGCAATGAACGTGACGTCAATGGTACATCATTGGTCATACGAAATTCTTGCCGAAATCCACTGATACTGCAACGGGACTAGCAGTTTTTCTGGCTGTTTTTACGTATTTAGCGTCGAATTGTCACCTTGAGACCGCGAAATTTTGGCTGTGCTGACCGTTCCGGCGACGGAAATCAAGCGAAAGATCGTTGACCTTCTGCGCGCGTTGCTCATCACTATGAGCAACGCAAATCCAGCCGGGAAAGTCCCGCACCAAACGATGTTGAGGATCGCGATGAAATGGGATGAGTTTTCGGACTGGGGTAAAAAAATATCCGAATGGGCGCAGGACTATCACCTGACCGTAGGTGACAAACCGGTGCGCGCCCAGACCGAACCGGGTGATATTTTGAACGCCCTGCCTGCCCAACCACCGGAACAGCCACAGGCGATCGAGGATATCTTCAGCGATTTCGAAGACATTGTGATGCCCGGAATCACCCATTGGCAGCACCCTCGGTTTTTTGCCTATTTCAACTCAAACGCTTCGGCCCCGTCTGTGCTGGCCGAGTTTCTGGCCAGCGCCATCGCGCCGCAATGTATGCTTTGGCAGACCTCGCCCGCCGCGACCGAGATGGAGACGCGGATGATGGACTGGCTGCGGCAGGCGCTAGACCTGCCCGAAGGGTTCGCCGGTGTCATTCAAGATTCCGCGTCCTCGGCAACGCTGGCTGCTGTGCTGACCATGCGGGAAAAGGCGTTGAATTGGCAGGGCAATCATCAGGGGTTGTTCGGACAGAAACCGCTGCGCGTCTATTGCTCTGCCGAGGTTCATACGTCGGTAGACCGCGCCATCTGGGTGGCAGGGATCGGGCAGGACAATCTGGTTCGCATTCCAATCAAGGGGGATTGGCGCGGGATGGATTCTGAGGCTTTGGAAAGGGCAATTCAGTCCGATTTAGATTCTGGTTTGCAGCCTGCTGGTGTCATTATGTGTGTGGGCGGAACAGGAACCGGCGCCACCGATCCTATCGATGAATGTCTGAAGGTCGCGCAGAGATACGGGCTTTATACGCATGTGGATGCGGCTTGGGCCGGGTCGGCGATGATCTGCCCGGAATATCGCCATTATTGGCCCGGAGTAGATCAGGCCGATAGCATCGTCTTCAACCCACATAAATGGCTAGGCGTGCAATTCGACTGCTGCGCGCATTTCCTGAAAAACCCGGATGATCTGGTGCAGACGCTGGCTATAAGCCCGGAGTTCTTGAAGACTCATGGAAAGGACGGAATCATCAATTACTCGGAATGGTCCGTGCCGCTTGGCCGTCGGTTCCGTGCGCTGAAACTCTGGTTTGTGATGCGCGCCTATGGGTTGGAGGGGCTGCGCGAGCGGCTGCGCAACCATGTGAACTGGTCCGTCGACCTGCATGATCGGCTGGCGGCCGAGTCGGATTTCCAGATTACTACCCAACCGATGTGGTCACTGTGGACATTTCGCTATGCGCCCGACGGACACCCCGATCTGGACGCGCTGAACTTGCGACTGGTCAATGCCATCAATGACGATGGCCGCATTTACCTGACCCAAACGCGTGTGGACGGTAATATGACGATCCGTTTTCAAGCCGGTCAGTTCGAAACCACCGAAGATGATGTTCGGATGGCCTATGATGTCATCACTGAAATCGCTCGCTCATTTAGCTAGAGGTCCCGCCATGTCTGCATCCGAAAATCCGTTTAAACAGGCTCTAATTAGCGGAAACCGCGTGATTGGCTGCTGGAACAGCTTCGCCGAACCCGTCGCGACCGAGATCATGGGTACCGCCGGATTCGACTGGCTGGTGATCGACGGTGAACATGCCCCAAACGACATCCGATCGATCCGTGATCAACTTATGGCGCTGGCGGCCAGCCCGACTCATCCGGTGGTGCGTGTGCCCGTGGGTGATACGGCGCTGATCAAAATGGTGTTGGATGTCGGTGCGCAGACCATTTTGGTGCCAATGGTAGAAAGTGCCGAACAGGCGCGGAACTTGGTGCGCGCCTGCCGTTATCCGCCCGAAGGCGTACGCGGTGTCGGTGCAGGGGCCGCACGGGCGACTGGCTATGGGTCAGTCACGGATTACATTCAAACGGCGGATGCGCAGATTTGTTTGTTGGTACAAGTGGAAAACCGCGCCGGGATGGCAGCATTGGACGATATTCTGACGGTTGACGGTTTTGATGGTGTGTTCATCGGCCCGGCGGACCTGTCCACCGACATGGGCTATCAAGGCAACAGTGCCGCGCCCGAGGTGCAGGCCACCATCGCCGACGCTATTGCACGCATCAAAGCGGCCGGTAAGGCGCCTGGAATTCTGGGCACCAATGATCTGGCAAACCAGACCTATATGGACATGGGCGCGCAGTTTCTGGCAGTGGGAATCGATGTGATGCTATTGGCGCAGGCGGCGCGGGCCTTAGCGACCAAATGGAAAGTGAAGTAACGCCTTAGCCCTGCATCCCGGCAGCGGCCTGCGCGTAACCGCCCGAGGCCCCGTCGACGAAATGCACATGATCATCGCGCGTGGCCGAGGGCACAAAACAGGTCATCATCGCTTCGTCCTGCGCATGCAGGCCATAGCGGACCTTGCCCTGCCCGCGCGCCTGCTCCAGCATTATTTGGATTTGCGACAATGTGGTCGGATCGCAATCCAGCGTCATTTTCAACCCATCATCGAATTTGCGGAAATCAGCGTTGCGACTTACCATGTGTTTGTAATGCTCGGGGTCGAACTGACCCAATTGCTTGCCGGTCTTGAACAGCAACGCAATCAGCAGGTTTTGCCCCAACAGTTTGAGCTTTTGCGCTAACAGGTTGCGTCCGGCCCGTGAAACTCGGGCATCCAACTCAGTATCCGGTGGCGGCCAATTGATCGGTGGGCCGTTTTCCGGCACAGGGTGACCTGCGCGCTCCAACCGCTCGGCCGCGGACAGGACAGATTGGGCCAGGTCGGCAAAATCGCTTTCGGTCGCTTTGGATGTCGGCTGCACCACGACCGAGACGATCATTCCATGCCGCGCCCTACTGTTGGACCAGCGGCAGGACAAGCCCGTTAGGTCGGGCTGAGCACCCGGATCCGCGAGCGGTACTTCGAACCGACCTTCTTTCATCTGCGCCTCGGTCCAGGCCAGCCCGCCACCCGAAAACATGGCGTAATCCACCCCATCTGAGGGCGCATAGCGTGCCACCCGCAGGTCTTTACCTACCGAGCGGATTTCCGAAACGGGCACCAAAGCCCCACGCAACGTGATTGAAAACTCTTCGTCCGCCCAGCGCCGCAGCTGGGCCAGCACCATGCGAGCCGTATCAATTGCGCTGGCGGGTATGGCGAATCCGGCTCCGTCGCCGCCAAAAACGTAAGGAAACTCTTGCCCTTTCAACCCGTTGATCATGCCTGAAATTACCGCCGCGCCGACCATATTGACCGTTTTATAGCGCCCCTTGGCGATCTCACCGGTGGAATCAACGATATCGGCCACGCCCAGCGCCCAGTCATCGGGCACCGCCGTAAACCGCGCGGGCTGGGCCAGGCGAGTAAAGTCCCTCTGCAGGGGAAGGCTGTCATAAAAGGCGGCCTGTGCGTCTTTCATCTGCACCTCGGGGTGATGGGTAATTGTTAAGATAGCCCGAATGTGAACACTGTCCGGTGAAAACATCATAGCACACATGCTTGTGTGATGCATCGCGACGTGCCAAGCATTTCCGCGCAGGCTGAAGAAAAGGGGCGTTTAATGCAGGCAAGTCTGGTGGTTTTGTGCCTGGGCTATGTGCTCAGCCAGTTCTTTCGCGCCTTTCTAGCAGTGCTCAGCGTCGATTTGGGCCGCGACATCGGCGCCACGCCTGAAGATCTGGCCTTTGCCTCGGGCCTTTGGTTTCTGATCTTTGCCGCCATGCAACTCCCGGTAGGTTGGGCGCTGGACCAGATCGGGCCGCGCTTGACAGCAGCCGTGCTGCTGTTGGTCGGGGGCGCGGGTGGTGCAGTTCTGTTCGCCGTGGCGAACACGCCGTTTCATATCGCCATTGCCATGGGCCTGATCGGGATCGGCTGCTCTCCGGTGCTGATGGCATCTTATTACATCTTTGCCCGCGAATACCCGCCGGCGCGCTTCGCGACTTTGGCCGCGGTGATGCTGGGCGTCGGGTCGGTGGGCAATCTGGTCGCGTCATACCCTACCGCACTGGCGGTCGAACTGGTCGGATGGCGGGCGACGATGTGGGTATTGGCGCTGGTCTCGGGGGCCATCGCGCTGGGCATCTGGATCGTCGTGCATGATCCCAAACGGGTCGAGACCGAACACAGGGGGTCTGTGCTTGACCTGTTGAAAGAACCCGCACTCTGGGCAATTCTGCCTTTGATGTTGGTGGCCTATGCACCCTCGGGCGCTACGCGTGGGCTGTGGGCCGGGCCGTACTTGAGCGATGTTTTCTATCTCAGCACCACTCAGATCGGGACGGCAACCCTGATCATGGGCGCGGCAATGATTGCAGGCACCTTTGTATATGGGCCGTTGGACCGGATGTTGAGCACACGGAAATGGGTGATTTTCGGTGGCAATTCGCTGGGTGCGGTGGCGCTGGTCCTGTTGAGCCTGTGGGTCGACAATGCGGTCTGGGTCTCCGTGCTGCTGATGGCGGTGTTCGGCTTTCTGGGGGCCAGCTTTCCGGTCATCATGGCGCATGGCCGGGCTTTCGTTGCTCCGCATCTAGTGGGACGTGGCATGACTCTGCTGAATCTGTTTGGTGTTGGGGGTGTTGGTCTGGCGCAATTTGTCACTGGACGCATCCACGCAGCCACGGTGGACATCAGCCCAACCGCACCCTACACAGCAATATTCGGCTTTTTCGCGGTCGCGCTTGCCATCGGATGCGTGATCTATCTATTCAGCCGCGACAGCATGGATTGATCCCGCTTCGGATCGTCCGACATGGAGAGCTCAATGCAGGATATCGAAGTTCTGGCGCCGAACCTGAAACATAGCCTTTCGGGTGTGACCACAACTGTTATCCGGCTGCTACCCATCCAGGCAAAGATGATCAACATCCGCGCCACGGGGCCGGGACTGTCCGAAAATATTCCACATATTCGCCTTTGGAAGACTCTGTTTTTGCCCAATCGCAAACCCATTGTCTGGCATGCGCGCCGCAACACGGAAATGCTGATGGGGCTGTTTCTAAGGTCCGTGTTTCGCCGCCACTACAAGCTGCTGTTCACATCTGCCGCCCAGCGCGACCATTCGGAATTTACCAAAAAACTGATCTCGAAAATGGATGCTTTGATAGCCACCACACCGCAGGCGGCCTCGTTTCTGGAACACCCGTCAAAGGTCATCATGCATGGTGTTGATACGCAGATCTTCCACCCGGCCGAGGATAAGGAAGCACTGCGCGCCAAGCTTGGATTGCCAACCGGGACGCTGATAGGGTGTTTCGGGCGTATTCGGCCCCAAAAAGGCGTCGATCTGTTGGTTGATGCAGCGATCAAGGTGCTGCCATCCTTTCCCGATGCCAAAGTCGTCTTTACCGGCAATGCCACGAAAGAATTCGAAGCCTTCCAGCGTGAACAGGAAACCAAGCTGGAACAGGCCGGGCTGGCCGACCGTGTCCGGTTTCTGGGCGAACGCCCGTGGGAAGAGATCGTCGAAACCTATCGCGCGCTGGATTTGTTCGTCGCCCCTGCCCGCCATGAAGGGTTCGGCCTGACCCCGCTTGAAGCGATGGCATCAGGCGTTCCGGCCATCGCCTGCCATGGCGTTGGCGCCTTTAGCGCGCAGATTCAGGATGGTGTAACCGGTCGTCTGGCGGAAAGAGACAACGTTGATGCGCTGGCCGAGGCATTGCAGTGCATGCTGAGCGACCCGGAGAAAATGGCCGCCGCCGGAACCGCCGCCCGCCAGCATATCGAACAGAATTTTCGAATCGAGGGCGAGGCAGAAGAGATCGTCAAGGTATACCGATCCCTGTTAGCGCAAGACTGAGACCAGAATCGCCTCAAATCGCCGTCATCCTCGGAATATTAACGCGATTCCTCTTTTTTCTTCGCTGCAACGCGGCTATGAACGCGCGTCCTTAACTTTGGAGACATGAAATGGGCTATCGCGTCGTTGTCGCCGGCGCCACAGGTAATGTGGGCCGCGAAATGCTGAACATTCTGGCAGAACGCCAGTTTCCCGTCGATGAACTTGCCGTGCTAGCAAGCCGTCGTTCGCTGGGAACCGAGGTAAGCTTTGGCGACAAGACACTGACCACCCAAGATATCGACTCCTTCGACTTCACCGGCTGGGACATGGCGCTGTTCGCCATTGGCTCAGACGCAACCAAGGTTTACGCCCCCAAGGCGGCTGCGACTGGTTGTGTGGTGATCGACAACTCGTCGCTCTATCGCTACGACCCGGACATTCCGCTGATCGTGCCGGAGTGTAACCCGCAGGCGATTCACGACTATAAGAACAAGAACATCATCGCCAACCCCAACTGCTCGACCGCGCAGATGGTTGTCGCGCTGAAGCCGTTGCATGACCGCGCGCGCATCAAGCGTGTTGTCGTGTCGACCTATCAGTCGGTCTCGGGTTCCGGCAAAGAAGGGATGGATGAGCTATGGGATCAGACCAAGGCCATCTACAACCCCACCACCGAAGTTGAACCGAAGAAGTTCCAGAAGCAGATCGCCTTCAACGTCATTCCGCAGATCGACGTCTTCATGGAAGACGGATCGACCAAGGAAGAGTGGAAGATGGTTGTCGAGACGAAAAAGATCGTCGACCCGTCGATCAAGGTCACCGCAACTTGCGTGCGTGTACCGGTCTTCGTCGGTCACTCTGAGGCCGTGAACATCGAGTTCGAGGAATTCCTGGACGAAGACGAAGCCCGCGACATCCTGCGTGAAGCTCCGGGCATCATGGTGATCGACAAGCGTGAGGATGGCGGATACGTCTCGCCCATCGAATGCGCGGGTGATTTCGCCACGTTCATCAGCCGTATCCGCCAGGACTCGACGGTTGAAAACGGCATCAACCTGTGGTGCGTGTCTGACAACTTGCGCAAGGGCGCGGCGCTGAACGCGGTACAGATCGCTGAACTGCTGGGCCGTGAAGCCCTGAAAAAGGGCTGATCCGATCAATCGAATGTGCCATGTCGGATGACGTGGCACATTCCACCTCTGCCTGTTGACAAAGACAGGCTGGCTTGTCACCAAAATGTTGCGCTTTGATAGCAAGACATGTGACTCAGCAAACCACATGCATTGCCCGCACAAAGCGACAGAGGCAGAGCATGCGATTCTTGACCAAAAACGGGATTGTACGAAATCTGTCCATTGGCTGCGCGAGCATGCTGATGGGACTGGTTGTCATTGGCTTTACCGGGCCATTCATTGCCGCCGGGGACTCTTTTGCCCTGTTTCGCCCTCTGGCGGGTGTATTATTGATACCCTGCGCCGTGGTTTTGCTGTGCTTGCGAGCAAGATACTTCGCTTTGAGCTCAACAGCTGTTGCCATCATCGCCATAGGATCAATTGCTACCAGCTATGCTGCGCCGTCTGAGGATTGCAAAGGCACCTGCCTTACTTTGTATCAAAAGAACCTAATGAGCAAAGCCTGGCCACGCTATTCGTTGGCCGATGACATTTTAGAGTCCAATGCCCAGATCGTGACCTTGCAGGAAGTATCCAGTCACAATCGCCAGTACATGGGCAACATGTTTGAGCACTACCCGGCAAAAACGATTTGCGAGTTTCGCCCCGAACAAAACGTCGCCATCCTGACGACATTGCCAATTGTCGAAAATTCCGAATTTTGTCTGAAAGGCTATGGGCTTGTCGGCGTTCAGGTCAAGGCACCCGGCGGTGGCCCGATATGGGTCGTTTCAGTTCACTTGAATTGGCCATTTCCTTACAAGCAATCCAAACAGAGTCAGGTGATTGCTGACCGCATTAAAAAGCTTGAAGGCCCGGTTCTGATTGCCGGCGATTTCAATATGGTGCCCTGGGGTGAAAGCGTACAGCGGATCGCAGCGGCCGCAGACAACCAAAGCTTCGGAACCATCCTGAACACACATAACCGTGGCAGCTGGCAGGTTCCCTTACCAATAGACAACCTTCTGTTTCCAAAAGGAACGACCGGAACGGTCGAGCTGCGCCCCTTTATGGGGTCAGACCATCTTGGAAAGCTCGCCCGCATTCGGATTGAATAATCTGCGTACTCGTTCGGCATGATCGAACAGACGTAGAACCATGTTGCCGAAATCTAGTTGTTGCTTTCCACCAATTCCTTTAAATTGCTCAATCCTCGTTCGTAATCCCCACCGACCCATTTATCCATCATCAGTCCCATCCAACGCGCCATAGGGTTCAGACCAAGATCGGATTCAAATCCCCAGGTCACTTGAGTCTGATCGCCTTCGGGCGCCAGTTGAAACAACGCCGACGCAGTGCCCCTTGGCCCGAAATCCAACGCGGTTTTGACGGTCTGATCTGGAAGGCTTTCGATGATTTCCTGCGTGCCGCTACCGACCTGCCGATGCTCAGAACTCCAGCTCAGGGTATTGCCCACCCCGGCTTCGGGTCCGCTATAGGACAGTTGCGTTTCCGGATCGTGCGACAGCCAAGGTGACCACTTCTCGGTCTCTTGCATGGAATTCACATAAGGAAAGATGGCGCTGGCCGGGGCCTCAATGGAAACGCTGCGTGAAACGACGGCCTTTCCGGGCAGCAGGTACGAGCCGACGACCAAAAGCAAAACAAGACAAATCAGAATAAGAAAAATACGTTTGATAACTCGCATATTGCGTCCTCTATCCAAATCCGGATCAGGCCAGTATATCAAAAAGGGGCGCAGAATCAGAGACCTGATCCCCCACCCTTTGTTCTTCGAAAGCTACCGGCGTCGGTCAGACGACCACGAATTTTTTTTCCTGCGGGTCATAGCTTTGGAGCCCGCCCTCACCGATATCGGTCCACAAGCCATGCAGGCTAAGCGAGCCATCCTCAACCGCCGCAGAGATGAACGGGAAGGTCATCAGGTTTTCAAGCGAGGCGACAACCGCTTGGCGTTCGAACTGACGCGCCTGTTCAATGCTGTCCTCGATATCGGCCACTAGGTCGTATTTCGGCTTCAGGATGTCCATCCAACGGCCAACAAAGCTGTCTTTTGCTTCCAGTTGTGGGGCCTGCCCCTTGCACATGTCGATACAGCCCTGAACCCCGCCGCATTGTGAATGGCCCAGCACAATCAGATGCGCCACTTTCAGCGCAGTGACCGCGTATTCGATCGCGGCACTGGTGCCGTGGTGATCACCGTCCGGGGCGAAGGGGGGCACAAGGTTGGCGATGTTGCGGTGAATGAAGAAATCCCCCTGATCGGCACCGAACATCGACGTCACATGCACCCGGCTGTCGCAGCACGAAATCACCATTGCCCGCGGGCGTTGTCCCTCGGTAGCCAGACGGCGGTACCAGACTTGATTTTCAGCGTATGTGGTGGCTTTCCAGCCGTGATACCGCTTGACCAGATAGTTCGGCAGAGGTTTGGCGTGATCCATTTGAAAGTCCCTGATTTGTTCGCTGGGGGCTGCTCTACCCCGAATTCGCAGAAAATTCGAGCGATTATCCCCTGTGAATGCAAGGTTTTGCAAAGGAATTCGCAGTCAATGTCACGTTATGCCGTGGGGGCATTAAGAATTGGGGTAAATGTGGTGGATAAGATACTCACGCTTGAACACAAGGAAACCGTCCGTCTGGACCCGGATCGGCTGAACGGGCTGTACCGGCAACTGGGCGACAAGAACGCACTGGACGTGCTGTGCCGCACGGTCGAAGAACTGGCTGTGCGCCTGTCGAATTGCGAACGGTTCTGGCGGCAGCGCGATTGGGCCGGGCTGCGTAAATGCGCACGGTCGCTGGTGGCCATCGCGGATCAGATCGGCATGGTTGCACTGGCCCGTGTTGCCAGGGATGTGGCGCAATCAGTGGACGCGAGGGATGCCGTCGCGACAGGTGCCACCCTGTCCCGGCTGATCCGCGTGGGTGAAAAATCGTTGACCGTGATCTGGGATCAGCAGGACCTTTCGGTGTGACGGGGCTTGCGGACAAGCCGTGGGCGGCTAGGCTGGGCGAAAATCGAACAAGTCGAGATTTCCATGACCCTGTCCTTCGCTTCGCCTTCAGACCTTTCGCTACCGCTGCATGTCATTGCGCAAACCGACCTAGACGGTTGGCTAAACAACCACCCGGACCGTGTGGCAACCTGGATCAAGGCAAGTGGCTTTACCGGCGCTTTGGGTCAGGTGGCCCTGATCCCTGGGCCTGATGGAGCCCCGTATTTTGCGGTGGCGGGGTATGGCAAGACGACAGGACGCGCGCGCAGGCGCTTTCCCCTGGCCGCCGCGGTTGAATCCCTGCCTGAAGGCACCTATCACATCGCTTCGGGCGTCCCGCCCGAGGCGATGGATACCGAATGTCTGGGCTGGTTGCTGACCGGCTATGCATTTGACCGCTATGCCAAGCAATCGCCGTCCAAGGCTCGGCTTGTCGCACCCGATGGCCTAGACGCAACACAGATCGAGGTTCTGGCCCAGGCCGAGGCCCTGACCCGCGATCTGGTCAACACACCCACCGCGGATATGGGCCCGGACCAGTTGCAGGCCGCCGCCGAGTCACTGGCGCAGGAATTCGGAGCCTCGTGCGACGTGATCAAGGGGCAGGACCTACTGGATCAAAACTTTCCGATGATCCACGCGGTTGGTCGGGCCTCCACGCAGGATCCCCGGCTGATCGAGATGAACTGGGGCAGTGCCGGCCCCAAGTTGACGCTGGTTGGGAAAGGCGTGTGTTTCGACACCGGGGGGTTGAACCTGAAACCCGGCAACTCGATGGGTCTGATGAAAAAGGACATGGGTGGATCGGCGAACGTGCTGGGTCTGGCCAGAATGATCATGGCGCTGGATCTGCCGCTGCAATTGCGTGTGCTGATCCCGGCGGTTGAGAATTCAGTGGCTGGAAACGCCTTTCGCCCCGGCGATATTCTAACTTCACGTAAGGGTTTGACGGTTGAGATCAACAATACCGATGCCGAGGGGCGGCTGGTGCTGGCCGATGCGCTGACGCTGGCGGACGAAGGCAAACCGGATCTGGTGATCTCGATGGCCACGCTGACGGGTGCTGCGCGGGTTGCCGTAGGTCCCGATCTGGCGCCATTCTACACTGATGACGATAGTGCCGCCGCTGCCTTGGCGCAGGCAGGTAAGCAAGCCGCTGATCCGGTCTGGCGGATGCCGTTCCACGAACCTTATGAAGCGATGATCGAACCCGGCATTGCCGATCTGGATAATGCGCCTCCGGGTGGGTTTGCGGGCTCGATCACTGCCGCGTTGTTCCTGCGCCGTTTTGTAGGCGATAATCGCTACATGCATTTCGACATCTATTCCTGGCAGCCCAGCAAAGCCCCGGGCCGCAGCAAAGGTGGCCTCGGTCAAGGTCCCCGCGCCCTGCTGACTGCCCTGCCCGAGATGCTGGACCTATGACTCAACAGCGTATCATAACCCCTATCGCCGATCTGTTGCGCCGCCCGGATGGGCCACGGGACCGACAGCTTTTGTTCGGCGAAACAGTTGCCGTGGCCGAAACACAGGATGGCTGGAGCCGGATCGCCGCAGATAAGGATGGGTACCAGGGTTGGGTGACCTCGGATCAGTTGGGGCCGCCAGTGCCCGATACGCACTGGGTCACGGCCCCAGCAACCCATGCCTATGCGCAGCCGGATATGAAAAGCCCCGATCAAGTGTCATTGAGTTTCGGCAGCAAGGTGCAAGTCCTGTCCGAACAGAACGGATTTCTTGAGACTGAACTGGGGTTTATTCCCGCCGTGCACGCTAAGTTTAACGCGACCCGACTGACCGATCCGGTATCCGTGGCCGAGCTGTTTTTGGGCACCCCATATCTGTGGGGCGGCAACAGCCGTTTCGGGCTGGATTGCTCTGGGTTGGTGCAGGCTGGGCTACTTGCCTGCGGTATACCCTGTCCTGGCGACAGCGGTGATCAGGAACGTGAACTGGGCAAAGCCCTTCCCGCTGGAACGGAACCGAAACGCGGCGATCTGTTGTTTTGGAAGGGTCACGTCGCCTGGATCTATGGCGACAACATGTTGCTGCACGCCAATGCCTATCACATGGATGTGACGTTTGAGCCGATGGATCAGGCAATCACGCGTATTCTGGAACAAGGTGACGGACCGGTGACCGCCCATAAACGTCTTTAATCAAGGTCAACCGAACGGATCAGCTTACGCTCCAGCACCCTTAGAACCGTACGCAAATCCTGGCCGCGTTTCAGGATGCGGCCATCCATGCCAACCACTGAATACATCCCTTGCCTTTGCCGAAAACGGGGATGTTTCTCGACCCGGTAAATCGGGTGTTCCGCCGTGCGTCGAAAGATGGAAAAGACCGCCATGTCTCGCAGGTTGGAAATTCCGTAATCGCGCCATTCTCCGGCGGCGACCATCCGGCCATAGACGGACAGAATATGGGACATCTCGTGCCGGTTAAACGCGACGGGCATCTGGGCCGAGTTTGCAGAAAACCGGCTGGGAGGCTGCATGTTCATACCCCAAGCCTTGCCGGAAATGGCGTTTGAATCAAGCCCAAGCACAAAATGGTGTGATATTTTGGTCTGCTGTGTGCTAGCGCCGCCCGACCTGACGGCAGATCAGGATCACCGGCAGCAACCCCACCGCAAGGATCACCAACGAAGGCACGGCGGCACCCTCTAACCGCTCATCCGAGGCCAACCGATAAGCCTGCACGGCCAGCGTATCAAAGTTAAAAGGGCGCATGATCAGGGTGGCGGGAAGCTCTTTCATCACGTCGACAAAGACAATCAGCAGCGCCGTCAGCAGAGAGGGTGTCAGGATCGGCAAATGCACCCGTCTCAACGTTCCCAACGGGGTCTGGCCAAGCGACCGGGCAGCAGCGTCCATATTGACATGCACCGTGCTTTGCCCGCCTTCATAAGCGCTGAGCGCCGCGGCCAGAAAGCGCACCATATAGGCCGCGATAAGCAGCCAGATAGACCCGGTGACAAGCAACCCAGTCGAGATATCGAAGGTTTCGCGCATCCACGCATCCAGCGCGTTGTCGAAACTGGCGAAAGGCACCAAAAGGCCCACCGCGATCACGCCACCCGGTACTGCATAGCCCAACCGCGCAACATATCCCGCTGTAGCTGACCCTTTGCCCGGGCGCAGCCGTTGATAAAACCCGATGCATATGGCCGCAAACACGGTCACAACAGCCGCCGTGCCCGCCAAAGTCAGCGAGTTCTGGATAAACCCGATATAGCGCCGCGACAGCAGGTTTTGTTCCGATTCAAGCCCCATTTGAACCAAAATGAACACCGGCAGCAAAAAGCCGAGCAGCACCGGAATGGCACACAGCGTGAACCCCGCAACGGCAAACCACCCCTTTATCTGCTGTGCTGGCAGCGGAGCATGGCTTTTGCCCGCCTGGTAATATTTTGCCTTGCCCCTCCGGGTACGCTCGATCACCGCCAGCATCAACGCAAAGCCCAGCAGGCACATAGCCAACTGCGCGGCGGCAGCGCGGTCTCCGATTGAAAACCAGCTGGTGTAGATACCGGTGGCAAAGGTCTGGACGCCGAAATAGGCCACGGTGCCGAAATCGGCGATGGTCTCCATGATCGCGAGCAGAACCCCTCCGGCGATCGCCGGGCGGGCCATCGGTAGGGACACATGCCAAAACGCCAACCACGGGCTTTTGCCCAGTGCCCGCGCGGCCAGAAAAGCAGTCGAGCTTTGCTGCAGAAAGGCGGCGCGTGCCAACAGGTAGACATAGGGGTACAGCACCAGGATCAGCATCACTGCCGCCCCCCCGGTCGAGCGGATCTCGGGGAACCAATAGTCGCGCGGGCCCCAACCGGTCACCTCGCGCAGGGTGGTCTGAACTATACCGGGGTGATCCAGAATGAACGTGTAGGCATAGGCCAGAACATAGGCCGGAAAGGCCAGTGGCAGGACTAGGGCGATCTCAAGAAAGCGGACACCGGGAAAGCGGGTCATCGTCACCAGCCAGGCAGCGCCTACCCCGATGGACAGAGTACCAAGGGCCACCAGAACCACCAAAATCAACGTCGTCAGCGCGTACCCAAGCAGCACCGTATCCAGCAGATGCGAGATCGTTTCCGTCCCGCCCGTCACCGCCGCCAGAACAACCGCCATCATCGGCAGCAGACAGGCAGCTGCCACCAGATAGGCCACAATGGCCACCACCCGGGTGCCAAACACGCCCCGATTGCGCGTTCCGTGTTCTGAGTATTCGATTTCGGCCATGTTTCCGGTATTACAGACAAAGGCGCAGGTTCCGCCTTTAATCGACTAAAACGCTAAGAAACACCAGTGGGCGGGGAAACAATTCTGCGGCACAAACTGCCGCAGAGACCTTTGTCGGACTATTCGTAAACGCGCTGATCCTCGATCACCAAACCGTCTTTGGGCAGAGTTCCGGGGGCGACGACCTCGATCGCGCCTTTCAGTTTCAACACCTCGACCACGGATTTGGCATAGGTCACGTCATCCTCACGCGGGCTTTCGATCTGTACGGTCATTGTGTCCATTTCCCCCTGCCGCGCAGCAATGACGCGGGCTTTGACGATCTCATCATGCTTGTCGACCAGCGCGGCCACTTGTTCGGGGCGCACAAACATGCCTTTGATTTTGGTGGTCTGATCAGCCCGGCCCATCCAGCCTTTGATCCGCGCGTTGGTACGGCCACAGGGCGATTGCCCCGGTAGAATGGCCGAAAGGTCACCGGTGGCGAACCGGATCAGCGGATAGTCGGGGTTCAACGAGGTCACTACGACCTCACCCACCTCACCCTCGGCCACCGGAGTACCGGTGCCGGGCGTGACGATCTCGACGATCACATGCTCGTCGATGATCATCCCCTCGATCGCGGGGCTTTCATAGGCGATATTACCCAGATCAGCGGTCGCATAGCATTGCAGGCAGGAAATGCCCCGGTCAGCGTAGTCCTGTCGCAGCGATGGAAACAGCGCCCCCCCCCCCACAACCGCTGAGGAGAAGTTGAGCTGCACGCCCATCTCATCCGCTTTGTCCAGAATGACCTTCAGGTAATCGGGTGTTCCTGCGTATGAGGTACAGCCCACATCCCGTGCCGCAGTGACCTGCAGCTCAGTCTGACCGGTGCCGGCGGGCAGAACGGCAGCCCCAACGGCCCGCGCACCGCTTTCGAAAATCATCCCTGCTGGCGTCAGGTGATAGCCAAAACAGTTATGAACAATATCACCGGGCCCTACTCCAGCCGCATGCAGGAACCGGCCCATGCGCCACCAGTCGGGATCGGTGCTGCCGGGTTCATAGATCGGGCCGGGGGATTGGAACACATGGTGAAAATGCCGCGCCGGTGTGACCGTAAACCCGCCAAATGGCGGGCGCGCCGCCTGTGCCTGGGCCAGATCGGATTTGCGCAGCACCGGCAGTTTTACCAGATCCTCGGCCGCGGCAACGGCATTGCAATCAACCCCTGCCAGATGCGCCTCAAAACCGGGTGCGGACAAGGCCCGCTGAATTTGAACACGCAGCGCTTTCGCCTGATCGGCAGCGCGCTGGTCAGCTGAACGGGTCTCGAGCGCGTCGTAGTAATTCGTCATGACCAGATCCTCCATCCGCTTACAGCCACCTCTTGCGGCGGCGGTATGAGCGCACGTCGCGGAAGCTTTTGCGCCCTTCATCGGACATGCCCAGATAAAACTCTTTAACATCCGGGTTTTCGCGCAGATCGGCCGCCGGGCCGTCCATCACCACGCGACCAGATTCCAGAATATAGCCGTAATGTGCAAACCTTAGAGCCACATTGGTGTTCTGTTCGGCCAGCAGGAAGGACACGCCCTCTTTCTCGTTCAGATCCTTCACGATGCCAAAAATCTCTTCGACCAGTTGCGGCGCAAGACCCATCGAAGGCTCGTCCAGCAGGATCGTTTCCGGCCGCGACATCAACGCCCGACCCATCGCCACCATCTGCTGTTCCCCGCCTGAGGTATAGCCCGCCTGCGACCGCCGCCGTTCTTTGAGGCGTGGGAAATAGGAATACACAAGTTCCAGGTCCTGCTGGATCGCCGCGTTACCATCTTTGCGGGTATAGGCCCCGGTCAGCAGATTTTCCTCAACCGTCAGATGTTCAAAGCAATGGCGGCCCTCCATCACCTGAATGACGCCCTTTTCCACAAGATCGGCCGGATCGCTTTCATGCACGCTGGTGCCGCGATAGATGATCGTGCCCTTGGTAACCTCGCCCCGTTCCGACTGCAGCAGATTCGACACCGCCTTGAGCGTCGTGGTTTTGCCCGCCCCGTTGCCGCCCAACAGCGCGGTGATCCCGCCCTTGGGCACGGTCAGGCTGACGCCTTTCAGCACGAGAATGACGTGGTTGTAGATCACCTCGATATTGTTGACCTCAAGCAGGGTCTCGGCCTGTACATCGGTGGTTTGTGCCGCATCCAGCATCAGTGAACCCTCATGCCATGTTTTCTAAGTGTGGGGCGGCGGTCTGCCGCCACCCCGATTCTTGTCGGGCCTTAGTTGCAGCGCCCTTCGAGGTTGTTTTCCGATGCGTAAGCTGCGGAATCTTCGTCGATCAGCGCGCCGATCACTTCACCATCGGTGGGTTTGAAGTCCGAGATGAGCGACCATGTTTTGTTCGCCGCGTCCCACTGCGTCACACCGACCAAAGCGTCGCCGCCGTGGTTCGTGCATGATACCGAGAAGGTCGGACCAAAGTTCGGCAGGCCCAGATCAGCCATTTTTGCCTCGGTCATCTCAAGTGCTTCCATTCCGTCACGCATCTCGGCTGGGGTGATGTCGGCATTGCCCGACAATTCCTGTGCCTTTTTGATAGCTTCGGCGGCCAGCACAGCTGCATAGAGACCGCGGTTATATAGAACCGTCCCAACCTGATCGCCTGCGCCCGCAGCTTTGCCAGCATCGACTACATATTGCTGCAGGTCGTCAAAGACTGGGAAATCCGTGCCCACATTGTGGAAGGTCAGAGCCTTATAGCCATTCGCGGCCTCACCCGCAGGCACAACATCATTTTCCGATCCGGACCACCAGATGCCGATGAAATTCTCCATTGGGAAGCGAATGTTCGCGGCTTCTTGCACCGCAACCTGATTCATCACGCCCCAGCCCCACATCAGGACATAGTCTGGACGGTCACGCCGGATCTGCAGCCATTGCGACTTCTGCTCCTGACCCGGGTGATCCACAGGCAGAGCCGCCAGCTCAAAGCCGTGCTTCTTGGACAGTTCTTCCAACGTGCGGATCGGTTCCTTGCCATAGGCCGAGTTATGGTAGATCAGCGCGATTTTCTTTCCGCTCAGGTCGCCACCGTTTTCCTCAAGCAGATAGTTGATCGCGCCCGAGGCTCCGTCCCAATAGTTGGCCGGGTAGTTGAACGTGTGGCTGAAAACGTCGCCATTCTTGGCGGACGTCCGACCATATCCCATCGTGTGTAGCGGAATATTGTCTGCAGTCACTTTTGGGATCAACTGATAGGTGATGCCCGTTGACAGCGGTTGATAGACCAGCGCGCCTTCACCTTTGGTGGACTCATAGCACTCCACTCCTTTTTCGGTGTTATAGCCGGTTTCGCATTCGACCACGCGGATCGGCACGCCGCCAATCCCACCATCCCGCTCATTTAGCATCGTGAAATAGTCGTTGTACCCGTCCGAAAACGGAATGCCGCCAGCAGCGTATGGCCCGGTGCGATAGCTGAGATCCGGGATCACAAGATCCGCCAGTGCAGGTCCTGCTGCCATCAGGGCGCTCAGCGCCGCGGTTGCGAGTTTCAATTTCATCGGGTGTCTCCTCCCTTGGTTGGTCCGATGTTAGGGTCGGGCTTTGCACCCGTTATCTGATTGGGCCTGCCCCTTAGTGCGGGAACGGCCAGAGTCTGAGTTTCTCTTTCGCCACGCGCCAAAGCTGCGCCAGGCCATGTGGTTCAAGGATCAGGAACATGACGATCAGCGCGCCGACGATCACCAGCTGCAGATGCGCCACGATATCGGTAGGCCAGCCCAGCCAGTCCGCGCCAACTACTTTCAGCACCACGGGCAGCAACACCAGAAACGCAGCCCCCGCAAATGAACCGAATATAGAGCCTAATCCACCGATAATGATCATGAACAGCACCAGAAATGATTTCTGGATGCCAAAGACCTCACCCACTTCGACCGCGCCCAGATAGACCGCAAAGAACAGCGCGCCGGCGATACCCACAAAGAACGAACTGGCGGCAAACGCAGTCAGTTTGGCCTTTAGCGGGTTCACCCCGATAATCTCGGCCGCGATATCCATGTCACGGATCGCCATCCAGCTGCGCCCGGTGGTTCCACGCGTCAGGTTGCGCGCGATCAGGGCGCTGACAGCCAGGAAAATCAGGCAGAATAAGTAGGTTGCCCAGGCCGGAGCATTCGGACCGGTGATGATGATGCCAAACACGTCCCGTTCAGGCGCGTTGATCTGACCCGAAGCCGAGTAATTGTAGAACCACGGCACCCGGTTGAACAACCACACCAGAAAGAACTGCGCAGCCAGTGTCGCCACCGCCAAGTAGAACCCCTTGATCCGCAGGCTTGGTAGGCCGAACAACACGCCGACAATGGCAGTGATCCCGCCGGCCAGGATGACGTGGATAAACATGCTGACATCCGGGAAAGCGGTCATCAGCTTGTAACAGGCATAGGCCCCCACGGCCATGAACCCCCCGGTGCCCAGGCTGACCTGACCGCAATATCCCACCAGAATGTTCAAACCGATCGCCGCAATCGCGTAAATCAGAAACGGCAACAGCAGCGCGTTGGCCCAGTAATCATTGATAAGGAACGGAATGATCCCAAAGGCCACCGCAACCACGACATAATACCGATACCGGTCGAACTTGATCGGGAAGGTCTGGTTGTCATCGACGTAGGAAGTTTTAAAATCCCCAGCCTCACGGTAGAACATGACTTACTTCTCCCACTCTTCCTGCGCCCGGTTGCGGGCCTCGGTATTCAGTTGGTTCGTGCCCTTGGCGTAGCCGCTCGCCTCGGAATTGCGCACCAGTTTCATGTAGGCCAGAACACCCGTGATCAGCCCGGCAAAGGCCAGAATCGCGGCGACCACCAATTGGCTTTCGGTCAGATCTTCCGAAGTGACGGCGATATAGCCAAAGGCCCAGAACCCGGCCCATGCGATCACGTTGATGATGGCGATCAGCTTGGTCATGCCCTACACCCTCTCGATAATTTTCTCACCGAAGAGACCTTGCGGTCGGAACACTAGGAAAATCAGCGCCAGAACATAGGCAAACCAGTTCTCGGTCGCGCCACCGACCAGCGGGCCGATGGCGAACTCGAACAGCTTCTCACCCACACCGATGATCAACCCACCGACGATGGCCCCGGGGATCGAGGTAAACCCGCCCAGCATCAGCACCGGCAGCGCCTTTAGTGCGATCAGCGAGAGCGAGAACTGTACGCCTGATTTGGTGCCCCACATGATGCCCGCGACCAGGGCCACGAACCCGGCCACCGACCAGACCATGATCCAGATGAAATTCAGCGAGATACCCACCGACAGCGCCGCCTGATGATCATCAGCCACCGCACGCATCGCCCGGCCCTGCTTAGTGTACTGGCTGAACGCCACCAAGGCCGCCACCAGCAACGCTGCGATCACGGTCGCCACAATATCCAGATTGTCGATGAAGAAGCCGTAACCGAAGATGTTAAAAGTACTCTCGTCGATCCACAGGTTGATGCCCTGCGGCAGGCCCACATCCAATGTCTTGATCTCGGACCCCCACATCAGGTCGGCGACGCCTTCAAGGAAATAGGCCAGCCCGATAGTGGCCATGAACAGGATGATCGGCTCTTGCCCCACCAGATGGCGCATGACGAACCGCTGTACCGCCCAGGCCAGCAAAACCATCACGCCCATGGTCATTAAGATCGCCAGCAGCGCCGGAACGGTCCAACCGAAATCATGCACATGGGTGCCGAAGGTCGCGTTGATCAGGTGCGCAAACGGCACCTGCCCGTTCATGATCCCTACTAGCGTCATTGCCGCAAACAGGGCCATAACCCCCTGCGCATAATTAAAAATCCCCGAGGCTTTGTAGATCAGCACAAACCCCAGCGCGACCAGCGCATACAACACCCCGGCCATCAGACCGTTGAGGATGACCTCCATCGCGAATACGAGTTGTTCAGGCATCTGCGCCTCTCCCCATGTCTGTCCGATGCTCAGTCATGACTGACCCCCAGATAGGCGTCGATGACATCCTGGTTGCTGCGCACCTCATCCGGGGTGCCGTCTCCGATCTTCTTGCCGTAATCCATCACGACCACGCGGTCGCTCAGATCCATCACCACGCCCATATCGTGTTCGATCAGCGCAATGGTGGTGCCGAACTCGTCATTCACGTCTAAGATAAAGCGGCTCATGTCCTCTTTCTCTTCGACATTCATGCCCGCCATCGGCTCATCCAGCAGCAGCAGTCGGGGTTCCGCCGCCAGGGCGCGGGCCAGTTCGACCCGTTTCTTCAAACCGTAGGGAAGGCGGGATACCGGCGTCTTACGGATGTGCTGGATTTCCAGAAAGTCGATGATCTTTTCCACCGCCTCGCGGTTTTCGACCTCTTCTGCCTCGGCCTTGCCCTTCCAGCAAGCCTGCTGGAAGATGTTGGTTTTCATAAAGTTCAACCGCCCGGTCATGACGTTATCCAGCACACTCATGCCTTCAAACAGGGCAATGTTCTGGAAGGTCCGGGCGATGCCCTCCCGGGCCACTTCATAGGGGCGCATCGGCGGGCGTTTCGATCCATGAAACCAGACCTCGCCCTCTTGCGGGACATAGAACCCCGAGATCACGTTCAGCATCGAGGACTTGCCTGCGCCGTTCGGCCCGATGATGGCGCGGATCTCACCCTCGCGAATGTCGAACGAGATATCCTTGATCGCCACCACACCGCCAAAGCGCAGGGTGATGTTCTTCATCTCCATCACCACACCGCCGATCTTACGGCCGTCTTCGGTGACATATCCTTCGGAGTTATCCAGCATCAGTCACTCCCTGACTTACGCAAAAACGGGACGGCGGGCGGGGCGATGACCGCAGGTCGAGCGGCGCTCGGCGACCCATCATTCCGCCGCCACCTTGTGTTGCGCGACCGAAACAACCGGCGCATCGACGATCTCAAGCGTCGCGCTGATCGAGCCCTTACGGCCGTCCTCATAAGTCACTTCGGTTGTGGTAGAGATCTTCGTCGATCCGTCATAAAGCGCAGCGATGATGTCGCTGAACTTGTCCTCGACAAACCCGCGCCGTACCTTTCGGGTCCGGGTCATCTCGCCGTCATCCGCATCCAGTTCCTTGTGCAGAACCACAAAACGATGCACCTGACAGCCCGACAGCATCTCGTCGGAGGCGACTGACTTGTTCACCTCTTCCACATGGGCCTTTATCGTCTCTAACACGCGGGGATGACCCGCCAATTCCTGATAGGACGCATAGGCGACATTGTTCCGTTCTGCCCAATTCCCTACTGCCGTCAGGTCGATATTGATGAAAGCGACGCAACGGTCCTTGCTATTGCCGAACAGCACGACCTCAAGAATATCGGGATAGAACTTCAGCTTGTTCTCAACATATTTCGGCGCGAACATCGACCCGTCGGCCATTTTGCCCACATCCTTGGCACGGTCGATAATGCGCAGATGACCGGTATCTTCCTCGATAAAGCCGGCATCCCCGGTGGCCACCCAGCCCTCGGCATCCTTGGTCGAGGCAGTGGAATCCGGATTCTTGAAATACTCAACGAAAACCCCGGGTGAGCGATAGTGAATTTCACCCTTGTCATCGATCTTCAGCTCAACGTCCGGCGCAGGTACACCAACCGTATCCGCGCGCACCTCCCCATCAGGTTGTACAGTGATAAACACGGTGGCCTCGGTCTGACCGTAAAGTTGTTTCAGATTGATGCCGAGTGAGCGGTAGAAATCGAATATCTCCGGCCCGATCGCCTCACCGGCTGTATACCCCACCCGGAATCGGCCATATCCCAGCGTATCCTTGAGCGGACCGTAAACCAGCAGATTGCCCAGCGCGTATTTCACGCGGTCGCCAAAGCCCACGGGTTTGCCGTCCAGCAGCAGCCCGCCCACTTTTTTGGCGTGCGCCATAAAATGATGGAACATGCGCTGCTTCAGCTTGCCCGCGTCCTCCATCCTGATCATCACATTGGTCAGCTGCGTCTCGAAGACACGCGGAGGGGCGAAGAAATAGGTCGGCCCGATCTCGCGCAGGTCGGTCATCATCGTGTCTGCACTTTCGGGACAGTTCACGCAGAACCCGCACCAATAGGCCTGACCGATGGAAAAGATAAAATCGCCCACCCAGGCCATCGGCAGGTAGGACAGGATGTCTTCGTTCCGGTTCAAATGATCGAACTCGGCGGAATTCTTAGCACTTTCAATGACGTTGCGGTTCGACAGAACCACGCCTTTGGGCTTGCCAGTGGTGCCCGAGGTATAGAGCATCACGCAGGTATCGTTATAGGTGATCTCGGCGATGCGTTTGTCCAGTTCCGCATCGAACCGGGCGTGACCGGCACGGCCTTCGGCCATTATGTCATCCAGCGCATTCATCTGGGAATGGTCGTATTTCCGCATCCCCCGCTTGTCAGTATAGAGGATGTGTTTGACCTGATGCAGGTTTTCCTGAATTTCGATGACTTTGTCGACCTGCTCTTGATCACCGCAGACGACGTATTTCGCGCCGCAATGCTCCAGCACATAGGCCATCTCTTCGGCAACCGCGTCCTGATACAGCGGAACCGGCACCGCACCGACCATCTGCGCCGCCACCATCGACCAGTAATGTGCCGGGCGGTTGCGGCCGATCACAGCAATGTGGTCACCGTGTTCAACGCCAAGCTCCAGAAACCCCAACGCCAGCGCCCGAACTTCTTTGGCCGTCTCGGCCCAGCTCCAGCATTGCCAGATACCGAATTCCTTTTCCCGATAGGCCGGGGCGTCCGCGAACTGAGTCGCATTGCGGTGTAGCAGCGCAGCAAGGGAGTGCATCCCCGCGGCGCCCGACTGCGTCTGAGCCAATCTTCCTCTCCTCCCCATCCGGCCCCTCCCCGAGGCCGGAAAAGCGGACCCGAGGATCAACCCCGGACGCCAGCGCCCCGATTAAGGGACGCTTGCACGATCAGCGTCAACTTTTTCCTGATGTTTTCTCAATTCTTACGAATTGTAACAGGGCCGAGGGGTGATTGCATGATTTGTACCAGATGTACAAAGTTCCGACCAAAGCTGAATCTGTCCGTCTGAGCCTGCAAACCAACCAATTTTGCGATCATGCTATCATGAGTAATTCGAGGCGTTCTTCAGTCAGGATTCACTCTGATAGAAAGGGCGTTGTTGCACAGATCAGTTGCAACTCGGAACACGCCCAACCCGAGACGGAAT
>NZ_CYUD01000010.1 GCF_001458295.1 Ruegeria denitrificans
ACCCGCTGAAAAACGCCCCCCACACGGTGCGCGATCTGGTCGGCGACTGGGACCGGCCCTATAGCCGCGAACAGGCCTGCTTCCCACCGGGCTCAATGGGTGTCGACAAATACTGGTCCCCCGTCAACCGCGTCGACAACGCATATGGCGACCGAAACCTCGTCTGCACATGCCCCCCAATGGACGCATACGAAGAAGCCGCAGAGTAAATCAGATCACCCCCCGCCCCGAAGGCGGGGGGTACACCAACCAAATCAACGCAGCCAAATCAGGCAGGTGGAGGAGCGATGAAACACTATGTCCTCGGCAACAACCACGTACAGTTGGCCCGAACGGCGTCTGAACGGCTGCGAAACATCGACGTTTTTCTAAACGATCCCGAGGCCGAAGGCTCGGCTGAAATGGTTGCCGAGTTTTTTCATGCTCTGAATGATCTCGTCGAAGATCACACCTATGCTGTCACCTTTCGGAATACATCCGAAGCCTTTACTGGCGACCCCCTATATTGGGCGGGTCGCACTGCGATTTTCTGGGGCGGCATACACAAACCCTGGCACTGCGCCAGACAGGACAAGACGCGCATTGCACAGATTCTGAATCTGGCGTCACGCTCCATTCTGGTTGGGGGGGCTGCTCTGCTGCTGGCGCACAGCGCAAAGGCCGATGAGCCCCTCGCCGCCATCCATTCGAATTTCTCGGCCGCCGCAGAAGAGATCGGGCTGGCCGACTGCCACAAATCCACGCACAGATCGCCGGACGGCCGGGTACACAGCGCCGCTACCAAACTGAGCGCCCTGCGCCTGCTGGCGGAATTCGTGGCACTGGATCACGGCGAGCACCTGGCCGAAAGCCTGCGCGGTTATATCGGCCTGACCGAGCCGAAACGCAGCTGTGCCAGCCAACTGGCAAACCGCCTTATCCAACGATCCGGAGCCGATCCGATGGTCCGACAGGTGATCGAGAAGATGCTGAACAACGTCGAAGATCCGCTGAAGATCTCGGATCTGTCACAGGCGCTTGGGGCCTCGACCCGCCAATTGCAGCGACGGTTTCTGAACAAGACAGGCGTCAAACTGCTGACCACCTATCGCGAATTGCGGCTGGAGCGTGCCTATAGCCTGTTGCGCTATACCGACATGCCGCAGCTTGAGATTTCGACGGCAACCGGGTTTTCATCCGCCTCGGCCCTGGGGCGGGCCTTCAGGGCGCAGTATTCCACCACGCCCGAGGCCGTTCGCAGCTGCCGATTTGCCGGAGAGCTCACGGATAACGGCGCGCTGCACTAACCTGCCAGGCAACCATTGTCTGGCCCGTTGGTTCGGGCCAATCTGCACGAATTCTGCACAACTGCTGCAAAGGTTCTGCGAACCACTCCTGCAGACTTGAGGAAACTCAAGCAGGAGACTGATATGCCCAATGAACTTATAATTCGGGGATTGCCCCGCTCACTTGCCTATGATGGCTGGTGGCTGGCCAGTGAAAGTGGCGCATCGATTGACCCAACGCCCGCACCTGCAACCCCGGGAAAGGTTCTGGACAGCGTCCGAAGGTTTCCACGGGCTCCTGCACTGATCCTGCTTGTTCTGCTAGGCGATCTACTGTTTTGGGGGTACAAACCCGGGTTCTCACTGGCCATTTTCGCTTGGTGCATCTTTGCAGCCGCCTGGGTGAAAAACCTCAACCGCTCAAGACCTCTGGCGCCCGCAGTTGTGTTGCTGCTGGCCACCCTGCCTTTGGTGGAACATGTCCAGCTTTTGTCGATGACCTTCATGATTGCGGGGCTGTTAAGCGCGATCGTGTTGTTGCAGATCCCACCAGAGGTCAAATATCGCCAGCTCCTTTCCTGGCTGGCCGGTGGGGTATTGCGTCTGATCAAAAGGGTTCCGACTGTCGGGCTGAAGGATTGCGCAGCGCAGGTTCGGGGATGGCGCAATAACCTCGCGGTGCGAAGCGAAGCCCGCCGTTCCTCGGTGCATGGTTTCATCCGAAATTGGGCCTTTCCACTGGGGGGCCTGCTCGTACTCAGCACCTTGCTGATCAGCGCTAACCCGGTGCTGGAACACATGCTGGCTCGAATGCTTTTCGTAGATTTCGATCTGCTTGTGCTGATCCGCCGGATCGTGTTCTGGGTCGGGTTGGCATTGTTGATCTGGCCTCTGTTGACTGCCCCTTCCCCGGATACACGCATACCGGCGTCCGTCCAAAATTGGGGTATGTCGCGCCTGTTGAATGCCGGGTCGGTATTCAGAGCACTGGTCCTGTTCAACATCATGCTGGCCGTGCAGAGTGTCATGGACATCTCGGTCCTGCTTGGCGGCGCTGCTCTGCCTAAGGGCATGAGTCTCGCCACCTACGCCCATCGCGGAGCCTATCCCCTGCTGGTGACCGCTCTGCTGGCCGGAGCCTTCGCACTGGCAGCGCGCCCCTTTCTGGATCAGCACCCAGCCTTGAAGCCTTTGTTACTAGTCTGGCTGGCGCAGAATGTTCTGCTAACCCTGTCTGCCGCATTCCGGTTGAACCTGTATATCGACTCGTTTGGTCTAACCTACCTGCGGGTCTATGCGCTGATCTGGATGGGGCTGGTGGCAATCGGACTGACGTTGGTGGCCTGGCAGGTGCAACGAGGTCGTTCCTCCAACTGGCTGCTGCTGCGGGTCACCGTGCTGAGTGTGGGAACCCTTTACACCTGTGCGTTCATCAACTTCGCCGCGTTGATTGCGACGGACACACTGTCGCGTGCCGCGGATTCGGACAACGCAACCCGAACCGACTGGGTCTACCTGTGCGGCCTGGGGCACTCGGCGGCCAAGGCGATCTCAACCCAGATCGAAAAGCAGCCTTTCGTAAACATTCCCGATTGGGCGCAAAGCTGTGTGCATCCTGCCCCAACCCATCCAAACTGGCGCGAATGGGACTTTCGCACAGCACGCGTGAATGGCTATCTTGCGGCAAACCCCAAAGGCGAGGCGCAATGAAAATCCTGTTGGTTGATGATGATCCCCGCCTGCGCGATCTGGTTGGTCTGGCGTTGGAACGCGCAGGATTTCAGGTGATCACTGCCAGCGACGGCCAGAACGCTGTGACTCACGCCGCCCGCGAAGCGCCGGACATGATCGTTCTGGACATCGGCCTACCCGAGATGGATGGGTTCGAGGTCTGCCGCCGCATCCGCGCCCGGTCCGATGTTCCAATCCTGTTCCTAACTGCGCGAGATGATGAGATCGACCGAATACTGGGCCTGGAAATGGGTGCCGATGATTATGTCACCAAACCCTTCAGCCCGCGTGAGCTGGTGGCGCGGGTGCGGGCGATCCTGAAACGTGTGGCCGGGCCGCGACCTAGCCAGCCCCTGACACATGGGCAGATCACGCTGGACCCCGGTGCGCATATCTGCAGGCTGAATGGAAACGCCGTGTCGCTGACAGCGACCGAGTTCACCTTGCTGACCACTCTGATCGAACGTCCCGGCCAAGTACACAGCCGGTCGCAACTGATACAATCGGTTTGGGGCGCACTGTCACAAGTCTCGGACCGGACGCTGGACAGTCATTTGCGCAATTTGCGGGGCAAGCTGACACAAGCGGGTTGTACAGATGCGATTGAAACCGTGCACGGCGTTGGCATCCGCATTCAGGACACCACGGCATGAGGCGCAAGTGGCGCCCTGGCCTGGCCTTTGTTCTGGGCGGCGCCATGTGTGGCACTTTGCTGTTGTCTCTGACCGGTCTGGTGGCGTTCCGGTTTCTGGGGCCGGAAATAGGCTATCGCAACTCCGCAGTTCTGTTGGCAGTGATCATCACAGCGGCCACCGCAGTTCTGGGTTGGCTGCTGATCCGCCTGCTGCTGCGTCCGATCTTTGCGCTGGAACGCTTTGCTACGCAGGTGGTTCGAAATCCGGCTGACCCACTTTCGCCGCCTTCGCGTTTCGGCACCAGGGAACTTGGCATCACCGCCCAGCGCGTTATCGACATGGCCGAGACATTGCGGAACCGCGAAACCACCATCCGCAGCTTCTCGGACCATGTTACGCATGAGCTGAAGACCCCGGTAGCTACGCTTAGGGCGGCAACGGAATTGCTGAAGGATGATGACGCACTGTCGGCACAAACTCTGCGTCTGGTGGATCAGATCGCCAGCGCAGGCATACAGATGGAACAGCAGATCGAAGCCATGCGTCAGGTGGCCCGCGCACGCGAGTCCCGCCATGAAGGGTCAACAAGTCTGAACGAAGTGCTGGACGCGCTGTGCCGCGATTATCCAAACCTTGAAATACGCGTTGATGGCGGGGATGTGGACATCCCGATGGCCTCAAAAGGCCTGCTGGTCGTGTTGCGCCAAATGCTTGGCAACGCGCGAGAACATGACGCTCAGGTCGTGCACCTGTCAGCCATAAGCGACGAAACGCAGGTGGCTCTGCAGGTCCGTGATGACGGGCACGGGATCTCCGCCGGCAACGCGACGCGTGTGTTTGATCCGTTCTTCACCACCAAACGCGATCAGGGTGGAACTGGTATGGGTCTGGCCATCGTGCGCAATACACTGCGGGCACATGGCGCAGATATCACCCTGATGCCTGTACGCGACGCCGCAATCTTTTCGATCCGTTTCGAAGTCGGATAGGCGCGGATTATTCGCCAACTGGATCAGTATTGTCGAAAGAGATGATCAAGGCGCTTGGAATCGCAGACAACGCGATCGAAGGGGCATTGAAAATATTGAAATCGTTCAGCCACGAAATGGTTCCCCGATTGCCCCTGCACGCACATTATCATGCAATATCAATACCTTTTACGTTGGGCTTGCCTGTCGCTGGTTCTTGAGATTTTCTAGCGCCAACCACCAATCAAAAGGCCAAGCCTTCATGAGACTTGAATTCCATCATATCAACTTTGTCTCGGATAACGTCGAGCGGTTGCACCGTTTCTACACCCAGGTTCTGGGGCTGGCCGATATCCCGATCGAGAATTTCCCACGACCAGATGAAACCGACGACAAGGGCTATAGCGGCAAAATCCGCTTTGCCACCGATGGTGCCATGCAAATGCATCTGGCAGAGAAAAACCTCGACGTTGCGTTCAAACATGGTGAGACAATCAATCCAGTCGAACGCGGTCATATCGCGTTTCGCACCGATGATATCGAGGCCTTCAAAAAGCTGCTCGACGACAACGGTATTCCATATTCCGACTACGGCACCGCATTCGCGAAAGAGTGGCACCAACTGTTTTTCCACGACCCCGAGGGCAATATCATCGAGGTTCATCAGGCGGTTTAGCCAGTATCGGAGGCATTGATTGAAACAGGCCGTTTTGGTTGTCGACGTCCAACCCAGCTTTGATCCGCCTGATTGGCTGGTCGAGCGCAGCCGCCTGTTGGCGGCCAAATTCCCCTCGGTCGCTACAGTTGAACGTCATGATGAGGCCAAGGTTCCCTTTTTCCGGCAGCTCGGATGGACGCCGCGTTCTGTCGACGACAGCCTTGTTCAGGCGGACCGAATTATCCTGAAATATGGCTACAGCCCGCCCCCCGAAGTCATCGAACAGTTTCAAAGCTGGAAGATCGACCGAGTGCTGGTCTGCGGTATACAGGCCGACACCTGCGTTTTAGCGGCGGGGTTCGCCTTGTTTGACGCGGGCCTGCAACCGACCCTAATTGCTGACGCGGTGGTGGGGTCTTCGCTGGATCGCAGTGGCAAGCTGGGTGTGGAACTGTGGCGGCACCATTTTGGCCAGATTATTAATAATCATTTAGAAATCACTTGACCCGCACCCCAACCATTTCAGCATAATTATTTGAAACATTTGATAAATATGCTATTCTCAATTCACATATAATCGCTGTCTTTACGTACCGTCACGCTCCTAGGCGTTTAAATCAATTCTAAAGCGTCCATATAGCCGCAATCTCTAAATTTAGCCGTGCCTGAGCGAGAAAATGCACCGCCAGGCCCTCAATTAAACTGGATGGTCCCGATGAATTTTATTCTACGCGGTAGCCTGGTTACTCAAATCATCATCGGTCTTGTGGCCGGTGCCCTTCTAGCCACCCTCTGGCCTGCCGCTGGTTCGGCCGTCGGTCTGCTGGGTGACTTCTTTGTCGACGCGCTGAAAGCCGTCGCCCCCGTTCTGGTGCTGATCCTGGTCTGCGCCGCCATCACCAACCACAAGAAAGACAGCCAGGCAAGAATGGGGCCGGTGGTGCTGTTGTATATCCTTGGCACCTTTGCCGCCGCGCTGGTTGCTGTGGCCGCCAGTTTCCTGTTCCCGGTCTCACTGCACCTGACCGGCACGCCGCAGCTTTTGGACGCTCCGGACGGGTTGGCCGAGGTGGTAAAGAACATCCTGCTGAAAGTTGTGGATAATCCGGTGAACGCGCTGGCGCAGGCCAACTATATCGGCATTCTGGCTTGGGCCATCGGCCTTGGGCTGGTTTTCCGCCACGCCAGCGACTCGACTAAGACCCTGATGTCCGACCTGGACGGCGCAATTACCAAGATCGTGGCCGCCATTATCCGGGTCGCCCCAATCGGTATCTTTGGCATCGTGGCTTCGACCATTGCCGAAACCGGCTTTGAAACGGTAGCCAGCTATGGCAAGTTACTCTTGCTACTGATCGGCTGCATGGCGTTCATGGCACTGGTTGTGAACCCGCTGATCGTGTTCCTGCGCATTCGCAAGAACCCCTATCCACTGGTCTTCACCTGCCTGAGGGAATCCGGGGTTACCGCGTTCTTCATGCGCAGTTCAGCCGCCAACATTCCGGTCAACATGGAGCTGTGCCGCCGTATGAACCTGGATGAGGAAACCTATTCGGTTACCATCCCCATCGGCGCCACGATCAACATGGCCGGTGCGGCCATCACCATCACGGTGATGACGTTGGCGACCGTGCACACCATGGGTATTCAGGTCGACTTCTTCTCGGCCCTGTTCCTCAGCATCATCGCCTCGATCGCAGCCACCGGAGCGTCGGGCGTCGCAGGCGGGTCACTGTTGCTAATCCCGATGGCCGCCAGCCTGTTCGGTATCGACAACGCGACCGCCATGCAGGTGGTCAGCATCGGGTTCATCATCGGCGTCCTTCAAGACTCGGCAGAAACCGGTCTGAACTCGTCCACCGATGTGCTGTTCACGGCTGCGGGGTCATACAAGCAGGGCGATCCCTATCCCCGTAAGCTGCCAATGGAGCAAGTCCCCGCCTAAACGGCCTTGATCCCTATCCCACAACCGTCAGACTTTACTTGGCGGTTGTGGGTTCTGCACTGCCCCAGCCGGCCGCCCGCATTGCTGATGTCAGGTCCTGTACCGGAGCCGGGTCGGAGAACGTCCGGATTTTCAGTTCCTCCAAAGGGAAGTTCGGCCAGGTTCTGACGTATACTTCGGCAAGTCGGCGTGCCTCTACCTGATCGCCGTTTTTCCAATGCGCCGCCATCAGATAGGCAGTTGAGATTGGCCCGAACGGGCCACCACGCGCAATCGTATCCTCATAGGTCCGGATCGCGCCTGCATAGTCACCAGTGTGGAACTGTGCTGCGCCCAGCGCGTTTCCAGCCACGGAACCGCCCCCATCCTCGGCCATTGTCTGATAATGATTGGCTTGTGAAAGTACGCGTTCAAAGTCAGAGGTATAGAGCGATATCAGAGCGTCAAACTCAGCGATATGCGGGTCATCTGGACCCATGTCGGTTGCCCGATGCGTCAGATTGACGGCTTTGTCGAAATTCCCAGTGGCAAACTCGAACCACGCTCTGGCAGATAAAGCCCAGGGGGCGTCAGGTGCCAATTCCAAGGCATGGGAGCTGTTCTGATTGGCGGCTTCAAGCAATTCCTCGGCTACAGGGTCCCAAAACTGCAGAATGGCCAACATAGTTTCCACCTGCGCCGCCCCTGCATAGCCGCAGTAATACAACGGGTCCCGCTGGGTTGCCGTTTCAAACACCAATAATGCTGGTCGGAGCCGCGGCAAATCCACAACTGGAAAGATCAAGTCCCGACCAGCGTTGCACAGGTTCATCGCTTCGACTCGGGTCGGAGAGACGTCGTAAATCGTGGATTGATCGCCGGTGGGCGAAACCGGGCTGCTTTCCCCGAAAAAAATGGCCGCTAAATAGCCGCCAACGCCCAGCAGAACCGCGCCGGTTACAACGCCGATCAGCAACAGATTGCGTTGTCCCGCGGGACTGCCCGCGCCCAACTGAAACTCTGGCGCGTAGCTGCCGACGGGCAGTGAAATAACCACTGGATCAGTCGCGCCTTCGCCCCCGTAATACGCCTTTAGTTTACGCCGTACGCGGCCTGCATCGACGCGCACCACCCCTTCGCGCCGGGACAGGTCATCGGCGCTGTAACCATAGACGTCCATCGCAATCGTCTTGGCGCGTATTTCATCCGTGCGCCCGGCTAGCGCCTCGGTCACGACATAGGTCAGAAAGGACTGCATCCGTGCCGAGCCCCGGAAGTCCTTCGACGCAAGAACCCGATCCAGCGCCGACTGGATCTTTTCCCTTGGGAACGACCCTGCATCCCCCTGCGGGGCATCACTGGTCGAGGTGGTCAAGAACTATCCTTTCTAGGTAAGGACTTGGCGGCATGTTGTTACGGTAGCATGCGACTTATTACGTTCAAGACATATTCTTGGGCGGGCATGTTTGGGTGGCGAATCCAGCGGATCCCGTCCCTATGACAGATGATGACTTCTTTGCAGCACAGTTCCCCGGCACGGCACATCAACTGCAGGCCTTGCGCATCCAGGACAAGGAATTCGATCAGATCTGCGCCGACTACCATGAAGTGTTTCACGAGTTGGCGCTGGCCCCGCAATCCGCAGGCGGAACGCACGCCCGTTACCTCGCGGATTTGGCCGAAAGCGTCTCGGATTTGCGCAACAGTATCGAAAACTGGCTGCACGCCCCCGACTGCACGAACGAGTGAAAGGTTGACCATGAAACTCCGTACCCTTCTGCCCTTGCTGATCCTGACCGCCAGTCCGGCGCTTTCTCAGGACGCTCCGATCATCCATGATGGTGAGTTCGAATACCTGCGCGCTCAATTCGGTGCAGAGTGGGACACGCAGGATGCAGAGGTTGACGCCAGGCTTGCCGAAATCCGCGATGCAAATGGCGGCCAACCTCCCAATTTCCTGTACATCCTGATTGATGACGTAAGCTTTGGCCAGATGGGCGATCGCAAGATGAATTACGTCATGGGGATCGAAACGCCGAACATCAATCATTTGGCGACCGAAGGTCTGTCGCTGATGCGGATGTACACGGAACCCTCCTGCACACCGACGCGCACGGCGATGCTGACAGGCCGCCATCCGGTGCGGGCCGGGGTGGAAGAGGTCAAGGTTGCACTAGTGGGCGAGGGTCTTCCGGCCTCGGAAGTAACCCTGCCGGAAATCCTGAAGCAAGCAGGCTACAACACCGCTCATGTCGGCAAGTGGCATCAGGGCGATATCGAAGAATCCTATCCGCACAATCAGGGCTTCGACTGGGCCGCCTTCCCCCTACACCAACAAGTCCAGCTAAGCCTCATGACCCCCGAGGCGATGCGAGCCAACAACATGCTCGGCTATGTTCCCGAAGGACAGAACAACCAGTTCCTTCTGGACGAGCGCTTTAAACCCTACGGTTTGGTCACAGGTGTCGAGGCCGAGGCCGGAGGTATGGCACGCGAGATTGACATGGCTGCGGGCGAGGTCTGGACTCAGGCGAAATACGAAGACATGAACCTGCGCTATCAGCAACAGGTGCTGCAACAGCTGCAACGCGTCGCGGCTGAGGATGCACCCTTCTTCCTGCAATACTGGCCGCTTTACCCGCTGAATTTCGTCTATCCCGATCAGGCAATTTCGCGAAACGGGGGCTTTCACGCGGACAAGCTGCAATTGCTGGACGGCTGGATCGGTGATCTGCTAGACGCGTTGGAAGAATCCGGAAAAGCGGACAACACAATCGTGGTCCTGATGGCCGACAATGGCCTGATGTATCACTACGAGGGCACCTCGGGCCTCAACCAACTGATCTATCGCGGCGGCAAGACCCAGCATCTTGAGGGTGGTGTGCGCACCGATGCCTTCATCCGCTGGCCCAATGTCATCGAGGCCAACAGTGCAGCGGGCGATATCTTTCACGTCTCTGATATCTACACCACGATGGCCCGGATCGCAGGGGCGACAGACTATATCCCGCGCGACCGAGTGATTGACGGCATCGACCAGACCGCCCTTTTGCTGAACGGCGAAGGCCACGGACGACGCGATTATGTCTATGTCTACGAAGGCCCAGTCCTGCGGTCCGTGGTCAAGCAAGAGTTCAAGATGCACCTGCCCGCCCCCGGTCAGCCCGGCGCCGCGGCACCTACCTACAACGTCTACCGTGACCCGCGCGAGCAACATCCGTTAGTCGGGTATTCCCTTTGGGCCGGAGCCTCGTTTCAGGACATGGTCAAACGCCATCAGAAAATGATCGCAAAATACCCACATTCCGAGATTGGCACAGGCCTGCCCTATGAAGGGATCGAAAACCTGCGTCCGGAATCGGAACTGGCACGCGAAACTTTCATGAGCTGGCAATGAAGTTGGCCCGTAGAATTTTGCCATCAGATATCGTAATGTTTCAATGTGATAGAAATGCTGCGCCTTCGGCCACTGGTTGCTTCACACTTGTTTTTAGGGGGTAAAGAATGAAACTGACATGCTCGATCATTCTGTCCGCGGGGCTGGTTGCCACATCGGCCAATGCACAGGAAGACCCAATTCAACACGATGCAGAGTTCTACATCTTGCAGGCCCAGCACGCCGAACAATGGGCGCAGGATGACGCCGCGGTCGACCAAGCGCTCGCCGCCTTTATGGAAGGCAATGGCGGCAAACCTCCGAACATTGTCAGCGTGTTGATCGACGATATGGGATTTGGCGACATGGGCATCCCCGAACTGAACGCAGTGCGGGGCTATGAGACGCCCAATATTAACGACTTTTCGGATCAGGCCATGCGGATGGTGCGCATGTATACTGAACCTTCGTGCACGCCAACCCGTGTGGCGCAGATGACCGGGCGGTTGCCCGTACGCATGGGTATGGGCGACACAACCGTAGACATTGCCGGGTTTGGCTTACCGGAAACCGAGGTCACCTTGGCCGAGGTTCTGAAACAGGCGGGCTATGCGACCAGCCACGTGGGCAAATGGCACATGGGCGATATCGCGGAAAGCTGGGCGATGAATCAGGGGTTTGACTATGCCCAGCACGCTATCCACCAGCAGGGCCAGCTGACCATATTTAACGACGACGCGATAAAAGAACAGGTCTCGGTCGCAATCCGGGACTATGACGACAAATACACGCTGGACGGCTGGTTCCGACCGGACGCGGCTGCGATGATGACGGTCATCGAGGGCAAAACCGGCGGACCGATCCGCGAAATCCGCATGGATACCGGTGAACGCTGGAACGCTGCGAAGTACGATGAGATGAACCAGGCGTTTCAGGACAAGACGATAGAGGAACTGGATCGCCTCGCGGGCGGTGATAAGCCGTTCTTCCTGCAATACTGGCCGATGATCCCGCTGGACAACACCCGCGCCGGACGGTCAGGACCAGAAAGCGTGAATGGTGGTCTGTATGTGGACAAGATGCAGTTGCTGGATCAGTGGCTGGGCGACTTATTCGCACGTCTGGAAGAGCTCGGTCTGACAGAAAATACCGTGGTTGTGGTCATGGGCGACAACGGCCATTTCACCAAATACGCGCCGCAATCCGGATTCACCCCGCTGATCTATGCGGGCGGCAAGGGTGACACGACCGAGGGTGGTATCCGCGTTGATGCCTTCATCCGCTGGCCCGGCATGATCGAGGCTGATGGGCTACTGAACAGCATCATCCATGTCTCGGACCTTTATACGACACTGTCGCGCTTTGCCGGGGCCGATCAGTACATTCCACGGGACCGTCTGGTGGATGGGGTGGATCAGTCAGCCGCCCTGCTGTTTGCCGACGAAGCCAAAGCGCGACGCGATCACGTCATCGTCTATTCGGTTGCCAAGCCCGAAGCCATCGTGAAGGACCAGCTTAAGCTGAAACTGCCGGGGCCCGGGGAAAGCGCTATTCTGGCAAAGTTCTTTGATCTCTACCGGGACACGCGTGAGGAATACTCGGTCTCGACCGAGGTTGGCGCCTGGGGAGGGCAGGAATTCGCTCGAATTCTGGGCCGCCACATGGCCCGCAAAGAAAAGTTCCCAGATACAACCCCCGCTTATGGCGTGCCTTACGAAGGGATCGAGAATATCCGCCCTGAAACCCAACAGGCTGTCGAAGCGTTCATGATCAAACGCGCCTCGTCACAGCAGTAACGCGGATCAGGAGGGGCAAATGATCGGAAACATCCTCTTCGCACTTGGCGTGATCATCTCGCTTGGGATCGGCTTTATCTATTTCCGCGATCTGGGCGACATCTCGCAAATGTTGCTGAAGGTAAAGCGCGAAAACATGGTGCGGTTCATCCGCTATGAATATCGTCTGATCGGTATCGGGCTGGGCGCATTTGCCGTCGCAACACTGGCGTTTCTCCTTTTTGGTGGCGGATCGTTTTGGTTGTGGCTCCTGTCTGCGTTGTTGGTTCTTATCTTTTACGGCTTTCCGTATGTCTGGGTGCATCTGGGCCTGCGTAACCAGTTGAACGATGCGGCCTTCTTTCCGATCAGCGAGGCTCGCAAATATGTCGGCCCCACCGCGCCGGTCATCGTGATAGACCACAACGGACATGCCCGCGCGCACCCGGATGCACAGATCATGCGGCCTCATCTGGCCGGTGACGTAGATGGGTTGGGCGGTGAAGATGTGGTGATGACCTATTGTGCAATGGCCAACCTCGGCCAGGGATACACCCCACGGATCGAGGGTAAGCGTCTGGACCTTGAGGTGCTGGCCCAGCACGGCAACAACCTGATCCTGCGCGACAATGAAACCGGCGAGCCGATCCAGCATATCTATGGCTTTCTCGAAGCCGACCGTGACCCAGACGCAGACGGACCCGCCTGCCCCCTGCGCCCCGAGGCGCAAATGAAGCCGTGGCCCACCTACCGGATGACGTTTCGCGGGTTCCAGAAAGCCTTTCCAGATGGCGAGGTCTTTCTGAACAAACCCTCGCCCAACTTCCTGCTGCGAATGCTGGACATGATAACCGAGATCACCTTTGGCTGGGGCATCAGCCGCCAGCATCAGGAAGACGCGCCGGTGATGGACAATATGGACCGCTCGGACGACCGGCTGCCCAACAAGACCTATGTTTGGGGGATAACCATCGGCAAAGACGCTGCCTGCTGGACGGATGATTTCATTATCGACAACAACTGGATCGTCAACGCCACTGTCGGCGGACGCGATGTCGTTGTCAGCCTTGACCCGAAATACGAAAGCCTGGGCGTTTGGTACAATGACAGCGGCCAGCCTATTGCACATTGCGACTTCTGGGGCCAGTCAGGTCAGGGACAACTGCAACGAGTTGAAACGCTGCGCGCCGGAATCTTCTGGCACGTATGGTCCGAATTTTTCCCTAGCACCGACATCAATCGTGTCGGCTCAGGTGCAAAGGATTTAGAAAGCGTGAAGGCTTAGACCCCGCTTAAGGGGTCGTCGATTACGGAAACAATTTTTGGAGGGACAGAATGGCATTTGAGCAAAAAACAAAACTCGGCATCGTAACGACGGCCTTATTGGCGTCCATGGCCACAACAGCCTCGGCGCAGCAATCCGAATGGTCTTATGAGGCCACAGTCTATCTGTTCATGCCTGAGACTGAAACCAGCATTGAAACCCCCTCGGGCACGCTTGACGGGACACTTAGCTTTTCAGACGCGCTGGAAAACCTCGACTTTGCATTCATGGGTGCCCTGGCGGCCACAAACGGGCAATGGAGCATTCTGGCCGACTATAACTATACCAACCTGTCCTTCGGCGATACCGGCCCCGGCGGCGGCGAGCTTGAGACCTCGGTCAAAACGCAATTTCTGACCGCACTGGTGGGGTACCGGGTGCGCAACGATCCTTCGGTCAAGGTGGATATTGCAGGCGGTCTCAGGTGGTACAGCACAGACACCGATTTCTCGCTGACACCGGGCGGGGGCCCCACACTTACTTCAACTGCCGACGAAAGCTGGGTAGACCCTCTTGTCGGAGTTAGGGCACGGTTTACACTGTCGGATTCATGGACCAGCACGGCCTACGTGGATTACGGAGGGTTTCGCAGCGGCAGTCAGACGTGGTCGGTTCTGTTGACCGCCGATTACATCATCAATGACAGATGGGTGTTGCGGGGCGGGTACCGGTATATTTCATTCGACCACGAAATAGACGGAAACGATTACGAATTCGATCAATCCGGCCCCCTGATTGGTGCCACTTACCGGTTCTGAGAGCCGGGCATCAAAGCCATACCCTACCCATGAGCGTGACGGCGGTTGCTAGCAAAAACCGTCGCTGCATCCGCATGATATTCTGCCGCGTTGTCGAGCCAGCGCAGATATTGCCGGACATTGTTGGTGACGTGCTGACCACCTTGTGGAAAGGACAGGTTTCGCACAGCAACAGGATACCAAACGCCAATTTGCAAGAGCACGATTGCGCCCCCAACCACAATTGTTGCACTGACAAGCGGTGAGGTTGCCAGTTCGTAGCTTTGCGTGGCTGCAACCCACACGGCAAAACTAAGCCGCGTAACGGCCACCGCATCCGTAAACCGACGTAATCCCGGCAGAAGCAAAGTAGTCACAACCGCCGCCACCACGACGGCTACCATGTAAAAAAACCCAATGATTATAGGTGCCGGAATTCCCATCTGCGTGCCGGTGAAATGTGAATACAACGTCGCGCCCGCCACAAATGACATGCCGCCAACGACTGCAAGTCTGCGTCTTTCCAGATAAAGATGGCGTAGAATCCACTGCACGGCTCATATCCTCTTGTTCTTGTTGAGGATATGTTTGAAAGCTGAATTTGTGATTGATCTGACGGAATAGCGGCGAAAATGGGACTTTGTTGCGCGGTTTCATTCAATGACACCACAATGTCAGGCAGCCCTTACCACCTGCCGCCTCGAAAATGTTCGAGAGGTTATGCATGGCCCGTTTCATCTGACCAATAATGCCGCCGTCTAGGAAATCCCTGTTCGCATCCCATCCGATCCGACCGCCATTGCGCAAGGGGCCGTCTTTGGTCAGGACGCCGTTCGCATAGACTTTGGCCAGAAGCCACTCGTCGGGTTGAGTGATCTTAGGGCTCACGCTGCCTCCCCCATGAATGATCCAAGTTTCCAGCGAATGGTGTCAGGCCAGGCCTCGGGGCGGCCATCTGCGTCGATGTGAACCAATGTCGCCGAACACGTCAGCCGCCCCCCATTCCCACAACGAGCAGTCATCGTGTACGTAGCCGAGCTGTTGCCGACCCGATTGATCTGCAGTTGAAAGATCAACTGATCGCCATGGCGGCTGGGCGCAGGGAACTGGGTTTGAATTTGCGCGGTTGGTAAAGCACCTTCGCGGTGCAGATCGTGAAACGGCACGTTCAGCCCCTGATCAAAGAACGCCTCGATGCAATCATTGATCATCTCGAAATAACGCGGAAAGAACACGATCCCAGCGGGGTCGCAATGTTTGAACAGCACCTTTTGATGAAACTCGAACAAAATCAAACCCCCACATATTTTTCGGAAATTTCCGGGGTCAGGTCGGTGATGTCACCGGACCAAACGGTGCGCCCCCGTTCCAGAATGACTGCCTTGTCGGACACAGCCGCCAATTCCTTGAGCGATTTGTCGATCAGCAGGATCGCCACGTTTGTCTCTTGCCGCAGGCGGTGCAGAGCTGCCCAGATTTCCTGCCGGACGATCGGGGCAAGCCCCTCGGTGGCCTCATCCAGGATCAACAGTCGAGGGTTGGTCATCAGCGCGCGGCCAATCGCCAGCATCTGCTGTTCTCCGCCCGATAGCGAAACGGCCCGTTGGCTGAACCGTTCGCCGAGCCGGGGAAACAGCTCAGTCACTCGGTGCAGAGTCCACTCCCCCGGGCGTGCCGCCGCAATCAAGTTTTCGCGCACGGTCAGATCGGCAAAACAGCGGCGCCCTTCCGGCACCAGCCCCACCCCCTTGCGCGCGACCTTGTGACTGGGCAGAACGTGCAGGTCCTGACCGTCCAGCATCAACGTGCCGTCTGATCGGATCATCCGGCAAATGGCCTTTACCGTGGTGGTCTTGCCCATGCCGTTACGCCCCATCAGGGCCGTTACCTCACCCTGCGCCATCTCAAGATCAACCCCAAACAAGGCTTGGCTGACACCATATGAGGCACTGAGGTTTTCGATCCGCAACAGGGTCATGCCTCATCCCCCAGATAGGCGTCGCGCACCTCGCGGTTGGTGCGAATTTCGTCCGCTGTACCGGTGGCGATGACCTTGCCATAGACCAGCACGCTGATCCGGTCGGCCAGCGCAAAGACCGCGTCCATGTCATGTTCGACCAGCAAAATGGGCGCTTCCTGTCGCAGCCCGTCCAGAAAGCCCGTCAGCCGTTTCGATCCTTCGGCACCAAGTCCGGCCATCGGTTCATCCATCACGAAGGCTTTTGGGGACAAGGTCAGCGCCACCGCGACCTCCAACTGCCGCCGCTGACCATGGCTGAGATTGGCGCAGCGCGTATCGCGGTCGTCACTAAGGCCCACGCGTTCCAGCGCCGCCTCGGCTCGGTCGCGCAGTGAGGGCCGTTTCAAGGCGGGGCGCCAGAACCGCCAAGCCAAATGCTCGGCCCCCATTACGCCCAGCACTGCGTTTTCCAGCACGGTGTCTTCCATGCACAGTTGCGAAATCTGAAAGGTACGCCCCATCCCGGCCCGCGCCCGTGCCTGCGTGCTTTGGCCCGAGACATCCTGACCGTTCAGCAGGACACGCCCGGAATCCGGCTGCAAACCACCGCAAATCTGTTGGATCAGCGTCGACTTGCCCGCTCCATTTGGGCCGATGATGGCGTGAATTTCCCCGGATTTCAGATCAATCGACACATCATCCGTGGCTTTGAGCGCACCAAAACTCTTGTTCAGGTTCAGCGTGGAAAGGACAGGATCAGACATGGACCCCCTCCTTCCCGGTCAGCAGACCGATCAGCCCCCCGCGCCCGAACAGCACGATGCACAACAGGACCACACCCAGATAGACATGCCAGAAATCGGTAAGCTCACCCAAGAAGTGTTCCAGCGCCACAAAGACGCAGGCCCCGATCACAGGTCCCATCAAGCGCCCAACCCCACCGATGATGATCAGGACGATCAACTCACCTGACAATTGCCAACTGAACATTGTGGGTGAGACAAAGCGGTTCAGGTCTGCAAAGAGCGCGCCCGCCAGCCCGGTAATTGCGCCTGACAGGACAAAGGCCAGCAGCTTCAATCGCATCGGATTCAAGCCTACGGTCTCGACCCGAGTGGGCGTCTGGCGCGCGGCATTCAAAGCCAATCCGAAGGGTGAGGCCTGAAGGCGGGCGAACAGAAACAGCACCACGCAAAGCAGCGTGAAACAGATGCCATAGAACTGGATCGGCGCCAGTGTGTTCAGGCCGGGGAAATCGTTGCGGACATAGATCGACAGTCCATCCTCGCCCCCATATTGGGCCCAGGAAATCGCAAAGTAGAAAAACATCTGCCCGAAGGCGAGCGTGATCATGATGAAATACACCCCGGAGGTGCGCAGCGACAGCAGCCCGATAAAGAACGCCACCAAACCGGAAAGGATCATAGCCACCAACCAGATCACCGGCATGGACTTGGTTCCATCAGTGCTGAACGGCCCCAGATCAAGCGCCGTGTAGGTCTGCGCGTGATAGGCAAGGATGCCCATCGCGTACCCTCCGATCCCAAAGAACACGGCATGGCCAAAGCTGACCATGCCACCGATCCCAAGGATGATGTTCAACCCCACCGCCGCCAACGCAAGGATCACCGCACGCGTCACCAGCGTGATCGTAAAGGGCTGATCCGCCACAACGGCCCAAAGCGGCAGCGCCAGCAGACCCGCGATCATCAGCGCGTTGAAGTATTTTTCGTTCAACCTCATGCACGCGCTCCGAACAGACCGGTGGGCCGCCAGATCAGCACCAGCCCCATCAGCACATAAATCCCCATCGAGGCCAGCGCCGAGCCGCTTTTCTGCGCCGCGCCATTGTCCATGAACAGCTTGAACAGTTCGGGCAAGAACACTCCGCCCAGCGTGTCGGTCAGCCCGACCAGCAGCGCGCCGATAAAGGCCCCACGAACCGAACCGATGCCGCCGATGACGATGACCACAAAGGCCAGAATCAACACCGGCTCGCCCATCCCGACTTGAACCGACTGGATCGCGCCGACCAGGGCACCTGCCAGCCCGGCAAGTGCCGCGCCCAGCGCAAAGACAAGCGTGTAGAGTTTCGAGATATCGACGCCCAGTGCCGCGATCATCTCGCGATCATTTTCCCCGGCGCGGATCTGGATGCCCAGACGGGTACGCTCAATCAGCGCCCAAAGCCCTACGGCCACAGCCAACCCGATGCCGATCAGGGTCAGGCGATACAGCGGGTATTCGATTCCGCCCGGCAATGTGACAGGACCTGACAGCGCGTCGGGGATATCCAGAAACAACGGGAAAGAGCCAAAGACCCAGCGTGTTCCTTCAGAAAAAATCAGGATCAGCGCAAACGTGGCCAGCACCTGATCCAGATGCGGTGCGTTATACAATCGTCGGATCACCACCATCTCGACAATTGCTCCGGCCAGTGCAGCGGCGGCCAGGGCGGCAACCAGCGCCAGCAGGAAAGATCCTGTAACTCCTGCCACAGCAGCGGCCGCAAACGCCCCCACCATATAAAGGGACCCGTGCGCCAGATTAATCAGGCCCATCACGCCGAAAATCAGCGTCAGGCCAGCCGCCATCAGGAACAGCATCACACCGAACTGCAGCCCGTTGAGGATCTGCTCGATAATCAGGATCGAGGACATGGAAACTCCGGTGGTCTGCCCGCCCCGTAATCAGGGGCAGGCAGAAGGTCAGTTACATTTTGCACTCGGCCGCGTAGGCGTCAGAGTGGTTTTCCAGCGCAACGCCGAGGATCTTGTTGGTGAATACGTCACCTTCCTTGATCACTTCGCGTGCATAAATGGTTTGAACCGGATGATGGTTCGGGCCAAAGCTGAAATCGCCGCGGGTGCTTTCAAACTCAGCCGCCCGCAGCGCCTCGCGGAAGGCATCAGCATCGGACGGGTCGGCCTTGTCCAGCGCTGACAGAAACAGGTTGGCGGTGTCAAACCCCTGGCTGGCATAAAGCGAAGGCAAACGTCCGTATTCCGCCTGGAAGCTTTCGACAAACGCCGCGTTGGTCGGATTGTCGATATCCTTGTTCCACTGCGAGGTGTTCACCACACCCAGCGCCGCATCGCCAACTGCCTGCAGGATACCCTGATCAAAGCTGAAGGCCGGGCCAACCACGGGCAGGTCAATGCCGCTGTCGGCATATTGCTTGAGGAAGGAAATCCCCATGCCGCCCGGCAGGAAGAAAAAGACACTATCCGCATCACTGGCGCGGATCTGGGCAATCTCGGCAGCATAGTCGGTCTGTCCCAGCTCGGTGTAGATCTCACCGGCCAGATCGCCTTCGAAGAACCGCTTATATCCGGTCAAGGCATCCACACCCGCCGGATAGTTCGGGGCCAGGATAAAGCTGTTCTTGTAACCCGTACCATTGGCATAGGCCCCGGCAGCTTCATGCAGGTTATCATTCTGCCAGGCAACGTTGAAATAGTTCTGGTGGCAACCTTTGCCGGCCAGAGGCGATGGGCCCGCATTCGGCGACAGGTAGATCACGTTCTGATTCACCGCCGCTGGCACCACGGCCATGGCAAGGTTGGACCAGATGATGCCGGTCATCACGTCAACCCGCTCGGACTGGATCATCTTGTCGGACAGCTGCACAGCGATGTCGGGTTTGCGCTGATCATCTTCGATCACAACCTCAATGTCGTCGCGGCCTGATTGCGCAATGGCCAGCATGAACCCGTCCCGCACGTCGATGCCCAAACCGGCGCCACCGCCGGACAGCGTTGTGATCATCCCGACCTTGACTTCGGCCAGCGCGCCAGTGGAGCACAGAGCGGATACCGCAGCGGCCGCTAGAAACTTTTTCATCTTCATCTCCCTTCGTTGGTAATTCGAACGCACCTCTTTCCGGTCTTCCCCGCGTTCATTCTATGCCCCTGACAGGGCGTTCTTTTTTAGTATTCCGCTATTCAGACCGATCCCGCCCCATTCGTCGAGAGGAATTTCCACCTGAACCGCTGAAATTTCTTGTAAGACCGTGCATGACCAACCGGCCAATGTCGCTGGCTACAGTCTCGGTCCCGTCCCCGTTCAAACCCTGCTTTGCGCAGCTTTTGACTAAACCATCAGTGCTTGCGGGCGGTGTTTTTGTAATTCTCGATACTCACGTTCATGTCGTGGAAAGGTTTGTTCCAATTCGGTCGCTACAGTTCCGAACTGCAAACATTGCCAGACTCAGGTGAACATAACTTGCGGCGTTGGGCTTTCTGCTTGAGTCTGAGGTGTAGTCCAGCAAGGCCTTGTCATCGTATCCTCTTGGCCTTTTCGAAGTCACGCTGAGTCTGCTTGAAGACATCGCCAACCGCGACCTGATGACCTGCACCAATGCGCAGGTCCGCTAAATATCTCGAACAAAGGCCAGAACTGCGTTACAGCACCGGGACGCGCGGGAGACTGCAAATTTCCACGTCATCGCGGACAGCATCGCTCGGCAGAATGCTAACCCTCAGAAGGTCGGCGCGATCATGGTGGCGTAGTTATCGGCCAACGCATCCGCATCTGTGCGGTTGAATTTGACCGAGGGCAACGCCTGCATGTCGATCAATGCTGCGTTGTCGAACAGTTTCGCCAGATCGACGATCAGGTTGACCTCTTGCTTTCCATCCGCCAGAGCCTCTGCCGGAATTGAAAATTCAACCTCGCGCGCGTTCTCGGAAAACCCAACGTGATAGACCAGAGGGGACACGTCCTCACCCACTTGCAGCGCCCCTTCGAACACGACGAATTTATAACCGACTTCCCAATTCCAGGCCATCTGGCTGTTAGGATCCAGATCCCCGCGCGCTTCAATCGAGGTATTCGCCGCCGGGTCGACACCGATCAGGAACCGCACGGTTTCAACCGATGGTAGCGGCACCTCAGGCAAGGTGATCGAATGTGCGCTGTCGGCATTGTCAAAGCGCAGCAAGTGATAGCTGTCAGGTTCGGCATAGGTTTCACCGCCATGCCCGAAAGACAGGTTGCTTAGGTAGAACCTGAAGTCGCGAACCCTGAACTGACCCTGCCCGCCTGGATTTTCATAGATGAATTGATCATAAATCAGGGGCTCATCCCCCATCTGAGCGTGGAATGTCAGCGTGATCGGCGTGGCTTTGTTTTGCCCCGAGTTCAGAACAAACCACCCCGCGATCAGGGCCACAAAGGCTGAAATTACAATGATCGGACGCATCACGACCCTCCCTCGATCGGGTTGGAAAACTGCGGGTTGGTCAGAAACGCCTCATCCGTCAGAGTGTCGAGAAAGGCGATGATGGCTTGGATTTCATCTGGCGTCATGCGCAGACCCACTGTGCCCTGCCCAGCCTCGGGTGCGTTGTCGGCTTCAAGGATCAACGGGCTGAGCGTATCGCTGACCACGATACCATCGTTGTAGTGGTCCATCACGTCCTCCAGCGTGTCGAACCGACCGTCATGCATGTAGGGAGCTGTGACGGCGATGTTGCGCAGGGTCGGAACCTTGAAAAACCCCTTATGCGCCGGGTTGCCCGTCACCGCCATCAGACCATCAGGCATGGTTTCATCCGAATCCAGCCCGTTGTTGGAAAACCCGTCCAGCGCATCGCGAAACCCCGAGGTCAGAAACTGACTGTGGCAATCGATGCAATTGCCGCCCCGCAGGGACACCTTGGTATCGGGATGCGCCATGAACAGCTTGCGCCCGTGTTCTTCCTGCGCAGTCAACCGGACCTCGCCCCGCAGGTACTGATCGTACTTCGAGTTTGATGAGATCAAAAGCCGCATAAAAGTCGCCAGCGCCTTGGCTGTATTTTCGGGCGTGACCGAGCCATAGGCCTGGCGAAACATCTTGCGATAAGACCCCGAGACCCGAAGCTCCTCCATCAGAGCGTCGATATCCTGCCCCATCTCCTCTGGATGCTGAATCGGCATCAATGCCTGTTCCTCCAGCGAGGTCGCGCGGCCGTCCCAGAAAAACCTCTCCTGCCCCCATAACAGATTGGCGAGACTCATCGAGCTAAAATCCAGCTCTCCACCTGACAATGTCGGCGATTTTGCCAGTCCATCGGTGAACGCCAACTCCTGCACGTGGCAGGTGGCGCAGGATACCTCATTGTTGCCTGACAGGATGGGGTCATAGAACAGGTGCCGGCCCAGGGTGAACGCCTCTTGCGTCATCGCGTTGTCGGGCGGAACTGCAAACCGTCCGAACACAAAGGGTGCCGAAAAATCGGCAATTGGCGTCGCTGTCGGGCCGCGTACGCGATCCCAGACCACCCAACCGGCCGCCGCAACCCCAGCGGCAGCCAGAATCAACACAACCCAACGCATTCCACCCCCCAAAGACCGTCAGTGGTGGTGAACAAACCCCGAGCCAAACAGCCCTTCGAGGTTATCCACCCCCTTGTTGTAGCGCTCTTTAAAGTCGATCGTAGCCAGACGTTCGCCGGTTTCCAGATCGTGAACCGAGATCGTGTGGCTGGCCAGATCGGCGATGAAATCCACATCGGTCGGGTCGTCGTCAGCACCGTTGCCCAGATTCAGCAGGTTGTTCTGAACGGCGATCAGATCGCGCCCCGAGGCCGAGGTGTAAAAGATCATATGATGGGCCCCCGGATCGGCGACGATATCCGGCCCGCTGGACACCAGTTCCGGCAGCGCAGCCAATTCATAGCGTTTCACCACACCCGGCAGGGCATGCGATATGAACAGCTCATCCTCGGTGCCGTAAAATTCCAGCGGCACGGCGGTTTCATTGGCGACACCGCTATAGATCACTTCGGCCTCGCCAAAGGTCTTAGAGCTTGCGTCGTAGGGCACTTTCCATGTCTCGAACCCGAACATTGTATTGGCTAGAATGGCCGGTTCGATATCAGGATGCATGCCGGGACGAGCAAACAAAACCTCAACCGGAGAGGATGGGAAGTTCAGCGGCTTTTCCTTTTCGACCAAGATGTTTTCGATGGGCTCCAGGTCATTCAGATCAATGATCGTCAGCATATTACCAACACCAGTGGCCAGATCCGGATGCACAGTCGAAGTCACGACCATACGGTCCTCAAAGGCCGAGATACCATGCGGGTACATAATAAAGGGCGCACCTTCACTCACCTGACTTTTGCGCGCTTCGATCACTTTGACGACCTCATTTGTCTGTGGATCGAAAACACCAACCGAGCCGCCATCATCGCCGCCGGTTCCACCCATGAAGGTTACGAACATGTATTCCTGACCGTTCGAATTGGCCCACATGATGTCTTCACCGACCATCTGCCCTTGCGTGTCCAGACAGGTGAAGCCCGATATTACTGGCGCACCACCCGCGTCACGAGCCAGGCCGACCTCGGCCAAGCTGCACGAAGGATCAAGACCCGTAGCGTAAAGCCGACCATTCGGGCTGTAATACAGATGGTGCAGAGGATGCTCTATATCAGGCTGTTCTACTTCGCTGAGAATCTCTCCGAACTGATCCGATTCCGGGTCCAGTTCGACGATCGCGATGCTGTGTTTTGTATCCAGGGTCGGCAGTCCGCGCAGCAGAACCATGCCCTGGCTTTCTTCACGCTCCTGCGACAATGCCGGAGACAGACCTGTCAATGCCAGGCCCGCACCGATCAGAACACCGCGCGAAATATGATTGAATTTCATGACTTCCCCCCTTGTGATGAAATTTCGATATATTTCTTAATGAGATGCGATTTGCATAAAGTCATACCATATCCCGGGAATTGCACCAAATTTGCACGAACCTCGAAAGATGGGTTGCCGATCGCAATCAACATCGCTGGTTTTGTCGACTGTCAAAGCGCTAGAAGCGATCCGCGTGGTCAAACTTTTAGATCACCAACGGATGTCACTCCGATCTGCGCCATCGTTATGCTGAACTCATCACTTAACACACCCCAAAGCTGCTGCAGGCCCGTCTCACCCGCGGCAGCCATGGCGAATTGCAGGATACGCCCATAGAACACAAAATCGGCGCCTGCGGTCAGCGCCTTGATCGCATCTTCCCCGGACTGCAGCCCGCTGTCATAAAACAGTGGGTATTCGTCACCCACTGCGACTCGTATCTCTCGCAGTGCTTCAATCGCCGCCGGGGCACTGTCCAGTTGACGTGCACCGTGGCTTGAGACCTGAAGGGCATCCACGCCTGCTGCTTTCGCAGTTCGCGCATCCTCGGGGTCCATCACGCCTTTGACGACCAGATTACCGCCCCATTGATCGCGCAGGCGGGCAAGCGTGTCCCAAGTCGCGCGGGCACGGCTCTCGGTTCGGTCGAATTCATACCCGTCCATCAGAAAATTCGCCATCTGAGGCTTGCCATGCGCCAGCGCGGTCAGAGACCATTTTGGATGCAGGGCGAAATCCACGAACTGGCGCGGGCCGATCCGGAATGGCATCTTGAACCCGTGGCGCAGTTCACGCGGGCGGCGTCCAACCTCGGGGACATCCACGGTCAGAACCAGTGTTTCGTAACCCGCAGCGCGGGCCCGCTCGACCAGCTTGAAGGTGCCCGAGCCGTCGCCACTGAAATAGAGCTGGAACCAAGCGTTCCCCTCGGCTTCGACAATGATCTCTTCCATCGAGGTCGACGCCACAGTGGACACGCCCAGCGGCACGGAATACCGCGCGGCCAGACGGGCCAACATCAGATCGGCACCGGGCGTGGACAGGTTGCACATACCCATCGGCGCGATGCCAAAAGGGCGCTGTGCGGATTGGCCGAACACCTCGGCCGCCAGAGACCGTTCACTGACATCCCGCAAAACGCGAGGGCGCAAGGTCATGGTGTCCAAAGCGGCGCGGTTGCGGGCGGCACCAGTCCCAAGCCCCGCCGTCCCGTCAATATAGTCGAATACCATCCACGGCAGACGCCGCCGCGCGATGCGGCGGGCGTCTTCGGCGCTGTGGATGGCGTTGCTTGGGATCAAGCCTGAACGGCCTTCATAAAGCGGTCACGGATCACCACAGGATCCATGGTGATGACGGGCATCTTGGCATTACCGCTTTCGCATTTTGCAACGATGATAGTCATCTGCTTGGCATCCAGCGCCTCTTGCAGCACGCGGCCGGTGTCTTCGGCTTGGCATTCGATAACGCGGTCACATCCTGCAGCCTCGGCCATTTTCGCCAGAGAGGTTTTCTGCCCCGCATAAGTCGGCTGATCTCCGGTCGAACCATATGAACCGTTGTCGACGATCAGTAGGATGTAATTGTCAGCCACGTTGTTGGCGATGGTCGGCAAAGTGCCCAAATTGGTCAGGATCGAGCCATCCCCGTCGATGACAATCACCGGTTTTGGTTGCGACAATGCCAGCCCAAGACCGATGCTTGAGGCCAGTCCCATCGTGCCCAGCATGTAGAAATTGGTGGGCTGATCGTCGATGGCGTGCAGTTCCTGACTGGGGATACCGATGTTGCAGACAACCAGTTGGTCGCGCAGGATCGGGGCGATTTCTTTCAGAATCTCAGAACGGATCATTGGTCGCCGTAGCCTCCCCAGAAATTGGCATCGGTCAGGATGGCGACCGGTTTGTTGCACATGAAGGTGTATTTCAGGATCGCATCCAGTTCTTCGACATCCGCCTGATGGTGGAAGTGGTAGGTCGGGATATTCATCTGTGCCAGCAGGGCCTTGGTATGCACCGCCATTTCCACCTGACAGGCAACGGGTTCGCGCAGCTCACCACGATACGAGATCAGCATGGGCAGCGGCATGCGATAGAACTGGATCAACGTTGCCAGAGTGTTGATGGTCACGCCAATCGCCGTGTTTTGCATGATGATGGCCGGACGCTTGCCACCCATCCACGCGCCCGCGCACAGGCCCATCCCTTCGTCTTCTTTGTTCGACGGGATGTGGAAAATCTCGTCTCGTGCGTCTATCTCCTCGATCACGCCAGCAAGCTGTTTACACGGGACGGTGGTTACGAACGAAATATCATTCGCGACCAGATCGTCGGTGATCTTCTTGTCTATGTTCATTTCCGGTTTGTCAGTCCTGTTTGGGCGCCCCGGGGCGCGATTGATGGTTCAGATTCCGCGATGCACATGCACCGCACATCCCGCATGACGGACGACGCGCGATGCGGTCGATCCCAGAAAGTAGTCACTAAGGCCCGGCTTGTGCGAGCCGATGACGATGCAGTCAAAATCGTTGTTATCGGCGTAGTCTATGATGGTCCGGGCGGTGTGGCCCTTGACGATCTCGGGGCGGATATCCTGAAGCCCCTCGGTCTTTTCTTTCAAGACCCTGGTGGCGGCCCGAAAACCTTCGGCAACCATCCCTTTGTCCAGATAGGCGCTAACCGACCCCTGCGGCATCTCATAAACGTGCAGCGCGACGATCTCACCGTCCTTGGCGGTCAGCGCGCGGGCAACTTCGAGTGTGTGCTGCGAAATATCGTGATCCAACGCCATTGGAACCAGAATTTTCTTATACATGAATCCCTCCGTTTCTTTCGGGTCTATGCCCACGGCACGAGGATGATCTTCGGAGCGGCAACGACCCCATTGCGCAAGTCGCGAAACGCCTTTGCGCCTTCAGACAAGGCCCGTTCTTCAACCCAGTCCAACCCGCCCAGACGGCCATCGAAAATGGCTTGCGCAGTCTGCCGGAAATCCTCGGCCGTATAGGTATAGGTGCCGATAAAAGTGATTTCCTGCAAGGTCATGCGACGAATATCCAGCCCTCCGGCGTCTTCACCCAGCCCGACATGCGCGATCACACCACCCGGCTGAACCAGCCCCGATGCCAGAGCACGGGTGGCAGCATAGCCAACTGCGTCGATCACCAGAGGGAAATCATCTGCCGTCTCAGTTATCACATCGAACGTGCCGTAGCTCTGCAAAAACGCCCGCCGCGTATCGTTGGGTTCAACGATCACCACGTCCTCGACGCCCATTGCAGACAACGCCAACGCAGCGGCTACACCGATGGCACCGCCACCAATTACCAGCGCCTTGCGACCCATCGCCGGATGCAGCGCCTCTAGCCCCAGCCGAACCGCGTGCCAGCTGACCGCCAGCGGCTCGGCCAGTGCGGCCTTGGCGAAACTCACGTGCGTGGGCACTTCGACCAGATTGCTGGCGGGCATTGCGACATATTGGGCAAAGGCCCCTTCACGCGGCGGCATCGAGATGATCTGGCGGTCCGCGCACAGGTTCTCGCGCCCCGACTTGCATGCGTCACACGTGCCACAGGCCACCAGTGGATTGATGGTCACGCGCGCGCCATCGCGCGGGCCGCCTACAATCGTGCCTGCGGCCTCATGCCCAAGGATCAGCGGTGCCGGGCGGCGTGCATCGTGGCCCAGATAGGCGTGCATGTCCGACCCGCAAATGCCTGCGGCCTCGATCCGGATAAGATGTTCGGCCTCCCGCGGCGCAGCATCCGGAACATCCCGAAACGCCACTTGTTCTACGCCTTCATAGACCAGAGCTTTCATTTCGCCGTAAACCCTCCGTCAACCATCAGCACCTGCCCGGTGACGTAATCCGACGCCTTCGAGCATAAAAACAGGATCGGCCCGTCGATATCCTCCATCCGCCCGTTGCGCCGGAGACAAGTCTGGGCAGCGTTGCGTGCGGCGCGTTCGGGGTCATCGAACACTGCCTGCGTCAATTCGGTCGGGAAAAACCCCGGCCCGATGGCGTTGGCGGTGATGCCATGCGGCGACCACGCCTCGGCCATGGCGCGGGTCAATTGCCCGATCCCGGCCTTGGTGGCGCCATAGGCAATACCTCCTGGAAAGGCCCGCGTGGTTTGCAGCGAAGCAAAGTTCACGATGCGCCCCCAGCCGCGCTCCTTCATGGCAGGCACCATTGCCTGACTTAGAAAGAACGGCGCGCTGAGGTTCAGCGCAAGCGTCGCATCCCAGCCGTCGGCGGTGACATCATCCGCCGACTCGCGTGTGTTCACCCCAGCTGCGTGAATGACAATGTCTGGAGGTCCGAACTTCGACCCGATCTGTTCCACCAATGCTTCGGTCCCGGATCGGTCGGCCACGTCTGCGACCACGGTATCGGCGTTTTCACCGATCTCGGCCTGTAGCGCGTCCAGCGCCTCAGGCCGTCGGGCCACGCCGATAACGCGCGCACCGGCGGTGGCCAGCGCATTGGCCGCGCGGCGACCAAGGCCCGAGCTGGCACCAGTGACGCACGCCACCCGACCCGTCAGGTCAAAAAGCATTCGGAGGTCATCCATCTGCGGTCAGGTCGAACTGTTCGTCCGGGAAATACTTGGCCAGCCGCACATCTGCGGCGCGGGCGTGCCCCTCCATCCCTTCCAGGCGCGAAATACGCGCGGTCGCTACCGCAATCGGTTTCGACCCCTCGCGCGTTGCCCGCTGCCAAGTGACGATCTTCATGTATTTATGGACGCTCAGACCGCCAGTATAACTGGCGGCCCCGGATGTCGGCAGCACGTGGTTCGTGCCCGTCGCCTTGTCGCCGTAAGAAACCGTGGTCTCCTCACCCAAAAACAACGAACCATAGCAGGTCAGGCGCTCCAGCCACCAATCCAGATCCTCGGCCTGCACGGTCAGGTGTTCTGGCGCGTATTCGTCCGAACATGCAGCCATTTCCTCGCGGTCCGAACAGACGATGACCTCGGCGTAGTCGCGCCAAGCGGCAAAGGCGTTTTCGCGGTTCAGTTCGGGCAGGTCTTCGATCAAAACCGGAACCAAATCCATCACCTGCTGCGCCAGCGACCGATCATCCGTCACCAACCAGACAGGCGAATTATATCCGTGCTCGGCCTGACTGACCAAATCAGTCGCAACCACATGCGCATCAGCACTGCCATCGGCCAGGATCAGGCTGTCGGTGGGGCCTGCGATCATGTCGATGCCGACCTTGCCGTAAAGGATGCGCTTTGCCTCGGCCACAAATTGGTTGCCCGGCCCGACAAGGATATTGGCCCGCGGCAGGCCGAACAGGCCATAGGTCATTGCGGCCACGCCCTGAACACCGCCCATGGCCAGAATGCTGTCGGCCCCGCAAATATGCGCCGCATAGACAATCGCAGGCGCAACGCCTTCGCCCGGACGCGGCGGTGAACAGGCAGTGATATGACGGCATCCGGCAACTTTGGCGGTCGTGACCGTCATGATCGCACTGGCAATGTGGCTGTAACGCCCGCCGGGCACGTAGCACCCTGCCGCATCTACCGGGATCGCCTTTTGGCCAGCGACGAAACCCGGCACGATCTCCATCTCAACGTCAGACACGGTTGCCTTCTGCGTCTCGGCAAAGCGGCGCACGTTGTCATGGGCAAAGCGAATATCCTGCTTCAGCTTTTCCGGAACCAGTGCGATGGCGGCGTCAATCTCAGCCTGTGTCATCAGCACATTGCCGTCGTATTTGTCGAACTTGGCCGCATATTCAATGGCCTTGGCATCGCCACCCGCCTCGATATCGGCAAGGATGGTCTTGACCGTTTCATGCACTTCTGACGCATGAGATTCAGGGGTCAGCGTCGCCTTTTTCAGGTAGTCACGAGGCATAGTCAGCAAGTCCTATTGATAGATTTCAGGTAGCAATGTGGTCGAAACCGCAGGGACATATGCAATCAGCAAAACCACGATCAGCATTGTCAATACAAAGGGAACAGCCCGCGCGGCAATCTTCAGAATGGACTCACCTGTAATACCAGATACGACGAACAGGTTCAGGCCCAGCGGTGGCGTGATGAAACCCACACCCAGCGCGGTTATCATCATGATACAAAACTGAATTTCGTTCATGCCAATATTGTCCGCCAACGGTTTCAGGATGGGGGCCAGGATGACGATATTCGGCGTCGTTTCCATGACGCAGCCAGCAGCGATCAGAATGCCGATCATCAGCAGGATCAACAGGTAAGGATCATCGGTCAGCGACGTGATCGAGGCCACGAAACCCTGTGGTACACCCATAATCGCCAGCGCCTCGGCCAAAGGAGCGGAAAAGGCGATAATCGGAAGGATAACTCCGTTCACCTTGGCCGAGCTGACCAGCATCGAGGGGAAATCGGCCAGTGTCAGCGTGCGCAGGATAAAGCCCATGATGATGGTGACGACCACCGCCGTGGCCCCCGCCTCGGTCGGGGTCAGACGACCCGAGAAGATACCGTAGAAGATGATGCCCGGCACGATAAAAGCGTACCAGCCGGATTTCAGCGCCTTGCCCAGATTGGCCAGCCACTCGCCCATGGTCATCATGCCGCCGCCCTCATAAGCATAGAGGCGGTTCATGATGATGTTGGTGACCAGGATCGACACCAGAATGGCCAGACCGGGGATCAACGCCGCCAGAAACAGGGTCGAGGCGGAAATGCCCAGAACCAGACCGATGATGATATAGGCGATGGATGGCGGGATCAGGATGCCGGTACAGGCCCCAGCGGCGACCAAGGCACAGGCATAGGGACGCGGATAGCCGCTTTCGACCAGACGATTGATGGTCATGCGGCCCACTGCGGCAGCCCCCGCCGCGTCCGAACCTGAAATGGCTGCGAACATACCGCAGACCAGCACGGTGGCCGATCCAAAGCCGCCCTTGGCAAAACAGGTCAGGGCCTCGGCCACGTCCAGAAACTTGCGCGATAGCCCGGTGCGAACCAGCACGTCGCCGGTCAGGATAAACAGCGGTACGGCGGTCAGGGCAAAAGCGTCGATGCCGGTGAACAGGCTTTCACCCACAAGGCTCAGCGGCAGGTCGCCCGACATGATCAGCATAACAATCGCCGCCGTGCCAATCGCGGCCCAGACCGGAACCGCCAGCGCGATCAGGCCAACGAACATGATTACGGGCAGATAAAAGTCCCAGCCCAGCTCAACGGTTTGATTGAGGGAATTCCAGAGCATCCTGTTTCTCCTCAGTCAAACAGCTTGTCGCCTTCGAAGACGGGTGTGCCGTCACGAAGGGATTTCAGATCACGCAGGAAGGATTGGATCAGACGCCAGATCATCAGCGCAAATCCGGTGGGTACCGCCATCAGGAACCAGACCTTGGACACCCGCAGCCCGTCTGTCACCGAGCCGAACTTGGCCGAGACGTGGACCGCCTCGAATGACCAGTAAAGCGCGATGATCGCCACGACGAACATCACCAGATCACCAAAAATATACAGCAATGCCTTGGGGCGTTGCGGCAGGTAATGCATGATCACGTCAATACGGATATGGGCGCGTTCCCTGACCGCTGCTGCGGCCCCGATCCACGCAAGATAGATGAAGGAATAACGAACGACTTCCTCACCCCAGATCGAGGAGAACGCGAAAATCTCTCGCCGCAGAACCTCGATGGCCATCGTAATCACCAGCATCACGTAGAACACCAGCAGCAGCCAACGCTCGGCATTGCGGTCTATGTTTTGAAGAACGGTCATCGTATCCCTCGACAAAAGAGCAGCCAGGCGTCGGCCTTCTGTTGTGGGCCGGTTCAGGCCTGACTGCTAAGGATGATTGCGGGCACATTGGCTGCGCCCGTCGGCTTGGTATTACGCGTCGTGGACGTAGTATTTGCCCTGCGTTCCGGCCGCTTCGACCAGCTTTTCAAAATTGTCCATCGTCCCGGCCAGCTCGGTCTTGAACGGGTCCCATTCCGACCGCTGATAGCCGCCGACATCTTTCCATTCGGCCAACTGGTCATCCGTTAGCGACTGGAATTGCACACCAGCCTTGTTCAGCTCGGCCATGGCAAAGGCTCGGGCCGAAGGCACTTTGGACAGGTTCTGGTGGCTGGTCATTTCCGCCCCCCACATGATGCCTTCCTGCACGTCTGCGGGCATCGAGTTGAACCATTCCAAGTTACAGGAATAGACCTGACTGTCCGGCACCGCCTGCGTGAAGGTCACGTTGCTGAGGATGTCCTTGAACCCAAAGACATAGAGCGCACCGACCGATGGATCGAGCGCATCAGCCACACCCTGCTTGATCGCCGAAGGTGTCTCACCCCAGGCAACAGGCGTCGGGTTCGCACCAACCATCCGGTAATATTGCTGCAGCATTTTCGAGCCCGGCACGCGGAATTTCACGCCGCTCATATCGCCCGGCGTGACAATTGGATTGCCGCCCTGACGTACCGCAACAACACGCGGGTCAATCACCACATAGAACAGCGCCTTGAACCCGGCGGCCTCGACCTTGGGGTGAACTTCGTTCTTCCAGGTGTCGGAATGCACCAGATTGGTGAAGCGCTGGTTCGAACCGCACAAATACGGCATATTGATCAGGTCAACCGTGGATGCGAATGGCGCGAAGTTCGACAGCGAATGCTGCGCGGCCTGAATGGTGCCGCCCTGCACCTTCTGTACCAGCGATCCGCCGGCACCCAGCTGACCACCTGGTGCCAGCTTTACATAAACTTTACCGTTGGTCGCGTTCTGGATGTTTTCCTTCAGGTCCAACTGCATGATCGGATAGCTGCGCGACGCGCCCAGCACATAGGCCGTGGCGATTGTCATCACATGTTCCGCTGCGTTCTCGCGTTCTTTCTCTTCTTTGGCGGTCTGCGCCGCAGCCTCGGATGACCATAGGACCCCACCTGCGCCAGCAACCAGGGCAGCGGTGAATGCACCACTCGCGCTAAGCTTCAGGAAATTGCGGCGCTCTGCCGAGGCCAGTTCTTTTCTGTCGTCGTTCATTAATTGCCCTCCCAAGCAAAAAAGTCAGCCGTCGCTTTCTGCGTCGCGGTCAGCTTCCCTTTTCAGAATTGCGACAACGAACAGGATCGACGCCGCGAACAGGACCAACATCTCTCCTACGTCCCCCAGAAATGCGTTGCCCGCAAAGGCCCCCATGGCAACGTTCGCAAAATAGATGACGAACACGATGGTGGATGCGGTCAAATACATTTTTGGGACTCCCTTTTGGATTCGGTCCAATGTCATTTGTAAGCGCTTACATGAAAAATGCAAGCGCTTACATATTTGCTTTCCTTGATGCCCGGTTGAGACTAGACTTATTGGCATAAATGAATTGCGGGTTTGAAAATGTCGAAACTTGGATCAGCGCCAACATTGGATGATGTGGCCAAACTGGCCGGGGTTTCGACCGCCACCGTCTCACGTTGTCTGAATAACCCGGGACAGGTGGTAGAAGCCACGCGCCTGCGTGTTCAGTCTGCCGTGGACGCGCTGGGATATATGCCGAACTTTGCCGCCCGCGTGATGGCGGCCAAGCGGTCCTCGACGATCGGCGCAATTATTCCCACTATGGAGAACGCCATTTTCGCCCGCGGCCTGCAGGCGTTTCAGGAAGAATTGCACCAGCACGGGTATACACTGCTGGTCTCAAGCTCGGCCTATGAACCCGAGATCGAGGAAGAGCAGATCAAAACGCTGGTCGCGCGCGGCGCGGATGGGTTGCTGCTGATAGGACATGATCGCCACCCACGGATATACGAAAACCTTGAGCGCTGGAAAATTCCGGCCCTGGTCGCATGGTCTTACCTGCCCGATGCGCAGCTTCCATGTATCGGTTTTGATAACCGCGCGGCGATGGCAGAACTGGCAAACCATGTGATCGGTCTGGGCCACACTCGGATCGGCGTCATCTCCGGTATCAGCGCAGGCAATGATCGCGCACGTTTGCGGATCAACGGCATACAGGATGCAGCCAGTCAGCATGGCCTGGACCCATCAGACCTGACAATTATCGAAACCCCATACGAGATTGAAAACGGGGCCTCGGCCTTCTCAGAGGTGATGTCACAGAACATTCCACCAACTGCCGTTTTGTGCGGCAACGATGTTTTGGCCGTAGGCGCCCTGCATCGGGCGATGGAAATGGGGCTGAATGTGCCCCGAGATATCTCGATCACCGGCTTTGACGATATCGAACTTGCACGCATTGCCACCCCAGCCCTGACAACTGTGCATGTCCCGCATCGAGAAATGGGTCGCAGGGCAGCGTCAGCGCTGATTGGGATGCTTGAAAACCAAGCAAGCGGGCATGGAAACCCGCTGGCCACGCATATCGTCGAGCGTCAATCCCTCGGGCCGCCGCCTGACGCCTAGGCCGCCTCGGTCTCCATGGTGCGAAAATCGTCTTTCAGCCAAGCATAGTTTGCGCCCATAGGTTCGGTGAAATGCTGCCGTATCAGCTTTGCCATCACCTTCTGGATCAGTTTCGACGTAGTTTCGGGATACACCTCGGTCGTGAACAAAGACACGGTGCGCACAAAGTTCCGCCCCGGAAATGGGATGGCCTTGAGACTATCATGAAACCTCTGGGCGCGGTGGAAACAGGCAGCCGTAGTGATTGCCCAGCCGCTGCCTTCGGCGACCAGTCCGATGATCGAGTGGTTGCATTCCAGTTCAAACCGGTTGGGCAGGTTGTACTTGCTGCGGGTCAGCTGAATCTCGACTTGCTTACCGATCATAAGGTCCCGCGAATACCGGAGCAGCGGCAACTCCGCATCCGGCCTCAACAGGTCTTCGGGATCGCCTTGATAGGAATTCGGCAGGATTACGATAAACGGATCGCGCATCAGCGGGTATTCAATCAAGCCTTCAGTCCGTTCCGGCGGTCGGGTGGCGACGCCAGCGTCCAGTTTATGTTCTTGCAGGTTGGCGATGATTTCGTGGCTGGGACGTGTGTAGTGACGGAAGCTGCATCGCGGCAGGGCTTGGGCCAGAAAGCGGAACAAATCCGGCGCGATCTGATTGTCGAAATCGTCGATCAGGGCCAGCCGCAGGTCGGTTGCATGCTGCCAGTTGCCGGACCGAATTTCAGCCTCGCCCCGTTTCAGCACCGTCAGCCCGTCGCGGACATAGCGCGCGAACACTTCGCCGGCAGGGGTCAAACCCATCGGACGGCGCCCGTGATCGACCAGATCGATGCCCAGCGCACCTTCAAGGCTGCGCAGGTGGTTCGAGACGGTACTGATCGACAGTCCAGTCTCGGACGCGACTTGCTGGATCGAACCTGATTTGGCCACCAGTCGGAAGACTTCCAGCCAGCGAAGGCTCAGAGATTTCGACACCGCGCACACCTATTGTTTCGATTTCTTCGAAACGAACCCAAGCAAAGTTTTGCGCTGGCGGCAATGGTGAAGTTAACCGGCGGGCCGGAATTACTGCCGCATCCGTTCGAACCCCGGATCGTAAGGTGACGGTGAAATAACCGTGGCGCGCACACGGTGACCGCAGGAAACCAACTCCATCTCGGCACCAATCTCGGCCAGTTTTGGGTCGACAAACCCATGCGCCAGGTTCAGGCCGGTTCGATGCCCCCAATCGCCCGAGGTGATCGTGCCCACAACCTGCTCGCCTCGCATCAAGGATGCGCCGGGATGCGCGGGTTGCTGGGTTGCTTCGATCTGCAAGGCAACCAACTTTTTGCGTGGGCCTTCAACCTGTCGTGTCAGCAATGCATCTCGCCCGATGAAATCGCCTTTGTCCAGTTTTACAAAACGGTCCAGCCCAGTTTCAAACGGGTCGAATTCGGTGATCAGGTCGGCTTTCCAATGTAGAAAGCTCTTCTCCATGCGCATGGATTCCACAGCGCGCGCGCCAAACAGCTTCAACCCGTGTGCGTCCCCCGCCTGCTGCAATGCCAAATAGGCCGCATAAAGCGAGGCGTTGGGCACGTGTATTTCATAGGCCAGCTCACCCGAAAAACTGACGCCCATAACCGTAGCTGGGGCGATCCCGACGAAACATTCCCGCACGCTGAGCCACGGAAACGCCGCAACAGACCAGTCACCACGTGTGCAGGCAGACAGAACATCGCGCGCTTTCGGGCCGGCCAGCACCAAAATGGTCTGATCGTTGGTCAGGCTGCGCAGTTGCACATCCTCATCCGCCCGCACGTGTTGGGTCAGCCAATCCATGTCGTGAAACTCACTGGCGGCAGCCGAGCCATACCAAAGACGGTCAGGCCCCCGGTCGCTGGCAGACAGGTTGGCAATTGTCGCCTCGGCCTTGACCATGCCGTGATGGTTTAGCAGGTAGCCCAGCCCCACCCGGCCCTCGCGCCGTGTGACGGTGCCGCAAAACATCCGGTCCAGAAAGGCGTGCCTATCTGCGCCAGTGATTTCAATCCGATTGAAACCATTCACCTCGGCCAGCCCGACACCGTTTTGAACATTGACCACTTCAGCTGCCACCAGATCGAAGGTTTCGTCAAAATCGAAACTGAGCGTGGGTGAAAACTCCGCGGAGGGCTTGATGTACTCGACCCTTTCCCACCCGTTGACCACCGTGAATTCAGCCCCTTCCGCCGCCATTACAGGAGTCAGAGGTGTCGTCTTGGCCGGTCGTCCGGCTGGTCGGTGCTCATGCGGGAAGTGAAACCGGAATTCGTTCTGATAATCCTCAATCGCCTTCAGCGCTGTCAGTTCCACATTCGCATGGCCCGTGAACCGGCGCGGGTCCAGACACCAAGTGTCGTAACATGCCTCGCCGTGCACGATCTGTTGAGCCAGCAGCCAACCATGGCCGCCCCCTTCGCCCAGCCCCGCGCGCAGCCCGATGATACAGAACGCGTTGCGCTTACCAGGGATCGGCCCGACAAGAGGGGCACCGTCAATGGTATAGGTGATCGGGCCGTTGACGATTGTATGGACCCCGACCTCCATCAACGCAGGCATCCGAGCAAACGCACCCTCCAGCACGTCCGTCACCCGGTCCAGATCATCCGGGCACAAGGCGTTGACAAAGTTCGGGTCGATCCCGTCCATCCCCCAGGTCTTGCAATCCTGCTCATAAAACCCCAGCAGTAGCCCGTTCTTTTCCTGTCGACAGTAATAGTCACTGATCGGACAGCGCAGCAGCGGCATCCGGTGCCCCGCATCCCGGATGGAGGGGATTTCTTCAGTCAGGAAATACTGATGCTCCATCGACGCAACCGGATGATGAACCCCCATCATCGCGCCAACCTCGTTGACCCTGTAGCCACAAGCATTCACGACAATATCGCAATCGATGTCGCCATGTTCTGTATGCACAGTCCAGGTGTCGTCGCCATGCTGGGTCAAGGCGGTAACGGGGGTGTTACGATAAACCTCGGCCCCGGCTTTGCGCGCCCGGCGCGCCAGCGCCTGACATAGCTGGGCCGGGTCGATATCGCCATCCATCGGGTCCCACAGCCCGCCGATCAGGTTCTCGGTCGAGATCAACGGGTGGCGGCGGGCGCATTCCTCGGCGTCGATCACCTCAAATTCTACATCCATACCAAGGGCCATCGACGTGAAATGGTGGTAGCCCTGCATCTGCGCCTCGGTGTTTGCAAGACGGATGCCGCCATCACCGTGGTGGTAGTTGATCGGATAATCCGGGTCCTCGGCCAATTCCTTATACAGCCGGATCGAATGTGATTTCAGTCCAACCATTGTCTGGTTCATGCCGAAATTTGTCACCTGCGCGGCCGAGTGCCATGTCGTGCCCGAGGTCAGTTCGTTGCGCTCGACCAAAACCACGTCCGTCCAACCCTCTTGCGTCAGGTGGTACAGCGTTGAACATCCGGCGATCCCGCCGCCGATGACAACGACCTTGGTGCGCGACTTCATGGCTCTGCTCCCTCTTGTCCCCGACAAGTCTTGCGGAAAAAATGGCTGGGCCGACAACAAGGGCATCAACTGTATTGAAAAATCGAAACTGCGATTGAGGATTTTGAAATTCGCAATTCCCCTTTGCCGTAGACTGGATTTGCCGATTAGGGTTTCCGAAAGACGTGCGGGAAAGGAAAGGGATGTCCTCGGAAGGTGCCAAACGAAGCGGTCGGCGGGCCCGGCATGCCCAGCGCGCGGCCAAGCCTGTGATCGATCCCTGCCCGCCCGGTCAAAAGGGCGGCGCGTTCAAGCCATTGACGCAGCCCGAGATCACACAAATCTACGACACCGCCCTGCGCCTGCTGGAAACATTGGGCATGGGCGAGGTGCCGGACCGGCTGGCCGCTGATCTAAAAGCGTCTGGCGCGCAACCGGGTGAACAGGGTCGGCTGGTGTTCCCACGTGAAATGGTAGAGCGCGTGATCCAGAGCGCTGCCAAGACATTCACCTTCCACGGTCGCGACGAAACCCGGTCCATTGAGGTTGGCGGCGACCGCGTGTTCTTTGGCACGGGGGGGGCCGCCGTACAGACGTTGGACATGGAAACCGGCCTGTACCGCCCGTCGACATTGGCCGATCTGAGCGACTTCGCACGATTGCAGGACACATTAGCCAATGTCAGTTGGTTCACTCGCTGCTGTGTGGCGACCGACCTGCCGGATGTACGTGATCTGGATGTCAACACGGTCTATGCGCTGGTGCGCAACACGACCAAACCAGTGGCAACCTCATTCACGGTGGCCGAGAATGTCGCCCCGATTGTCGAGATGTTGGATATCGTGGCCGGGGGCTCGGGTGAATTCGCCAAACGCCCCTTTCTGAAGGCCCATATCAGTCCGGTAATTTCTCCGCTGCGTTATGGCGAAGATGCCGTGGACGTAGTCTATGAATGTATCGCCAACAACATCCCCATGTCCTGCATCACCGCAGCACAAGCGGGTGCAACGGCCCCGGCAACACTCGCGGGCTTTCTGGCGCAATCGCTGGCCGAGACATTGGCCAGCCTGGTCATGGTCAACGCAATCCAGCCCGGCTTTCCGATGGTGTTTTCCAACTGGCCCTTCATCGTTGATCTGCGCACCGGTTCATTTGCCGGAGGCAGCGGTGAAACCGCCATCCTGAACGCCGCCTCGGCGCAGATCACCAACTGGTTGGGTCTGCCCTCGGGCGTGGCGGCATCGATGGCCGACGCCAAGGCCATCGATGCACAATACGGTGCGGAAAAAGGGATCACATCACTGGCCGCCGCACTGGCCGGGGGCAACCTGATCTATGAAAGTTCGGGCATGACCGCCTCACTGCTGGGTGTCAGTTTCGAGGCGTTTGTTCTGGACAACGAAATGCATTCGCACACCTACCGGGTGCTGCGTGGAATCGAAGTGACCGAGGACAATCTGGGCTTCGACGCGATTTGCCATTCGGTTTTGGGGGACGGCCATTTTCTGGGCAGTTCACATACGTATGCTGCGATGGAGCGGGATTACTTCTACCCGGACCTGGCCGATAGAAACGAGCCACGCACGTGGCAGGAAGAAGGTGCGCCAGACGCCTGGTCGGCGGCGCGCGAAAAGGCCAAAGAGGTGCTGGCCACGCATCATCCACAGTATCTGACCGACGCGCAGGATGCAGAAATCCGCAAACGCTTTCGCATTCTGATCTGAACGCGTCAGCCCATTTCCAACCGACAATTCTGCCGCTAGGCTCGCCCGCAACCGACAGAAAATGGGGACCTCATGACCAATTCGTTTTTTCAGCCCGTCTCGGCGATGGAGCTTGCCCGGTTCGCCGGCATTCCCACCTTCATGCGGCTGCCCAGCATGGCACTGGACCACGACCGCATTGCCGAGGTTGAACTGGGTCTTATCGGCATTCCCTGGGATGGCGGCACCACCAACCGCCCCGGCGCGCGGCACGGGCCACGTCAGCTGCGGGATTTCTCGACCATGATCCGTGCGATGAACCCGGTCACCGGGGTCGCGCCCTTCTCGCTAGTCAATTGTGCCGATCTGGGCGACGTCGCGCCGAACCCAGTAGATATCGGGGATACGTTGGAGCGGGTGACAGCGTTTTATGCGGACATTCACGACCGCGGCATCGCCCCCCTGACCGCCGGAGGGGATCACCTGACCACCCTGCCCGTCCTGCGTGCGCTGGCGAAATCCGGCCCGCTTGGCCTGATCCAGTTCGACAGCCATACCGATCTGTTCGATACCTATTTCGGTGGCCACAAATTCACCCACGGCACCCCCTTCCGCCGCGCGGTCGAAGAAGGGTTGGTTGATCCGAAACGCTTTGTTCAGGTCGGCATTCGTGGCACCGCCTATAACACGGAAGACATCGAATGGGGCGAGGCCCAGGGTATCCGCATCATCCGCATCGAGGAGCTATTCGACCGCGGCATCGACGACGTCCTGGCCGAGGTGCGCAGCATTGTCGGAACGGCACCAACCTATTGCACCTACGACATAGACTTCGTCGACCCGACCTATGCGCCCGGCACCGGCACTCCTGAAATCGGCGGGCCGAATAGTTTTCAGGCGCAACAGGTCATTCGCAAAATGGCTGGCGTCAATCTGGTCGGCGCCGATCTGGTCGAGGTCGCGCCGCCCTTCGATCCCGAAGGCGGCACGGCTTGGCTTGGTATTTCGCTGATGTTCGAACTGCTCTGCGTTCTGGCGCAGGCGGTGGACGCGCGGCGGTCCTAGGCCCCGCTCACGTTCTCAGCGATCATCGAGATCATCTCGAACATCACCGCTGCTGCTGTCAGGGCGGTGATGTTGTTGGGGCTGTCCTTGGTGGGCATCATGCAGACGATGTCTCCGCCCACAATATTTAACCCGCGCGCGGCGTGCAGAATGCCGACGGCTTCATCAATGTCGAACCCCTTCTCGCCGGGTTCCAGATTGGACACGGCAGGTGCAACCGTCGGGTCGAGGCAATCCAGATCGAAGGTGATATAGACCGGGCGATCCCCCAGCACCTCTTTGGTCTGCGCCACCACATCTGCAAGACCGCGTTGGCGGAATTCGCGCATGGTGAGGATGTTATAGCCATAGTCGTATGAGGGCTGCAGCCAGTCCAGACTGCGAGGATGGCCACGAAGACCGATCTGCATAGACCGGGTCGGGTCGACCTGTCCCTGATCGGCCAGATAAGCCCCCCAATGCGCTGCCGACTTCTTGGCACCCAGAAAGTGATCGACCTTGGTGAACACATCCGTATGGGCGTCCAGATGCAGAAAGCTGATCGGTTCACCGCCCGCCAGCTTGCCCCGGCCCAGCGCCTGCACGATCCCACCTGTTATGGAATGGTCGCCTCCGACCGAAACCGGCCGAGCGCCTGCCGCGTCGATATCCTTGTAAAACTTGGTGATGCGCTCGATACAGTCTTCATTGTCATTGGCCTTCGGGAATGGCACGTCGCCCACATCAGCAATGCGCACACTGTTCCACGGGTCGATCCCGAACAGTGAATGCACCCGGCGCTGCACGGCCGAGACATGGCGCAACGCGCGCGGGCCAAGATGCTGATCCCGCTCGGTCGTGCCATTGCCAGTGGAATGAGGTACGCCGGCCAGCGCGATATCCTGCCCTTCGGGCCCGACATTCGGGCAGCGGAACAGGGTGGGCACCCCCCACCAGTAAAGGTTTTCCATCATGGATTGTTCATAACGGTCGGTCATTGTTTTCCCCGATAAAAGAAAAACGCCCCCGGCGGTACCGGGGGCGGGTTTGTTTAGAGTTTCTCGTCTTCTCGCCGGAAGGCCCCTTGCACGATCCGGTCCATGACCATGGCCAGGAACAGGATTGCAAAGCCGCCCAGCAGGCCCGGGCCTTTGGCGGCGTATTGCAGCGCCTCAAGGATTTCCTTGCCCAGACCACCGCCGCCGATCAGCGAAATGATCACCACCATCGACAGACACATCAGGATGGTCTGGTTGACCCCGGTCATGATCGACGGCAAAGCCAGCGGGATTTCCACATCTTTCAGCAACTGCCACTTGGACGCGCCAAAGGCGACGGCTGCTTCTTTGATGCTGTCAGGAACTCCGCGCATCCCCAATGCGGTCAGGCGGATCACCGGCGGCATGCCAAAGATGATCGTGGCCAGAATGCCCGGCGGGTTGCCGGTGCCAAAGAAGGCGATGATCGGGATCAGATAAACGAAGGCTGGAAGCGTCTGCATCAAGTCAAGCACAGGCTCCGCCGCGCGATAGGCACGCTTGGACTTTCCGAACCAGATGCCCAGCGGGATGCCGAACACAACACACAGCAGCACTGCGGCTCCAACCAGAGCGACCGTTTCCATCGCCACATCCCAGTAGCCCAGCAAAGCGATATAGGCCAACGAAGACGCGGTGAAGATCGCCACACGCGGCCCCGCCGCACGCCATGCCGTCACACAGATGACCAGCATCACAACCGGCCACGGAGATCCGATCAGCGCAATAGTCAGCGCATCCAGAACGGTGCGAACCCCGCTGACAATCCCGTCAAAGACATCGCCCCCCGCAGCGGCGGCGGCATCGATCTGCGCCTCCATCCAACTGGCCAGATTTGAGAACAACGTTCCCTCGCCCGGACCCAGAATCATCTCGGAAACCTGATCCTCGGGAAAGGCGTCCAGCAAGGGCAACGATGCATTCACCGTGAACTTATAGACGATCAATGGCGCAATCGCCGCCACCAAAACAGCGCCCATCACCGTGTTGCGTGTTGACCGGCCACTTTCCGTACTGGACGGGTCAGTCCGCCAATTCGAGTACTGCTTTTCATAAACGCGGTCCGCGTAAAACCCCTGCACCAGTTTGAATACAAGCAGCATCAGCAGGCCCGTGATCATGATACCCACCGCCTCGGATTGTGCAGCGGCGGCCTTTTCGAAACTTGAATCGGCGGCCTTCTGGATATTTTCCGCCAGTTTGGTGAAACGGTCTATGTCGGCCTTTTCCGTGGCTTCCCCAGCGCGTTCCAGCAGCTCGTTCGCTCGGGCTTGCTGACGTTCCGCCCGTTCGGCCATATCAGCCCCGGGGTTGCCCCAGGCACCACGCCCGATCTGAACCCACGCGATGATTTCCAGGATCAGGAAAGTCCAGAACATGCCCCAGATCGCCCGCGACGCTGACCAGAACGGTCCCAACACCGCAGCCCACAGGTTGAACGTGTTCGGAACCGGGCTGGTCGCATCATGGATTTTGTGGAACGCATTGACGTAGTAATCGCCATTCGGTCCGGCAAATTCGTGAATGGACTGGTCCAGTGCCTCGCGGTCGACCTCGATATCAGAGGCGGCCGTTACTTTGACTTCTGTGGTTGCATCAGTCATTTTTGCCCCCCTGAATTCCGCGCAGCAGGCGTGGTTTGGTCACAACGCCCACATCGGCCCCAGCATCCGTAATGATCACCGGCATATCCGTATTGACCGCCAAATCGATCAACTGATCCAGATCGGCCCCTTCATCGGCGCGCGGTGCGCCCTCGGTCGGGCCTGTATAGCTGTCCATCGGCTCCATGATCGAATGCGCCTTGACCAGCTTGAGTTTCGAGATGCCCTGCACAAACTCGCGCACATAGTCGTCGGCGGGGTTCATGACGATGTCTTCCGGCGTGCCGATCTGAACGATTACGCCGTCTTTCATGATCGCAATCCGGTGGCCGATGCGAATGGCTTCGTCCAGATCGTGGGTGATGAACAACGTCGTTTTCTGCAACTGCGCCACCAGAGCCTTGAACTGATCCTGCAATTGCAGGCGGATCAGCGGATCAAGCGCCGAAAACGGTTCGTCCATCAGCAGAATTTCCGGATCAGAGGCCAGCGCCCGGGCAATCCCCACCCGCTGTTGCATACCGCCCGAAAGCTCCTTGGGCAGGCGATCCTCGTACCCGGTCAGGTCCACCAAACCCAGCGCGTGGTCGGACACCGCCCAACGTTTTGACTTTGAAACCTTTCGGATTTCCAGCGGATAGGCCACGTTATCGCGCACCGAACGGTGTGGCATCAGCGCCATATGCTGGAACACCATCCCGATCTGCTGTGCCCGAATGCGTCGCAGTTCGTTTTCGGAAATCTTGGACACATCGTGCCCCAGAATCTCGATCTTGCCCGAGGTCGGTTCGATCAGGCGGTTCACGTGCCGCACCAGCGTCGACTTGCCCGAGCCCGACAGGCCCATGATGCAGAAAATCTCACCCCGAGGCACTTCGAAGGTGGCTCCCTGCACACCCACGACACAATTGTATCTCTCCAGAACTTCGGGCTTTCCAATGCCCTCGTTCCGCACTGCGGTCATGGCTTCTTCGGCCCGTGCGCCAAAGATCTTCCAGACATCCGTCAGTTTTACGACTGTTTCTGTCATTTTTGTCCCTTCGATGCAGAACAGGCCGCCGGACTTCTCCGGCGGCCTGTCCGAGTTTCAGCCCTAACTGACGTCAATCACTGCGACATCCAGTCAAGAACGGCATCTTCGTTCGTTGTCACCCATTCTTCAGCATAAGCTGCGGGCTCTTTACCCTCGATCACCAGCGCATAGGTCATGGCGGAAACCGCATCGGTGTCCAGCTTCATGTTGGACAGCAGTTGGGCAACCTCGGGATATTTTTCCTCGAGCTCTTTTGCATAGTGCAGGTGCAGATAGGCCAGATCCCAAGCTACGCCGGCTTCGGATTTCTCAAGCCAGTCCGGATCGTCGGTGGGCTGAAGCACGTTCCACTTGGACGCGTCATAGGCCGGCTCTTCCAGAATCTGCATGTCATGCAGGGCAAACACATAATGCGGCGTGTAGCAGAATCCGACCCAGGGATCGCCTGCCTTGATCGCGTTATCCAGGTTGGCATATGCCACGGTCTCGTCAATTTCGGTCAGTTCTAGGACCTGATCGTAACCGTAGGACTTTGCGCGGATTTTCTCGACATTTGTCGAGGCCCAGCCCGGAGCGCCGATCCACAACTCGCCCTGACCATCACCATTGCTGTCGAACAGCGCCGCAATGTCGGGGTTGGTCAGATCCTCGATTGAACGGATATCATTGGCATCTGCAGTTGCCTTGTCGACGCACATGCCCTGGAACGCTTCCACGCCGTTGGGGTTGAACGCAACGGTGCCTTTGTCGGTCACGTAGGTGTCATGCAGGTTCTGCTGGTTCGGCATCCAGACCTCGGGATGAACATGCATCGCACCCGAATCCATCGCTTCGAAAACGATTGGGTTGGTGCCGTTCTGCAGTTCAACCTCTAGCCCGAGATTCTGCTCAATCGCTACCTTCAGGATATGCGCCGTCGCATTCACCGAAGGCCAGTTCGGCACACCGATCACGATATCCGCAGCCATAGCAGGCCCGGCGATCGCCATTGATGCGCCCCCCAGTAGCGTTGCAAATTTTTTCATCTGATATCTCCATGTTGGTCGTTTTTAGTGCTTGTTGTTCCCCGGTCTGGCCGTGGTGCACCTTTTGAACAGTTGACGGAAAGCCGAGCTTCCCAAGCAAAATTGGCCAACGGTATGCTTCACCGGGCTGGCCGGAAAATTGAAACATGCCGACACGCTGCCCATCAAGAGCTTCGCACGACAATTTCATTTATGCGGTATTATCGTAGATTAGTTTCGACTTTTTGCAAATTTGTTTTCGGGATCATTTACTTTTGCCCAAGTAGAGGCCCCGTCAGCCCCCGCGATCAATTGCCTTGGGGCGCTCATCCAAAAAATGGCCGAGGCAAAGTCGCGATTCACACCCTCTATCGGATCGTACCAAACGTTATGATAGCGGGGAAACCCGACAATGCTTGTAAGATAGTGGACCATTGCGCCGATTGTAGTCCGATTGCCAGACATCGTCGGCCCTATTCATTAGAGCATTTCACAGGAAAAACTCCGCCCGCTCAATGACCCAGACCATAGCGATCACGCTGGCGCAGACTGCGACCACGGCGCGCGAGCCTATCCAGATACGGCCTGGTTGCTTGCGTAATAACAAAACCAGCGGCCAGACCAGCAGGACAATCATCAACTGCCCGACTTCGACGCCGACGTTAAACGCTAGCAAGCTGTGCCACACGTTGGGCGCGTCCACCCGCAAGATTTGGTGCAGCATGAAGGAAAACCCGAACCCGTGTAGCAGTCCAATACCCGATGTGATCGCGAAAGCCTTTAGGTCTCCGTGTTCCTGATCGGTAGGTCGCACCGCCATCACTGCCGCGTAGATGATTGACAATGCAATCGCCAGTTCGACGGTCGGGATGAACCACGCACCACTGGGGGCGATACCAAAAAACCCAAGGATCAACGTTACCGTATGGCCAAGAGTGAATCCCGTTACCCGCGCCAGAAGACTTTTCAGGTTCAACGCCCCGATGATCATGCACAGCACGAACAGCACGTGATCGGGGCCTTCCAATATGTGCCGGACACCTTCGACAACAAAGGTCGAAGTCGCAGCGGTGACCGACCCGGAAACTGTGATCGGATCGTGCATCAGGCCGGTTGCGCGGAAGGTTCGGATTTGCCCGTTATTGTAGTCGAGGATCAGGTTCGCTGTGTCCTCTTGCCCCTGCAGGCCGGGATTTGATCTGTGGGACAGGCTGTAAGATCTGACAGGCCCAGTGGCGTAGTGCATGTGCAGGTCCAACGTGACATTGCCAACGTAGGTCTCACCAACTGCTATCGGAAACACTTGCCCGGCGGCGGTTGCGCCTTGTGCCTCTGCGAGGGTTGCAAAACCAGGCTCGGAACCCAGCGGGTGCAGGCGTATGGACAAAACGGTTGCGGGTAGGAGCACACCCGTGACGGACAGATCAATTGTGTTGGCAGCCAAAGTGGCCAACCCATCGGGATCGCTCAGCAATGCTGCTTGGTCCAGATAATGCATCAGCACGCCACCTTCGATCTGATTGTAGGTATATGGCGCGGCAGCGGGCAACCCGTCTGCACCTTCGGGACCGACCAGCTCTGCTACCAGATAGGACATTGGCATGCGCAGATAGACGTCGATACCATCCGCAGAGTGCGTCACATGATGCACCCGCACGTTCTGGTTTAGCTTGAAATGGGCAAATGCCGGCTGACAAAGCAAGCTAATGACAGTCGTAAGAAATATGAAGACAGGTCTCATGAGTTGCCTCCCTCCGGTACCGGTTGGGAGTTCATTCGGGTTTCAAGAATGGTCAAGCCTGACAAAACCCACGCATCGGCGTCGCGATCAACGTCAATCAATGCGCGATAAGAAACAATGCGGCGATGCATATGGCCCCAATGTCCACCGCTGACCAAGGCGTCCCAGCGTGCCAAAATTCGATTTCCGCCATCCGCTTTGGGTTCGATGCTTTCCACCACCAGCGCGTCCGTCGATTCGATCCGCGCGGTCGCCCCTGATGGCAGCGTTACGGACAAGCCCCTGCGGATTTCCGCCGCGACATCTTGCAGAGTTTCTGCCCTGACGAATGCACGCAGTGCCTTCGAAAACTGCAAGTCTTGTGTTTCCAATCGCGCGATTGCCAGATTTGAAACAATTGCCTCTGTAACCTGCGCTGCAGCAGTTGTATCGCGAAGAGCTTTGGTTGGGAGCGTCATCTCGACCGTCATCGTTCTCAGAACACCGGCGACGAGACAGATTGACAGGGCGATCACGGCCCACCCCTGCCAATGACCCGGGCGGTTTCGCCATGCAAACGCCGCCAGGCACACCCCGATAAAGACCAGACCAAGTGACAAAACCGGCACCGAAATGGAGCGCATAGTGGCGACTGTAACAGGTTGGGTTCTGGGGGCGTTCCACTGAAGAATGTAGTTTTTCCACGTGATTTCGGGCGCATCTCGGGTCACTTGTCCGGGCACCGCCCCGGCAAGGTCCGTGATTTGAACCGGTATGGTGCCTGTCTCTTCTGTGAACAAATCCCAATTCAGAGAGAATTCCCTGGGCAACGCATTACGCGGGTACGACAGAACAATTCCCAGAATGGCAGTGGCCCGATTTGTTTCCGACGGGTTAGCCAGAACCTTCAAACCGTCGACACCTACGGACAGTTGCTCAACTTTTGCCGAGCTAGGCAAAATTTCTTGGCCGTCAATTGTCAGCGGATTGCTGTGCGAAAATAGGTCAATGGCCTGTTGCTTGACCATTGCCATGACGTCGGCACTAAGAACAGTTCCTTCGCCGAGCTTGAGATCAAGCCAGCCTTCCAAATCACGCAGGCGAAAGATTACCTCGTGCCGAACCTCTCGCGGTTCGACGGACACGAAGGACATCAGCGCCGATTTGTGGTGCCGGGTCAGGTTCGGATTTTCGAACCTGCTGTACCAAGGATCGTTCCAGTTGGGATAGAAGACCTCGGGCCGGGAAAGGTAGCGATAGTCCGTAACGGCGACGCCTAGGTGATCGAAAATCACCCCGATAGCCACGGTTGGAACGCCATCGGATGTGAGAGGTGGCGTAAAGGTAATTTCCGTTGGCTTGTGGTCAAAAGGATAATCAAGAACCACATAAATAACCTGGGAAGAACGTTCATCCTGCGGGGCCAGACCATAGCTTGGCCGGAAAGCCGTCACACGGGGCTTTCTGTTCCGGACATCAAGCTGAACCGTTTCAGGAACAAGCGCTACTCCATCCGCAAACACTTCGAAGGCTTTGCCTGTGCGCTCAGATAAGTTGCCTGCGGGGTCGTCACCTTCCGCGGCATTCGCCAGAAACCCATGCACATCGCCCAGGTCAATTTCCAGCGTGACCCGTGCCCGATCTTCCAGCACCGAGATTTCTGCAAAGTTGGCCGCCGTTTCCGCGCCATTAGCCGGTAACAGGTCGGCGCGTGCGTTGGGCGGATGCAGTACTAAGAAAACCGCCATTATGATCAAACGTTTAAGGTGCATCATGAGAGGGACCTCCTATGCAGGATCCGCTCTGTGCTTCTTGTTCCAAACACGAGGTTCAGATTGAAAGCAAAAAGCACAGAGACCGGCGCCAGATGGCAACGCCTTCAAGCACCGGTTAGGCTTGAGCGTCTATTTAGGTTCGGACTTTTCCGGGTAAGGGAAATCCTGGCCCAGTGCTTCGCTGGCCTGTTCGTAGATCGGTCGCAAAACATCTTCGACGTCCCAGACGCCACCAGCGACAAAGTCACTGAAATCCAGTGTCTCAACACCGAGCTTTTCAGCCATCGCGGTTTTGTCATCCACATTTGGCGGCTCTGCCGGGGCGGCGAGTGGCGGAGACCAAGTCCGTTCTTCGGTGGCGGCCATCCGCACGCGAATGTCATCCTTGGTCACGTTCCAGACCATGAAGTCTTCTGACAGGCTGAGCGGGCCGTCATAGGTGGACCGGATACGCTCATACACACCGGTGACCGTGTCGAAGTCATTGAAGAAGTGATACGCGACGGCCATGCGCGGTTTGATCTCGCTCATGACCTTGCCGAAAGCCTCGGGGGCGGTGTGAACCTGCGTACCCACCTGCAGTGCCGATTCCGGTGTGAACTTCATTTTACTGACCAGTTCAGGCACCGCAATGAAGCATTCATGGATCACCAAATCCGCATCCTTGGCATATTCGACAAACCACTTGTTGGGATACGTATCCGAGCTGAAGACAAACTTCAGATCATTCCATTCCAAGGCGTAGCTTACAGAACCATCAATGGAGTGGATTGCGGGAAAGGTGCGAATGACAACACCATTTTCCTCATATATCGGCTCATTCTCTAGCTTATAGTCGAACTCGGTCACATCCATGACATAGCCTCGGAAATCGATATTTCCGGCACGGCCCGCCAGATCCCAAGACAACATCTCTTGCATACGATCCAGGGCATAGGCCGTGCCAAGCTCTGGCACCGCGCCACTGGGTCCCCATACCCGAAGGGGAACGTTGCGCCCCATCAAGGCGCCGCCAATGAACAAGTCATGTAACGCTCCGAAGTGGTCGGTATGCAGATGACCAATGAACACTTTGTCGAGGTAGTTGTACGGGATTTGCAGCGATGAAATCCGCTCGGCTGAACCCGAGCCGATATCGAACAGGAACTTGTCACCGTTTCCAAGTTCAACCAGGAAACAGGCCGCAGCTTGTGCAGCACGGGTCGTCGGCATCCCGGTTCCGCAGGCAATCACCCGCATTTCATCTGGCTTCAGGTCTTCACTGTTTGGGTAATACGTATCTCTCTCCCTCGCCTTGACTGGTGACACCTCGGGTGTCTCCTGAGCCAAGGCCATGGAAGGGCCGAACGTGTCGCCAAGCATTTTCAGCCCTCCGTTCGGGGCGGCCAGCCAGATCCCAAAAGTCACCCCGGCCGCCAAATAAACCGAGTATTTCAATAGCCGTTTTCGTCTATTCATGATTTACACTCCCTTGCTAAAGCCGCCGACAGCTCTGGAACAAAAGCGAGGTTGTCGGCGGCTGGCACCGCATGCGATGCAAGGTCAGTGTCCCGCAAGTTTTTCAACCTGATAACGGAATCACGGTGACTCAGGGGTGACTCACGCTGAGTTCCTGTGCATTATGAAATTTGAATACGATCTGAAAACCTTGCGAACAAAGAGTTTTAATGGCTTCAGACATTCGGAAACCCGACAAGACCAACGCGATGCAAGCAGTTTGCAACAGTGAGCTGTTTGCCCATCTGGACCGTCTTTGTGCCTTTCTGAAATACATCGTCACAGAGGAACTGGAGGGCCGTGGCGACCTCATCATGGGCAAAACAATCGCTCAGGACGTCTATGATCGAGATCCTACTGAGGAAGGGGATGCCAACAACGTCGTCAGGGTGGACGCGCGACGCCTGAGGCAAAATCTTGAACACTATTATGACACTGTAGGCCGCACTGATCCTGTTAGAATTTTGGTCGACACCGGAGGGTACAGACCGCGTTTCGAACGGGTTCAGATCAGTCCACCCGATCAAAACAATAAAACCCGTCGCACCTTGGGTTGGGCGGCGTTTTCCTTTGCCGTAGGAACCGGCATCGGCATTGCAATCGCCCTCATCGGTTTTGGGCAAAACCCCGACATTCAGAACAAACAAAGCATTCAGGCCCCGTCAAAAGACACATTGCGGCGTCAGGCCGTGATCGAACAATCAGCGTCTTCTCTGCAGGCCATGAACCTGGCCGATCAGGCCAGAAGTATGATGTTTCCCATTTTTGACCGTCCGCGCCAGCAGTTGGTAATCGAAGTATTTCGTCGTGTCATAGAACTGGGTCCTGACTATTTCGGTGGCTATGCAGGCGCGGCTCAGGCGCTTGGGACGCTTGCTATAATGACCCCGCCAGGTCCTGAAAAATCAGCATTGATCCGCGAGGCCCTAGCCATGGCTGACCGTGCGCTTCGCCTGGCACCCACTGACCCTTGGGCTCAGTCTGCGCAGGCCTGGGTTAAATTTGCAGACAGAGAATTTGACGAGGCCATGAGGATATCGAAAAGAGCTGTGGCATTGGCCCCCAACGATGAACATGTGCTGGACATCCATGGGTCGATAGCGTTGTTCTCAGGTCATTTTGCCGAAGCCGCGCGCCATGCAGAAAAGGCCATGAACGGGGGTCGAAGCAACCAGAGGTTTGCGAACCGGAATATATTTGGTGCTGCAAACTTCCACCTTGAGAATTATCAGACATCTCTGGATGCTTTTTCAGCAGCTGCGGAATACGGAGACCCGATCAGCGCCCCATCGTTCGCCTATCAGACGGCTGCTCTTTATGAACTGGGCAAGCTCAGGGAAGCGGCGCGGAAATACACCAAACTCAAGAACTCATGGCCTGATGCAGACATAGAGAAAATGTTGACTGGCATTTTCAGAGACCCTTCACATGTCGAAAGGGTGATGCAAAGTATGAAGGCGTTGGAAGATAATCAGAACTAAGCCCGGTTTCCGCAGCGCATCGTGGGTGCATCCAGGTGCCCTGAGCCAACGGCCCCACAGTATGGCAGGCTTAGTCAGCGGGCACTTTCAAATCTTTTCGAATAGTGCTGTCTCCTCTTTGCGGGTGGATTAAAGCAGCCGCCAGCGCCTATTTTAAGGCAAACGGTTTTTCTTCAGGAGCATACATGAACACCAAGTATTACGCACCGCACGGGGGTCACCCCGGGCAGGACCAACTGTTGACTGACCGCGCAGTTTTTACAGACGCTTATGCCGTGATCCCCAGGGGCACGATGCGGGATATCGTGACCAGCTTCCTGCCGTTTTGGGATGATACACGCTTGTGGGTAATCTCGCGCCCGCTAAGCGGCTTTGCCGAAACCTTTTCGCAATACATTATGGAGGTTCAGCCGGGCGGAGGGTCTGACCGGCCCGAAACCGACCCCGGTGCCGAAGGCGTGTTGTTTGTTGTCGAAGGAACGGCGACATTAAACGTCGAAGGCAATACCCATGAATTGACCCCTGGCGGCTATGCCTATCTGCCTTCGGCAACGGAATGGACCCTGCACAACCGTGCCGAGGAAACGCTGCGGTTTCATTGGATTCGGAAAGCTTATGAAGCGGTCGAGGGGCTGAATAAGCCCGACGTTTTGATCCTGAACGAAGACGATATTGAACCAACGACGATGCCCGGCACGGACGGCAAATGGGCGACAACGCGGTTTGTCGACCCGAATGACCTGCGTCACGACATGCATGTCACGATTGTCACGTTCGAACCCGGCGCAGTGATCCCTTTCCTGGAGACGCATGTAATGGAGCACGGCCTCTATGTGCTCGAAGGAAAAGCCGTCTACCGGCTGAACAATGACTGGGTCGAGGTTGAGGCCGGCGATTACATGTGGTTGCGCGCGTTCTGCCCCCAAGCCTGCTATGCGGGCGGTCCGGGCAAGTTCCGTTACCTTCTGTACAAGGACGTCAACCGTCACATGGCGCTGCGGCCCGGCTTTGCCGCCTATCCACAGCATCAACGGCTTAGTACAGCAGCTGAATAACCGAAGACCCAGTGTCAGGATCAACCGACGGGCCGCCTCACATTCGAGGCGGCCTGTTTATTTTGAACCTGTGGGGTTTTTCCGAATTATCGGACTCAAAGCAAAACCGGTGCGCTGCATCCCGACTGTAGGGATTCTGAGCAAAGAAAAGCGGCGCGCACCGGCACGCCGCTTCTTACAGTGACAGGCGAAATGCTCTGTCAGACGTCATCAGACGTGGTCATCTTGTTCAAGGGAACCCTGACCATGGCCCGCCATACCACCTGAGACTTCTTCGGTTGCTTCGTCCGAAAGCTCTTCGGGAAGAACCAGATTCAAGACAATCGCGATAACAGCGGCAGGCAGGATGCCCGATGTGGCCAGTACCTTTAATGTGCCGGGCAGGTACTGCAGTGCGCCGGGCTCAAGCTGCAACCCAAGGCCGAGACTCAGGGCAATCGCAAAGATCACCATATTGCGGCGGTTCCAGTTCACGTCCGACAACATCGACACACCCGCAGCGACAACCATACCGAACATCACAATCACGCCGCCGCCAAGCACCTCGATCGGGATCGACGAGATAATCGCGCCGATTTTGGGAATAAGACCGCAAATGATCAAGAAGAGCGCGCCGATGGTGACAACCATGCGGCTCATGACACCGGTCATGGCAATCAGTCCGACGTTCTGACTGAACGAAGTATTCGGCAACGCGCCAAAAAGACCCGAAATCGCGGTGCCGACGCCATCGGCATAGGTCGCGCCCTGGATTTCCTTGTCGGTCGCTTCACGCCCCGCGCCGCCTTTGGTGATGCCGGACACGTCGCCCACAGTTTCAACCGCTGAAACAAAGGACATCGCACAAAAGCCGATGATCGCTGCAACCGAGAATTCGATGCCAAAATGCAGCGGGTTCGGCAGCGCAAAGGATGCCGCATTACCGACATTGCCCAGATTCACCTGACCAAGCACGAAGGCCATCGCATAACCGACCAACAGCCCGATCAGAACCGCCGATACAGACAACATACCGCGCGCAAAGAACTTCAGGCCAAGCGTGACCACGATCACGGTGCAGGCCATAAACCAGTTCAGGCCCGAGCCGTATTCCTCGGTGCCGATTGCAGGCACACCACCAGCGGCATATTGTACGCCGACCTTCACAAGCGCCAAACCGATCATGGTCACTACAAGGCCCGTCACCAGTGGCGGCAGCGCAAAGCGAAGGCGCCCGATGAACAACCCTAGGAACGCATGGAATAGCCCACCAACAACAATGCCGCCCATCAGGACAGCAATCGCATCAACGCCCTTTCCAACCACCAGTGGGATCATGATCGGGATGAAGGCAAACGATGTACCCTGCACGATGGGCAGACGGGCTCCGACAGGTCCCACACCAATGGTTTGGAACAATGTTGCGACGCCCGCAAAGAACATCGACATCTGGATCATGTAGATCATCTGCGGGAAATCGGGACTGTTCGAGCCAAACCCAAACCCGGCCGCGCCGCACACGATGATGGCTGGCGTGACGTTGGACACGAACATCGCCAGCACGTGCTGAATCCCCAGCGGAACCGCTTTGATAAGCGGCGGTGAGTAATTCGGATCGCGGAGCTGTTCCGGCGTTCCGATGGTTGCATCTGACATTTTATCTTTCCTCCCTAATGAGACGCTGACCGGCTCCTCTTCCGTCAACGTTTCTCATTCCGTGATTGTGAAGGGCTCCTCGAACCAATGCTCCTCGAGGTTGGGCCCAGTTCCAATTCGGTCGACTACCGCAAAAAGCCCCGGGGCATGGAGCGGGGTCAGAACCCCGTGCCAGGTGTTGCGGTGGTAATTCACGCCCTGCCCGGGCGCTGTTTTGAATGCGATAGGCTGGCCCGGAATGCCATCTTCGTCGGGCGCTACAACCACAACAAAGGGCTTGTCCGACAAGGGCAGAAACGCCTGGCTGCCATCAGGGTGACGTTCAACCATTTCGAGTTTGATCGGCAGGCTGAACGCCTCGGACTGAAACACACTGATCCCGGCGCGCCCATCGTGGAAATCCAGCACTGCGCGATCATGATACCGCGCGCACTTTCCCTGATTGATGTATTTGTCCACATCACCAGCCACTTCAATGACATCGCCAAACGGGGCAAAGGCCTCGGACGTCAGGGGCCTGAGCTTCAAGACAGTCGTCATGCCCCGAACTTCTCAGTCAGGCGCAGTTCCGCGATCCGCTCGACCTGGCGGCAGGCCTCGGCAAATTCGGTATCACGGTCGCTCTCGATACGGCGGTGGAAGGCTTCCAGAATGCTTGCTTTCGTGTTGTCTTTGACCGCAATGATGAAGGGGAAGCCGAACTTGGATGTATAGGCTTCGTTCAACGCGGTGAAATTCGCGCGTTCTTCGTCCGTCAGCATATCCAGACCGGCCCCGGCCTGTTCCGCCGTGCTTTCCTTGGTCAGGCGACCGGCTGCAGCAAGCTTGCCCGCCAAATCTGGGTGAGCGGTCAGAACACCAAGGCGCTGTTCGGCAGAGGCCGTACGGAACACCCGCGCCAACACGTTGTGAACACCGGCGGCGTTGTCATGGGTCGGCCCAAGCTCCAGATCATACGCACCTTCAGCAATCCACGGGCTGTGTTCGAATATGCCGCCGAATTCGGCAACAAAGGTGGGCTGGTCCATTTCGGACGGGGTCAGGCGTTGCATCGGAGGGTGTTCCTTTGCCCAGTGATCAGCAATCTGTTCGCGCGTTGCGAACCAGACGCCGTCGTGTTTCACGAAATGCTCCAACACGCGTTTCAGCGCCATGGCGCGGCCCGGACGGCCAATCAGCCGGCAGTGCAGACCAATTGAGAGCATCTTGGGCGCACCCGCTTCGCCCTCGGCATAGAGCATGTCGAAGCTGTCCTTCAGATAGCTCTCGAACTGGTCGCCATTGGTGAACCCGGCCTGGATCGCAAAGCGCATGTCGTTGCAATCCAGCGTATAAGGCATGATCAATTGATCCTTGCCGCCAGCTTTTGTCCAATAGGGCAAATCGTCGGCGTAGCTGTCCGCGATATAGGCAAAGTCGCCTTCCTCGGCGGCCAGATCGACGGTATTCATCGAACAGCGGCCCGTGTACCAACCGCGCGGCGGCTGGCCCGTAACCTCGGTATGCAGCCGGATCGCTTCGCGGATTTGCGCTCGCTCTTCCTCCGGGGTCATGTCTTTGTGTTCGATCCACTTCAGACCATGGCTGGCGATCTCCCAACCTGCGTGCTTCATGGCTGCAAGCTGCGCCGGTGCGCGGGCCAAAGCAGTGGCAACGCCATAAACAGTTATAGGAGTGTCCTGCAGAAGCTGATGCACCCGCCAGAAACCGGCACGGCTGCCGTATTCGTAGATCGTCTCCATATTCCAGTGTCTCTGCCCGGGCCACGGGGCCGCCCCGGTGATCTCGGACAAAAACGCCTCAGACGCGGCATCGCCGTGCAGGACATTGTTTTCCCCACCTTCTTCGTAGTTCAGTACAATCTGAACCGCGATCTTTGCATCATTGGGCCAGTTGGCTTTGGGCACTTGCCCGCCATAGCCGGTCATATCTCGTGGATAACGCGTCACATCAATTTCCTTCTTCTTGAAATGATGAATACCCCAGATAATCGATGTTGTTTTTCAAAAAATACAACAAAGAGTTTCGGACAGTCAGCCTTTGCCTCTTGGGGAGTATTCGGATTAGTAATTTCCAAGTTTCAAAGAGAGGCTCAAATGTCAGGTTACCTTACTACACATGTTCTGGACACGGCGCGGGGGTGCCCTGCCGAGGGTCTGAAAATCGAACTTTTTCGAATTGAAGGATCAGACCGTACGTTGCTGAAAACCCTGCTCACAAACGACGACGGTCGCACGGATGAGCAGATTCTGCCCGAAGCCGAGTTTTCAACGGGCGAATACGAACTGATCTTCTACGCCGGAGATTACCTCGACGCCTGTGGCACCCCACCCGAAGACCCACGGTTTCTGAACGTGGTCCCAATCCGGTTTGGAATGTCCGAACACTCGCACTATCATGTGCCGCTGCTTCTTTCACCTTTCGGGTATTCGACATATCGCGGTAGCTGAGCGACCTATTGGGACGTATTCGTCTCAGCAATCGTTGATCCAATACGCTCTATTATGAACTCCATGAAAAGACGCGTTTTGGGATCTTGCATGCGGCGGTGGGTATACAAACACGCCATTTGAATCGGTTCCGGAGGCGTTTTAAGCGCTACCGGAACCAAGGTACCGGCGCTGAGGTACTTTGAAATCTCAAAAACCGGCTTCAACGCGATGCCGTGCCCGGCCAGGGCCCAATCGGTCAGCACATCGCCATCATCTGACTCGTACCGCCCTGAAACACGGAATCGCTTTGGCCCGGATTCAGTTCTTAATAGCCATTGGAATTCAGTTGCGCCCGGAAAACGCAGGCTGAGGCATTCATGCCCGTTGGCAACAATATCGTTGCCACTTTCAGGCATCCCGTGTTTCTTGATGTATTTCGGGGATGCACAAAGAACCCGTTCCACATCGGCAATCTTGCGAATGCGCAAATTGCTGTCTTCAGGCTGACCTAAGAAAAAGGCGAGGTCCAAACCTTCGGTCGTAATGTCCACATTACGATCAGTCAGCCTCAGCCGAACATTCACTTCAGGATATTCAGCCAGAAACTTTGGCACTTGCGGCGCTATCAGACGCCGCCCAACCCCCAACGGGGCAGCGATATACAGCGATCCCTTCAGGTTCTCGGTGATGTTGACGATTTGCGCTTCGGCGTTCTGGACCGCTTCAAGAATTTCCGTCGCACCCCGGTAAAAGGATTTTCCTTGCTCTGTCGGCGTAAGGCTGCGTGTGGTGCGTTGAAACAATCGCACGCCAAGATGCTCTTCAAGCTGGGAAATTCTGGCCGACGTTACAGCTGGCGACACCCGCAGATCACGACCTGCGGCGGACATGCTGCCCAATTCGTAAACACGGACAAACGTTCGGATGTTATCAAAGTAGGACATTATTTTGCATTTTTTGATACTGCTTGGTCTTTCGTAGCAATACCAGAGGAAAACACTATCGCATAGAGTGTCTGGGAACTTAGAATCTTGGGAGCAAAGCCATGTACGACTTGGCCGTAATGTGGGAGTGGATCGCCTTTTCCGTCCGCTGGCTGCATGTGATCACCGCGATGGCGTGGATTGGCGCGTCATTCTATTTTATCGCGCTGGACCTCATGCTGAAGCCGAACCCTGCCCTGCCGGACGGGGCCTACGGTGAAGAATGGGAAGTACACGGCGGCGGGTTCTATCACACCGTCAAATACCTTGTGGCGCCTGCCCGAATGCCCGAACACCTGACCTGGCACAAATGGCAAAGCTATACGACATGGCTGTCCGGTGCAGCCCTGTTGATGATCATCTATTGGGTCGGGGGCGAGTTGTTCCTGCTTGATCCCACCAAGGTCGACCTTTCGCTGTGGCAGGGCATCCTGATCTCGGGCGGGTCGCTGACTATTGGGTGGCTGCTGTACGATCAGATGTGCAAATCCAAGCTCAGCGACCACCCAACCGTGTTGATGTTGTTGCTGTTCGTGATTCTGGTGATCATGTCCTGGGGCTACAACCAGATCTTCACTGGTCGCGCTGCGCTTTTGCACCTTGGCGCGTTCACCGCGACGATCATGACGGCCAATGTGTTCTTTCAGATCATGCCCAATCAGCGGATCGTTGTCGAAGACCTCAAGGCTGGTCGGACTCCTGACGCCAAATACGGCAAGATCGCCAAGGTGCGTTCCACACATAACAACTATCTGACCTTGCCGGTCGTGTTCCTGATGCTGTCGAACCACTATCCGCTGGCCTTCGGCACACAATACTCGTGGATCATCGCCAGTCTGATCTTCCTGACAGGCGTGACTATCCGCCATTACTTCAACACGATGCACTCAACTGGTAAGGGCCCGCATTGGACCTGGGCAGTCACGGTCATCCTCATGATCGTTATCGCATGGCTGTCTTCGGTCAGGCCAACAGAGACATGGGAAGATGCCGAAGCGCGCGAACTGACACCATATGAGGAGAAATATGCGTCAGCCGCCGGTTTCGAGGCCGCGTATGACACGGTGCTGGGCAATTGCTCCATGTGTCATGCGCGCGAGCCGGTCTACGGCACCATGAAATGGGCCCCCAAGAAGGTTTTCCTTGAAACCCCCGGTGACGTGGCCCGACAGGCCGACCAGATCTATCTGCAGGCCGGGATCAGCCACGCGATGCCGCCGCCATCAGCGGTTCAGATGGACGAAGAAGCACGCCAGACAATTGTTGCATGGATCAACGAAGTCAGAGATCAATAGCACCAACAGAGAATTTGGAGACAAGCAAACTGGGTTATCATGCCCAGTTTTTGGTTTTTCAGCCCGGCACGAAAAAGCGTTTGCTGTGCTGCGCGATATATTCAACGAACAGGCGTACTTTGGGATCTTGAAGCTTTTTATGCGGGTAAAGACACCCGAAAATCGTCGGCAATGGGGGCGTCTTTGGCAGGACCTCGACCAGTCGACCGTCCTCAAGATATTCCCGTACGTCAAAGCGCGGTTTGTTGACGATCCCCTTGCCCGCCAGCGCCCAGTCTGTCAGCACGTCCCCATCATCGGCATCGTATTTACCGTGGACTTCCAGCTTTCGCGGCCCCATGTCCGTATTGAGGGTCCAGAAGTATTCGGGTGATCTGGGATACCGCAGCAAAAGACAGTTATGGGGCATATGCAGCAGGTCATCCGGCGTATTGGGTACGCCAAAGTTTGACAGGTATTCTGGCGAGGCACACAGCACGCGATCGCAATCCGCGAACTTCCGCAGTTTCATGGTGGAATCACCGGGCTCGCCGATAAAGAACGCGATGTCCAAACCGTCGGCCATTATGTCCACCTTACGGTCCGACAAGCGCATTCGAATCTCTGTTTCCGGGTAGAGATCCGAGAATTCTGGCACCAGAGGCGCGACGATTCTACGCCCGACACCCAGCGGCGCGGTGATACGAATGGCACCTCGGGGGGCGTCGGAAAAGCTGGCAACGCGCGCTTCGGCGTGATCGATTGCCAGCAGAACGGCCTTGGCCTCGTCGTAGAAAACCGACCCGACTTCGGTAGGAGTCATCGACCGGGTTGTTCTGTTGAACAGCCGCACGCCCAAATGGTTCTCAAGTTCTTTCAACCGTTTGCTGGCCACTGCCGGGGTTAACCGCAGGTCGCGCCCACCGGACGTAATGCTGCCCAACTCCATCACTCTGACAAAAACACGGAGGCTTTCGATGTACGACATTAGATCCTCTCCTTACGGAAAGACTGCGCCATGGCATTTCCTTTTTCAACGTTCTGTTGAAAGTATTTGCCGTTTCCAGCGATTTTAAGACTCAATCGTAACTTCTATGCTTTTCCCAACCACCCACCTGAAAGGCAGGGTCAGAGGGAGAATACCATGACGCATCGCACCGACATCCAATTTGTCCTGAATGGCAAGGATGTGTCCGTTCCGAATGTATCAGCAGACCAGACGCTTCTGGATTTCCTGCGGTTGGAGCGTCGGCTGACAGGCACAAAAGAAAGCTGCGCCGAAGGCGACTGTGGTGCGTGCACCGTACTTGTTGGACGGCTTGGCAATGCGGGTCTGACCTATGTACCCGTGAATGCCTGTATCCGGTTTCTTGCCTCGGTCGATGGCTGTCATGTCGTAACAGTGGAGCACTTGTCCGGCCCGGACGGTCGCCTCCACCCGGTTCAACAAGCGATGATCGATCATCACGGCAGCCAGTGCGGGTTCTGCACGCCGGGTTTCGTCATGGCGCTTTATGCGCTGTGGATGCAAACGCCTGAGCCAACCGAGACGCAGGTCGAAACCGCGTTGCAGGGTAACCTGTGCCGCTGCACCGGGTATGAACCGATCATCCGTGCCGCCGTTGCCGTCAGCCGCTATGGCACGCCAGCATCGGACCACCTGAATACCGAACGTGAAACCATGACCGCACGTCTGGCCGCGCTCAATGACGGCCGGCGCGTGGTGTCCGGACCAGAAGACAACCTGAGCATTATCCCCTCCAGCGTTGATGACCTTGCCGAGTGCCTGCAGACCTATCCCAACGCCACAATTGTGGCGGGGGCCACGGATGTAGGTCTTTGGGTCACCAAATTCCTGCGCAACATCGGGCCTGCTATCTTCACCGGTCATCTCGAAGACCTGAAAACAGTCGAAAGACAGGATTCCCTCCTCCTGATTGGTGCTGGCGCCAGCTACACCGATTGCCAGGAACTCCTGTCTGAACACCTGCCACACCTGTCCTCCTACTGGGATCGCATCGCAGGGTGGCAGGTGCGGAATATGGGAACAATTGGCGGGAATATCGCCAACGGCTCGCCCATCGGGGATACGCCGCCGGTTCTGATCGCGCTTGGCGCAGAAATCACGCTGCGGCGCGGCTCAGTAAGCCGGACGCTGCCTTTGGCTGATTTCTTCATCGACTATGGCAAGCAAGACCGTCAACCCGATGAGTTTGTCGCAAGCATCCACGTGCCCTTGCCCGGCCCCAGTGATCTGAATGCGGCCTATAAGATTTCCAAGCGTCGTGACGAGGACATCTCGTCCGTCGCGGCTGGTATCCACATGACGGTCACAGACGGCACGATCAGCAATGCGCGCATCGCATTCGGCGGCATGGCCGCCACGCCCAAACGTGCTGCTGCAGCCGAGGCGGCGCTGAACGGTCAACCCTGGTCGCGTGAAAGCTTTGAAGTCGCCGCCGAAGCGCTGGCACAGGATTTCTCTCCTCTGACCGATTGGCGTGCATCCTCTGACTACCGGATGCTGTCCGCCCAGAACCTGCTGCGTCGGTTCTTCCTTGAGAACGACACCAAAACCGACACCCCCGTTCAACTGGCTTGCGCGTAATTAGGAGACGAAAAGATGAAAGATAACGTTTCCATCATTGGATCAGCCCACACCAACGTCAAACATGACAGCGCCAACAAGCATGTCACTGGCCGGGCCGACTATACCGACGACATTGCCCAACCCGAAGGCACGCTGCACGCGTATCTCGGCGTCTCCGACGTCGCCCATGCCAAACTGTTGGGCATTGATTTCACCGACGTTCTGGCCACACCCGGTGTCGTCGGCGTACTGACCGCGGATGATGTGCCTGGGGTCAATGACATCAGCCCAACACACCTGAATGACGAGCCGGTTTTCCCGACCGATGCCATTCAGTTTCACGGCCAGCCGCTGTTTGCCGTCGTTGCCGAAACCCGCGACATTGCACGCCGCGCCGCAGAACTGGCAAAAATCAACTACGAAACCTTACCCCACGCGCTTGACCCGATTGCCGCGCAAGAAGCCGGGTATCCGCATGTCACAGCGCCGCTCAAGCTGGAGCGCGGTGACGTTGCGCCGGCTCAGGCGGCGGCACCGAACCGGATCAAAGGCCGTATGAATGTCGGCGGTCAGGATCACATGTACCTCGAAGGTCACATCGCCTTTGCCATTCCGGGCGAAGACGATGATGTGATCGTTCATTGCTCGACCCAGCACCCGTCCGAGGCGCAGCATATGGTAGCCCATGTTCTCGGCGTGCCATCAAACGCTGTTGTGGTCAATGTGCGCCGCATGGGTGGTGGATTTGGCGGCAAGGAAAGCCAGATGAACCTGTTCTGCGCGGTCGCAGCCATGGCTGCCAAAAAGTGGAATCGCGCCGTGAAAATCCGCCCCGACCGGGATCAGGACATGACGGCCACCGGCAAACGCCATGACTTTGTAATCGACTATGATGTTGCCTTTGACGACGATGGCCGCATTCAGGCTGTCGAAGGCAGCTTTGCCGCGCGCTGCGGTTTCTCGGCGGACCTGTCGGGGCCCGTGACCGACCGGGCGCTTTTCCACGCGGACAACGCCTATTTTTATCCGAATGTGCGCCTGAACAGCCATCCTATGAAAACCAACACGGTATCCAACACCGCGTTCCGTGGGTTCGGCGGCCCGCAAGGCGTGATCGCCGCAGAGCGGATGATCGAAGAGATCGCCTATGCCACCGGGCAAGACCCGCTGGATGTGCGCAAAGCCAATTTCTACGGCACCGACGACCGTAACATAACCCCGTATCACCAAGAGGTCGAAGACAGCATCCTCGACCGGCTGATCGGAGAGCTGGAAGAGACATCCGAATACCGCAAGCGTCGTCAGGACATCATCGAGTTCAACAAGACATCTCCGATCCTGAAAAAGGGCATCGCGTTGACGCCGGTCAAATTCGGTATTTCATTTACCGCGACCTGGTACAATCAAGCTGGTGCACTGGTGCACGTCTATAACGATGGTTCGATCCACCTGAACCACGGCGGCACCGAAATGGGGCAAGGCCTGAACACCAAGGTCGCGCAAGTTGTGGCCGAGGCGTTTCAAGTCGATTTCAGCCGGATCAAGATCACCAAAACAACGACCGAGAAGGTTCCCAACACTTCGGCCACCGCGGCCTCCAGCGGGACCGATCTGAACGGCATGGCCGCGTTGAACGCGGTTGAACAGATCAAAGCACGCCTGGTGAAATTCGCCGCTGAGAACTGGGATGTTACACCCGAGGACGTGGCCTTCCACGCCAATCAGGTGCACATCGGCAACGAGGTTCTGCCTTTCGACACGTTCATCAAACAGGCCTATCTGGCGCGTGTGCAGCTGTCGGCGGCCGGGTTCTACAAAACCCCGAAAATCCACTGGGATCGAGCTAAGGGGCAAGGTCGTCCGTTCTACTACTACTCCTATGGCGCGTCTTGTTCGGAAGTGACGATTGACACCCTGACAGGTGAATACCGGGTCGAGCGTACTGATCTTTTGCACGACGTCGGACGCTCGCTGAACCCTGTGCTCGACAAGGGTCAGGTCGAAGGTGCGTTCATACAAGGCATGGGATGGCTGACAACCGAAGAGCTTTGGTGGGACGATGCAGGCCGTCTGCGCACCCACGCGCCGTCAACCTACAAGATCCCGCTCGCGTCAGACCGCCCGCGTATCTTCAACGTAAACCTCGCCGATTGGTCTGAAAACCGCGAGTTGACCATCAAACGGTCCAAAGCTGTTGGTGAGCCGCCGTTCATGCTGGGTATCTCGGTGCTCGAGGCGCTGTCGATGGCCGTGGCCTCGGTTGCTGATTACCGGGAATGCCCGCGCCTTGACGCTCCAGCCACGCCCGAACGTGTCCTGATGGCCGTTTCGCGGCTGCAAAAGGGGCCCTAAGTCATGACTGTCCCCGGTTCCCTGAACGAATTCCTGTCCGCGCAGCACAGCGTGATCCGCGTTGCGCTGACCCGCGTGCGCGGGTCGTCGCCGCGCAACGAAGGGACCGAGATGTTCGTAGCACCCGGGGCGCTGTGGGGAACCATCGGTGGTGGACAGCTAGAGTTCATGGCCATCAACGCCGCCCGCGACATGCTGCGCGATGGCGTGTTGCATAAAGATCTGGATGTGCCGCTTGGCCCGGAGATCGGCCAGTGCTGCGGTGGGCGGGTCGAGATGAAACTGACCCGCATGCGCGCGTCGGACAAATGGGCCGCCACAGAACGCGCAACCCAGCGCGACGAGGCTTTGCCCCATGTCTATGTCATGGGAGCGGGCCACGTGGGGCGCGCTTTGACCAATCAACTTCAGCATCTGCCGGTGCGCTGCATCCTCGTCGACACCAGACCCGAAGAGGTCGAACTTTGCACAGCCAATGTCGAAACCCGCGTCAGCGCGATCCCCGAAACGGATATCTGGGGTGCGCCTGCGGGCAGTGCCTTTATCATTCTGACCCATGATCATGGGCTTGATTTCCTGCTGACATCCGCCGCGCTGGAACGTCAGGACGCCGCTTATGTGGGGATGATCGGGTCCGCCACCAAGCGGGTGAAACTCCGGAACTGGGCGCACAAACATTGTGACGGACAGTCTATCGAACACTTGAAATGTCCCATTGGGGCAAGCGGCAGCCGCGACAAGCGGCCCAGCGTCATCGCTGCCTTCGTGGTGGCCGAGGTGATGGCTGAATTGACCTCTGAAACTGCCGCGACCGCCCCGAACGGGGCAAACCAGGCGCCCCTGCTGGGCCACCATCACGACCGGAAAGGGAGATCGGCCTGACATCTGTCGGGCCATTCCGGTCACATCAGAGGAGGAGACCGTCATGGACGGGAGGACCTACGAATACAAGCTGTTTACCCGCAGCGACTTCAGCGCTTTTTGGGCGCTGTTTACTGACAACCTGGTGAATTTGCTGATCCTTTCCGGGGTCTGCCAATTCGTGTTTCAAATGCCCGCCGAAATAGTCTTTGGCCGCATCGTCCCCGGTGCCGCCGTTGCGATCCTGGCTGGTGTCGCGGTTTACACATTGCTCGCCAGATGGGCAGCCAACAAACAGGGCAAGGACGTTACCGCTCTGCCCTACGGCATCTCGACGCCGGTTATGTTTGTCTATCTGTTCGGTGTGATCGGACCGATCTATTGGGCGACCAATGATCCAATGCTGGCGTGGCAAGTTGGCATCGGCGCGGGCTTTATGGGCGGCATCGTTGCAGCATTGGGCGCGCTTGTCGGCCCTTACCTCAAGCGGATCACACCCCGTGCTGGTATGCTGGGCACGCTCTGCGGCATTGCGCTAGTCTTTATCGGTTCCGTGCCTCTGGCCGAAGTGTTCGAAAACCCCATCATCGGCTTTACTTCGCTGCTGTTTATCCTCTGGGGTCTGATCGGGCGTTTCCGCCTGCCGGGCAACGTTCCGGCCGGTCTGGTTGCGATCGCTGCCGGTACGGTGATTGCGATCATCCTTGGCGAATCCAAAATTGACGTAAGCGGCATCGGCTTCTACCCACCCATCCCCTATATCGGTGACCTCATCGCCGGTGTGCAGTACCTGTTCGCCAACCCCGAGCTGTTTCTGGTGCTGATCCCGGTGCAAATCTACAACTTCATCGAGACCATGAACAACGTGGAATCGGCCGAAGCCGCAGGCGACCACTATCCGGTCGGACTGTGCCAGGTGACCGATGGCGCAGGCACGATGCTGGGCGCGCTGTTTGGCTCGCCTTTCCCGACAACCGTTTACATCGGTCATCCGGCTTACAAGCGGCTTGATGCGCACGCGGGCTATATCGTCGGTGTAGCTGTTGTGATCGCAGTTGCCGCCTTCCTGGGCTTCTTGTCGTTCCTCGCGGGTCTGATCCCGATCGCCGCAGCAGCTCCTGTACTGGTCTTTGTCTCGGTCAGCCTGATCACCAACACAGCCTGGGCTGTGAAGCCGATGCACATGGCTGCGGTCTCCTTCGCGATCCTGCCCCACATTTCGGCCTTCTTGATGGTCAAATGGGGATCGCTGATGAACGCGCTGCGCAGTACTGGAGTCGAAGGTCTGCCCTCGCTGGGTGACGAAGGACTGACTGCCGCTCTGCTGATGGAAGGTGCCCATTACGAAGGTCACCTTGCCCTGAGCCAGGGTGCGATCATCACCGGTCTGGTCTGGGGTGCCATCGTGGCTGACGTGATTGACGGTCGCTTCCGGACTGCTGGGTTGTTTGCCGTCGCAGGCGGGCTGATGTCGTCCATCGGTATCATTCACTCGTATACGCTGCAAATGCCTCAGTTCGACGGGATCACCATTGGTTACCTGATCATCGGCGCGTTCCTTTACGTCTACCCGATGTTCGCGCCCAAAGAGGATCTTGAGCATCGTGTGATCGTACCGGATGAGCCTGATCTGATCGACGACGACTCGCCTGCACAACAGGCCTGATCCTTAGCGGGGCAGTCGCAGGGCTGCCCCCTACCGTTTCCCTATCCTACAAACGAGACCTTTCATGACACAGAGATTGCTTCGCGGTCGTCTGCTGACCTTTCATCGCGAACCCCTAAGCGGCGAAGATTCCGGCGCCTATACGTATCTCGAAGATGGTGCCCTGCTGATTCAAGACGGGATCATCCAGGACACCGGCCCCTTCACCGAGATCAGCGCGAAAGCCGGAGATGTGCCGATCACAGACCACCGCCCGCACCTGATGATGGCCGGTTTCATCGACACCCATATTCACTTTCCCCAAGTTCAGGTGATCGCCTCGTGGGGCGCGCAGCTTTTGGACTGGCTCAACAACTACACCTTCCCGGAAGAAACCCGGTTTGCCTCGGATGCACACAGCGCAACCATGGCGCGGGCGTTCTTCGATCAGCTCGTCACTCACGGCACCACGACCGCCGTGGCTTATTGTTCGGTCCACAAGACATCGGCGGATGCGTTCTTTACTGAGGCGACCAGACGAAACATGCGCATGCTTGGCGGCAAGGTCCTGATGGATCGCAACGCGCCCGAGGGTCTGCAAGACACGCCGCAAACTGGGTACGATGACACCAAGGCCCTGATTGCAGATTGGCATGGCAAGGGCCGTAACGGCTATGTCATCACCCCTCGGTTCGCGATCACTTCAACGCCGGAACAGATGGCGATGGCGCAGGCCTTGGCGCAGGAGCATCCGGATTGCCACATCCAGACGCATCTGTCGGAAAACAAGGATGAGATCGCCTTCACCAAGCAGCTTTACCCGCAGGCACGCGACTATCTGGACGTCTATCAGTCTCATGGTCTGCTGGGGCAAAAGACCCTGCTGGGGCACTCCATCCATCTGGAGCCGCGCGAGATCGACGCTCTTGCAGAAACCGGTGCGCATCCGGTGTTCTGTCCGACCTCGAACCTGTTCCTGGGCAGTGGCCTGTTTGATCATGGGGGCCTGAGCGCGCGCGGCATCTCAAACGGGATCGCGACGGATGTTGGTGCAGGCACCAGCTATTCGATGCTGCAAACCCTGAACGAGGGCTACAAGATCCTGCAATTGCAAGGGCTGGCCCTGCACCCTTTGCAGGCCTTCCACTGGGCAACGCGCGGTAATGCCTGCGTTCTGGGTCTGGAAGACAAAATCGGCAATCTCGACCCCGGAACAGAGGCAGATGTCGTTGTTCTGAACGCCCGTAGCACCTCCGCCATGGCGCTGCGCATGGATCGTGTTGGTAGTCTTGCAGAAGAATTGTTCGTTCTGCAGATGATGGGCGACGATCGCGCGATTGAAGAAGTCTATGTGTCGGGCGCGCCCAGCAAGTCTGTGTCCGGTCAGAACTCCGAAACCAATTTTGAGTTCGACCCCGTATAACTGAACATATGACCTGTGTTTGGCCGTGACGTGACCGCTTAACGGCCAAACATTCCCACGAACTGTAGGTGCAGCCTGACCGGGCCGGGTGCAACTGACAACCATTTCCGCTTTTTATCACCACCAACCAAGATCGGATTTTCATCGCTCTCAGTTCGAAAAATAAATTGTCATGGTTGACAAAGTATATTTCTCGATTATTTGTCATTCGTGACAATAAACGAGATCGAAATGCCCAGACCTTCGCTAAAAGACCAAAGATCGCACGAAATACTCGACGCCTATCTGACCTGCGTAGCGCGGTTCGGGCTTGAGGGCGCGACCCAGGCGCGGATTGCCGATGAAGCAGGCGTCAAGCGCCCGCTTTTGCGTCACTACCTTGGAAACAAGGATGAAATGATTACGGCACTGGCCGATTATGTAATTTCCGGTTTTGCAACATCGCTGGATGGATTGCGCCATGTTTTGCCGGAAACAGCGACACCCTCGGATCTTGTGGATACGCTATTCTCGGAAGACGTCGGAACTGATCCACGGTTGATGCTAACCTATCAGGCACTGGTGACAACAGTCCCGGATCGCCCGGACCTGCGGCAGGGCCTGACGGATAGCCTCACTGAATTCTTCGACGTGGTCGAGGCAATCCTGCGCCGTGCTGCCCCGATGGCCCCGGATGCAAGCATTCGCGCCGTAACGCAGGGCATCTCGGCAATTTTTGTCAGTATGGACGCCTTGTCCCCATTGGAGCCGCCCGAAGCATGGCGTGCGGAATTGAAACTCGCCGCCTCTCTGCTGGCTTCAACACTGGAGGGCAAATCATGAGCCCGACGCGCACAGCCAACTACATTGCCTTGCCCATCCTGTTGGTAGCGACAGTGCTTGGCCTCTACTGGGTCTGGGGGCTGCTCTTTGTCTGGTGGATCGTCCCGACAATCCTGAACGGACAGGCCTTTCTAGTGTTCGAAATCAACCGCGACGATGACCCTTTATTGTACTGGGCCATCGTTGGCCTCTGGGCTGTGCTGGGCTTGATGATGATCGCCGCCAGCCTGTTTCCTCAATACGCCCATCTTCTAGCTTAAGGTGCCAAGATGACCAAAATGTATCACCATCTGCCGGTCGAGGCTTATACCTCGCAAGAATGGTTTGACCGAGAACAACGCCAGATTTTCTCACGCAGCTGGCGGTGTGCCGGGCTGGTTGAAGATATCGAAGGGCCGGGGCATTATCTGTCGGTTCAGGCTGGGCTGAACAATTTGTTCATCGTCATGGGCCGGGATCACCGGCTGCGTGCCTTTCATAACATATGCCGTCATCGGGGCACTCAATTGATCCGCGCGGTCGGCAAAGCGCAAAAGGCGCTGACCTGCCCCTATCACGACTGGACCTATGATCTGGAGGGTAATCTGATCTCAGTCCCGGATGAGGCCTCAGAATTCCCCAATGGCGTCGACAAATCCTGTCACGGCCTCAAACCGGCCAGCGTGGATGTCTGGCGTGGGATGCTGTTCGTGCATCCGGACCCTGATGCCCCCACCCTTGCGGAATGGCTCGGAGAGGTCGATCCCCTGCTGGGCCCGCACAAGCCCGAAGAACTGGTCGAATATACGGAAGGGCGCAACAGCTATGAAATCAAGGCCAATTGGAAGATCGTTGTCGAGAATTACATCGACGTCTACCACCTGAGCCATCTGCATTCGAATACGCTGCACATGTATGATCATGCCAAGGCGGAATACGGCTGGAAGGGGCCGCACTATCATTTCTGGGAACCCCCGTCCGAAGGCTATGCGAGGGATCTTGAATCCAACCTGCCGATGCCCCGCACGATCCCCGAACCTCATACAGGCGCTTGGGTTCCGATGCTGTTTCCCGGCATTGGCATCGGCGCCAGCGAAGAAAGCTGGAACCTGTTCATCATCACGCCGCTGGCCCCCGATCTGACCCGGATCGAGAACCGCACAAAACTCGCCAACGCATCAGATTGGGCCTTTCAGAAACAGCAGTGGAAAAGCTGGAGCTTCTGGAAGGACTTCGGCGGCCCAAAATATCAAGGCGACGATACTGCGGGCGCAGACGACCCGATGGCCTCGGGCGACTTCACGACCGAGGATACCTATGCCTGCGAACAGCAACAGAAGTCGCTGAAAAGCCCGTATCTGGAAATCGGCCCCGCCGGGGTTGGCGAAAGCCCTATCACCCAGCACCAGAAGGCGGTGCTGAATTTCATGCAAGACAGCTGAATGCCCCGGAGAATGATCATGAAACCAGTTCAAGCCACCCTGATCGGCGTCGCGCTTGCTTCGACTCTGGTGCTGACGGCGCAAGCCGACGCGCCGGAAGACATTGCCGCACGCATCCTTCAAGCGCAGGATGAACAAAGCCTGCTTGCAACCTGGAGCGACTGGCACCCCGAGGCCACGCACCAGATCATCCTCAAATACGGGATGGGGCAGCCTGATGATGTGTTCTCATACCGTGTTGCCGATGACACCGACGCAGAAGACCCCGAGATCGCCAAAGCGCTGGAAGGTTACGTGGAAACCGCCCGGTCCGCGCCCGTGATTTCATCGCATACTGAGGATGGTGTGTCGCATGTCTCCGCCGTGACGGTTGTCGACTATGATTGGCAAGGATACAGCGGCAAAATGCGCCAGACAGACGCGTTCGTTTTTGCACCTTATCTTGGCGGCACTGTGATCCGGTCTTTGACCACGACTTATGATTACCGATGACGGGACCTTTTTATGCAACGTGACTTTCATACCCTGACCGTGGCCGACACCCGCCAGGAAATCGGCGGCGCGGCCACCAGTGTCACTTTCGACGTCCCCCCAGCATTGGCCGATCTGTTTCAATGGGCGCCCGGGCAACATCTGACGGTCAGATTCCAGATTGCCGGTGCGGAGCAAAGGCGCAGCTACACCATCTCAAACCCGCCGGGGTCTGCGCTGCGCATCACGGTCAAGCGCGTGAAGGATGGGATCATTTCCAACCACATAGGAGACACCCTGTCAGCCGGTGACACGGTTGAGGTCATGCCCCCCTTCGGACATTTCACACTGCAGCCGGGCCCCCTGAAGCGCTGCACTCATTATTTCTTTGGGGCTGGCAGCGGCATCACGCCGCTTTATGCGATGATCAAATCGGTTCTGGCCGATGAGCCCCATTCCACGGCCCATCTGATTTATGGCAATGCCAACGCGAACAGCATCATTTTCTGCGATGAGCTTGAGCAGATGCAGGCGCAACACCCGGACCGGTTCACCCTTCGCCATGTCTTGTCACATCCGTCCTTGCTCAGCTGGTTTTCACCGTGGCGCACTGGGCGGCTGGACGCAGATACCATTCAGGCAGCACTCGCCGAAACGCCACCGGTGGCGCAGGACACTCATTACTGGATCTGCGGTCCCGGCAGTATGAATTCAGACATCCGGGGAGCACTGCGAAACCTGGATGTCCCGGACGATCGCATCCACATGGAAAGCTTTGGTGGAGACATTGAAGACGACCTGAGCGAGACTGGCATGGCGGCAACCGCCCGAATATCGCTAGGCGACAAGGTGGCGGATGTGCCTGTTGCTGCCGGACAAACCATTCTGGACGCAGCCCTCGCAGCCGGATTGAACCCGCCTTTCAGTTGCCAATCCGGCGTGTGTGGCGCTTGTGTCGCCTATCTTGAAGACGGCTCGGTTCATATGCGCAATCGGATGGCCCTGGAAGACCGGGACGTGGAAAAGGGGCAAATTCTGTGCTGCCAAAGTGTGGCGACGCAAAAGAACCTGTCCGTGCGATTTGAGGATTAATCAGAACCGAAAGTTCAAACCGATCTTCGTTTTCAGAACGTCAGATCAGGTGCGGCGCGTGTGACGTCATGCGTGCTGCTCTGACCTGCGCGATCCACTTGGACGGCCAGGGTTTCAACCGATGGGAAACGATCAAAATAAGCAAATCGGATGGTCTCGATAACTTCGATATTTTCACATTGGATCAGATATTCGGCCTGAAACTCATTGCTGTCATCACCACCCGACCCGGTCGTATCCGTGTTTTGCCCCAATCCTATGGCCGACAGGGTGACGTTGGCCATCGCAGTAAAACACTCGGCCTCCTCAGTTACAATAAACAGCTCCAGCGGCTTGGAGAGGTCAGATATGGCCACAGCCACCGATGCCCGGCTTTCGTCGTTTTCCACCAGTTTATTGGTGCCAAGGATTTCAACAACCGGCAGCGCAAGCGACAAGGTGAATTCAGCCTCGGAAAACACGATATTCAAATGACCCGAGGTATGTTCCTGCGCAACAACACTATGAGCCTGCGACAGAGCAATCGCAGAAATCAAAGGCAGGGCGAAAGCTGCGCGTTTCATAAACAGGCACCACTTACCAGGGAATCACAGAGGTCATTCTAATATGTTTCAAATCCCGTGCAATCTTGGCCCTACTTACGGCCCCCACCAATAATGGGGAGTGCCTAAGGTGGAGGTGATTATCCGACAATAAAACTCAGGTTGACATAGCTTACTATTTAACTCAGTTATTGCACCATACGCGCGGCATAGGCAGCGCAAAATTTTTTCTTACAGGAAAGCACCCCCTCAATGACCCGTTTCTTCGCCGCCACCAGCATCCTGACCCTTGGCATCGCATCTGCAGCCGTTGCTGGCGATGCGCCGTCAAAGGCCGATGTTCTGGACACCTACGCAAACATCGCCGAAGCGAAGTATGACGACAGCCTGATCGCAGCCAAAACATTGAACGAGGCTGTGAACGCCCTGATCTCCGAGCCGTCGGACGCCACCCTGAACGCAGCCCGTGCCGCCTGGGTTGCTGCTCGCGTGCCCTATCAGCAAACCGAGGTCTACCGATTTGGCAACGCCATCGTTGATGATTGGGAAGGCAAAGTGAACGCCTGGCCACTGGACGAAGGCCTGATCGACTATGTCGACGCCTCTTACAGCGGGCCGACCGATGAAAACGAGTTTGCCGCGCTGAACGTGATCGCCAACCCCAGCTTTAACCTCTCAGGCGAAACTATCGACGCCAGCGAAATCACGCCGGAACTGCTGGGCGAAACACTGCACGAAGCCGACGGGATCGAGGCAAACGTTGCCACTGGCTACCACGCCATCGAATTCCTGCTATGGGGTCAGGACCTGAACGGCCACGGCGCAGGTGCGGGTAACCGTCCCTATACCGATTACGTTCAGGGTGACGCCTGCACCGGCGGCAACTGCGATCGCCGCGCCCAGTACCTGAGCGCCGCAACCGACTTGCTGGTCAGCGATCTGGAATGGATGGCCGCGCAATGGGCCGAAGGTGGAGAGGCGCGCACTGCCCTGACTACGAATGAAACCGCAGGTGTCAGTGCCATCCTGACCGGCATGGGCTCGTTGTCTTATGGCGAACAGGCAGGTGAGCGTATGCGCCTTGGCCTGATGCTGAACGACCCCGAGGAAGAGCATGATTGCTTCTCGGACAACACCCACAACAGCCACTATTACGATGGCCTGGGCGTTCAGAACGTCTATCTGGGCATCTACACCCGTATCGACGGCACCCCGGTATCCGGCGCTTCGTTGTCGGATCTGGTGATCTCAGCCGATCCGTCGCTGGACGCCGAGATGAAGGTCAAACTGGCCAACACTATGCAGGCCTTGGGCCGTTTGAAATCGACTGCCGAAGCCGGTTTCGCCTATGACCAGATGCTGGAACGCGGCAACGAAGGTGGCGAGCTGCTGATCATGGGCGGCGTCAATGGTCTGGTCGATCAGACCAAGACGATCGAGCGTATCGTGACCACTCTGGACTTGGATCAGATCGACTTCGAAGGCTCCGACAGCCTAGATAACCCTAACGCTGTTTTCCAATAAGCAGACCCCTTGCTGGGGGCGTGCGCAAATTCACGCCCCCAACCTTATTGTCACGCAGAATTGTGACTTATCGCTGGACCTCAGAAAAATAGCTTACTAATTAAGTAAGAAATAACCCGAGCACAGATTCGCTATGATTGTATGTCACTGCACAAACATATCTGACCAGGATATTCGCGCCGCGATCGACTGGATGCGGGCGTCGGATGCACAAGCGATCATAACCCCCGGCAAGATCTATCACGCCCTCGGAAAATCTGCGGATTGTGGCGGTTGCATGCCGCTTTTCCTAGACACGATGCGATCGAACGATAATCTGGAAGTACCCATCCAACTCCGCGCGCTGCGCACCGGAGCCACACAGGAGAAAGCAGATGAAGGGCGATCCCAAGGTCTTAGAGTATCTGAACAAATCTCTGCGGCATGAACTGACGGCGGTAAGTCAGTATTGGCTGCATTACCGCCTGCAGGAGGATTGGGGGCTTGGCCACATGGCCAAGAAAAGCCGCGAAGAATCCATCGAAGAAATGGAACACGCGGACAAGCTGATCGAGCGGATCATTTTTCTGGAAGGCCACCCCAACCTGCAAAAACTCAACCCCCTGAGGATCGGTCAGACCCCCAAGGAAACAATGGAATGCGACCTGGCCGCAGAACTGGAAGCCCGCGCGCTGTACGCCGAGGCGCGCGATCACTGCCGCGAAGCGGGGGACTTTGTCTCGATGTCGCTGTTCGAAGGATTGCTGCGCGATGAAGAAGGTCATATCGATTTTCTGGAAACGCAGCTCGACCTGTACGAAAGGATTGGCGAAGCCAATTATGCGCAACTCAACGCATCGAAGATGGACGAAGGCGAATAGCCTTTTCATCCTGTTGGTGGCCGCATTGGCGGCCACCCAAACCTCGGCAGCCGAGCTGCAGGATCTCCACCTGAATTTCGAACCCAGAACCGAGGATGAGCGCGCGCGTATCGCAAACGTGACCGCCCCGCCCATAGATTTCAACGCACCTCAAAGATTCGAAGACCTGCCCGGCGGGGCTGCCACGGTCCGCGCGCGCACTGACGCTGACGCGTTCTCGCAACCCTCGGGCAATCTGAGCTTTGAGCAGGAACTGGACTTTCGGGTCGGCAACGGGCTGTTCCGGAAAATCTGGGTGTCTTCCCCGGCCTCTACGTTGGCCTCGGACGGGCTGGGACCGCTATACAATGCCCGTTCGTGCCAGCGCTGTCACATCAAGGACGGGCGCGGGCACACGCCCAGCGGCCCGGATGACAACGCGATTTCGATGTTCCTGCGGGTCTCGATCCCTGGTGGTCCCGGGCATCAAGAGATCGAAGACTATATCGCCACCCAGCCTGATCCGACCTACGGTAGCCAGATGCAGGATCTGGCCCTGCTGGGCCATCAGGCCGAGTATACCTTGGACATCACATACGAAGACGTCCCGGTAACCCTGTCGGATGGTGAAACAGTCACTTTACGTAAACCGACCTACACTGCAGCTGACCTTGGCTATGGGCCACTGCACCCAGATGCCATGCTTAGCCCCCGTGTGGCACCACAAATGATCGGGCTTGGCCTGCTCGAAGCAATCCCGGTCGAGGACCTGCTGGCCAACGCAGATCCTGACGATGCGGATGGGGATGGTATTTCCGGCCGACCGAACATTGTCTGGGCAACTGAATTTGATACACCGATGATGGGTCGATACGGGCACAAGGCCGGCATGCCCACAATTATGGAACAATCGGCTGCGGCCTTTGCCGGTGATATCGGCATCTCAAGCCCGCTTTACCCCGCCAGCCACGGTGATTGTACCGAGGCGCAAATTGACTGTGTGAAGGGCCCGCATGGCGATGGTGATACGCGCGTGTTTGAGATTGACCAGATCAGCATGGATCTGGTTGCCTTTTATAGCCGCAATCTGGGCGTACCTGCGCGGCGGGATTTGGACGATCCCGAAGTGCTGCGCGGCAAGCAGGTGTTTCATGACACTGGCTGCGCGTCCTGCCACACACCGGCCTTTGTCACCCATCGCATGACGGATCGGCCAGAGCAGAGTTTCCAGCTGATTTGGCCTTATACCGACCTGCTTCTGCACGACATGGGCGAGGGGCTGGCCGATAACCGCCCCGAAGGCCGCGCCACAGGCCGCGAATGGAAGACACCACCGCTTTGGGGTATCGGATTGACCGAACAGGTGTCAGGCCACACCCAGTTCCTGCATGATGGTCGGGCGCAATCTTTGCTGGAGGCCATCCTGTGGCATGGAGGCGAGGCTCAGGCGGCCCGGGATGCGGTCGTTGCCATGCCCAAACCTGATCGCGATGCCCTGATCCGTTTTCTGGAAAGCCTTTAATGCGTATCCTTATTGCTGCAGTTGCTGTGGCGCTGCCTTTTTCCGCGTTGGCGCAGGACCGAGGACCGATCCTTTCGGACGTTGTTGAAAGACACATTATACCCGGTTTCGCCTCACTGGCTGATGCGACCGGAGCGCTGACGCAGGCCGCGCAAACTGATTGCTCCCCAAACTCGCCCGATTTGCGCGCCGCCTATCACACGGCCTTCGACGACTGGATTTCGGTCAGCCATCTGCGCTTTGGTCCAACCGAAGTGGACGACCGCGCCTTTGCGCTGGCTTTCTGGCCGGACACTAAAGGGTTTACGCCCAAGGCCTTGTCCGGGTTGATCTCAAACGAAGATGCCGCCGTTGAAAGCCCCGAGGAATTTGCCGAGACATCCGTCGCCGGACGAGGCTTTTTTGCGTTAGAGCAGATGCTCTTTGACCCCAAGTTTTCGGATCAGGGTAACGAAGGCTATCGCTGTGCGTTGATACGGGCCATCACCACCGATATCGACGACAATGCCCGCGCGATAAACGCGGATTGGGGCGACTATGCAACCGCCCTGATCCAACCGGGTGACAACGCCCTCTATCGGTCGGATGACGAGGCCCTGCAAGAGCTTTACAAAGCGCTTGTGACCGGCCTTGAATTTACCGGAGATACCCGCCTTGGCCGCCCAATGGGCACCTTCGACCGTCCCCGCCCCAACCGGGCCGAGGCGCGCCGGTCGGACCGCTCGCTGCGCCACGTCGAATTGTCCTTGATCGCCCTGCGCGATCTGTCCGCGCGCCTGTCGGTGGACCACCCAGAGATTGCCGACGATCTGGACAGCGCTTTCGACAAGGCCATCATCCGGGCGCAATCTCTGAACGATCCGGCGCTCGCCGGGGTCGCCACCCCGCGGGGCCGTATTCGGGTCGAAGCCTTGCAACAGGCGATCAATGATATCCGCACAATTGCCTCAACCAAGCTGGGTCCGACACTGGGCATCAACGCCGGGTTCAATTCACTGGACGGGGATTGACCCGTGCCCAGTCGACGCCATTTCTTGGCCGGTCTGGCCGCCACCAGCCTTGCACCGATACGTGGGTGGGCGGCAGTTGGTTCGCCGGATTATCTGGCCGCGGCCTTGTTCCCGGATGGCAGCTATCGGCTGGCCGGGCTTGATACGGGCGGAGATATCTTGTTTTCCCTGCCCCTGCCCGCGCGCGGCCACGCGGCAGCAGCCCATCCGCACTGGGCACAGGCCGTGGCCTTTGCCCGCCGCCCCGGCACCTTTGCGGTGGTCATCGACTGTACCACAGGCACCGAAATCACCCGGCTGACTGCCCCCGAAGGTCGCCATTTCTATGGCCATGGCGTCTTTTCGCCTGACGGCTCCCGCCTGTTCACCACCGAAAACGACTATGAGGCCGCAGATGGCGTGATCGGCGTCTGGAACACAGACGACTATACCCGCATGGGCGAGTTCCCCTCGGGCGGTGTCGGCCCACATGATATGAGGCTGATGCCCGACGGGCAAACGCTGGCCATCGCTAATGGCGGCATCGAAACCCACCCCGAGACGGGACGCACCAAGCTGAACTTGCCAACAATGCAGCCACGGCTGACCTATCTGGATGTGTCCGGCACGGTCTTGGAACAGGTTGAACTGCCACGCGCTCTGCATAAGAACTCGATCCGGCATCTGGCGGTGCGACGCGACGGGTTGGTGGCCTTTGCGATGCAGTGGCAGGGAGATAAAGCGCAGCACCCTCCTCTGCTCGGCCTGCACCGTCGGGGCGAAACCCTCCGTTTGCTTTCGGCCCCTGAGGCCGTGCAAAGTACGTTGCAAGGCTATGCGGGCAGCGTCGCCTTTGCCGGCGATGGATCCACGGTTGCCATCACCTGCCCGCGCGGCAACGCCTTGCACCGGTTCAGCGTCGCGGACGGGCAATTGACTGGTGTTTTCCCGTTGGAGGACGTCTGCGGCCTTGGCCCAGGCCCCGAAGGCTATTTTTTTACCACCGGCACCGGGATTGTCGGAGAGCTGACATCCGGACCCCACATTTCGGCCCGACCGGACTGTCAATGGGACAATCACCTGATCCCAATTCGCAAGCCTGCATAAACTCGGCAAACCCGACCACATAGATTACACTTGGAAGAATCAAACAGCTGCCGTAATGGCGGGCGCGAGACCGGCACATTAATTGCAAGGATTGACCTGATTGAAACAGACGCCCGACGCACCGCATTCCATCTACGGGGTTGAGAAATGGGGCAAAGGCCTCATCGAGGTGACGGAGCAGGGCGAGATCGGTCTGCGCAATCCTCTTGTGCCCGAGGCAGAGGCGATCAGTCTGCCGGGAATTCTGCAGGATCTAGACGAACGCGGTATCAAGGCACCGATGTTGCTGCGCATCAGCTCGTATCTGGAAAACGAGATTGCCCATATCAACGAAAGCTTTCGCGATGCGATTGCACGTGTCGGCTACAAAGGCAGCTATCGCGGCGTCTTCCCGATCAAGGTGAACCAGCAGGCCCAGGTGGTCGACCGGATCGTCGAGTTCGGCAAGAAATACAATTACGGGCTCGAGGCCGGGTCCAAGCCCGAATTGGTCGTCGCATTGGCGCACCGTCTGGCCAGCGAAGCGCTGATTGTCTGCAATGGCGTCAAGGATGCCGAGTTCATCCAACTTGCCATCCTCAGCCGCAAGATCGGCTTCAACACGGTCATCGTTCTGGAAAGTCCGAAAGAGGCCGAAACGGTGATCGAGGTCTTTAACGAGCTGGGCATCGAACCCCTGATCGGGGTGAGGGTGAAACTGACCAATCAGATCAGCGGCAAATGGGAAGAAAGCTCGGGTGACCGGTCCGCCTTTGGAATGAACACCGACCAATTGGTGGCTACTGTGGATATGCTGAAAGCGGCCGGTCTGCTGCATTGCCTGAAGTTGCAGCACTCGCATCTGGGCAGCCAGGTGCAGGACGTCAACGACGTGCGCCGCGCCGTGGGTGAGGCCTGCCGCTACTACACCGAACTGACGCGCGAGGGCGTGCCGCTGACCCATCTGGATCTCGGCGGCGGCATGGGCGTAGATTATACGGGTGAGAAGAAGGCTACCGAGAACTCGATCAACTATACGGTCGAAGAATACTGCGCCAACGTGGTTGAAACTGTGGCCTACGCCATGGACGAGGCCGAAGTGAACCATCCTACACTGGTGACCGAGAGCGGACGCGCCGTGGTGGCAACATCGTCGATGCTGGTGTTCAACGTGCTGGAAAGCACCTTGTATGACGCCCCCAATGGCCCTGAGGTCGAAGCGGACGATCACCATCTTGTCTCAGACCTTGCCGCGATCAACGGGTACCTCAGCACCGAGCGTTTGCAGGAATGCTGGAACGATGCCAATTTTTACCGAAACGAGCTGCGCGCGCTGTTCCGCCGCGGCTATGTCGACCTGCGCCAGATGGCGCGGGCCGAGCGGATTTACCTGTCGCTGATGGCCCGTCTCAAGGCGCTGGCCGCCAGTGATGATCTGGATACGGATGTGGACGACCAGCTTGAGAAAGTGGCGGATATCTACCACTGCAACTTCTCGCTGTTCCAGTCGCTGCCAGACGTCTGGGCCATCGACCAGCTGCACCCGATCGTGCCTCTGCAAAACTTGAACCGGACACCCGACCGCCGTGCGGTTCTGTCCGACATCACCTGTGACAGCGACGGTAAGATCGACCGGTTCATTCTGGCCGACGGTGTTTCACCCAGCTTGCCGGTACATTCCCTGCCCGAAGATCAGGAATACCTGATGGGCGTGTTCTTCGTGGGCGCCTATCAGGAAACACTGGGCGATCTGCACAACCTGTTCGGGGACACCAATGTCGTTACCATCGACCTGCGCGCAGATGGCGGCTTTGACCTGCTGCACGAGCAAGAGGGTGACACGATCAGCCAAGTCCTGTCCTATGTCGAGTTCGATCCGCAGGATTGCGTCGCCGCGTTCCGCAAAATGGTGGACGAGGCGATTTCGACCGGTACTCTGATGGCCAAGGACCGCAAAACCCTGATGAGCGCCTATCGCGACTCGATCAACGGCTACACCTATTACGAATAACCCCAGAGAGGAGATTACCCCCATGGGAACTTTGAGTGGCAAAACACTGGTTGTCGGCGCGGGCGGCGTATCCCACGCTGCCGTGCATAAGATGGCGATGAATTCGGACATCTTCACCGAAATCACTCTGGCCAGCCGCACCAAATCGAAATGCGATGCCATCGCCAAAGCGGTGAAAGAACGCGTAGGCGTTGATATCGCCACGGCGGAGCTTGACGCCTACAAGGTTGAAGACACCGTCAAGCTGATTAAGGAAACCGGCGCCGAACTGCTTGTCAACCTCGCCCTGCCCTATCAGGACCTGGTGCTGATGGATGCCTGCCTTGAGGCGGGTATCCACTACCTCGACACCGCAAACTATGAACCCGAAGACGTGGCCAAGTTCGAATACCACTGGCAGTGGGCCTATCAGGAACGGTTCAAAGAGGCGGGCCTGACCGCCATTCTCGGATCGGGCTTCGATCCTGGCGTTACATCCGTGTTCGCCAAATGGTTGAAGAAACACAAGCTGGACACCATCCGCCAGATCGACGTGCTGGACGCCAATGGCGGCTCCAACGATCAAGAGTTCGCCACCAATTTCAACCCCGAGATCAACCTGCGCGAGGTTCTGGCCGAAGTGCGCCATTGGGAAAACGGCGAATGGCACCATAGCCCGGCGCTGACCAACAAGGTTGAATACGATTTTCCAGCCATCGGACGGAAAAACATGTACCAGATGTATCACGAGGAACTGGAATCGCTCTCGACCCACTTCCCCGAGATCGAGCGTGCCCGTTTCTGGATGACCTTCGGCGATGCTTACATCAAACACGCAACGGTGCTCCAGAATGTCGGCATGACCCGCATCGACCCGGTCATGCATGACGGCAAGGAAATCATCCCGATCCAGTTCCTGAAAACCCTGTTGCCCGATCCCGGCGATCTGGGCGCAGAGACGAAGGGTAAGGCCTGCATCGGCGACATCGCCACGGGTCAGGCCAAAGATGGTTCGGGCGAGAAGACCTATTACATCTACAACATCTGCGACCACGAAGAATGCTATGCCGAGGTCGGCAGCCAGGCCGTTAGCTACACCACCGGCGTCCCCGCCATGATCGGTGCGGCGCAGGTGCTGAAAGGCAACTGGTCCGAACCCGGCGTGTGGAACATGGAGCAGCTCGATCCGGACAACTTCATGGACATGCTGAACGAGCACGGCCTGCCATGGCAGGTCCACGAACTGGACGGCCCGGTCGATTTCTGACCCGCATAACTTCATCTTGCTAAAAATACCTTGGGAGTCCGGGGGCAGAGCCCCCGGCCTCTCTACTCAACGGAGACGCCGGACATGTCCGAAATGATGACCACGCAGGCTGGTGACGCCGGAGCCTTCCGCAATTTTGACCTCAACCGCGTACCAACCCCTTGCTTCGTGGTCGATGAAAAAGCGGTCGAGCGAAACCTGACCATCCTCTCCGATATCGGCACCCAATCCGGCGCGCATGTGCTCAGCGCGCTCAAGGCGTTTTCCATGTTTTCTCTGGCCCCGGTGGTCCGCCAGCATCTCGGCGGCACCTGCGCCAGCGGTATCTACGAGGCCCGTTTGGGCCGCGAAGAATATGGCGGCGAGGTCGCTACGTTCAGCGCCGGTTACAAAGACGCCGATATCGACGAAATCCTGTCGCTGTCTGACCACATCATCTTCAACTCCTCCACGCAAAAGGACCGCTTTCTTGCGAAAGCATTGGCTGCGAATGTTCAGGTCGGTCTACGCATTAATCCCGAACATTCCGAAGGCGAAGTTCCGAAATACGACCCATGTGCGCCGTGTTCTCGTCTGGGCACCCCCGTCAGTCAGCTGAGCGCAGGGGTCCTGAATGGTGTCGATGGCCTGCACATGCACACGCTCTGCGAACAAGGCTTCGACCCCTTACAGCGTACATGGGCTGCGGTAGAACCAAAAATTGCGCCCTATATCAGTCAGCTCAAGTGGCTGAATTTCGGCGGTGGCCACCACATCACCCGCGACGATTATGACCGCGAGGGGCTGATCGCTTTCATCAAGAACATCCGTGAAACCTATGGCATTGACGTCTATCTCGAACCCGGCGAGGCAATCGCGCTGGATGCAGGTATTCTAGTCGGAGAAATCCTCGACCTACCAACCAACGGCATGGATCTTGCCATCACCGATATCTCGGCCACCTGCCACATGCCCGACGTGATCGAAGCCCCCTATCGCCCCGCCCTGATGGATGAGGCCGAGGCAGGACACACTTACCGTCTGGGCGGCCCTTCCTGTCTGGCCGGTGATGTGATCGGGGACTACACATGGAACAAGCCTCTGCAGATTGGCCAGCGTTTTGCCTTTCTTGATCAGGCGCATTACTCGATGGTCAAAACCAACACGTTCAATGGTGTGCCTCTGCCCACCATCGCGCTGTGGAACAGCGAAACAGACGAGCTAACGATCATCAAACAGTTCGGCTATGACGACTTTAAGGACCGACTCTCATGAGCATTTTTCTCGACAGTGAACTGACCGCGACCGAACGCTCAGAGGGCGCCCGGTTCCGCGTGATCCCGGTTCCGCTGGAGCGCACGGTCTCCTACGGTTCAGGCACAGCCAAAGGCCCCGAGGCCATCATCGAGGCCAGCAATGAACTGGAGCGCATCACCGGCCACGCCGAGCCTTGCATTGAGGGGATTTTCACCGAAGAACCCGTGGATTGCGATGCGTCGCTGTCCGAGATCATGGAGCGCCTCGCTCAACGCACCGAGGCCGCCATTCGCGCGGACAAAGTGCCGGTGACTTTGGGCGGCGAGCACTCGCTGAGTTACGGTGCAGTGATGGGGGTGGCCCGCGCGCTCGGTCAACCTATCGGCATTGTGCAGATCGACGCCCATGCCGACCTGCGCGATGCTTATCAGGGGGAAAAGCACTCACACGCTTCGGTCATGCATCTGCTGGCCGAGGAAGGTATCCGACTGGCCCAGTTTGGTGTGCGCGCTTTTTCGACTGAAGAGGCGCAAAGCCGACTGAAAAACCTCGTTTTCCATGTCGATGCCGAGAATCTGGTGACCGGCAATATCCACGCCGTCGACCTGCCCGAGGATTTCCCCAAGCTGGTCTATGTCAGCTTTGACGTGGACGGTCTCGACCCCGCCATCATGCCCGCCACTGGGACGCCAGTACCGGGCGGTCTTGGTTACTATCAGGCCTTACGGCTGGTCGAACACGCCCTAAAGGGCCGCAAATGCGTCGGCTTCGACGTGGTGGAGCTGGCCCCCAACGGCAATGCTGCCTGGGACTTTACTGCCGCGCAGATCGTCTATCGCCTGATGGCAGCCTGTTAACTTTCGGACGTTTCATTCAACTCCATATGCCCCTCGCCCTTGTTCAGGACGCGGCGCAGCATGGGCTCAAAGAACTCGAGCGGTTTGGTCGGATAATCCGGGTCGAACGCCTTTTGATCGTATTCATGGCAGAAATAGCGGCAGTCCTCCCAATACGGGCTGTCGCGATACTTGTCGCGGGCGTTGCGATCTCCGCCAAGGTGATGGTTGTAATAATACCCCTGAAACACGCAGTGGTGCTTGAGAATCCAATGGGTTTTCTCGCTGACATAAGGCTTCATCATCGCCGCTGACAGCTCACCATGGTTATAGGGTGACAGGATATCGCCGGTGTCGTGGATCAGTGCAGCGACCACAAGCTCTTCATCCGCACCGTCCTCGTACGCGCGGGTCGCAGCCTGAAGGCTGTGCTGATAGCGGTTCACCGGGTAGGGCGTCCAATCTTCATCCAGCGAACGGATCGCGTCCAGAATCCGATCTGGCAAGGCGGCGTTATACGCCTCTTCATAGTCCATGACGGCGTCCCAGTCGGCCTTAGTGGCCTCTTCGAAACTGGTCCACGTGGGTTTATGGCTCTTGTCCAGCATAGCGCGGTCCTTTGGCTAATCTTTAGGCGGAAGGTTAGCGCAAATCAGATGGTCAAAAAAATGAATTGATTTTATCAATATGATGAAAAAATACTTTCGCTATGCAACTCAAAGCGATCGAGACCTTTCTGTGCGTGGCCGAAACCGGGGGCTTTCATGCCGCCGCCCGCAAACTGAATGTGACCCAGACCGCCGTTAGCGCCCGCATCCGACTGATCGAAGAAGAAACGGGCAAGGCGCTGTTCACCCGCGGCGCCGGCGGCACCAGTTTGACCGAATTCGGACAACAATTCCGGCCTTACGCCGAACAGATGTTGTCGCTTTGGTCCTTTGCCGCGCGCGATTTACCCTCGCAAACGCAGAACCGGGTCGCTCTGCGTCTTGGTGCGCAACTCAGCATCTGGGACCCGCTTCTGGTCGATCTGGCCGTTGCATTTGAACAACGCCTCGGGCAGCTTTTGTTGACGTTGAACTATGACCACGATCCAAACATGGCCGATGCGGTCGCCACCCATGTTTTGGACGCCGCACTGACCCATGAAGCGCCGAAAGACTCGCGCGTGCGGTCATACGAATTGAACGCCGAGCGCTTGATGCTTGTCAAAACTCCAGCCACGGACGATCCGGTTTTCGTCAACCTGGAACTCGGAGAGGTCTATCAGGACCACGTCCGTTCGGCCGCGCGGCAGGCCACAGGGCAAACGGTGTTTCTGGGCAACTGCCTGATGGCCCTGCGCTATGTCCTACGGCGCGGCGGCACTGGGTTTTTTCCTGAATATGTCATCAGAGATCATCTGTCTTCGGGTCAACTGGTTCCTGTGGACGGTGCCCTCGACCTGTTGTTGCCGCTGTATCTGGTAACCCATCGAGACAGCACCACCGGCGAAGATATCATGATGTGTCTGTCCGATCTGCGCGCGAGTTAGGCCTGGGACATCGCGTTCGTCGCGCCCTTATGGCGCTTGCGCATCAACGGGCGTCCAGCGACCAACAGGAACACACCGGAGACCGCAATGCCGATAGCAGCTGGTAGATACAACAGAAACCACAGCTTTGGTTCCTCGATCACTACAGGAGAAACAAAACCCCGCACGCCCTCGAGAACGACCAGAATTGAAAAGGCTCCCAGAATCTGCGGCCACAAGCCAAATCGTGAAAAACTGCCCAGCATCAGCGTGGCGTACCCGGCCAAAGCCACTGCGATGCAAATGGCAATCCAGGAAAACCGCTGATGCAATTCGTCAACCAGTTCGCCAATTGGGAACCCTTCGGCGGCGTTGATGGCATCACGGTTCTGCAAAAGTTCGAAAGTGGGTATCGCCTCAAGGCTGCGTTCTGTCGTGATATCTGAATTTGTCAGCGTGGAAATGTCGTACGAGGCATCCTCGAACAGTGTCGATGACAAGATCCAGCCTTGCAGATTCAGCCGCAGGGCAATCCCATCCAGCATCACCAGATGCATGCCCGTTTCATTGTTGACGAGATAAGCCGTTTTCGAGGAATAGCTGACCGGGTTCTGAGGATCCCGCCGGTCTGACACGAAAACCTCGGACAGGGTACCGTCCAGATCAATAGCACCAATATAGACCGTGACACCAACGGCCGGGTGCAGGAATTCGCCCTCATTCAGCAATTGTGCAGTGACGTCCCCGGCAACCTCAGCCTGGCGCTGTTCAAGCTGTTCAACGGAAGCGGGGCGTAGAAAGACGCTGATGGCAGCCATCATCAGCCCTGACACCAATCCGAACAGGAACACCGCACGGGCCAACCGCCAGGGGCTGGAACCGGTGGCCAGCATTACCGTCATTTCGCTTTCGCGGCTCAGGCGGTTGGTGGCGTAGACAGCAGCAGCAAACACCGCCATCGGCATAACCGTCCGGATCAGCGTCGGCAGGGTCAGCGCCGAGAATTCCAGAAACACTATCGCAGATTGTCCGCCACTGATGACCCGGTCAAATAGGCTGACGGATCGGGTGATCCAGAACACACCGACCAAAACCAGGGTGAAAAAGCCGAACAGAATCAGCAATTGCCGCAGGAAATATCCGTCAAAACGCGACATAGGCCCTCTTACGCGTGTCCTTGGTGAGCGGACACTATGCCATTCCGCCGCCATAGGAAACCGGGATCGGCCATTTGTCACCACCTCTGAACAGAGAAGTCCACGGACACGATTTGCTTGCTTACACCCGAGCCTGCGGTGAGATCGGTTCGCCCAAGCAATGTCACCGGAGTTGCTTGCATTCAGCTTCGGGTGTGTCTTCCTTGCCCGCGCCGTATTGCCACGCACCTACGCCGCGTATCTACCGCCATGATTTCCTGCTAAAGTTTAAAAAAAACTTTGAGCAGACGGGCAGATGAGAGGCTTAATAGCAGCGTTGGCAGCGCTCGTCTTGATGAGTGCGCCATCAGAATCGAAAGAGATACAGGTTGTCAACGATCCAGGCGGGCGAATTCTGGACCGGAAGGTACAGATCGAAATCGCCAACCGGTCCAACGCGCGTATCCGGATCGTCGGGGATTACTGCAATTCTAGTTGCACCATGCTTTTGGGGGCAGACGATGTGTGCGTTTCATCTGAAACACTGTTTGGCTTCCACGGCCCGTTCCGGGTGAACCGGACAAAAATGACCGCCGAGGAGTTCGACAAGCAAAGCGCCTCGCTTTCCACTTACTACCCACGCCCGATTAAAAATTGGTTTATGTCCAAAGCAAGATTTGCGGGCCCGGATGAGTATCTATATGTATCCGGCGCGTACCTGATCGGTCTTGGCGTGCAAGAGTGCGTGTAAGACCTCCGCCGTTCATAACCTCTTCCTTCACCTAAAGAGCACGGTGCACAGCGTTTGACTGGGCATGAGCGATCAATGGGAACGAGAGATTAAGTGAAATGGCAGGGGCAGCAGGGTTCGAACCCGCGACCTACGGTTTTGGAGACCGTCGCTCTACCAACTGAGCTATACCCCTAAGGTGCGCCTCAGATATGCCAGCCGCGCGACGGACTCAAGAGGGTTTTTTAAGATTCAGCGCGACGAATGCTTCCGACAAACAAGTTGCGTACAGCGTTGAGTTCTATAAGACACGGTTTGGTCAGTACGAGGGGCGCAATCCGTGAGTATCCGCAAAAAGATCGCCGACAGCGAAGCCGTTCTAAACTGGGTCGCGCGCCGCATTGCAAGTTATATCCGGTTGGTCAATCGCAACACCAAGTGGCAGCGCATCGGATACGAAGAACTGGACCAGCTGGTCGAACAAGGTGAGCCGGTGATAGTGGTGCTGTGGCATCAGCGGCTGGCGCAGTCGCCGTATTTCTTCCCGCTGGACAAGGGCCAGATCTGTTCGATCACTTCATCTGCACGAGCAGGCAGCATGGTGGGCCGGGTGCAGAAACTGTTCGGCATGGACACGATCGCCATGACCAGCAAACACAAAAGCAACGTTGCCGTGTCGCGAGAAGTGCTCGGCAGGATCAAGAAGGGAATTTCCATCGGCATCGCCGCCGACGGACCACGTGGCCCCGAGCGAGTACTTTCTACGGTGCCACTGGTCTGGGCCCGCACCTCGGGCAAACGAATCTTCGGGATCACCTTTTCCGCGCAATATGGCAGCGAAGCGGGTACATGGGATCGCCTGTTGATGCCCCGCCCCTGGCGGAACAGGGGAGTATTTCTATGCCGAGAGTGGACCGAAACCGTGCCGCGCAAAGCCTCGGACGAGCAGATCGAAGCCCTGCGCCAAAGCCTTGAGCAGCACATGAACGAGATCACCGCCGAGGCCGACTGTATTGTCGGGCGCGCGCCGTGGACGCCCGAGAGTTAACCGCCCCTCAACCGCTGCATCAGATAAATTTCGCTGCCTTCGGGAATCGGTTCAGTCAACCCGCTGGCGATGACGCGCCCGTCGATGGCGATGGAAACCCCGGCATCAATGGGCGCTTGCAGCTGAGGGTGAGCGCGCACGAGGGCGCGCAATAACTCACCAGTGGTCTTGGCCTCAACCTCCACCACTTGCTGGCCCCCGGTCAGTGACCGGAGGCCGGACCAGAGATGGACCTCAACCATTGTCCTTGAGCGCTGCCAGAATGCGGGGCGGCGACATCGGCAATTGCTTCATCCGAACACCCGCCGCGTGCGACACCGCATTTGCGATGGCGGCCAGGGGCGGCACGATGCCGGTTTCACCCACACCACGCACGCCAAACGGATGACCGGGGTTGGGCACTTCGACAATCACCGTGTCAATCATCGGCAGGTCACTAGCAACCGGGATGCGGTAATCGAGGAAGATCGAGTTTTGCAGGCGACCATCGTCGCCGTAGACATATTCCTCGTTCAGCGCCCAGCCGATGCCCTGTGCCGCGCCACCCTGATATTGCCCCTCTACATAGGTCGGATGGATCGCCTTGCCGGCATCCTGAATGACCGTATAGCGGGTGATCGCGGTTTTGCCGGTTTCCGGATCGACCTCGGCGTCAACAATATGGGTACCGAACGACACACCTGCACCTTCGGGCGTGGCTTCAAAATGGCCCGAAATGGGCCCGCCGGTCTGGCCCATATGCGCGGTGATATCGGCCAGCGGGCGCGGGTCAAAATCGCCCGCGTTGGGACCCGAAGGTATAGCGCAGCCGTTTTCCCATTTCACCGCATCCGCCGGAATACCCCAACTGGCCGCGGCCCGTTCGCACAGCTTTTCAACCGCATGTTTCGCCGCCTTGATGGTCGCCAGACCACTGGCATAGGTCACGCGCGAACCGTGCGAAACGTCGTTATAGCCCAGCGTCGCTGTATCGGCGATAGTCACACGGATGTTCTCGTATGGGATGCCCAGAACCTCAGCCGCCATCAGCGCCATCGACGCGCGCGAGCCGCCGATATCGGGCGTTCCCACCATCAATTGTGCCGAGCCATCCTCGGACAGCGCCAGTGACACAGACGTCTCGCCACCATGGTTGAACCAGAACCCGCAGGAAATCCCACGGCCCTGCCCCGGCTTCAGCGGGGCCGAGTAATGCGGGTGGGCCTTCGCGGCCTCAAGCGTTTCCACCAAACCGATCCGCTCATACGTCGGGCCATAGCTGGCCTTGGTGCCTTCATGGGCTGCGTTTTTCAAGCGGACGTCGACCGGATCAAGGCCCAACTTCTTACACAACTCATCAATCACCGACTCGACCGCAAAGGCCCCCATCGGCGCGCCCGGCGCGCGATAGGCGGCCTGTTTCGGACGGTTGGCCATCACGTCATAGCCGATCTGGCTGACATTGGTCAGGTTATAGGGTGCAAAGGCGCACATGGCGGTCATATCGCCCGGTGCGCCAGGAAACGCGCCACCTTGCAAGCGGAACACACCCTGCGCCGCCGAGATGGTGCCGTCTTTCTTCATCCCGATCTTGATATCCATCGACGCCGAGGAAGTCGGGCCAGTAGCCCTAAACACTTCCGACCGGGTCATCACGATCTTGACCGGTCGGTTTGCCTTGCGGCTGAGTGCCAACGCCACGGGTTCGATGAAGACGGTGGTCTTACCGCCGAAACCACCGCCAATCTCAGAGGCTGTAACGCGCAGTTGTGAGGTTTCGATGCCCAGCAGCGCGGCGCAGGTTTTCTGCGCGATCCAGTGGCCTTGCGTGGTGCACCACAGCTCACCTTTGCCGTCATTGCCCAGCATGCCCAGACAGGCATGCGGTTCGATGTAGCCCTGATGGGTCGCCTCGGTGACAAAGCTGTCTTCGATGACCAAATCAGCCTCGGCAAAGCCAGCTTCGACATCGCCGTGTCCGCTTTCGTGGTACCGCACAATGTTCGGGTGCATCCCTTCGGGCACGGAATAATCCGCCGCGCCTTCGCGGATCACGGGTGCATCAGGTGCCATCGCCTTGTCTACGTCAGTGACGTGCGGCAACACCTCGTATTCCACCTCGATCAGCTTGAGCGCATCACGCGCCGCCAAAGCAGATGTGGCCGCCACAGCTGCTACCGCATGCCCGTCATAGAGCGCCTTTTCTCCCGCCATGACGTTTTCCAGAACATTCCAGAATTCGCCCTCAAGACCAGGTTGAAACGGTAACTCGGCAAAATCCGCGCGGGTGACGACGGCTTTGACGTCCTTGTGTGCCTCGGCCTTTGAGGTGTCGATCTTTACGATCCGCGCGTGGGCATGAGGCGAACGCAGGATCGCGCCGTGCAGCATACCCGGTGCGGAAATATCCGCTCCGAATTTGGCGCGGCCAGTGACCTTGTCCAGTCCGTCGGGCCGGTCCGGGCGCGTTCCAACGAAGGTGAATTGTGTCTTACGATCGTCGAGTGCCATCACGAAGCCTCCCGCAGTTCTTCGGCCGTTTCCATCACGGCGCGAATGATCTTGTCATACCCTGTGCAGCGGCACAGGTTGCCTGCCAGCCAATACCGGGTCTCTTCCTCGGTCGGGTTGGGGTTCTTTTCCAGCAGCGATTTGGCCGCAACCAGAATGCCCGGCGTGCAGATACCACATTGCAGGGCGGCATGTTCGATGAACTTCTTTTGCAGCGGATGCAGCACGTCACCCTCCGCGATGCCTTCGACGGTTTCGATCTGCTTGCCATCAGCCTCGACCCCCAGCATCAGGCAGGAACAGACCAGACGGCCATCAACAGTGACCGAGCAGGCACCGCAGTCACCGGTGCCGCAGCCCTCTTTCGCGCCGGTCAGGTTCAGCTTGTCGCGCAGACAATCCAGCAGGGTCTCGCGCGGATCGCAGAGGTATTCGACCGTGTCCCCGTTCACGGTGGTGGATACGTGGAACTTGCTCATGCTTGCTCTCCCTTGGCGCGGGCATAGGCGATTTTCGCGGCGCGCTTGGCCAGAACGCCAGCGACCTCAGTGCGGAATGCGATAGTGCCGCGCTTGTCGTCGATCGGGTTGCAAGCGGCGGATGCTGCAGCGGCCAGCGTATCCAGCGCGGCGTCATCCAACGTGCTACCGATAATCGACTTCGCGCAGTCCTCGACCAGCAGAACCGTAGGGGCCACTGCACCCAACGACACGCGGGCTTCGGTGACGGTGTCACCATCCAAACGCAAGTTTACCCCAACGCCGACCACGGCGATGTCCATTTCGGTGCGCGGAATAAAGCGCAGGTATGCGTCACCGCCATTGTCGCCACGCGCCGGGATATGCACCGCTGAAATCAACTCACCCTGCACCAGAGACGTTTTGCCGGGACCGATCGGGATGTCTTCGACCGCGACCTCACGGTCACCGTCCGGGCCGGTAACGGTGACGGTCACACCTGCCGCGACCATGGCAGGCACGGAATCCGCCGCCGGAGAGCCATTGCACAGGTTGCCGGTCAGCGTCGCGCGTCCCTGAACCTGTGTCGAACCTATCAGGTCCATCGCCTCGACCACGCCGGGCCAGTCGCGGCCCAGGTCGGGATGTTCGCTCATCTCGGCACCTGTGGCAGCGACGCCCAGGGTCCAGCTGCCATTGGCGTTACAGTTGATATCGCGCACGCCGTCGATTTTCTTGATGTCGATCAGCGTATCGGGCGTCACAAGCTCTGACCGCAGCTGCACCAGAACATCGGTGCCGCCTGCCAGAAACCGTGTAATGCCCGTCGCGTTTGCGGCCAGTGCCGAGGCTTCGGCAAAGCTGGCGGGGCTGTGATAATCCATGAAGTACCTCGCACCTGTTGATCAGGATTCACTGGGTTCAGAGGGGACGTTAGTGCAGCAACATGGCCGCGTCCATGGCAGGAGCGACCAATTTTTGAGTTATCTGATGTCGTTTCCGGACCTGATGTCAAAGGTCGATCTCGATCACACCGTCCGGCTGCGCCGCGCGGCTTTGGCACAGGATCATCGCATCCGCGCGCTGCGTGTTCGACAGGACGAAATCACGGTGTTCGATTTCACCCGAGATCACACCGCATTTGCAGACCCCACAAATCCCGTCCGAGCATTTGACGTCCACGTGAATCCCTGCCTCGGTCAACACTTGCGCGGCATCCTTATCTGCAGGGACCGGCAAGTCACGCCCCGTTTTAGCCAGCCGCAGCATGAACGGATGGTTTTCATATTCTGGCTGTTCGGGCACCGAAAAGTATTCCAGATGCCGCGCGTCTTCGGGGAAGCCCCGCGCCTTGGCGGCTTGTATCACTCCGTCCATATAGCGATCCGGCCCACAGGTATAAACGTGCCAGCCCGGTTGATAGCCAGACAAAATCGTATCCAGATCGGCGCGGGTACCTTCGTCCGAGAAGTGAAAGTGCACGTGTTCCGCCCATGGCATTGCGGCCAGATCATCCAGATAGCCAGCACTGGCGCGGGTGCTGGCGGAGTAATGCAGCGCGAACGGCTTGCCCAGCGCGTGCAGGCGATGGGCAAATGCAATCATGGGGGTAATACCGATCCCGCCGCCCATCAGGAAGGTCTTGGTGGCCGTCTCATCCAGCTCGAAATGGTTGATGGGCTTTGAGATGAAAACTTTTCGCCCTTCGTTGAAAATGCGGTGCAACAGGGCCGAGCCGCCGCGCCCTTCATCCTCGCGCAGCACGCCGATCTGATAGACAGACGGATCAGACGGGTCGCCCGACATAGAATACTGTCGCAGGAATTCCGGCGCGACCAGAACGTCCAGATGTGCACCCGCGGTCCAGTTGGGCAAGGGTGCGCCATCGAGGGCTGAGAATTCGTATTTGGTCACATCCGCGGTCATCTTATCGACCTTACTTAAGGCAACGCGCATCACCGGTGCGTCGCCCGCGATGGTATAGCGGTGGATCACCGACATATCCCCGGCTGCCTTACGGGTCTTGTATTCCTCGGCCGTGACCATCGCCCGATAGGCGGCAATTCCGGCCTCACGGTCCATGGCAAAAGGATAAGGCCAGGGGTGCGGTGCCAGATAGGCGGGATAAACGGCCAATGTCTGGTCTTCGAATTTCAGGTCTAGGTCTGTTTGCAAACCACGCCGGTTCAGCGGGTAAGCGGTGGGGCGATAGGCGCCGTCAGTCTGCAACTCGATATCCCACCACCATTTCTTGGTGTCGTTCAAACTGCCATTGCCGACCGCATCATCCAGTTTTGCCAACACAGGTGCTGCTTGTGGCAAGTTCATTGCGGCCCAGCGAAAGGGGCGTTCCTGGAAAATACCCTCAAGGTTCCACGGGCAGGTTTTCATGCACCGTCCGCACATGGCCCCACCGGACGTGCCGATCCGGTACGTTGCACATTTCTGGCTGTCGGATTTCCAGATTTCATAGCCGTTGAACATCAGCTTCGGCCCGGCCGTGATCGCCCCCGAAGGACATTCCCGCGCGCATTTGTTGCATGCCTCACAAAAGCTCTGCAGGCCGAAATCAATGGGCTTGTCGTGGCTGACAGGCATATCCGTTGTCACCACACCGGATTTCAGGCGCGGACCCAGATAAGGGTTCAAGATCACCTCACCAATCCGGCTAACTTCGCCCAGCCCAGACAACAGCAAGAGCGGCGGTTGCAGCACTTCGCCGTCCATGACGGTATGCGCTTTGGCCTTGTATCCGAGGTTACGGATTTGCTGCGCGATCACGCCGCCAAGAAGGGAAAACCGCAAGTAAGCCCGCATGGACTGACTGACTGCGATCCAGTCGTCACCACTGGACCCTTCCATGGTTTCACGCCCCTGGTCGATGATCATACTGATCGCCTGATCATGCGGGGGGTTGATTTCCTCACCAGCAGCGTCGTGGGAATACCAGCTCCATTCAGGGCACCGGCTAAGGCCGACGGCATCGGCACTTAAAAAATAGCTTGCTGCCTTGATATTCGCGGCGTTGCGCGCGGCATCGGTGGGCTGCGATACCTCAGCGCTTTCACCATCCTGTAACAGCACAAAGGCCCCAAGCGCCCGGCGCTGCGCAAAGCTGGGGGCAGACTTTCGAACATAATGCCCGCCCTTTGCCGCATCCTGCAGCGGCTTGCCCATATCGCCAAACAACGCACGGGCGAACATATCGGCGCGCTTGGGGACGCGGGCGACGTTTTCTTCGTCGATATAAGTGGTAGGGCTCTCAACGCGATTGAGCTTTTCGAACGGATGTGCGCCGTCCACATAACGCCGTTTGGCGTAAACGTCTCGGTTCAAGGCGTTCTTGGCAAACCCTGTACCCAACCACCAGGCCGGACCCTGCGCGCGAAACCATGGCTGCTGCGCCATGGGCAATAGAGGTTGGTCATGTGTGATCTCCAACTCGGTCGTCACGGCGGCCAGACCGAACCGTTTGCCTAGCCACGGGGCCACTATGTCGTCTCTTTCAACCGTGACCAAACCCGCTGCCACTGCCAGCCGCCCCAGATCAACCTCGGACGACATCGCGGTATGGGCCCGCGCGTCGTAACCCAGCAGGCGGATGTAATTGGCGATCACCACCGCATTCTCGGTCGCCAGCAGACAGGCGCGATGATCTTGCGCGTCGAAGATCCACTCGGCCCCCGGCTCGTTCGGGTCCGGGTCACGGTTGTGTTCATACAGAAAGACGATGGCATGGCGATGCGTGTCCATCGGCTTCGGCGTGGCCTCCATGCTTTCCTTCAGGTCGGCCATGATCAGGTCGATCCCCGAGGCCAGTGTCTTGGTCTGCCGCGTCTTCAGCGCATGGGCCAGCCGGTCGATATCAGGGTTGCGACGTGGCTCAGGCAACAGCGCCTCTGACAGCAACGGACCGCAGCCCATCATTGAGGCATCATTGAAATAACCAAATGCCTTGAGGTGATTGGCGCGCTCGGATGGGTCCACCGGGATATCTGACATCACCGGGTTCACGAACCCATCGCGAATGGCATCCATCATCGCCTGGAACTCACCCATCGCGTTGACGATGCTTTCGGGCTGACCCGATCGGTGAAAGCTCAGCTTGGGCATCGGTGGCACAGCGGACAGGTCTGGCATCCCGGTCTGCCGCGCCAACCGCTCCAGTGGATAACGGCCCATATGGACCGGTCTGTTCTTATCCGAGAAAAAGCGGATACTCATTGCGCGCCTCCTGTTGCTGAGTGTCACCTAATGCGCCGTAGACAGCAAATCCATTCATGAATAGTCATAGATGGTATGAGTAAAACTGATTTCACTGATCTGGACGGCAAGGTCCTGCGCACCTTTCTGACGATCCTCGAGGAAAGCTCGGTCTCAAAGGCTGCCGACCGGTTGGGTGTGACGCAATCGGCAATCAGCCACACGCTGGCCAAACTGCGGCAGGTTCTGGGGGATCCGTTGTTCGTGCGCTCGGGTCAGGGCCTGACCCCGACTGAGCGCGCCTTGTCGCTGAAAGAGCCGGTGCAGCAGGTGCTGGACGGCATGCGGGCACTGACGGACGAACGCCCATTTGATCCGCTAGCCGATGAGATCAGCATCCAGATTGCAGCCAACGACATGCCACGCGATCTGATCTTTCCACCGCTACTGCGCACACTTCGAACCGAAGGCGTGCGCCTGCGGCTGGGTTTCATCCCGTCCGGCGTCCCCGACCCCGACCTGCTGCGCAGCGACCGATGTCAGTTGATGCTGACCCCGCTGCCACCTGATGGGCCGGATATTTTTCAAAAACGTCTGCTGATCAGCCCGCTGATGATCTTTTACGATGCCGATCAGCGTCGCCCGCCGGACAGTTGGCAGGCCTATTGCCAGTCTGAGCATATCGAGGTGCGGTTTTCCGACGGGCGCAATTCCCGCGCGGTGATGCGTGGTGTGGATCAAAACCAGATCCGGCCACCCACCGTCACCTTGCCGCATTTCCACGCGATCCCTTCCTTTGTGAAGGGCAGCGACCTGATTTCAACGGACACGGCGTTGATGAAACACGGGCCGCTGGCGGCGCTGGACTGCGCGCCATTGCCGTTCGAGTGCGCGCCGGTCTCAATCTACATGGTCTGGCATCAACGTTCGGCGAACGACCCGGCCCATCGCTGGTTGCGCGCACGGATCGAGGCCATCGCCACAGCGTTGCAGAATTGATCATCGGGGCGGTCCGGGATCAGAGCCGTGCCTTGATCAGATGCATCAACGTTGCGCCAGTTTCGAAATAAGCACGGCGCAGGCCCGTCCAGCTTTCGCGGTATTCAGGCACCGCGGGGACAGGCAGAAGGTCAGGGTCGTCCTGCAGCAGGCTTTCTACCATCAAGCGGCCAAAAACCGTACCCGGACCGATGCCCCGTCCAGAATATCCGTGCGCTGAAAGGGCATTGGGACCGATCTGCGTGATCTTGGGGATGTGGTCCGAGGTCATGGCGATGCGCCCATGCCATCCTTCGGTCAACGACTGACCGGAAAGTTGTGGAAACAGCTCGGCCAGCTTGCGCCTGCACCAAGCCGCGTGAACCGTACGGCCTGCCTGACCCAGATCACCCATGCCTCCAATAATCAGCCGCCCTTCGGCATCCATACGGAATGAAGTCATGACCAATCCGGTGTCCCAGCACCCCTCCCCGCCCGGCAGAATGCTGGCCCGCAGATTGTCCGACAGCGGCGCGGTGAAGAACTGGAAATAATAGACCGGCACATAGTCCGTGGCCGTAGCTTGAAGACCCTGATGATAGGCGTTGGTGCCCTGGATTACCGATTTCGCCCGCACCAAGCCATGCGGAGTTTTCAGCACCCATTGACCGTTGTCGTACTGCATCGACTGCACCGGGCATTGGGTGACAATCCGCGCCCCGGCCTCGGCAGCGGCACGGGCCAGTCCACGCACGTAACTCAATGGCTGAATCGTTCCCGCGCGTGGATCAAACAGCGCGCCATGGAACGCCGCGCTGCCGGTCCGTTGCGTGGCCTGATCGGCGGGCAGCAATTTAACCGGGGCTCCCGTGGCGCTCAACTGGGCGTGACGCCTCTGCAAATCCTTCAGGCCCGAGGCGGAATGTGCGCAGTGCAACGTGCCATTGCGCACAGGATCACAGTCGATGCCATACCGTTCGATCAGGTCAAACACATCCGCAGGTGCCGCCGCCAAAAGATCGATCAAACGATCCCCGGCCTGCTTGCCCAGATGCGCGCGGATATCCTCGGGCGGCAACCACAGCCCGGCATTCGCCAGGCCGACATTACGGCCAGAACCGCCGTGGCCAATGTCTTGCGCCTCAAGCAGGCAGACCGACGCCCCGGCCTGCGCCGCGGTCAACGCCGCGGTACAGCCGGAATAGCCACCACCGATCACAGCCAAATCAACCGTCAGGTCACCGTTTAGGGGGTGGTCTACCACATGTTCGCGGCAGGTTTTCAACCACAGGGATTTGTCGTGGTCACTCACGCTGGACTCCAGAGTTTTGCGCGGATCATTGCGGCGGAATCAGCCGGTTGCAAGCACCCTTTGATCATCGCGGCCCATGGCGATCAGAAAAGGATCGGTTTGTTGTTGCGCCTGAAAGGCCGCCTTGTCCGACATGCCTTTCCAATCTGCCTGCACCAGTGACTGCGCCACGGCACCACCCAGGGTCGCGCCCGGGCCGGTGACAATGAACAGGTCCGGGGCGAACTCACGCGCGGCTGTCTGAATGGCGCGGGTAAAGTCATAGGTCTCGGTCACCTGATGGCCCAAGGTATAATCCCACAGTGCCTGCGTATCGGTCGCGCCAGGCCACCAGATTTTGCCGCGCCCATCGATCAGCGGGAGATCCGGCTGCGCAAACAGATCTGCGGTCAGTCGCGCGCGCCCTTCGGCTGCGACCGGCACCTGCAAGGAGGTATGAAATGCCGCGTGATTGGCCAACCGCATCGGAAAACGTTCCTGCACAACGGGCTGAGAAGCTTCGAACGCCTTCAACCCCGCTTCGTTCCCTGCCAGCACCAGCATCCCGCCCAGATCGATAGACAGCGCCAGATCGCACCCGTTGGTTGCATTGATCCGTTCCATGTCGGCCAGCAATTCGGCCTTGCGCGGCGGATCATCCTGCCAATCGTCACCGGTATAGGGATAGACAAGCTGCCCGCCAATCAGCTGTTCCTGCATCAGTGTGCCCATCGTGTTCACCACACGAAACCCATTCTGCGGCGACAGCGCACCGCCAGCGGCCAAGGCGATATACCAACCCATCGAATTACCGGTGACCGCGACGACCTCGATATCGTCCGCCAAAGCCTGCGCATCGGCCAAGGAGGCCGCGTAGATCAAGGGCGAGGCTACATCCCCCCGCGAATACTTGGACACCGTAAACCGGCTTGCACCATCCAGAGCAGTCACGGCGTCTTGCCCGGTCTCGGCGCGGATCGCGTCAAAGCTGTGGAACAGGTCCATCCGCTGCGTGTGATGACGGTGCAGATAGCCCAGTTCGGACTTGTTGTAGGTGCCCCGACCGGGACAGATGACAACGGCTGTGCGGGTCATTGGCGCCCTCCGGCCAGTTTCAGCGCGGCGGCAACGATGCCGTCCTTGGATGGCAGCGGAGCGGCATAGGCCGGGCCGGTGGCGATAAAGCAATCTTCGGCCACAACGCGTGCAGTTGGGGTTGCGGGATTTTCTTCAGCAAAGAACGTCATCAACGCCTCAGACTGGCTGCCCGTGCGGCGGCATTCATCCACGACCAAAACATGTGCGCAGGGTTTGGTGGCCTCGCGCAGGGCCTCGACCGGCAAGGGCGCCAGCCAGCGCATGTCGATGATGCGGGTCTTGATCCCGGCTGCGTCCAGTTCGGGCAGCGCCTGTTGCGACAGATAATGCCCGTTGCCATAGGTCACGATGGCCAGATCGGTGCCATCCCCATGCACGCCAACCTCACCCAACGCGATACGTTGATCCGGCGATGGATAAGTGGTCATCCATCCGCCATCTTGCGCCTCGTGCAAATCGCGCATCGGATACAGCGCGATGGGTTCTAGAAACACCACCACCCTTTGCTCTTCCCGCGCCAGCCGTACACATTCGCGCAGCATTTGTGCCGCATCCGCGCCCGAGGACGGACAGGCAATGATCACGCCCGGAATGTCGCGCAGCACCGCCAGGGAATTGTCGTTATGGAAATGACCACCGAACCCTTTCTGATACCCCAGCCCCGCAATCCGCAGAACCATCGGGTTCGTAAACTGCCCGTTCGAGAAGAACGGCAGGGTCGCGGCCTCGCCCCTGATCTGATCTTCAGCGTTATGCAGATAGGCCAGGAACTGAATCTCGGGGATTGGAACAAAACCGTTGTGCCCCATGCCGATAGCCAACCCCAGAATGGATTGTTCATCCAACAACGTGTCGATCACCCGGTCCGGGCCAAACCGCTGCTGCAGTTTCTGTGTAACCCCATAGACGCCCCCTTTTCGGCCCACGTCTTCGCCCATACAGACGAGTTCACCATGTTCCAGCATCAGATCGGTCAACGTCCAGTTGATCAGGCGGCTCATGGGCTGAGGATCACTCATCGCTCGCAAATCCCCTCCAAAGGCTTTGGCGCGCGCCTTGGCGCTCGGACCGTTGGTGGGTTTGCAGGTACGTTTCGGCGGGATCAGGCTGGCCATTACCTCGGCGGCATCGGACAGATGCGGGCGGGTGGCGGCCTCGGCGGCGACACGATCCGTGCGGGCGCAGGTGTCATTGTAAATCTTCAATGCCTGATCCGGCTGCAACGCGCCCGCCTGATCCAACAAACGCACAGTATGCAGCAGGGGATCATTTGCTTCATCAGCTTCGACCTCAGCTTTCGGCAGGTAGGTGGTCGGCACATCCGCCCCAGCGTGACCGTAAAGGCGCACGGTTTTCAGGTGCAAAAATGCGGGTTTACGACGCGTTCGCACATAATCGGCGGCTTCCTTCGCCACGGCGTGGGTCTCAAAGATATCCAACCCGTTGGCCTGGAAATACTTGACGCCCGGCCGATGCTCCATCGACGATTGAATCCAGCCCTTCGGTGTCTTCACCGAGATTCCAATTCCGTTATCCTCGCACACGAACAGCAACGGTAACGGCGTTGATTGCACACTGGTCCACCCGGCCGTGTTGAACGCCCCTTGCGCGGTCGAGTGATTGGCCGATGCATCCCCAAAAGAACAAACAGCAATCCCGTCCAAGGGCAACTCGCTATGTTCCGGGTCATGCCGCCGCGCTGCGCCCAGGCTATAGGCCGCGCCTACCGCTTTGGGCAGGTGGCTGGCAATGGTCGAGGTCTGCGGCGGGATCGTCAGCGCCTTGGACCCCAACACCTTGTGCCGCCCGCCCGAGGTCGGGTCTTCTTTCGAGCACGCAAAGCTCAGCAGCATGTCCCAGGCGATCTGTTGGCCCGGCACCTGTTCGGCCCGAGCAATCTGAAACGCCGCATCGCGATAATGCAAAAAGGCAATGTCGGTCGGGCGCAGCGCGTGGGCGACGGCTGCCATCCCCTCGTGCCCCGAAGAGCCAATCGTATAGAAGCCCTGCCCCGCCTTTTGCATCGCACGGCTGGTGCGATCTAGCGCACGGCTGAGGACTTGCGACCGAAACAATGACACCGCATCGGGATTACTCAAACCCGGTCTGGGGGCAGTCCCTTCGGGAAAATCGCGCTGTGCGACTCGGGTCAGGAAATTCTCGTGAACGATCTGAGCGCGATCCATGGCCTGTTCCCTGATCCTTAATGGCTACAATCCGGAGTGATACCGCAGCACCCCCCCTTTTCTTGCAGGCTTTCGAGGGCAGAGGCAAAAGAAAGCCGCAAGCACCACGGAACTAAACATCCGATCCGATGCACTGGCTTACAGGCGCATTCCCCAAAGAAATACCTTCATTTGTATCGGACTGGCGCGCGGCAAAAGCCAGTGATATTCCTTCCGAAAGGTATGAGGATTTGTCATATGATCGCCCCGCGCCGCTTTTTGCCCTCGATCCCCTCTTTGCTGGCGCTTGAGGCTGTTGACCGCCTTGGCAGCGCCTCTGCCGCCGCCGAAGAGCTGTCACTGACCCAAAGCGCAATCAGCCGTCAGCTCAAGACGATGGAGGAACAGCTTGGCGTCGCCCTGATCCAACGCAGCCAGATGCGATTGCATCTGACGCCTGCGGCAAAGGAATACGTGCAAGTTGCCCGCACGGCGCTGAACCAACTCGCTCAGGCGTCGCTGAAGCTCAAGGCCAACCCGACCGGAGGATCGCTGAACCTGTCGATCCTGCCTGCATTTGGCATGCATTGGCTGGCGCCGCGCCTGCAGGATTTCGCCCGCCGTCATCCAGAAGTCACCGTAAATCTGAATACACGTCTGCGGCCCTTTGATTTCGACACGGAACAATTCGACGCTGCGATCCACTTTGGTCAACGCGACTGGGCCGGCGTGAATTACCTGCCCATCATGCGCGAAGATGTGGTGCCCGTTTGCGCACCCGATATGTTGCCCGATGACAGCGATGATATTGAGTGGCTGATCAAAGCGCCCCTGTTGCATTTGGAAACGCGCCCCGAAGCCTGGGAGAAATGGTTCACCGCTCAGGGACGAGAGATATCCGGGGTACAGGGAATGCTTTTCGATCAATTCTCAACCATGGGACAGGCCACTATCCATGGGTTGGGCGTGGCGTTGCTTCCAACCTATCTGGTCGAGGCTGATCTGGCTGCGGGGCGGCTTGTCCCTGCGTGGCATGGCCCGGGCGTTAGCCTTGGAAATTTCTATTTGGTCTGGCCGCAATCCCGAGCGGAATCTGAACCTCTCAGATCATTCCGAGTGTGGCTGCAAGGCCGGATTGATCAGGCCCCGAATACATAAGTCAGAGTTGCAAAGCGATCCTGCGCGGCCATTGGCCTTGCGTCCTGCGGACGGCAGGGGGCCAGGCAAGCGCGGGCTATGCCCACGCTTGCCTGGCCCAACGGGAGGAGATGTTTCGTCAGAAACATTGACGACGGGCGGGAGTACCCGGTCTGGCTAAGTATCGAGGGATCGGGCAATAAGTTCCTTCATGATCTCATTGGTGCCGCCATAAATCATCTGAACGCGCGCATCCGCGTAAAGGCGGGCAATCGGATATTCCATCATGAACCCATACCCGCCGAACAGCTGCAAGCATTCGTGCATGATTTCATTCTGAACTTCTGACCCCCAGTATTTCACCATCGATGCGGTTGCCGCATCCAGCGTGCCAGCCTCAAGCCGCGCGATGCAATCATTGACGAAACTGCGCAGCACCTCAGCCTTTGTTTTGCACTCGGCCAGCTTGAAGCGGGTATTCTGAAAATCCATCACTCGCTGACCAAAGGCTTTGCGCTCTTGTGTGTATTTCACCGTCTCGGCGATAGCGAAATCAATTGCGCCCAGCGCGCCGATACCAATCGTAAGGCGCTCCCATGGCAATTGGTTCATCATTTGGTAGAACCCCTGCCCCTCTTCTGCCCCCAGAAGGTTGGTCATCGGAACTTTGACGTCCTCAAAGAACAACTCGGCTGTGTCGTTGGCCTTCATCCCCAGTTTCTTGAGGTTGTGGCCCTTGCGGAACCCCTCAGCACCTTCGGTCTCAACCCCGATCAAAGAAACACCTTTTGAGCCCAGCGCCTTGTCCGTCTTGCACGCCACAATGATCAGATCTGCCGACTGCCCGTTGGTGATGAAAATCTTGGACCCGTTCAGACGGTAGGAATTCCCGTCCTTGTCCGCGGTCGTGCGAATGGCCTGCACATCCGACCCGGTTCCGGGCTCGGTCATGGCAAGCGCGCCAACCATCTCGCCCGAGGCCAATTTCGGCAGCCATTTCTGCTTTTGATCTTCGCTGCCATAGGCATTGATGTAGTGGACGACGATGGATTGAATCGCATAGCCCCAGCCAGAATCCCCGTGCGAGGACTGCGCGTACATCGTCACCGCGTCAAAACCGATGCCACCGCCTACGCCGCCATAAACCTCGGGGATCGCACCCGCCATAAGTCCCATATCACCGGCCTTGCGCCACATCTCGCGGTCCACGATGCCGTTTTCGATCCAGCGGTCGATATTGGGGGCCAGTTCATCATCCATGAACCGATCCGCCATTTCGGCAAACATCCGGTGTTCTTCGGTTACCCAATTTGCGGTCGTTGTGAATAGCGACATGCGGCGTTCTCCCCAATTCTGCCTTTGATCAAGGTAGCTTTGGAGTCAGCGCAATCCAATCCTTCTAATGCGTTGCAACGTAACGTTCTTTTGAAATTCTAGGCCAGCGCCGAGTCCAGCAGAACCTGTGCGACGGCCCTAGCCTCTTGCGCAGGCTCGCAGGATTTCAGGAACACGGCTGTCACAATCGCACCTTCCTGCAAAAGCTGTATCCGGCAGGCCAGATGTTCCGGATCACGAGCCCCGGCCCTGCGTGCTAGATCGGTAAGATAGTCCAGCATGATCTGCTTGTGTTCAGCCGACTGCTTATGGATCGGGTGATCACCCTCCTGATATTCCGCCCCGGCCTTGATGAACAGGCAACCGCGATATTCTTCCTGCTGAAACCATTCGCGCAGTACGTCGAAACTGGCCAACAACTGCCCGGCGGGAGTATCCGCAAGCTCTTGGATACGGCTCAGGAAATCTTCGCGAAAGGTTTCGTCCCGCAATCGCAGAGCAGCCAGGATCAGCTCCTCTTTGGTTCGGAAATGCTTGTACATCGAGGTTTTGGACACGCCCGTTTCAACTACCAACTTATCCATTCCGGTGGCGTGAAACCCGTCACGATAAAAGACCTGCAACGACTTGCGGACCAGTTCATCACGTTTGTTTGGGCGCATATGCGGACTCCTGCGTGTACAGATCAGTACATAATCCTTTGCAGGGCTGACGACAACCACTCAGAGATTTGGTGCACATCCCGAAAAATAGCTTGCAAAAGTTAACAGATCGGTACAGATTGAGAAAAGATTTACCGATCTGTAAACCTTGGAGTGATTAAATGAAACGCCATGCCAGCCTTTTCTCGCCGCAATACGTCCCCGTTTTACTGATCCTGGCTATGATCGCAGCAACCCTGACGTAATATGCCGCGCGCCTTCTCGGAACTGACCTTTACCCCCGCCGTCCTTGCGCATCAGGAAAGGCAGGGATCGGCAAGGGCATATGCGAAATTCATCGAAGGCGGCCCGGTGCAAGGCCACCAGGTCGGTCCAGCCGAAAAAGCTTTTATCGAGGCGCGCGACGGGTTTTACCAGTCGACTGTGTCCGAAACCGGCTGGCCCTATGTCCAATATCGCGGCGGGACAATTGGGTTTCTAAAGGTACTGGATCCGCAGACCATCGGATACGCCGATTTCACGGGCAACAAACAGTATATCTCGCGCGGGAATCTGGATGGAAACGACCGGATTGCGCTGATCCTGATGGATTACGCCAACCAGCGGCGCCTCAAGGTCCTGGGTCGGGTGGAGTTCACCGAAGGTGCGGCCGCGGCGGCCGACCTTTATCCCGAAGGCGGCGAAGCCCCCGCCGAACGCGCCGTCATAATCCGGGTCGAAGCGCTGGACTGGAACTGCCCGGCCAACATTACGCCCCGCTTTACCGAAGCCGAGCTGCGCCCGCATCTGAATGCGCTTGGTCAACAATTGGCGCAGTTACAGGCCGAGAACGAACAGTTAAAGCAACAGCTGGCCCAACGACCTTGACGCTGGAAGTTTTCCCGGACCAAACCCTCGCCTTCGATATTTTGCAAAATTTTTTATGACCCCTTGACCTTCCTGTGACTGGAACCCTCATCTGGAGGGTAATAGTGACGATAGGATGAGTCGAATGGCTGCGCCGCAGACAACTCAGTTGAAAATCTCGGGCATGGGATGTGCGTCTTGCGTGGGTCGGGTGGAAACCGCTCTACGGGATGTGCCGGGCGTCTCTGACGCTTCGGTCAATTTTGCGACCGAAACCGCGCAGGTGACATATGACGGTCAGGTCAGTGGTTTGATCAACGCGCTGTCGCATGCCGGATATCCCGCCGCGACTCGACAAACGACGCTGAAGATCGCCGGTATGAGCTGTGCGTCCTGCGTGTCCAGGATCGAACACGCACTAAAAGCTGATCCCGCTGTAGTCGAAGCCCAGGTCAACCTGGCCACGGAAAGCGCGCGAGTCACATATGTCGACGGCGTGACCGATCCACAGATGCTGGCGAAACGCTGCAAAGATGCCGGGTATCCGGCGCGTGTAGCGGACACTGCCGAGCCCCAGACCGATCAGGCCAAAACCAAAGAGGCCCACGCGCTGACCCGCGCTACCGTGTTGGCTGCCATATTGGCCTTGCCCGTGTTTGTGTTGGAGATGGGCGGTCATATGATCCCGGCCTTTCATCACTGGGTACAGGCAAGTATTGGCACGCAAAACAGCCATCTAATTCAGTTCGCGCTGACCTCAGTCCTGTTGCTTGGGCCGGGGCGGGTTTTCTATGTCAAAGGCATTCCTGCGCTGTTGCGTGGAACGCCGGATATGAATGCGCTTGTCGCTCTGGGCACGGGAGCAGCTTATCTGTTCTCGGTAACAGCCACCTTTGCGCCGCAGATCCTGCCGCAGGGCAGCGCCAATGTGTATTTCGAGGCCGCCTCGGTCATCGTGGTCCTCATCCTGCTGGGCCGCGTGATGGAGGCCCGCGCCAAGGGCAGGACAGGTGCCGCAATCCGCAAACTGGTGGGGTTGCAGCCCAAGACCGCCCGGGTTGAGATGGACGGCGCGTTCGTCGACCGACCAATCGCCGACATTACGGTAGGGGATATCCTGCAAATCCGCCCAGGAGAGCGGGTTCCAGTAGATGGTGAGGTGCTAGAAGGCACCTCATACGTGGATGAAAGCATGATCACGGGGGAACCGGTTCCTGTGGGCAAATCCCCCGCCGATCAGGTCGTGGGCGGAACCGTCAACGGCACCGGCGCGCTACGCCTGCGCGCGACGCGGGTCGGGGCCGATACAGTCCTGGCACAGGTCATTCGGATGGTCGAACAGGCGCAAGGCGCCAAGCTGCCGATTCAAGGGCTGGTCGACCGCATCACCGCCTGGTTCGTACCGGTGGTTATCGCTGTCGCCCTGCTGACGATTGCGGTCTGGCTGATCTTTGGCCCTGCGCCTGCGCTACCGATGGCGCTGGTCACCGGGGTCTCGGTCCTGATCATTGCCTGCCCCTGCGCGATGGGTTTGGCGACGCCGACTTCGATCATGGTGGGAACCGGGCGCGCGGCGGAGCTGGGGGTTTTGTTCCGCAAAGGCGATGCGCTACAGCAATTGCAGCAGGCTCGGGTTATCGCACTGGACAAGACCGGGACCCTGACACTGGGGCGCCCCGAGTTGGAGAGCGTCACCACCGTGAACGGCTTTGATCGCGATGAGGTGTTGCGGCTGGCCGCAGCGGTTGAAGCGCAATCAGAACACCCCATCGCCACTGCAATTACCCGCGCGGGTCCCGCGGACCTGCCCGCTATATCCGCGTTTGAGTCCCTCACCGGGTTGGGCGTTCAGGCAAAGGTCGAAGGACACGATCTGCTGATCGGGTCGCCTCGACTGATGGCGCAGAACGAAGTGAACCTAAGTGATCTAACGACAGAAGCCGACCTGCGCGCCAACGAAGGTGCCACCCCGTTGTTCGTCGCTGTCGATGGGCAGGCGGCGGCACTGCTTGCGGTGTCAGATCCGGTGAAACCCGGCACTCGGGACGCGTTAGAAAGATTGCACGCAATGGGCCTGAAACTGGCGATGGTGACCGGCGACAACGCCCGCACCGCACAAGCGCTGGCAGACCGGCTGGGAATCGACCACGTCACGGCTGAGGTTCTGCCGGACGGTAAATTGGCCGCGATCACCGCACTGCGCGAACAATTCGGCACGCTGGCCTTTGTCGGCGATGGCATCAATGATGCCCCAGCCTTGGCGGCGGCCGATATCGGCGTGGCCATTGGAACCGGCACTGACGTGGCAATTGAAACGGCGGATGTGGTACTGATGTCCGGTGATCTGCGCGGTGTGGCCAATGCGGTCGAGATCAGCCGCCGCACCATGCGCAACATCCGCCAGAACCTCGGCTGGGCCTTTGGCTACAACATCCTGCTGATCCCCGTGGCCGCCGGGGTGATGTACCCGGTCAGTGGGCATCTGTTGTCCCCCGCCCTCGCCGCCGGGGCAATGGCTTTATCCAGCGTTTTCGTGGTCTCGAACGCGCTGCGATTGCGGCGTGTCCGGGCCGCGCTGCCTGAATCACCACAAGATCATAAATCTCAAACGGTGACGCCATGAACATCGGAGACGTTGCATCCCAAACCGGCTTGCCAGCAAAGACGATCCGTTATTACGAAGACATTAGCCTGATCAAACCCTTGCGTGACGACAACGGTTATCGTCGGTTCCGCGAACAGGACGTGCACAAGCTTAACTTTCTTGGCCGCGCCCGCGCGTTGGGGTTCACGATCGAGGATTGCCGCACGCTGATGGCACTGTACGAAGACGAAACCCGTGCCAGCGCCGATGTCAAAAAGGTCGCTCGGGCACATCTGGCGCAGATCGAGGCCAAGATTGCCGACCTCAACGCGATGCGCGACACGTTGGGCCACCTGATCGACGCCTGTGCCGGGGATGACCGGCCCGATTGTCCGATCCTGCAGGATTTGGGCGGCAAGCCCTGACACGGGGTTGCTCTTTGCGCGCGGCTTTGCTTTGTCTCTGCCTGACAATCCGGCCTGCCAAATGAATTGGGCCGGGCAACAGAGAGGATCACCATATGGCAAAAGTTGCGTTTCTGGGTCTGGGCATCATGGGCTATCCAATGGCCGGTCACCTGCAGGCGGCAGGTCATGAGGTGACCGTGTACAATCGTACTGCGGCTAAGGCAGAAGCCTGGGTTGCCCAACACGGCGGCGCGATGGCAACCACGCCGAACGAGGCCGCGCAAGACGCTGAGTTCGTAATGGCATGCGTCGGCAACGATGATGATCTGCGGATGGTCTGCACCGGCGAAGATGGCGCCTTTCACGGCATGGCCGAAGATGCGACTTTCGTCGATCACACAACCGTTTCCGCCAAGGTGACCCGTGAGCTCTATGCGGCAGGCCAAACCAAGGGCATCGCATTTGTGGACGCCCCGATCTCGGGCGGTCAGGCGGGGGCCGAGAATGGTGTGTTGTCGATCATGTGCGGCGGCGATCAGGTGGCCTATGACGCAGCCGAACCGATCATGCAGGTCTATTCCAAGATCTGCCGCCGGATCGGTGACAGCGGCGCGGGGCAGATGACCAAGATGTGCAACCAGATCGCCATTGCCGGTCTGGTTCAGGGCCTGAGCGAAGCGCTGCATTTCGCCGAGAAAGCCGGGCTGGACGGCAGGTCCGTTGTTGAAGTGATTAGCCAGGGCGCAGCCGGTAGCTGGCAGATGGCAAACCGCTATGAAACCATGCTGGATGATCATTTCGAGCATGGTTTCGCGGTCGACTGGATGCGCAAAGATCTGGGGATTTGCCTTGAGACGGCAGACGACACCGGGGCCTCTCTGCCGGTCACCGCGCTGGTCGATCAATTCTACAAGGATGTGCAAAAACTGGGTGGCGGAAGGTGGGATACCTCCTCGCTGTTCAAGCGGCTGCGCGCGCTGGGCTGACGGCAATGGGGGCTGTCTGCCCCCTCTTGGCCCGTTGGGCCAATTCACCCCCGAAGGTATTTTTGGCCAGATGAAGGGGATTCCGGTGAAAATTGGATAGGGAAGCGTATGAGCGACTTGACGGAATTCTGGGCGGATGCCCTGCGCGCCCATTGGGGGCTGGACGCCAAGCTAGAGCGGCTGGATGGCGAATATGATCTGAACTTTATGGTTCGAGCCACCAATGGTCAGGATTATGTTCTGAAAGTCATGCGCCCCGGGTGCGAGGCCGAGTTTGTTGATCTGCAGGTCAAAGCACTGGGCCATATCGCGGCTGAGGCACCGGGGCTGCCCTTCCCTCAGGTCTATCCGGACCTGAACGGAGCGCAGCTGCCGGAAATTGCCGATCAGCAGGGGCAGTTGCGGCTGGTCTGGTTGCTCGAATGCCTGCCGGGGCAATGTTACGCCAAGGCCGCGCGTAAGTCCGAGGCGTTGATTTTAAAATTAGGTCGTGTTCTGGGCGCGACCGACAAGGCGTTGGAGCGCTTTGCCCATGACGGGCTGCATCGCGCGGATTTCAAATGGGACCTGACGCAGGCCGGTTGGATCGCCGACCGGCTGGATGCAATCGCCGATCCCACTCGCCGGGCTGTGCTGTCCGTCATTTGTGACAAGTTCGCGGCCATTTCGGGTCCGTTGGCGGGACTGCCTAAACAAGCCATTCATAATGACGCCAACGACTATAACATCCTGGTAGAGGGTGAGCTGGGTCAGCGTCAGAGCATCTCGGGCCTAATTGACCTGGGCGATATGTGCGCCGCGCCGCGTGTCTGTGATCTGGCAATCGCGGGGGCTTATATCGTTCTGGATCACCCTACGTCGGAACGCGCACTTACTGCCCTTGTGCAGGGCTACCATGCGGCCAATCGGTTGCGCCCCGATGAAATTGACTTGATCTGGCCCTTGTTGCAGATGCGACTGGCGGTCTCCGTTGTGAACTCGACCCTAATGGCAGCTGAGAACCCCGACGATCCGTATGTGACCATCAGTCAGGCACCCGCCTGGCGGTTCCTTGAGAATGCAGGTGTGAATGGCGACCTGATGTCGGCCCGTCTGCGAACGGCTTGCGGTTTGCCCGTCACCGACGGGGCTGAACGCATTCACGCCTATCTGTCCGAACATCGCGGGCAGTTCGCGCAAATGTTCGAAGAGGACCTAAGTGACGTGCCTATGGGATCGCTGTCCGTCGAAAACTCGACATGGCCACAGAACCCGTTTCACATGCCACTGGAAGAGGCGGCGCGGGTAGGTGAGGAATTCGGCGAGGGCCTTTGGTTGGGTTATTACAACGAACCCCGCCTGATCTATGCCGAGCCCGGGTTCCGCAAGGGGCCATGGAAGGCTTCGGATCGGCGCACGGTACATCTGGCGGTGGACGTGTTTGCACCGGCGGGCACTGTACTGCATGCGCCGATGAGCGGTCGGGTCGAAGCAGTTGAGAACCGCGACGCCCATCTGGACTATGGCGGCGTAGTAATCCTGCATCATGAAACGCCCGAAGGCGATCCGTTTTATACCCTCTATGGCCATTTGGACCCCGAAGTTTCCGCCCGGCTGAAACCCGGTGATCCGGTGGCACAGGGCGCGGCTTTCGCTCGGTTGGGGGACGCCAGCCAGAATGGCGGTTGGGCCCCGCATGTGCATTTCCAACTGGCCCTGACCACGGACGGGATGCAAACCGACTGGCCCGGTGTCGGTGATCCAGATGAGATGGAGCTTTGGCACGCTGTCTGCCCCAACCCTGCGGCGTTACTGAACTTGGCGGATGAGAAAGTGTTCTATCGCCCCACCGACAAACAGGTGATCCTGCAGGGGCGGCACGACCACTTTGGCGGCAACCTCAGCCTGACCTATGATGATCCGGTCATGCTGGTGCGCGGGTGGAGGCATCACCTGTTCGACGAATGGGGGCGGCCCTATCTGGACGCCTATAACAATGTCCCCCATGTGGGCCACGCGCATCCGCGGATTCAGGTGGTGGCATCGGATCAGCTGAAGCGGATGAATTCAAACACCCGCTATCTGCATCCTGCCCAGACGGCCTTTGCCGACAAGATCCTTTCAAAACTGCCCGATCAGTTCGAGGTCTGTTTCTTCGTGAACTCTGGCACCGAAGCGAACGAGCTGGCCCTGCGGCTGGCACGTGCGCATACCGGGGCAAAGGGTATCGTTACTCCGGATCATGGCTATCACGGCAACACCAACGCAGCTGTTGCGATCTCGGCCTACAAGTTCAACAAGCCCGGTGGCGTTGGTCAGGCCGAATGGGTCGAACTGGTCGAGGTTGCAGATGACTATCGCGGGTCGTTCAAACGCAACGATCCAGACCGAGCCCAGAAATACGCGGATTTGGTTGATCCGGCGATTGCGGCTCTGCAGGACAAGGGTCAAGGTGTGGCAGGTTTCATTGCTGAGACTTTCCCCTCGGTCGGTGGGCAGATCATTCCGCCCAAAGGTTATCTGCCAGCGGTTTATGAGAAAATCCGCGCCGCTGGCGGCGTTTGCATTGCGGATGAGGTTCAAACAGGACTTGGGCGACTGGGCGACTTCTATTTCGGCTTTGAACATCAGGGCGCGCTTCCGGACATTGTCGTCATGGGCAAACCCATCGGCAACGGCCATCCGCTGGGTGTGCTGGTCACGACCAAGGAAATCGCCCAGAGCTTTGACAACGGGATCGAGTTCTTTTCGACCTTTGGTGGCTCGACCCTGTCCTGCCGGATCGGCAAAGAGGTGCTGGACATCGTTGATGATGAGGGCCTGCAAGACAACGCCCGCGAAATGGGCGCGCGTCTGATGGATGGCCTGCGCCAGATCGAAGCCGAATTCGGAAGCGTTGGCGACGTGCGCGGAATGGGCTTGTTCCTGGGGGTTGAACTAGTGAACCCGGACGGATCAGAGGGCACCGATATCTGCAAATACGTCAAGAATCGGATGCGCGATCATCGCATTCTAATCGGCAGCGAAGGGCCCAAGGACAACATCCTGAAAATCCGCCCACCGTTGACGATCGAGGCCGAGGACGTCGACATGATCCTCTGGGCTTTGCGGGACGTTTTGACCGAGGTAGGTGAATTCAACCCTGCCCCAGCCTGCGATCACGAGCATCACCATGTTGGGTGCGGGTGCTGCTAAAAAATAAACCCCGGCCTAGGGAGGGCCGGGGTTCTGCGCCACGCTGCTGCTTAGTGCAGCAGGGCTGCGGGGGGTTGGTGCCCGGTTGTGGGCAGCGGAACCGGCGCGGTCATGCGACGCAACGCCAGCCCAAGTTCTTCGGATAGTGAAGCCAGCGCGGGGGCAAAATCCGGCCTTACGATCAGGGACGCCATCATCATTGCGTCTTCGCGTGACCCTTCCGAGGCCGCCGCGATCATCTGCGCAAAGCAATTCTCGTCAGCCCCCAGACAGGAACACTCCAAACCGTGACGGATCAGCGGGCGGCGCCCGTGATGGGCGCATAGTGAACACAGACGATCCAGCGACATCATCGCAGCGCGTCCACATTCTGCGCCCAATGCAATTTCGAAATCACTGGCGGCGTCTGCACGGCCTTGGACCCCGTCTCCCCACAGCCGCAGATACATCACGGCTCCGGCTTCGATTGGGCCAAGGTCAGTCAGACGTCCAACAGCCGCCCCACCCCGAGAAGAACGCGTGCTCATTTCGTCAGGATCAACTTACCAGCGCGCGTAATGCGCAGCGTGTATAGTTGGTCGCCCAATTCAATATGGGCCAGGTTGCCACCCTTGGTCAGTTCTTCGGCCTTATGGGATGGCAGCATGGATACAGCATAGGATTGGCTGGGATTCGGGGTCTGCATATTCATCAGGACAACTCCAGAAGGGGGCTCGGGCGAAATGCCTTCATTTGTTCGCGTTTCACTTGATCTGGCTGACCCTGACAGGGTTGGCTTTGGTCTTGATCAGTAATCTGATTATTTTAGTCAGGTATGTCAACACCCGATCTGGTAAATTCTCTAAACCTACGCGATTGCGCCAAAAAATCAGGCAGGCTACGACTCTTGCACGATACCAAAGCAAAGGGGCAACCGGTGACCGCTACTATCATGTTTGATCTGGATGGAACGCTGGTGGACAGCCTTCCTGATCTTGCCGCAGCCACGAACAATATGTTGCGTGATACTGGTGTCCGGCCACTGTCGATGGACCAGATCAAACAGTTTGTGGGAAACGGCCTGCCCAAACTGGTCGAACGCGTGATATACCATTGCGACCTGTCGATGGGCCAGCACGCTGACCTGTGCCAACTGACGCTTGCACATTACAATGCCGCCTCCAGCGATAGAACCGTGGTCTATCCTGGTGTGTTGCAGGCGCTGGAACACTTGCGTGACACGGGCTGCGTTCTGGGGGTCTGCACCAATAAACCCGAAGCTCCGGCACGCCACGTGCTCGAGGCGATGGGGCTTGCACCTTATTTCGACGCAATCCTCGGCGGTGACAGTTTGAACACCCGCAAACCAGATCCTGCCCATCTTGAGGCAAGCTTTGCCGCCGTTACTCCGGCCGGTCCGCAGCTGTTTGTCGGAGACAGTGAAGTTGATGCAGAAACCGCCCACCGCGCGCAGGTGCCGTTTCTATTGTTCACCGAAGGATACCGGAAATCACCAGTCGCCGATATTCCTCACACGGCCAGCTATAGCCAATCGTCCGAATTGCCCGATCTGGTCATGAAAGTACTGCAATCGTTGGATCAAAACGCCTAATAAGAGGTGTCCGGAAGGAGGATCGAAACGGGTCACGGCCGGTAACTGAGGGGCCGGCCGAGGGGGTAAGTAGCCAGCCCCTCATAGGGGAAAAGTGGTATCGTCCGAAATGACCCGTTCGATATAGAACAGTTAACGAATCGACCTGAGCTTCGATATAGGGGGTTTCCCGTAGCCCCCCGGACAGCATTGAAATCACAGTTAATTTTTTCACAATTTTTTGGGTATTCGGAGACTTTTCACTGCAACTACAAAAACTGCCCAAACCCGTCCGCGACAAACTCGTGCGAACAAGTGAATTTTGGCTGCAATCCAGAGCATAACTCCACTTGCGTTTCGGCGCTTGCCAGACGCCAAAAACGGTTGGGCAAGCGATACCCCTAAGTCCAAACCTGCCTAAGGCGTTCCAGGAATATGATGGATCGGCAAACAGGATGGGTCTGTCCTGTTTACGGACTCAACCCATCAATCCCATTCGCAATTGCGTTTCTTGTATCGGCTGCGCCGCTGAGTTAATCCCACGTCGCAAAGAGGTAATCACGTGAATGACACAAGCATTGCGGCAGCGGACGTCGAGGAACTTGTCACAGACGTCTGCGGTTTTGACGACCAGTCTGGTATTGACCGAGGCTGACACCCAGCAAATGAAAGCTGCGGACAAGTTTGACAATACATTAAATCCGGCGGCCGTGCCGATCAGGGGCACCGCATATGTTTGAAGATGTAATCATTGCATCCGCCGCGTTTCTAGCCGGTGTCCTAAACGCCATCGCAGGCGGGGGCAGCTTTCTCACCTTTCCTGCGTTAGTTTTGGTGGGAGTCCCGCCCATCCCCGCAAATGCAACCAGCGCGGTTGCCGTTTTCCCAGGCTATCTCAGTGGCGCGGCAGGGTTTCTGCCGGAATTGCGAACTTATGACCGGCGCGCCCTGATTTCTCTGCTGGGTCTTTCAATCGTGGGCGGCGTTGCCGGTGCATTATTGCTGCTCGTTACGCCATCCGAGGCCTTCGGCTTCATCGTTCCATGGCTACTGTTGTTCGCAACATTGCTGTTCCTGTTCGACAAGAAAATTCGCGAACTGACGCAAAGCAGTAAGGCTGCCAGCCCCATCCGCCGGACCCTGACGACATTGGCTGTCACGACCTATGGTGGCTATTTCAACGGTGGGCTTGGGATTGTCCTTTTGGCGCTGTTCTCAGGGCTGGGGTTTCGCGACATTAACTTGATGAACGGGCTGAAGAATATCGCGTCCTTTATCCTGTCTGGTGCCTCTGTTGCCACGTTTGTTCTGGCCGGTATCGTCTATTATCGCGAAGCCGTCATCATGATGATTGCCGCGACAATCGGGGGATATGTAGGCGCACGCGTCGCCCGCCGATTGCCGGTTTCTGCTATTCGTTTTATCGTGATTGCCGTGGGCTTTGGCATGACTGCGGTATTTTTCGCTCGGCGCTGACAAGGGGTGGCAGATTACGCCTCGGCCGGGGGCACGGCCCGCTGATACAGATGCCATGTGGTGTGCCCAAGGATCGGCAGCGTGAAGATCAGGCCCAGAAATGCCGGAACCAGCGACAACAGCATAGTGACCGAGATGATCGCCGCCCAGCATAGCATGACCACTGGGCTCTCCGACACGACGCGCAGGGAGGTAAGCATTGCGGACACAAAGTTGGTTTCCCGATCAAGCAGCATAGGCATCGCAATGACGGTCACCGAAAACAATACGGCCGACAGGAACGCGCCGACGCAGGTTCCAACAGCGAGAAAAGTCCAGCCCTGCGGCGTGAAGAATACGATTTGCAAAAACCCACCAAAATCCGAGAACGACGCATTTTGCAGGATGATCGCCAGCCAAAGTCGGATCTGGTAAATCCATACCCAGAATATGAACAAAGTGACAAAGGCCATCCATCCCATTTCGCGCTTGCGTTGATTGGCCATAACAACAAGGATTTCTGACCAGCCAAAACTCTCTCCCTTTTGCAACCGGCGGGACATTTCATAAAGCCCGGCGGCGGCGAAAGGCGCGACCAGCGGAAAGCCAACAATGGCGGGAATGATCATCCAAATCTTGCCCAGCCAGACTAGGCTCCAAACCAGCAGAATTCCGAATACCGCATAGAACAAGCCGAAAAAGCCGCTCAGGAAAGGGCGGGCCAGAAAGTCAGAAAACCCGGCTTTCAGCGAAGCGGAAATATCCTCTGCAGAAATTCTATTGACCTGGGGCATACCCGATTGCTGCGGCGTCAGATTGCCCGGTGGTGTGGGACCTGCGGTCTCGGACGCCATGACACTCCTCCCAAAGCATTGTCCCGTGCGGATCCATTTGCAAACAGATCCAGCGGTGAAACGGACACCTATCCTGTGTTTACAAGACTGCATCAGGTGCGATGGATCGGCAAGGTGGAGGTATGCCACACTGTCCCGAGCAGGCGATAAATTCTCCGGAGACTGATCGCGAGGACGTTCTTTTTGCCCCAAGAGTAAAAGCCTCGCCGTTTTTCAGATGTGATGTTGGTTGAGGCGCTCACGAAAATGCACGGCTTTTATGACACAGGCTCGCTGTGCAGTAGATCACCAAGAACACATGCCAGTTGCAATTTACCTGTAAAACAATGCTAATTTTCGATAGTGAAATCAAGAAGATCGCGAATAGCCGCTTTATGCGCCGCCTACAAATTTTGTAAAGCGACGCATAGTCTTTTCGTCCATCTGTGGTTGCGCCATCGACGGTGAACCGATTGCCTTCCTGTTTTGGTGAAGTCAGGAAAACCTATCGTGCGCGGCTCCGCCTTCGGACGGATTAGGTCGCGACGTGCGAAACAGATACGCCGTTGCTTCAGTTTGCCTAGAGCGAACTCTGACGGGGAAAACGACCACCTTTTCACCTCTCAAATCGTCAACTTGGCACGGGAAAAATCAAGTTAACTCATTAAATCATTTGAATATGAATTTTCATTGGTATGGTGACGTTATGAACTCACTAGCCAGAATAACCCGAGGGATAGGCGTCGCTTTAAAGGATGGCAGGGTGAAAGGCATTCTTGCTTTCACGATTGGAATGATCTTGTGGGCGTCAGTTTTTTATCACTTTGTCGAAGGGTGGAGTTGGCTCGATTCCATCTATTTTTCTGTCGTAACGATTTCGACGGTGGGGTTCGGCGACTTCTCTCCTGAGACAGCAGCAGGGAAGATATTCACAATGGTGTATATCATTGTGGGCCTCGGTGTTTTTGTGACTGCGGCGACTACAGTTGCGGACACAATCCTGTCTCAGGACGACAAAGAAACTGACAAATAGACCTCGTGAAACTGCAAAACGAGCTCCAGAAAAGGCGGTATTTCTTCCGAGTGCCTCAGCACCTCAACCCGAATTCACACGTGTCTTCAAAAGGCTAACTGACCGCCCGAAGCTAAAAAATATACATATTACGTTTTTTGAGTGTAACATTCAGAAAACAGATAGTGGAGGGATGGAATGGAAAAGACTCAGGACGCCAAGATTGTCGACCTCGCGATACGATTGCTCTTTCTCGGGATATTCCTCTACAGCGCGTTGGTTATGGTAGCTCCGCTGGCAAGCGTGGTCATCTGGGCCACGATACTTTGCGTCGCTCTTTATCCGGCTTTCGATTGGCTGCAGTCCAAGTTGGGCGGACGTAAGAAGCTGGCTACAACGATCTTGGTATTACTGGGTCTTGTTCTGACCTTGGGGCCGGTCGCAACAGCCGTATCCGGTGCAGCAGAACTTGGGTCTGATTTTGCGGAACAGGCCGACAGTGGAGAGTTGAAAATCCCACCTGCGCCCGAGGGCCTCAAGGAATTGCCGTTGGTAGGGAACAAAATTGCCGACGTCTGGGGAATGTTTGAACGGAATCTGGATGGCGCGCTTGCGAAGTACGGGGCGCAAATCCTTGAGATCACCAAATCGCTGTTCGGTAAGGTTTTGGGGATCGGTATCGGGCTTTTGGGTCTTGCCCTGTCCGTGGTGATTATGGGGGCCTTGTTCAGCCCAGGACCAAACCTGGTTCAGGGTCTTCAACGCTTTGCCAATCGTGTCTTTGCGCCGCGCGGCGGCGAATTCGTAACACTGGCAGGCGCGACGATCCGGAACGTGACAAAAGGCGTGATCGGCGTAGCAGCCATTCAGGCGGTCTTCGTTTGGATACTCTTGGCTTTGTTCGGGATTTCTTCGGCCGCCACTCTGGCATTTATCTGCCTGATACTCTCGATTATCCAAATCGGGCCCGGATTGGTTCTAATACCGGTAATTATCTACGCATGGAGTTCCATGTCCGGCGGAACTGCTTTGATCTTCACCGTATTGGCCGTTCCCGTCATGATAATGGACAGTTTCCTAAGGCCCGTGTTCATTTCAAAAGGCCTTGAGACACCCATGTTGGTCATCCTCATCGGTGTTCTCGGAGGTATGATGGCGTACGGTTTGATCGGCGTTTTCATGGGGCCGGTTCTGTTCGCCGTCTTCTATGAATTGTTCAAAGTCTGGATCGACACGCCCACAGAAGCTGAAAGCACTGCCGAGGGAGCGGCAAAATGAGAAAGACTATTTGGACCACGCTGGCTGTCATCCTGATCTTTCTTGTTTGGTATCTGGTCGCCGACCGAAAAACACCCTTTACCGGGAACGCCAGAGTCAAAGCGATAGCCACCCAGATCGTTCCTCAGGTCACAGGCACCGTGACCGAGGTTCTTGTCGAAAACGGTCAGGTCGTCTCGGCGGGCGATATTCTGGTGCGGATCGATTCCAGACCCTACGAAATTCAGCGCTCAAAAGCAGAAGCAGATCTGGAGACAGCCACGCAAGAGGTGGGCGCATCGTCGGCAGAAGTGAGCGCGGCTCAGGCCAAACTGGCAAGGGCGCAGAGTGATCTCGACACAATGCGCATTCAAACCGAGCGAGTTTTTGCACTCGAAAAAAAAGGATTGATCGCCGTCTCAAAAGCCGATGACGCGCGCGGGCAACTGGCGGAGTCTGAGGCGAACTATGAGAATGCCAAAGCGGACTTGGAAAAAGCGAAACAAAGGTTGGGTGACGACGGAATCGAAAACCCGAAAATCCAGCGCGCGTTAGCCGCTTTGGCGGATGCAGAACTTAACCTTGAATGGACTGAGCTGCGTGCGCCGGCGACAGGTGTCATATCCAATTTGCTGATCGCCCCCGGAACTTATGCGCGGTCCGGTCAGGATTTGTTGACGTTTTTGGATGCAACGGACGTCTGGGTCGAAGCTTACTTTACCGAAAACAACCTCGGTCGGGCCTCGGTCGGGTCTCCTGTTGATGTCGTACTGGATATGCATCCCGGTCAAATTGTTCCGGGCGTTATCGAAAGTTTTAGTTCAGCCGTTTCGCTAAGTGGCGGGGATGAGCCAGGTCAATTGGCGAGCCCCCCAAGCACGAAAGGTTTTTTACGCGAACCTGAAAGGTTTCCAGTTCGTATCGTGTTACCGGGGTACGAAGCCGGAAATGCCGAAGATGATCTGCGTTTTCAGCTTAATGGTCAGGCAGACGTCATTATGTACCTCAGCGACAATTCCCTGCTGAACATGGTCGGTCGAGCCTATATCCGTTTGGTTTCAATCCTGTCTTATGCGTACTGAGGAACAAAAATCTGTTGTTCGGCTTGCGCTGGGTGTAACCTGCGTATTCGCCTTGGGACTGTTTCTGGGATGGCCACTTGCCGTCATAGGGGCAGTTTTCACGGCCTTGTTCCTTCAGGCGCCCGCCGCATTGCCATTGGCCGCATTTGCCAAATTGTTTGTCTTCTCGATCGGGTTGATGTTTGTTTCGTTCCTGCTTTCGTCGGTCTTTGCACCTTATCCAGTTGTATTCCTCATTCTAGTGGCCATCGGGATAATACTATCTTTCATGTGGTCAGTATCCGGTGCCGGTGTTTTGCCCGGTGTCATAGCCCTCATGGGTGCATTGATGATTCCCAATCTTGTTCTTCAATCGCAGGATCTGGCATTGGTGCTTGTGTTTTGGATACCGATGAACCTGCTATTTGCAGGTTTCGTATCGACGCTGATGTTTGTGTTGATACCAGCCGAACCCCAATCAGCCGCTCAGAAAAAAGCCGCGGCGTCGCAGGATTTTGACCCCCATCGGCGGATCGTCCGAATGTCGCTTGTCACAGTTCCATTTGCTATGGCGTTTTTCGTGTCCGGCGCATCAGCCTTGTTGGTTCTGTTCTTTGTCGCGCTTCTAAGCCAACAACTTGCCGCCATGCCGTCAATGGGCAAAGCGGTTGCCAAAGCTATGCTGACGGCCAACCTGCTCGGGGCGGCGGTGTCAATCATCTGCTATGAGGTAAACGTCATTGCGCCAGTAATCCTAACACCCATTTTGTTGTGTTTATTCTTTTGCTTGGCACTCGGCGCGCTTGGCAAATCCAAGGTCCCGCTCGCCGCTGCTGCCGGTTCGGCATTGACGACGGTGTTGATCGTTTATGGCGGATCGATTGCCCCGTTTTCGGACGATGCTGACGTCAAAAGCATCACGCGCGTAATACAAGTCGCTAGTGCCGCCTTTTTCGTGATTGCCGCGTATATCATTGTTGACGAGTTCTGGCCCGAAAGAAAACAACACTTGGCTCAATGAGCTTTTGCGCAAAGCTGGACGTGCCTGAAAACCGGTGTTTGCACAGGCTGGACATCCTCCTTCGGCTGCTTTGCCACCGCGGTGAAAGTCAACGACGACATCAGCGCGCAGTCATTACTCAATAGCTTGCAAAGCGTCGACTGGCAGCTCAGAGATCACGGCTCTCGTCATTTACTGGCTATGATCTACCCTTAACAACAAAGCGATGACATCATTCGTTTCCAGTCTTCGGCGTGATTGCTGCGGGACCTCAACCACGAGAGAAAGACCTGTTGGGCAGGAGTGTGCGTTTGCCATCTCCAACGTTCCGGATGTCAGAGCCTCTTCTATCAGAGTCAAGTGCCCCATCAGAACCCCTGCCCCAGCCTTGGCTTCTTCGACCGCAAGACTGTACAGCGAAAACTGAGGGCCACTTTTCTCATCAACCAAGTGATTTCCGGTGTTGCTGGACCACATTGACCAATCGTCTTTCCAGACTTGATCATGCAGCAACGGAATACCCTGAAAACCTTGCGCGTTCTGTACACGATCCAAAAGCGTTGGCGCACAGACCGGTACGATGACATCCTCGCAAACGGAAATCTGATTTGGCGACCTGTTCGGCTCGGCAAAGAAAATCGAAAGATCAAACAACTCTCGCGATAGGCTTGGCGGGGTTTCCATCGCCGTGACCGAAAAAGTGATGTCCGGAAGCTTTGCCCTGATCCTGCGCAGCCGTTTGGGTAGCCAGAGCTGGGCGACCGAAGGCAACGCTGCGATGTGAAAATCAGCCTTGGGTTTGAGGTTGCGCAGCGCGCGGGCGGCGTCGGCCAATTCATCAAAGGCTGCCGTGAAACCGGCGACCAGCGACTGCCCTTCGGAGGTCAGCTCAACCCCCTGTGCGTTACGGCGAAAAAGCGGCGTACCAGCCCATCCTTCCAGTGCCTTGATATGCTGAGAGATCGCGCCCGGCGTGACGTTCAACTCTTCTGCGGCCACCACAAAGCTGACGTGTCGGGCAGCGGCTTCAAACGCACGCATAGCGTTCAAGGGGGGACCTTTAGGGCGCTTGGGGGCGACACTCATGACATTAGCCTTAGTTTTTCTACGCCAAGAAATAACAATTCTGCTTTGCGATGTCACGCAACAGCCGTCAAAATAAAAAAAACAGGAGGATGTCAGATGACACTAGCACACAGAGATTGGGTGCCCGCCACCAGCGAAACCCTGATTCAGGACATCGCGGCAAAGGCTGCATCGGCTTCGTCGGATGCTCTGTTGGCCCGCATTGCGCATCTGGCCGAAGAAAACCGCCGTATTCATGAGGACGAGTGTTTTAACCTGAACCCTGCAACAAATGTGATGAACCCCAGGGCCGAGGCGCTTTTGTCTTCGGGCATCGGTTCGCGCCCGTCGCTGGGGTATCCTGGCGACAAATATGAAATGGGCCTTGAGGCGATTGAAGAGATTGAAGTCATCGCTGCCGAGCTTTGCGCCGATGTGTTTGATGCCATATATGCCGAGGTGCGGGTGCCGTCGGGCGCAATTGCCAACCTCTATGGCTTTATGGCGACATGCAAGCCTGGCGACACGATCATCGCCCCACCCGCGTCGATTGGCGGGCATGTGACCCATCATCTGGCAGGATGCGCTGGGCTTTTCGGGCTGCGCAGCCTCGAGGCCCCGGTGAACGCGGATGGCTATACCGTCGATCTGGACCAACTGCGCGATTTGGCAAGGGCCGAGCAACCCAAGCTTATCACGATTGGTGGCAGTCTGAATCTGTTTGAACACCCCGTAGCCGAAGTGCGTGCCATAGCGGACGAAGTCGGGGCAAAGGTCATGTTCGATGCGGCCCATCAATGCGGCATCATTGCCGGGCGTGCGTGGTCCAATCCGCTGAAGGAAGGCGCGCACTTCATGACCATGAGCACCTACAAAAGCCTCGGCGGACCAGCAGGCGGTCTGATCGTATCAAATGATGCCGAAATCGCCAAAGCGCTGGATGCAATCGCCTTTCCAGGCATGACTGCCAATTTCGATGCAGCTAAAACAGCCGCGCTTGCAGTGACAATGCTGGACTGGAAAGATTTTGGTAGTGCCTATGCCAAAGAGATGATCGCCATGTCAAAAGCACTGGCACATGCACTGGACGCGCTGGATGTTCCGGTCTTTTCCGGCACGGATGGTTTTACCAATTCGCACCAGTTCGCGGTTTTGGCGGCACCCTATGGCGGTGGCCAGGCAGCATCCAAACAACTGCGTCAAAACGGGTTCCTGGCATGTGGCATCGGTTTGCCCGTTACCCCGGTTGAGGGTGACATGAATGGCCTTCGGATCGGCACGCCCGAATTGGTCCGCTGGGGCATGACCATAAGTGACGCTGACCGTCTGGCCAATCTGATCAAGCGAGGCTTGGGCAATAATAACATCCTGCCCGAGGTATCAGCATGGCGTGCGAAATTCGACAGGCTGCATTTCGTGAATTCGTAAACAGAGCGGTCATTTGAGCCAAAGCGCCAGTTGGCCGCTTAGTTGTGTTCAATTGCTTTTTGCCAGTTGGTCCTGAACGTCCCGAAGGTGCAGTTCGCGACCTGTTGCAGAAGCGAAAGACTGAAGTGGAATTAACGGCAGTCTAAGGCTCAATGCCAACCTTCCTATTCGAAACAAAAAAGGCCGTCCCAAACGGGACGGCCTTTCATTCACTGTCTCTTTTCAGAGGATCAGGCTACCAGAGCGGCCTGAGCTTTGGCGACGATCGCGCCGAACGCTTCCGGTTCGTGCACGGCTAGGTCGGCCAGAACTTTGCGGTCCACTTCGATACCGGCCAGGTTCAGGCCGTTGATGAAGCGGGAATATGTCAATGCTTCGTCATGCGAACGCACAGCTGCGTTGATACGCTGGATCCACAGCGCGCGGAAGTTGCGCTTGCGGTTCTTACGGTCACGGGTTGCATACTGGTTGGCCTTGTCGACGGCCTGACGGGCAACCTTGAAGGTGCTCTTGCGGCGGCCATAGTAACCTTTGGCAGCCTTGATGACCTTCTTGTGACGGGCGTGAGTTACGGTTCCACCTTTAACGCGGGACATCTCTTAATCTCCTCTTAGCGGTCGTAGGGCATGTAGCCCTTGACGATCTTGGCGTCGGGGGCGGACAGGGTGGTGTTGCCACGGGCGTCGCGGATGAACTTTTTAGTCCGCTTGATCATGCCGTGCCGTTTGCCGGCCTGGCCAGCAAGGACCTTACCGGTCGCAGTCACCTTAAAGCGCTTCTTGGCGCTCGACTTTGTCTTCATCTTAGGCATTTCCGTCTCCTTTTCCGGGTTCGGTTTCAGACGCGACTCGGCATGCCATCTCGGCCGGTCACGCGATCAGAAGCGCCGTTTACGCAAGTTCTTCCATACTGGCAAGGGGGTTTGGACCAGAATCTGCGCTTTTCGCAAGGGTGGTCAGGCACCGGGGCGACAATTGCCGCCCCGGTGGTTTGGGTTAGTGGCCGAATTTGCGGATTTCGCCGCTCTTCAGACGTGCTGCATAGCTGGCCAGCTCTTGGCGTACCACTTTCATCAGGAAGTAGAGCGCAAAGACGTTCACGACCGCCATCGCAAAGATCGCCGCATCCGAGAAATCGATAACCGGGCCAAGGTTGGCCGCTGCACCGATGACAACAAAGACGCAGAAGATGATCTTGAAGATCAGTTCTTTGGTGTGACCTTCCCCGAACAGGTAGGTCCAGGCCTTGAGGCCATAGTAGGACCAGCTGATCATGGTCGAGAAGGCAAACAGAACCACCGCAATCGCCAGAACGTATGGGAACCAACCAAAGGCACTTGCAAAGGCCGCGGACGTCAGGCTGACACCCGAATTACCGTCGACGGTGGCAATGGCCGAGCCATCTTCGGTCAGCATGTAAAGGCCAGTTTCCGGGTCGATCAGCAGCTGCTGCGTGATGATGATCACCAACGCGGTCATTGTACAAATCACGACCGTATCGATGAACGGCTCGAGCAGCGACACGAAACCCTCGGTGATCGGCTCTTTGGTCCGTACCGCCGAGTGTGCAATCGCCGCAGAACCAACGCCCGCCTCGTTCGAGAAGGCCGCGCGACGGAAGCCCTGGATCAGAGCGCCAACCATACCGCCTGCGATGCCGAGGCCGGTGAAGGCGCCCGCGAAGATCTGGCCAAAGGCCCAACCAATCTGGTCTGCGTGCATGATGATGATCACCAGCGCCGCTGCCACATACATGACACCCATGAATGGAACGACCTTCTCTGTCACGCGCGCAATGGATTTCAGGCCGCCCACGATCACGAGGAAGACGATGATCGCAAAGATCACACCTGTGATCCAACCGGGATAATCTCCGGTGATGCCCGCAATTTGCTGGTGCGCCTGATTGGCTTGGAACATATTGCCCCCGCCCAGCGCGCCAAGAATACAGAAGATCGAGAACAGAATAGCCAATATCTTACCGCCCGGCAGACCCAATTCGTCGAATCCTTTGGACATGTAGTACATCGGGCCACCGGAAACGGTGCCGTCATCGTATTCGTTGCGGTATTTCACGCCCAGCGTACATTCAGTGAATTTTGATGCCATACCCAGAAGGCCCGCAACGATCATCCAAAATGTTGCGCCCGGTCCGCCGATACCGACGGCAACCGCCACACCGGCGATGTTGCCAAGACCGACCGTTCCCGACAAAGCCGTGGCCAGAGCCTGAAAGTGGCTGACCTCACCCGCGTCATTGGGGTCGGAATAGTCGCCCTTCACCAGGCTAATCGCGTGGCTAAAGAACCGCAACTGCACAAAGGCAAAATACAGCGTGAATACTGTGGCCGCGACCACCAGCCATCCCACGATCCACGGGAAACCGGTGCCCGGGAACGGGGCAAAGATAAAGCTAACGAACGGCCCGGTGAAATCAGCAAATGCCTGGTTGATCTTATCGTCCAGACCCGGCGCATCCTGGGCCAGTGCGGGCGTGGCGAACAGGGCGGCCGCTGTGGCCATGCCCAGTTGTTTAATCCTATCCATTCTCGTCACTCCCCTCAGTTCACAACGGTGACCGGCACATCGGCATGCATGACCAGATTCTGGGTCGAGCTGCCAAAGATTCGTTTCTTGAATCCGTCCGCCGAAGCGCGCCCGACGACGATCTGAGTGCCGCCGTTTTCGACCGTGATCGCATTCAGCGTTTCGGCCACGTCACCGTGGCGCACAATACCATGCGCTGTGAAACCGGCCGCGTTCAATGCGTCCACCGCAGGGGTGACGATCCGTGTCGAGGCCAATTCGACCTCTTCCTCGCGCCGCTTATGGCGCAGGGCATTTTCTTCAGGTGTCTGAAAAGTAAATGGGGACCATTCGATCACATAAACCACAAGCAATTCGCATGAATCGATGCGCCCTGCCAAATCTTTGGCAAAGGCGATCGCGCGCTCCCCGGTCTCTGTCCCGTCCAGTCCTATGACAATTTTTGTTGTCATGTCGGTTCTCCAATTTTTTTCGTTGGGTCGAGGCCCGTGCCCTCGACAAGACAGCCAAACTTGGAACACATTGACGCAGCTGCCTTCAGATAAGTATCAGGAATAATCACTAGGAATTGGGGATTATTTTAGTCTATATTCAGTGAAAAATGTCGTCTTACGCTAAAATTTCAGGGATTTTTACTGATCGATAGAGAATTGGACAAAATAGACCAACGCATCCTGCAAGAGCTGGAAATCAACGGAAGGTTGTCGATCGTCGATCTTGCGGCACGTGTCAACCTGACCAATACCCCCTGCTCCGAGCGGGTCAAGCGCTTGGAAAAAAACGGGTACATCAAAGGCTATTGTGCCATCGTCGATAAAGAGCGAATGGGGCTAGCCTTGGTCACGGTTGTGCAGGTTTCACTGGCCGCGACGGCTGAGCAATCTCTTGGTAGGTTCAATGACGCTGTCCGTAATATTCCAGAAATTGAAAGCTGCTTAATGGTGGCAGGATCGTTTGATTATCTTCTGACGGTGCGCACCCGAGACATTACACACTTTCGCGATATCCTCGGTGAGAAAATAAATAAGCTGCCTGGAATTCACCAGACAAGCTCATTTACAGTTATGGAGATCGTGAAAAGCCCAATCTCCTGACAAAGGATCTTTCGGCCAAAAGGCGGATTGTACGTTGACGCGATTCAATCAGCCCGGATCTGTGTTGTAAATCAGGCGTTCGTCACAGGGCGCAATACGCAGAATATTGGTGGTTCCGGGCACGTTGAATGGCACCCCAGCGGTCACCACGATCTGATCAGTCTCGGTCGCAAACCCGCTCGCGCGGGCAGTGCGGGCTGCATTGACAACAGCGCCTTTGAAGCGTTCCAACTCGGGCGTCATCACGCAATGACAGCCCCAGCTCAGGCAAAGGCGCCGTGCGGTTCCGGTGGCGGGCGTCATGGCGATGATGGGCACTCCGGGACGTTCCCGCGCGGTCAACAGGGCCGTTGTGCCGCTTTGGGTAAAACAGCAGATGGCCTTGATGTCCGTCTTTTCGGCAATCTCACGTGCCGCGGCCACGATCCCGTCGGCAATCGTTGTGCCTTTGGCGGTGCGCGATGCCGAGATGATCTGGGTATACGTCGGATCAGCCTCGACCTCGATGGCGACCTTGTTCATGGTTTGCACAGCTTCGATCGGATACGATCCCGCTGCCGATTCAGCGCTGAGCATGATGGCATCGGTGCCCTCATATATGGCAGTCGCCACGTCCGAAACCTCGGCCCGCGTGGGCATCGGGCTTTCGATCATGCTTTCCAGCATTTGTGTGGCCACGATCACCGGCTTGGCCGCTGCTCGACACCGTCTTACCAGCCGTTTCTGGATCGGCGGCACGGCCGAAACCGGCAGTTCGACCCCCAGGTCGCCGCGGGCCACCATGATCCCGTCTGACGCATCAAGGATTTCTTCAAACGCTTCAACCGCCGCAGGTTTTTCAATCTTGGACAGGATCGACGCGCGGCCATCGGCCAGCGCGCGGGCTTCGAACACGTCCTTGGCGCGCTGCACAAAGCTTAGCCCCAGCCAGTCGACGCCCAACTGGCAGACAAACTCCAGATCGTCCCGGTCCTTAGCCGACAGCGCAGCCAAAGGCAGAACGACATCAGGCACGTTCACACCTTTACGGTCCGAGATTGTGCCCCCGACCTCGACCGTGCAATTTGCATGATCCTGACCGCAATCCTGAACGACCAGACGGATTTTACCGTCATTGACCAGAAGGCGCGCGCCTGGTTCCAACGCAGCGAAGATTTCGGGATGCGGCAGACACACGCGGCTGCCGTCGCCCAGCGCCGGGTCCAGATCCAGACGAAACGCTGCGCCCTCTTCCAGTTCTTCCGCGTCATTGGCGAATTCACCGACGCGTAGCTTGGGTCCCTGCAGGTCGGCCAAAATGGCAATCGGACTGTCCAGATCCTTTTCAACCTGCCGGATGATCTGGTGACGTTCCCGGATCTCGTTATGGCTGCCATGGCTCATGTTCAGGCGGAACACATCCGCACCTGTCTCGTGCAGTGCGCGAATGGTGTCATAATCATTAGACGCCGGTCCCAGCGTCGCCACGATTTTCACATTTCTCAGGCGTCGCATAGGTCTTGCTCTCCTTAGGTCTTCACTCGATTTCGCGCAAATGTTACCGCAAACATTACTTCAGGTCGCTTATTGCGCAATTCCCTTTCCGAAGCAACTGCCCTACACCTGCGACAAACTAGATGACAGGCTTATGACGTATTCCCCGTTTTTTATCCATGGCGCTGATCGCCCTTCGCGCTGGCTGATCACATGCGATCACGCTACCAACACGGTGCCGCCCGAAATCAACGGCGGAGACCTCGGCCTGCCGCGCGAGGACATGGAGCGTCACATCGCCTATGACGTCGGCGCTTATGAGGTCTCAAAGCACTTGGGAGAAATCTTGAACGCGCCTGTTATTGCCGCCAATTTCTCACGACTGGTGATCGACCCGAACAGAGGCGAGGATGATCCGACCCTGCTGATGAAGCTGTATGACGGCTCGATCATCCCCGGCAACCGCCACGCCGACGCAGTCGAGCGCGAACGGCGTCTGTACATGTGCTACCGCCCCTATCACGAGGCGCTGGAACGTATGGCGGGGCTGCCGCATGCGGTGATCGTGTCGATGCACTCTTTCACCCGCCAGTTGCGGGGCCGCGACCCGCGCCCGTGGCATATCGGCGTGCTGCACACCCCGGATGAACGGTTTTCGCGCCCGTTGATCGACCGGCTTGAGGCCGAAGCGGACCTGTGTGTCGGCGTCAACGAACCCTACACAGGTGTGCTGCCCGGTGACGCAATTGATCGGCACTGTACATCGCATGGCCGCCCTAACGCCCTGATCGAGCTGCGCAACGATCTGATTGCAGACAACGCCGGACAGCGTGAATGGGCCGAACGTTTGGCCGTGATCCTACAGGACGCTTTGGGCGAAAGCGGCCTGTGACGTGGGGTCAAACAAGGTCGATTCAGAACCTCACGTCGTTGTGAGGTTGCTCGGCGACCCCCATATATTAGGGGAAAGGAGACGACCATGACTCAGGAATTCCTGACGACCGTCTTCGGTTGGATGACGGTCCTTAACTTTGCCCTTTTAGCACTGTCTACACTGTTGATCGTAGCCCTGCAGGACTGGGCCGCCGGCATACACGGCCGGATGTTCCAGATGGAGCCGGGCGATGCGAAAAGGGCCTATTTCCGGTATCTGGCGAACTACAAGATCCTGACAATCGTTTTCTGCTTGATGCCGTGGCTGGCCTTGAAACTGGCATAAAACCGAAATCCATCGCCGGGAAGGGCCTGTTGGCCCTTCCTGTTTGTTGTAACAATGCTTTCGGATTGTTAGGTCAGGCAAACGACACTTTGTGGGAGCCCGACAATGGATAAGCAAACCGAAATCGAACTTCAGGCCGCCGCGTTCCGCCGGTTGCAAAAGCACCTGATGGACGACCGCACCGACGTTCAGAACATCGACATGATGAATCTGGCCGGGTTCTGCCGCAACTGCCTGTCGCGCTGGTATCAGGAAGCCGCCAACGAAAAGGGGATCGAGATGGGTAAGGACGAAGCCCGTCAGATTTTCTATGGCATGACCATGGATGAATGGAAGGCCAACTATCAGACCGATGCCAGCCCCGAGAAACAGGCCGCCTTCAAGGTCGCATTTGAAGAAAATGTCGGGAAAAAGGACTAGCGTCCAGATTTGAAAAAGGCCCGCCAATTCGGCGGGCCTTTTCTTTAGATCGCTGCCTTGCGGCTTTCGTCCAGATAAATCTCGCGTAGCCGCTTGGCGATCGGACCCGGGGATCCATCACCCAGTGTCACGCCGTCAATTTCAACCACAGGCATGACAAAGGCACTCGCCGAGGTAGTAAAGGCTTCGTCCGCATCTTTCGCCTCATCAATGGTGAACAGGCGTTCTTCGACCTCCATCTGCGCCTCAGCCGCCATGCGCAGCACGGCCTTACGCGTGATGCCGTGCAGAATGTCGGTCGACAGCGGTCGGGTGACGATCTTGCCGTCTTTGACGTAGTAGGCGTTGTTGCTGGTGCCTTCGGTGACATAACCGTCTTCGATCAGCCACGCGTCGTCACAGCCCGCTTTCTTGGCCATCATCTTGCCCATCGACGGGTATAGCAGCTGCACGGTCTTGATGTCGCGACGGCCCCAGCGGATATCCTCGATCGAGATGATCTTGGCACCCTTTTTCGCCGCTGGGCTGTCGGCCAGGCCCGGCTTGTTCTGGGTGAACAGCACCAAGCTGGGTTTGGTATCCGCTGAAGGAAACACAAAATCCCGGTCGCCATCCGATCCGCGGCTGACCTGCAGGTACACAAGACCTTCTTCGATGCCGTTCAGCTCAACCAGCTTGCGGTGAATGTCCAGCAGTTCGTTCTTGGTGCAGGGCTCGGCCATCTCCAACTCGTCCAGAGACCGCTTGAGGCGCACGGCATGCCCTTCGAAATCAATCAGCTTGCCATCCAGAACGCTGGTGACTTCGTAAACGGCGTCTGCGAACAGGAAACCACGGTCAAAAATGGAAACCTTGGCTTCGGTTTCGGGCAGGTATTCGCCATTCACGTAAACGGTGCGGGTCATATTATGTCTCCTCAGCCCCAAAGTTCCGCCTTCGGCGGGTGCACTCCGGCATCATCAAAATTCAGCGGGTTGTCGCGGTCTTCGGCCAACAGAAGCGGGCCGTCAAGGTCCGTTACCATCGCACCCTGCGCCAGAAGGGTCGCAGGAGCCATCGCCAAAGAACTGCCAACCATGCAGCCAACCATCACACGATAGCCTTCGGCTAGCGCCTGTTCACGTAGAGCCAGCGCCTCGGTCAGGCCGCCGGTCTTGTCTAGCTTGATGTTGACCACGTCATACTTGCCTTTCATCGCAGGCAGGCTGCTGCGGTCGTGGCAGGATTCATCAGCACATACCGGCACCGGGCGATCCATCCCGATCAGCGCGTCATCTTCCCCAGCGGGCAGAGGTTGTTCGACCAGCGCAACACCCAACCGCACCAGATGCGGTGCCAGATCGGCATATACGTCTGCCGACCAGCCCTCATTGGCGTCGACGATGATCTTGGCGTTAGGCGCACCAGCGCGCACGGCTTCCAGACGGGGCATGTCGTCTGGCGTGCCCAGCTTGATCTTCAACAACGGCCGGTATGAATTCTCGGCCGCCTGTGTCTGCATCTTTTTCGGCGTGTCCAGCGACAAGGTGTATGCGGTGATCTCTGGGCCGGGCGCGGGCAGTCCGGCCAGCTCCCATGCACGTTTTCCGGCGCGCTTCGCCTCAAGATCCCACAGCGCACAATCCACCGCGTTGCGGGCTGCGCCAGCAGACAGCAAATTCATCAACTGTGTACGATCAAACGTGTCCGGAAGGCCGGCGATCTCGGCCTCGACCGACTCCAATGTCTCATTATACCGCGCATAGGGCACGCATTCGCCCCAGCCCTGATGCGCGCCATCTGACACGCGTACGGTCAGCACATTCGCTTCGGTCCGCGACCCGCGCGAGATCGTAAAGACCTGCGCCAGTCGAAATACATCACGAGAGACGTCAATCTGCACGCACCCGCTCCTTTATCTATTCGAAGTTTCCCCGCCAGAGGGTTCTCTGACGGGGTCCTTTGATCACATTGCGGCCAGCGCGTCGACCAGCTTGCCCGAGCCAAAACGGAACGGATCGGTTGCAGGCAGACCCATGTCCGCCTCAACCTTGGCCAGATAATCGACCGCGTCCGCTTCGCTCATGTGTTGGGTATTGACCGAGATGCCCACGACCTGACAGTCCGGATTTGCTACTTTGCCCAGCGCCAGCGTGGTGTCGCGCAGAGTCTCCAGCGAAGGCAGCTGATAGGTCGGCAGCCCGCGCATATGCTCACGAGTGGGCTCGTGGCTCAGGATCAGCGCGTCCGGCTGTCCACCGTGGATCAACGCCATGGTGACGCCGGAATAGGAGACATGGAACAGCGAACCCTGTCCCTCGATCAGGTCCCAGTGGTCGTCGTCATTGTCCGGTGTCAGCCATTCGACCGAGCCTGCCATGAAATCAGCAACAACAGCGTCCAGAGGCACACCGTCACCGGTGATCAGGATGCCGGTCTGACCCGTGGCACGGAAAGTGGATTTCATACCACGCTTGCGCATCTCGGCATCCATTGCCATCGCGGTGTACATCTTACCAACCGAGCAGTCGGTGCCCACGGCCAGGCAGCGCTTGCCTTTGCGCTTGATGCCATTGGCGATCGGATAGTCGACCTCGGGCACGCGCACGTCATGCAGCTTGCGGCCGGTGGCCTCGGCCACTGCGACCAGATCGGGTTCGTCACTCAGCAAGTTGTGCAGGCCCGACGCCAGGTCAAAACCTTCCTCAAGCGCCATCACCAGAACCTTTTTCCATTCCTGGCTGATCACGCCGCCACGGTTGGCCACGCCGATGACCAGGGTTTTGGCCCCGGCCTCTTTCGCCTCGGTCAGGGTCATGTCAGTCAGGCCCAGATCAGCCTTGCAGCCGTCCATCCGGTATTGGCCCACAGCATTTTCCGGGCGCCAGTCTTTAATTCCAACTGCCACTTTAGCCGCTAATTGGTCGGGCGCATCGCCCAAAAACAACAGGTACGGTGTCTCGATCATTGCGGTTCACTCCTTTGATTCCGGCACAACCTAGGTGACGCTCTTGGCGAGTGCTTTGCATTTTCACCCGGCATAATCATTGTTGATAGAATAATTTCGCGCCTGTTCGCCATATTCCGCGAGTTTCTTTCAAGTTTTCATAGTGATTAATCTTTAATCACCATTCTGATCACCTCAGACGGCAAATGCTGCGATTGCATTGCCGCAGATGCATAAAGATGCTTGCGCATGCGTGCGCAATTTAATACCTCAATGAGCAGGAAAATTGTAATTTCATTTCTCGCACGAGGTCCAGATGAGCTTTCGCCTTCAACCTGCCGCCCCCGCCCGCCCCAACCGGTGTCAGCTTTTCGGGCCGGGATCGAACACCAAGCTGTTTCCGAAAATGGCCGCGTCTGCGGCGGATGTGATCAACCTTGATCTTGAGGACTCGGTGGCACCGTCGGACAAAGACATTGCCCGCGCCAACGTGATCGAGGCGCTGAACACCGTCGATTGGGGCAACAAGCACATGTCCGTGCGCATCAACGGTCTGGACACCCCCTATTGGTATCGCGACGTTGTGGATCTGCTGGAACAGGCCGGCGACCGGCTGGATCAGATCATGATTCCCAAGGTCGGTTGTGCAGCCGACGTCTATGCCGTTGACGCACTCGTCACTGCGATCGAGCGCGCCAAAGGCCGCAGCAAGCCGATTTCCTTCGAGGTGATCATCGAATCCGCCGCTGGCATTGCCCATGTCGAAGAAATCGCGGCTTCCTCGCCACGGATGCAGGCGATGAGCTTGGGTGCTGCAGATTTCGCAGCCTCAATGGGGATGCAAACAACCGGCATCGGCGGCACGCAGGAAAACTATTACATGCTGCGCGACGGCGAAAAGCACTGGTCCGATCCGTGGCACTGGGCACAAGCTGCAATTGTTGCCGCTTGCCGCACCCACGGCGTGCTGCCGGTGGACGGGCCATTTGGCGATTTCTCGGATGATGAGGGTTATATTGCGCAGGCCAAACGCTCGGCCACTCTGGGGATGGTCGGCAAATGGGCGATCCACCCCAAACAAATCGCGCTGGCCAATCAGGTCTTCACTCCGTCGGACGAGGCCGTATCCGAGGCGCGCGAAATTCTGGCGGCAATGGAACAGGCCAAGGCGAATGGCGAAGGCGCGACAGTCTACAAAGGGCGTCTGGTCGATATCGCATCAATTAAACAGGCCGAGGTGATTGTGGCGCAGGCGGAACTGATCGCCGCCAACGGCTGATGGCCAAAAAAGGCGCCCAGCGGAGCGCCTTCTTAATTACCGCCCAAAGATGTCGTTGGGCACCCAGGTGAGCTTTTCACCTTGTTTGCCCGACTTCATCATCAGGCAAGAGGATCCTAGTTTTTGGAAATAGACAATCTTCAATGGATACCAGCCCGCCTTGGGCACTTCAACTTCGATACGTTGATTGGCTTCACAGCCTTGAATGCCGGTTACTCGGCCAATCTGTTGGCCGCCAACCGAGGCCTCAATCCCGTCATTTGACCACGTTTCCAACTCGTAAATCCCTGGCGAGTCAAACCGCATATACCCCGTAACTTCGGCGGCAACGTTATAAGCGCCGTCGAACGTCATAACATCCTCGCCTTTGCTGGTGTCTCTGTAGTCCAACCCCCGTAACGGTTTTCCGGGCTGTGCTTGAGACAGCAGGCTCTTTGCCTGGCTTAGATCTCGGATCTTCTTGTGTTGATTGCCTGTACCAAAGTATTTCACATTTAACCCGGCCTGCGGGCTGGGTTGTGGGTTTGCGGGTTGCAGCTTAAGCGGCGCTGACATTACCGCTCCGGCAATCAATGCCATGGCTGCGGCAAGCGCACCGGCTTTGATAAGTTTCATGATCGTCTCCCTGTGACGGCATAAGAGGGGTTTGTCCCCATTTTGGTTTTCCCATTGCTGTGACACTAGGATGTGAGGAATTTCCCTGCAAGACGGTTACAATTCACATTTCCCTGTCAGGCGCGCAAATCCTTGGGTGAATCCATCACCACGTAGGAGGTGATCGACGTCACATGCGGCAGGGTTCCCAGCACCTCTGTGTGAAAGGTTTTGTACGCGGCAAGATCAGCGCATTCCACACGCAGCAAGTATTCGATGGTGCCTGTGATATTGTGGCATTCGATCACTTCGGGCGCATGTTGCACTGCCCGTTCAAAACCTTCCTGCGCGGCTTTGGTATGCTCTCCCAATCCAACGCCGATGTAGCCCACGAACCCTACGCCCAGTTCTTTCGGGCTCAATACCGCGCGGTAGCCGGTGATCACGCCTGCACGTTCAAGCTCTTGCACGCGACGCAAGCAGGCCGACGGCGACAGGCCAACGCGGTCCGCCAGTTCCAGGTTGCTGATACGGCCGTCACGTGTCAGCGCACGCAATATTTGCTGGTTTATGTGATCAATCTTCGCCATTAATTGTGAAATTACCTCAAAAACGCACAAAACCGCAATTTCATTTGCTGTTTCATCAGTGATTATCCGCGCCATGACCTATGACATCTTATTGGCCCTGATCGCTTTCGCTTTCGTCTCGTCCATCACGCCTGGGCCGAATAACCTGATGCTGATGGCCTCGGGGGCCAATTTCGGGTTTCGAAGGACCATCCCGCATATGCTGGGTATCGGGCTAGGGTTTACTGTCATGGTCCTACTGGTTGGTGCCGGGCTGGTGCAGGTGTTTGACAGCTACCCGATCAGCTACACGGTGCTGAAACTCGCCTCGGTCATTTACCTGCTGTATCTGGCGTGGAAGATCGCGCATGCGGCCCCGATAAAAGGCAAGGATGCTGAGGGGGATCCCATGACCTTCCTGCAGGCCGCAGCCTTTCAATGGGTCAATCCCAAGGCCTGGGCGATGGCTCTGACGGCCACCACGGCCTACACGCCGGACCACACGTTGCAGGCCATTGTCATCGTAGCGCTGATTTTCGGAGTGGTGAACCTGCCATCGGTCAGCACCTGGACCATATTGGGCCAGCAAATGGCGCGAATCCTGACGAACCCGCGCCGTTTGATGGTCTTCAACTGGACCATGGCGGTGCTGTTGGTGGCCTCGCTCTATCCAGTCTTGTGGCCGAGCTAACCACTTTCCGCGCTAGGCAGACTTCGTCCGCAATGGCATTGGCGACATCTGCCTCCCGCAGCTTTCAAGGCTGGCTGACATTGCCATCCCCTTCGTAACCGAGGCCGCAATTGCCGCATCCACAATTCTTGTCGAGTTGCATCCCGCGCAACCACGCGTCATATAGCAGGGAACTTCCGCGTTGAGAGGCGTCATGACCCAGTATCTGGATTTCGAAAAACCGCTGGCCGAAATTGAAGGCAAGGCAGAAGAACTGCGCGCGCTGGCCCGTGCCAATGAAGAGATGGACGTGGCCGAAGAAGCCGCTGCGCTGGACGCCAAGGCCGCCAAACTTTTGGAAGAGCTGTATGGCGATCTGACCCCGTGGCGAAAATGTCAGGTTGCACGTCATCCGGACCGCCCTCATTGCCAAGACTACGTCAAAGAGCTGTTCACTGAATTTACCCCATTGGCTGGCGACCGGAACTTTGCCGACGATCTGGCCGTTATCGGTGGTTTGGCCCGGTTCAATGATCAGCCGGTGATGGTGATCGGTCATGAAAAGGGTTCGGACACCAAATCGCGGATCGAAAGGAATTTCGGCATGGCCCGCCCCGAAGGGTATCGCAAGGCCGTGCGCCTGATGGAAATGGCCGGCCGCTTTGGCCTGCCCGTGATCACTCTGATCGACACGGCGGGTGCCTACCCAGGCAAAGGGGCCGAGGAACGCGGCCAGTCTGAGGCAATCGCGCGCTCGACCGAGATGTGCCTGAAGATCGGCGTGCCGTTGGTGTCGGTGATCATCGGCGAAGGTGGGTCCGGCGGGGCTGTGGCCTTTGCCACGGCGAACCGTGTCGCGATGCTGGAACATTCGGTCTATTCGGTGATCTCGCCCGAGGGATGCGCCTCGATCCTGTGGAAAGATGCCGAAAAGATGCGCGAGGCCGCCGAAGCGCTGCGCCTTACCGCACAAGACCTGCACAAGCTGGGCGTCTGTGACCTTATCATCCAGGAACCCAAAGGCGGTGCCCATCGCGATCGCCCCGCCACTGTCGAATCCGTTCGGGACGCCATTACCCTGATGCTGAAAGAGCTGGACGGCAAAGATGCGGCGGCCCTGATTCAGGACCGCCGTCAGAAATTCCTGGATATCGGCTCGAAAGGGCTGGCGGCGTAACCCGTCAGCCCCCCAGGCTGCGCAGCAACGCGACCGAGGGTTCTCCGGTGACCGGCATGCCGCTGGCGCGCTGATAGGCGCTGATGGCGGATTTGGTGTTGTTGCCGATCAAACCATCTGCGCCTTGAGTATCATAGCCAGCCGATGTCAGACGAGTCTGGAGTTCCTTGCGGTCTTCCAGCGTAAGACCCGTCGCATCCGGCCCGAACGAGGCCTGAAATGGCGCACCGCCCGCGATCCGGTCAGACAAATGCCCGACGCCAATCGCATAGCTGTCCGAGTTATTATAGCGTTTGATGACCTGAAAATTGCGGAACACCGCGATGCGGGGTCCCGGCTTCTGCGGCTGCAGAACCGCAAGGGGCGTGCCGGATACAGTGCCGGCCTCACCGCCCCAAGGCTGCCCCCGCACCCAGCCCGCGCGTGCCAGATAGGCCGCGGTCGAGGCCAGAGAATCCGTAGGGTTCTCGGACCAGATATCCCGCCGCCCGTCGCCGGTGAAATCCACCGCATAGGCCAGATAGGATGTGGGAATGAACTGCGTGTGCCCCATTGCCCCGGCCCAACTGCCGGTCATGTTGGCGGGGCTTGTGTCGCCTTCCTGAATGATCCGCAAGGCTGCGATCAGTTGCTTTTCAAAGAACGCGCCGCGCCGCCCGTCATAGGCCAGCGTTGACACGGCAGACACCACCGGCACATCCCCGCGCCGCGCGCCATAGCGGCTTTCCAAGCCCCAGACGGCTACGATCACTTCTTTGTCGACCCCATACTTGGCTTCGATCTGCGACAGGGTGCCTGCATGGCGCACCAACATCTGCTTGCCGGTTGCGATCCGCTCATCCGAAGCCGCAATAGCCAGATAATCCTCGAGTGAGCGTTTGAATTCGACCTGATTGCGGTCCCTCTCAATCACCTCGGGCAGATAGCCTGCGCCCTGAAAGGCCAGGTTGAGAGTTGTCTGCGAAATCCCCTGTGACGCGGCGCGGCCCTTGAAGCCGGCGACCCAGGCATCCCACCCGGCGTTGGGCACAGGCCGCATCCTCGTTGCCGGGGCGCTGGTGGGGGCACCCGTGGAACAGGCCGTCAACAGGGCCGACCCGAGCCCCAAAGAAAATATCCGTCGATTGATCATGGCTGAAATCTGCTCTTGTTGTGATTTGGTTCAGATTAGCCCAGAGCCAATCTCCAAACCAGAACGACAACGCCAATCAGATGCAAATTCCCGACTTCGGCAACAAGCCGCTCAGCTCACCAGCAACCGCAGACCCTGCGTCACGTCCGAGCGGACGGCCAAGCGCAGTCCGGGCTCATCCCCGGCCTGCAACGCAGCGATGATCAGCTTATGGTTATGAGGGGGGTCAGTCCGCCGTAACCGACCGTATAGCGCGCGCATGGTAGGTCCAAGCTGCAGCCACACAGTTTCCGCAATCGCCAGCATCGCCGGAGCCTGCGCGCGCAGATACAGCGTGCGGTGAAATTCAAGGTTCGAGCGGATGTAGCCGACGGCATCGCGCTTAGTGACCATCTCGGCCACGGTCATGTTGATGGTTTGCAGCCGGTCGATCAGCGCCATATGCGCCCGCGGCAGGGCGCGGCTGGCCAGCTCGACTTCAAGCAGCGCGCGCAAGGCGGCCAGTTCCTCGATCCGATCATTGGTTAGCTCGGGCGTCGAAACCCGCCCCGAGGTGGACAGAAACAGCGCCCCTTCGGCGGCCAACCGACGCACGGCCTCGCGTGCGGGGGTCATTGAGACACCGAATTCCTTTCCAACCCCGCGCAGGGTCAGCGCCTGCCCCGGCGCCATTTCACCGTGCATGATACGCGCGCGCAGTACGCGATAGACCCTGTCATGTGTGGCGGTGTGGGATTCTGTGGGGCGTGCGGTCAACATACCCCCATGTGATCACAAATAGACCCGGGGTCAACTCGCACCGGTATCAAATCTGTATTGATGCAATTGCGCCCCGTTGTCGCGCAGCCAACGCCGCTGATCGCGATAGTCGCCAAAAATCCGCTCGACCTGCGCCCAAAAGGCGGCAGAGTGGTTCATCTCAACCAGATGCGCCACCTCATGCGCTGCGACATAGTGCAGGATCTCGGACGGCGCCAGGATCAACCGCCACGAGAACATCAGCCCGCCAGCGGAACTGCACGACCCCCAGCGCGACCGCGTATCGCGCATGGTCAGGCTAGAGTATGACCGCCCGAGCATCTCAGCATATTCATCGCAGGCCCCTGTCAGCCGATCACGCGCCAATTCTTTGAGAAATCGTGCCAGACGGCGCGCCTCGGCCCCTTCGGGCACTGCGACCTCATCACCTCGCAACAGCACGCGTCGCCCGCTGGCAGGCACGATTCGCCGCTCGATGCCTTCAATCGGGATGGACTGGCCGAACTGAACCACTGCCGGATCAGGACGATCCAGCAGATGCTGACGTATCCACTCTTCCTTGGTGCGGGCAAAACTCAGCGCTTCGGCCTCGGGCACACCTTGCGGATAGGTCAGCGTAACCCGCCCATCCAACTGGGAAATCCGCAAGCTGATCCGCCGCGCCCGCGCCGATTTGCGCAACCTCAGCGGCACCGGTGGCGTCCCGGGCAGTGCGTGATCTCCCATATGCCTGTTTCTCCTGCGCAAAGGCTTTGACAGTGCCCGCTGCATGTGGCACGTGACCTGAATCGTTGATACGACTCACCTGATATCAAGGGGAATTGACATGCCCAAGGAAGAATGGGGTGTAAAGCGCGTTTGCCCGACCACCGGTAAGCGCTTTTATGACCTGAACAAGAACCCGATTGTTAGCCCCTATACCGGCGAGATCGTGGAGCTTGAAACCGGCAAAAGCCGGATGATCGCCGCGGATGCAGAAGATGCGGCGTCGGCCAAGGCGCGTGAAAACGCGTCGGATGAAGAAATAGTTCTGGACGATGACGACAATGTCGATGTCGAGCTGGACGATGATCTGCTGGACGATGATGACGACGACAATGATAACGTCTCGCTGGACGATATCACCGACATGTCGTCGGATGAAGAAAATTAAACCGGTCAGAGGCGGCCTCGCGTCGCCTCATGCCCACCGTCAGACGCGGGTCGGAAACTTTTTGGCAATTTCTACTTTTGGTCTTGCACTCACCGCCGCCGTCTCATAAACGTCCGTCCACTGCTTCGGCAGTACCTTGATGGGGCCTTAGCTCAGTTGGGAGAGCGCTTGCATGGCATGCAAGAGGTCAGGGGTTCGACTCCCCTAGGCTCCACCAAATCCTCGTTGAGTTCATTGCCGTTTAAGCCAGTCTCGGCGTCCCAACCCCACACAGACCCCCACATATTACTGAATTCTTCTGACTTCAACTGCTGTCAATTGGGCTAATGAAACCAATTTGGCAGTCTCAAACCTTGCTGTCTCGTAGCCCTATTACCTTCAACCAGTTAACTAGGCCAAAGTGCGTACAACATTGTGGAATGGAAATTGAGAATTGAGTGGGAGCATCCTAGGTGTATTGCATGTCTTGGATCGAAGAGGCTGAGCCATGAGCATGTGATACCAGATAGCCTTGGAGGCATCTTCACGTCTCGAATTCTTTACCGGGAATGTAACAGCCGATTTGGTTCCTAAATCGAAGGAGCGATAATTCTCGCTTCTGAACTCCGCAACCCACGGGTCAAAACCCAAGGCAGATGACAAGAACGCAAAGTCAGGCTATTATGTCAATATTATTGACGTAAAAATGACGACAATCTCGGTTCAATGACTCACGACGAGCCAAAGCCCAAACGCGGTCCAGACGGAAAGTTCCTGCCTGGGCACAATCCTCCAAAATCACCCGGTCGACCACGAGGGTCTAAGGGCGATCAGGCGCGGGCATCCAAATTGGCAGGCGAACTTCTTGAAAGATGCTCGGACGCGCCACAGAAATTATTTCTGACGAACTGCAAGATGGTAATCTCGCAATTGCGCAATGGCTCATCGACCGGGTCCGACCGCCAGGACGATCCGACTATGTGCAACTGAATCAAGACATCAGCTTAGATACCGTCGAAGACATTGTCGTTACTTCAGAGCGCATCGCTATGGCGGTATCTCAAGGTGAAATCAGCTTGCAGGATTCCAATTGGTTGCAGGAAGCTCTGGGACGACACGTGCAGTTGAAAAGCATAGAGGAACTTTCTGAGCTTCGTGCTCAGGTGGAGAAGCTGCAGCGAAACCGCAGCGAACAACAGACATTGAACAACTCTCTAGTGCCGAAATGGGGCCGCTTACGTAAGACTGACCAGAAAGACTAACCGAAGTTGGATATGGTGTCAGATGAGTGATCTGTCTCGCAAACTTGAATACCAAGCGAACTTATGGAACGGACAAATCCATGTCTGACTTAGCGGCAGTTTCGGCTTCGCTGAAAGCCGCTCAAGAGGCTAAAGCAAGACAGACTGTCGCAATTCGGCACTCGGAGCAGATTGGAGCGCTCCCGCCTAAATTGATGTCCGCGCGGCGAGAACTCTATGAAGCATAGCCGATTGCTGTCCTCAGCCATGTCAAACCTTAAAGAACATAGCCCGTAACAATGGTGGCCAAAAGCGTTGCAGCCGGCGACCGCTAATTGTTCCAGTGGCTATTTAATGCGACAAAGCCGCCATCTTTGAAGAATGTTCGAACGCCCGTTCAGAGCCCATAGACGACTTAAAGGACCTTTTCAGCATTCCTCACTTTGGGCGGATTCCGGACATTCGCTGCATTTGAGATAAACGTCTGCAATCCGGGTAAGAGACGAGTATAGAAAACAAAACAGAGTAGGCTTCAGCCTGAAGCAAATTGGCTGCCCCTTAATTCGCGCGAAGACCACGTGGCTCGTGATCGCGTTGCAATTCACTCTCGAAACAACTCCGCAAATTCACCACAATCTCGATGTGCCCCTTTTGGGGTACTGCCAAAACAATGGGCATTGGGACTACCCTCGAAGTTGACGCTGCGATCCTGACGTAACTGATGGCAGCCGCCAAGCAACCATGCGGGGACCAGACCATGACCACCTCCCAAGCTGTCGCGATTGACGTGCGGAATGCAGTGAAGCGCTACGGCGACTTCACGGCGTTGAAAAAAATATCACTGTCAATCAAGGACAACGAGTTTTTTACTCTGCTCGGGCCCTCTGGGTGCGGCAAGACCACCTTGCTGCGCATGATCGCCGGGTTTGAAGATGTGACCGAGGGAGAGATCTTTCTCTACGGAGAGGAAATCGAAGATCTACCGCCCAACAAGCGCCCAGTGAACACGGTTTTTCAGAATTATGCGTTGTTCCCGCATATGACCATTCTGGACAACGTGGCCTTTGGTCTGGAGATGCGGGGTGCGTCGAAATCTGATGCGCGCACTCAGGCCGGTGAGATGCTGGAACTGGTGCAGCTCAGCCAGTTCTCGACCCGCAAGCCGAGCCAACTCTCTGGAGGTCAGCAACAGCGTGTCGCGCTGGCCCGTGCGCTGGCGCCACAGCCCAAGGTTCTGCTGCTGGACGAGCCGCTTTCGGCGCTTGATCTGAAACTGCGCAAGGCGATGCAGTTGGAACTGAAGCATTTGCAGCGGGAAACCGGAATCACCTTTATCTTCGTGACCCACGATCAGGAAGAGGCGCTGACCATGTCGGACCGGATTGCGGTCATGTCGGCAGGTGAGATGCAGCAGCTGGGGGCACCCACGGATATCTACGAACGTCCGCACAACATGTTTGTGGCTGACTTCATCGGGGAAACCAACCTTCTGGAAGTCTCGGTCGATGGGATTGCCGAGGGCCGGGCCGTTTGCCATCTGGGCGGCGGGCACGAGCTAACCTGCAACGCGCTGGACGGGATCAACGTCGGCTCCAAGGTGCATATGTCGATCCGCCCCGAACGTCTGTTCATGTCGGGTGAGCCCGAGAAAGACGGCAGCCTGCATGGGCGGGTCAAAGAGAACATCTTTGTTGGTACCGATATTTCCACCATCGTTGAATTGGATGATGGTCCCGATTTTGTCGTCCGCACCTCGAACTCGGATCGCGGCAACAAGCGGATCTTTGAGCCGGGCACCGAGATGTTCGTCAACATGGAGCTCGGGGCCGCGCGCCTCCTGGTGGACTGATGGCAGCCGGTGCAGCAAGCGGCGGCAGCGCAACGACAGACACCTACAAAGAGGCCCGGACCTGGCTGTTGATGCCGGCATGGGTGGTGCTTTTGTTCCTCTCATTGGCGCCAGTGGCGATGATGCTGATTTATTCCTTCCTGACCAAGGAATTCCGTGGCGGCGTGATCTGGGAGTTTAGCTTTGCGGCCTATGATCAATTCTTCTGTGACCGTGGCCTGTTCGGCGACGAAGGGTGTACGTTTGAATGGACGTATATGACCATTTTCTGGCGCTCGATCTGGCAGGCTGGTGCGGCGACGCTTCTCAGCCTCGCGATTGGCTTCCCAACGGCATACTTCATTGCCACGCGGCCCGAGAACGTGCGCCCGCTTTGGGTCTTTCTGATCACGATCCCCTATTGGGTAAATCTGCTGATCCGCACCGTCTCGATGAAATTCCTGCTGCGCGACAAGGGACCGCTAAATGATTTCCTGATGAGCATTGGTCTGATCGACAGCCCCTTGCACATCATCAACACCAATTTTGCGGTGCAGCTGGGTCTGTTCTATTCCTATCTGCCCTTCATGGTGCTGCCGATCTATGCAGCGGTAGAGCGCTATAACTTCTCGCTGAGCGAGGCGGCGGCGGATTTATATGCCAGCAAGTTCACCACGCTGTGGCGCATCCTGTTGCCAGCGGTCAAGCCGGGCGTCATCGCGGGCTGTATTCTGGTCTTCGTGCCTTCGTTGGGATCATTCCTTGCACCGGATCTTCTGGGTGGTGCGAAGAACTTCATGATCGGTTCGCTGATCGAAGAACAGTTCAAGGGCAACGCCGGCAACTGGCCGTTCGGGGCAGCCGCATCGATGATCCTGCTGAGCCTGGTGCTCGTGATCCTTCTGATCTTTGCACGCCAGCAGGCCAAAGCTGAAAAGGCGGAGGGATAAATCATGGCTAGCAAGCAATTCGATATCAAAACCTATGGCGGCTTCAAGGGTATCACCCTGTTGTGTCTGGTCGTGCTCTACGCGCCGCTGATCGTGGTGACGATCTACAGCTTCAATGCCTCGCAATCCCTGACCAACTGGGAAGGCTTGTCGCTGCGCTGGTACGCGGACGTGTTCAGCGGACCGGAAAGCGCCAAGTTCAAAGAGGCGGCCAAGAACAGCTTTGTTATTGCCATCATTGCGGCGGTCGTTTCGACCTCGATCGCCACGCTGGCAGCCACGGGGATGGTGCGCGGTGGCAAGTTCAAGCTGCGGACCCTGTCCTTTGGCCTGATCAGCCTGCCGCTGATGGTGCCGGAGATCGTGACGGCTGTTGCGACGCTGATCTTCTTCAACTCGATCGGCTTTGACCGGGGTCTGATGACCATCGTGCTTGCGCACATCGCGTTTTGCATTCCCTTTGCCTATCTGCCGATTTCGGCGCGGATGCAGGGGATCGAGGACAGCTATGAACAGGCGGCTCAGGATCTTTACGCCACCAAACGGCAGGCGTTCACCAAGATCCTGCTGCCCTTGATGATGCCAGGGATCATCTCGGGGTTCCTCCTGGCTTTCATCGTCAGTCTGGACGACTTCATCATTACCAACTTCGTCAAGGGCGCAGGTGTCGAGACCCTGCCAACCGCGATCTTTGGATCGGTCAAGCAGGGGATGAAACCCAATATCATGGCGATCTCGACCATGCTGCTGGGCGTGTCCATCGTCATGGTCACGATCAGCTACTTCGTCTCGAAATCCGATAACACCAAATAACCAACAGAGGACATCACTCATGAAAACCATGCTGAAAACTACTGCCACCGGTATGGCCCTGGCATTGACCGCCACAGCGGCCACCGCAGAAGGTGAACTCGTCGTTTACCACTGGTTCGAATACATGCCGCAAGAACTCCTGGACAAATTCACAGCTGAAACTGGCATCAAAGTAACGATGGACACCTACGACTCGAACGAAGCCATGCTGGCGTCGCTGAAGGCCGGTGCTTTGGGCACCTATGACGTTGCCGTTCCAGGCGATTACATGGTGTCGATCTTGGCGGGCGAGGGTCTTTTGGACACCATTGCTGAGGGCGAGTTGGTAAACAAAGGCAATATCGCACCGGAATGGGCCGACCCGAGTTTCGATCCGGGCCGCGCCAGCTCAATCCCGTATCAGTGGGGGTCGACCTCGTTCATGGTGGACACCGCCGTCTACGGTGGCGACATCGACACCACCGACATCCTATTCAACCCACCGGCAGAGCTTTCGGGCAAGATCAACATGCTCGACAGCCAGGGCGAGGTTCTGGCCATGGCGGCGCTGCATCTGGGTATGGAACAATGCTCGACTGACCGCGAAAAGCTGAAGTCGATGAACGCGATGCTGCAGGAGGCCAAGGGTCATTGGGCGTCGTTCAACAGTGACACCGCGAAAGAGGTTCTGGTGTCGGGGGATGCTGCCGTGGGCCAGATCTATGACGGGTTCGGCGCCAAGGCCCGGTCGGAACGCGCGAGCCTAAAGTATGCCTTTCCGACGCAAGGGTACGTTGTCTGGATGGACAATGTCGTCCTGCTGAGAGACGCCCCGAACCGCATCAATGCGCTGAAGTTCATGGACTTCCTGCTTGAGCCCGAGAACATCGCCGCCGTGTCGAACTATGCTCGCTATGCGTCGGGCGTGTCAGGCACCGCCGACCATCTTGATCCTGAACTGGCCACCCTGCCGGAATCCAACCCATCAGCTGAAGCAGGCGCAGGTGTGTTCATCGAAGTCTGCGATGAAGCCACTCAGGCGGTTTATGACCAGATCTGGACCAACCTGAAAAAGTAATCTCCCGAAGACTGCCCCGCCAGTTTGCGACTGGCTGGGCTTTTTCTTTTTGATGGCAAGGTGATATATGCCGGAGGTATGGCAAAAAATGACACTGGATACGTGGCTCTGGACGAAGCCGAGTTCAAGCAACTTGCACGGTGCGTCGACACGATTGGCACCCCAGGGTTTCCAGAGGAAATCTGCAGGTTCTGTGTTGATGTAAGTGACTCTGAAACTGTCTTTCTGAGTGCCTTTTTCGACGATCAGATACCGGTTTCACTGTACGCCAATCACACCGAGGAATCAGACAAGGCCGCGTTAGACCTGTATCTTGATGTTGCCTATGTCCTTGATCCGTTCTTCCTGCTGTTTCGTGATAAACAGGGCGATCAGGTGGTGAGGTTGCAGCAGATTGCACCGGACAATTTCAAGCGCAGCCAATACTATCAGAAATTCTACAAGGCGATCCGGTTGCGGGATGAAATCGGGTTGATGATGCATATCGCGGATGACGCGGCTTTGTTCTTCTCCTTTGGGGTTCAGACGAAAGGGCGCAGAACTGATCCCACAGGTCTGAAAATCGCCTTGCCACTGATCGCATCTCTTGTGCGCCGACACTGGACTGTGCTGTCGCCTGAACGAACGGACGGATCAGGACGATTGGCGGCGCATCTCGAAGCGGCATTCGAGGCTTTTGGCGCTTCGGTATTGAGCCCCCGGGAAGCCGAAATCAGCAGAATGATCCTTAGGGGTCATTCATCGAAATCGATCGCCCGTACCTTTGACAACAGCCCTGAAACGATCAAAGTACACCGCAAGCGGATCTACACCAAGCTTGGCGTCATGTCGCAGGGGGAACTTCTATCCTTGTTCCTGACGTCGCTTTCGCAAATGCCTCCTACGAAAGCGGGCGATCCGTTGCTTTTCCTAAACAGTTAGCTGCCCAAATAATCCAAGACGGCCGCCAGAAGAACATTGGCGCCGGCTTCGGCCTGATGGGGTTCGATGTGTTCAGATTCGTTGTGGCTGATCCCATCGCGGCAGGGCGTGAAAATCATGGCCGTCGGCACTTTGCGGGCCACCATCAATGAGTCATGGCCTGCCCCTGATACAATGTCGCAATAACTGTAACCCAGCTCCTTTGCTCCGCGACGTATCGAGGTCACCAGCCCGGCATCGAAAGCAACAACCGGGGAATGCCAGATTTCCTCAAGGATACTGGTCAATTTGCGATCTTCACCGGTCAGTTCGGAAACGAGGGTCGCCAGATCGTCATGCATGGACTGCAAAACCTGTTCATTGGGGTGCCGTAAGTCCACGCTCACCACCACCTTGCCGGGAACGACGTTGCGGCTGAATGGTGCGGTATGAACCTGACCAATCGTGGCCCGAGCAGCCTCGTCTCGCGTACCGATCTCCAAAATGCCCTGAACCAGAGCGGGCACCAAGCGCATTGGATCATGCCGCATGGCCATGGGCGACGGACCTGCGTGGGTTTCCTGTCCGGTCAGCACCACGTCATACCAGCGTATGCCTTGTGCGCCGGTGACCACGCCAACGTCCTTGCCTTCCGCTTCCAGGACCGGACCCTGCTCTATGTGAAGCTCCAGATAGGCGGCGATGTCCTTGTCTTGCGGGTCGGGGTGACTTGAGTAGCCATGCCGGTCTAGTTCGATTCCGACGGAAATACCTTCCAGGTCGATGCTGGCTCTCACCTCGCCCAGATCGAGCATCCCGGCCCAGACGCCAGATCCCATCATGGCGGGTGCAAAACGCGCCCCTTCCTCATTCATCCAGCACGCGATTTCGATCGGTCGCTCCGGGATGATTTTCTCTTCCACGATACGGGTCATTACTTCGAGCCCCGCCAGCACACCAAGCACGCCGTCATACTTTCCGCCTGTCGGCTGAGTGTCGAGATGACTGCCAATAACGAGAGGATTCAGGTGGTTGTCGCGACCGTCCAATCGGGCGAACATATTACCAACCGCATCATATTGGATCTGTAAGCCAATCTTCCTGCACCAATCGGAAAACAGCGCACGTCCCTTGATATCCAAGTCGGTCAGGGCCTGGCGATTGCAGCCCTCCTTTGCTGTGCCGCCAATTTTGGCCATTTGCATCAGGTTTTCCCACAGCCGCGCACCATTCACTTTGATCGGCATTTCAACCTCCTGTTTACGGTGAAGCCTGCCTAACTGCTCTGACGGCCCATCATCCAGTACCCCCAAGAGGTGACTAAAGACGTCGATCCCTTTGGCTTAGCATCCATGGAGAGAATGACGACAGCAGGAGCACCGGCCATGAAAAATCCCGACGCCAATTCCGCCTGGGCCAAAGATCGCGACCATGTTCTGCATCCTTACACGGACTTCACCACCTTCAAGGAAGAGGGCAGTCAGGTAATCGAAGGCGCCAAGGGCATGTATGTGACCGACACGGAAGGTCGCAGGCTTTTGGACGGGATTGCCGGTCTATGGTGCGTGAATGTTGGCCATGGAAGGCGCGAAATGGCCGATGCCATCTCGGAGCAGGTGTTGAAGATGCAATACTACAACCCGTTCGGCCATTCGAGCAACGTGCCCGCCGCCGAGTTGGGCTATTGGCTGGCCAGCCATGCGCCGGGCAACCTGAACCATGTTTACTACACCACCGGTGGTTCCACCGCGAATGATGCCGCAATACGGCTCGTGCATTACTACTTCACCATGAAGGGGCAGCATCGCAAGAAAAAGATCATCTCGCGCAATGATGCCTATCACGGTGCCACCTATGTCGCCGCCGAGTTGACGGGTATTCAAGCTACAAAGAACAGTTTCGACAAGGTTGGAGAGCACTTCATCAACCACGTGTCGGCTGCGAACATGTATGCCAAACCCGATGATATGTCCGAAGATGCCTATTGCGATTTTCTGGTGGCCGAATTCGAGAATCGCATTCAGCAGCTTGGCCCGGACAACTGCGCCGCCTTCATCGCCGAGCCGATCATGGGGGCCGGCGGGGTGCTGGTTGCCCCCAAGGGCTATCACCGCCGCATGTGGGAAGTCTGCAAACGCCACGACATGCTTTACATCGCCGACGAGGTGGTAACTGCGTTTGGTCGACTGGGGGAATGGTTCGCTTCGGAAGCCCTGTTTGACTATCAGCCGGATATCTTGGTTTCGGCAAAAGGCGTCACTTCGGGCTACATCCCGCTGGGCATCACCATGATCTCGGACGAGATCTACGAGGTCATCAGCCGCCCGCAATGCGAGGGCGGAGTGTTCTCTATGGGGCTGACGTATTTCGGCCACCCGGTTGCCTGCACCGCGGCCTTGAAGAATATCGAGATCATTGAAAACGAAGGGTTGCTACAGAATGCGCGCGATGTTGGCGCCCATTTCCAACAGACGGCGCAGGCTCTGAAAGAACTGCCGATCGTCGGGGATGTGCGTGGATACGGTCTAATGATGGCGGTAGACTTGGTTGCCGACAAGGCGACAAAGGCCTCATTTCCGGTGACCACCGGTATGGGCGGCAAGGTTTTCAAGAAATGTGTTGAGAGCGGAGTCATCGTGCGCCCGGTCGGCGACCGCATCGTGCTGTCACCTCCGATTATCATCAACAAGGAAGAATGCGACACGATCGTATCGACTCTCGAAAGCGCGATTGGGAATGAATGTGGGTAATAAGGAAGTACGTGACATTGCATCAGCGAAGCGAACACCTGTGCGGTGAACTGGAACGCCATCCACGCACCTTCTTGTCTCGGGCGGTTAAACTACGCCAGAAAGAAGATTCCAAAGCATAAAATGATCGTATTGAATTTGACCTGAATAGCCAAAACTTGACATTAAAATGAGGTCTTCGGAGGTCCGGTTGGGGCCGGCTACGACCACTTAGGCCGAAGCATTGAGTTGTTCGTCCAGTTCTTGGAACGACGTTGCCCAAAACTCCGCCAGAAACGCCGAAATCTCCCGTTCGGAGGTTTCCAACCTATTGCCCTCGGCATCCGCCGCTTGTCCCATGGTATATCGCAAATCGGTGCCATTGTGCGTTTGCGTCAGATGATACGTCTCGGGCAGGCTCACCCCAGAGCGCGCCGGATCATGGATGCAGGTCGAAAAATAGTCGAAGGGCTCCCAGTCAGTGATGCGATAGAAAAAGTCCGCCAATTCGTGAGAGCAATGATATCCGGACCCGTTGCCGAGGCGTCCTTGTGGGCTGTCGACGGTGATTTCCTGTACACGGTTCATCCATTTCAGCTTTAGTTCCGGCGCGACCAACGCCTCCCAGACGACTGCGATTGGCGCATCGAAATGATGGCGGAATGTCCAAACTCCGTCTTCCTCGGTCAGGAAATGACGCTCGCGATTGGCACGCAAACGTTCCCACGATTTAGCCAAATCGTAGACTGACATCGAAACATTGCCAAAATGCTCGATTTCCTGTGAAAACGGTTCCACTATGCCCTTGATATCCATGGCATTAGCGGCGGCTTCACTGAATAAGGCGTAACTGCGAACACCAGTGGCTTCAGCAACCTTTGTCTTGGCCATTCGGTGGACCAGAATAATGTCGGTGCCGGAAAAGTCCTTTACCGGGCCAAGCTGCATTTCTTCGAACTGGCCATGATGGGCGATAACCTTCAAATCCAGCCCACTGACATTTGCGCAAGCGTTGCAGGTGCAGGTTGTATTCGCAATTATGTCCTGCCGACGAAGTGCAAAGGCGTTGTAGAGGTTCTCGCAGATGGTCAGGAAGGTCTCGCCGGAGGGGAAATCCTGCCGTGTCGAATATGCCAGAACCGCATCGCCTTCAGTTTTCCAAAAATGAAGCGGGTCACCCACTTGCTCGATCAACACACCCAACAAAGATTGCAAAATCGGATTGGCATGATCCATTTCTGACGATGTCAGAAATTGGGTGTATCCGGAAATATCGGCTATCAACAGATATCCAGTTTGAGTTGACATGGCGCCCTCCCCAAAAGAGTGTTTGGCGGGATTATTTTTTCTGTTGCGCTGGCGATTAACCCTCAAGGTCAATTGACGCCAGATCTGCGGAATGCTTACGTTTCACAAAGGGCTCAAAACCACTTCGGGCTGTTCCTCGCCATAGACGGTCGTCATGAAGCGTAGGCTGGGAGCTCAGAGGCTTAGTAGTAGGTGAGAGGTCGAAGTGGTCAACAATTCACGTATCACCGCCCCTAAAAGACGGCGCCACTACAGCGATGGCCCTACGCCCATCCGAGTTGCTTTAGAGAGTGCCCGTCGTTCCAGATCTTGGTCATTCGGGCGATCTTACCGCCCTCAAATTCCATAACGTAGGCATAGTTGGTTGCAATTTCCTTGCCTGTGGCAGGAACCGGCCCACCCTCACCGGTTTGTTTGCCGCTGAATATTGCTGTGGCCGTTACGATGTTTCGTTCGTGATCAGTCGAGAAAGAGGTGATATCGTAATTGCCATCGGGGATCGGGGTTAAAATTCTTGCCGTCCAGCCAGTATAACCCTCGATTGTCGATATATCAGCCAATGCATCTGCCTGACATACAAATGCGGCCCCATCCTGACAGTATGCCTTGCAGACGTTCCAGCCTTTGCCTGTTTCGCACGCATCAAAGAAAGCCATGGCCGTTTCGGAAATACTCATCGTGTTTCTCCTATCCCTGTTTCCTTGCGTCCGGCGCTTCGTCGCCGTCATTCTGTTTAGATGGAATAGTTTTAGAACATTTATTTTAAAAAAACAATTTTAAAATAATGAATGGTTGACCTCACTCGCGAATTTCTCTCATGATCATGTCGTAGAAATTTGGTATCACGTGCTTTTTTTCGTCGTGCCGCCCATACAAGACGGTTCCGTGAACGCAAAAAACAACAAAGCTTGCAAGCTGCGCCGTGTCCTTGTCCGGCCCGATGTCTCCCTCCGCCTGGGCATTGCGAAGAGCGGCTTCAACCAGCGATTCCACCTCTGCACAGAACGCGCCCACCTGTTCAGCGGCCTCAGGACTTATCACATGTTTCTGCGCAAGGTGGTTCATCATCAGGCAGCCCTTGTATTCCGACTTGGCGGCTCCCAAAAAAACGTTTCGGAGAAACATTTCGACACCCTCTAAATTCGGGTTGTCGATCAGAATACGGTAGCGCGGCCCGATGACATGATCACGATAATGATCCAGAGCCGCTGAGAACAATCCCTCCTTGTCCCCAAACTCCTTGTACATGCTGGCCGTATTTAGTCCGGTTTCGCGGACGACATCACTTATTGACGTAGCCTTGTAGCCGTTTTGCCAAAAAACACCCATGGCTTTTTCAACCACGGCTTCGCGTGAATATGATCTTGGCCTGCCCATGGGAGAATATTAAAATGATCATTTAAAAATCGCAACACACACCGTCTGAGCAATATCAGGAAAACCGTTCCGCAGGGTAGAATCTTCGTGAGTTGCTGCGGGTGGCCGGTCCCGCAACTGTATCTTGTCAGCACAGCGGGTCAGTTTGGACTACACGATCATGGAGAAAAGGCTCGGGGTGCCTTATCGACGTCAGATCCGGACCTAGGCGTGCGCCGGTTCTTTGTTTAATAACCCGCAGGCTGGTACGCGATTCTGGATGGGTTTCGCGCTTGCAGCGAAAGTCCGGAATGACGGGCCGCGACGCAGCGAAGCAAACGCTCGCCAGATGTCTCCTTTGGGCCGTTGCCGAGCTTAGTCCAATAGCTGCGAACGGCAGCTTTGTCCCGCAATTCGGACATCGATCGATTTTCCCCAAATAACCGCTGCGCGGGACAAAACCGACATTAGCTCTACTTGCCAGAATGACCCCTTAAAGCCCCGCCGCAGACATTCATATTTCGGTAGATTGTGCGGAATGTGAATCCTCAGGCTGTTTCGGCGGTATAAACGCTAGCCGCGCGTACCATCAGCGTCGCGCTTGCCGCGTTGATGGCCAAGGCAGCAAATACCAGCCAGATGAGCAGAGTGGCTTTTTCTACGCGAAAGAGGTTTGTGGAGGGGGTGGTCATGGTGGTCTCCTACCTTACCGTTTCTGGGTGGGGACGGATTTGAGGCTGGTGGTTTCGGTCGCCTTAAAGTGGGTTTGTTCCGCTCTGGCAGCCGGGGCCACTGTTTTGATCCTGAAAGCCGTGAAGCCCGCGAAGACGGCCATCGCAAGTACAAGCATCCAGCCCATGACTGCATCGCCAAATACCGCCGAAAGCACGCTGGTCATGAGTGGGCCTGCAATGCCGCCGATGGTGAAGACAAACAGCATTGTGACAGCGCTGGACGCGACATAGACGGGCACAGTGCGGTCCATCGCGTGAGCCAAAAGCAGCGAGTAGAGGGTGAGCATCGATCCGCCCAGCAAGATCAATCCCGCGAGCATTGCAATGTATAGTGGTGTACCCACGATGGCGGAGTGGCGTGCACTGTCGCCAGTGGCGAAAGTGGCGAAGGCCGCAAGGGCGCCGGTTGCGACTGTCGCCGTCACTACAATGACGCGGCGCCGATCCATGCGGTCTGACACAAATCCAAGCGGATAGAGAAACAGGATACGCCCGACGTAAATCGCAGCGATGCCAATGGCCACATCCGCGGCATCAATGCCAATGACAGCCGCCCGATACGGCACAACATTCATGAACACGGTGGACACGATACCAACGGTGAGCGCGCCGAGGGCGGCAGTGGGCGCGTCTTGAAACAGCGCCTTGAAGCGCACATTTGCCCGTTCTTTGCCCTCGGGCGGCGCGCTGGGCGTGGCGGCGATCACCACAATGGCCAGACAGTAGAGCAAGGACATCAGCACAAAAGACTGGTTCAGGTCGTCGGGTGTAACGATGACGAGAACCTGACTGAGAACCGACATCAATCCGAGGATAATGGCAAACACGGCAAGCAATCGGCCCCGCGATTTTTCGTCGACGGTTTCGCTGATCCAGGCGTCACCGATGGCAAAAAGGCCCGCGGTTGCAACGCCGGTCATCAGGCGCACGATTAGCAGCGTGGGCTCGTTTTCAGTCACGGAAAACAGCAGGGCGGCAGCGGCACATATGGCCGCCGCCGCAGAAAATGCACGAATATGTCCAATGCTGGTGATCCAGCCTGCAATGTAGAAACAGCCGATAAGGAATCCCAACGAGTAAGCAGCGGGTGCCAGCGCGGCGATTTCCTGAGACGCGCCGGTTTGGGCAAAATAGAGCGCGACGATGGTGCCCGATGCCGCAGTCACCAGCTGTATCGCCGCGACCGCGATAAACAGGTATTTCAGGGTGTGGATTTGATCGCTGAACCGGGCCATGGAACTGCTCCAGGAAAGAGAGGAAAAGTGGGCCGCGCCTGACGCGCGACCTGTTTTAGTTTGGGAAGCTGACTTTGACTTCGACGTTCAAGCCGGGAATAAGGCCGCGCTCAAGATTTGGGATTTCCGCCCAGATGCGCAGGGTTTCGTCCGCGGCCAGCACGCTTTCAGCAAAAAGCACGCGGCCACCCTGTGCCAGTGGCTGAACGTCACCTGGCAAATGCAAGTCGACCTGAAAGCGCTCCATCAGTGCACTCAGGCCCTCTGGCGTCGACTGGTCCAGCGCGATCAGGGATTTGTACGGCATTCCGTATACGACGCGGACCGTGTCTGTGTGCACAATCTGCGCCAGCGCTTGACCGTTTTCTGTGTCCAGATAGGTGCCCACCTGTTTGTGGGCGAGCCCAATTTGCCCCGAAATCGGCGCTCTGATCTGTGTCGAAGCCAGCTCCAGCTCTGCCAATGCACGGTGCGCCTGCGCCTCTTGCAACGCCACCTTGGCCAGTATCAGCCGGTCCGTAGCGTCTTGAACGGCCAGTTCGGAAACCACATCGCGCGTGCCAAGTTTCGCCTGCCGTTGCGCCACGGCCTCCGCTGTTGCCAATTCGGCCTCACGACGGCTTTCGACCGCACGGCTGGCGGCGAGCTTTTGTTCGTAAGCCGGGGCCGCAATTTCAAACAGTAATTGGCCTTTCTCAACCGTATCGCCCGGCTTGAAATGCACCGCCGCGAGGATGCCGCTCACCGAATTGGCCACCAGAGCGCTCTCACTGGCCTCTATCCGTCCGGTAAATGTCTCTGCGGCGAGCATGTTGGTGAACTCTTTCACAGGCTCTGCGTGGGCACTGTGTGTCATCAGAAGACCCAACAACAGAAGCGGGAGTTTTGCAAAAACGGTCATGATTGGTCACTCCAGATGCAGGTCAAAGAAGGTGTTGAGCTCACGCCAAGCGTCATGAGTCTCCGGCGCGTTCACGAAAAAACCTGCCATGTAGTCGCCGTGTGACTGGCCGTCGTAGACATGCAGATCGGCGGCAACTCCGGCGGCGCGCAGGGCGCGGTGCATGCGCACCGTGTCGCTCAGCAACAGGTCGCGTGTGCCGGTCAGAAGAACCGTCGGCGGCATGTTGCCCAGATTGGCGTAGATCGGGGACAGTCGCGGATCGGTGCGGTCGGTACCGTCCGCATAAATGTCAAACGTGCCTTCGATCACACCCTCGCGGGCGCCAAGCGGATCCAGACCCTGCAACGTGATCCAGCTGTCCGACGTCTGCGCCAGATCCACAGCGGGCGTGCCTGCCATAATGGCTCCAGGCAAAGGGGTGCCCATGTCGCGCAGTTGCAAAACCGTCGACAGCGCCAGGTTGCCCCCCGCAGAGGTGCCAAACATCGCCACTTTGGCTGGGTCATGGTCCTTGATAACTTGCTGCCACACGGCGATCACATCGTCTGTTGCGGCAGGAAACGGATGCAGCGGTGGGCGGCGATAATCGACGGACACCACCTCAACACCCAAACCATGCGCCATCCAGATCGCTTCGGCCATGGCGGCCTCACCACCATTAAAGACAAAGGCCCCGCCGTGCACATGCACAAAAACGGTGTCCGCCCACCGGGGATCAATGGTGGTTGGCGTGACACGGTAGGTGGTCACCCCCGCCACGTTCTCGATGGCAAATTGAGCGCCGGTCATCTCAAGCAAACGTGCGACCCCTTGCAGGGAGGCAGCGTCAAACTCAGCTTGCAACGCAAGCCATTGCTTGGTTGAGGATGGCGTTTCGGCATGCGTACCAACTTGACGGCTTTCGATGAGCCCGGCCAATTCCGGGGACACGCCCGCAGGAACCGGTGCGGCCCGTGCCGCCATCGGCAGCCCTTCAATCACGGTTTTTGCGCTGTCTGCGGTGGCGACCGCTGGCACCGAAAGAGCCGCAATCAGTGCGCTTGTTAGAACAACTTTCAGGACGGAACGGCGTTTCATGTTTGGTCTCCAACTTTCAGTTTGGGTCATTCGTTTCGCTAAACTGGAGGTAATTTGCGGGGGGAGGCCACGCCACTTCCAAAAGTGATCATTTCACGACAAACTGTCCGTCATGGACACGGTTTTGCACAGCACCTTGGCGTTTCGCCCCGCGCTTCAAGGGCTTGACCAAATTGCATCGCCGCGGGTGTCCGAACATGCGCTGAAAGAAGCCGGGCTGTCGCGAGCGGTAATGGAAGGCCCGCCGGTGTTCCTCCCCTATCGGCTTCAGGCGCGGTTCATGCAAGCTGCCAGCCTGAAGATCTCCGAAAAACACATCGGTGCCTATATCACGCAAGACTTCCATTACGCCTCCTTTGGGGCCTACGCAGACTATGTGCTCGGCGCGCCGAAACTGGATGTGGCCTTGGCGCGGGCCGAAAAAATCCTGCCGTTCCTGCAACGGGGGTCAGTTTTGCTCACCCGCGTGGCTGGAGACCATTTTGTGCTTGGGTTTGACACCATGCTCGGCGGGGCCGCCGGGGCAAATTTGATCGATCAGGACCTGCCGTTTGTGCTGCAGTCTGTGGTGCGTGAGTTCTGTGGACGCCGCTGGCGGCCGAGCTGGGTGGAGATGCCAGAGGTGCACCGAGGCACCGAAACCGCGCTGCAGTACATCTACAATGCAGAGGTGCGTGTGGGGGGATCCGCCGCCAGCATTGCGATCCCTCTGTCAGAAATCGAAACCCCTAATCCGCGGACAACCGATGAGAGGCTGGCGATGACGTTGGCAGGCATCCGCGATGTGCGGTCGCGGCAAACGCCCTCAACCACCAAAGAGGTGGTTGGGAACGCCTTGCGCGCGCAACTCGCCATGGGGCACGCCGACATCGAAACGGTGGCGGCCACATTGGGTGTCAGCGTACGCAAGCTGCAACGGCAGCTCACTGCAGAGAACACCAGTTTCAAAGAGATCCGTGTGGCTGAACAGACAGATCGAGCCAGGTCGCTGTTGTCGGGCACTGACCTTTCTGTCGCGGAGGTTGCCTTCAATCTTGGGTTCAGCGAGGTCAACAGCTTCCGCCGCACATTTGCCAGCTGGTTTGGAATTTCACCATCTAAGTTTCGCAAATTGAGCGGTACGTAGGTAGCAAGGCCTCAATGGAGCGGCCATTGGCGCAATGCGCAGCGAAGGTTCAGTTTCCGCCCAAATTGATGAATGCTGCGTAGCGAACCAGTGTCCACTTTGGGCTCGGAGCGGACTTTCGACTAAATTCAGTGAACGACTGCTATGCGGACTTTGCTGCCATTCGTGCGAATGATCTGAATGACCGCTCACAGTGCTAGGCGGTCAGGTATCTTCTGCGGAGCGCGCCGTAAGCCAAGTCATGACATTGACGACCGACTCATTGTTTTTGGCAGATCGCGGCATGAGGACATAGAAGTCATTTCCACCCGTGTCCCAAGCGTTACCGACCTCGACCAAACGTCCAGCTTCAAGATCATGAGCCACTAGAAACCGGCTTACCAAGGCCACACCTTGCCCGGCGATGGCTGCATCGACCGCAAGAGACGTTTGGCTCATACGAAGGTGGCGAGGAGACTGTTCCTGTACGCCCAAGTGCGCAAGATAGCTTGGCCAACGGTCATGGGTGTCATGGACCTTCGGCTTTTTGGCTAGGGTTTTTGCGTCAAGAGGACTATCACCCATGTCCGCATGCTTTGGCGCAGCGACCGCGATTAGCGATTGCTTGAACAAAAGTGTTACATACAGTGATGCGCCAAACGGCGGCGATCCTTGGCGCACTGCAAGGTTTATCCCGTCACTATGGAAACTGGAAACTTTTTCAGTGGCCATGATCCGCAAATCAATGTTCGGGTGTGCTGCAGTGAAGTCCGGTAGATTGGGGATCAGCCATTTGGCAGCAAAGGTCGGAGTGACACTGATAAGGACTTTGTTCGGCTCGGGCTTCAGTTCGGCAGTTGCGGATCGAAGGTCTGCGAACACCTCAGCGATCCGATTGTGGAAGCTGCGTCCGACCGATGTGAACATCAGGCCCTTAGGAACTCGTTCAAACAAGACCACATCCAGATGCGCTTCGAGCTGGCGCACTTGTTGCGCAACGGCCCCTTGCGTGACACCCAATTCATCGGCGGCTGAGCGGAAACTGAGGCGGCGGCCTGCTGCATCGAACGCACGCAAACTATTCAGTGGGGGAATTTCAGTCATTCTGCAATAGTATTTCTACTGTCACGAAACATCAATTCTCAATCGAACTTTGCCAATTATCGCTTCATATATAAGCCACTCATGAAGGGATACTAGATATGACAGTAGAAAAAGTAGCTCTGATCACAGCGGGCGGCAGCGGCATGGGTGCGGATGCAGCCCGCAAATTGGCAGAAGATGGGTTCAAAGTTGGCATCCTTTCCTCGTCCGGCAAGGGCGAGGCGCTCGGCGGCGAACTTGGTGGCTTTGGCGTGACTGGCTCTAACCTTGATAGAGAAGCGCTGAACGCTTTGGTCGAGGGTGCGAAGGATCGTTGGGGCCGTATTGATGTCTTGGTGAACTCTGCTGGCCACGGACCGAAAGGACCGGTTCTCGAAATCAGCGACGACGATTGGCATCAAGGGATGGATGTCTACCTGATGAACGTGATCCGTCCGACAAGGCTTGTCACACCCTCAATGCAGGAGCACGGCGGCGGGGCGATCATCAATATCTCAACTTTTGCAGCATTCGAACCGGACCCACTCTTTCCAACGTCGGGGATTTTCCGTGCTGGGCTTGCTGCATTCACGAAGCTTTATTCGGATAAATATGCGCCAGAAAACATTCGCATGAACAACGTCCTTCCGGGCTTCATAGACAGCCTGCCTAAAGCCGAAGACCGCAAAGCGCGTATTCCCATGGGACGTTACGGTTTCGCTTCAGAGGTGTCTTCTCTCATTTCGTGGCTCGCCTCGGAAGATGGCGGGTACATGACGGGACAAAACCTGCGTATAGACGGGGGGCTGACCCGTGCCGTCTGATACCTTGGTCCTTGTATCACCGCGCGAACGGCTTGTATTCGCGGTCAAGTGGGGCGCATCCGCCGTTCAGATCATAGGATACACCGCGACGGGGTTTGGCTGGACCCCTTGGAACCTCTACCTGTTTCTTGTCGGTGTTGTGGGGTGGTTCGCTGTCGGCGCGCTATGGAGTGATAAGGCGCTCATGCTTGTCCACCTTGTCGCGTTAGGCGCAATGATTACCGGTATGGTAAGCGGCTGATTAAGCGAGAGCAAACATTCGGGCACTCTGCAGCATTGGGGAGGTATGGGCTCTAACCGGGTCAGGTATCCCGTATGACCCGTAATATCCGCGATTAGCAGGTAACCTGTCTGAACAGACATCCAAGCATCCCCATTTGCATTGCGTATCTTCACTGTATCTCTCGCTGTCCCGACATGGCATCTACTACTTCCGTTGGCCACTGCCCGACACAAGACCAAAACCCCACACCAGGCCAAGTACCACACGTAGGACCCTTCGAGTGTCTTTGCGTACAAGATGCCCTAAAGAGGCTGGTACTCTGGCGCGGCGTCTTACAGTGTGCGGCGACACAATAACAAAACACATAGAACATTCGGACATGTGAGAGAGCGTGAGAAACTCCCAGAGACACTGATCTTCATCCTGGAGAGTGATCACCCAGCAGTCACCAAACTAGACCGACTTGCGCTCTATGGCTCACCTCGTAAAAATCCGCAGCCAGCTTGGCACAGTAGGCGCAAACCTAACGATCTTGGTGTTAAGCCGCAATTGTGAGACCTTCTATCGGGAGAAGAACTGTACGGCGTTGTCACTGGCGCTCCCATGCAGTAGCGTGCAGCACCATGGTCATCCGGCGATACTCACTTATGCTGTTGATTAGCCTTCTGGTCATTCTGACCGGCATTGGTGGTGTTGCTCACGCGTTGTCAAATGGTTGCGTAGGCCTTCATTGTGAAGATCATATGCAACCTGCTGAACACTCTGCATTAGCAACGAGCGGCAGTGACGTCTCGACTCCAAGTCATCATCATGACCCGGAGAGTTCAGGAGCACAAAAGTGCGATCCCTTTGTTTGCCAAACAATTGTATTGCTCCCCCAGAACAGCGAAGCCGCGCAAGGTCAACGTGATATTGAACCAGAGTTCCAGATTAGAGCTCAAGCCAAGCTGAATGAACCAGATAGCCCTTACAGGCCCCCTGACCTTTGAAGCCGCTTAAATTTTTGCGGACGTAAGCGACCAGCACAGGCGGCTGATCGCGATGTGCCGCAGCATTACCAGCTTCCAAAATGTCAGGACCAATCTATGAAAAAAAGTTACTTACTAATTGGCGTATGCACCGTCGCTACTGTCGCCGCTTTCATAACTCTTCGGCCCGGTTCAATCCAAGAGGCCGCACCACGGGAGGCACTTGAAGGCGACGCTATGGTCGCAATTCAGATGCCGCCCATTGAGGGTAATGCCGCAATCGGACAGCGTGTCTTTGAGGTCTCCTGCGCCTCTTGCCACGGTGTCAATGCGGTCGGTGTAGAAGGCGCAGGACCGCCTCTGATCCACAAAATATACGAACCCAGCCACCACGCTGATGAAGCCTTTCAGAGGGCGGTTTCACAAGGTGTAAGAAGCCATCATTGGCAGTTTGGCGACATGCCGCCCGCGGAAGGTTTGACGCGAGGTGACGTTGCTATGGTGATCGCTTACATTCGTGAAATCCAACGTGCCAACGGGATACCTTGAGGACAACACCATGAAAAAGATCATAACGCTCGCACTCATGGCTGCTCTTCCCAGCGTCGTACTTGCGCATTCCAAGGTCGAAGAAACAACCCCTGCTGACGGAACCACAATAACCGCTGCACCCGCTGAAATTAGCCTCAACTTCTCTAAGGACATCCGGCTGACACGGATAGAAATGGCCCATGAAGAACACTCGGCAGTAAGCTTGGATTTGGGCGACCATAAAAGTTTTGGTCAGGAGTTCACGATCCCACTGCCGAGCAATGGAACGGGCACCTATGTCATCGAATGGCGTGGCTTAGGTGAAGACGGCCATGCGATGCAGGGCGAGTTTTCCTTTACCGTGGAATGAGCATGCCAGACATTTGGGGTATTGCCGCAATCCTCGCAAAGCTAGGGCTCTACATCGGCTTTGCGGGCTCCACCGGGCTTATAATTATTAGTTGCCTCTATTCCGGCTTTGTCGCACCGATTAACCACGTGATGAAGCGCCAAGCTAGGGCCTTGGCGTGCCTTGCTCTCGCCGCAACAGTAGTTGGCTTCATGCTTCGTGGAGCCGCCTTAACGGGCGGGGTTGATGGCATGGTCGATGCAGAGATGCTTGGTCTACTTTGGCAGACATCCGTGGGCGACGCACTTGTTAAACGCCTTATAGGTGCAGTATTGATCCTTGTAGGGCTTTCTGTTTCTTGCTTTGGGCTATGGATCGCGCTGCTGGGTGGCACAGTGGCTCTATGGTCTTTTGCGCAGATCGGTCACGTGCCAGAACTGGAGAGCTTTAGTGTCCAACTATTGCTCCTATTGCACCTGCTATGTGTAGCCTTCTGGGTGGGCATCTTTAGCCCGCTGCGGGGTTTGGCTCTCATGCCTGAACACCTTAAAAATGCTGCTGAATTAGGTCATAGGTTTGGGCAAACTGCTGCATTGGTTGTGCCGACTTTAATCGGTGCGAGCCTCTGGATGGCTTGGTTGCTTGTCGGCAATCTCCATGGGCTCTTGTTCTCTGGCTACGGGCAGGCACTGTTGTTCAAAGTGTTTCTTGTGTCGCTGCTGATGATCCTCGCTGCTGCGAACAAGCTCCGATTTGTTCCGGCTATGCAAAATGGAGAGGCAAAGGCAGCGCAACACCTAGCTCGATCCATCGAGATTGAGGCAATAATCGTATTAGTTGTGCTGGCGACCACGGCGACACTCACGAGCGTTCTAACGCTTCCGAATTAAGGTAGTAGAGATGAGCAAACACCTACGTGCACTGGCTATATGCAGCATTGGCACCAGCGTCGCTGCAGATCATGAGTTGACAGATAGAGACCTTGCGAATGGGCAAGAACTCTACGCAGTGCACTGTGCTTCATGCCATGGAGTTGATCTGGAAGGCCAACCCAACTGGCAAGCACCCGATGATGACGGAGTGTTACCTGCACCACCACATGACGTGACAGGGCACACATGGCACCACGATAACCAGCTACTCTTCGAATACACCAAACTAGGTGGCGCAGACACATTGGAAGCACGCGGTATTAAAGACTTCAACAGTGGCATGCCGGGCTTTAAGGGCATCCTGACTAACGAAGAAATATGGGACGTGCTGGCCTACATACGCTCCACTTGGCCAGACGATGTTCAGCAAATGCAGGCCAGTCGCAACCCTCCACACCAGTAAAAGACCGCAGTCTGGTGTAGATTTGGGAATACACAATTCAACGTAGCAGGTTATGCAATTCTAAGTGTGACACTATGGTGAGACACACAGCAAGCCACCACACAACAATAATTTTTACTATCAGTGCATTAGGCTTTCGGCTGCGTTTCCCCTATGCTTTACCAAATCCTAGCAGTTCAACTAGATAGTATGCATTGGAGCGGAGCATCACAAGTTGAAGCTGCATACATATTTCTTGCTGCCCGGTCACAGCGTTTACGTTGGCCGTTAAAGCGCGACAATGTGGCGATGTCCCGCTCCTCGGTCGAAATAAAACCGGCATTGGTTCGCGAATTTACTAACGATACGGCGCGGGTTGGTTTTATCGTACCCGAGCGCTAGCGACAATGGCGGCAATGCGTCCCGGATCGGCAAGGCGGCAAGTTGTTGACCTGCATAGCTGACGACCGTCAGAGGCAACATGTTCAGAACGGCACAGCCGTGGCCGGCGCCAACAAGGCTGCGCACCATTTCGGTCGAGTTCACATATGCAATGGTCTGCGGGTCCTGCCCCGCGTCACCAAACAGCCGCCGATAGTAATCCACCGCCGTCGGACGGTTCAACACGATGAGAGACTCTTGAGCCAAATCCCTAAGGCTTACGGTTTCCTGTTGGGCCAGCGGGTGATTTGATGCGGTCAGGCAATAGGCTGGCGCCTCGATCAGCACGTCAAAGGTGATCTGAGGAAGGGCAGCATCAGAAACAAACAAGATGGCGTCGAACTTGCCGGCAAGCAGCCCCTCTTGCGCGCTGTCATTGTCGCACTCTTCCAGATACAGCGTGATCTGATCATCCGGCTTCATCAAAGATGTCAGGATCTCTGGCAGAAACGCCGGCGCGACCGGAGCATAATAGCCAACCCGCAACGTGCCCTTCATCGCCTGTTTGAGTTCCGCGCCTTCCTCCATCACTGCAGCGTATTCCTCAAGAAGATGCGAGAACTTTCGATTGAGGACCCTGCCGCTGGCGGTGGCGGTGATCCCACGTGATCGAAACCGATTGATCAGCTTAAGCTGAAACTGATCCTCAATCTTGTCGATTGCAGCCGATACGGCGGATGCCGCCACGTTTAGTTCATCCGCCGCCTTTGAGATGCTGCCCAGTGACACAGCGGTCGTGAAATACCGCATGGATTGGAAAGAAACGCTCATAGTTCCTCTAATAATCAGATGTAGATTATCACATCTTTCTGTTTTTCACAGGAAAGACATCGTGTCAAAGTCAACGTGAAATTCAATTGCAGGGATAACCCATGTCCAATGAGCGGCTAAAGGGCTGGAATCATCAACCTGAAGTGCCATTAAAAGTGTCGCCGGTATTCACCTGGCCCCTGAACCCGATCACTATTGCAAAATGGTTTTTGAACTCGTGGTTCCTGATCACAGAAAAGCTGATCATCGTTGGGATTGCGTTTGCAAGCTACTACTGGTTTCAGCCGCCTCTTGAGGACAGCAAGACTTTCGCCTTTGGCTGGATCGCCCAGATGTATGTGCGAAACATGCTGCTGGCGCTAGGGGTCGGCGGGGCGCTACATCTGTGGTTCTACACTTTCTCGGCGCAAGGCAAGAAACTGAAATATGACCCCCGCCCATTGATGGTGAATGGCAGGCAGTTCACCTTGGGCGGCCAGGTGCGAGACAACATGTTCTGGACACTGGGTAGCGGAGTGTTCATCTGGACCGGATATGAAGTGGTTCTGTTCTGGGCGCTGGCCAATGGTTACATGCCGATGATCACGTGGGCCGCGAACCCGGTCTGGTACGTCGCGCTGTTCTTCCTGATACCGATCTGGGAAAGCTTCTATTTCTACCTCATCCACCGGGCGATCCACATCCCGTTCCTCTACAAACACATCCACTATCTACACCATCGCAACATCAACGTGGGCCCTTGGTCGGGAATGGCACAGCACCCTATTGAGCAGATGATTTTTCTGGGGTCGGTGTTCGTTCATCTTATCGTCGGGGCAAACCCGGTGCACATTCTGTTCCATCTGCAATATTACTTCCTGACTGCTATGACGACGCATACGGGGTTTCAGGGTTTGCTGGTCAATGACAAGGAACGTCTGGCGCTTGGCACGTTCCACCACCAGATGCATCACCGGTATTTCGAGTGCAATTACGGCAGCCTAGAAATTCCGATGGATAAGTGGTTCGGCACGTTCCACGACGGCACAGTCAAGGCGAACGAGCGTATGCAGGAACGTCGCAAAAGGATCATGGGTAAATAACAGAGGCGACCATCATAATCCTGAACGCGCCCGTTACGCTCAAGCTGTGCCCGTTACGCATTTCCAATACGACTTGTCCTGGAGCAAGCATGCCGGCGTCACCGAGGTGTTAGCATGTGAAGGCATCCCCGTGATCTGCCGCGTCGGGCTGGTTTCCCCATAACGGCTGGTGCCCGTACTGCGCAGACCACGTCTATTCTGTGCTTGTGCTGATCTTACGACCTGTCAAGCGCATTTGGAGCGGCCCTTTTTGCGCCAACTTGCTCAATTCACTCTAGGTTTGAATAAGCCCGGGGTTTTCCATATTTCGCACCTCAGGCTTTTCCAGCATGGCAACAAATCCCTGCGTCAATAGAAAAGAATTCCGACGGATCGCACGCACGGGTTTGTGCCTGCGTGATGTATAATCAGAAAGTCACACTGGGATAGTTGAACGAGGCAATCAATTGATCCGAGCCGAAGCTGCCAATGCGCCAACCAGTGCATTCTGAATCTCGCCGGGAAATTCTCGCCCCTTTTCATGCAGCCCTGCAGCAACCCAGCCCACCGTATGCCCCCGGCTGCCAATGTCGTTCGCCCGCACCACCACAGGAGACGGTTGCGTGTCACTGACCAGCGCCATCGACCGCTCAATCTCACCTTCTGTCAGCACCATTTTGACCGCGCTGAATATATCCACGGACACCTGCAGAGTTTGATGTTCCAGACGATGCGCAGCGTCCGTTAACAAACGGGTGCAAAAAGCAGACAGGAAATACCAGCGAAAGATAGAATACACCCGATCCTGCAATCCACCTTGCACGGCCGCTCCATCAATGGCGGTGCGGGCAATCTGCTCAAACGCGGCTTCGGCGGCTTTGGATGCCTGACAAATCTGCCGCTCACGCTTTGCGATCGAGATGACACGCGGTGCAATCTCTACTGCAGCTTCGTGAGATTCCAAGTTCATGAAAGTCCTCCAACACTAAGGTCTGATGAGGACATGGAAATTCTTAAAGAAATCTGATTGTGATTTAACGCCATAATTCGCCGATATCATCCCATAGTTGGCGCAAGATAAATGCCATGGTCGACCATTTAGCACAAACATATATAGTCAGAAGAGAATAAAATTCGGCTCATATGTTAAAAAAGTACACATTAAGAATTTGGGCCCGCTTAGCATTCTCGGCCAAAAGATACATACATCTGACACGATCTTGTAAAAGTTATGCCCATTTCCGCATCTAAGAATAGTCAATCCTGCTAATCAGTTTACGAGTTTGAATTTAACGAGGGGGTACGAGCGGGATCAAGGGGGTGAGCGCCTGACCAGCCGGGCTCGCCTACGGACAGAGCTGCTCCCCCCGCCGCCTATGATCTGTTGATCCCCACCAAGAAACATGTCCAAGGCGGGTCTTTTCTGATCAAGCAGTTCTGGCCTTCAACGGTAAAAGGCCTAATATTCGGATGAGGAAAGCTCATCCGACCTCAGGCACTGCTTCGCGGATTTTCATGTCTAGACGCCACTATAACCTGCCCCCCCTGACCACATTGTCCGCGTTTGAAGCCGCCGCGCGGCATCTAAGCTTCAAAAACGCAGCCGAGGAACTGTCGGTTACGCCGGGCGCGGTCAGCCATCAAATCAAGGCGCTTGAAAGCGATCTGGACACTACCCTGTTCCAACGCAAACATCGCGGCGTCGATCTGACCGAGGATGGCCAGGCCCTGTATGAGGCGCTGTCTGCTTCGTTCGGGCGTATCTCGAAAGTGCTGACCACGATCCGTGACCGCAAATCAGGTGGCAAGGTCACGGTTGGATCGACAACAGCGGTGGCGGCATTGTGGCTATCACCAGCGTTGATCCGATTCTGGCGAGAAATGCCAAATGTCAACGTGGATCAACTGACGCAGGATCAACCCTTTCGAAATCGGCCGGATGTAGATTTTTTCATCCGTTACGGACGCGAGGCCGATACCAGCCTGCCGCATACTCCTCTGTATCGCGATTACCTGATCCCTGTGGCCAGCCCTGAAATCGCCGCCCGCTTGGAGGGTGCCAGCCTTGAAATGCTGGCATCCGAGCGTCTGATCCATATGGCTTGGGAAGACCCCAGTTGGATCACCTGGCCAGAATGGTTCCAGCATCTGGGATACACCGGCACCATTCCGGTTGAATCCCGTGTGAACAGCTATTCCGTCGCTCTGCAACTGGCGCGCAAGGGGGCCGGGCTAACATTGTGCTGGAAACGCCTGACCCAGCCTTTGCTACAATCGGGTAAATTGGTGACTATTGGCCCGCACGGCCTGACCGCGCCCAGCCTGTTCTACCTTGTTGGCCGCCCGGACGAAGAGCTTTCGGGCAACGCCCGCGCCCTGAAAACATGGATCGTTCAAGAGGTTCAAGACGGTTCGGTTTAGCTCAGATCATCTAGTGGTGAGGATTTCTGGTATTGAGAAAAGACCACCCAAGCCTCCAATAGGGACAGGAAAGCATCCAGCAACCTTCAGGAGAGCCCGATGAACAAGCACAGCGCTCTGTCATCCGTTCTGGCCGATGTGACCGTCGCAAACGGCCTACCGAATGAACACTATATCGACCCGGCCATCTTTGCCGAAGAAAAACGCTCGGTCCTTTATGCCACTTGGTCCGGGATCGGGTTTGGTCTGGATGTCCCCGAGAAAGGCGATGCCAAACCGGTCGATTTTTTGGGCATGCCCCTGTTGATTGTCCGTGACCGTGATGGAGAGATCGGCGTATTCCAGAACACATGCCGCCACCGCGGCATGATCCTTGTGGATGCGCCCCGTAAGATCGAAGGCGCGATCCGCTGCCCCTATCACAGCTGGTGCTACAGCCTGAAAGGTGAATTGCGCGCCACCCCGCATGTGGGCGGCCCCGGCCAGAACAAGCATGAAAACGTCAAACACGAAGAGCTGGGGTTGATGCCTGTCCGTTCGCATGTGTGGCGCGATGTGATCTTTGTGAACGTAGACGGCAACGCGCCAGACTTTCAAGACGCCCACGGCGCCCTGTTGGAGCGGTGGAAGGAATTCGAACAACCCCTGCATGACGGCGGTGAGATGGCCTCGTTCAAGCTGGAGGTCAAAACCAATTGGAAACTGGCGGTCGAGAACTATTGCGAAAGCTACCACCTGCCTTGGGTGCATCCCGGTCTGAACAGCTATTCCCGGCTGGAAGACCATTATAATATCGAGGCCCGCGGGCACTATTCCGGTCAGGGTACGCTGGTTTACAGACAGTTAAAGGATCAGGACGGGGCGACCTTTCCTGATTTCGAAGGCCTGAGTGATAAGTGGGATGAAGGCGCGGAATACGTAGCCCTATACCCAAACGTTCTGTTTGGGGTGCAGCGTGACCATGCCTTTGCCATCATCCTTGAGCCAGTCGATCACGAACATACCGTCGAACATGTCAGACTGCACTACGCCAAAAGCGTTGAGGACACGCCGCAGTTGGACGGGCTTCGCACAACGAACGCGCAACAGTGGCGGGCCATATTCGAAGAGGACGTGTTTGTGGTCGAAGGAATGCAAAAGGGCCGCCACGGGGTGCTGTTCGATGGCGGGCGGTTCTCTCCGGCAATGGACGGGCCGACGCATAACTTCCACCATTGGATCGCAACCCAAGTCGAAAATGGGCGCGCGGAATAGCGCCGTGGTCAGCCCATCTGGCGAGAGGCCCAATGGAAAAACATGAGTTGGATCAGCTGCTGCTAAAGGCCCACGAACAAGGTGATCAGCCAGCCTTGATCCGCTTCTACACAATGGCTGCGGATGAACGTGAAGCGGCGCAGGATATCGACGCCGCCTGTTTTTATCTGACTCATGCGTTTGTGTTCGCGCTGGAATCCGGCGCGCCCGAGGCGGATGCCCTGAATGCACGACTCGTCGCCCAGGGTCGGGCGCATCGTCTGGAATTCTAAGATCAGCTGCGCATCCGAGCGATGCGGTCCAGACCGTCCTAACCGCATCTGACCCCACGGGAAGCTGTTCACACGTCCCTCTGGTTCTATAGTCAAAGCACCATCACAGTCGCTTTGGAGGGGGCGTGCATGAAACATAGCACGAATATGCTGATCGTTGGTGCCGGGTTCTCGGGGCTGGTCATGGCAATCGAGGCGCGCAAACGCGGGATCAGCGATATCGCCATCCTTGAGAAAGCGGGCGATATCGGCGGCACATGGCGCGAAAACACCTATCCCGGCGTGGCATGCGACATCCCTTCGCATCTGTATTCAATGGCCACGCATCTGAACCCGAACTGGAGCCGCGCCTATGCTGGTGGGGCCGAGATTCAGGCGTATCTGCAAAAGGTCTGCCGGGATGAGGGCCTGTACGATCTGTGTCATTTCCACCAGCAACTAAAATCCGCGCGCTGGGACGGCGAAAGATGGCAGGTGGAAACCGAAGACGGGCGGCACTGGACTGCGCGCTTTCTGGTCTCGGCTATTGGGGCTTTGCACCTGCCTGACGTGCCCGACATACCGGGTGCCGACAGCTTCCCCGGCCCCGCGTTCCATTCGGCCGAGTGGGATCACGACGTGGTTCTTGCGGGCAAGCGCATCGCAGTGGTCGGCACCGGCGCATCGGCCGTTCAGTTTGTGCCCGAAATTGCGAAAACGGCGGCTCAAGTCACCATCTTTCAACGGACAGCGCCCTATGTCCTGCCACGCCCAGACGGGCCAATCGCGCCCTGGGTGCGCACACTCTATAACCTCATCCCGCTTCTGCCCCGGATACGGCGCAAGCTGGTCTACATGATATTTGAATACCGCCACCGGGTGTTTCGCGGCGAGGAACGGATGGTCAACTTTGCCATGAAGATGTGGCGCAACGGGCTGGATAAAGCGATCACCGACCCTGTGCAACGCGAACGCCTGACCCCGGATTACAGGATCGGATGCAAACGTATCCTCAGTTCGAATGACTGGTACACAGCCCTCGCGCGGGACAACGTGACGGTCATTCCACACGGGGTGGCGACGATCGAAGGAGATCAGATCATCGCGACGGATGGCAGCCGTGTTCAGGCCGACGTACTGATCTGGGGCACTGGTTTTCATGTGACTGACGTGGTCGAGCGTTTGGACATCACCGGAACCGATGGCGTGACCCTGCGCGACGTCTGGGCCGAAGGTATGCAGGCCAATCTGGGCACCGCCATTGCAGGCCTTCCGAACTTCTTTATCCTGTTGGGACCGCATACCGGATTAGGTCATAACTCGGTCGTGCTGATGATCGAAGCGCAGGTTCGTCATATCGGTCGGGTGCTGGATCAGATGCAGCGCGACAGCTTGCACGCCATCACACCTGACGCTGCGAAACAGGCGGCTTTTACGCAGGAAATGCGGGACCGCCACTCAGACAGTGTCTGGCAGGCGGGGGGCTGTACATCGTGGTACCAGGATGCCCAGGGCCGCAACACAACGCTTTGGCCCGGCACTGTATCCGAGTATGAAAAGCGCATGGCCCAATCCGGGCTAGAGCAATATCACCCTGCCCCACCCCAAGGCGGAGACCGTTGAAATGACCACCCTTCTGACCATCGCCTTGCTGATTGCCGCGTTTCTTATCGGTATGAACTTGTGGACTCGAAACTTGACCCGTGAGGGCCAAAAACGGGTTCCACGGCTTGGGAATATCACACCCGTGAATGGCGGCCGCATTCACTACGTGGAAAAGGGCGATCCGTCGAAACAAACCCTTGTCATGATCCACGGCCTAACCGGGCAGTTGCAGCATTTCACCTATGCCTTGGTCGACATGCTGGCCGATGACTATCACGTCATCGCCGTCGACCGACCCGGCTGTGGTTATTCAACCCGCGACAGGGCCGATCTGGGCCGCCTGCCTGAACAAGCGCGCATGATACAAGAGTTTCTGGACAGCAAGGACATCACCGACGCCATCCTTGTCGGCCATTCCTTAGGGGGCGCGGTCTCGCTGGCCATGGCGCTGGACCATCCTGAAAAGATCAAGGCCCTCGCCCTGCTGGCCCCCCTGACACAAGTATTGGCCTCGACACCTCGGGTCTTCAAACCTTTGGAAATCCGCACAGAATGGCTGCGGAGCCTGATCGGCAACACAATCGCCGTTCCACTGGCCGCCAAAACCGCGCCACATACTCTGGACATCGTTTTCGCCCCTGATCCTGCGCCTGCGGATTTTCTGGACCGCGCTGGCGGCGCACTTGGGCTGCGCCCTTCGGCATTCGTCACCGGATCGCAGGATGTTGTGGGGATCGATGACAGCATAACGGCGCAGGTCGCGCGCTATGGTGAACTGTCCGTACCCGGAAGCATTCTATACGGCACACAAGACGCGATCCTTTCGCCCAAGGCGCACGGCGATCCCATGACTCAATTCGGCCTGACAACCGAGTGGATTGATGGGGCTGGTCATATGATCCTGATCACTGCGCCGGACACCTGCGCCGCATTCATCCGCCGGGTCGCGGAAACTCCGCATGCCAAGCCCGAGACGGTGACCGAGACGGTTTGAGCGGAGAGAAAAAGAATCCGGCTTGGTCCGTGTTTTCCCTCTTGACCCGCCTCAGCCCCTCGCTTAAATCGCCTCTCACTCATGGCGGAGTAGCTCAGTTGGTTAGAGCAGCGGAATCATAATCCGCGTGTCGGGGGTTCAAGTCCCTCCTCCGCTACCATCAAACCCACGCAACGCATTGTAAAAAATCGAATTTCATCTTGCATGCGCCCTGATACCCAACATTTTACCCAACAAATTGTTTTTGATGCCGCGTGTCCTGCGAAGTTAATGGGGTTCAGGTTCCTGACTCTGCCCAGCGCCTATGTCTGCCACATAGAGTGACTGGCCGAATGTCAGGTTTTGTCAGGTTCCACCCGCCCTCAGATTGAGGATGAGCACTTTCCCTTATCGACAACCGGCAGAAAGTGGCAGAAAGCCCGTTACATCCCGTGAAATCGGAATGAGCCCCACGTCGTCATAGCCAAAGCGCGTATGCAGCACTGCCGATGGGGAGAGCAAGATACCAGCCCCAAAGATATAACTGGGCATGTTGCTCAAGACGAGAGGTGGACTTCTCAAGGTCCCTAGCAGTCTGTGAAATTTTGCCGGCGTATTGGCGCATGTCTCTAATCGGGCGCTGGTCGGCGTCTCTAAGCAAGTTTTCTTGTAACTCGATGTAATCTTCAATTCGCAGCGCAAGATGCTCCAGTCTAGAAACTGGTTCACTTGCGTCGTCATCTATATCGCCTTTCGGCACAACTTTGCCCGGGTGGTTCCATGCCGCGAAACTCTTTACGTCGCCGTACCAGGAAAGAAGGTGGTTCAAACTAAGAAACACGAGAAGAAAATTGGTCACATATTCAATTTTCGCCACCACTATGAACGATTTTATTCCGAAGAAGCCGCATAACTTCTAGGCATCTCACTTACTCTGGGTGAGGCGAAAAGGCGGGCGAGGTGTTCCAATATTTTTCGGATCCGGCGACTTCATTTATGTAGATGTATACGGAAACAAGATAGAGGCGCACGAGATGTTGTTGCCAGTAGTCCAAATACCCCTTTGGTTCGTTTCCAACGCTGTATTCACGGCCAGCGCTGGAAAACATCAGTGTCTCTAGCTCTGTAATGTGTGAAACATGACGTTTGCTGTCTTCTGAAAAAGGCAAGGCAAATTCTCCTAAGCCGAGCAGTGAATAAAACCATTGTTATTGCTCCAACAATGAAATGCAGAGCAGAGATTTGGCAAACTGGGCTCATGGCCGTAAGTTCTCTGAATCGCAAAGACCGCCCATTTATGAGGCGGTCTCTTGGGTGTCTCTACCCAGGGTCGTTTCAGATATTCACGTGCCCAAACAGTCTGTCCGCGTCCTCTCGGATCAGCCGATGGTGATTGCCATCAACAACGCCATCTGACCGCGCCGATATCCGGCCCTTGATGGCGAGGTCTTTGAAGTCCTGTGATGGTATCTCCATTATCTTGTTTTTAAGCGCCATGAACTCATCGCACAAAGGTTCAACGCACTCTTTGTAATGATCCTCCTCCAATCCGTAGCGGTCGGGGTGGTCGTCCGCCTTCAGCCGCGCAGCAAGAGAATTGTTTTCGTCAATCGCGTTACCGTAGCGGTTCCCAAGCTCTGCCCACTCTGGGTAGACCTTAGCTTGGTTGCTGAAATACACGAAGCCATGCAAAGAACACCGTATACCTCGAAACGTGATAAGGAGCGTCTTGCAATTTTGTTTGCTCCATATTTGTAGTTTCTACGCGCGCCTAGGCAGTTCAGTCCGGCAGGTAATTCAGGCGCACCCGACTAATAGCCTGGTAAACCTCCATCATAGCTTCCATCGCGGTCTCAACCTTGGCCGCGATTTCTGGATTGGCTTCCACCCATGGATGTTCGCCAACGTGTGAACCGTAGCAGTCCATAAGAACATACGCGGTGTGGAGTGCTTCGTGTGCTGAATAGTCGCTCACTTTAGGTCTCCTCAAAAAAAAATTGGCCCGGATATCACGCCTCGCTGCTTGCAGCCAAATGAATTTCGTCATTGTGACCTAAATCACTGACGACCCCCAATGCCGGTGACACTGAATTCATAGATGAGTTCGCGCTGATGTTGAGTTTAGAGCGTTTTTTTCATTATCTTCCCTGTTGACTGGGCGCGCTTGAAGTTGGCGCGCCCAATTTTGAGACCTGGCTTTAACTTGCCGCATCTATTAAGGCGGCTGTGTCGTAATACTCGAAAAACTCAATCATTTTTCCGTCGCGAAATTTGGTGACGTCAACTTTGCGCGTATCTGCAATCTTTCTAGTAGCTTTGTTGGTCCAAGCAGTACTTCCCACAGCAATGACAAAGTCCCCCTCCGCTATATAGTGATCGACCGTATAGTGTATCATTTCCCACTCATTGGTTAGGTCCCTGAGATAACCATGCATCTCCTTTTTGTTGTTTCGTGGAGCGGTGAAACGAACCGGAGCAGCGCCTTGGGCGAGCGATCCGAAAGATATGTTTTCTGAGGAGATGTCCAACCAGTGTTGAACGCTGCCGCCTTTGGTTTCATGCCATAGCTGATACGCTTCGCTAAGAATTGCTTTGTTGTTTTGTTCGGTCGCCATATTAATCTCTCCTGTTCAAATCCAGTTGACTTGGTTGGGCGCAAAGCCACGGTGCGCACCTGTGTTTCCAAATATCATCGCAGTAATTCTTGCAGTTGGACGCGCCCATTATACACGGGCGTCAACTGCCTTTGACCCGACCGCACCAGAATGCCCTATGTGGTTATGGTATCCATTTCAAAAAGGTGACTAATTTAGCCTGCTCAGAGGCCGGAAGCTTCTTCAACTCATCCAACACCACACCCTTGTCATGTTCGGTGCCCCTGATGGTGTCTCTGGCTTCCTGTGTGACGCCCTCAGCGCGCGCGATGGCCTCGTTTACCCGGCGCTTAGACATTCCAGTGGCGTCACTGGTGGCCGAAGCAAAACCCTGCCTTGGGTCCGATGTGGGCGGGTTCCGCCCACTTTGCTTTCGTGCTTCCCAAAGCTCTTTGCGTTTGGCGATATGTTCTGACTGTTGAGTAATCGTCAGCTCGGACCGCATCAGGTTTTCGTCAAGCGCTTTCAAAAATCTAAATTCTCTTCGAGGAAGTCGAGCACGTCTCGTTGAGCTCGCTCGAACTCCAATAATCCGTGTTCGCCAGCCAAATCACTATCCTTGTACACAATGGACTTACTTCCATTTTGGGAACTCAAAAACTCTGAGCAGTCTCCTTCACTCCACTTGTTTTGATACCAAGGGTCTCGCGCGCCGACGAGGGTTAGAACGGGTTCACTTTCCGGCGCATTAACCCCTCGGGCTTCCGAAAAAGGTGTATGACATGTCCAGCCTTCTGCGACCCTGGCCTTCACACGCTGTTGTTCATTTTGGGCTTCGAAGCCTACAGCGGCTACGGCACCTTCGCTGAACCCCATCAGGACAATGTTGCTGTCGTCGACAATGGAAAGTTGCCGGGCCATTTCGATGGCATAACCCGCATCGTTTCGGCGCAATACCAAAGTGCCCCGGAACAAGCTGCCTTCGAGAGTTTCCACATTGCAGGACCGGGGGTATGTTTCCCGCGCTAGACTGGCCGGTGCAATTACCAGATAACCGGCGTCGGACAAAAACTTTATTCGTCTGTGAGTGCCCGGCCAAATTCCGCTACAACCGTGCAAGTAGATGATTGTTGGTAGCCTTCGTTGGGTGCCGGTATTCTGCCTCCGTAGGTCATCAGTTGTCACCTGTTTGGATTGGCCGTCTCCGACTGGAACTCGAACGATGGCGGCTCGCCATGTTCGTTCCAACTCGTTCGGATCATCCCAATCCATCCAAGAGAGATCCGCAGGGGCTGAGAACACTTTCGAACTATTGTGTAGGCCGTGATCCTGTGAATAAGCAGGAGCTGACAGCACCACTGCCACAAAACCCGCAATCAATCCTCCAATGATTGTGGCTCTGTTACCCTGACTTGACGGCAATTGCGCGCCCTCCGTTAGATATTCGCAGGCCTGAATAGCAAACCGGGGCCGTGCACCCAGCTTTCCCTGCCACCTATATTATCAGGGCCGGGGCAGGGATGTGCAAAAACTCAAAATCAGCCGGATATCCCTGCTACATTTGCTACAAGGGATATTCGCCACCGTGTCGCAAAACCGGGGTCGCACAGCACGATTCTGCCAGCGGCTAAAAGTGGAGAAAATCTCCATTTACTCAGAGTACGTGCATTTGCAGGCGATACACGGAAATTCATCGCCAAGGCAGCTTTGGCTAGGCTTGCTTTCCCAAGTTCCTTGGCCTTCGCATGCAACCGCCAAGTCAAAGCAATCCTCGATACCGACACAGGCCAGCCAAATCGAAAACACGCCCGACTGTGGGCAGGTCCCGGTGTCTTTGTCAGCAAAGCAAAGCGACATCGGTTCTGCGCTAGACGGTAAGTTAGTGCTACCGACGACATCGCCCTTTGCATCCGCGATGCACAGTTGCTGTATGAGTTTTTTTGTAGTGACGAAGGTCAACAATAGGGAGCAGAATGTCCTCTTCGCCGACAAAGCTGCCGCTCACCGCGAATTGCGCTTAGGCAATTTGGGAGCGGCTTACAGGCGCTCAAGAAAGATATGCAGTTTGCGAAACCTGACCAGCAGGGCATAGTCGAGGCCAATGTTGTTTCCATTTAGTACTCGAGGAACAATTCCTACAATGTCCGAACAGCCCAACATTCTAACTCGAAGCGTTGCGTCGATTGGGCTGTCTGTTCGCTCCAAATTGCTAATCGCGTTTTTAGGAATAACGTGCTTGCTTGTTGGGCTCGCGCTCTTTGGCCTGAACTCTCTACAACAAGCCAACAACAGCACCAAATCTATAATCCGAAACCAGGAACGCATCGAATATTTCAACCAAATCCACGCGTATGTCGGAGACCTCATCGTCCTGACGATAGGCCATTACATACCCCAATCAGTCGTTGGCCGTGGTCAAGGAACCTTCTTCAGCATTCCCGTAGATGACCGGGTTGACGACCTTCTGCTATTCGTGAACAGAGGTGTGCGGAATTTTGGCCAACCTGGTATGCCAGATGCTGAACTCATTGCGCGTTTGCAAGCGGGTCTCGAAAATGTCGCGCCCTATGCTGCAGAGACGCAACGCTTGCGCGAGGACGAAGGCAAACTGGTCGCTGCACCCTACGCTATGGAAAACCTCCTTGAGCCGCTGAGTGCGATCCAAAGAGACGTTTACACCGTTGTACAAAAAATCGAATGGGAAATGAAGGCAAGCGCTAGGTCGACGGCCCAAGCCTTCTTGGCTTCTCGTCAGAATGTCCTTACCGCTGCGCTTATGGCCGTGGGCATGGCGTTGCTTCTTGGATATTCCCTTTCTTCATCGCTGATTAGGCCAGTCCGGCGTATAGGTCAGGCTCTCGGTATTGTTGCTAGTGGGAACTTTGACGCGCGCGTCGCTGTCCCCAATCGCGACGAACTCGGTGAACTTGCTAACAATGTAAACCTCACCAGCGAGCGACTGGGAAATCTCTACGGTAAAGTGGAGGCTCAACGAGTAGAGTTAGAAGCTGAACATGCTAGGTCTGAAGCGCTATTGTATAGCTTACTGCCTGAAGACATCGCAGCGCGGCTGAAAGTGGAACCCAACGGCACAATCGCAGATAAACTGCCGCAGGTAGCTATATTGTTCGCTGACATTGTGGACTTCACCCCAAGGGCCGCAAAGCTTCCGCCGGTAGAGGTAGTTGCCTTTCTGAACAAGATATTCAGTGCATTTGATTCACTTGCTGAAAAGCACGGTTTGGAGAAAGTCAAAACGATTGGAGATGCATATATGGTGGCGGCAGGAATGCCGAACCCTTGCAACGATCCCATGCGCCGGGTCGCCGAGATGGCCTTGGATATGCAAAGAACTGTAGCCCAGATGTCGCTCGACTTCGCCGAAGGACTACAAATACGCATCGGGCTGGACGCAGGACCTGTGGTTGCAGGCGTTATAGGCAACAGAAAACCGTTCTACGACGTCTGGGGAGACACGGTTAATTCGGCCTCAAGGATGGAAAGCAACGGCGAGCCCGGTCGTATTCAGGTGACGTCGGAGGTTATGCAAGAGCTTGTTGATGAATATGAGTTCGAGCTACGAGGAACTGTCGCAGTCAAGGGAATGGGCGAGGTGGAGACGTGGTGGTTGAATGGAAAACTAATGGCAGGTTAGGGCTCGCAGCAGACATTCCAAAGTTCACACTCGGGATCGCTTGGTATGGCTCATTCGCGCATCGAAGCAGCCATACCGGACTCGCAAAGAAAACCCCGTCGCTTGCGTCGGAACTCAGCGGTTTGCCTTGATTTAGCATTAGACTAATTACCCGATAGCCTCCCCGGAAATAGCGAGTGTACCCAAGTTGTCTAACCGGGTGCACTTGGACCACGCTGCCGCCAACAACCGGAGCTGCCTGTCATATCAACATTGAAGTGATGGGTGGAGCGAGGGGCTGGACGAGGGGGTAAAGCCAGCCCCTCAATCTCGGGGTTTCCCGGAGTTGTGTGTGGTATCTCCGTTAATTCAAACTTACCAAAACAACTCTGGCCTCGAAATTGGGGGTTTCCCGTATGAGGCGGAACTAATTTCCCAAACACATTTCAAACATGTGCTGCAGATATCAAGCCCGTGCGGCGCGTCTCAAGGAGGTTAGTGATTTCTACGAGGGGGCACGAGTAGGGCGCGCCGCGCTTTTAGGAAAAAATGATGAACAACATCAGCCAAATTGAAACCCAGGAAAAAGCAGCAGTTAGCGCAAAGAAATAGTTTAACATCAGACCCCACAAACTTACAAAATTACTGACTACTAAAACACCGTCTCCGAAACAGAGGAGACGGGCAGCTTAAACGATAGAATTTAAACAAATTGGGAATGCGCTGTTCAGCTTCGGTTAACGGTGTCCCGTCGTTTTGGCGCCGGTTGTTATTCACAGAACTTCTTAAGAAACTGCATCAAGCGTGTGGGCACTGTGACGCAAAGCAACGGGTCCAACGTCTTCATTGCCAGCCAGGTGCAGACTGAGATGACGACAACCGCGGGGCCATTGTTCTGGGTTGAGGCCGATGGTGAACGCGACAGCTATGATGTCGGTGAAGGCGAGATGACGACGAACAGCGGTGGCCTGCGTTATGGCGCAAATTTGCCTTTGGGTGAGGTCGCCGGCGGACAAGTGTTTGGCGGCCTAGAGTTCGATATCAGCAGCCTGTCATCGAACATCGGCACCAGCTTGGCCAGCGCCAATATCTCGGCCGATGCGTATGATGTAACACTTAGCTCGACTTGGGTTGCGGACAGTCTGTTCTATATCAACGGGCAGCTGCGCTATGGGTATTTCGACGGCAACATACGTCCGGCCGGAGGGGGCACCGTGGATACCGACGGTGGCGGGTATGAGATATCTGTTGAAATTGGCAAGCTGATCACGCTGCTGAACGAATTGACGCTCACTCCACAAGTGCAGATCATGTACAGCGATATCGACATGAACGATGTCCCAGATCGGGCCGGTATTGGTCAGATCGGATCCTTGATGGACGGTGATACGTTGACGGCCCGGGTCGGGCTCCGTGCAGAACGGGATTTCGCAAACAATTCAATGCTCTATGGTGAAATCGACTTTTATCATACATTCAACAATGAAACCTCAATTGTGTTCGGTCAAAATACAGTGTTCGCCGAGCGAGGTCAGAACACGGCGGCCCTGACCATCGGTGGCATTGCCCCCCTGTCAGATCACGCGCAGCTTTATGCTGAGATCACCAGTGAAACCGGTTTAGGAAGCAGCTCGGGCGATTACGCCTTCGACTGGAACTTCGGCTTCGAGTTTCAATTTTAAATCCTGTTGAATCTGATTTGAACCGATATGCGGATCAGGCTTCATCTTGATGTCTTTTCTCAAAACCTTGACATGCCATCGCAATAAATCTGAGCCGCCGATTGCCAAATTGGTTTCACACACAGCGTATCGAATACGCTCATTCGAAAGGAGCTAACAAATGAAAAAAGTGATGATTACAATCGCTACGGCGTTCGCGCTTGCTATGAGTGCCGGAACATCCATGGCCGGCCCGTCGATTGCTCACGGAAAACGCGGGCACGCACACGATGTTCGCTCATCTGTCTTGCAGGCGCGTGACCACGTTGATTCAAAATCCAAAAACCACCAAACCACTGAAAGATCAGGCCCAGGCTATGGTATGACATCACAACCAGCGGTTTCCGGAGATTGTCAAGATGCATGCAGTGACGCCTATTCATAAACATGCCGAACCATTGGGGGCGATTGCTTAAGGCCGTTTTTTTAGCCAATAAGCATCCTAACCAGCACGAACACTGCCCGGAGATTGCCCCGTCCAGGTCTTGTAGGCATTGGTGAACGCAGCCTGATCAGAGTACCCGAGCGCAAATGCAATCTCAGATAGGCTCAGTTTGGGGTCATCAAGATACTGCTCTGCCAGCCTGTGGCGCGTATCCTGTAGCAAATGCTTGTAGGTTGTGCCTTCTTTAGTAAGTTTGCGCCCAAGTGTGCTGATACTCATCCCGAGTGTCTTCGCAATGTCATCTTGTGTCGGTGCACTAAAAGACAGTCGAGAAGTTATTTCGCCTTGCACCAAAGAACTTGTTTCACCGATTTCCGGCGGCAAATCCTTCATCAGATTTTGCACGTGTGTTTCAAGGTGCAACAGCAATGCAGGATCTGTATCCTTGATCGGAATATCCATCACCGCCCTATCAAACAAGATACCTGGAACGCGTTGACGATGCTTGGCTTTGACTGACAGAACTTCGCCTATTTGAGTTTGTTTTTCTTCGGTCAATTCATGTGGAAACCGCAACTCAAGGACCGGCAGGGGTGTCTCGGCCGCAATTTGTAAACTGGTCAAAAGAGCTGAAATTCGAAACTCATTATGAGCGCCGTCAGCACGCATCAACTTGGCGACGGAATCTATCTCTAAAAACATACCATGCTCTTCTTCATAGAATGACAGCTTGGCAAAGCCTCGCGCCAAACGGGCGTAAGTCACAGCTTTCTCAATTGCTTCGCCAACGGTCGGCGAGTTCAAAACGACATAGCTGAGAAGTGTTGTCTTTCTGGGATTGAATGTTTTTCCCGCTGAGATCGCAAACAGGGGGTCCGCGGTCTCTTCAATGGCGAGTTCCAGAAGCCGTAGCTCATTTCGTACATCGACAAAATTCGGCGGGGCTTCGTGAATGTCCACGGGCAGGTTTGCCGATCTCAGAAGCGCAACAATATCAGATCCACGGTTTTCCAGAAGCTTGGCTATGTGGTGGACGCCAAATCCTGGTACATTCCAAACATGGCTATCAGAGTTCATTTCATTCGTTTTCATGCTGACCTGCTGCCTGAGACTGAGGAGCCCAAATTAGCTGGGTCTTTTTCTGTCAAAGACAACAATAAACAGGGTGCAAAAACCATGCCAAGCGACATCAGGGTAACTTGATGAAAATTATCAAAAACCTGAGCTTCTCTCACAATACCCAAAGCTGTCGCGTTCCTAGGTTGAAGATGTAATCGCAAGATAGGGAGATCACAAAATGGAACGTTTCGACACACTCAAAAAGCTCATTGTCGCACCAGCTCTGGAAATCGCATTGACGGCAGGATCGGCCATGGCCGGGCCGCGTCACCACTTTGGCGGCGCTGATTGTCTCGGTGGTGCAATGTCAGATCACATTGCGAGCCGTCCCGATGCATATCACTTGGCTGATCACGAGTTTCAATTCGGTCATTCGGAACTCGGCGCAACCCGCGAAGTTTATCCGCCTATCAACAAGGACGTAATGGCAAAATATATCTATAGCCCAACAGAGGTCGCTTATTTTAAGCAGTTGCTCAGCCAGCGGTAGGCGGTGTGCTCAATTGACCCAACTGATTGAAATAGCGGGATGAATTGCGCCGGAGTCGACGACGAAAACTCCATAGATATCGACTCGGGCGCGTGGACAAGCCGTAAACATCACCATTCGACTGGTCCAAGTTGATTGCGAGTGCACCTTTGCCGTTAGTCCATCGGGATGGTGATTTCATGCGCCGGTCACCTGGTTACCTCACAGTTGAGCCTTCCCAACTGAACTGGTCCACGCGGGTTACGGAAATTAACCTGAACCAGCCATTCGGCGATTTGGGTCGAATGTCTGGTTCGTCCGCGATCCGTGCATGCGTTCAGACTTTGCAATGGGCCGAGCCTGCTTTCGAAGACGTCAACTTTTGGCGGCTAATCGCGATAAATTACCCGTTGCATGAAACTGAATTGATGAAAGAATGCTTCAACCAAGACGGTTTGCGCATTCTTGCGGCATCGCCGACGTTCTGAGCACGGATCTGGAATCGCCCTGTCTTGTGAACAGTCAAAAGGCGCGGATGCGCAGGGGGGAGATTTTGACAAGAGTTCTGTTGGTAGAAGACAATGAAATGAACAGCGATATGCTGTCGCGTCGGATGGAGCGTAAAGGGTTCCAGGTTTTCATCGCGAAGGATGGGCTGGAAGGTGTATCCATGGCTGGTGAAGTAAATCCAGATATCATTCTGATGGATATGAGCCTGCCCGGCATAGATGGATGGGAAGCAACGCGACGCATCAAAGCAGCGCCAGAAACAACTTCAATCCCAGTGGTCGCGCTGACCGCGCATGCGATGGCCAGCGACCGGGAAAAGGCACTGGAGGCAGGTTGCGATGACTTTGATACCAAGCCTGTGGACCTTGGTCGCTTGCTTGAAATAATGGAAAAACTGCTGTCGGCATCTTAAAGAAAAATCGACTATCAGGATTTCCGCCCAGTGATAAAAAATGTTTTCGCCTGCCCTTTGCCCTTTATCCTTACGTCCATAGGGTCCGATAGGTCAAAGCAATGCGTAACCCGTCTGGCGGTTTCCTCCGAGACCTGAATGCGGCCTGGTGCGCCTGATGATTCAAGGCGGCTGGCGAAATTTACGGTATCCCCCCAAACGTCGTAGAGAAACCGGTGCGACCCGATTATTCCGGCAACTACAGGTCCGCTGTGAATGCCAATTCGAATGTGCAGGGGATAATCAAACTCATGGTTCAGCGCCTCGACCTGAGACACCATCTGATGCGCCATTTCAACGATCACTTTGGCATGGTCGTCCCGGTAATCAGGCACACCGGCGGCAACCATATATGCGTCTCCAATCGTCTTGATTTTTTCTACCTCAAGTTCTGACGCAGTCTTGTCAAACCCGGAAAAGACTCGGTTCAGATAGTGAACGACTTGTGCTGGCGGCAAATTCGCCGACATCTCGGTAAAACCAACGATGTCGGAAAACAGAACCGTGACATCGTCGTGGCGGTCAGCGATTGTCGTCTCTCCCTCATTTAACCGCGCCACGATCTTTTGCGGCAGAATACTATGTAACAGGTCTTTGTAATTCTGTTTCTCTATTTCCATCTGCGAAAGGTAGTGCCTTTCCCGTGCTCGCCACTGATTTTTCTCAAGCGCGGCGCGAATACGGGCTTGCAACAAGATCGGGTTGAACGGTTTTGGAAGGTAATCCTCGGCTCCGACCTCGATACAACGCGCGACCCCCTCGATCTCATCAAGTGCCGAAATCATGATGACCGGGATGTCGCGTAAGTCTTCGCTTTCTTTCAATCGCCTCAGAACGTCGTACCCATTGATGTCCGGCATCATGAGATCAAGTAAAACCAAATCAAAGGCCTGCTGAGACATTTTTTGCAGGGCTGAATATCCCCCGTCTGCGGTTCGGACTGCGTGCCCCTCCCGCTCGAGCCGCCGAGCCAGCAACGCTCGGTTGGCTTCGACATCGTCGACGACAAGTATGGTTCCGGTCAACACTGCGGTTTTCGCTATCGGGTCAATTGAGCGCAGGCTTTGAACAAGATTTGCGAACATCTCAGCACTCTGCGATCCCTCGTGAGAAGTGAAGCTATTTGCGCTCGAATTGTCGGGCAAGGACGCCAATATATCGATCTGCTTCAAAAGAGCATTCGTATGCTCCAACAGCCCCAGCAAATCGGCCTCCAGATGACGGGCATTCATATCCTCCAGATCCTCAAGCAGCATCTCGCCGTAACCCCTGATGGCGTTCATTGGCGTTCGCAGGTCGTGGCGAAGCCGTTTTGCACCTTCGTCGCCGTCACCGGTCAGTTTCACCGCCATGTCGGGATGCAAGAGCTGATCTACATACACGCTTAATTCAGTCGCAGCCTGTGAAATCCGTTTCAAATCCGTCGCTGCTTCATTCAGGTTCAGGCGACCGGCTTCGCCTTCAAGCAATTCGCAAAGCCCGACTATGGCGCTGACCGGCGAGATCAGGTTCTGACGCAGATTTGCCAGCCACACGACCTGAGCTTGCTGGGCCCCGGGATCAGGTAAGTCGCTCACAACTTATGCACCCCCGGATCGCGAAGTTGGCAGAATTTCGTTCAACTGGCCAAGAATAGTTTCGATTTCATCCCCATCCTTGCGGATCAATGCCTGAACCGAGCCATTCAGCAGCGCGCGGTCCTCGTTGGACAGAGTTTTGGCGGTCACAATGACAACCGGAACGTTTGTCCATTCCGGCGTCTTTCTCATCCTCGTTAGAAACTCGAACCCGTCCATCTCAGGCATCATGAGATCCAGCAAAATCACGTCTGGTACAGTTTCAGAAAGACGTTGAAGCGCGTCCAGCCCATTGACCGCCTCGTCAATCTGCCAACCTTCCTTGCCAAGAACACGGCAGATCAATTCACGCGTCGCTGCTTCGTCCTCGACGATCAGAACGCGTGGAGTTGGCATGGTGGGGCAATGTTCTTTGAGAGCATTCAGCAACTCGACGGTGTCAATTGGCTTGCCTAGGTATTCGCTGGCCCCCAGTGACAAACCCTTTTTGCGATCTTCTGCGAAAGTCAACATAATCACCGGAATGTCTGCCAGTTCGGGATCATCCTTGAACTTGGACAAAACAGCCCAGCCGTCGATTTCGGGCATAAAGACATCCAGCGTGATAGCATCAGGTCGGTTCGTTCGGGCCAATTCCAACGCTTCTTCGCCATTGGTCGATGCGAGGACCCGATATCCTTCACGAAGCAGCCGTCGACCCAGCAGATCATGCACGGTTGGATCGTCATCCACCAACAATACCAGCGGCGCATTTGGATCGGTGTTCAATTCATTCTCAGAAAGGCCAGGCTGGCGCACGAGATCTTTAGGCGGATCCTGGCAGATGCGCGGCAGACGAATTGAGAAGGTGGACCCTTCGCCAAGGGTGCTGTCGCAATGAATCTCGCCCCCCAGCTGTTCACAGAAGGCCTTGGTGATGGATAACCCCAATCCTGTGCCGCCGTAATTGCGCGTGGTTGAGGAATCAGCCTGAGTGAATGCGTCGAATACCCTGTCGACTTGATCCGGCGACATGCCAATGCCACGATCCGTGACTGCGAATTCCAGTTGATCATTCTGGTTCGACTGAACAACCGATAACGTAATCTTTTCTTTTTCTGTGAATTTGCAAGCATTCGACAACAGGTTCAGCAAAGCCTGCCGCACCTTGGTCAAGTCACAGACCATTTCGCCGATATCTTCCGGGCAAACGATTTCCAGCGTATTGTGATTCTTCTCAGCCAAGGGCTGAACCGTCGAGCTGACGTCCTTGATCATCTGGTAGATATCGAATGACTCCAGATCGAACTCCATCTTACCGGCTTCGATTTTGGAGAGGTCCAATACGTCATTGATCAATGCAAGCAGGTGTTTTCCGGCGGATTGAATCTTTGTCAAATCGCCCAGATTTGCCTCGTCCTTCTGGTCGATGGCTTCTTCCAGCATCAGTTCGCTATATCCGATAATTGCATTCAACGGCGTGCGCAGTTCATGGCTCATATTGGCGAGGAAAGCGCTTTTTGTCTTGTTAGCCGTTTCGGCAATGTCGCGAGCTACACGCAACTCGCTTTCAACGCGTTTTTGCCGCGTAATATCCCGACCGTAGATATTCGCGTAGCCGCCTTCCGGAACCGGCCACAGCAACAGAGAATAGATTTGACCACCAGCCTGATACTTGAAATCTGCCCGTTGATCTTCGTGCAAACCCTTTGCAACCCGCTTGCGCCAACCCGTTCCCACTCTGTCACCAACTTTTAGCTGCAGCGCTTCGATCAATGGAGCGCTTGCCTTATTGGCATAAATCAGTTCGCCCTGATTGGTGATACGCAGCACCGGGTTCGGGTTCTCTTCCGGAATACGCGCCAGTTCTCGTATCCGGTTTTCGGCCTTAAGTTGTTCGTTCAGCGCCTTTGTGTTCGCGAGCGTCAACTTGATACCGTTGATCGCACTCCTTCTGGTTAAAAACGTGAGCTGAGAAATGACCAGAACCGTGCCCAGTATAGTAAGCGTGTTAAAATACCACTCCAGCGGCCCCCACAGAAGCATGGACAGCCAAGTTAGAAAAAGAACTGGGCTTGAGAAGCCCCAAGACACCCTGAACGAAAATGTTGTAGAGCCACCAAATACTCCGATAAATGCGAACAGATACAGAACCATCTGCTCATGCGGTGCCAATACCGGCATCATGAAGAAGTTGAAGCTGCCCCAACCTGTTCCAAGGATCAGTGAGGTGATGAGGATAACCTTCAATCGCCGCTTCGAGATTGATTTGGGTCTTGGCTTGTTACGCAAGGCGTAATAGCTTTTTATCCCCATCACATTCATGATCAGCAACATGACTAAAGATGCGATCGCGGCCAGCGTCAAATTCGAGGGGCCGATCTGCAATATCATCACAGCAAAAGCCATTAAAAATGACAGTGCAAATACAGGGGTCGTCGATGCAACATTCAACGCTTCGTAGATGCGCAACTCACCTTCGTAGTCTTGCTCTTGCATATCTTGCACGCGCTTCTCCCCAAAAGCCGTTCAATTTCAAATCACAAAATCAGGTGCGGCCGCAATCTGGCAAGGATTCTCTACAGTGCACTGTCGATTGTGTTCATTGCGCGTGACCGGACGCCAAGGCCCCTGGCTGTTCATTTTCATCCGAATATTGTTTCTTGGTCATCTATTTCACCTCCTGTGGCCCTGAAAATTTCAATTTGCACGGCGACGCATTGTTTGAGTTCGTGACCATAGGATGACCTTAGTATCGCCCACAAATTGCAATTCGGATACTCGAGACCAAACTTGTCCATCACATCGACAGAATGTTTCAGATCCCGACTGATGCCATCACAAATAACGCCAAGTTTTATGTTCTTGCCCTTTCTCAGCGATGCAGCTCAGCGCCGACAGTGTCTTCAATCACGCGGGTGCAGGCCCAATTGTCGCCACCGGGAAGTTTGGCTTTGCCAGCATGGAAAATCTGCATAGCCGAGGATGCGGTATGCATTGGAACGCCCTGTTCCTCGGCCAGATCCAGCGAGATGGTCAGGTCCTTGTGCATTATCCCGATACCGGACCCGGTGTTTTCGAATTTACGGTCGATAATGTTCTCCAGCGAAGTATTGGTGCATCCGCAGCCCGCGCCAGAGGTCGAACAGACCTCTAACAGGTTTTCATCTTTCACGCCCGCCTTGGCCGCAAGAACTGACTCTTCAAGTGTTGCCGAAAAGATCGAGCCAAACAGGGTCTGCAGGCATGCCTTTACGGTCTGACCCTTCCCAGGCGCGTCACCCACACGGTGAATGGCGGTGGAGACCGTCCAGAGGGAAAATGGCCTCCTTGGTAAAGGCCTATTTACAGAAAAGAAGTTAAGCGGACATTCACAATTGAGCTTTGCAGGTTCTGAAATGCGCAACATCGCTGCGGCTCATCGGTTTTCGTTGATAGTGCCGGTTTGATCCCGGAAGTTGCCTTTGGGCTTGAACGAAAAGGGCGCTATGTATGAGCGCTCGTGATATGTCGATTAGCGGCAGGATTTGAGAAGTTCTAGACACTAAGGCGGCCATTTCTATAGTCGGCGTCTGGACCCAAACGAGCCCACGGTGCCGATGTACATCCCGCGATGTTTAAGGCACACTCATGTCTATATGCTTCAGAGATGCGAACATCGCAAATGATCGACGCAAAACCTCAGCGCCGCCTTGCCGCCATTCTCGCTGCTGACGTGGTGGGCCATTCAAGACTCATGGGCAAGGATGAAGAAGGCACTCTCGCTGCACTGACATCTCATCATGTAGACCTCATCGAACCTTGCATCGCAGAGCATCAGGGCCGTCTAGTGAAGACCACTGGTGATGGTTTGTTAGTCGAGTTCGCGAGTGTCGTGGATGCAGTGCGGTGCGCAGTGGCGGTTCAGGAAGGCATGCGACCCCGAAACGCCGAAATGCCCGAGGACAAGCAGATTCTGTTTTGAATTGGCATCAATCTCGGCGACGTGATCGCGCAAGATGACGACGTCTTCGGCGACGGTGTGAACGTCGCGGCACGACTGGAGGGTTTGGCCGATCCCGGCGGAGTCTGCATTTCGCGAGCGGCTCGCGATCAGGTGCGCGACAAGTTTGACTATCCTCTGCAGGACCTGGGCGAGGTCGAGGTCAAAAACATCTCTCGGCCTGTTTGGGTGTTCAAGGTGCTTTTAGACGGTAGCCCTCCGGCAGCAATCAGCCGTCCTAGTCGAAAGTTGCTTGGGCGCGCATCAGCCGCCCTTGTAATTATCGGTCTACTCATTGGCGGTAGTCTATTGTGGTGGCATCAAGCCGGGCCGACCGATCCAGCCGACGCAATGTTGGCGTTGTCCGACAAACCATCAATCGCTGTCCTTCCCTTTGACAATCTGTCTGCTGACGCGGAGCAGGAGTATTTCTCTGACGGTGTTACAGAGGACATCATTACCGATCTGTCAAAAATATCCGGGCTTTTCGTAATCGCACCGAATTCGGCCTTCACCTATAAAGGACAGGCAATGAATGTTCGTCAGGTCGCCGCGGATCTGGGTGTGCGCTATGTGCTTCAGGGCAGCGTCAGGCGGACCGACGAAAAGATTCGGATCACAACACAGCTCATAGACGCGGCCACCGAAGAGCACCTTTGGGCCGAGCGCTATGATCGCGACGTCACAGACGTGTTCGCGGTTCAATCCGAGGTCGCGCGGCAGGTGGCAAGAGCCCTGTCGGTAACGCTGAAAGCCAACGAGAACGAGAGGCTGTACCAGAAGTACACAACGAACATCGACGCCTACGATGTTTTCTTGCAGGCGCGCCGCACTGTCGATGTGCCAAGCAGGGACAATATCCTGCGCGGCGAGAAACTCTTTGAGCAGGTGATCGAGCTGGACCCAAATTTTGCAGGTGGTTACGCCGGTCTCGCCTTCAACCTCTCGGTGCAGGTGCGTTTCCAATACACTGACACGCCATCAACCCACCTGTTACGGGCACTAGAATTTGCCAGAAAGGCAATTGAACTCGACAGGGATTTTGCGTGGGGGCACATTGCTCTGGGAGGCGTATATGTCGCCAGCGGCGACGCAGATGCAGCCGTCGACGCTGTTTATCAGGCACTTATCCTCGAACCTAACGGCTACGAGGCTAACCTCTTCATGGGTTTCTATCTCCAGTTTGCGGGTGATGCTGCAAGTGCCGTGGACTATCTGTTGATCGCCAAACGTCTTAGTCCCGTGGAGACATACCGGGATGTCTCATTTCTGGCTCTGGCGCAATTCATGAACCGAAACTACGAAGAGGTCGTGCGCCTTTGGACGAAAACATCTATTAGACCGAGGGGGCAGGCTAAAATTTTCTTGGCGGCGACCTATTCGCTGCTTGACAGGCCAGAAGAAGCCGCTGCGCTCGTGGAACAATATTTGGAAACTGATCCCGGTTTCAATCTAACGGAATGGCGGTATCTTGAAACCTGGAAATCCGAGGAAAATCGGACGAGGATGTATGAAGCGGCCAAAGCCGCAGGGGTCCCGGAATTTCCCCGCGAAAACTAGCCTGCGTTTTGTAAAGTGCACGTGTGCTCGACGCAGGATTCCTCGAGTGCCCTTCCAACCAGGTAGATCTGGAATTGTGCCGAGAATTGAACCCAAGCCTGTGAGTCCATTTGGCGGAAAGAACATTTGTCTGCGATTCACTGCCGTTCGACCGGTGCGCAGTATCGGTCAAGTTCGGGCGCAATGTTGTCATTTGACCATTGCCGTCAGCCTTCCATCCGATGTGTTGTAAGGTGGCCGACTACCAAACAACAACAATAACGACACTCTACCCCCCCGCTTTTTGAAGTCGCTTTCCGAAAACCCCGCCTCGCCGCGGTGCAAAGAGTTGGCGAACGGTCACTGGTGTGTCAGGTGCATTGGGTTCTTGTGGGCTTTGCTGAGTTTTGACACGTTCGAATGCCGCCATGGCACCATTATTGGGTGTCAGCTTGTCAGCCAATGCATCCAAAAATTCATCCATTCGGACATTGCTGAAGTGAGTTTCACCAAACTGAATGGACGTCGGATGCACCTTGACCGCTTTGCCAGGATCAAAGCCAAGTTGGTGACCTGTTGTGGTGTAATCGGTGAAAACAGGGCCGACAAACAGCAGCCCATCTGCGGCGTCAACAATTTCCCCGCAGCCCGGCGTGCTGACAGGGCCCCAATATATTCCCATGAAATTTGGGTTTGCTTCAGTCAGGAAACTCTTGGCATTTGGCATCGATGCCTGTGCGTACTCACAGGCGGCGGCAAGACTGCGCAAAGACCGCTCTGCCTGACCTGCCCGCACCTTGCTTCCTGCGACAATCACTGGCCGATCTGCCGAATTCAGGAACTCTGATACTTTTGCTACCGCGGCCGATAGCGTGTTTGGATCGCTGTTTGGCTGTCTTGCAAAACTGCGGGGTACAGGCGCGGAAGTCGCCGCACCAGCGATGTTCGAGGCGATTTCGATATAAACCGGTTTGCGCCGAAGCATTGCTGTGTCTATCGCCCTATCGATTGCGACAGGGGCAAGCGAAGGATGATGGATCGTGACAGCCTCAGCAGTAACACGAGCAAACATCTCGCGCTGGTAGTCATAATCAACCTCTCCAAGTGTATGATGCAGGTATTCCCATTCGGCTTCCGAGTTTGTGTTCGGCCCGCCGGAAATCGCGATCAACGGGAGATCCTCGGCATATGCACCTGCCACTGCATTCAACAGGCTCAATCCTCCGACCGAATAGGTTACGACCACCGCGGACGGACCTCCTGCGGCGCGGGCATACCCGTCTGCCGCATAACCGGCGTTTAGCTCGTTGCAACAACTGACCATTTGCAGATCTCTATTGCTAAGCAACTCATCCAGCAGCACCAAGTTATAGTCACCGGGAACTACAAAATAGTCTTTTATTCCAGCTTCTTGCAGTCTTTTTGCCAAATACGATCCGACGGTCCAGTGCTCAGTCGTCATGCCAATGTTCCAATTCAAGTTGTTTAATGAACTGGGCACATCCTATTTGCGAAAACTGGATCTACAAAATCGAGAGAGTTGAGCACGTTTCCGAAACGGGCGAATTGGAAGCCAAAGACTGTCTCGACCTATGGTGAAACTTCTGGTTTGGGCTTAGTCTCTACTTTCGCAGTTTTTCCCGCCAGTTATCGGTGGCAGCCCAAGGCAGCCGCGCTCACATAGTAAAAATGCAATATGAAGATTCTCAATATTGCTGCGAACGTCGAAGCCATAGTTAAGGAGATCTCCCATGCCCAACACAGCTCTGATCACCGGCGCGTCCTCCGGCATCGGTAGAGAATTTGCGCGTTTGCACGCTAGCAAGGGCGGCGATGTGGTAATTACGGCTCGGCGTGAGGAGGGATTGGCAGCGCTCAAAACCGAATTGGAGACCCAACACCAGGTGGCCGTCACTTTGGTTCCGCTAGATCTCGGCGCAAAAGGCGGGGCGGCAAAGCTTTATGATACGGTGAACAAGATTGGTATTCAGGTCGATGTCCTGATCAATAACGCAGGTTTTGGTGGGCACGGGAAGTTCATCGAGCGCAAACTGGAGGACGATCAGGCGATGATCGATCTCAACGTCGATGTGCTGGTAGCACTCTGCCACATGTTTGGCAGAGACATGGTGGCACGGGGTGGCGGCAAGATCCTAAACGTCTCATCAACGGCTGCGCATATGCCTGGGCCGTTACAAGCCACGTATTTTGCCACAAAGGCCTTCGTTTCCAGCTTCAGTCAAGCACTTGCGGAAGAAATGAAGGACGACCGGGTGACGGTAACAGCGTTGGAACCCGGCTATGTTGAGACGGGCTTTGCCGATACTGCAGATTTGGGCGGAACTGGGCTAGTTGATCAAAAAGGAAAGTCGGCAACTGAAACCGCCAAGATTGGCTATGACGCAATGCTTGAAGGCAAGTTGACCGTGATAAATGAAGGCCGGCTGAGCTTTATGTTAAACTGGGTTTTGCCCCTATTTCCCCAGAAGGCCAAACTTTTGATGATCCGAAAGATGCAAGAGAAGTAGGTCAAGACACGGACATGTCTTTTTTTGATCTAGACAAGGATGTTTTATTTTTCGCGAATCCAGGGACAATCGGGACGCAAAGTTTCAGGTAGTAGTCAGCTTCGCGTGAGCGGCAAATTTTGATAGTTCCCAATGCCAGCAACCGTCGACAGACAAATTTTGCAAAGTCCGCGTTCTGCGCCTTGTTGCCGTTCGTGCTACTCCGTGCTGCAAGCGCAGCGAACGGCAGCTCGGTGGCCACTATTACTTTTTGAAGTTTGACAGAAGGGTTCAATCGCAAATAGCGGCAAGCCTTCCTTCCCATCACCTTCCTTTCGTGGGCCAGCGGGATTTGAACAAGCCAAACGCCCCTGGCCGTCAGGGTGAGGGCGCGGCCCTCCCCCTCGGGCAACCCTTTTAGACAGGGTCGAGTCCTCGGCTGCACCTTCGGGCCGCACCACCCCTGTCGAATAGCGTTGCCTTGCCCCCTCCCGCGTTCGCCACGTGGCAGATTAGCAGGAACAGGCAGCTTCGCTGACTGACCTGCAAATCAGCTCTGATTTTCCGAAAGGGAATTCAGATCAAAACAAACTGTCTGCGGGAGTATGAAATGGGGGAGGTGTTGGGTAAGTTTATGACGCAAAGGTCAAATTCGTCTGACGTCCAACAGGATACTGTGGAACGTCACTGATATTTGACTCAATCGACAGACAAAACCTCAGCAAATCGGTAAATTCAGTCATTCAATTCTGACCCAAACGTCAAGCAATTCTGACCCAAAACACTTACAAGCTTTTTCCGATGCCGGTTATGTTTCAGTTGAAGAGATCTTTTCTTCTACGAAGCAATGTTCGCCATGATATTGAACCTGAGCATAGCGGCACTTGCCGTTCTGTTTCACAGGCATAGGCAAGTGCCTTATGCGTAGACGTACGCCCAAATTCTAAACTACGTCAGGTTGCGACATGCGAAACATCCCTATCTGGCGAATAGATGTCGAGGATGTTCCAATGCCCGGTGGTTGGCGTTGGATTGTTGATCATCGGGACATCAAGGACAGTTGGTTTGCCGCTGGCGATTGCCGCTTCCAAAGCAGGCAACAACTCGTCAGCAGCGCTGAGCCTGTGCCCTTCCGCACCATAAGCTCGTGCAATGTCTGAATAGCCCGGTCCGTTTGCGGGTGCGGCGGCTGATCCGGGGAACGTGGTTCCATAGGTCAGACCGTAATGCGCTTTTTGAAGGCCGGCGATAGTTCCGAAGGCGTTGTTGTTCATAACCAGCCAGATGATGCCCAGGTCAAGTTCAACCGCCGTTGCCAGCATCGACGGGTTTTGACCGAAACCACCATCGCCAACCAAACTTAGTACGACTCGATCAGGTGCTGCCAGTTTTGCGCCGATCGCTCCCGGCGGGCCAAAACCCATCGTAGCGAACCCGCCCGGGGTCAGTATTGAGCCGGGGGTCAGGATATCGAATTGCTGTCCGACACCGTTCTTGTTCCACCCGACGTCCGTGGTGATGATGGCATCCTTAGGCAGTGCCTTGCGGGTATCTGCCAGAATACGCTCGGGCATCATCGGAAAGGCCGACGAGGTCGCCATTTCCACGTTGCGCGCTTTGAATTCTGTCCGGAAATTCGTGATCTGCTGTTCCAGCGCGGGGCGCTTGAAGCCATCCGGATACATCTCGCGGGCCACCCGATTGAGCACACGAAACGCGGCCTTGGCGTCAGCAACGACTCCGATCTCGGTGGGATAATTCCGTCCGATCTCCTGCGGCTCAATGTCGATATGGATAACCTTCGATCCGGGAATGTTGAACGTGTAGCCAGGGTACCAACTTGAACAATCAGCCTCTTTGAACCGAGTACCCACGGCAAAGATGTAGTCTGCATTCAAGCAGGACTGGTTGACCAATTCGGTGCCCCAAAACCCGGTCATTCCCAGCACAAGCGGATGGTCGTCTCGCAACGCACCTTTACCCATCAGGGAATGCGCGACTGGCAGGCCCATATGTTCAACAAATTCTCGCAACTCCTCGCTTGCTTGTGCCAAAAGGATACCGCCGCCGACATAAGCAACTGGGTTTTTGGCCTTCGCCAGTGCTTCGACAATTTCACACGCTGTTTCGTCGTCAATCGACGGTTTCTTGAGCGCCCGCGTGTTGTCGCGAATACGGTCGAAACTATCCGACGAGATCACTTCGGAGAAGATATCCATGGGAACGTTGACCAGCACCGGACCGGGCTGGCCGCTTTCAGCGAGATGAAACGCCTTTTCCAGAATCTCGGCCATCAGGTCTGCCCGGTCTACACGCCACGCGCGTTTGACGAAGGGTCGATAGATCTCCCACTGGGCAGCGTCTGCGTGCAGGTTCACCTCCTGATGCGGGTGTTTGCCGTAGTAGTGCGTGGGAATGTCCCCTGCGATCACCACCATGGGGATACAGTCCAGTGCCGCGTTGGCGACCCCGGTGGCGCAGTTTGTCAAACCTGGGGAGAGGTGTGACAAGACCACCGAGGCCGTGCCGGTCACGCGGGCATATGCGTCCGCCGCGTGGCTGGCGATTTGTTCGTGCCGTACGGTGACGAAATCGATGGGACTTTCCGCCAGCGCAGCCAGAACCGCGATGTTCGTGTGCCCGCAAAGGCCAAATACATGCTTGACCTCACGGCGTTCGAGAAAGTCAACGATATGTTCGGCAACGGTCTTGCCTTCCAGTTTCGCTCCGTCCATCACGCGACCTCCTGTCCGTAGAACTCACCGAACAGGTCCGGCTCCGAGGGGCGATCCTCGGGGATCGGACGGCTGACCCAAGTGTAGTTCATCATATGCTTCATGGTGACGTTTTCGTTGGTGATGTTGCCGCCCCAGATGCCACAGCCGAGGCTGCTGGTCATGGGCATACCATTGGTCCAGGCACCCGCATTGGCCTTGGATTGCGGCTGCCGGACCATCATGCGGCTGACCGGAGCAAGGCGAGCGAGCTGATCGATGTGATCGTCATTATGGCTATAAATCCCGCAGGAATGGCCCTTACCTCCGGTATTGTAAATCCGGCTGACCGTTTCCAGCGCGTCATCGAACGTGTCGAAGTGATAGAGCGCCATCAGCGTGGTCAGTTTTTCCTTAGAGAACTTATGCTGCGGCCCGATTTTCCCCTGATTTTCAACCATCAGGAATTTGCGATCTTCGGGGATCGAGAACCCGGCGACTTTGGACGTTTGCTGAGGCGGGCAGGCGATGGTCGGGAAGGTGCGGTTGCCCTTTTCGTCCCACATAGCAGCTTCGAGCATAGCCTTCTCTTCAGCCGAGCACAGGTACCCGCCTTCGGCTTCAAGCGCCTTGACCATGTCGTCGTAAATTGAACGCTGGATGATGATGTTGCCGTCAGCCGAGCAACCAGACCCAAAGTCAGACGTCTTTGAAATACGTGTGTTCTGAGCGGCGATGTCCAGATCGGCGGTCTCATCGACGACGATGGAAGAATTGCCCGCGCCGACGCCATAGGCCGGGCGCCCGGAGCTATAGGCCGCTTTTACCATCGGCTTGCCGCCCGTCGCCAGCGTCAGATCACAGATCTCCATCAAATGTTGCGTCAATGGGATCGACGGTTTGCGAATGGATTGAAACAGATCCTCGGGGGCACCGGCAGCACGACAAGCTGCACGCATGACCTCGACCATTTCGAAGGTGGTATGAGCGGTTCGCGGATGCGGGCTGAAGATGACCGCATTCCGGGCGTTTGCGGCGGAAACACCGGTCACCGGTGGTGTCATTGCTGGATTGGTCATCGGGATTAGGGATGCGATGACACCAGCAGGTTTGGCATATTTTACCAGGCCCTTTTCCTCATCCACCTCGACGATACCGGTCGATGGAGTGCGCAGGACATCACGCAGGACCATGTGAATCTTGAATCGCTTCGCAGGGCGCCCTTCGCGATCTCCGATACCGCTTTCATCCACGCCTTGCTGGGCCAGACGGGTGAAAGTTTTCTCGTTGCCTGCATACCACGCAATGGCCTGAGACAGGCGGTCCAGTCTCTCCTGATCCCAATTCTCGATCTCGGCCATGGCAGCGCGGGCGCGTGCCAGCATATCGGCCGCCATGTTGCGGTCGTTTTCAGTGAGCTCTTTGCCCATGATGATCCTCTTGGTGTTTTAGAAATGCAGCATCGGGCATACGACGCTGTGACCGCGCCTCGCCGAATGTTCGCTTGGCGTGGCTGAGACAGCGACGCGCGTGTTCTTCATATCCCAACTCGGCAACGCGGCTTTGGTTGGGCAGTTCAATAGAATAGTCGACGGGCGGCATCCGTTCGATGATGCCGTTGAAGTCGATCCAACCTTCGCCTGGGTACAACCTCGCATCGCGGGCCAGTTGGATCATACCCTCGCGAGTATCTGCGATGCCGGGCAGGCAATCAGAGATATGCAGGAAGTGAAACAGGTCCGAGGGGACGTGCAACAGTTCGCCCAGATCCACGCGGCTGAGGTGCAGATAAAGCGTATCGACCAGAATACCGCCGTTCGGTTGGTCGGAAGCCCGGACAATATCCAGCGCTTCATCCAAAGTGCGCAAGCGAGAGAAGCTTGGGAACTCCAAGTCCACTGTTAGCCCGTAGGGCACCGCCAGCTCGCAGGTCTCGGAATAGACGTCGATCAGAAAATCACGATCATCGCGGGTGTTGGTCCACGCGCTCATGATCATGCGTTTGGCGCCCAGTTCCCCGCCAATCTCCAGCGAGCGCTCAAAACTACGCGGATCCACGTCTTCGGTGATGCGTGCGATCTCGATATCCAGAACCTTCAGACCCGTGGTTGCAAGCGCCGTCTTTGTGGCCTGCACCTGTGCCTTGTCGATCGGGGATTGAGTGAATTCACCGGGCACATGCATCGGAATGAACCGGGGGCTGACGGCATCGTACCCGGCCCGCGCGGCGATATAGACCAGCTCGGGCGGCGTACAGCCGATCAGCGTCAGATGCGCCAAAGAATAGAGAGAGGGGCTTGCGCCAGCCTCTTCGGGTTTCACCATGAACGACAGCTCCAGTGCCTGCGAATCTCAATTTCATCACACGTTGTCAAAAATATCTGTTATTTTTTAAAATATCAACTTTTAATACTGAGCAGGAAATGAAAACGCCCGGGCAACAACCCGGGCGTGCTTAACCTTCGTGTTGGCAGAGCCTTAGAGAGTGACCCAGTCCCCTCCGGACTGGTGAGAGCGCACAGAGGCGTCAATGAACCGGACGCCGTCTGCGCCTTGATTGACACTGGGAAAAGTAAGCCAATCGGCCGGAACCGTGACGCCATCCCGCCGCGCGGCTACGGCCATGGCAAATTCCGTATAGAGGTTGGCCCAGGCTTCGATAATCCCTTCGGGGAAGCCGCGCGCAGTACGGATCAGACGTTCCGCACCGGGTCCCATACCATGCCCGTGACCTCGGCTGATGATACGATCCGGCTCACCAAACCGATTGAACTTCAGCTGCTCCGAATTCTCCAGGTTCCACTCGAGACCTCCTTCGTTCCCGAATACCCGCAACCGCAACCCACCCCGATTTCCCGGGGCAAGGCGTGTCGCCATCAGGGTTCCCGGAACCTCGTTTTCATAGCGGGTGAACATGAATGCTGTGTCTTCCAAAGGCTTTGGCGCGCCGCAGACATGAAACTCGGCCCGTAGGTCAGTCAAGGGCAGGCCCGAGACAAAGCTGGCGAGATGCGCGGCATGGGTGCCGATATCGCCAACACAACTGGTCGGGCCAGAAATCTTTGGGTCCAGCCGCCACTTTACATGAGGCGCATCGGCCACATCTTCGGGCGTCATCCAGTCTTGCATAAACTCAACATGTATTTGGTTGATTTTTCCGATAGCTCCGTCGGCCACGATTTGCTTGGCTTGCCGGATCACTGGAAAGCATGACATCGCATATCCGACGGCAAAGACCTGCCCCGTGCGTTTGGTGATCTCCTCAAGCCCCTGGGCTTCGGCGACTTCGTTGGTCAAGGGCTTGTCGCAAAGCACGTCAATACCCGCCTCCAGAAACGCTTTGGCAGCTTCAAAATGAACGTGGTTCGGGGTCGTGATCATGACGGCATCCACGCCATCCGGGCGCGCCGCCTCGGCCTGCGCCATCGCCTCGAACGACGTATAACATCTGTCTGATGGTAGGAACCATTCAGCACCACGCGCTTTGCTGCGCGAGCCAACAGAGCTTAACGCGCCTGCAGCGACCTCCCACCGGTCAGTCATCCGCGCGGCCGTTGCTTGCGTGACAGAGATACGCCCTCCGCCAACAACGCCCAGCCGCAAACGGCGAGACAGGCGGGGGAAAGTATCATCAAAGTTCAGGTTTTCGGGTAAAAATCTCTCAGCCATTCTGAACCTCCATTTCCGGGACCCGTACGCCTTCCGGCAGCATTTCCACTGCCATGAAAATGCTGGGGGTAATCGTCTCGTACTGATGCCAGGGATAGTTGCCTTCGGCGTCATACATCGGTTTGTGCGTCGTGCCAGGGGCCATGAATTCTTCGAGGTAAAGGGTTTCAACATCCCGCTCACGGCATTGCTGCATTTTGCCAAAGCCTACGATTTGCGTATGCACTTCGCGAAACCCCGGTACCGGGCAGAACGGATGATCCTTGTGCAATCCGACATTCAATGGGACCGAGCCGGAATGGTACATGGTCAGTCCGACGTTACCCACGAAGACCTTTGGGGACATGTAATGACTGACACCGCGCAGACGCTCCTCTTGGCGGATATCAAAAGCAGATGGCCACGTATCTTTCACCCATTCAAACAACTCGTTCTCATCGGCATGGGCGTCGAAACCGTGGACAATGACTGCACGTTCCACGCCGTTAAGCGTGCTATCTTGCACGATAACGGACGAAAGCGGTGCAACGGCCTGATCCTCTACCGCGAGGTCCCTTCCCCCAAGGTTCAGAACAATGGCGCGACCCTCGACAGATATTCTGTCTTCATCGGTGATGTGCTGGACGCGAAAGAATGGCTGAGCAAAGTCGAGTGTCTCAATCGGCATGGACCAAATCCTTCCTCTCATTCTATAGGAAATCGACCGGCAGAGGCTCCGGAGCCGCGCAACGGCTTTCTATCGTCTGATAAGCGCCGAATTTCGGCGCCCGTTCGATTGCGTCCATGACCTCGAAAACGTGGTAGGCAAGCGCTCCACTTGCACGGGGTTGGCGTCCTTCTTGTATCGCCAGAGCCAGATCCAAAAGGCCGAGTCCTCGGCTGTCTTCATTAAATCCATGTTTGTTCTCGACCACCTGCCAGTCTTCGCGACCGGTTGGACGAGGCTGATGAGACCAGCGCGAGGTCTCCCGCGTTTTCAGCCAGACATCCCCCTGAAAAGTGTTGGCTCCGTGAACCGGGTCAGGGTCAGGGATGCTGATGGTGCCGTTTTCACCGTAAATCTCTAATCGCGGAGTTTCGCTGTCCCATACGTCGAAGCTCATGGTCATCGACCCGATGGCGCCGGATGAGAACTGCAACAGGCTTAGGGAGTGCGTGTCGACCTCGACATCCATCCATTCTCCGTTGCGCGGGCCGTTTTCGATCATCCGCTTGTCAAAGGTCCGCCGTGCCATTCCGGCGACACGGTCAATTGGTCCAAGGCAGCAGATCATGACGGTCAGATAATATGGCCCAAGGTCCAGCAATGGCCCACCTCCGGCCTGGTAGTAGAAATCCGGGTTGGGATGATGGCGTTCCGTCCCGTGGGTACCGACATGGGCAAGAATCCCTGTTGGTTTCCCAATAGCACCTTCATCGATCAAGCGCCGAACTGTCTGCCAGCGACCGCCCAGAAACGTGTCGGGTGCGCAGCCGACCAGGAGCCCCGTTTCGGAGGCTGTGTGCAGGATCGCCTTTCCATCCGATCGGTTCATGACCAGTGGCTTTTCGGAATAGACGTGCTTGCCCGCCTCCAGAGCCCGCAGGCTGATTTCGGCATGCGCCGCCGGAATTGTCAGGTTCAGAACGCAGTCAATCGTCGGATCGGCAAACACTTCATTTGGCGTGCAGGCCTTCGCGACGCCGTATTGATCCGCCTTGGCGCGGCTCTCTTGAGGATCGAGGCTTGCGCAAGCCACGACCTCGACGCTCGAAAATTTGGAGAGGGTTTTTAGATAGATATCGCTGATACGACCACAGCCGATAAGGCCGACCCGGAAGGATTTCGATGTCTCACGTGTCATCATTCCTGTCTTCGTAGAAGGGTAAGTAATTCGGGGGCATCGGCCCTTTATTCCGGCCGCCCTGCCCCATCTGCTCCCAGGCGTGGGCGAGTATTCCGACCGAGCGGGAAAGGCAGAACAGCCCGCGTGACAAAGGCGCTGGAAAGCCAAGCTCGCAGAAGATCACAGCTGTCGCGCCGTCGATATTCATGGCAATTGGCCGACCGCCGCGTTGACGACCGAGTTCGGCCTGAACCTCTTCTCCGATATCAGCAAACCGGCCAGAAACTGTGCCTTCTGCCGCTGCATCTCGAACAAGTTGCATCAATCGTGGTGCGCGTGGGTCGACGGGCTTGTGAAACCTGTGACCAAAGCCCGATACGATCTTGCCGTAGGTCTCGCACCAGCTGTCCAAACCATCCCGAACAGCGTCATTCAGCGAGGCTCCCGCATCCATGCGGACCGCGATATCATAGTAAAGCTCAGCGCATTGCTCCCCTGCCCCGCCGTGCACGTCGCCCAGCATGTTCACCGCAGTCGCCATCGCATTATTGAGATCTACCCCGCAGGTGGCGGCCATACGAGCAGCCGCGATTGAGGGAGCTTGTGGGCCGTGATCCACGCCTGCGACCAAAGCGGCTTCGAACAGGCGCGCTTGCGCGTCGCTGGGCAGATCGCCCCGCACCATCAGCCAGATCATCTGCGGGAAAGATACGTTCCCGATCAGGTCCTCTATGGCGTTGCCGCGAAAAGCGATCTGTCCAGGTTTCATGTCGATGATGGAGGTACGCCACCATTGGCGAACGGCGCGCTCATCGCTTGTCATTTGCAAGGTCATTGAGTTTGCACCTCCTTCACCGGCTGGGTTTTGCTTTGCGCGGCGAGGCGAATGGGCGCGTTACCCGCGCCATACCCGGTATAGCCCATGCGGCGTTCAACAATTTCGAAGAAGAAGCCGTTAAAGATGGGGCGGCTGTATATCTGAAAATACTCAGCACCCGCTGCTCGATCGTAGAGAATGTTACCCCGGCGCAGTTGGGCGATCAAATCGTCATCCAATCCGAAAGTCGCTTGCAGATCAGCGTAGTAGTTTTCAGGGATGGACAGGCTGGGAAAGTTGGACTTGAGCAACTGGGCTGAGGTTTCAAAAATATCATCCGACTGGAAGGCGATGTGCTGAACACCGGCCCCAAAGCCATCTTCAAGGAATGACGCCGCCAGAGTTCGGCGCCCAACTGCCCCGTTCAGGTTTAAGCGCACTTCCCCTTCGGGACTTTCGATAGCTTGGCTTTGCACGACACCGGACGGGTCGGCGACGTTCACGATAGGAGACTTGGCCATCTCGAAAGTCGAAATGTAGTAGAGCAGCCAGCTTTGCATCTCATCGTGACGCATCGTCTGGGCCAGATGGTCGATACGGCGCAGACCGGCGGGCTGGGTCGCTTTGGTTTTCGCTACCGGCTCGAACTCGATATCCCATACCCGATGCAGATCGGATTTCTCATCGATGAAATGAACAACATTGCCGCCAACACCACGAATGGCCGGGATATCCAGCTCTCCCGTTCCCACTGGCTGCGAGAAATTCGGTGCGCCCAACGCGGTCGCCCGCTGAACCGTCTGATCCGCATCTTTGACACGCAACCCCATGTCACACACGGAGGGGCCATGACCCAGAAACGCCGAATGGGCAAAACCTTCCTTTTCGGTATTCACAAGGATGTTTATCGCGCCCTGCCGCCACAGCTCGACGGACTTGCTCACATGCTTTCGCTCCATTCGAAAACACATTGCTGACAGCATATCTGCCAGCTGCGCGCCGCTTGTTTCGTCGGCTGTAAATTCGACGAACTCAAAGCCTGACGCATAGATGCGCTCCGGCAGGTTCGGGATGCCAAAATCGGTTCCCGGCTCGGTCCGGGAAACCTCATCTAACAGGTTCACCAGCGACCTGTAGCTGTCTCGGGCCAGTGTCCGGCCACCGGGTTGAGGAGCTGCTTCATTGACACGCGCAATGGACCAAGGCCCCTTGTACCCGGCGCGGGACAACACCCGCACAAAACCCGCAAGGTTCAGCGACCCAAGCCCCGGCAGAAGCCCAAAGTGCCGTTTTAGCCGACGTATGTCCATCTCAATCCGGGGTGCATCGGACAGTTGCACATGGAACACCCGCTCTCCAGGAGTGTCCCGAAGGCGGGCTGGTTTGGACCCGTCGGCAAGCGAGAAGAAGGAATTCAAGGCCAACCCCAAATGAGGGCTGTCGATGGCTTCCACGACGCGTAAAGCCTGCTCATCCGAGTGAACAAGATCCGACCATGGCAAGCCCATATAGGCCAGACGCAATCCCATCTCTTTCGCAATCTTGGCCGCCTCGCCAAGGTCTGCGATTACCTGTTCTTCGGTTGTAGCGGCATCGACCTCGAAGGCAGACCCGATGAGCAGCAATTCCGTTCCCAACTCGCTCATCAGGTCGAGTTTGCGCTTCAGCCGATCAAAGGCGCGCTCACGTTTGGCGTCGACCTGGCCTTCAAGGTTATGGAAGGGTTGTAGCAGGCAAATCTTCAGGTCGAGATCTGATGCAATGTTCCGAATTTGCGATGGCGGCCCGTCAAAAGCGGTCAAATCCGGTTCGTGTAATTCGACACCCCCGAATCCCGCGTCAGCGATAGCACTCAGTTTTTCGGCCAGATCACCGGGGATCGACGTTGTCGAAACCGAGAGGCACATTATCCCTGATATCCAAACATACGCGGCAACCACAGGACCAGATCCGGCATCAGCATCATGATCACCAAGGCGAAGATGAGAACCGCGAGGAAGGCCCAGATTTCCGAGATGATTTCACGCAGCGGAATGTCCGTCACGGCGTTGATCACAAAGAGTAGAATGCCATAGGGCGGCGTGATCAGACCGATCATCGAGTTCACGACGACCAGCACTCCGAAATGCACCAGATCAATCCCAAGCGCTTCGCAGGTTGGAATGAACAGGGGCACGATCACAAGAATGATCGTTGTCGCGTCCAACACGCAACCCAGCGCGAGGATCAGCAGGTTAACCAGGATCAGGAAAACAATCGGACTAACATCTGAACCCTCCAGCAGTGCCGAGATCGACTGTGGAATCTGTTCCTGAATGACGATGAAGTTCAGAATGAACGCGCCACCAATGACCACCCCGACGGCGGCGGAAGAGCGCGCGCTGTCGACGAACACTTGATAAAGGCCACGGAAGGTTAGTGCGCGGTAGAACAGCGCTGCCAGTAGCAGGGCGTAGAATGCAGCAACTGCGGCGGCCTCTGTCGGAGTAGTGACGCCGCCATATATGCCGTACAGCAGAATTGCGGGCATCAGCAGTGCCGGGAACGCGTTGGCGGTTTTAGCCGGCAACTCGCGCAGCGGAACAGGTTCTTCCAATGCAAAGTTCCGCTTTCCGGCCAGATAGTAGTTCATCGCCATCAGGACTATGCCCATGATCAGGCCCGGCAGAATGCCCGCAAGGAACAGCGACCCGATAGACGCCTTTGAGACCAGCGCATACAGAACCATCGGGATCGAAGGCGGAATAATCGGGCCGATCGTCGCCGACGCCGCTGTGATTGCGGCTGCATAGCCCCGGCTGTAACGGCCATCCTTGGTCATCATCTCAATGATGATCTTGCCGATCCCTGCAGCATCCGCGACGGCCGAGCCGGACATGCCGGAGAAAATCAACGACGCCACCACGTTGACGTGCCCGAGGCCGCCCTTGAAACGCCCGACCGCGGCGACGCAGAAATTCAGCAGGCGGTCCGTGATCGACCCCGCGTTCATGATATTCGCGGCGACTATGAACAAAGGCACGGCAAGCAGGATCGTGCTTTTGTAGAAGCCTTGCAGGATCTTCTCACCTGCCAAAGCGACGTCCAGACCAGCGACACCCAGATACATCAGTGACGCCAAAAGGATGGAATAGCCGATAGGGGTCCCGATGCCTGCCAGAACAAAGAGTGTGAGCAGGCAGGAAAGAAGTTCGAAACTCATTTGCTTGCGTCCTCGTCGTCTTCCACATCAACACGGGGATGTTCGTCGACCACGTTGTATCCCACGACCATTTCAAGTTCGGTTTTTGGTGGGCCGTTACGCATGATGTCAAAGAACAGCCATGCATACCGCGCGGCTACGACCAGCATGAACACGGCATAGATCGAAAACACGGTGCGCAGCGGTATCTTCTCACCCGAAAAGGGATTGCGCACCGTCGCGGTCTTGCGGATTTTCATCCAGTCGATGTAGTCCCAAGTCGGCAAGAAGCTGTAGAGCATCCCGACCACGATCGCGGCGGCTGCCAGCATCGCAAAGACCTGACGGACACGTCGGGGCACGGACAAGTATATAATGTCGAATTTCACGTGATCCCGCTCGCGCACGATGAAAGCGCAGCTGAAAAAGATCACCCAGACCCAGAGGATGCCGATCAGTTCCAGCGTCCAACCGGCGGGGGTGAAGAAATAGCGCAAGAGAATTTGTAGCAGGAAGATCAGGAAGATTGCCGCCAGCATCCCGCCGGCAATCGCTTCGGTCAGTCGGGAGAACCCCTTGATGAAGGCTTTCATAATGGTTCTCCCTCCCTTAATTTACTGGACTCAGTTGCCCAGCGCGTTGATCTGCTCCAGAACGCCATCCGGCCACGCCCCAGCAAATTCGCTGTCAAGATACATGGACTGTACCTGATCGCGGAACGCCGCGAGATCGGGTTCGTAGATTTCCATCCCCTGCTCTTTCAGGAAGCTGACCAGATCTTCTTCTTTCTGAAGCTGCTTCTGACGACCTGCCTCGGCCGCTGCGTCGGCTGCTTCCTGAACCTTGGCCTGCTGTTCGGGCGTCAGCCCGTCCCAGACCTCTTTGCCGATGGCGATATAGTTCAGGTCAACCAGATGCGACGTCAGAACGATCTGATTGGTCACTTCGTAGAACTTGGCATCCACGACAGTCGGCAGTGGGTTGTCCTGACCGTCAACAGCACCGGTCGACAGCGCGGTGTAGACCTCAGAGAACGCCATCGGTGTGGGTGCAGCACCCAAAGCCTTGCCAAGGAACTGCCATGCATCGGTGCCAGGCATCCGCAGGTTCACACCATCCAGGTCTGCTGGCGTCGAGACCGTCAGCTCATCCTTGGGCTGGCGCAGGTTCACCTGACGACGACCCAGATACATGACCGACAGCAATTTGACGCCCAGCTCTTCTTCGGCCTTTTGCTTGAACGCATCCATCAGGGGATCGTTGAAGACAGCCACCTGATGCGCTGCGTCCTGATGGACGTAGCCTGCAGTAAAGATCGAAAACTCAGGGAAGAACTGTGCCAGTTCCTGCGCCGAGGTGATCGACATTTCCAGGTTACCGCGGCTGATCGCGTCCAACTCGGTGCCTTGCGCGAATATGGTGCCGTTATAGCTGGGCTCGTAGCTGGCGAAGTCGGCAACCAATGGCGCAAAAACCTCGGCCATTGCGACCGAACGCTGATCGGTCTCTGACCCAGACGTCGCGAGACGAAGTTGTACTTTGTCATCCGCAAGCGCACCGCTTGTTGCGCTGAACAGAACACCGGTTGCAACCAGGGCTGACACAGCAGCCCGGCGTGTAAGTTTGAAAGTCACTTTTTTCCTCCCTGAGACATCACTGATGCTTCTTTTTTGGCGATTCCAAGTTTTGACCTATTTTGGACATTTTGCAAGATTTTTTGCAAAATATCTGATATTTTATACTGCGGATATGTTTACGATTGGCGCATGTTGAATACTATCGATCCTGATCGTTTCACCTGTTGTGCAGGAATTCTGAATGGCTTCAATAACTTGAAGCGTTCTAAATCCTTCCCAACCTGACACGATCGGGTCCGTTTTTTGCCGGGCCACATCAACAAAATGCCTGAGTTGATTGACCAACGGGTCAGAGGCGCCCTTTTTCAATGCGGTTGTCGAGATCGGAGTCCACCAGTCTCTTTGCTCATCCCGATAGCTCCAAAGCCGGAGGTCAGGAACGGATAGCGACCCATGAGAGCCACCGATCATGTAGCTGCTTTCCGTGGTCGACGGATAGATCGGATATTCCTGAGACGTCATCTCCCAACTCCACGGGGCAACGATACTGTCGGACACGCTGATGGTGCCGATGGCCCCGCTTTCAAACGTCAGCAGAGCACCGGCAACATCCTCGTTGTCATACCCCCGTTGCGATTCAGCGGACTGCGCCTGAACGGTTACGACCTCGCCGGCCAGGTACCGCAGCAGATCCACATCGTGGACAAGATTGACCGAGATGGGCCCTGCACCGGGTTGCTTTCTCCAGGGCGCAGCATCAAAATACTCGTCTGGCTTATAGAACCAGCAATTCGCATGGACAGCGCGCACATCTCCAATCTTCCCATCGACAATGGCTTCCTTAGCCGACCGGATAAGAGGATTGTGTCGACGATGATGTCCAACCATCAGTGGCACATTGGCCTTCTCCGCTGCTTGAACAAGCTCAAGTGCAGCGGTGGCTTCCACGGCGATCGGCTTTTCGACAAGAACGGGACAACCATGTCGAACACACGTGAGGCCTTGTTCGACATGAAGCGTGGTTGGGGTCGCAAGAACAGCTCCGTCCGGCGTCTGATTTGCAAACATTTTCTCGAGGGTCTCGTAACATGCGACCCCGTGCTCAACGGCGTAAGCACGGCCTTCATCGCTGGGGTCGACCACCCCGACGAGATCAACATGGCGCAACGCTCGGATAGCGTCTGCGTGGCGGCGTCCAACAAGGCCAATGCCGACAATGGCAATGCGAAAGTTCTTAGACACTTTGCTTCCTTCCGGAGGGTCCGGAAAATCCCGAAACCGATGATTGCGATCGGGCTTTTTTGCCCAATTTAGCCACGACCGTATTGTGGTTTTCGCGATTCCGCAATAATGTATGATATTTTTATTTTTACCATACATCAGTTTGGATTGCTGATGTCTCTGAAAAATGTTAATTGAACGAGGAAATTGATAATATCGGGTGAAACGCATGGCGAAACAGCCGTCTACGATAGGTGCAAGCACCTATCAGCGCATCAAACGGGACATCATCTTCGGGGAGCTGCAGCCCGGCTCCAAACTGAAGCTGGACGCCTTGAAGGAACGCTACTCGGCAAGCCTTTCGACACTTCGTGAAACGCTGAACAGGCTCGCCAGCGACGGATTTGTCGAAGCTCCGGAGCAACGAGGTTTCCTGGTCACGCCAGTTTCACGAGAAGACCTGACCGAGATTTCAGAGCTGCGCGTTCTGTTGGAATGCCACGCGTTGGAGTTGTCCATTGCGAATGGCGACACGGACTGGGAAGGCAACCTCGTTGCCGCACACCACAAGCTGCACCTGATGGAACAGCAGCTTCTCAAGGGCGACGAGTCCGAGAAAGAAACCTGGAAACGATATGATTGGGAGTTTCATCAAGCGATGATCGCGGCCTGCAACTCCAAGAACCTTCTGTCTCTGCACTCGATCATCTACGACAAGTATCTGCGGTATCAGATGCTCGTGCTGACCTATCGCGGCGAAGAGGCCGTCAAGGAGCACAAAGGCATGTTTGATGCCGCGCTGGCCAGAGACGCGGGCACCGCTAAGAAACTGTTGGAAGATCACATCCGAAACGGCCTCACCCACACGTTGGAGGCAATGTAAGGCGGCATGCTGATTGCGTGCTTCGCGGTCTTCAGGCCGATTTGGCAAAGAATATCTCAAAGTTCTACGTCTAAATTGAGAAGTTTGTGAACGGCCCATAGCGGATGAGGTGGGTGGCTCCTGCTCCACCGGCATCGAATGTGCCAAA
>NZ_CYUD01000011.1 GCF_001458295.1 Ruegeria denitrificans
CAATCGTGCCGATGTTGACGTGCGGCTTATTACGCTCAAACTTTTCCTTTGCCATGATGGCCTCCTTTTTCGGTAATGAAGGGAGCCCCTGGCCGGAGCTCCCTCAAATCTTCGCTTATGCGTATTTCGCCTGGATCTCGTCCGAGATGTTCTGCGGAACCGGATCGTAGTGGTCGAACTGCATGGTGAACTGGGCACGGCCCGACGACATCGAACGCAGAGTGTTGATGTAGCCGAACATGTTGGCCAGCGGAACGAACGCGTCGATCGCGATTGCGTTGCCGCGCGGCTCTTGTCCAGACACCTGGCCCCGACGCGAGGTCAGGTCGCCGATGATACCGCCGGTGTATTCTTCCGGGGTGATCACTTCGACCTTCATGATCGGTTCCAGCAGTTTCGCACCGGCTTTGCGCATGCCTTCACGCATACACATACGACCCGCGATTTCGAACGCCAGAACGCTCGAGTCAACGTCGTGGAACTTACCGTCCAGCAGGGCAACCTTGAAGTCGATCACGGGGAAGCCAGCCAGCGGGCCGCTATCCATGACCGAGTTGATGCCTTTTTCAACACCCGGGATGTATTCCTTCGGAACAGCACCACCAACGATGCGGCTTTCGAACGAATAGCCTTCGCCTGCTTCGGTCGGCTGGATCTCCAGCTTGACTTCCGCGAACTGACCCGAACCACCCGACTGTTTCTTGTGGGTGTAGGTGTGCTCAACCGGCATCGAGATAGTTTCACGGTATGCCACCTGCGGTGCACCGATGTTCGCCTCGACTTTGAATTCGCGCTTCAGACGGTCCACCAGGATGTCCAGGTGAAGTTCGCCCATGCCCTTCATGATGGTCTGACCCGATTCCAGGTCGGTTTCCACACGGAAGGACGGGTCTTCGGCGGCCAGACGGGCCAGACCCTGGGACATCTTCTCTTGGTCACCCTTGGTTTTGGGCTCAACCGCGATTTCGATCACCGGATCGGGGAAGGTCATGGTTTCCAGAACCACCGGATCCTTGGCGTCGCACAGAGTGTCACCGGTGGTGGTGTCTTTCAGACCCGCCAGCGCGATGATGTCTCCTGCAAACGCTTCTTCGATCTCTTCCCGGTTGTTCGAGTGCATCATCATCATACGACCGATGCGCTCTTTCTTACCTTTGGTCGAGTTCAGGATCGAGTCACCCTTGTTCATGGTGCCCGAGTAGATCCGGGTAAAGGTCAGCGAGCCAACGAAGGGGTCGTTCATGATTTTGAACGCCAGGCCCGAGAAGGCCATGTTGTCGTCTGCACGACGAGCGATGTCACGAACTTCTTCTTCGTCGCCGGGTTTGAAGCCCATGTAATCAACAACGTCCAGCGGGCTGGGCAGATAGTCGATCACAGCGTTGAGCAGCGGCTGAACGCCTTTGTTCTTGAACGCCGAACCACCCAGAACCGGAACGAACGCGATTTCCAGCGTACCTTTACGCAGCAGGGCGCGCAGGGTCGGAACGTCGGGCTCATTGCCTTCCAGATACTCCATCATTGCGTCGTCGTCCATTTCGACGGCCGCTTCGATCATCTTACCGCGCCATTCGTCGGCCATGTCTTTCAGGCTGTCACGGATCGGTGCTTTGACCCAGCTTGCGCCCAGGTCTTCGCCCTGCCACAGCCATTCTTCCATGGTGACCAGGTCAACAAGACCTTCCAGCTCGGTTTCTGCACCAATCGGAATACCAACCGGAACAGCACGTGCGCCGGTGCGATCTTCGATCATGCGAACGCAGTTGAAGAAGTCTGCGCCGATCTTGTCCATCTTGTTGACAAAAACCATACGCGGAACCTTGTAGCGGTCAGCCTGACGCCACACGGTTTCGGTCTGGGGCTCAACGCCGGCGTTTGCGTCTAGAACGCAGACGGCACCGTCGAGAACCGCCAGCGAACGTTCAACTTCGATGGTGAAGTCAACGTGGCCGGGGGTGTCGATGATGTTCAGGCGGTGCTTGGGCGAGTCAGCAGTTTCACCGTCTTCGGTGCGCTCCCAGAAGGTGGTGGTCGCAGCCGAAGTGATGGTGATGCCGCGTTCCTGCTCCTGCTCCATCCAGTCCATCGTGGCTGCACCATCGTGCACCTCACCGATGTTGTGGGATTTGCCGGTGTAATACAGGATACGTTCCGAGCAGGTGGTCTTACCTGCATCGATATGCGCCATGATACCGAAGTTACGGTAGTGGTTGAGTGTATATTCGCGTGCCATTTTGATAAGCCTCTGGAATTACCAACGGTAGTGGCTGAAGGCTTTGTTCGCCTCGGCCATCTTGTGGGTGTCTTCGCGCTTTTTAACGGCAGTACCGCGGGACTGTACGGCGTCCAGCAGTTCACCGGCAAGGCGTTCTTCCATGGTGTTTTCGTTGCGGGCGCGCGCAGCCGAAATCAGCCAGCGAATGGCCAGGGCTTCGCGGCGCTCGGGGCGCACTTCGACCGGAACCTGGTAGGTTGCACCACCAACCCGGCGCGAGCGAACCTCGACCGACGGTTTGATGTTGTCGAGCGCTTCGTGGAACACTTCGACAGGAGCGCGCTTGATCTTGCCTTCAACGCGGTCAAAGGCGTTGTAGACGATGCGCTCTGCGACCGACTTCTTACCGTCGATCATCAGGTTGTTCATGAATTTGGTCAGTACCTTGTCGCCAAATTTGGCGTCAGGCAGGACTTCGCGTTTTTCGGCGGCGTGACGACGTGACATATCAGCCTCTCCTTCTTACTTGGGACGCTTCGCGCCGTATTTCGAACGACGCTGCTTACGGTCTTTGACGCCCTGAGTATCCAGAACACCGCGCAGGATGTGGTAACGCACACCGGGAAGGTCTTTCACACGGCCGCCACGGATCAGAACAACCGAGTGTTCCTGCAGGTTGTGGCTTTCACCGGGGATGTACGAGATGACCTCGAACCCGTTGGTCAGGCGCACTTTGGCAACCTTACGCATAGCCGAGTTCGGCTTCTTCGGCGTGGTGGTATACACACGGGTGCAGACGCCGCGTTTCTGCGGGCACTGCTCCAGGTGCATGGACTTCGAGCGTTTTACTTTGGGCTGCCGCGGCTTGCGGATCAGCTGTTGAATAGTTGGCATTCCGGTTTCTTCCCCGTTTTGCAACACACATGACATGCACGCGCATTGCGTGCGGTTAAATTTGCTGCACTTATGCGTCCACAAGCGCAAAACCCGCGAGCGTTCCCATTCCGAGGTGAACGTCGCGGTTGATTATCAGAGGGCGCGAACTGCAAAATTGTCCGGGCCTTGACCAGTTCATTACTGGAATCGGATATGGGGCGGCCCCCGCACCGAGATGACGCGCGTATATGAGGAGTCGGCCCGAGTGTCAACAGTGCAAGCTCAGGTGTGCCAGACTGGCCTGTTCGCCTAGGATTATCAGGTGCTTTGCAAGACCGCCAGAACCGTCTGGCGTTGCGGGCGGCAGCAGACACCGGCATAGTGAATTCGGTATTCTGACAATGGACGCACCATGCAAGTGATTGGCCTTTGCCGCTTTTCTTTCCCGGCCCTTGGCAGTTTTCAGATCGAACATGAAACACTCGAAGAACGGCGCCGTTATCTGTACGACCCAAAACGATTGGAAGAGAGGTTTCGCCTCTTTGAATCTTCTACCCTGCCCTGTTTTCGAGAGCATACAGATGAGGACTTCGTGCTGTTAGTGGCGGTAGGAGAATGCCTGCCTAAATCCGCATTCGATCGGCTGCATGATCTGACGGCTGATATCAAACAGATTCAGATCGTACAGAAATCGGCAGAGACCGACAAAAAGCACCGCCACATTATGAAGGATATTCTGCACACGGCCCGCACCGATCCGGACCAGCCCTGTCTACAATTCCGACATGACGATGACGATGCTGTTTCCGTTGATTTTGTAGAGCGCCTCCGCGACGCAGCCGAGGACTGTAAGACGCTTATGAGCCGGAACCACACGGTCGGCATAGATTTCAACAAGGGATTTATCGCCCGCTTGAATTCGGAAGGGGTACATGTGGCCGAGACCTTCAAATCGCTGATAGGCGTGGGTCTGGGCATGTATGTTTCTGGCGGTTGCAAACATACGATTTTCAGTTTCGCCCACCACCGTATCGGTCGTTTCATGCCTGTCGTCAGTTATCCGGATGCGCCCATGTGGGTGCGCTCCATGCATACGTCCAACGATTCATGGGGTGCCCGCAACAGCAACGAAGAATTACAGCCCCTGACACCCAAACAAGAAGGCGAATTCATCGCTCGTTTTGCGATTGATCAAAATCGTGTCCGTCAGGTTCACTCGGCAGGTTGGACCTGACGTTCGCGGAACAATGTGAACAGACCCGCCCCAACGACCAGGGTCGCGCCTAACATTGTGATAGTGTCCGGCCAGTCTCCGAATACCAACCAACCCAGCGCCAGCGCCCAGATCAGGCTGGAATACCGGAAGGGTGCGACAAAGCCGACCTCGCCCACGCGCATGACCATGACGCTGAACAGATAGCCCCCCAGTACGAACACCGCTGCCGAAGCCATCATCAGGCCAGCCCCGACCGATACCGGTTCCCAGCCTGTCGCAATGGTGGCAACCCCAGCCGACACTGTAATCGTCACTGACGTGGCCAGAGTGACCGCCAGCGAGGGCACATGCACCGACATACGCCGCGTGATCAGATCCCGCGCTGTGACCGAGGCCATCGCAACCAAGGCATAGATCGCGTATATGCTGAACCCTTCGGGACCCGGCCGCACGATCAACAGCATTCCGGCAAAGCCCAGCACAATCGCCAGCACCCGCCGCCACCCGATATGTTCACCAAAAAACAGTACGGCCCCCAACGTGACCGTTAACGGCAAGGCCTGTAACACCGCAGTCACGTTGGCAAGCGGCATGTGCAGCAACGCGGTCAGGAAGAAGTACGTGGCCGACAGCTCGGCCAGACACCGGAAGGCCACCAGCCATTTGTCATGACGTGGAAAATTCAGATGCAACGCCCCTAAATGACGGGCCAGCAGGAAGACCAGAACCGTCGCCAGAAGCCCGCGCATTGCAACCATCTGAAACAGCGGTATCTCGGCACCTGCGGCCTTGATCAGAGCATCATTGATGGTAAAGGCCGCCATGCTGCCCATCATCAGCAGCGCGCCTTTCACGTTTGGGGTCATTTTGGCAGGTCCGGTTGCAAGTCAATAATCGCATTGGCCCAACCGACTGTCGCAATGTCAACGCATCCGAGCAAATTTAGACGGAAATCACAATTGTTTTGGTCTCGCGCTTTTAGAGACCGAAGACACGACCGCCTCCGATACCTTCCACAGCCACTCCTGCACTCAGGTTATGGGTCGCAATCAACCCTCCGGACATGTTCAGCACCCCAAGCCGGTTACCATTTTGAAGCGCGACATAAAGCTCTCGTCGATCTGAGTTGATACCGAGGCCAAACCGTTCAATCTGCAGCGCCGCACCGACAGCAGGGTTGGTGGCTCGGATAATCCTCTTGGTATTACCGTTCAGGTCTATCTCGGCGATCAGCCGATTTCGTATGAACAAGATGTACAAAGTTTTCGTATTTTCGTCGAAAGCTACTCCTCCGATGGGGCCTTGGGGTTGTCCAATTCTGATGTTGCGGACGAATTGCCCGTCACGCGTCAATTCCGAGATCATCAATCCATTCGGATGATCAAGGAATAGATGACCATCTGACTCACGGACAGCTAAACCACACTCTTTGATCGGGAATTCGTCGGGTGTGAAACCACCGCACCCGGCCGGAACCCGCTGGGCTGAAAAAGTGCGCAGGACCCGCCCATCGCGATCAAGTTCCTGTAGCTGAGTGCCGGGAAGATTGCGCAGGAATATCCGCTCGCGCGCGTCATCATATGCAAGACCGACGATGGAGGAGGAAATCGGGATCAAACGGGTGGACCCGTCTGGAATCTTAATTTCCCGAGAAGGCTGACCTGGCGGCATACCAACATAGGCATAATCAGTACAGCCAAGCAGAAGCCCAAACCCTGCAATGGTAAACGCACGACACAGATTCAACACGGACAGCATGATCCGATCTCCAGCCAAATATTGGTTAAAATAAGAATAAGCGTATCACAAAAAGTGTATTCACTGAATAAGATCGCACTTTATCACTTCTGAAATGCAATCTTCCTGCAGCCCTTGTCACGCGAGGTGAGTTCGAAATGCCGCTCTCCAAGCATTCTGTTCTAAGGGGGACCTATTCAGGTTAACCAACAAAAAAGGCCCCGCGAACTCGCGGGGCCTGATCTTTGGACTATCGTAGTCGCTTACTCGCGGCTTTCCGGGGTTTCGACCAGAACGTCCAGCTCGTCGCCAACCATATCGTCGTCGACCATCGGCGCCGCCAGTGCAGCGGCCGCTTCGGCCTCTTCCCGGCGGGCTTCGATCACGACGTTGTCGCGGCCCTGAGCAACCTGACGCACGGCCTGAGTCGCTCCACCGGTACCGGCAGGGATCAGACGACCAACGATGACGTTCTCTTTCAGGCCAACCAGTTTGTCCTTCTTGCCCTGAACCGAAGCTTCGGTCAGCACGCGGGTGGTTTCCTGGAACGACGCCGCCGAGATGAACGAACGTGTCTGCAGCGAGGCTTTGGTGATCCCCAAAAGGATCGGTTCGCCCTGAGCCGGACGGCCGCCACGCGAGAGTGTCTTCTCGTTGGCTGCGTCGAACTCCTGCTTGTCGACATGTTCGCCTTTCAGCAGGGTGGTGTCGCCTGAATCCAGGATCTCCCACTTCTGCAGCATCTGGCGCACGATGACCTCGATGTGCTTGTCGTTGATCTTCACGCCCTGCAGACGATAGACGTCCTGCACCTCGTCGATCATGTAATCCGCCAGCGCTTCGACCCCCATGATGGACAGGATGTCATGCGGAGCCGGGTTACCGTCCATCAGGTATTCACCCTTCTGGATGAAGTCCCCTTCGGCGACCGGGATGTGCTTGCCCTTGGGCACCATGTATTCGATGGTCTCCATGGACTCGTCAGCCGGTTCGATGCTGATGCGGCGCTTGTTCTTGTAGTCGCGGCCAAAGCGCACGTAACCATCGGCTTCTGCGATGATCGCGTGATCTTTCGGACGGCGGGCTTCGAACAGTTCGGCCACACGCGGCAGACCACCGGTGATGTCCTTGGTCTTGGCGCCTTCACGCGGGATACGCGCGACAACGTCACCGGCTTCGATCTGCTGGCCGTCTTCGACCGACAGGATCGCATCCACCGACATCGGATAGTGAACCGGGTTGCCCGCGTCGTTGCGGACCGGCTCGCCATCTTCACCAACCAGAATGATCTCGGGCTTCAGGTCGCTGCCTTTGGGGGCGGCGCGCCAGTCGATCACGATCTTCTGGGTCATACCGGTCGCTTCATCGGTCTCATCCCGGACAGCAAGGCCCGAAACCAGATCAACGTATTTCGCGGTACCGGCTTTCTCGGCGATGATTGGCAGGGTGTAGGGATCCCATTCGTACAGCTTGTCACCGCGAGCAACCTTGGAACCGTCCTTGACGAACAGCTTGGAACCATAGCCCAGCTTGTGGCTGGCACGTTCCTCGCCGTGTTCGTCTTTGATCACCAGCTTCATGTTCCGGCCCATGACCAGGATTTCACCTGCGGAATTGGCCAGAACCTGCGGGTTCTCGAACGAAACCACACCGTCTTGACTGGCTTCCTGGAACGACTGCTGTCCGCCCTGGGCAACACCACCGATGTGGAAAGTCCGCATCGTCAGCTGTGTACCGGGTTCACCGATGGACTGGGCGGCGATGATGCCAACCGCTTCGCCTGTATTGACCCGCGTACCACGTGCAAGGTCACGACCGTAGCAGGTGGCGCAAACGCCCTCTTCCGACTCACAAGTCAGAGGCGAACGGATGCGCATCGACGCAACAGCGGCCTCGTCGATCATGTCAGCCATACGTTCGTCGATCAGCTGGCCTGCAGCGACCAGAACCTCGTCCGTGCCCGGACGCAGAACGTCATCGGCAGAGACACGGCCCAGCACACGTTCGGCCAGAGACGCAACAACCTCACCGTCGTTGACAGCGGCTTCGGCAGTGATCGCACGCTCGGTGCCGCAGTCGATCTCACGAACGATACAATCCTGCGCCACGTCCACCAGACGACGGGTCAGGTAACCCGAGTTCGCCGTCTTCAGAGCGGTATCCGACAGACCCTTACGGGCACCGTGGGTCGAGTTGAAGTACTCGAGAACAGTCAGACCTTCTTTAAAGTTCGAGATGATCGGCGTCTCGATGATGTCACCGTTCGGCTTGGCCATCAGACCGCGCATACCGCCCAGCTGTTTCATCTGAGTAACCGAGCCACGCGCACCCGAGTGGGCCATCATGTAGACCGAATTCGGCTCTTGCTCAGAACCGTCTGCAGCCCGATCCGACGATGAGATTGTGCTCATCATTGCATCGGTGACGCGATCGTTACACTTCGACCAGGCATCAACAACTTTGTTGTACTTTTCACCCTGAGTGATCAGGCCGTCCATGTACTGCTGTTCAAAATCCTTCACCTGACCGCGGGTGTCATCAACGATGCCCCACTTGTCGTCCGGAATGACCATGTCGTCCTTACCGAACGAGATGCCCGCCTTGAACGCTTCTTTGAAGCCCATCGACATGATCTGGTCACAGAAGATAACCGACTCTTTCTGACCGCAATAACGGTAGACGGTGTCGATCACCTGCTGCACTTCTTTCTTCCGCAGCAGGCGGTTGACCAGCTCGAAAGGCGCCTTGTTGTTCATTGGCAGCAAGGCACCCAGACGCAGACGGCCCGGAGTTGTCTCGAAACGCTTCTGAACTTCGTTGCCTTCGTCGTCGATCTGCGTGATCCGCGCGGTGATCTTGGTGTGCAGGTGCACTTCGCCGGAATCCAGCGCATGCTGAACTTCGTCGATCGAACCAAACACTTTGCCTTCACCGGGCATGCCTTCACGTTCCAAGGTCACGTAGTACAGACCCAGGATCATATCCTGCGACGGAACGATGATCGGTGCGCCGTTTGCGGGCGACAGAACGTTGTTCGTCGACATCATCAGAACACGGGCTTCCAGCTGGGCCTCAAGGCTCAGCGGGACGTGCACGGCCATCTGGTCACCGTCGAAGTCGGCGTTAAAGGCCGAACAGACCAGCGGGTGCAGCTGGATGGCTTTACCTTCGATCAGAACCGGCTCGAACGCCTGAATGCCAAGACGGTGCAGCGTCGGCGCACGGTTCAGCATGACAGGGTGTTCGCGGATCACCTCGTCGAGGATATCCCACACTTCGGGACGCTCTTTTTCGACCAGCTTCTTCGCCTGTTTCACGGTCGAAGACAGACCCTTGGCTTCAAGGCGCGAGTAGATGAACGGCTTGAACAGCTCCAACGCCATCTTCTTGGGCAGACCACACTGGTGCAGCTTGAGTTCCGGCCCGGTCACGATGACCGAACGGCCCGAGAAGTCGACGCGCTTACCCAGAAGGTTCTGACGGAAGCGGCCCTGCTTACCTTTCAGCATGTCCGACAGCGATTTCAGCGGGCGCTTGTTGGCGCCGGTGATCACGCGGCCACGACGACCGTTGTCGAACAGAGCATCAACGGATTCCTGCAGCATCCGCTTTTCGTTGCGGACGATGATGTCAGGCGCGCGCAGTTCGATCAGACGCTTCAGGCGGTTGTTCCGGTTGATGACACGGCGATACAGATCGTTCAGATCCGAAGTCGCAAAACGGCCGCCATCCAGCGGAACCAGCGGACGCAGTTCCGGCGGAATGACCGGAATCACGGTCATCACCATCCATTCAGGCCGGTTGCCCGACTCAAGGAAGGATTCGACAACCTTCAGACGCTTGATGATCTTCTTTGGCTTCAGCTCACCGGTTGCTTCGGCCAGATCAGCACGCAGCTGCTCGGCTTCGGCTTCCAGATCGATCTGGGCCAGCATCTCACGGATGGCTTCAGCACCGATATTGGCGGTGAACGCGTCCATGCCATAGGCATCCTGCGCGTCCATATACTCTTCTTCGGTCAGCATCTGGCCATAGGACAGGTCGGTCAGACCGGGCTCGATGACGACATAGTTTTCAAAGTACAGAACGCGTTCCAGATCGCGCAGCGTCATGTCCAGCATCAGACCGATGCGGGACGGCAGCGACTTCAGGAACCAGATGTGCGCAACGGGTGCTGCCAGTTCGATGTGGCCCATACGCTCGCGGCGGACTTTCTGCAGGGTGACTTCCACACCGCATTTCTCGCAGACAACGCCGCGATACTTCATCCGCTTATATTTGCCGCACAGACATTCGTAATCTTTGATCGGGCCAAAGATACGCGCGCAGAACAGACCGTCACGCTCGGGCTTGAACGTCCGGTAGTTGATGGTTTCGGGTTTCTTGATCTCGCCATAGGACCAAGACAGAATCCGCTCGGGCGACGCCAATGAGACTTTGATTTCGTCAAAGACTTTCGGCGGCGTCAGCGGGTTGAACGGGTTATTGGTGATTTCCTGGTTCATTTTGCGTCCTTACAAATTGGGATGGGATGAGTGTGGGGCGTTGCCGCCCCTACTCTTCCTCCGCATCCAGGAGTTCCATATTCAGGCCGAGGCCACGGACTTCTTTAACCAGAACGTTGAACGATTCCGGTACGCCCGCTTCAAAGTTATCCTCGCCCTTGACGATCGACTCATAGACCTTGGTCCGGCCGGCGACGTCATCCGATTTCACGGTGAGCATCTCCTGCAGGGTGTAGGCGGCGCCATAAGCTTCCAGGGCCCAGACCTCCATCTCACCAAAGCGCTGACCACCGAATTGCGCCTTACCACCCAGCGGCTGCTGGGTAACCAGGCTGTAAGGCCCGGTCGAACGCGCGTGGATTTTGTCATCCACAAGGTGGTGCAGTTTCAGCAGATACTTGATGCCAACGGTCACAGGACGCGCAAATTGCTCACCCGTACGACCGTCGAACAGAACCGACTGACCGCTTTCCGAAAAGCCCGCACGCACCAGCGCGTCGTTGACGTCAGCCTCTTTGGCACCGTCAAAGACCGGGGTCGCGATCGGAACACCGCGGGTCACGTTGCCCGCAGCCTCGATTAGGTGATCCTCGTCCATGCCAACAATGCCTTCTTCATAGACATTCTCGCCGTAAGCCAGCTTCATCGCTTCGCGAACCGGGGTCAGGTCGCCGGAACGGCGGTATTCACCCAGTGCTTCGTCGATGTTCAGACCCAGACCGCGTGCGGCCCAACCCATGTGGGTTTCAAGGATCTGACCAACGTTCATACGCGAAGGCACGCCCAGCGGGTTCAGACAGAAGTCAACCGGCGTACCATCGGCCAGGAACGGCATGTCTTCCATCGGAACAACCTTAGAGATCACACCTTTGTTCCCGTGACGACCGGCCATCTTGTCGCCCGGCTGCAGCTTGCGCTTCACGGCGATGAAGACTTTGACCATCTTCATCACACCCGGCGGCAGATCGTCACCACGACGGACTTTTTCGACCTTGTCTTCGAAACGGGCGTCCAGAGCACGCTTGAGCACTTCGTATTGCTCGTTCAGAGCCTCTACGATCTGGGCGTCCTTCTCGTCTTCCAGCGCCAGCTGCCACCACTGACCACGGGTCAGAGTTTCCAGCAGGTCCTCGGTGATTGCCGAGCCCGGCTTGACGCCTTTCGGGCCTTTGACGGCGGTTTTACCCAGGATCAGGCCCTGCAGACGCGCATAGATGTTGCGGTCCAGGATCGCCAACTCGTCATCCCGGTCACGGGCCAGACGTTCGACTTCCTCACGCTCGATCTGCAGCGCACGCTCGTCTTTTTCCACACCGTGGCGGTTGAAGACGCGCACTTCGACCACAGTACCGTAATCACCCGGCTTCACGCGCAGCGAGGTGTCACGCACGTCAGATGCTTTTTCACCAAAGATGGCGCGCAGCAGCTTTTCTTCCGGAGTCATCGGGCTTTCGCCCTTCGGAGTGATCTTGCCGACCAGAATATCGCCCGGCTCAACATCCGCACCGATGTAAACGATGCCAGCCTCGTCGAGGTTGCGCAGCGCTTCTTCACCGACGTTCGGAATGTCGCGGGTGATCTCTTCCGGGCCCAGTTTAGTGTCACGAGCGGCGACTTCGAATTCCTCGATATGGACCGAGGTAAAGACGTCATCACGCGCAATACGTTCGCTGATCAGGATCGAGTCTTCGTAGTTGTAACCGTTCCACGGCATGAACGCGACAACCACGTTCTTACCCAGTGCCAGTTCACCGATATCGGTGGACGGACCATCGGCGACAACCTCGCCTTTCGTGACAGTGTCACCCACTTTCACCAGCGGACGCTGGTTGATGCAGGTGTTCTGGTTCGAACGCTGGAATTTGCGCAGACGGTAGATGTCCACACCCGCGTCGCCCAGTTCCAGATCCTCGGTGGCGCGGATAACGATACGCTGGGCATCGACCTGGTCGATGATACCGGCGCGTTTCGCCTGAATCGCAGCGCCCGAGTCGATCGCAACCTTTTCCTCGATACCGGTACCGACCAGCGGCGCCTCGGCCCGCAGCAGCGGAACCGCCTGACGTTGCATGTTCGAGCCCATCAGAGCGCGGTTGGCGTCGTCATTTTCAAGGAACGGGATCAGCGATGCAGCTACTGATACCAGCTGTTTCGGCGACACGTCGATCAGGTCCACATTCTCGCGCGGGGCAAGGGTGTAGTCACCAGCCTGACGGGTGGAAACCAGATCGTTGATGAACTTGCCGTTCTGATCCAGCGTCGCGTTCGCCTGCGCCACGGTGTGACGCATTTCCTCGGTCGCGGACATGTAGTGAACTTCATCGGTCACCTCGGCATCCTTGACGACGCGATACGGTGTTTCGATAAAGCCATACTTGTTCACGCGGGCAAAGGTAGCCAGCGAGTTGATCAGACCGATGTTCGGACCTTCCGGCGTTTCAATCGGGCACATCCGGCCATAGTGGGTCGGGTGTACGTCGCGCACCTCAAAGCCAGCACGTTCGCGCGTCAGACCACCGGGGCCAAGCGCCGAGAGACGGCGTTTGTGGGTAACTTCCGACAGCGGGTTGGTCTGGTCCATGAACTGCGACAGCTGCGATGAGCCGAAGAATTCGCGAACAGCGGCCGCAGCCGGTTTCGCGTTGATCAGATCCTGCGGCATGACGGTGTCAATCTCGACCGAGGACATACGCTCTTTGATCGCACGCTCCATGCGCAGCAAGCCAACGCGGTATTGGTTTTCCATCAGTTCGCCGACCGAACGCACACGGCGGTTGCCGAGATGGTCGATATCGTCCACGTCGCCTTTACCGTCGCGCAGTTCAACCAGCGCCTTGATACAGGCCACGATGTCTTCGCGGCGCAGTGTGCGCAGGGTATCCGGCGCGTCCAGAGCCAGACGCATGTTCATCTTCACGCGGCCAACGGCGGACAGGTCGTAGCGTTCGCTGTCGAAGAACAGCGTGTCGAACAGAGCCGATGCAGCCTCGACGGTGGGCGGCTCGCCCGGGCGCATGACGCGGTAAATGTCCATCAGCGCGGTGTCCCGGCCCATGTTCTTGTCCGCAGCCATGGTATTGCGCATGTAGGGGCCGACATTGACATTGTCGATGTCGAGAACCGGAATGTCGGTGATGCCCGCGTCGATCAGTTCCTTGACGGAACCGCCGATCAGGTCGCCATCCTTGTCGTATTCCAGGGTCAGCTCATCACCGGCTTCGACGTAGATCGCGCCGTTTTCTTCGTTGATGATATCCTTGGCGACAAACTTGCCGACGATATGATCGAACGGAACAAGCAGGTCGGTGACGACGCCTTCTTCGATCAGTTTCTTGACGGCGCGCGGGGTGACTTTTTTGCCTGCTTCGGCAATCACTTCACCAGATTTCGCATCAACCAGATCATAAGTCGGACGGGTGCCGCGTACACGCTCGGGGAAGAACGGCGCGATCCAGCCCTTCTTTTTGTCCAACTTATAGGACACGGTGTTGTAATAGGCGTCCATGATCGCTTCCTGATCCAGACCCAGCGCATACAGCAGGGTTGTCACAGGCAGTTTGCGGCGACGGTCGATACGGGCGAACACGATGTCCTTGGCGTCGAACTCAAAGTCCAGCCAGCTGCCGCGATACGGGATGATGCGGCAGGCAAACAACAGCTTGCCCGAGGAATGCGTTTTGCCCTTGTCGTGATCAAAGAACACACCGGGTGAGCGGTGCATCTGGGACACAATCACACGCTCGGTGCCGTTCACGATGAAAGTCCCGTTCGGTGTCATCAGGGGCATATCGCCCATGAACACGTCCTGTTCCTTAATGTCTTTGACCGACTTGGCGCCGGTGTCTTCATCGACATCAAACACGATCAGACGCAGAGTAACCTTCAGCGGAGCGCTGTAGGTCATGTCGCGCTGCATGCACTCTTCGACGTCGTATTTGGGCTTTTCCAAATCGTATTTCACGAACTCCAGAACGGAGGTTTCGTTGAAATCCTTGATCGGAAAAACCGACTGGAACACACCTTTGATGCCTTCGCCGTCAGCGGGCTGTTCTGCATCGCCGGAGCGCAGGAAAAGATCATAAGAAGATTTCTGGACCTCAATGAGGTTCGGCATTTCCAGCACTTCGCGGATTTTGCCGTAATATTTACGAAGACGTTTCTGGCCAAGGAACGTTTGAGCCATGTCAGATGTCACCTTTCGATGTTCTCATCGGGCAAAGACACCGTCGGGCCCCGGCGCCTTGCACATTCGAGACGACACGTTCGGATCAATTCATGGCCACCGTCCCGAAGGCAGCCTCCCGATCCAAGAACCGCGTCTTAGAAAACGCCCCACCCGATGAGGCACTTTCTAAGACAGGTTCGGCTGGACCCGGATTTCTCCGGGCCCAGCCAAAATTTGCGGCACATCAGCGATGCACCTGTCGATTGGCTTAGGCCAGCTCGACCTCGGCGCCAGCTGCTTCCAGCTTGCCTTTGACTTCTTCGGCTTCTTCTTTCGAAACGCCTTCTTTGATCTTGCCGCCGGCTTCGACCAGTTCCTTGGCTTCTTTCAGGCCCAGACCAGTGATGCCGCGAACTTCTTTGATCACGTTGATTTTCGAAGCGCCGGCGTTCTTCAGAACGACGTCGAATTCGGTTTTTTCTTCCTCGGCTGCGCCACCGGCGTCGCCACCAGCTGCGACCATTACGGCGCCGCCAGCTGCGGGCTCGATGCCGTATTCGTCTTTGAGGATGGTTTTCAGTTCTTGTGCTTCCAGCAGGGTCAGACCCACGATGCTTTCTGCGAGTGCTTTCAGATCAGCCATTTTATCAGCTCTTTCCGTTTACAGTGTGTGTTCCAACGTCAGGGTGTTTACCCTACGCAGATCATTCAGTGCCAACCGCTTACGCAGCTTCCGCCTTCTCTTCGATGGTGGAAAGGATGCTTGCGATGTTGCTTGCAGGTGCGCCAATCGCGCCAGCGATGTTCGAAGCAGGTGCGCCAATGCAGCCCACGATCGAAGCAATAAGCTCCTCGCGAGACGGCATTTTCGAAACTGTTTCGACGCCTTTGCGGTCCAGAGCGTTCTCACCCATTGCGCCACCAAGAATCTCAAAATTCTTGTTATCCTTGGCGAAGTCCTCGGCCACCTTGGCTGCTGCCACGGGGTCCTCGGAATAGGTCAGAACGGTCATCCCTGTCAGCAGGTCGGCCATGCTTGCACACGGCTTACCCTCAAGGGCGATTTTGGCGAGCCTGTTCTTGGCAACACGCACGGCGCCACCCGCGTCACGAGCACGTGCGCGAAGGTCCTGCATCTCGGCAACTGTCAGACCGGCGTAGTGCGAAACCACTACGACGCCAGAGCTTTCGAAGATTTGGCCGAGTTCCTCGACCACTTTCTCTTTCTGGGCTCTATCCACAGTTCTCTCCAAGTTTGGGGCGATCCCTCACCCCGGCTCATATTTGCCGAGGGGTAAACCCCGGCGTTCAGGTCCGTTATTACGGGATGGGCCAAAATTCGCCCGAGGATCGTGACCCTCAGAATTCTTTGGTCTTACCCGTCTCAGGCAGGGAATTAAGGGCCCGAATGGACCCACCCACCGTCTTGGACGAAACGAAATAAAGCGCACGACGAATCGCACGCTTTATTCCGCAGCTCTATTTAGGCCAGATGGCAGGGGTTTCCAAGGGGTAAATTGACCGTTCCCACCAGTCTACTCCGACACTGCCGCACCGGCCAGGTCAGCTGAGTAAAACCGAATGCTTGGAACCCTGGCATTGACATGGCACCGGCACTGCGATCCCTTCAAGCCGTATAACAAATAGAACGTCGCGCCTGCATGCTGAATCTTACCGAAACCGAGAAGAACATCACATCAGCGTGTGTGGCGGAGTTTATGCGCCACCAACCCGTTGGGCCCGTGGAAAACGTCGAATGCGTCTACCGTTCACACGGGTTTCCCGACACGCGCCTTGTTCTGAAAGTCACAACCAAGACCACGAGCTTTGCGCTAAAGATCGACAGGGATTCTCCCACAACCGGAAGGCTGCGTGACGAGTTCGGTCTGCTGGCTGATCTGCACCGCCATTTCGATAACAACCCGTCATCGCAGGTCATCCGCCCGATTTATCTGTCGCCGACCGAAGCCTTTTTCGTCACTGAATATATCGACCGCCCAACCGCGGTGGACCTGATCTATAACAGCCAGAACGAAGATCAGGTCGCTCAAGTCTTTCGCAGGGCCGGTTCATGGCTGCACGATCTGCATTCCAGTCAACCACCGCTGAGCTACGCGTTTCGGCCAAAATGGATGACAGACAGCATTCGCGAACTTATCGGAGCCGTGCCAAGGGACGTCGCGGATCAGAGCCGTAAAATGGTAAACGTCATGTTTGCCGAAGCGGCCCGTCTGAAAGGCACCGAGGATCTCCGTGTCTTTTCGCATGGCGACTTTCACGGGCAGAACCTGATCGTCGGACAGGGAAAGACGATCGGTTTGGATTTCACTGAATCCCGTGAAAAGCTGGCCGTGTATGATATTGTCGATTTTCTGAAAGCAGATATTTTTCGCCCCGGAACCGTATCCGACGTGGATCGCAGCGGCATTCTCAAAAGAAACAAAGATATGTTCTTTCGCCTTTATCGCCATCCAATCAACCACGACATTCTGGACTACTGCATCCGAGGCCGGTTGCTGAAAGATTGGCTGGCCTTGTGGCGGGTCGACCATGAATGCAGCCCGTTTGAGGAAGACAAACGTCAACGGTTAGGCAAGCGCCTGAAAATCGTCTTTCAGGGGCGGTAAAACTGTGGCGATTATCACCGCAGATGCCAATAAATTATGCGGCCTGTTTCGAAACCCGGTTGACGGAAACCTTGCAACCAACTTCTTATTCTGGGGAATAATTATCGTGACCTTTGGCAACTGAGGTCAATGTAACCGGCAGAGAGAAAGGTGATCGCGCAGATGGTTCTCCGCAGTTTTTTCGCTCAGGACAGCGCCAGCCTCATCGCGACATTCGTTCCCGCTGGAGGCGACGCCAACGATATTGTCGTCGGCGGCTCGATCATTAACAATTCGGATACGCCAAACGGCACGATTTTTGAATTTTCGGGTGGGTTTGGCACTACTGTCACGCTGGATGACACCAGCGGCAGCCCGGACGTGTTCAACGACGATCAGGAAACGGGCCACGTCATCACCGATGGCGGTGGAATCGTTGCAAACGGAACGCAGGTTGAGTCCGAGTCCATCATCACCGTGCAGGCTCTGGACATTAATGGAAACCCGACCGGGCCCGAGATTGAAATTTACGTGTTTTCTCAGAACGGGGTCACGCAAGACGTTTGAGGGTATGCCACCTCGGCCCCCCTGGTGCCGGGAACCTCCTATGTCAAAATTAGCGGCTCAAACGCGGGGTCATCGCCCTATACGGATTACATTACCTGCTTTGGACCCGGAACTCGGATCGACACCGATGATGGCGATGTCGATGTACAGAACCTCGCAAAAGGCCAGCGCGTCTGGACCCGGGATGGCGGGTTGCAACCGATCCTGTGGATCGGAACGACTGAGGTCCACGGCTTTGGCCCGTTTGCCCCGGTCGTGATCGAAGCCAGCGCTATCGGGAACACGCACGAGCTTGTAGTTTCGCAACAGCACCGGATTCTGATTCAATCTCCAGCAACCGACATGCTGTTTGGTTCCTCCGAAGTGTTCGTGGCTGCCAAGCACCTGTGCGGCCTGCCCGGTGTTTCGATCCGCGAGACAGACCGCATCACCTATACGCATTTCATGTTTGACCGGCACCACATTGTGCGATCAAACGGCGCGCTGACAGAAAGCTATTATTACGGTGATATTGCGAAAAACGCTCTGTCATCGCCGCAAAGGGCGGAAATCCTAGCGCTGTTCCCGTCGGTCGAGGACATCAACACTGCTTTCCAGCACACAGCAGTCGCAACGATTGGCGCACAGGAAGCCAGCGTGCTACGCGCGTACCTCTGACAAAACATGCCGCTAAAAATAAAAACCCGGGTCGTTAGCGCGACCCGGGTTCTTTTTCTAAGCGTTTAGCCGGGGCTTATTCGCCCGCAGCAGCTGCAACGTCCAGAGTCACACCTGGGCCCATGGTCGAGCTCAGAGCGATTTTCTTCATGTAGGTGCCTTTGGCACCCGACGGTTTGGCCTTGGCCACGGCCGAGATGAAGGCACGGACGTTTTCGACCAGCTTGGCTTCGTCGAACGACGCTTTGCCAACACCGGCGTGCACAACGCCGCCTTTTTCCGCCTTGAACTGAACTTCACCGCCCTTGGCTGCTTCCACGGCCGCTTTCACGTCCATGGTCACGGTGCCGACCTTGGGGTTCGGCATCAGGTTGCGGGGGCCCAGAACCTTACCCAGACGACCGACGATCGGCATCATGTCCGGGGTGGCAATGCAGCGATCGAATTCAATGGTGCCGCCCTGAATGGTTTCCATCAGGTCCTCTGCGCCAATGATATCCGCGCCTGCTTCTTTCGCTTCGTCAGCCTTGGGGCCACGTGCGAACACAGCAACACGCATGGTTTTACCGGTGCCGTTCGGCAGGCCGACAACGCCGCGTACCATCTGGTCTGCGTGACGGGTGTCTACGCCCAGGTTCAGAGCGATCTCGATGGTCTCGTCGAATTTCGAAGTTGCGTTGGCTTTGACCAGGGCAACTGCTTCGTCCACCGACAGGTTTTCCTTGCCAGCGACAGCTTCGCGCGCAGCGCGGGTACGTTTACCGAGTTTTGCCATCTTACTTCACCTCGATGCCCATAGAGCGGGCCGAGCCCAGGATGATCTGCATTGCGCCTTCGACGTCGTTGGCGTTCAGATCTTTCATTTTGGCTTCGGCGATTTCGCGAACCTGCTTCGAGGTCACGGTTGCCACGGTCTCACGACCGGGGTTTTCCGCGCCACGAGGGCGGTTACGCTTGCCAACCGGCTTCAGACCAGCCGCTTTTTTCAGGTAATAAGACGCGGGCGGCGTCTTGATGTCCATGGTGAAGGACTTGTCCTGATAATAGGTGATCACGGTTGGGCAAGGTGCGCCTTGCTCCATGTCTGCGGTCTTGGCGTTGAACGCCTTGCAGAATTCCATGATGTTGATGCCGCGCTGACCCAGCGCCGGACCAACTGGCGGCGACGGGTTCGCCTGACCTGCAGGAACCTGCAGCTTCATTGTACCAGCAAGCTTCTTGGCCATTTGGTTTTCCTTTCAACTAAGGTGAAACGCGTCTCACCCAGATTATGTTGCGTGGTCCGATCCGGGATCGCGATCCCAGCAACCTCCCACGAGAGAATCTCGCCAGAAGACGATAGAGCGGGCATTTATAGAGGATTGGTGGGGTTGGCAAGTGGGGCTCGCCTTATTCCAAAATGATCTTCTTGAAACAAATTCGAGCACCATTTTCAGCTCGAGTTGAACAGGGCGGAAAGATTTTTCAATAAGATAAGTTGCTTAAGAGACGCAGGCGGGTATCTTGGGGCAGCTTAGTCACAAAGGGGGTGGTCTAGGATGGCATCATCTCGACTTAACAAGGGACTGCTGATCTGCGTTCTTATTGCCATGTTGCCGGGATGCGGTAGCAAGGCCCAGGATCAGGGTGTTCTGGATGCCAACGTGACGAAACAGGCCTCTTCGCCCGCGTCGGCAGGGATTGATCCAGCTACCTATGCCGGCCGGTTCCAGATCAAACTGACTAAGGAAGTCCCGCTACGCGATATTCCTGTTCCTTTCACTGTTTACGGTGGTCTAGAAGAATCCAGCCCTACCCGTTTGCGGCTGAGGGCGTTCATGGATTTGCGTGGATTACAGGAAAAGGCGCCTCAGATTCTGACTGGCCCCTTGGAAGAAAACTGTAAACGCCAGATCTATCTCGAGATCCGAGACGTTACCGCCATAGGTGAAACCGTAAAGGTTGAGGGTTCAGCCCGTGCCCAATTTACGCGGTGCAAACGGAATGAAGAGCCCGGCTTTCAGTATTTTGGGGCTACCGTCGATGCGATTGCCGTCGCCAAGGCAGAGGTTAGGGGCCAATGCCTTACATTCAGCATCGAAAGCGCCGACCTCAGCCCGCGCGGGTTCATTGGGGCTGTCTCCAACCTCTTCGGCCTGACCAACCGCATTAACGAAGCAGTCCTGGAAAAGGGTGGCGAGTTTTTGGCAGCCCATCCGGTATGCCCACCGCTGCCAGAAGAATTCACTGTTCTCGATCCGATCTACGAGTCCGGCGGCACACGCGAAATCGCTCCAGGCGGGATGGGGGCCGCTGTTGTCGGATCGGCCGATGTCAGCGCCGAGACAATTGTCAAAGTCCTCGGAGGGCTTAAAGAACAGGGCGTATTGGAGTTTGCGGAATGAGGCTTTGGTTCTTGATTTTGGTCTTAGTGACGGTTTCGGTCGGTGCCCGTTCACCCAGCGCACAGCAAGTAGACTTTGTCATCGACGCGACATTACCGGTGCGAGATACGGAATTGCCATATACGCTTGATCTGAACCTCACCGCAGTTGCCCCTACTCGGATCGGAGTGGGTGCGCTGCTCGATCTGCGTGAAATACAAAAAGCTGTGCCTCAGCGACTGGCTGACAATGCGATAGTCGATAACTGCGGTCTGCAAGTCCGACTTGATGATCTGAGCTTTAAAGCCGAAGGCGATGCGATTGATCTGGATGGGGATGTAACCATTACGATCTTCGAATGCAGCCGAACCAGTGAGCGCGACTTTCAGCGGGGTGAACAAAAAAGGGCTATCTTGGCGAACATGTCGACCGAAGCGACAGTCGAGTTGCGTGACAATTGTGCCTATTTCAAACTCATTGATCTTACACTTTCGGCCCCCGAAGCACAGCGCGAGCAGCTCCTTGAGGACGATACTCTCGAGTCCGTTAAGGAGCTGATGTTAGCCGCAGTAGACCTTGTATTAAACGACACTCCATTGTGCCCTGAACTGCCTGCGGAACTTGCGTCGCTTGACCCGGTTTACGAGAACGGCGGCCCAAGAGAGATCGGAGAAGGTGGGCTGGGCGTGTTACTGAACGGCTCTGTGGATGTCAGCCCTTCGACAATCCTCGACATTCTGACGGTCCTTCAACGGCAAGAATTGATTCCCGGACCGCCATAGCTGCAAAGCGCGCTTGATCCTGATGGCATAGCCCGCCCTTCGACCGAGAACCCGTAAGATTGATTGCCGTAAATGCAAAAACGCCGCGTTGCTCGAAGCATCGCGGCGCTGCAAAATTCGCTGAAGTGGCTATTAACCCTGCTTCGTCACCTGCGTAAAGTCCAATTCGACCGGAGTTTCCCGGCCAAAGATCGACACAGAAACCTTCAGCTTCTGCGCGTCGTCGTCCACGCCTTCGACCATGCCGTCGAAATCCTCGAACGGGCCGTCGTTGACTTTGACCTTCTCGCCCACCTCGAAGCTGATCATCAGTTTCGGCGCATCTTCGCCTTCCTGAACGCGGTTCAGGATCTGGTTCACCTCGGCATCGCGCATCGGCATCGGGCGGCCTTGCGGACCCAAAAAGCCGGTGACGCGGTTGATCGAGTTTACCAGGTGATAGCCCTGATCGGACATCTCCATATGCACCAGCACATAGCCGGGCATGAAGCGGCGTTCGGTCGTGACCTTTTTGCCCCGGCGCACTTCGATCACCTCTTCGGTGGGCACCAGAACCTCGTCGATATCGTCTTCAAGGCCCTGTTCAGCCACCGACGTGCGGATCTGCTCTGCGATCTTCTTTTCGAAATTCGAAAGAACGCTGACCGAGTACCACCGTTTCGCCATGAACCTGTCGTCCTTGTTTGCCTTCGGCAGAATCCTGAGTACCGGACACGCCGTTATTGAAATCTATCACGTCACCCGGAATGAAAAGCGGCGCGCAGCCCGAATCGCCGCACGCCCATTCCGAATAGTACCGCGTCACCTACTAGGACATTGCACGCTGTGCAAGGGGGCAGTAGCGTTTCAACCCTGCCAGAACCGGTTTAACCGAACGCGCCCAGGATCAATTGCAACCCGCCGCGAATGCCCAGATCGACCAGCGCAAAGAACACAGCTGTCAGCGCCGCCATGATGAACACCATAACCGTGGTCAGCAGCACCTCACGCCGGGTCGGCCAGACGACCTTTGCAACTTCGGCACGGACTTGCTGAATGAACTGGATCGGATTCAAAGTTGCCATTTGGCTTGGTTCTCTCTGCTAGCGGATAGGCCGGACATAGCTGGGCATTGAGGTAATTTCAAGAGCGCTTGGGCGCAACATGTCAGGGCTTGGGCCTGTCGTCCCATTCGTCGCTCAGGATGCGCCGCGCGTCGCCCTCGGGGTCGTCATATTGGTTCGAGCGGACCGTATACACAAAGGCCACAAGACCAACCCCGCCCAGAAACAGGGAAATCGGTATCAGATAGGCCAGAACTTCCATAGCAGTTACCTCAGACGCAGGGCGTTCAGGGACACGGTGATCGACGAGGTCGACATCGCCAGCGCCGCAATCAGGGGCGTAGCCAGACCGGCCACGGCCAGCGGCACCGCGATGATATTGTATACGGTCGCGATACGGAAGTTCTCACGAATCCGTTTGGTCGCCTTCACTGCGGTATCGCAGGCATCGGCAATCGGGGCCAGATCATTGCCCAGCAGCACTATGTCTGATGCGACCCGCGCCGCGTCCAGCGCCGAGGCGGGCGAGATCGACACATGTGCCGCGGCCAGCGCGGCGGTATCGTTTAAACCATCGCCAACCATCAATACATGGCGGCCTTGATCGCTCAACTCCTGCACGCGGGCGGCCTTGTCTTGTGGCAATGCCCGCGCAACCCACTGTTCGATCCCCAGCTTCTCAGCCAGCGCCTGGACGGCACCCTGCGTGTCGCCTGAAATCAGCATGACCTCTTTGCCCGCATCTCGGAAAGCCTGAACCGCCTCGGCCGCGCCGGGGCGAAGGCTGTCCGTGTACTGAAAGCACACCGGCGCCTGCCCTGCGACAGACAGCCAAGCCCCGGTCTGGTCGCCCTCTTGCGCGCCGGTCCATGCTGCCCGGCCCAGACGCACGCGCTGGCCGCGCCAACTGCCCTCAGTGCCATAGCCGGGAACTTCGGTGACATCCTTGAGGGTTACCGGCTTGATCCCGGCCTCCCGCGCTGCCTTGGTCAGGGCAACGGATAGCGGATGCGAGGACGCCTCAGCCAGTGCTAGCGCCACTTCAAGGTCAGCGCGGGAATGGTCGCTCAAATTAGTCAGTTCGGGCGTGCCTGAGGTCAGCGTCCCAGTTTTGTCGAACACAACCGTATCGACTTCGGCCAGACGCTCCAGCGCGGTGGCGTGTTTGATCAGCATCCCCTTGCGGAACAACCGCCCCGAGGCTGCTGTTGTCACGGCTGGTACCGCCAGCCCCAACGCACAGGGGCAGGTGATGATCAGGACCGCTGCTGCGATGTTCAGCGCCGTGCGGATATCGCCGGAATAGATGTACCAGCCCAGAAAGCTGAGCGCCGACAGGATATGCACGCCCGGAGCATAAAGCTTGGCCGCCTTGTCCGCCAACGAGGTATATCGCGACCGACCCGATTCAGCGATGGCCACCAGATCGGCCATGCGGTGTAGCGAGGTATCCTCGCCCACTGCGGTCGCCCGAATGGTCAGGGGGCCGGTCAGGTTGACCTCACCGGCGCTGACGGCCAGCCCCGCCTGTGCGAAAACGGGTAGAGTTTCACCCGTCAACAGAGAGCGGTCAATCTCGGACCGCCCCAATACGATTTCACCATCCACCGGCATACGCCCACCGGGGCGGACAAGGATCAGATCGCCCACTGCAAGGGTGGCCACAGCCACCTCTTCCTCGGTGTCATCGACCAGTCGGATGGCGCGCGGCACTTCCAACGCCGTCAACTCCTCGGCCGCGGATCGGGCTGCGTCGCGGGTACGGTAATCCAGATACCGGCCAGCCAGAAGAAAGAAGGTCAGCGTCAGCGCGGCGTCGAAATAGGCATGCGCGCCGCTGAGCGCGGTTTCCCACAACGATGTCACCAGCGCCAGCAGGATGGCCAACACGATTGGAACGTCCATGTTCAGGCGTTTGACCCGCAGGGCGCTCCAGGCGTTGATAAAAAAGGGCCGCGCGGAAAAGGCGATGGCCGGCAGAGCAATTGCTGCCGAAATCCAATGAAACATGTCGCGCGTGGCATCTGATGCGCCCGACCAGACCGACACCGACAGCAGCATCACGTTCATCGAGGCGAAACCGGCCACCGCCAGCCGCATCAACAGATCGCGTCCGGCCCTATCCGCCTGCGTCGCGGACAGAGACCCCGGATCCAATTCGTGGGCTTCAAAGCCCGCGCTTTCCAACACCGGGATCAGATCGGCGGCGCGCAGGTCGCGCGATGCTTTGACCATCGCCCGTTTGAGCGTCAGGTTGACCCGCGCATCCTCGACCCCCGGATGGGCGTTCAGTTCCCGTTCGACTGTGGCGATACAGGCCGAGCAGTGAATACCTGGCAATGACAGCGCAATCTGAGCATCCTGAGGGATTGGCTGCACCGGCTCCGCCGGGCTGGCGATACAACCCGGGCAAGCCGCAGTGCCGGATGTAAGCTGCGTCGTCATTCCCTCACCCTTTTACATACAGCGGCACCCGCTGGGCAAACTCGGCTCCGGTGCTGTCCTTGGCGACCAGCCGTATATTCCAATTGCCTTTGCCCAGCACCGCAGGGGTTGCGTAGGCCTGACCGTCAAAGATGAAATCGGGTGAGAAATCATCCTCGACATGGGTGGCCCGGCCCACAACCGCCTGCAACTCGGCCACTTCTATCGGGGCACCGGTCTTGTCGATGATATGCAGAATCAGCAAACCACCCGACACCTCTGCGTGGATGGTCCAACCCAGTGCTTGATGTTCTTTCAAACGCTCGTTGAACTCCTGACTGGCAACGTATGAGTTTTTGACCTCGAGCCCCGGAAAGGTTTTGACCGCGTTGTAAGCCAGAGTGAGGTTGACGGCGATGATCACACCAAATGAAGCGACGAAAATTGCCAGAAAGTGCTTTCCGGTGAATTTACGCTCGGCCATCTTAGTTCCCTCGCCCATTGAAAGTGGTGTCCTTATATGCGCGCTCGCCGCTTTCCAGATCCTCGACCCAGATACGGACTGACGTTGCATCCGCGGCGGCAGGACCGGTGTCACCGGCAGTCACGATATAGACGCGGGTCAATTGTGCGGTATCTGCCGTGACATTTACAATCTCACCATCAAGGCCCTCAATCTGAATTTGCAAGGCCGGATCACCCGCCAGCGACAGTTGGAACGGCCGGTCCTCGCCATGTTTGTTGCGCAGGCGCACATCGTAGGTGTTGCGGATCGTGCCATCGGACAAGGTGACGAAGGTTGGGTTCCGCACGGGGGCCACAGTCAGGTCGATATCTGACCGGATGAAAAGGGCAAACAACAGGGCAAAGCCAACCACTGACCACAAGGTCGTATACAGGATCGTCCGCGGCCGCAGAATATGTTTCCAGACATTCTTTGGCGGCTCGCCTGCCCGCTCGTGCGTCTCATCGCTGAGCGCCATATAGTCGATCAGGCCGCGTGGTTTGCCGATCTTGGCCATCATGTCGTCGCAGGCGTCGATACACAGCGCGCAGGTAATGCACTCCATCTGCTGCCCGTCACGAATGTCGATACCCACCGGGCAGACATTCACACAGGCCATGCAGTCGATACAGTCGCCCAACTCGGAATCAGCGGTGCGTTTACCCTTGCCGCGCGGCTCCCCTCGCCATTCGCGGTATCCGACGACCAGCGTATCCTCGTCCATCATTGCGGCCTGAATACGGGGCCACGGGCAGGCATAGATGCAAATTTGCTCGCGCGCGAAGCCGCCGAACAGGAACGTGGTACCTGTCAGAATCAGAACGGTCGTATAAGCAACCGGATGGGCGTTGCCAGTGACCAGATCCCGCATCAATGTCGGCGCATCGGCGAAATAAAACACCCAGGCCCCGCCAGTTGCCAGACCGATCAGGATCCATGTCGTCCATTTCGTGACACGCAACCGAGCCTTGCGGAAATCCAGCTTTTCCTGCCTGTGCAGCCGCAAGCGGGCGTTGCGATCCCCTTCAATCCAGCGCTCGACCAGAATGAACAGGTCCGTCCACACCGTCTGCGGACAGGCATAGCCGCACCACACGCGCCCCAGCGCCGAGGTGAACAGGAACAGTCCCAGACCGGCCATGATCAAAAGACCGGCCACGAAATAGAACTCATGCGGCCAGATTTCGATCCAGAAAAAGTAAAACCGCCGGTTCGCCAGATCCAGCAACACCGCCTGATCCGGCAGGCTGGGGCCGCGATCCCACCTGATCCAAGGCGTCACATAGTAGATGCCCAACGTGACGGCGAGGATGATCCACTTCAGGTTTCGAAACGGCCCGGACACACGCCGGGGAAAGATCGGCTCCCTGGCAGCGTAAAGACTGGGGGCGGGGTCGGAATCGCTCACGGGCTGGCTCCAGATGTGGCTGTCTTTTCGGCGTCTTGTCCCAGATCACACAAGTAGTCTCTTTGACATGGGTCAAAAGCGCATCGCACAGACACCTTTTGTCACATGCGACCAGATTGCCGTCTGAGCCACGTCACAAATGTCTTGACGGCAGGACGCAGTGGGGCATCAGCCGTTACAATATGATACCCGCCCGAACCGGTTTCGCAAAATAATTCAGTCAAGCGGCCCGCACGGATATCTGCCTCTACAAAATGCCGCACCGTGACGGTTACACCCTGGCCCGCGCGCAGCCCTTCAAGCACCAGATTTCCCGGCAGCGCGATTCGTCCGGCGCGAGGTCCGTGCGTGACACCCTGCCTAACCAGCCAAGACGTAGCCTCGGTAGTTCCGAGTTCTTCCAGCCAGGGCAATTGGCTAAGCTCATCCGGTGTCATCGACGCCCTGCCGCCCAACAGCAAAGGCGCGGCGACAATCACGATCGGACTTTGCAACAGCAGTTCGTCGTTCACACCAGGCCAGTTGCCATCGCCGTACCGGATCGCAACATCTACACCGCCCGGACGCAGACTGACCGCATGAGGCGACGGGTCCAGCGCCAAGGGGATGTCAGGATACTCGGCCTGAAACGCAGGCAAGCGGGGCATCAGCCAGGATGCCGCGAAAGAAGGTGTCAGCGAGATATGAACCGGGCGATCCTCGGCAGTGTGGGCCAGATCGGCCACGGCATCACCAATTGCGCCAAATCCCAGATGCAAGGCGCGGGCCAGCTTTTCACCCTCGGCCGTCAGTGTCATCGACTTTCCGCTGCGGTCCAGCAAGGCCGTTCCCAGATGTTTCTCTAGCGCGCGTAGTTGCTGGCTGATGGCGGCGTGACTGACATTCAACAGCGCCCCGGCTTTCACCACGTTCCCCGTTTCCGCGAAAGCATGAAAAGCTTTCAGCGACGCGAGAGGTGGCATCTTCATCCAATCCATATGTAAGCCTGAGTTACATAATCAAACACCAATTGAGTCGCATTTTCATCTCGAAAGATCAATCTTTAAACCAGTCAGACACAATTTCAGGAGACATCAGATGCTGTCGATCCTTGCGAAATCATTCATGGTCGCCACTCAAACAGACGGGGGCACCACGCCGCAAAACCACAAGCCAAGCCCCGAGGATTATTGGTGGATGGAAAAAACGCGCGTCACACGTTCCCGTGCGAAATGACGGGCCCTCTGGACCCCATCATTACGGAGAACTAATCTGAGATTAGTAGCACCGGCTGTTCAGGAAACGCGCGAACAGATGGAACAGCCGGTGCCTAACCTTCGGGCGGCGAACCGTCCGAAGGTATTCTTTTGCCGTTACTGACCGCCACCCAACTGGTGGACGTAAGCCGTTACCGCGCGGATTTGCGCGTCGGTCAGACGGTTTTCCCAGGACGGCATTACGCCAAAACGGCTGTTGGTGACCGTTTCGGTCAAAGCCTCTTCGCTGCCGCCATAGAGCCAGATGGCATCTGTCAGGTTCGGAGCGCCCTGCGTGATATCGCCTTTGCCGTCCTCGCCATGACAGGCTGCGCAATTGTCTGCGAAGACAACCTTGCCTGCCTGCGCCGCCGCATCGTCAGTCTGAGCATTGGTCAGTGACATGACGTACTGAACCACCTGGGTGATCTCGTCATGTTCCAGAATCTCACCAAAGGCCGGCATCTCGGAATAGCGCGCATCGTCGCTTTCCTCGTTGCGAATGCCGTAGGCAACGGTGTGCTCGATGTCCTCAAGCGTCCCGCCCCACAGCCACGCATCATCCAGCAGGTTCGGGAAGCCAGGCGCACCCTGCGCACCCGAGCCGTGGCACTGCGCACACCAAGTCCGGAATACCGCACCGCCCGAATTCACCGCATATTGCTGCAGTTCAGGATCTGCCGAGATGTCTTGCAGCGGTGTTTCCACCAGCTTTGCGTTCCACGGCGCGTTGGCCTCTTGAAACGCGACCATCTCTTCCTGCACTTCGGCGCGCGACGACCAGCCGGTCACGCCAGCCGTGGCGGATTGCACCAGCGGCCATGCCGGGTACATGATCGTGTAGATCACACCCCAGAAAATCGTTGCGTAGAAGGTCCACAGCCACCAACGCGGCATTGGGTTGTCGAATTCCTCGATTCCATCCCAGCTGTGACCGGTTGTCTTCGGATCACCCGGCTGTTTTTCAGGTGTCTTGCTCATTTCCTCGCCTCCTCGGATTCGGCGGGTTTATCTTGATGCCGGAAGGGGATGTTGGCGGTGTCCTTGTATTCCTTGCTGGCGCCCGGGCGGAAAACCCAAACCACGATGCCAACAAAAAAGACGAACAGCGCAAGCAACATCCAGCTATCCGCGAATTGCCGTAAGAGTGTATATTCTTCCATCACACCCTCCTGTTAGCGGCTCGGATCCGGGGTGAAGGTCGAGAAGTCGACCAGCGTTCCCAGCATCTGAAGATAGGCGATCACCGCATCCATTTCGGTCAGGTCGGACTGGCCGTCAAAGTTGCGGACGTTGATCTTGTCGCCATAGCGTTCCAGCAAACCATCATAATCACTGTCAGGATCAGCCTGCGCCCGGAAATCTGCCCGGGCGTTTTCCAGCATCTCAGCGGTATAGGGCGTGCCCACAGCCGCGTTCGCCTTCATGACGTCGGCAATATATTTGCCGTCCAGTTTCCGATGTTCGAGGAACCCGTATTTCGGCATCACCGATTCCGGCACCACGGATTGCGGGTCACGCATGTGATCTACATGCCACTGGTCCGAATAGCGGCCACCAACACGGGCCAGATCAGGCCCCGTACGCTTGGAGCCCCACTGGTGCGGGTGGTCATACATCGACTCTGCTGCCAGCGAATAGTGGCCATAGCGTTCGACCTCGTCCCGCATGGGGCGGATCATCTGGCTGTGACAGGTGTAGCACCCTTCGCGGATATAGATATCCCGGCCCGCCATCTCGAGAGGGGTGTAAGGGCGCATGCCCTCCACCTTCTCGATGGTGTTTTCCAGCCAGAACAGCGGGGCGATCTGCACGATGCCACCAATGGTCACGACCAGAAAGCTGAAAATCAGCAGGAGGGTCGCGTTGGTCTCGAGGATTTTATGTTTGTCGAGAATAGCCATTGCTCCGGCCCTCCTTATTCAGCCGGGACCGCGACGGTCAGGCTGGCCTCTTTGGCCGGCGCTTTCCGCACAGTCATCCACAGGTTGTAGCACATGATCAGCGAGCCAGCGACGAACATCACGCCACCCAAAGCACGCACCACATACATCGGGAACTTAGCAGCCACGGTGTCGGCGAACGAGTTCACCAGGAAGCCGTTGGCATCCACTTCACGCCACATCAGACCTTCCATGATGCCGGTGACCCACATCGACGCGGCGTACAGAACGATGCCGATGGTGGCGAGCCAGAAGTGCCAGCTGACCATCTGCAGCGAATACAGGCGCTCACGCTTCCACAGGACAGGCACCAGGAAGTACAGCGCGCCAAAGGTGATCATACCGTTCCAGCCCAGCGCGCCTGAGTGCACGTGACCAATGGTCCAGTCGGTATAGTGGCTGAGGCTATTCACAGCGCGGATCGACATCATAGGACCCTCGAACGTGGACATGCCGTAGAAGCCGACCGAGATCACCATCATGCGGATCACAGGGTCGGTACGCAGCTTGTCCCACGCGCCGGACAGGGTCATCAGACCGTTGATCATGCCACCCCACGAAGGCATCCACAGGATGATCGAGAACACCATGCCCAGCGTCGAGGCCCAGTCAGGCAGCGCGGTATAGTGCAGGTGGTGCGGACCGGCCCAGATATACAGGAAGATCAGCGCCCAGAAGTGGATGATCGACAGTTTATAGCTAAACACCGGACGCTCGGCCTGTTTCGGGATGAAGTAATACATCATGCCCAGGAAACCCGCAGTCAGGAAGAAACCCACGGCGTTGTGCCCGTACCACCACTGGATCATGGCATCCTGCACACCCGACCAGACGATGACTGATTTCGAGCCCCAGATGCTGACGGGAAGGGTCATGTTGTTGACCAGGTGCAGCATCGCAACGGTGACGATAAAGGCCAGATAGAACCAGTTCGCAACGTAGATGTGCGGCTCTTTCCGCTTGACGATCGTGCCCAAAAAGACGGCCAGATAAGCCACCCAGACAATGGTCAGCCACAGATCTACATACCATTCAGGCTCGGCATATTCCTTGGATTGCGTGCCACCCAGAACATAGCCGGTCGCGGCCAGCACGATAAACAGCTGATAACCCCAGAACACGAACCACGCCAAGTTCCCGCCCCACAAACGCGCGGCGCTGGTGCGCTGCACCACGTAGAACGAGGTTGCAATCAGGGCGTTACCGCCGAAGGCAAAGATCACCGCCGATGTGTGCAGCGGGCGCAAACGGCCAAAGTTTAGATAACCCTGCGCCCAATCAAAGTTAAGCACCGGAAAGGCCAGCTGAAACGCGATGAATGTCCCCGCCAGGAACCCGACCACACCCCAAAAGGCGGTTGCGATCACGCCATAGCGGATCACCCCATCCATATACTCACCCGAGCGGTCCACGAGAATATCTGGCTCATCGGTGTTTCGAAGCGTCCAGATGAACAAACCGCCGGCGATCAGCATCACCAGAATCGAATGCACCTGATACGCCAAATCGCGTGCGTAATTGGACCCGATCGCGGTAAATACCACGACCAGACCAAGCACGATCAGCTTGATGTAATTTGACATATTGCGTCCCTTTGCCATGCCCTGCGCAGTTCTTAATTCATCGCAGGACCCTTTTGACTGGCTGCTGTTGTGTCGAACCACAGCCAGAATTACTTTGATCTGTGTCAAGACAATACACTGATTTCTGTGACAATCGTAAACTGACAAATGGGCCATTGGGCCGCAGGTTCATGAGCTCGGACGACAAGAGGTCAAAAATGGCTTACAAATCTCTTCTCACGGTGATGACAGAAACGGGGCAAAGCGGCACCGCGCTGGCCCAGATGGCCACGCTGGCCGAGGCGCAGGACTCACATGCCGAGGCCTTGTGTCTGGGCGTCGACCGCAGCCAGACCGGGTATTACTACGCTGGTGCAAATGCCCTGATCCTTCAGGAAACGCTGAACCGCGCCAATGCCGAAGCCGAAGAAGTGCTGGCCTATGCCAAAGGCTATCTGGGCAAGACCGGAATTCGCTGGTCGGCAGAAAGCGGTGTCGCCCAGATCGCCGATATCGGGCGCCACGTGGCGCATCGCGCGCGCTTCTCTGATCTTGTTATTTTGCCGCAACCGTATGGACCTGATCGCGACGCCGAGGCCGAACCCATTGTCGAAGCCGCTATGTTCGAAGGTCACGCGCCGGTTCTTGTCGTCCCTGATGATGCGACTCCATTCGGGCGACCCGGCACAATCCTGATCGGCTGGAACGAAAGCGTCGAGGCTATGCGGGCCATCCGCCGCGCCCTGCCGTTTCTGATGCAAGCCGATCTGGTGCGTATCGTCGTGATTGACCCGCCACGCCATGGCCCCGACCGGTCAGACCCGGGCGGTATGCTGTCACAAATGCTGGCCCGTCATGGCGTGAAATGCGAAATCGACGTGCTCAGCAAGACCATGACCCGAGTATCAGATATCCTGAACCGTCACGCGGCAGATACCGAGGCAGACATGATTGTGATGGGGGCCTATGGGCATTCGCGGTTCCGCGAGGCCATATTGGGCGGTGCAACTCGGAACATGCTGGAACAGTCCGAAGTTCCGGTGTTTCTGGCGCACTAAAATAGGCAGATATAGAAAACCGTCCCCCGGGGCGGTTTTTTACTTTTTCACCAGACCGATCAGGAACAGCAGGATGATCGCACCGATGGTGGCAAAGAAAATAGATGAAAAGACACCGCCTCCCACAGCAAAACCCAGCGCGGGAAAGATCAAGCCGGCCAGAAACGCGCCGACAATCCCGACAATGATATTGCCAATCAGACCAAAGCCACGGCCTTCCATAATCTTGCCCGACAGCCACCCGGCGATCGCGCCGATGAACAGCATCGCCAGAATGCTACTGAATCCCATGACTTGCTCCTGAGGTCTGGTTCACTCAATCCCAGATAAACACGGCACGCAGGTCCAGTCACGCCGCAAGCGTGTCAGACCAGAAATCCGCCATCCGTGTCGTCGCCCGCCTCTTCCATCAGACGGCCCATATCCGGAATGGTGACGTGGCGCTTGCCTTCCAGTGTAATGACCTGATCCCTTTTCAGGGCCGAGATCTGCCGGCTGACCGTTTCCAGCGTCAGCCCAAGATAATCCGCCATCGCCTCGCGGGTCAGCGGCAGGTCGAAGACAATCGGACCTGTGTTTCCCTTTTGATTAATCGACGCGTCGCGCCGGGCAATGATCGACAGCAGGCTGGCGATCTTTTCCCGCGCAGTCTTGCGCCCCAGTACCAGCATCCACTCGCGCGCCGCGTCCAGCTCATCCAGTGTCATCTGAAGCAGCCGGTGCGCGATATGCGGCGTGTCACTCATCAGTTGCTCGAACGGCTTCTTGCGAAAGCAACACATGACCAGATCAGTTGTGGCCTGCACATCATAAGGCGCAGAATCACGGCCCGGCCGACCGACGAAATCGCTGGGCAGCAAAAGACCGACCATCTGGGTGCGCCCATCTTCCATAGTCTGGGTCAGAGAGGCGATTCCCGACACGACAGAGCCGACAAAATTCATCTGATCCCCGGACCAGATTATCGTCTGACCCGCTTCAAAACTGCGATAATACTTAATCTCTTCAAGATCTTCCAACTCATCCGTATCACAGTGGGCGCACACCGCACGATGCCGGATGGGGCAATCTCCGCAATTTGTATGGTCGAATTTGGATATCGAAGTCATGCACGTTTCCACTTGATCTCGGTCAAAGCATCTAGGCGGCCCGTCCCTTAAAGCTATCGCTATGATAGTGAAACCACAATTGGCCAAGCTTGGACTATTTGACGCGAAAGTGCCGCGTTACACAAGCTATCCCACCGCCCCCCATTTCAGTAACGACGTGGGGTCAAGCCTTTATGCCGACTGGATTTCCGGCCTTAAGCCGGGCAGCGAAGTGTCGCTGTACATCCACGTCCCGTTCTGTCGCAGGCTTTGCTGGTTCTGCGCCTGCCGCACACAAGGCACCCAAACCGACAACCCGGTGATCGCCTATGTGGACGTGTTGAAGGCCGAGCTGGACCTACTGGCCGAACGCCTGCCCAAGGGCGTCACCCTATCGCGTCTGCATTGGGGCGGCGGCACACCGACCTTGCTGAACCCGGACCTGATGCGGGATCTGGCCGCGCGGATTCTGGACGTGGTGCCGTTGGGTCCGAACGCCGAGTTTTCGGTTGAGATCGACCCGAACGAGATTGATGAAGCCCGCCTGGACGCACTGGCCGAGGCCGGGATGAACCGAGCCTCGATCGGAGTGCAGGATTTCGATGACGAGATTCAGAAAACCATCGGGCGCATCCAAAGCTATGATATCACGCGAAAGGCCGTGGACATGATCCGCGCCCGTGGAATCAGCAGCCTGAACGCGGATATCCTGTATGGGTTGCCACATCAGACCAAATCGCGGATGACGGAAAGCGTACAGAAACTGCTGTCGCTCAGCCCGGACCGGGTGGCGCTTTACGGCTACGCGCATGTGCCATGGATGGCCAAAAGGCAGCAATTGATCCCCTCAGACGCGCTGCCGACCCCTGAAGAACGTCTCGACCTGTTCGACACCGCCCGCCGTCTGTTCATGTGGGACGACTACGCCGAGATTGGCATTGACCACTTTGCGACTCAGGATGACGGTCTGACCCACGCGCTGAAGGCGGGGCGGCTGAAGCGGAACTTCCAGGGCTATACCGACGATCAGGCCGAGGTTCTGATCGGTGTCGGTGCCAGCTCGATCTCGCGCTTTCCGCAGGGCTATGCCCAGAACGCCCCCGCAACATCCGCCCATACCAAAGCGATCCGCGAAGGACGGTTCTCGACCTCGCGTGGGCACCTGTTCAAAGGACAGGACGTTCTGCGGGCACGGCTGATCGAAGCCCTGATGTGCGATTTCCAGATCAACACCGCCGAGATTCTGCGCGACCACAACATCACCGGGCCTGAGCTCCAAGCCATGTACCAGACAACCAACGCGTCCTTTGACGGCCTGCTACGGATCACTGAGGACGGGCTCTTTATCCCGCCCGAGGCCCGCCCGCTGACCCGTATGATTGTCCGCAGCTTTGACGCCTATGACCTGAGCGTAGCCGGCCACAGTTCGGCCATCTGACGCCAATGCAGGTCAGGGCTTGACGCGACGGGTCGGTTTTTTCCACACTTGCAGGGCGGGCGGAACCCTCCCGCGCCTGAGGCAGGCCCAGTACCAGACAGATCGCGCCGACGCATTCGCGTAAGGCTTTCCCCTTCGTGCAGCCGATATGCAATTTGAAAGAGGGACAGCACCCATGCGCGTTTTCACCGTCCTCGGCCCCAGCCAATCGGGCAAAACCACTCTGGTCGAGGCCATCAGTCGCCTCGACGGCCGGTCCACCACATTCGACGTATCCGGAACCGTGCATTTGCACGGTTTTTCTTATTTAGACGAACCCTGGTGCGCCATTGACGTTGATGGCGGAGGCGACAATCTGGCCTATGTCGGCCCGGCCATGGCGATCTCGGACGCCGCCGTGGTGGTTGTACCGCCTGATCCGCTGGCCGCCGTCCTGTGCGCCCCATACCTGCGACTGGTCGAAGAGGCAGGCATCCCCTGCTTCTTGTTCATCAACCGTATGGACAACCCCAACGGCCGTATACGCGACATCATCGCGGCATTGCAGACCTATTGCACCAACCATATTGCCCTGCGTCAGGTCCCGATTCGCGAGGGTGAAACAATCGTTGGCGCGGTCGACCTGATCTCAGAACGGGCGTGGAAATATCAAGAGGGGCAGCCCTCGGCCCTGATCGAATTACCGCAATCGGTTGAGGACCGCGAACAGGAAGCCCGCACTGAATTGCTCGAGACCCTGTCGGATTTCGACGACAATCTGCTTGAGCAACTGATCGAGGACAAACAACCGCCCAGCGCCGAAGTGTACGACCTGGCTGCGCAAGTACTGCAAAACCACCAGCTGATCCCGGCCTGTCTGGGTGCAGCCAGCCACGGAAACGGGCTGACCCGTCTGATGAAAGCCCTTCGGCACGAAGCGCCGGAATTCGACATTGCTGCAGGGCGCGATGAAGCGGAAGAAAACGCCCGCGCCATCGCCGGGTTCGCGGATGTAAAGAAGCATATCGGCAAGATCGTCGTCCTGCGAGGGCTGGGTGCAGGGGTAAAAGCGCATGAGAATCTGGGCGGTGAAACCGTCGGCAACCTGACCACGCTGGATGCCAAAACGCAGATTTCCGAACTGCCCGCAGGGCAAATCGGGCTGGCCGTGAAATCGGACCACCTGAACCCCGGCAATCTCTATGACAGCGCTTCGGCGACCCCGCTGCCCGAATGGGCTGCCTCGCACCCGGCGGCGCACCGGCAGATCGTCTCGCCCACCCATGAACGGGACGACGTGCGCCTGTCCAACGCGCTAAGCCGCCTGGTCGAAATCGACCCCGGCCTGCATCTTCAGCAGGATGAGTTGAGTGGTCACGCCATACTCAGCTCGCAAGGTCCGCAGCACATGCGCCGTGTCACCACCAAGCTGGACGAGGATTTCGGCATTGAGATCACCGCCGACGCGGTCGAAACCGCCTATCGCGAAACCATCCGCACTCCCGTTGAACACCGTCACCGCCACCGCAAGCAATCCGGAGGGGCGGGACAGTTCGCCGATGTAGTAATCTCAGTCGCGCCGATGCCGCGCGGGTCGGGGTTTCAGTTCGAGGAGATCGTCAAGGGCGGGGCGGTGCCCAAGAACTATATCCCTTCGGTCGAACATGGTGCCAAAGATGCGCTGGCGCAGGGCCCTGAAGGGTTTCCCGTGGTCGATGTGAAAGTCACGCTCAGCGATGGCAAGCACCACAACGTGGATAGTTCGGACTATGCCTTCCGCACCGCAGGCAAAAACGCCGTGCGCGAGGCGCTGCCACAGGCCAAACCGGTGGTCCTGCAACCGGTTCTAAGTGCCGAAATTCACCTGCCTTCGGATTTCGTCGGCGATCTGGTCCCGACCATCAGTTCGCTGCAGGGGCAAGTTCTGGGCTTTGAAGGCAACCCAAATGCCTCGGGCTGGGAGATTTTCAACGCCCAGCTACCCGCCGTGGCCGAGGACGAGCTGCACCGAACTCTCGCCAGTGCCACGCGCGGTACCGGCTGGGTCAAGCTGAGCTTTGATCACTATGAGGAATTGCGCGGACCACTTCCGAAAAGTGCAGCGCGCGAGGCAGCCAACGCGCAGTGAAACTATATATAAACCTCTGACCGACATCCCAGTCAGAGGAAGCACAGGAGGTCCGCTCAACATTATAGGAAAGTTTTTTAAAGAGGCGCCTTAGTTATGGGCAATTCAACAACCGTCCTTACGACATTAATAGTTGCGGCCATCTTTCTGGCCGCCGGGGAAAGTCTTGCTAAAGGGAAACCCAAAGGAGCAAAACGCACTGATCCGCAAACCATTGTTCAACTCTATTCAGGCAAGACAACAAATTGGAGACTAGGAGGGTCGTTCTACTGGGCCCCAAACGGAACCTTACAAGGGATCGGACAAAAAGAAGGTACCGTTGGCATTGGGCGATGGTATGTCACAACCAGGGGCAAACTTTGCAACGAAACCGACTGGTACTGGCTCGAAAACGGGGCAAGACAATACAAACGTTTCGAAGAATGTTGGGAGTTTGTGACGGCGCCGAACGGTACAATCTGGGAGAGATTCATTCCTGAAAAGTCAAACTGGTATCGCCACAGCATCAGTTCGCAGGTGAGAGGCAACTCGCATCAGACAAAGTTCAACAAACTGAAGAATGATCTGGGCCTCTAAGGTCAATCTGGGCGCTTAAATACCGACCCTATCCCGCCGCCGCAATCAGTTCGCGGGTGTAATCTGTCTGGGCGTTCTCGAACAAATCCTCAGCCGCGCCCATCTCGATGACATCACCGTTGCGCATGACAATCACCTTGTGCGACATCGCGCGCACAACCTTCAGGTCGTGGCTGATAAACAGATAGGCCAGCCCATATTTCCGCTGCAGATCGCGCAGCAGATCGACGATCTGAACCTGCACAGTCATGTCCAGCGCGCTGGTCGGTTCGTCCAGCACCAACAGTTTGGGACGCAACACCATAGCCCGCGCAATAGCGATACGCTGACGCTGCCCGCCCGAGAATTCATGCGGATAGCGGTCCATTGCGGCGGGGTCCAGACCAACCTCGGTCATCACCTCGGCCACCAATTCGCGCGGCGCGCGGTGGGGGTCGACCTTATGGATCGCCAACCCCTCTGCAATAATCTGCATGCAGGTCATCCGCGGACTGAGGCTGCCGAATGGATCCTGAAACACTATCTGCATGTCTTTGCGCAATCGCCGCAACTCGCGCGTGGACCAGCGGCGTACATCCTTGTCGCGGAAGGTGATGCCACCCTCAGATGCAATCAGTCGCATGATCGCCAGCGCCAAGGTCGTCTTGCCTGACCCGCTTTCGCCGACAATACCCACTGTCTCACCCGCGCGCACGCTGAGTGTGGCGTCATTTACCGCTTTCACGTGACCCACGGTCCGTTTCAGAAATCCGCGCTGGATCGGGAACCAGACCTTGAGGTGATCGGTCCGCGCAACCTCTTCGGCCTCCGGCGCAACGGGATCGGGGTGGCCCGAGGGCTCGGCCCCCAGCAGTTTCCGCGTATAGGGGTGCTGTGGATTGTTGAAGATCTCTGCAGTAGCACCGGTCTCGACAATCTCACCATCCTTCATCACGCAGACCCGGTCGGCAATGCGCCGCACAATGCCCAGATCATGGGTGATAAATAGCATCCCCATGTTTTCGGATTTCTGTAGCTCGGCCAACAGCTCCAGAATCTGCGCCTGAATGGTTACGTCTAAGGCAGTCGTCGGTTCATCCGCGATCAGAATATCCGGCTTGTTGGCCAGCGCCATGGCGATCATGACCCGCTGCCGTTGCCCGCCCGAGAGCTGGTGCGGATAGCTGTCCAGTCGCTCTCGTGGATCACGAATACCCACCTTGGTCAGCAACTCGACAATACGCGTGCGCGCCGCGTCACCGCTCAGCCCCTGGTGCAGGGCTAGTGATTCCGCCATCTGCTTTTGGATCGTGTGCAGTGGGTTCAGCGAGGTCATCGGCTCCTGAAAGATAAAGCTGATATCGTTGCCACGCACATCCATAAGCTTGTCTTGCGAGGCGCCGATCATCTCATCCCCGTCATAAGTGACCGAGCCTTCGACGATCGCACTGTCCCCCAACAGAGACACGGTGGACAAAGCCGTCACCGATTTGCCAGACCCGGATTCCCCAACAAGCGCAACGGTTTCGCCCCGGTCCACGGTAAAGGACACCCCTTTGACCGCTGCGCTGATCTGTCCGTCTTGCCGGAACGAGACCTTAAGGTTTTTCACATCCAAAAGGCTCATGAGAACGTCTTTCTGGGATCAAACGCATCACGGACGCCTTCAAAGATGAAGACCAGCAGCGATAGCATGATGGCGAAGGTAAAGAACGCGGTGAAGGCCAACCATGGGGCCTGCAAGTTCTGTTTCGCTTGTAAGGTCAACTCCCCTAGCGATGGGGCCGAAGACGGCAAGCCGAAGCCCAGGAAATCCAGCGAGGCCAGACCGCCGATGGTGCCGGTCACGATGAAGGGCATGAAGGTCAACGTTGCGACCATTGCGTTGGGCAGCATGTGGCGGAACATGATCGTCATGTTTCCGACACCCAGCGCCCGCGCAGCACGAACGTATTCCAGATTGCGCGCCCTCAGGAATTCGGCCCGGACAACGCCCACCAATCCCGTCCAACTGAACAGGATCATCAGCGCCACCAGCAACCAGAAACTTCGTCCCAGAATAGCAAACATGATGATGATGACGTAGAGCGAAGGAGTTGCCGACCAGATCTCTATTATGCGTTGGAAGACCAGATCGAGCCAGCCACCGAAAAAGCCTTGAATAGCACCGGCGAAGATGCCGATCAGGCTGGCCACTCCGGTCACCATCAGCGTGAACAGGATAGACAGGCGGAAGCCGTATATAACCCGTGCCAGTACGTCGCGTTTTGTGTCATCCGTCCCCAGCAGGTTCTGCCCATTGGGCGGCAGCGGCGCTGCCCCCGGACGGTCCACACTGGTGTTGAAAGAATACGGAATCAGCGGCCAGAGCGCCCAGCCTTTTTCATAGCCTTCAGCCTGAAATGTACCGGCCTTGATTTCGTCAATAATACCTTCGGGATCGTCGAAACATTCCTCAAGCCCCCCGCTGTCGATCAGGCATTGCACCTCAGGGTCGCGATAGATCGCTTCGGTCTGAAAATCGCCGCCAAACTTGGTTTCGGCGTAAAAGTTGAAGATCGGCGTATAGAACTCGCCCCGGTATTTCACCAGGATCGGCTTGTCGTTGGCGATAAACTCGGCAAACAGCGACAGACCGAACAGCACCGAAAAGATGATCAGCGACCAGAAGGCCCGCCCATTGCGCCGGAAATTGCGCCAGCGGCGCTGGTTGAGTGGGGACAGCGCCATTTACCCCTCCCGCTTTTCGAAGTCGATGCGCGGGTCGACGAAGACATACATCAAATCGCTGACGATACCGACGACAAGGCCCATTAGGCCAAAGATGAACAGCGTGCCGAAGATCACTGGATAGTCACGCGCGACGGCTGCCTCGAACCCCAGACGGCCCAGACCGTCCAGAGAAAAAATCGTCTCGATGATGATTGAGCTACCGAAGAAGACGCCAATGAACACCGCCGGAAAGCCTGCGATTACGATCAGCATGGCATTGCGGAACACGTGGCCGTACAGAACCCGGCCCTCGCTTAGGCCCTTGGCCCGCGCAGTCATGACGTATTGCTTTTTGATCTCATCCAGAAACGAGTTCTTGGTCAGCAAGGTCAGCGTCGCAAAAGCCGAAATTGTTAAGGCAATGACTGGCAGGGCGATGTGCCAGAAATAATCCACGACCTTGCCAATCAGGCTAAGGCTGTCCCAATTGTCCGAGGTCAGCCCCCGCAGCGGGAAAATCTGCCAGTAAGAGCCACCGGCAAACAGTACCAGCAGCAGGATCGCAAACAGGAAACCGGGGATGGCATAGGCCACGATGATGGTTCCGCTGGTCCAGGTGTCGAACCGCGATCCATCCTTGACCGCCTTGCGAATGCCTAACGGGATCGACACCAAATAAGCGATCAGAGTCGACCACAGCCCCAGCGAGATCGAGACCGGCATTTTTTCGAGCACCAGATCTGTCACGTTGATCGAGCGGAAATAGCTCTCGCCAAAATCCAGCGTCAGGTAGTTGCCCATCATGTCGAAGAACCGCTCGACCGGAGGTTTGTCGAACCCGAACTCTTTCTCGAGTTCTTCGATAAACTCGGGGGGCAGGCCGCGTGCGCCGACATAACGGTCGTTGGCGCCGCCGGTCTGCTGCTCGATATCGCTGCCGCCGCCGGCAATACCTTCGAATACGTCACCGCCCCCTTCCATCTGGGCGATGATCTGCTCAATCGGGCCGCCGGGGACGAACTGAACCAGCGTGAAGTTGACGATCATGATCCCAAGCAGGGTTGGGATGATCAGCAACAGGCGTCTTAGAATATATGCTCCCATGGGGGCGGATTACCTCAACGCACCTGACGATTTCAACTCGGCTTCTTTCTCGGCGTTGATCCACCATAGGTCTTCGACGCCCAGTGAATAAGGCGGCAGGTTTTGCGGGTATTCATACATGTCCCAATAGGCAACCCAGTATTTGCCTAGATACCATGTCGGCACCATGATCCGCTTAGCCCGCAGAACACGGTCCAGCGCGCGGACGTTGGCGAAAAGCTCTTCGCTTTCGGTGGCGGCGACAATGTTGTCGATCAAAGGTTCTATATCGGGGCCATGCGCGCCCGACGGGTTGAACACCGAATACGAGGCCGCCTCGGTCCCGAATTGCTGATACAGGCCCGTCGACGGTTGCAGCGAGGTGGGATAGCCGCCCACGATCATGTCGAAATCCCGGTCCCGGCGGCGCAGAGTGAACTGGGCATTGTCGACACGGTTGTAGTTTGCGTTGATCCCCATGGCACGCAGATTGTCGACGAAGGGTTGAATAATTCGGTCCAGAGTGGGCTGATCCGACAGGAATTCGATCGACAGAACCTCACCCTTGTCATTACGGCGAATGCCATCATCACCAACCAGCCAACCGGCCTCATCCAGCAGCTTCATCGCAGCGCGCAGATTGCGGCGATCATTCTGGCGTGCGGGGCGGGATTCGTGGGCGCTTATGGGTTCTTCGGTCAGAACCGCCGGATCTACGGCGTCTCCAAGGGCTTGCAGCACCTCAAGCTCGCGCCCTTCAGGCAGACCTGTGGCCTCAAGATGCGTGCCTTCCCAGAACGAGCTGCGTTGCTGGAACAGTCCATATTGCAGGCTTTCATTGGTCCATTCGAAGTTATAGCCCAACTGCACGGCCTCACGGACACGGGGGTCCTGAAACTGCGGGCGATCCAGATTCATGATGAATCCCGAGGCCGAGGGCACGTCACCGTCCTTCAACTCGGCCCGGATCACGCTGCCATTGGCAATCGCCGGAAAATCATAGGCCGTGGCCCAGCTCTTCGAGTTGTTTTCCTGCCGCAAGGTGAAGGTGCCCGCCTTGAACCCCTCCATCGCGGCGATCGAGTCGCTGAAATATTCAATCCGGATGGTGTCATAGTTGTTGCGACCGACATTTACGTTGATGTCATCCCCCCAATAGTCAGGGTTGCGCTTGTAAACGATGCGCCGGTTGATGTCATAGTTGTCCAGTAGATAAGGCGCCGACCCAATCCCTGGCACCAGTCGGGATTTGTCCAGCCGCCTGTTTTCCGGATCGGCCTCAAACCAGGCTTTGGAAAATACCGGCGTGCCACCTACCTGAGAGATCAGGGCTCGGCGCGGGATATCCGGTGCGAAATAGAATTTGACCCTGTGCTCGTCCAGCGCCTCAGCCCGCGGGATTCGCTTGCGTACAGCCTCGGCGTAAGACTTAAGCCCCTGATCCAGCAGCAGGTTATGAGAAAACACCACATCTTCGGCTGTCACTGGGGTACCGTCCGAGAACCGCGCCTCGGGCCGCATGTTGAAAATCACCCAATCCTGGCTTTCCGGATATTCCAGACTTTCCGCCAGCAGGCCGTAATAGGATGCAGGCTCATCATAGGACGGAACCAACAGGGATTCGTATTGATCCGCAGATCGTGCCCCGGCACGGCCTTGCCGAGTGAACGGATTGAAACTGTCGAAGGTGCCCTGCGCGGCATAAGACAGCTCTCCACCCCGTGGCGCGTCCGGATTCACATAGTCGAAATGCGCAAAGCCTTCGGGGTATTTCAAATCACCGAATTCCGAGAATCCGTGGCTTTTGATGATCTTCTCTTCGGCAAACAGCTGGGTCGCCGCCAGAAGGGCCAAAAGCCCCCCCATCATCAAAGCATGTATCAAGCCCCTGAAATCCAATACGCGCGCCTGTACGGAAACTCTGTCGGATCTCATATTGCTCATCCCCTGCTTCGCCTCTGCCTTTAATCTTATACGCGCCAGCTAATTGACCAGCACTGTCAGGTTCAAGTTTAGAACGCGTGAACACTTTGTGAAGTTTTTCTTAGGCAAAAAAAAGCCGCTGCACGAGGCAGCGGCTTTAAAAATCTTGCGGTTGATCAAAGGATCAGTTGCCGATGGTCTGCAGATACGCGATCAGATCGGCGCGCTCCTGCGGTTTTTTCAGGCCAGCAAAGCTCATCGACGTGCCGGAGATATAAGCGCTGGGGCGAGTCAGGAAGGCATCTAGGGCCTCGGGCGTCCAGTTGCCGCCATGCGCCTGCATTGCCGCCGAATAACCGGTAAATCCCTTGGCCGCAGCGACCGGACGATCCACGACTGCGTACAGATAGGGGCCAGTGCCGTTTGCGCCATCTTCCAGCTTGTGGCAGGCGGTACATTTGCGGAATACCTTGGCACCCTTTTCGGGATCAGCAGCGGCCAGCATCTCTTCGAATACCACTTCTTCGCCGTCAGCACTTTCGCCCGAGCTTTCGGTTTCGATGATATAAGAGGCGGTCTCGCCATGGCCATCCGCATGGTAAAGCACCTCGGCGCCCCATTTGGCCAGAAGCAGCACCAGGAAGGTGCCAAACAGGCCTGCGGCGGCCTTGGTAACTGTCATCGTGTCGAACATTGATCGCGTGTCCATTTCAGCTGTCTGCGGGGTGTCTAAGGCTTCCCCTTGCAAGAGGCAAGGTATAGACACCGCGACTAAACGCCCAATTCACCAACTTGTTGCACGGAATCGTCCAAATGAGCAATCGTATCGCATTTCAGGGAGAACCAGGCGCCTATAGCCACGAGGCCTGCCGCAATGCACGCCCCGATATGGAGGCCCTGCCCTGCCGCACATTCGAAGATGTAATCGAATCGGTTCGGTCAGGCGAGGCTGATCTGGCGATGTTGCCGGTCGAAAACACCACCTATGGCCGGGTTGCCGATATTCACCGTCTTTTGCCCCATAGTGGGCTGCACATCATTGATGAGGCCTTCGTGCGCGTGCATATTAACCTGCTGGCCGTCCCAGGTGCTACGCTTGAGGACGTCACCGAGGCGCATTCGCATCTGGTTCTGCTGCCCCAATGCGCAGGCTTTCTGAAACAACACAACATTCGTGGCCGTGTCAGTCCCGACAATGCGCGTGCCGCGCGTGAGGTCTCGGAACAGGGTGATCCGCATTCGGCAGCGCTGGCCAGCGAGCTGGCAGGCGAAATCTATGGGCTGAACGTGCTGGCTCGTCACATCGAAGATCAGGATAACAACACCACACGATTCCTGGTGATGTCACGGCAGGCGGACATGTCCCGGCGTGGCCCGCACGGCATGATCACCAGCTTCGTGTTTCAGGTACGCAACATTCCGGCGGCGTTGTACAAAGCGATGGGCGGCTTTGCCACCAATGGCATCAACATGACCAAGCTGGAAAGCTATATGGTCGACGGTTCCTTCACCGCGACCCAGTTTTATGCCGATATCGTCGGACACCCCGATGATCGCAACGTGCAGCTGGCCATGGAAGAGCTGGAGCATTTCACCACCAATGTCGAAGTGCTGGGCGTTTACCCCGCGGCGCATCCGCGCGGGTAAAGCCTCGGCTTCACCCGACAGTATAGGCTTTGCATACAGCCCCCTCGTGGGATCTGTAATCGACAAACCCAATGGCGGTGTAGTAGGCCAATCCTTCTGCGTTACTTGCCGCAATGGTGGCGTCAATGGCGGGAAGTCCCTGCGCTTTCGCGACCTTCAATGTCGCCTGAAACAGGGCCCGCCCCACTCCGCAGCGCGCGGCAAAGGGTCGGATATGGGTTCCAATGATCCCCCAGCCAACCTGTACCCCATAAGGATTGTCTGCGACCGCCCGTTTCATGGATTGAAACCCCAAAATCCGCTTATCACGGATCGCCACAACACATGTCAGCTGATCCGGGTGCCCAACATAATGAGTGGCTACAAATTCCGGATCGCTCGGTCTGGTGCGTTTTCCGGCAGCCGGAATTTCCTGCAACACGTCAGAAATGCCCAGGACATCGTCCAGATCGACCGGTCGAATGGTCAGCTTGTCCATCGTCGCCTCAGGTCAGGAACCATGCCGATGACGCTCTTCCATCTCTCGGGCGAACTCACTGAGCCGCAGTTGAAATTGCCGGCGGAACCGCGACTGACCCAGCCTCAGTGACTGAAGCAACAGGCGCGCTGGCAGAGATTTCGCGGCCAGCGACATCTCAACGCTCAGGCGGGTACGGCGCTGCGAAAGGGCCAGAAATTCAACAGTTGTTATCCCGTTCATGCCCTTGCTTGCGGCCTGAAACCGCATCATGGCCGGTGGGTCACACTCTGCCATCTCAATCGCAACATGGCGGGGCTTGCCGCGCAGATTGAACTCAGTTTCCCACTGCGTGCCGGGCACAACGCCCATATGGCCCGACATGCGCCGCACTTCGATCCCACGGCGCATCGCCATGCGTTCGAACCGCTCAAAATCAGCGACCATTTCGAAAACCGCGTTGATCGGGGCTTCGATATCTTCGCGTGCTGTAAACTGCATCGTGGTTCGTGGGTCTCTTTGTCTGTCGGCTTATTATTTTGTCAGTCCAGCGTATCCGCAAGCCAGTTTTGCAACAGAAAATGCGCAATGGCCCCCTTGCGGGCAGGCAGCAGAACCGGGTGTTCACCGGCGAAGGCTTGCATCATCTCAGGCTTGCTGACCCACATCGCGTCTTCGATTTCCACCGGGTCAATGGTGATCTCGCGCGACAGCGCCTCACCCGCGCAACCAAACATCAGCGAGGCCGGGAACGGCCAGGGCTGACTGGACAGGTAACGGACCGGGCCAACGGGCACGCCCGCCTCTTCCATCACCTCGCGCCGAACCGCAGCCTCAAGCGTTTCTCCGGGCTCCACAAAACCGGCCAACAGCGAATACATCCCCTCGGGCCAGCCCGGAGACCGCCCCATCAGAACCGAATCCCCATGTGTGATCAGCATGATGACCACAGGATCGGTGCGCGGGAAATGTTGCCCGCTGCATTCAGGGCAACTGCGCTGCCACCCAGCCTGCGAGACTTGGCTGGGCGCCCCACAGCGAGCGCAGAATCGATGCGATTCGTGCCAGCCGATAACTGCTTTGGCCGCCGCCGCCAGCTCTGCGTCACGAGCAGACAGGCGGGTCATGATCCGGCGCAACTCGGCAAAGACATGGCCCTGGGGCAGGTCCGGGTGCTGTTGTTCTGACGGATCGACAAAGGCGCCAACCTGCGACAGGTCCAACCCGTCAGGGGACCAGTCCGAGATATCCAGCGCAAAGACCGGATCTCCATCCGAAAGGCCCAGAAACACCGGCTCTTCAATACTGCTGCCAGGGCCGTTTTCCACCAGTCGATGCGTCATGGGAATTAGTCCAAGCCGGTCCAACGCTTCCCCTTGAACCAGCGGCTTGCCGCGCCATAGCAGCAGGCAAGAGGCCAGTGGGTGGGCCCGCGCCTGCGTCAATTGGTTGGAATCACTTCGAATATGCGCCGCGCGATCCAACCCCGAGCTGCCAAAAGTCACAAGTTCCGCGTGTTTCATAGCAAATCCCCTGGGTCGTCGGCACAGGGCTGCCACGGCTGCCCCTTTGTTGCAATGGCAATTCCTACCGCCCGAAAACCTGAGGCCACCAATTGATCACAAGTACACCATACAAGTTGCATATATTATACTTTTTGGGGAAAATGATTAACATATAACCGCCAGAAGTAGAATTTTGACACACCCCTCACCTTCGTCCCGCGCGTCACTGAAGATACGGATTCTGGCAACATCCGATCTGCACATGAATCTTTGTGGCTTCGATTATTATTCAGACACCTCCGACCCCTCGATCGGCTTTACGCGGACTGCCAACCTGATCCGCGCGGCCCGATCCGAGGCTGACGCGCAGGGTGCTCTAGTGCTGCTGTGCGACAACGGAGATTCGCTGCAGGGCACGCCTCTGGGGGAATGGGCAGTCGAGCCGGAGAACGCACCGCATATCTTGATGCGGGCTTTTGCAGAGCTGGGCTATGACGCCATTGGGCTAGGCAACCACGATTTCGGCCTTGGTCTGGAGACGTTGGATCGCACAATTGCAGATGCAGCCTGCCCAGTGATCTGCAGCAATGCCCATCGTCAAGACGCCGAACCCTCCTGGCAAGATCATGCAGTCTTTACACGAGCAGCTTGTTACGGTGAACAGCAGGTTGCGCTGAAAATCGGCGTTTTTTCAGTCCTGCCGCCGCAGACGGCTAAATGGGAGGGTCACCGACTGCATGGCAAGGTTGTCATGGGTGATATCCTGACATGCGCCGCGCAAAAGGTGACGGATCTAAGAGCGCTTGGCTGCGACCTGGTGCTTGCGTTGGGACACACGGGACTAGGGCCAACCGAACCACAACCGGATTTGGAAAATGCGATTATCCCTTTGGCCGGGATCGAGGGCATTGATGCCTTGATTGCCGGGCATTCTCATCTAACACTGCCCGGCAACGCCCATGACGGCGTTGAACATGTCGATGCAAGCCGAGGGCTGGTTCATGGCAAACCAGTGGTCATGCCCGGTGCCTTTGGATCCTCTCTTGGGGTGATCGACCTAGCCATCAACAGAACGGAAAACGGTGGCTGGACGGTGCAGGATCATCGCACCAGCCTGCGGCCGGTATGCCCGTCAAAATCCGGAATGTCTTCAGAACCTGTCGCGGAAGATCCGGATTTGGTGAAGTTGTTCGCCAAAGGGCATTTGGAAATCCGGCGCCGTACGGCGCAGCCGGTCGGTCAAACCGATCAACATCTGCATAGCTATTTCAGCTTTTGCGCCCCTGATCGGGGGCTTGTTCTGACCGCAGCGGCCCAAGCTGCCGCGCTACGACCCTTTCTGCAGGACACGCCCTTCGCGGCTTTGCCAGTTCTATCCGCAACCGCGCCCTCAAAGTTCGGAGGGCGGGCCGGTCCAAGGTTTTTCACCGATGTCCTGCCCGGTCAGATATGCCTGCGCCATGTCAACGATGTGTATGCGTTTCCCAATGAGCTACGGGCAGTGGTCGTGGCCAGAGAGGAGATTAGCGACTGGCTGGAAATGTCTGCGGCCGTGTTTAATCAGATCATGCCGGGGCAAGAGACCACTTTGATTGATTCCAGTCGGGCAGGGCATAATTTCGATATTATTCAGGGGATTACTTATCAAATCGACCTCTCACAGCCATCGCGTTTCGATGCCAGCGGTCGCCTGATTGACCCCGCATATCGACGCATTTGGAACATCTGCTTTGACGGACACCCCATAGCTGCCGATCAACAATTCGTCGTTGCGTTGAACAATTACCGCGCCAATGGCGGGGGCCACTTTCCCTTTGTGGACCGGGTCAAACCCATCGCACTGCCTATTCTACCCTTCCAGCGTGTCCTGCGGGACTATCTGTCCGGCGTATTACCACAAGACCCTTTGCATCAAATGCCTTATCCCTTTGAATTTGCGCCGATACCGGGCGCGACAACACTCCTGCGGACCGGTCCCAAAGCGCGGACCTGCATTGCCGAGCTTAAGAAATATGATCCTTACGTGGTCGGAGAAGATGATGAGGGGTTTTTGCTGATCCGTTTGACGCTCTGACGGGTTGTGTTTCCTGCGCCTGTTGCCTATATCAAGCCCTGAGAGGTTGGCGCGGGCGAGCGCCTCGCCAACCTGGTCAGGTCCGGAAGGAAGCAGCCACAACGAGCCCCGCTTGGGTCGATGTCCAACCTCTCACTTTAACTTCCCCATATTGAAATGTTGCGCGCAGGCGAAAAGGTCTAAGCAATCAACCGCGGCCAGACCGCCGCGCTGCGCCGGGCGAAAGCACCGATATGGCCAACCTTGGACAGGCCGAACTCGCCCGGAGAGAGCAAATGACGGTGCGCGTTGGGCCCATACAGATCGGCCAGCCGCCAAACCGCATTCGACGGCACCAGATCGTCATCCTCAAAGCTGAACAGATCCACGGGTGTCTCTGACTGTGCCCAGCGGGCCTCGGGCAAGGTCACGCCGATTTCGGGCAGGTAGTTGCGCGGCGCGGTGCACCAGCGACGCCACTGCCAATAGACGCTGGCCGGCAGGTCCGCCCCGAATCCCAGCGCCTTGCCCGGCAGATAACCCAATGCCTTCACGGCCAGAGGCGCATGCCCGTACCAGAATAGCAAAGCCAGCGCCCGATAGGGCCAGGGATGGTCCGACACGGTCACCGGCCCGGCACAGACGCAGATCATGCGGTCGATCTGATCAATATCCGGTTGAATCGGCCCCAGCATACCGCCGACGGAATGGCCGATGCTCCACTGTTGCGCGTCGGGATATCGCCGCCGCATCTCGGCCCGGGCCGCAGGCATGTCGATCAAGGCCCAATCCGCCATCGTGGCCCGCGCCGCTTGCAATGGTCCCTTCAGAGAGTGACCAAAATCGCGGTAATCATAAGTCAGACAGGCCATGCCGCGCTCTGCAGCCAGCCAGCGCGCAAAATGCTGGTAATAGTCGCGCGGTACTCCGGTAGCGCTGTGGAGCACCACCGCGGCCTGAGGCTCGGTCACCGGCAGATACAGCCGGGCCGACAGTTGATGCGGACCGGAAGGAAACCGAATATCCTCGGTCAGAACGGCTTGTGCGGTGTCCAGCATGGCGCCCTCAATCTGAACTGATCAGTTCACCACTCAAACGGCCTTGTTTGCTGCCCTAAGTCAATCCCGTTTTAGCATGACCATGCGTCCACTTTCCCGGTCAAAAGGCCGCTTGACTCAGGTCACCTCGACCCGCTAGCGATTGGGTGATGGTTCTCGTCCCCGGTTCCGGGGCGGGATGAAAAGGGAACACGGTGCGGTCCTTCTCGGGAAACCGGAACGGACCAAGGCCGCGACTGCCCCCGCAACTGTAAGCGGTGAGCAATGCCGAAACGCCACTGGCCGCAAGGCTGGGAAGGTCGGCAAAGCAACGACCCGCAAGTCAGGAGACCTGCCATCAAACCAAAACCGAAACTCGGGCGGGGTGTCCGGGCAGGTCGTCAGCACGCTGTCACACCTGATCCATGCCCCTCGTCCCACGCGCGGAGGGCGCAAAATGATCTGGAAGACAAAGACGCACCAATTTACCGCAACTGTGTGTCAGAAAACCGGCAAAACCTGCCCCGCTCTGGCGCAGATGGCGCGCGCCATCGTACAGGCGATGGATGCCGCCGTTCCTGCGACAACGCCTGATTTTGAATTCGACGGGAACAGTGAGCTGGCCTATTGCGCGCAAGGCTGCAGAGCACGGTTTCGCGCGCAGAAAGACCTGATCCGGGTCTTTTGCGGCACCGGCGATGAAACGTCACTCGAGTCGCTGGACGATTATGCGGATATGATGTTTGGACCTGACGTGATCATTCGCCCGGCAGGCATACTAACCACTCTGCCCTGCGCGATGCTTGAGGTCACTAAGCTTCAACCCATCGCAGTGGCACAGCCACAGCAGCAAGTGGCGCTCTGATCTAGCTGCTCGACTGAGGGAAGGTGGCCCAATCCATCTGGCCCTCGGTTTCGACAGCACAGGGCCGTACCGCACGCAATCGGCTCAACGCCGTCTCTGGTAATTCGCCATTCTCGACCATTAGGCGCAAAACAATCATCCCGGACCGGCCACAGCCGCCCCTGCAATGCACCAGCACCCGCCCCGCACGAGACAAGATACGCGTGGCCGTTGCGCTGACCTTAATCCACGCGACGTCGGTCGCAGGGGACGGCGCTCCAAAATCCGCGACTGGTAAATGCGCCCATTCGATATTGTGCGCGCGCAGGTCATCGCCCAAACCGCCAGCGCCCTCTTGCAGAATTTCAACCCCGGTGGTCATCGAGATCACAAGATCCGGCTGCCAATCGCGAATGATACCCAAATCGCGCACGTACCCACCACTTCGTCCCGGCAGCGGCGACAGGGCAACAGTGCCGTTTCCTACGGGCAAAGCGTAAATTGCAAACTGAACCATGCCGCGTCCTCCTTGGGCATCGCTTGTAAAACGCGCAATCTGCCCTGCAAACCGAAATTCACTCAAGCCTGCTGTGGACGCGGGCGGCGGGGGTCTCTACGCTGCATCGGAACCCGAATCCGACAGAGCAGACATGAACGACACGCCCAGCCCCGCCTATCAGGTTCTCGCCCGAAAATATCGCCCGGAAACCTTTGCCGACCTTGTGGGTCAGGACGCGATGGTGCGCACGCTGAAAAACGCGTTCGAAGCCGACCGGATCGCGCAGGCTTTCATCATGACCGGCATCCGCGGCACCGGGAAAACCACCACGGCGCGGATCATCGCCAAGGGCATGAACTGCATCGGTCCGGATGGTGAAGGCAAGCCAACGACTGAGCCCTGCGGCCAGTGCGAACATTGCGTGGCCATTATGGAAGGCCGCCATGTCGACGTGATGGAGATGGATGCCGCCAGTCGGACCGGCGTCAACGATATCCGCGAGATCATCGACAGCGTCCGCTATCGTGCCGCCAGCGCGCGCTACAAGATCTACATCATCGACGAGGTCCACATGCTGTCGACCAGTGCGTTCAACGCGCTGCTCAAGACGCTTGAGGAACCGCCCGAGCATGTGAAGTTCATCTTTGCCACCACCGAGATTCGCAAAGTGCCGGTCACGGTGCTGTCGCGCTGTCAACGGTTCGACCTGCGTCGGATCGAACCCGAGGACATGATCGGCCTGCTCAACAAGATTGCGTTAGCCGAGAATGCTCAGATCGCCGATGACGCGCTGGCGCTGATCACCCGCGCGGCCGAAGGCTCGGCCCGGGACGCGACCTCGCTGCTGGATCAGGCGATCAGCCACGGAGCAGGCGAAACCAGCGCTGATCAGGTGCGAGCAATGCTGGGCCTGGCTGATCGCGGACGGGTGCTGGATCTGATGGACATGATCCTGCGCGGTGACGCAGCGGGCGCACTGACCGAGTTGGGCGGGCAATATGCCGAAGGCGCCGACCCATTGGCTGTGCTGCGCGACCTGGCCGAGATCACCCATTGGGTATCCGTTGTTAAAATCACGCCCGATGCAGCCGACGACCCCACCGTTTCACCGGACGAACGGTCGCGCGGTCAACAGTTGGCCGAGGCGTTGCCGATGCGTGTCCTGACGCGAATGTGGCAGATGCTGCTAAAGGCACTCGAAGAGGTCTCGGCGGCCCCGAATGCCATGATGGCAGCCGAGATGGCGGTGATCCGCCTGACCCACGTGGCCGACCTGCCCAGCCCGGAAGAGCTGATCAAACGATTGCAGGACACGCCTCCGGGTCCGCCAATTGGCGGACCCGGAGGCGGAATTCCGGCGCCCTCGCATGCCGCAGTTCAGACGCAGGCACCAGTGGCCACTTCTTACGCAGCGCCGGCCCATAGCGGAGGCGGTGGACCCAGCGCAGCTTTGGCACAAGACGTACAGGCTGCGCTGGCACGTTATCCGACCTTTGACCACGTGGTCGAACTGATCCGTGCAAACCGCGATGGCGTATTGCTGGACGAGGTCAAACGTTCCTTGCGGCTGGTGGCCTACCAGCCCGGACGCATCGAATTTCAGCCGACCGAGCGTGCCTCAGCGCAGTTGCCACAACGTCTGGGAACTGCGCTACAGCGATGGACCGGCAACCGCTGGGCCGTGACAGTCGTTAACGAAGGCGGTGGCGAAACGATCTATGAAAAGGAAAACGCGGTTGAGGAAGCGCTGAAGGCCGAAGCCAGGGAACATCCGCTGGTGCAGGCCGTTCTGGCCCAGTTCCCCAAGGCGCGGATCAAAAGTATCGAAACGCCAGAACAGCGTGCGGCCAAGATCGAAACCGAAGCCCTGCCCGAAGTCGAAGACGAATGGGACCCGTTCGAGGAGGGCTGAGCTACATCCGACTACAAACCGAAACACTCCCGCGCCTGCCACGGGGCCATCGGCTGACGCCGACACTCCTGAGCGGGCTTGGACCCAACGGAAGGAAAGGTCTTGTCAAGGATCTTGATGACGGGCGGAAGGACCCTCGCCACTTGTACCTCGCCTGTACCACCCGTATTTAGGCGACAAAGTGATACATAGGAGAATACCGATGCTCAAAGGACTCGGCGGTCTGGGCGACATGGCCAAGATGATGAAATCCGCGCAGGACTTGCAGGCCAAGATGACGGATATGCAAGAAGAGCTGAACAACATGATGGTTGTCGGCGAATCTGGTGCCGGGCTGGTTAAGGCCACCGCTACCGCGAAAGGTGAGCTGAAAGGTCTGGACATCGACCCGTCGATCTTCAACGGTGACGACAAGGAAGTGGTCGAGGACTTGATCCTGGCCGCCATCAAGGACGCTCAGACCAAAGCGACTGAACGCGCACAGGCCGAAATGGGAAAGCTGACCGAAAGCATGGGCCTGCCCGCAGACATCAAGCTGCCATTCTGATACACCCTCCTGACGGATCATCGGCCGGGCGCCCCTGCTCGGCCCATATGCAGGAACGCGCCCGGTGAGTTCGAACAGCGATATCGACAACCTAATCGACCTGATGGCCAAGCTGCCCGGCCTCGGCCCTCGCTCGGCCCGCCGCGCCGTGCTGCACCTGATCCGCAAACGCGCCCTGCTGCTGACGCCCCTATCGGACACCATGCAGCAGGTTGCCGTTACCGCCCGCGAATGCCTGAACTGCGGCAATGTGGGCACCACCGATATCTGTGACATCTGCGACAACGAGGACCGTGCGACCGGAGAGCTGTGCGTGGTCGAAGACGTCGCCGACCTGTGGGCAATGGAGCGCGCGGGCGTGTTCAAAGGCCGCTATCACGTTTTGGGCGGCACATTGTCGGCGCTGGACGGGGTCGGGCCGGATGAATTGCGCATCCCCCGCCTCAAAGACCGCGTGACAGCCGAAGGGATCACCGAGATCATCCTCGCCCTGAACGCCACCGTCGACGGCCAGACCACCGCCCATTACATCGCCGATCAGTTGGAGGGGCACGTCCGCCTGACCTCACTGGCGCAGGGCGTGCCGATTGGTGGAGAGCTGGATTATCTGGACGACGGGACGATTACGGCAGCGTTGCGGGCGCGGAAGGAATTGTAAACCTTTACTCTTTCATTCCATTCAATTAACCCCGATCCGACTTAAAACCACCGAAAACCAAGGCACTATTATTGTACAAACTCGCATTTCACGTATTTCGTATTTATTGGCTGCCGGTATTGTTTGCATCAGCGCTCTTGTTTTTACTGGATATCTGGGGACAAGGAAGTATTGGTCGATCTCTTGTGCCAACACTAATGGTATATGGCTACTTAGCGTTCGCATTTCATTACACACTGCTCACCGGAGCCACCACTTCGGTGTTCAAAATTTCGAGCCAAACCCCTTCTCCGAATTGGAGCTTCTGGGTCGCATTTATTCTTCCGATTTTCATCTTGCTTTTGGCGATGGTTAGCACCTTTTTCATTATCAAAGCCAAACTGCCAGCTGAGGCGCTTTCTGGAGACGCTGCACTGGGGTTCGCCATGCTCGTTTCACTTCCGTTGTTTGGCCTGTTACTCGCCGCAATCGGAACAATGATACCGGCTGCAGCGATCCAGGCTTCAACGGGTGTTCGCCCTGCTTTGAAGCGAGCGCGGAGAAGCTTCTGGTTTATTCTTTGGAGGCTTATAACTGGCCCCACGGTTTTTACTTTGGTTTTTGTGGGCGTTGCCTTTACGATGACTCAAAATGGCCTTGACTCAACTGTTCCAGAAACGTTCGCAGGGATCACATTTTCAAATGCCACGTACCACACGGTGGCTGGGTTTCTAGGAATATTCAACACTGCCCTTACTGCCTCCATCTTTTCTATGGCGTATACGAGGGTCGAAGAAGGTAGAAAACTGCAGCCATCATCCAGAACCTAAGTTACAGTCTGCGAAAGTGTTTTTTTACAAACTTTGGAAGCTCGGTAAAGCTTGCCGGATGAACAAACTGCTATTTTCAGGAAACGACACAATGACCCGCCTTCTCGCCCTCACCTTCGCCGCCTTCACCGCTGCCGCCGCTTGGTCGCAGGAACTGATCGACAAGGGCTTTGTTGAGGGCTGGAACATCATGATGGACCCCGCGCTTGGCAATGGGTGCCTGATCCAGACGATCTATCAGGACCTCTCGGTGGTGCGTATCGGCTATGACGCGCTCGACAATCGCGGGTATTTCGCCGTCTACAACAAGGCCTGGGGCGATATCGAGCAGGGTAAAAGCTATCCGATCCGGTTCGAGCTGGACGGCGAGAGCTTTGACGCCAACGCCATTGGCTTCAATCAGCGTGACGTACCAGGCGCGACGGTGTTCTTCACCGACCGCAGTTTCGTCAACGCCATCGCGCAGAACAAAACTATGACCGTCTATAACCCGGCCGGTGAGGTGGTGATGGCGATTGATCTCAAAGGCACCGCCAAAGCGCTGGACTATGCCCGCGATTGCCAGAACCGGAAACTTTAACGAATCGGATCGAACTGCGCGTTTTTGGCCGTGCAATCGCGGATCACGTCGCGGCCACAAGGCACCGGGTCAAGGGCGCGGGACAGGCACAGGCGCACCTCTTCGATGTAACCCTGCTTGCAGGTGATGGTGATCATGTCTGGCTGCAACGCAGGGTTCGCTTTCAGGAACGCCTCTTCTACCACCGACGCAGGCAGTTTGACAGGAGTGTCCAACTGACGGAACACCTCGGGGCGTTGAACGCCATCATAGGACTGCCGTGACAGCGCGAAATAGTCCGGGGCGCTCAGGCCCGAGCAGGTGCCGTGCTTTTTCCACTGATGCCAAGCCAGCCCCGAACTGCCCTGAATATCCGTCATTTCCCGAGTCATGCGACGCGTCGGCGGCGCCTCGGACGTACGGCAATATGCAGGCCAGCCCTGATGGAACTGAGGCCACAGCCCGTGCAATATCCAACCGTGATCATGGCGCGTATCGCATTGATCTGACCCACGCGCATCACCTTCGCGGGCGCACCAGTTGGGCGACCAGCTCAGCGACAGGACGTAATAGTCGAATTCACCGGCTTTCTCTCCGTCCGCCAATGCCGCGACCGCGCTAAAAACCCACAAAATCACCCAGCGCATTCGCCTCTTCCCTTCTTGCCTTGCCGCGACTATATAGGCCCCAAGTTCCCCGACAACGGAAACCTGCCCCAAGAACAAGGGGCCGCCGAATTCCGGCGACGGGACAGATGTATTTATAGGAGACGGGCTGATGGCAAAACCGCTTATGGCCAAGGCAACAGCCGTATGGCTGGTGGACAACACCACGATCAGCTTCAAGCAGATCGCGGATTTCGTGGGCATGCACGAACTTGAGGTGCAGGGCATCGCCGATGGCGATGTGGCCACTGGCGTCAAAGGGTTCGACCCGATCGCCAACAACCAGCTGACCCAGGACGAGATCGACTCGGCGCAGAATAACCCGCTGCACAAGCTGAAGCTCAAGTTCAACGCTGCTGCCGCTGGCGAGGAAAAGCGCCGTGGTCCGCGTTATACCCCGCTGTCCAAACGGCAGGACCGTCCGAACTCGATCCTGTGGCTGGTCAAGTTCCACCCAGAACTCAGCGACGGTCAGATTGCCAAGCTGGTGGGTACAACCAAACCGACCATCCAGTCGATCCGCGAGCGCACCCACTGGAACATCTCCAACATGCAGCCGATCGACCCGGTTGCGTTGGGCCTGTGCAAACAGTCCGAGCTGGACGCGATTGTTCAGAAAGCCGCAGCCAAGAAAGCCGCCGAAGGTGGCGTCATGAGCGATGACGAACGTCGCAAGCTGGTCTCGACCGAGCAATCGTTGGAAATGGACGCCGCGCCGAAAATCCCGACCGCCATCGAGGGTCTGGAAACCTTCTCACTGTCCGACGACCCAGTGGAAGAGAAAGACGAAGAGCCGATCCTCGACGCCGACAGCTTCTTCAACCTGCCCAAAGGCGGGGCTGAGGACGAAGACGAAGACGATCTACGCCCCTAAGGCACAGATGGCCTCGGTTTTGACGAGCCGGGGCTTTTTTCCCGCAGGGAATTCATGCTCACTATCCTGTCCAAAATCTTTGGCCCGCATCGTGCCGTCTCAATCTATGGCTTTCTGAAGACATGGGGTTTGCTGGTTGTGGCAATCGTCGGCATCATCACGATTGCCGCGACGCTACTGGTGGTCAATGACGACGGCACCCACGAACATGACTCGTACCTGACCGTCTCGGTTCTGTCAGCAACTCCGGTGAATGGGGATCTGAAATACGGCGTCATTGCCTCAGTTCAGCTACCCGATGGCTCAGCCACATCGATTAACGAACCCAAAGAGCATATCGCTCGGACTGTTGGCGCCACAGCCTGCGTAGAAAAACGCATCTATGTAATCAGCGGAGAGGCACGGTATCGCTTCAAACAGCCGAGCCTCTGCGAGGCCAACCAATAAGCAAAACCGCCCGGAGGTATCTCCGGGCGGTTTTTCCTTCAGATCATCTGAAACAGGATACCGGCAATGATTGCTCCGGTAATCCCAAGCCCCAGATAGGTGGCGAAGACCCGCGGTTTGACCAGCGACCACACGGCAGCCATCGCCGGGATCGAGCTGACCGCACCCGCGATCATGAACGACATGGCGGCACCTGCGCTCATCCCCTGTTCCGTCAGCCCTGCCAACAGTGGCGGCGCGACGTAGGAGTTCAGATAGGCCGGCATCCCGACCAGCGCCGCGATCACGATGGGTAGGATGCCTTCGCCGCCAACCACACGGGCGATCAGATCGGCGGGGACATAACTGACCAACAGCGCCTCAAGCACATAGGCCAGTGCCAGCCATTTCAGCAGGAACAGCGCGTTGTGAACGAATTCCGACCGGAACCGTTGACGACGTTCAGCTTCCTGCCAAAACCGCCAAACCGGTTTGTCGTCCTGCTTAGAACCGCAGCTGCCGCATCCGGCCGGTTTGTAGTCGCGCAGCGGTTGGGCAAAAGCGCCCGAGCGCATCAGACCACGCACAACGAAGCCTCCGAACAGACCCAGCGCCACCGCCGCAACCGCCTTTCCAATAGCAAACGGCCACCCCAATGCGCCTGCGGTGATCAACAAGGTCGGCGGGTCGATCAACGGAGAGCTGAGCCAGAATGCCATCACGGCAGACAATGGCGCACCTAGCGACAGCAATCCAGCGATGAAGGGGATGACCTCGCACGAACAGAATGGAGCCAATCCACCAAACACCGCAGCAAGGAAGATCATCCGCGTCTCGCGCCCTTCAAAGGCGCGGGCCACCATGACCTCGGCTCCGGTTGCCTTGAGGTAGGACAGCAATAGCACGGCAAACAGAATGTACTGACCGGTGTGGAGCAGCGCCTTGCCAGCAAAAATCACGACCTCACTCCAGTTGCCGGGATCCAGCACGGCCACGGCGGCAAGGATCGCCACGATCAGTGCCCATGGGGTTTTGATCAGGTCAACCGCCTTAACTGACACTTTGGGATTTTGCGTAAGTTCAGCCATCGTTCGCGGCCTTTCCCACTTCGTCAGCGCAGCATTCGGCAAGAATGAATTGCGCCAGGTTTCTCAATTCGTCATAGCAGGCACGGTTGATCGTGCTGCGGCCGACTTTCTCTTGTTCAACCACTCCACCCGCGGCCAGAAACCGAAGGTGATGGGCCAGCGTTGACGGGGCGATTCCCGTCCGTTCCTGAATTTCACCAACCGTCAGCCCCGCCTGCCCGGCGCGGACTAAAGTTCTCAGAACCTTCAGCCGGGCCTCGGACCCCATGGCCGAAAATCCTGCTGCAGCAGTTTCCCACATATTCGATTCTCCATTAAACTAGATTTCTAGTTATTTAGATTAATCGAACCACCCGGTCAACCATGGCGACGCAGAATTCTTTGAAAAAGCCATAAGTCCAGATTGCTCATCTTTTAGGTCCACCCTATAAGACCTCATGGCAATATCGGTCGATACATTCTTTCTTGAGCTGAACGGGCAAGGCACGCTGCAGGCGCAAATCCAACAGATGATTGCCGAGGGCATTCTATCCGGCAGATTTCATGTGGGGGAAAAGCTGCCCTCATCGCGCAAACTGGCCGCCCATCTGGGCGTCAGCCGGATCACTGTGACGCTGGCCTATACCGAGCTGCTGGCCAATGATTATCTGACGGCAAAAGGGCGTTCGGGCTATTTCGTTTCGCAAAACGCACCGGTGCCGCCAAAATATATGCCCCTTCAGCGCGGTACGGAAAATGTCGATTGGGACGCAGCGCTGGCTCGTAAATTTTCGGGCGGCGATATGCTGTCCAAACCCCGTGACTGGCGCAATTACCGCTATCCGTTCATCTACGGACAGGCCGATCGCAACCTTTTTGACCATGCCAATTGGCGCCTCTGCGCCGTGCGCGCACTGGGCCACAAGGATTTCGAATCCCTCACCACTGATTACGTGGATCAGGATGATCCGCTGCTGATCGAATTCATCGCCCGCCACACCTTGCCCCGGCGTGGCATAGCCGCCCGTCCCGAAGAGATCCTGATCACCATGGGCGCGCAGAACGCGCTGTGGCTTGCCTCTCGTATTTTACTGACTCACAATCGCACTGCGGTGATCGAAAACCCCTGCTACTATTCCTTGCGCAGCCTGCTAGAGCATTGGGATTGCGACGTGACTCCGATACCCGTCGACCGCGACGGGTTGCCCCCCGATGCGCTGCCTGATGCAACGGATGTCATCTTCACCACGCCCAGTCACCAAAGCCCGACCACGGCAACCATGCCCGTCGACCGCAGGCACAAACTGCTTGAACGCGCGCGTGATTTGGATGCGATGGTGGTCGAGGACGACTATGAATTCGAAATGGCCTTTCTGGGCGCGCCCTCACCGGCCTTGAAGTCGATGGACCGCGATGGTCGTGTGATCTATGTCGGCAGCTTTTCAAAATCTTTGTTTCCGGGATTGCGCCTTGGATACATGGTCGGCTCGGAACCATTCATCCGCGAGGCGCGGGCACTACGCTCATTGGTATTGCGCCACCCGCCGGGGCATATCCAGCGTACCGCCGCCTATTTTCTGTCGCTGGGCCATTACGACGCGCAGATTCGGCGCATGTCAAAAGCGCTGGCGAACAGGCGCGCAACGCTGGACAAAGCAATTGACGAACACGGGTTGACCGTCGCCGGGCGTGGCATCATGGGTGGGTCATCCCTGTGGATGTCAGCCCCGGACCATGTCGACACCGCCCAACTGGCCCGCACATTGCAGGGTCAAAGCGTCCATATCGAACCCGGTGCACCTTTTTTTTCGGGGCCGGATCAGCCGAAGAACTTCTATCGCATCGGCTATTCCTCGATCCGGCAGGACCGTATTGAACCCGGCGTGAAACTGATCGCTGAAGCCATTTGTGCCTGTTAGCGGTACGCTGGACCTATTCCGCAAATCCATCTGGCCCTAACGCAGCCCTGCCCCATAGGCCAAAACCGTATGCAAAGGCGGGGCGCCGTGCCCGGCCATTCCACACATGCGCGGAGATCACACACATGAAAATGACGACTGAAGAGGCTTTTGTTAAGGTCCTGCAAATGCACGGTATCGAACATGCGTTCGGTATCATTGGCTCGGCGATGATGCCGATCTCGGATATTTTCCCGAAGGCTGGAATTTCGTTCTGGGACTGCGCCCACGAAGGGTCGGGCGGCATGATGGCCGACGGTTACACCCGCGCGACCGGCAAGATGTCGATGATGATCGCGCAGAACGGCCCTGGCATCACCAACTTTGTAACGGCAGTGAAAACCGCATACTGGAACCACACGCCAGTTCTGCTGATCACACCACAGGCCGCAAACAAGACCATCGGTCAGGGCGGTTTCCAGGAGATGGAGCAAATGCGCATGTTCTCGGACTGCGTGGCTTATCAGGAAGAACTGCGTGACCCGTCGCGTGTTGCCGAAGTTCTGAACCGGGTAATCCTGCAGGCCAAACGTGCGTCGGCACCGGCGCAGATGAACATCCCGCGCGATATGTGGACCCAGGTTGTCGACATCGAGCTGCCGAAGATCGTCGAATTCGCCCGCACCGCAGGCGGTGACGAGGCGCTTCAGGAAGCAGCGGACATTCTGTCGGAAGCCAAATTCCCGGTTATCCTGAACGGTGCCGGTGTTGTTCTGGCAGATGCAATTCCGGCCTCGGCCGAATTGGCCGAGCGTCTGACCGCACCGGTTTGCGTTGGTTATCAGCACAATGACGCGTTCCCTGGTTCGCACCCCCTGTTTGCCGGCCCGCTGGGCTATAACGGCTCGAAAGCCGGGATGGAGTTGATCAGCAAGGCTGACGTGGTTCTGGCTTTGGGTACACGTCTTAACCCGTTCTCGACCCTGCCCGGCTATGGCATCAACTACTGGCCTACAGATGCGAAGATCATCCAGGTAGACCTGAACCCGGATCGGATTGGTCTGACCAAAGACGTCACTGTCGGCATCGTCGGCGACGCCAAGAAAGTTGCCGAAGGTCTGCTGGCCCGTCTGGGTGACCATGCTGGTGACGCAGGTCGCGAAGATCGCAAAAACACTATTGCTACGACCAAATCGGCATGGGCGCAGGAACTGAGCTCGCTGACGCACGAAAACGACGATCCGGGCACCACCTGGAACGAGCGTGCCCGTGCCGCTAAGCCTGACTGGATGAGCCCACGCATGGCATGGCGCGCGATTCAGGCGGCACTGCCCACAGAGGCAATCATCTCGTCCGATATCGGCAACAACTGCGCCATCGGCAACGCCTACCCGTCGTTCGAAGAAGGCCGCAAGTATCTGGCCCCGGGTCTGTTCGGTCCCTGCGGCTATGGCCTGCCAGCGGTTATCGGCGCCAAGATTGGCTGCCCCGATGTTCCGGTTGTCGGCTTCTCGGGTGACGGCGCATTCGGTATCGCAGTGAACGAGCTGACGGCGATTGGTCGTGACGAATGGCCGGCCGTGACGCAGATCGTTTTCCGCAACTACCAGTGGGGTGCAGAAAAACGTAATTCGACCCTGTGGTTCGACGACAACTTTGTCGGCACCGAGCTGGACACCAAAGTGTCGTATGCGGGCATCGCACAGGCTTGTGGTCTGAAGGGCGTTCAGGCGCGCACACAGGACGAGCTGACTGCGGCCCTGAACCAGGCGATCATCGATCAGAAGAACGGCATCACTACGCTGATCGAAGCTATGATCAACCAGGAATTGGGTGACCCGTTCCGCCGCGATGCGATGAAGAAGCCCGTCGAGGTCGCTGGTATCGACGCTGCGGACATGAAGTCCCAGGCCGGAGCATAAATACGTGAAGCCCCTACGCCAAATTCTTGGGGCTGCCACCAGTTCCAAAAAGATCATCGCCCTTGCTGAGGGCGATGATCCACGCGTCGTAGAAGGTGCGCTGAAAGCGCGTGCCGAGAATGCGGCCGATATCATTCTTGTGGGAGATCACGCCAAGATCACCGCTTTGCTGGCGGAAAAAGGCGGATCGGATGTGGACGGGATTACCATCCATGACCCCGTGACATCCCCCCACACGGATCGGTTCGCCACCGCTTACTATGAGCTGCGCAAGCACAAGGGCATGACGCCCGAAAATGCGCGGAAACTGATCAAAAACCGCCTGAACTATGCCGCCATGCTGGTCCATCTGGGGCTGGCCGACGGAACCGTGGGCGGTGCTGTTGAAACCACCTCGGACACTGTGCGCGCCGCGTTGCAGATCATCGGCAAAGCGCCAAGCGCCCATATGGTGTCCAGCTTCTTCCTGATGATCTATGACCGCGACCACCACGCGGTTCAGGGTGCTCATATTTTCGCCGATTGCGGTCTGGTCGTTGATCCCGACGAACGGGAACTGGCCGAAATCGCGCAGGCCTCTGCCGCGTCGTACCACGCGCTGACCGGCCAAGAGCCCCGCGTTGCAATGCTGTCCTTTTCCACCAGCGGCAGCGCCAACCACCCCAAGGTTTCCAAGGTGGTCGAGGCCACAAAAATCGCCAAGGCTGCAAGCCCACATCTGCTGATCGACGGCGAGCTACAGTTCGACGCCGCCTATGTGCCCGAGGTCGCCAGCAAAAAGGCCAAGGACTCGCCGTTGAAGGGGCAGGCCAATGTGTTTGTCTTCCCAAACCTCGATGCCGGGAACCTTGGCTACAAGATTGCACAGCGTATTGGCGGGGCCGAGGCCGTCGGGCCGGTTCTGCAAGGACTGGCGAAACCGGCAAACGACTTGTCACGCGGCTGTTCAGCTGATGATGTGCTGCACATGATCGCCGTGACTGCCGTTCAGGCCCAGCACGCCGATGCCGAGCCCGAAACGTGTTGAACCTCACCCGACATAACTTCGGCGGCAAGCCCGCAGATGGTGCTGCGGCTTCAAGAAGGGCGGCCGGATAGATGCTGGCCATGACCCGGATTTCAAACCTTGTCGGTTCAGAAGCCACCCAAAAGGCCCGGACCCTGTTCCCGGGCATTCTGGTGGCCGTCATCGTTGCCGTGTCCGCCAAATTTCTATCCGAGCACTACGCGACACCAGCCATGCTGATGGCGCTGCTTTTGGGCATCGCGCTCAGCTTTCTGGGGGAAGAGGGTAAAACCGTCCCCGGGATCGGTTTCGCCGCAAAATCGTTGCTGCGTCTGGGCGTGGCACTGTTGGGTGTTCGGGTTTCGATGACTCTGATGATGGGGCTGGGCTGGGACCTGATCGCTCTGGTCGTGGGTGGGGTTCTGGTGACAATCGGCTTTGGCCTTCTGGTTGCCCGGTTTTTCGGCCACAAATGGCGCTTTGCTTTTCTGACCGCGGGTTCTGTCGCAATTTGTGGGGCGTCTGCCGCCATGGCCATCAGCGCCATACTTCCCAAGGATGAACGGTCCGAGGAACGGCTGATTTTTACCGTTCTGGGCGTCACTGTTCTGTCGACTATAGCGATGATCGCCTACCCGATCCTGGTGCGCGTCTTGGGCATGAACGATGTCGCAGGCGGTGTGTTTCTGGGCGGTACGATCCACGATGTGGCACAGGTGGTCGGCGCGGGTTTCTCGATCTCGGAACAGACCGGGGATACCGCAACGCTGGTGAAACTCATCCGTGTGGCAATGCTGGCCCCTGTGGTTCTGGTCGCCTCGCTGATCATTCGCGGCGTCGCTGAAATGGACGATACCGGCAAACGGCCCCCGATCCTGCCCGGCTTTGTCCTGGGCTTTCTGGTTCTTGCCGCTGCCAGCTCTTTCGGCCTGATCCCTCCCTTCATCACAGACCTGCTCAGCCAGACTTCGCGGTGGTTACTGCTGATCGCCATTGCAGCGGTTGGCATGAAAACCAACCTGAAACAAATCCTGTCGGTCGGCGGCGCTGCTATCGCCCTGATCGTCGTGGAAACGCTTTTCATTGCAGGGATTATCCTTGCCGGAATAACATTCCTGACCTGATCCGCCCCGACAGAAGGACGCCAGATGACCATCCAGCAACCGCAGATAGATACCAGCCCAAAAGTCTCGGACGAGGTCCGCAAGACCACATGTTACATGTGCGCCTGTCGCTGTGGCATCAACGTTCACATGAAGGACGGCAAGGTTGCCTATATCGAAGGCAACCGCGACCATCCGGTGAATAAGGGCGTTCTGTGCGCCAAGGGCTCGGCGGGGATCATGCAGGTCAACGCACCGTCGCGTTTGCGCAAGCCCTTGCGCCGGGTTGGTCCCCGCGGCTCGGGTGAGTTTCGTGAGATTGAATGGGACGAAGCAATCAGCACCGCCGTTGGCTGGCTGAACGAGCTGCACGAGACCGCGCCGCAGAAACTGGCCTTCTTCACCGGTCGCGACCAGAGCCAAAGCTTCACCAGCTTCTGGGCGCAGAATTTCGGCACCCCAAACTATGCGGCCCATGGCGGGTTCTGCTCGGTCAACATGGCGGCAGGCGGCATTTATACGATGGGTGGCGCGTTCTGGGAATTCGGTCAGCCCGACTGGGATCACACCAAGCTGTTCATGCTGTTCGGCGTGGCTGAGGATCATGACAGCAACCCGATCAAGATGGGCCTTGGTAAGATCAAGGCACGCGGCGCGCGAGTGATCGGGGTGAACCCGATCCGCTCGGGTTATAACGCCGTGGCTGATGACTGGGTCGGAATTACGCCGGGCACCGATGGGCTGTTCATCCTGTCGCTGATTCACGTGCTGATGAAGGCCGGCAAGATCGACCTCGATTACCTCAGCCGTTACACCAACGCGCCGGTTCTGGTGAATGCCGCAGAAGGCCCCGAGAACGGACTGTTCCTGCGCGACGCAGATGGCAAACCGTTGGTCATCGACCGCACCACCGGCGAGCTGACCGCCTTTGACAAGCCGGGCGTGCGCCCTGACCTGTCGGCGACCTACGAAAAAGATGGCGTCACCCACCGCCCGGTCTTCCACCTGATGGCGGAAAAATACCTGAGCGACGCCAACGCGCCCGAGGCCGTGGCCGAACGCTGTGGCATCCCGGCCAGCCGCATTCGCGCCATCGCGGCGGAAATCGCCCGCGTCGCCTTTGACGAGGCGATCGAGCTGGATCACGAATGGACCGATTTCCGCGGCGAAACGCACAGCAAGATGATCGGCCGCCCGGTCAGCTTCCATTCGATGCGCGGGGTGTCGGCCCATGCCAACGGGTTCCAGACTTGCCGCGCCCTGCACGTGCTGCAAATCCTGCTGGGCACTGTCGAGGTTCCCGGCGGTTTCCGGTTCAAACCGCCCTATCCCAAACCGGTCGAGGCGCACCCGACACCGCATGGCGACCGCCGTCCGGGCCGCCCGCTGAACGGGCCGCATCTGGGCTTTCCGCGCGGTCCCGACGATCTGTTGCTGGACGATGACGACAACCCTATTCGCATCGACAAGGCGTTCACCTGGGAAAACCCGATGTCGGCCCACGGGCTGATGCATATGGTGATCTCGAATGCCGCCGCCGGTGATCCTTACAAGATCGACACGCTGTTCATGTACATGGCGAACATGTCGTGGAACTCGTCCATGAACACCAAGGGCGTGATGGAGATGCTGACCGCCAAGGATGATGACGGCAATTACGTCATTCCGAACATCATCTATTCCGATGCCTATTCCTCGGAAATGGTGGCCTATGCCGATCTGGTCCTGCCCGACACCACCTATCTGGAACGGCACGACTGTATATCGCTGCTGGACCGCCCGATCTGCGAGGCTGATGCCGCCGCCGATGCAATCCGCTGGCCGGTGATCGAACCCGACCGCGACGTGCGCGGGTTCCAGTCGGTGCTGATCGAACTGGCCAACCGCATGAACCTGCCGGGCTTTACCAACGAAGATGGCAGCGCCAAGTGGAAGGACTATGCCGACTATATCGTCAACCACGAACGTCGCCCGGGCATTGGCCCGCTGGCCGGGTTCCGTGGCCCCGACGGCGACAAGGAAGGCCGCGGCGAGGTCAACCCGGAACAGCTGAACCGTTATATCGACAACGGCGGATTCTACGTCGCGCATATTCCCGAAGGCGCGGATTACTACAAACCGTGGAACACGGCCTATCAGGACTGGGCCGTTGGCATGGGTATCTATGACAGCCCGCAGCCTTACCTGTTCCAGCTCTACTCGGAACCGATGCGTAAATTCCAACTGGCGGCCGAAGGCCATGGTGAGCGGCAACCGCCCGAGCACCTGCGCCAGCGCATCAAGGACACGATGGACCCGCTGCCGATCTGGTACGAGACCGACCAACAGGGCAACGAAGGCTTCACCGTCAATGCCCTGACCCAGCGTCCGATGGCCATGTATCACAGCTGGGGCACCCAGAACGCCTGGCTGCGCCAGTTGCACGGGCGCAACCCGCTTTATGTGCCCACCAAGCTGATGCGCGAACACGGGTTGCAGGACGGCGACTGGGCCAAGGTCAGCTCGCCACACGGGGAAATCACGGTGCCGGTCATGGAAATGGCCGCGCTGAATGAAAACACCGTCTGGACCTGGAACGCCATCGGCAAGCGCAAAGGGGCCTGGGCCCTGCAAGAGGACGCGCCCGAGGCCACCAAGGGCTTCCTGCTGAACCACCTGATCCACGAGCTGATGCCACCAAAGGGCGACGGCATGCGGTGGGCCAATTCCGACCCCATTACCGGTCAGGCCGCCTGGTTCGACCTGAAAGTGAAGATCGAAAAAGCCGACGCCCCGGGTGACGCCGAAAGCCAGCCGGAATTCGATCCTATAAAATCGCCGGTGGGAACCGGCCCGAAAGATCTGGCGTGGAAGGTAGGCAAATGACCCAACTCCCCCAATCCACCGAACGTAAGATGGGTCTGGTTATCGACCTGGACACCTGTGTCGGCTGCCATGCCTGTGTGATCTCGTGCAAAGGCTGGAACACGGAAAACTACGGCGCGCCGCTGTCCGATCAGGATGCCTATGGCAGCAATCCGTCGGGCACCTTCCTGAACCGCGTACATTCCTACGAAGTGACCCCGGATGAGGGCCACGCACAGCTGATCCACTTCCCCAAATCCTGCCTGCATTGCGAGGATGCTCCGTGCGTCACCGTCTGCCCCACCGGGGCCAGCTACAAGCGGGTCGAGGATGGCATCGTTCTGGTCAATGAAAGCGACTGCATCGGCTGTGGCCTTTGTGCGTGGTCCTGCCCTTACGGAGCACGCGAGCTGGATCAGGCCGAAGGTGTGATGAAGAAATGCACCCTGTGCGTCGACCGGATCTACAACGAGAACCTGCCAGAGGTGGATCGCATCCCCTCATGTGTGCGCACCTGCCCCGCCGGGGCCCGGCATTTTGGTGATCTTGGCGACCCCAACAGCGATGTCAGCAAGCTGGTGGCCGAGCGTGAGGGCGTGGACCTGATGCCCGAAATGGGCACCAAACCCGTCAACAAATACCTGCCGCCCCGGCCCAAGGATCAGATCGAGGATCAGATCGACATTCTGGCCCCGCTGCTGGCCCCCGTCGCCGAAGAGCCCAAAGGGTTCCTTGGCTGGCTCGACAAAACTCTGGAGAAGCTCTGATGCATCCCGCACCTTCCGTCATCGTCTTCACCACCCTCTCGGGCCTGGGTTTTGGCCTACTGTTCTTCCTCGGTCTCGGCCTGCCCGTCGTCACCGGCTGGGTCGCCTTTGCCCTCTTTGCCATCGGCTTTGGCCTTTCCGTGGGTGGTCTGCTCGCCTCGACCTTCCACCTAGGCCATCCGGAACGCGCGATAAAGGCCTTCACGCAATGGCGGTCAAGCTGGCTCAGCCGCGAAGGCTGGTGCGCTGTGATCGCCCTGATCCTGATGGGGCTTTACGCCATCGGCGCGGTGTTTCTTGGCCAGCGCTGGGGTGTTCTGGGCTTTCTCGGCGCGTTGTTTTCACTGGCAACCGTGTTCACCACGTCGATGATCTACACCCAGCTCAAAACCATTCCGCGCTGGAACATGAAGCTGACACCGGCCATGTTCCTAAGCTTCAGCCTTGCCGGCGGGGCTCTTCTGGCGGGGCAACTCACGGCAGCGATGCCGTTGCTGTTGCTCGCAGGTGTGGTGCAACTGATGTACTGGCGCCAAGGGGACAAGGCCTTTGCCCAGTCAGGCACCGATCTGGGCAGCGCCACAGGTCTGGGTTCACGCGGTTCGGTCCGCGCGTTTGAGCCCCCCCATACGGGCACCAACTATCTGCTGCGCGAGTTCGTCCACGTGGTCGGCCGCAAACATGCTGAAAAGCTGCGGATCATCTCGTTCACACTGGCCTTCTTCGTGCCGTTGATCCTGCTGATGCTGCCCTTTCATCACATTCTGGCACTGCTGGCTGTACTATCGCATCTGGCTGGCGTCGCCATGTCACGCTGGTTGTTCTTTGCACAAGCCGAACATGTGGTCGGGCTGTATTACGGCAAACGATAAAAAAGGGGGCTCTCAGCCCCCTTTTTTGACCATGCAGGCCAATTCATCTTTGAAGACGTGCCGCTAGCCGGATGCAGACACCCGGCAAAGCCTGACTTATGTCAGACCGGCATGAGCCATCGCAGCGTCGATGGCGGTCTTGGTGCTGTCTTCCAGCGGTGTCAGCGGCGAGCGGATCTCTTCACTGCACAGACCCAGTTTTCCAAGCGCGTATTTTGCTCCGACCAGACCAGGCTCGATGAAAATCGCCTCGTGCAGGGGCATCAGGCGGTCCTGATACTCCAGCGCTTTGGCATAGTCGCCCACCAACGTCGCCTGCTGGAACTCAGCGCAAAGCTTCGGCGCTACGTTTGCAGTGACCGAGATGCAGCCAACACCGCCATGCGCGTTAAAGCCCAGCGCAGTGGCGTCCTCGCCCGACAGCTGACAGAACTCGGGCCCGCAGGCTGCACGCTGCTGGCTGACCCGTGCCAGATCACCCGTGGCGTCCTTGACGCCAACGATACGCGGCAGTTCGGCCAGTTCGGCCATGGTTGCCGGGGTCATGTCGACAATCGACCGGCCGGGAATGTTGTAGATGATGATCGGAATATCCGCACAATCATGCAGCGCGCGAAAATGCGCCACCAGACCCTTTTGGGTCGGTTTGTTATAATAGGGCGTCACAACCAGGGCTGCATCAGCGCCGATCTGTTCAGCGAATCGCACAAAGCGGATCGCCTCAACCGTGTTGTTCGACCCCGCTCCGGCAATAACCGGAACACGACCGGCGGCTGCTTTGACTACCTCTTCCACGACGGTTTCATGCTCTTCATGGCTGAGCGTAGGGCTTTCACCGGTGGTGCCCACAGGAACCACCCCGGTCGAGCCTTCCTGAATCTGCCATTCCACCAAGTGTTTGAGCGTCTTCAGGTCCAACTCGCCGTTTGAAAACGGTGTGACGAGGGCTGGCATTGAGCCTTTGAACATGACACGCTCCTTAGTGTGCAGTTTGTGTTTTTTGTGCCCAAGGATCGTCACAATCATGGCGATGTGAGTTGATACCGTCGGCACAAGGTTTATCCTGAATGGCTCTATCCTTGGTTGGTTGGGAAATGCAAGGCATGACACGCGTTCTAGCGCTTTTGATAGCAATGATTCTTGGGTCAATGGGGCAGGCGCAGGCCGATTCGGTCGGCGATCTGCGCGCCGGGATGAATGAGATGCGCAAGGGCGATTGGAATGCCGCCCTTCGCGTGTCGGGTAATCGGGGTTCGGTCAGTCGCGATATCATCGTCTGGCACTGGCTGCGCGAAGGCTTTGGCAGCTCTGGCGATGTGTTGGTGTTTATGGAACGCCGACCGGATTGGCCGGGGTTGGCCTGGCTGCGTCGCAAAAGCGAGCCGGTCTTTACCGGTGCTGATCCCGACCGGGTGTTGAAATTCTACTCCGACGTACCGCCGCAAACCGCCGAAGGGGCGCTGAACTACGCCGTCGCCTTGATGGCCAAAGGGCGCGAAGGCGATGCCGAGGCTGATCTGGTTGCTGCGTGGCGCACCATGCCGATGGGGAAAGGTCTGCAAAAGAACTACCTTGAGAATTTCAGCAAACTGCTGAAACCGCACCACGCGGCGCGGCTGGATCGGATGCTGTGGGACAACCACCTGGTCAGCGCGGGGCAGATGCTGCCCTTGGTCAGCGCCGATCAACGCAAGCTGGCCGAGGCGCGGATCGCCTTGCAAAAGCGCCAGCCCGGCGTCGATGGCAAGGTCGCTGCGGTGCCGAAATCCCTTACCGACTCGCCGGGTCTGGCCTTTGACCGTTTTGTTTGGCGCGATAGGAAGGAACTGGACGATAGCGCGATTGACCTGATGCTGGCACGATCGACCGGGCCTGAGGCGCTGGGTGAACCCGACAAATGGGCCGAGGGCCGTCGCCGTCTGGCGCGGCTTGAGATGCGCAATGGTGATATGAATCGTGCCTATCAGGTCGCCGCCAACCATCACATGACACCGGAAATGGGCTATGCCTATGCCGATCTGGAATGGCTGTCCGGGTTCCTGGCCCTGCGTAAGCTGAATGATCCGGCCACGGCCGTGCGGCATTTCCAGAACTTTTCAGGCGCAGTGCAGTCTCCGATTTCAAAAGGGCGCGGCGGATACTGGCTGGGTCGGGCCTATGGTGCGCAAGGGGATGCCGACAAAGCCTATGAAGCTTATGCGATGGGCGCGGATTACCAGACTTCGTTCTATGGCCTGTTGGCAGCTGAACGTATCGGGCGGCCCTTTGACAGTGAGTTGGCCAACCCCCGCCGCGCGCCGCATTGGAAACAGGCCGAATTTGCCGACTCCAGCGTTCTGGAGGCCGGATTGCTTTTGCTGCGTGCGGGTGAGGACAACCTGTCAGAACGCTTCCTGACCCATTTGGTTGAAGAGTTGGATCAGGTCCAGGCCACGCAATTGGGCGATCTGGTGATCGAACTCAAGGAACCGCATCTGGCGGTGATGATCGCCAAGCGGGCGGCGAAAACTGGAGTTGTTCTACCCGCCGCCTATTACCCGGTTCATCCAGTGGCCGATATGGGCCTGCCCATGGCCAAAGAGATGACGCTGGCCATCGCCCGTCGCGAAAGCGAGTTTGACCCGGTGGTGATCAGCGGCGCGGGCGCGCGCGGGTTGATGCAGGTGATGCCCGCCACGGCGCAGCTTGTGGCCAAGGAACTGGGTATTCTCAGCGGCCACAAGACGATCAAGCTGACCTCGGACTGGCAGTATAACGCCAAACTAGGTGCCAACTACCTGTCGGGGCTGGCAGAGGATTTCAACGGCAACGTGGTGATGATGGCCGCAGGCTATAACGCCGGGCCGCGCCGACCGATCTCGTGGATGGATCGGTATGGTGACCCCCGTGCCGGTGAGATCGACGTGGTTGATTGGATCGAGACGATCCCGTTCAGCGAGACGCGCAACTACGTGATGCGGGTGGCCGAAAGCCTGCCGGTCTATCGCGCGCGTCTTGGTGAACCCGCGCTGCCCGTCCCCTTCTCGCAGGAACTGATCGGTTCAACCCTGGCGGCGTTCGCGCCATAGGGTGAACAGACCCGCCGCCACGACCAGAGCTGCGCCCAGGACGACCTCTGGCCGCAGCATTTCACCAAAGACCGTGATGCCAAGGATGGTACCCCAAACCAGATGGAAATAGGCAAAGGGCTGCACCGCGCTGGCCTCGGCCATCTCATAGCATTTGATCAGCAACCAGTGACCCAAGACGCCGCTAACACACAGCACTGCCATCCACGCCCAGTCTGGGCGGGCCATCGGCTCCCAGAACCACATCCCCACCAGCGTCATCGCCACCGCCCCGGCGATACCGGTCCAGAAGAAACTGGTGGCCGCGCTGTCCTGACGGGCGACATAGCGGGTCAGCAACCCGTAAACCGCAAACATCAGCGCTGAAATCAGCGGGACAATGGCCCAAGGATTAAACACACCCTTACCCGGTTGCAGGATGATCAGGACCCCGATGCAGCCCACGCCGATCGCCATCCAGCGCCGCCAGCCGACCTGTTCGCCCAACACCGGCCCGCTGAGCGCGGCGACCAACAGCGGATAGCAGATAAACACCGCCATCGAGTCGATCAGACCCAGAACCGTGAAAGCAAACACCGCAACGCAGATCTCGGCGGCCAGTAAGACACCGCGAAACACCTGCAAGCCCAGTTGTTTGGTCTGCGCCGCGATCTGCAACCCTCCGGGCGCGCGGGCCGCCAGGGCGATCACAAACGCGGCGAAGAACCAATAGCGGATCATCACGACCATGTAGGTGTTATAGGTCCCCGCCAGATGGCGCGAGATTCCGTCTTGCAAGGCGAACACGACCGTTGCCGCGATCATCAGCGCAATTCCGGCGCGGGTGTTGTTCTGCTGTGTCACGCTTTGATCGCCCGCGTCATGTGGCGTTTGCGCCCGAATCCGGGGGTTCGGGATACGTCAAAGCCTGCGTCTTCCAAGCCTCGCCGTACAAAACCGGCAGCAGTATAGGTGGCCGCCGTGCCACGGCTGGCCGTGTGATCCGCTACGTGTCGCATCAGATCAGCCTCCCACAATTCCGGGTTCTTGGCAGGGGAAAACCCGTCCAGAAACCACGCATCGGCCCGCCCTGACCAGTCCGGCAATGTCTGACGCGCATCCCCTTCGATCACCTCAAGATGCAGGGTGCCCAGATCGCAGCGACCACCATTCCACTGAGCCAGAAAACGGTCGCTCCACGGCGCCACTTCGGGGAACGCCGCCAGTGCACGAGACATGTCTTCGGGCGCCATCGGGAAGGCTTCGAAACTGGTGAAGATCAGGGGCGTGGTTTGGCCTGATTTTTCCCATTCCGACCACACGGTCAGCATGTTAAGGCCGGTGCCAAAGCCCAACTCGGCGATGCGGAACCCAGGCGCAAAGCGCGCGGGCATGTCGTTGCCCGCCAGAAACACGTGCCGCGTTTCCTCTAAGCCGTTCTGCAACGAATAATAGGGATCATCGAAATGGTCCGAGACCGGAATCTGGTCCTCGGTCCATATCAGTTCGGCACGCTGGTCTGCCATCGGGGAATCCTGTAGCTAAGCGGCGCGACACTGAACAAGGATGAGGGGAATGGCAATGGTCGATGTAACGGTGCGCGGCGCGGGCATCTTTGGCCTGTCCATCGCCTGGACCTGCGCCCGTCGCGGCGCCAAGGTGCAGGTCGTCGACCCATTCGGCCCCGGTTCGGGCTCTAGCGGCGGGTTGGTCGGCGCATTGGCCCCGCATGTGCCCGAGAACTGGAACGCTAAGAAAGCCTTTCAATTCGACAGCCTGATCATGGCCGAGCCCTTCTGGAAACAGGTCGAAGCCACCGGCGGGGTTTCAGCCGGATATGCGCGTCTCGGCCGGTTGCAACCCATCGCCGACACCCGCACGCTGGAGCTTGCCCATGCCCGCGGAGTGACAGCGGAAATGCTGTGGCAGGGTCGCGCAGAATGGCGGGTTGTTGCGACCGATACGCTTGGGTCATGGTGTCCGCCCAGCCCGACAGGTTTCGTGATCCACGACACGCTAAGCGCCCGCATGCATCCCCGTCGCGCCTGTGCCGCGCTGGTTTCTGCGCTTGCGGTGATGGGTGTCGAAGTGGTGACAGACGCGCCGGATAAGGGACAGGTTGTCCACGCCACCGGTCTGGTTGGATTGCAAGAACTCAGCCAAGCCTTCGGCAAGACCGTTGGCAATGGCGTTAAAGGACAGGCCGCACTGTTGCGGTTCGACGCGGGCGCGGTGCCGCAGCTGTTCGCGGACGCAATTCACATCGTGCCCCATGCGGATGGTACGCTGGCGATCGGGTCGACCTCGGAACGCGACTATGACGACCCGACCAGCACGGATGCTGCGCTGGACGATGTACTGGATCGCACCATCCGTGCAGTGCCCATTTTACATGGTGCAGAGGTCATTGAACGTTGGGCCGGAGTACGCCCCCGCAGCAAAAGTCGCGCACCAATGTTGGGGGCACATCCATTGTATCAAGGGCAGTTCATCGCCAATGGCGGGTTCAAGATCGGCTTTGGCATGGCCCCAAAAGTGGCCGAGGTCATGGCCGATCTGGTTCTGGACGGGCGCGACGGAATTCCTGACGATTTCCGGCCCGAAGCGTCACTCTGAGCGCGCAACAGCGTCGGCCATCATACATTGCCGCCCATCGGGGCCGCGCACCCACAGGGATTGCTCTGCCCGGCACAGTGTCGCGGTTTCAAAATGCATCAATGGCGCGGTTGCACGGAACGAAAACTGCGCCAAAGGCCCCATTAATTCTTCGGCAAAAAGCATCAGCAGCTGTGCCAGCAGCGGGCCATGAACGACCAGCCCGGCATAGCCTTCGACATCGCGGGCATAGTCCAGATCGTAGTGGATACGGTGGCCGTTGAACGTCAGCGCCGAATAGCGAAACAGTAAGGTTGAATCGAAGGTGGCCTCACGTCGGTCGGTCTCATCGGTGCGCGCAGTGGGCGGGGCAGGCTTGAGCTCATCAGCCGAAGGGTCCTGCCGGTAGACCAGATCCTGCCACTCGGTCAGGCACAGGGTATCGCCCTGATAAATCTCATGCCGAAGCGTGACAAAACCCAACGGCCCGCTGCGCCCGGTTTTCGAGACTGCACCGTCGCAAATGGATCGGCGTTTGGCCATTCGGCCCGCAATCAAGGGCGCGTTGAATTCCAAACGCCCGCCGGCCCACATGCGGCGCGGCAGGCCCATGTCGGGAACCAGTCCGCTACCGACCTTGGGATGGCCATCCCGACCCAATTGGGATGGCGGATGAGGCGACCAGAAATAGAGTTGATGAAAGAATGGTGGCAGCGGAGATCCATCGGTCACCGCCCCCGCCCGCCCCAGTGCCACCTGAAATGCGGCGGCGCGGGCTGGGTCGATCACATCGGCTTGAATTTCCTCTGACATGCCAGCAGATTAGGCAGTCTGGCCCAAGCGAACAAGCGTTAGAACCCTGCCTCAACCCGCAGTTTTCCCATCAGAGTCCGGAGGCTGCTTTCATAGCGGTCGCTGGTCAGTTTTCCATGCTCATCGAACTCTTTCGAACTGTTGGCCAGATGAATTTCCGGGCCCTGCAAAATGCGCGGCTGGAACGGTACCATATAGCCGCGCAACACCATCTGCGCCCGCTCGCCCCCGGCACGGCCGGCCGCCGCCGACATCACCGCAACCGGCTTTTCAGCCCAGGGGCGGCCCTCTGTCCGGCTGACCCAGTCCAGTGCGTTTTTCAGCACGCCGGACGGACCTTTGTTGTATTCGGGTGTGGAAATGATCACCGCATGCGCCTGCGCGATCTGATCCGCCAGAGTTTGAACAGCCGCAGGAATGCCTTCGCCATCTTCCAGATCGCCATCATAGAGCGGCAGGTTCAGGTCAGCCTCGATATGTGTGCCGGGGTCAAACAACCGCGCAGCCTCGCGCAGCAGTTTGCGGTTGGTGGCACTTTGGCGCAGCGAACCGGACAGGCTCAGCAGGATCGGATCGGACATCGGGAAACTCCGCTGTGGTGTTTCCCCATAGCTAACTCAAAGCACGCGCGCACCAAAGCCCATGTGACGCGCAGTCAATGTGCGAAAAAGGGCACCCGCAGGTGCCCCCGGTTCGTTAGGTTTGGCCGCTGGGGACGATCTCGATATCAACCCGGCGGTTGCGGGCCTTACCCTCGGGCGTCAGGTTCGACGCGGCGGGGCGGTTTTCCCCAAGACCTATGGTCGTGAGGCGGGCACTGTTCACGCCGTTGGCCTGCAAGATATCCGCCACGGACCGAGCCCGGCGTTCGGACAACACTTGATTATAGGACGCTTCGCCATCGCTATCGGTATGACCGATAACCTGAACGTTCGAGTTGGGATACCGCGTTAGGTTCTGCCCGACCCGCACCAGGTCTGCGCGCAATGCCGGACGCACCGTCGCGCTGTCGGTATCAAAGCTGATATCGTTCGGTACAGTGACGATCAGGCGATCACCCGCATTGGTGACGGTGATACCCTGATTGGCCAGCTGCTGACGTAGCTCGGCCGCCTGCTTGTCAAGTTGGTTGCCGATCAGACCACCACCAGCGGCACCGATCGCACCACCTGCCAGCGCGCCCAACAGCGGGTCCGAGTCATTCGCAATGGCGCCAACGCCGGCCCCGACCAGACCGCCCAAAATTGCACCTTGTCTGGTGTTCTGATTGGGGTCGGATGGCAGGTTCAGCGTGCCAGGGTCTGTGCACGCACCCAAAACCAGGGCCGAGGACAGCCCGGCGGACAAAACAAATTTGGAAATCGTCATAATATCACCTTCTGCTCCGGCGCCCGTTCTCCGGGCGCGTATTGTTTGAAGCAGTATATCGCGTTGCCCGCAGGTGGGCTCAAGCAACAATCCGGTGAAATCGGCAAATACCCGCCACTTATGACGGCTCCGCAGGCACATCCCAGTGATTCTGTTCCTGCCAGATCGCGCGCAGCGGCTCACCCTGACCGCAGAAATGATCTTCGGTCAGCTCGCAGGCCCAGATGCGATCGGTACGGAAGTGGCGGAACCCGCTGCGCATCTCGCACCACGCGACCAGCATCGTGCATTCGATGTGATAGATCAGAGCAACCGGACGGACGACCCGTTCGGTCCTTACACCGTCGGCATCCTCATAGGTAATGCGAATTTTGCGTTCGTTCCGAATGGCCTCGCGATAATTCACAACCGGTACGCAGCCCTTTTCTGGGTCGTCCATCGGTGCGCCCCAAGGGGCGACCTGCAGCCAGTCCGTCGGCACGCGCAACGCCTCGATTTTGCGGCACACTCGGTCGGCAGCCTGTTGCAGTGTGCTATCCCCAGTTCGCGCCAGCATCGACAGGCCGACCCACAGGGCCTCGACCTCTTCAGCGTCGAAATTCAGCGGCGGTAGGTCATAGCCGCGCCGCATCAGATAGCCTACCCCCGCCTCACCCTCGATCGGGGTACGTTGCGCCTGCAGGGCTGCGATGTCGCGATACACCGTGCGCGCGGACACTTCCAACTTTTCCGCCAACATCTCAGCCGTTACCGGCGCTTTGGCCGAGCGCAGAATCTGGATGATTTCAAACAGTCGTGTCGAACGGCGCATTGGGTTCTCCGGTTGATCTGCTGACACTCTAGCACACCCCCCTGACAGGGTGGTGTCAGCAGTGATGGGCCAGACTTGGGATCAATTGAAAAGGAGAATCCCCATGCCCAGCCGCGACAACCACGTGATGATGACCCTGAAACTGGACCGCTGGGCGCAGGATCACACCCTGCGCGCCTTTGAAATCGAACGCGAGATCATGGCCGCACGTCGGCCCTGTGCCCCGAAGAAGCGAGCGAAACGGTTTTCGCTGGGCAATCTGAAACTGTTCTGGACCAGCACAGCCTAAGGTCAGAAATCCGCCTTGGCGCGAAATTTCATCGCAACCCCGCCTTCAGGGCTCTTCAGGCGTAGCTCTTCGGAATGCAGCATCAGGCGCGGAAAGTCCCGCGCAGCGCCCTCAGCATAGAACGGGTCACCCAGAATCGGGTGGCCCAACGCCTTCATGTGCACCCGCAGTTGATGTGACCGGCCGGTCTTTGGGAACAGCCGCAGGCGGGTCGTTTCAGCCTCAAGCTTGACCACGCGCCAGTCGGTGACGGCGGCTTTGCCGGTCTCGTGACACACCATCTGAAGTGGACGATTGGGCCAGTCCACGATCAGCGGCAGATCGACGGTTCCGGTCTTGTCTTCGACCCGCCCCCAGACGCGCGCCACATAGGTCTTGCGGGTCTGACGATTTTCGAACTGCATGCTCAGATGTCGCTGAGCGTGGGGTGTTTGAGCAAAAACCATGACGCCGGACGTGTCCCGATCCAGCCGATGCACCAAAAGCGCTTGCGGAAACGCCGCCTGCACCCGGGTCAGTAGGCAATCAGCCAAATGCTCACCCCGCCCAGGCACCGACAAAAGCCCCGAGGGTTTGTTCACCACAATCAGCTGCATATCCTCGTGCAACACGTCCAAGGGGGTCGTCGGGGGATCATAGGTCTCGCTCATGCGCGCCTGCCTATCGCAGCGCGCCACCTCCCGCAACGTCGTGCTTGCCTGAACGGAATTGTTCAGTAACTCTCGGGCCGAAGCGGAGGAAAAGAATGCACCCCACGATCCAGCGCATGCAAGACGTTGTCGCCAAGGGCGATGAAAGCCTGATCCACGAATTGCTAGCAGAAGACGTGCGGTTCTCGCCCCCCACCTACTACAGCACCTGGACCGGGCGCGCGCCGGTGGCGGCAGTGCTGGGCCATGTAGGGCAGGTGTTCTCGGACTTTCGCTATCGCCGCGTGATGGGCGCGGGCAAGGACTGGGCATTGGAGTTTCAGGGCCAGGTCGGTGATCTGGATGCGGTGGGCGTCGATCTGATCACCCTCAACGATGACGGGCTGATTCAGGAATTCGAGGTCGTCATGCGCCCGCACAAAACTATCGGTGCCCTGCGCGAGGCGATGATGGCGCGGATCATGACCGATGCACGGTTCCTTGAATTCAAAAACGCGCTGAGCTGACCATGCCTGTCGCCCCGGATCAGCTGTTGCGCGTGCCCCTGCTGCCGGTTCTGGCGGTGCAGGGCCTGTCGGTACGTCGCAACGCCCAATTGCTGCCGGAACCAATTGGCCCGCGCGAGGGGCGCGACGGGCGTGGGCCCCGACTGCGATTACTGATCGCGGGCGACAGCTCGGCCGCCGGGGTCGGTGCGGGGACACAGGCGCAGGCGCTGTCCGGACATCTCGTGTCCCGATTGGCCAGCCACTACACTATCGAATGGCAGCTTGAAGCCACCACGGGACACACAACTCAGGATACAATTGACCGATTGCGCGGCCTGAGCGGCCAGTTCGATATGGCCCTCACCGCACTTGGCGTGAATGACGTGACGCGCGGCGTGACGTGCAAGCGCTTCGTGGACCGCCAGACCCAATTGTTGGAAGTTTTGACCGGCCCTCTGGGTGTAAAACGGCTGGTCGTTACGTCTGTGCCGCAGATGAACCGGTTCCCCGCCCTGCCGCAACCGCTGGCCTGGGTTCTTGGCCATCAGGCAAGGCGACTGGATCAGGGTCTGCGGCAGGTCGCAGCCAGTTTCCAGCAGGCGCAGCATCTGACGCTGGACTTGCCCGACGATCCGGCCCTGATTGCGCCGGACGGATATCACCCAAGCCCGAAAACTTACGCTATCTGGGCCAAAAAGGCCGCCCGCCTTCTTCGTCAGGCCTGAGCCCGCATCTGCCGGATCATCGGAATCGAATACACCACCAGAGCCGTCCAGATCAGAGGAAATGCAATCATGCGTCCCCGGTCAATCTGTTCACCGAACACGGTAATGGCAGTGATGAAAATCATGGTCGGGGCGATGTATTGCAGAATACCCATGGTCGACAGCCGCACCAGCTTGGCCCCGTTGGCATAAACCAGCAGAGGCACCGCAGTCACCACCCCAGCCGCGCCCAAAAGCAAGGTGTCAGAGGCAACCACACCAAAATTGCCGGTGCCTTGCACACCCAACCAAGTGACGTACATCAACGCCGGGATCAGCAGGATCAGGACCTCAAGCAGAAAGCCCTGATTGGCACCAATTGGCAGCGACCGTTTGAAAAACGCATAAAATCCCCACGTCACCATCAACCCTAGTGCTGGCCACGGCAAACTGCCAGTCTCGATGATCAGAACCAGCACGCCCAGCGCCGCAATTGCCACCGCCACCAGCTGCGTTTTCGTCAACGGTTCCCGCAATAGAACCGCGCCCAGCGCAATGCTGAATAGCGGATTGATGTAATACCCCAGCGCCGCATCTAATGCCCGGTCATTGGCAATCGCCCAGATATAAATCGCCCAGTTCACCGAGATCAGCGTCGCCGTCAGACAAGCCATCGCCAACATCTTTGGATTCATCAAGGCCGCTTTCAGATCTCTTGTTCGTCCCAATACCACTAGCAACAAGCCAGCTACAGGCACGGACCAGATGACGCGATGGGACACGATCTCAATCGGTCCGACATGCGACAAGGCCTTCATGTACAGGGGCAAAAAGCCCCAAAGGACGTAGGCGGTCACAGCCAGCGCCAGCCCTTTGGGCGTGTCTGTATTGTTCGGTGGAACAGGGGTGTCTGCCACGACAAGTCTCCGGCTGATACCGTGTTTCTCTACGGCAAATCAGACCGGTTTGGAAACCGCGAAAACTGTGAAGAGGGTCATCAGGAATTATGATACGTCGCGCCAGCACAGGCAGGCCCAGAATCGAGCCAGGGCGCAACAGCGCCCCGACAATATGATTACACCTTAACGCGTTCGGATTTCGGGTCGTACATTGGCTTTAGCGATGCCTCTGCCCTGACCTTTACGCCGCACACGTCGATCTCGTAAGTCGAGGCCAGCACATCCGCCGCCTTCTCACCCTCACACGGAACATAGCCCAGACCGATGGCACCGCCCAGAGTGTGACCATAGTTGCCTGAACTCAGATAGCCCACATATTCGCCATCCCGGATGATCGGTTCGTTGTGAAACAATAGCGGTTCGGAATCGGTCAGCTTGAACTGGACCAGACGGTTTTTGGGCCCGCTTTCTTTGCGCGCAATCACCGCCCCGCGGCCGATAAAGTCGCTCCCCTTGTCAACCTTCACGGCAAAACCAAGGCCCGCATCGACCACGTGGTCTTCGCAGGTGATGTCATGGCCGAAATGGCGGAAGCCCTTTTCGATCCGACAACTGTCCATCATATGCATGCCGCACAGTTTCAGGCCCATGTCCTGACCCGCCTCATGCAGGGTTTCAAACACGTGCCCTGCCATGTCGGACGAGACATAAATCTCCCAACCAAGCTCACCCACATAGGTCACGCGATGCGCGCGGGCGAGGCCCATGCCGATCTCAATCTCCTGCGCAGTACCAAACGGGTTGGTCGCGTTCGAGAAATCGCTGGGCGAGACCTTTTCAAGCAGCGCGCGCGCGTTCGGGCCCATGACAGCCAGAACACCCTCGCCCGCTGTGACATCGGTAATAACCACGTTGAAATTACCGGCGTGGCGCATCATCCAGGTTTGGTCCGCCAGTCGGGTCGCTGCCGGAGTGACCACCAGATAGGAAGTTTCCGTCAGGCGGGTGACGGTCACGTCAGCCTCGATCCCACCGGTGCGGTTCAGGAGCTGGGTATAGACGATCTTACCATTCGGCACCGAATAATCGCCGCCACCGACATAGTTCATGAACTTCTCGGCATCCGGCCCTTCGACACGGATTTTTCCGAACGAGGACATATCGTACATCCCCACATTCTCGCGTACGGCGCGGTGTTCGGCGGCCGAGTTTTCGAACCAGTTCTGGCGCTTCCAGCTGTACTGGTATTCACGCTCCTGCCCTTCGTTCGCAAACCAGTTGGCGCGTTCCCAACCAGCCAGTTCGCCCATCACGGCGCCCTGTTCCAGCAGTTGATGGTGGAATGGCGTCCGCCGCACGCCCCGCGCTGTAGCCTTCTGGCGATACGGATAGTGGTCGGCATAAAGCAAGCCCAGCGTTTCCTTGGAACGCTCAAACAGATACTGTCTGTTGCCCTGGAACGGCTGCATCCGGCTGATATCTACATCGCCCAGATCAAACGGTTTCTCGCCGCTGTCCATCCATTCGGCCAGCGCCATACCCGCGCCACCGGCTGATTGGATACCGATCGAGTTGAAGCCCGCGGCGACCCAGACATTGTCCATCTCGGGTGCGAGGCCCAGATGGTATGCGTCGTCGGGTGTGAAAGACTCCGGTCCGTTAAAGAAGGTGTGAATACCGGCCTCGGCCAACATTGGCATCCGTTCACAGGCAGCTTCGAGGATCGGTTCGAAATGATCGAAATCTTCGGGCAGCTGGTCGAATTCGAACGTGTCAGGGATGCCGTTCATCGCCCAGGGCTTAGCGTTGGGCTCAAAGGCCCCCAGCAGGATTTTCCCTGCGTCTTCCTTGTAATAGGCGCATTCATCCGGCACCCGCAGCACCGGCAACTGGGTCAACCCGTCGATGTTCTCAGTAACGATATAGAAGTGTTCGCACGCGTGCAGCGGGACATTGACGCCCGCCATGCGACCAACCTCATGCCCCCACATCCCGGCGCAGTTCACCACCATGTCGCACTCGATATGACCCGAGGCGCTGCGGTCATCGGCAACCCAATCGACACCGGTCACCGTGCGGCCCTGCCTGACGATATCGGCAACCTTCACCCGCTCTTTGACAACCGCACCGCGCTGACGTGCGCCTTTTGCCAGAGCCAGTGCAATATTCGCCGGATCACCCTGCCCGTCCAACGGCAGGTAAACGGCGCCTTTGACACCTTCGAGGTTGATGTGCGGATACAGGTCCTGAACGCGCTCGTTTGAAATCTCTTCAACTTCGACACCAAAGGCGCGGGCCATGGCGGCCTGACGGTAAATCTCTTCCTTGCGCTCTTCGGTCAGTGCTATAGTGATCGACCCGCAGCGCTTGAACCCGGTTGCGACGCCGGTTTCTTCTTCAAGCGAGCCGTAAAGCTCCTGACTGTACTTGGCCAGCTTGGTCATGTTCGCCGTGGCACGCAGCTGCGCGATCAGACCCGCCGCGTGCCATGTTGTGCCGCTGGTCAGCTGCTTGCGCTCCAGCAACACAACGTCATTCCAGCCCTTCTTGGTCAAATGATACGCAACCGAGCATCCGATGACGCCGCCGCCGATGATGACCACTCTGGCCTTGCTGGGAAGATCAACCATCCTGAGAATCTCCGATGTGTCAGGTTTGCGCCAAAATGCCACGGAAGATCGACAATAAATGCACCAAAACCGTCACAGTATTGGCGATTTTCACCGTTGTATCGCTGCCCGTTTTTCCCGTCTTACAACAAAGGGGGTGATGCCGAAGAAGCTTTTGTAGACCGAGGAAAAACCGTTGGGAAAGCCGCAGGCAAGCCCGATTTCACGAACGCTCATCGTGGTGTTCAGCAACAGGTTATTGGCCTTGGCCAACCGCATTTCGCGATAGAACCCATTGGGCGTAGTGCCAAAAAATGTTTTGAACTTCCGCTCAAGCGACCGGTTTGACAGGTGCAGCGAATCGACAATCTGATGGATCGGCAGCGGGTCCTCAATATTGGCCTGCATCAGCTTGATGCACTGATCCAGCCTGGCATCCCCAGTCGCCGTTAGCTTCACCCCGGAAAACGGCTGCATCGAGGAGAAATCGCGGATGTTCTCATGCAGCATGATATCGGCCACCGTCATCTTGGCGGGACCCGAGATATGGCGACCGATCACAGCCAGCGCCACATCTGTTGTCGCCTCCATCCCGGCGCAGGTCACTACCGCACCCTGTTCGGTGGCAATGGACAGCTTGGCTTCGAACCTCGCACCGCGCTCACGTAGGAACGAGGCGTTCTCCCAATGGGTTGCCATGTCGCCCGTGCCGTGTTCGTTGATATAGCGGCTGGCGGCTTCGGCCAACAGGAACACCTTGGCACCGCGAAACGTGTAATCCGACACGACACGCCCCAGCGACAGGTCGGGGTGATCCGGGTCAGAATTGCCAATCACGAACAGGTAGTCCGCCTTGGGTTGCGCCGGGACAGGATCAGTTTGAACCATCGCCTCGCTGCTGCTGGAAATCGGGCCGCCTTTCAGTGACCGATAGGCATATGTGAACGGAGGCGTTGGGCACACTCGGTTGGCTAGCCGCAGAACCTCGACCAGTGACGCCAGTTCCAACAAAACATAGCCCGGTGCCACGAGGATATCGAAATGCTGCTGAGTTTGCGGTGAGTTGTCTGAACGTGTCCGCATCGCCTTTTCCTCAGACAATCCGGTGACCGGCTGCGCGCAACCGGTCGGCCAGTGTTTCGATGTGATCTGGGCCGACCTCGCAACAGCCGCCCACAATAGTCGCCCCCTGCGCCACCCAGGCCATGGCGTGATCGGAGTAAGCTTCGGGCCCTAAGTCCTGACGCTGTTCCAATGCGTCAACTGTGGGCGCGTCTTCCAGAAAACCCTGCGATATCCCGGTGAACCCGTTGGCATAAGCCCCGAACGGACGACCCAGTTGCTCGATGATCGGTAGTGCTGCCGGAATCGCCTCGGGTCGCGAGCAGTTGATCAGCACTGCATCGGGCGCAAAGCGCCTTACCAGCGGTTCGATATCCGCCAACGGCTCTCCCGAGCGCAGGCGGGTTCCGTCATCATCCATCACCGACAGTCCCAGCCAGACCGGTTTACCACAGCCGTCCGTGCCACGCAGGGCCCCTTCACCTTCCTGCACCGAACACACAGTTTCGATCAGGAACAAATCGACGCGTGGGGCCATCAGTGCCACAAGCTCACCGAATTTACCTGCCGCATCTAACGGGTCAGGGTTCAGATCGGGTCGGTACGAGGCCAATAGCGGCCCCAGCGACCCGGCGATCCGGGCCTCGGCTCCCTCACGGGCCCGTTCGGCTTGTGTCAGAGCTGTGTCGATCAGGTTTGGGACCTGATCCTCCATCCCAACCCGCGCCAGACGCGAACGGTGGACAGCATAGGTGTTGGTGGTGGCAACGGTCGCACCGCGACGAAAGTATTCGCCATGCACGTCAGCCACCAGATCGGGATGGTCCATCATCACCCGTGTCGACCACAGCGGTGTCGCCCGGTCACCGCTGCGTTTGACCAGTTCCTGTCCGATTGAGCCATCCAGAAGAGTGATATCCGCCATTTCTCAGCCTATTCAGGGAATCAGCACAAGTTTGCCCGCAAACGCCTTGGATTGAAAATCCGCCTGTGCAGTCGCGATGTCTTTTAGGGGGTAAGTCTTTGAAACCAAGGGCATGATGCGCCCTCCATTGATCATCCCGACCAGCCGCCCGAACACATCGAACGCCTGATGGGTGCAGCCGTGAATGGTGATGTCGCGCAAATAGATATCGCGCAGGTCGGCCTGCACGACCGGGCCTGCGATGGCGCCTGAAACTGCGTAATGACCACCCGGTTTCAGAGAAAGGATCAAATCGGACCACATCGGACCACCCACAACGTCGATTACCGCGTCGAACATATCTGCAGGCAATTCAGCATCACGGTCGAACGTGTCCGTCGCACCCTGCAACTTGACCACTTCGGTCTTGGCCGGGCTGGTAACTCCCCAGACAGTTGCTCCCCGCAACGCTGCGAGTTGCACGGCCGCCAAACCCACACCGCCGGACGCGCCGGTGATCAGCACTTTTTGCCCCGAGGTCACCCCTGCACGGGTCAACAGGTTTTCGGCTGTGCCAAAGGCGCAGGGAATGGCGGCGATTTCTACGTCAGACAGGGGCGAGGCGCTGACGTCATACAAATCATCCGCCTCAACCAGACAGTATTGCGCAAAGGCCCCATCCAGTTCCGACCCCAACGCAACGAAACCGGTCGGGTGGCCGGGTCTGGGACGGGGCAGGTTGATGGGGCAGGTCACACGCTGGCCTGGTTGGAACACGACCCCTTCCCCCACCACCTCGACGATACCGCACAGATCACCGCCCTGAATACGCGGGAATTGCAGCGCACCGCCCCAGCCTCCGGCATCGACATCCTGATCTACGGCATCTGTCGCGCCTGTCACATCCGAAGAATACCAACCGACCCGCGTGTTGATATCCGTGTTGTTCACCCCCGCAGCCAACACCCGGACCAGCACCTGTCCTGGCCCCGGCTGTGGCACCGGTATGTCATCGCGCCATTCCAACGCCTCAGGCCCGCCGTGCTGGGTCAGGTAAATGCCTGACATGACTTTAGGTATCGTCATCGGGTGATGCCTTTATACGGGATCGTCGGGATGCGGTGGAACCGGACCCATCGGGATGATGTCATAACGGGCGTTCAGCTCTGCCATCTTCGTTTCATCAGCGAAATCCGCTTTGGTCATAGTCGCAAGTTCCGCAAGGAATCCGTCAAACCCCGAGGGCTGAAAAATCATCAGCATCCGCGCCGGCGAAGCGTCGGCCACGCGGCAGGCATGCGGCACACCCGCCGGCACATGCATTGTGGTACCTAGCCCGCACCGATGCCAGTCACCGTCGACGTAGAAATCCACCGCACCCTCCAGAATATAGAAGGTTTCGGCATGTGTGTCGTGGCGATGAAGGCCAAGCGCGAAACTGGCCTTCAAATTGTCTTCCATGAGCGTATAAGCACCATTCGTATCCCGGGCCGAGACCTTTACGAACGTATGGTCGCTTTCCCAGTCATAGTTGGGACCCTCACCGGACCCCAATTTGGAATATCGCTTGCTCATGGTTCCTCCGTCAGGGGTTATGCGCGCAACCGCTCGTTCTGAGGATCCCAGAGCGGTTGATCCTCTTCTACCACGGCGCGACATTTCTGACCGTAGATTTCCACCTCAAGCTCGGTGCCGGGGTTGGCAAGCTCGGCCTTGATCATGCCCAGCGCGATGGATTTTCCAACGCGATAGCCCCAGGCTCCGGACGTGGTTTCGCCCACGATCTCGCCATTCTGCCAGATGCAGGACATGTACGGCGCGTCGCAATCGCCTGCGTCCACTGTCAGGGTGACAAAGGACTTCTTCACGCCCTGCTGCTTTTCGTTCTGGATCGCGGCCTTGCCCGGGAAGTCCTGCGGCTTGTCCAGCTTGACGAACCGCTCCAGACCACCTTCGAGCAGCGAGTAATCAGTCGACAAGTCGCCTTTCCACGCGCGATAGCTTTTCTCAATGCGCAACGAATTCAGAGCATACATACCGAACGGTTTGGCACCGGCCTCAAGGATCGCGTCATAGATCGCAGGCATGTCCGCATTTTCGGCATGAACCTCCCATCCCAGTTCACCCGCGAAAGACACCCGCAGTAGGGCGACCCAGCCGCCCTTGATTTCGCTTTCCTGAAAGCTGAGCCATGGCAACGTCAGATCGGCTTGGCAAACCTTGCTTAGCACATCGCGAGACTTGGGGCCGGTCACGATCAACGTTCCCATGCGCGTGGTCCAGTCCTCCAGCGTGAAGGTGGCATTGGCGGGCATGTGACGCTCGAGCCATTCGCGGTCGTGCCATTGCGCGGTGGCCGCCGTGACCAGAACGAACAGGTCTTCGGCCTCGCGCGTAACCGACATTTCGGTCAGGATGCGGCCCCGCTCGTCCGAGAAATAAACCAACCCGACACGGCCAATTTTGGGCAGCGACCCGGTTACAAGCCCGCGCAACCATTCATCCGCACCGGGACCTTGGATCTTGAACCGAGAGAAGCCCGGAAGGTCCAGCACACCGCACTGGTCGCGCACAGCCTCGCATTCTTCTTTGACGCGTTGCTCCCACGGACCCGAGCGGCCCCAGGTATGGGTGGCCTTAAGCGAAGTGTCATCGCCGGGCTGTGCGAACCAGTTGGCCCGTTCCCAACCGTTATAGGCCCCCATGACGCCGCCCAGTTGCTTCACTTTGGCATGGACCGGCGACAGCTTCTTGTCGCGCGCGGCGGGCCATTCGTGTTGAGGATAGTGCATGGCGTATTCGTTGCCATAGACCTCAAGGCCCTTCTGGTTGCAGTAGTCCTGATCGGTGTAGTCGGTGTAGCGACGCGGATCGACGGCCCACATATCCCATTCGGTGTGGCCATCGACGATCCATTCGGCCAACACTTTGCCTGCACCACCGCCCTGCGCGATGCCGAAGGTAAAGGTGTGCGCTTCGAACGCGTTTTTGACACCCGGCATCGGGCCGATCAGTGGCAGGCCGTCCGGCGCATAGGGGATCGGCCCGTTGATCACGCGACCAACGCCCGAGGTCGCCATCAGCGGCACCCGCTCCATCGCGTCAGTTACGATGTCCTCGATCCGATCCAGATCGTCATTCCACAGCTGGAACGAGAAGTCTTCGGGCATCGGATCATCTTCGGTCATCCAGTGGCCCTTGCAGTTGGGCTCGTACGGGCCAAGGTTGAAGCCGTGCTTCTCTTGCCGCAGGTAGTACGAGATATCCACGTCGCGCAGCAGCGGCAGCTTCTTGCCGCCGTTTGCTTTCGACCATTCTTCAACCTCGGGGATTTCGTCGGTCAGCAAGTACTGATGGCTCATGACCATCGCGGGAACTGTGCGGCCGCCAAATGGTTTGAACCACTCGCCAACACGCTGCGCATAGTAACCTGCGGCGTTGACTACATAGTCGCAGGCGATATCGCCCTTGTCGGTATGTACGGTCCAGGTGCCGTCGTCGTGCTGAGTCACGCTAGTCGCCGGGCAGAAACGGATGATCTTCTGGCCCATGTCGCGGGCGCCCTTGGCCAGCGCCTGTGTCAGCTGCGCAGGGTCGATGTCACCATCGGTCGGGTCATACAGCACGCCCTCTAGATCGTGCGTTTCAAGGAAAGGATAGCGTTCCTTTGCCTCTTCCGGGGTCCACATCTCCATCGGGATGCCCTGATACAGGCCCATCGACATGGCGCGCTCGAATTCCTGCATCCGCTCTTTGCTGTGCGCCAGACGGATCGAGCCGGACTGATGGTAGTTCATCGGATAGTCGACTTCTTCGCCCAGCCGCGCGTACAGCTCGGTCGAGTAACGCTGCATGTTCATGATCGCCCATGAGGTCGAAAATGTCGGCACGTTACCCGCCGCATGCCAGGTCGAGCCTGCGGTCAGCTCGTTCTTTTCCAGCAGAACGCAATCGGTCCAGCCTCTCTTGGCCAGATGGTACAGCGAGGAAGCCCCCACCACACCGCCACCGATAACAACCACGCGGGCTTTTGTCGGAAAATCGCTCATTGATCTTGATCCTTGTTACTGTGCCCGTTGGGGCAGATCGTCTGTGATGTCGTAATAATCGCCCTTGTCCGCGACAAAGATGTGTTGGGCGAGTTTCAGTCCTGTCGGCTCGTCCAGTGAACCTACGGAAATCGCGATCGTGTCCTCTTCGTTGTGCTGCCAGAACAGGAACGAACCACAGGCGCTGCAAAAGCCGCGCCTTGCAATATCGGAGGCGCGATACCAGCCCAGCGTGTCGCTGGCGGTAAAGGCCAAGTCGTCTTGATGCGTCACGGTCGAGGCCCACAAGTGCCCCGACTGCCTGCGGCACTGACCGCAATGGCAGGCGTTGGGCGGGGTGAGATCTCCGTCGATGGTGAATGCGACCTTGCCGCAAAGACAGGAACCAGTGTGCATGTCATTACCCCCTTGCTGCGGGCGTGGAGCTGGCCCCCAGCAACACGCCATAGATGATGAAACAGGTCGCCATGACCCGGCGCACCCAGATGTTGAACACAGCCCCCAGTGCCGCCTTGCCCATCAGCGCGCCCAGCAAGGTGAACCCGGTATAGCTGAGCATGGTGATGACCAGCGCGGTGGGCATGATCACCCCCATCTGCTGCCAGATCGGCACATCAGGCTGCACAAACTGCGAAAAGGCCGCCAGATACCCCGCGACGCTTTTGGGGTTAATCGTCGCCACGGCAAGCGCGTGCAGATAGACATGCCGCGCGGGCCGTTCGGACGCAGGCGCAGGTTTCGTTGCATTCATCCAGCCGCGAACACCCACCCAGATCAGGAAACCCGCGCCCACCAGTTTTGCAATGAAAAACCCGGTCGGAGAGGCCGCGATCAGCGCAGTCACACCCATCGCAGACAGGATCAGAAACGCGCTGGCCTGCGTCAGGATCGCCAGAACCCCCAGCATCGCCTTGGGAAACGGCAGGCTCATCCCGTTCGAAATGCAATTGACCGCATTCGGCCCCGGTGTGGTCACGAACACCACCCAAAACAGTGCGAATATGGTCCAGGCCTCGAAACTCATCAGTACACTCCCTCAATATACGGGAGGGGCAATGACCCAGATGGCCACGGCTGGCTCATCATAGGGGTTGGCCCATTGATAGGGTTCATGCCTGATACGGAAACTGTCGCCCGGTCCCACCGTGAACTGGCTGGGCCCGATGGTCAGGTCTAGCCGCCCCGAAATCATGTAACCGACCTCTTGCGTTGGCCGATTGGCTGGCTTCTGCATTCTGGAGCGGGGCTCGAACGTTGAATGCACCATCTCGAAATCATCGGTCAGATCAGGCGACAGCAGCTCTTCGATCAACCCCTCTTCGCCTGATCCCATCGGACGTCGCGATCCGGCCCGAACCACATAGCCCTGCTCGGCCACTGGCACCGAAGAATGCGCAAACAGCATCGACATCGGCACGCCCAGACATTCAGCAATCTGGCGCAGGTCCGAGATCGAAGGGTCCGACCTGTCACGCTCAACCTGGCTGAGCCATCCGACGGACCGGTTCAGCTGTGCCGCGATCTCTGTCAACGTCAGCCCGCGCGCCTTGCGCAGAGCACGAATATCCGCACCAAGTGTCGCGCTGTGGGGGGCTTGTGTGTTCACCGGGCCGCTCCGAATCTTGTGAAAATTTCCTCTCCTTTTTCACGATGACCGAAAATCATGAAATTACCAAGCCATTTTTCATTTCACCCGTTCACTTTGCTTGATATGCCTTGGGCATGTGGATTGCAGTGATCTATCTTTGGGGGATCAACACCCTGACTCTATTGGCGTTTGGCTGGGACAAGGCCCGCGCACGACGGCGCAAAAGCAGGGTGTCGGAACGCCGCCTATTATGGCTGGCCGTGCTTGGTGGCAGTCCTGGCGCCGTTCTGGGGCGCTGGATGTTCCGGCACAAGACACGCAAGCGCGGGTTCTCGGTCTGGCTGTTCGCGATAGCCGGAGTTCAAATGATTCTAATATTCTTGGTAATGACAGAAGCCTCGGAGAAACTACTGTAAAATTATTATATTCACCTAAAACAATATCTAACCATATCGCCAACTGTCTGTTACAAGTAGGTGTCTCTGTGCGCAGAGATTTCTATTTTGTATGCAAAGGGTTGGACGAATATGGAAAATGGGATCGGTTTCTTCGATATAGTCTGGTCAATCTTCTGGTTATTCCTGATGGTTGCCTGGTTCTGGGTGATGATTTCGGTTGTTGCCGATGTCTTTCGCTCAAAGGACCTGAGTGGGGGTGGCAAAGCGTTGTGGATCGCCTTTGTAATCCTGATCCCCTGGTTGGGCGTGCTGTGCTATCTCATTGTGCGCGGGGACAAAATGCACCAGCACAGTGTTGAGACCATGAATCAGATAGAAGAGGCCCAGAAGGATTATATCCGCTCGGTCGCGAGCGTGTCCTCTGCAGATGAAATTGAACGGCTTGCGGCGCTTAAGGGAAAAGGCCACCTGACGGATGAGGAATTCGCCGCGCAAAAAGCCAAGATCCTCGCGGGCTGACCGATCGCGACCCTTTTGAAATTTGAACCAGCCGGGGTGCGCCCCGGCTGTCTTCATTTTGCAAAGACGTCAGCCAGAATTGCACCAAGCGATGATGCGTCCTGATCGGTGAACGCGTCCGGCTGGTCACTGTCGATGTCAAACACCGCAATCACTTCGCCAGATGCGTCCCGCACTGGTAGCACCAATTCTGATCGGGTAGACGAGGCGCAGGCGATGTGACCCGGAAACGCCTCGACATCCGGGACAAGCTGCACCTCGCCTGTCCGCGCGGCAGCACCGCAGACACCCCGGTCAAAGGGGATCACCAGACAGCCGTGACCGCCCTGATAAGGACCGATTTTCAACAGACCGGGCTGGGTCACACGGTAAAACCCGGTCCAGTCGAACCGATCATCGGCGTGATGCACCTCGCAGGCAATCGTCGCCATCAAGGCGACCTGATCCGTTTCACCCTCAGTCAGGGCGGCGATGGTCTTGGCAAGCGTGTCGTAATCGGCGGTCATGGTCGTGCTCATTGGCAGGGATTTAGTTGGCACTATTCGGAAAAAGCCTAAGCGTCAAACGCGTTCAATTGCGATGGCGGTGCCCTCGCCGCCGCCGATGCAGATGGCGGCCACCCCGCGTTTGAGGTTCCGCTTTTCCAGCGCATTGAGCAGAGTGACCATGATCCGCGCCCCTGACGCGCCGATCGGATGCCCCAATGCGCAGGCACCGCCGTTCACATTCACCTTGTCGCGCGGCAAGCCCATTTCGTGCATAAACGCCATGGGTACGACGGCAAAGGCCTCGTTCACCTCCCACAGGTCGACGTCATCTTTGGACCAGCCGATGTTCGACAGTAGCCTCTGCGCTGCCGGGACCGGCGCGGTCGTGAACAGGCCCGGAGCCTGCGCGTGGCTGGCATGGCCAACGATCCGCGCACGCACGGTCAAACCCTGCGCTTCGGCTGCGTCGGCCGAAGCCAGCAGCAATGCGGCTGCCCCGTCAGAAATGGACGATGAATTGGCCGCCGTGACCGTGCCCTCTTTACGAAAAGCAGGTTTCAGGGTTGGGATTTTGTCTGGCCGCGCGGATTGCGGCTGTTCATCCTGGGCAAAAGTGACTTCGCCCTTGCGGGTTTTGGTTGTGACCGGTGTGATCTCATCCGCAAAAGCCCCGCTTGCCTCTGCAGACAGGGCGTTCGAGAGGGATTGCAGCGCATATTCGTCCTGCGCCTCGCGGGTAAATTGATAGGCTTCGGCACAATCTTCGGCAAAGGTGCCCATCAGGCGTCCTTTGTCATAGGCGTCTTCGAGCCCATCCAGAAACATGTGATCGACCACCTGACCATGCCCGATGCGTGCGCCGCCACGCATTTTCGGCAGCAGATACGGGGCGTTGGTCATACTTTCCATGCCGCCCGCGATCATCGTATCCGCGTGACCCAGTGCAATTTGGTCAAAAGCCATCATCGCGGCCTTCATGCCCGACCCGCACATCTTGTTCAGGGTTGTTGCAGGCACCTCTTCACCCAGCCCTGCCGCGAACCCGGCCTGTCGCGCCGGTGCCTGGCCTTGCCCTGCGGGCAGAACGCAGCCCATCAGGACTTCGTCCACGGTTTCAACGCCTGCACCCTGCATCGCAGCGCGAATGGCAGACCCGCCCAATTCAGCGGCTGCAATGCCGTCGAACATACCCTGAAATCCACCCATGGGCGTCCGCGCCGCGCCCGCGATAACAACCTGTTTCATCGCGATGATCCTCCTTTTTCACCTTCGATGGATACCGAATGGTAAGATTTGTCGTCTAGCGTATTTCTACCAATGAATTTCATATTAGAGGACCGTCGCGCATGGCTTTGACCAGCTCAACGACCGACGCAACCCAGATTATCAAGGTGCATTCCGACCGGATAGATGCAGCTATGGCCATCCAGTTCAAGGAAGACATGCGCAATCAGGCCGAAGGCGGCGCTACGCGCGTGGTGCTGGATCTGACCAGCGTTGAATTTATCGATTCAAGCGGGCTGGGCGCCATCGTCGCAGCGATGAAACAGCTTGGAAATGACCGCAGGCTGGATCTTGCAGGACTGCACCCCTTTGTTGAAAAGGTGTTCCGGCTGACCCGCATGGACACTGTGTTCAAACTGTACCCGACGCTGGATGATGCCCTGTCGGCCACCGCAGACTGACCCTTTTGACCATCTGAATAGGCGCGATGCCCATGCATAACGGCAAGTGTTTAGATCTGAGCTTCGCAGCAACCGAGTCTGAGGCCAGCGCCGGTATCGCGCAGCTCAGTCAAAGGCTGTCGGCGCAGGGGCTTCCGACGCACAAGGCGGGCGATGTGAAAATTGCGCTAGCCGAAGCAATCAACAATGTGATTGAACACGCCTACGCCGACATTACCCCGGCTAAAGTGAAGGTCAGATGCCGTCTGCATCAGAACTGGCTTGAGATTCTGATCTCGGACACAGGCAACCCGCTGCCTGGGTTTCGCGTACCCGATGGTATCCCGGCATCGTTGGGCTCGACGATCGACGAATTACCCGAGGGTGGGTTCGGTTGGTTTCTGATTCATGAACTGACCAGCGATATCCGCTATGAACGCAGCAATGGATGCAATCGGCTGTCATTGCGCTTTGACTTTCCTAAACCTTCCTAGTGGCCAAAAATCGTCACAATAAGGCCCAGATCGAACCATTGTAGCGCCGCAAACACAGGGCAAAACAGTATCTGTAGCTCAGATAGCTTCCCTCGGCGCCGAGTATCACAGCCCCCACCCAGTGAACGGCGCCGAGGAACTTCCCACGGATTTGACTAGACAACCCCGGACCGCGCGATACCTTCGGCGCGTTCTATCGGGGAAAAATGTCATGCGGAATTTTCACACACCGGGCCGATCCGAAGTTCTGGCGACTGAAGGGATGTGCGCCACGTCGCACCCGCTGGCTGCGAAGGTGGCCGTGGACATTCTTGCCCAAGGTGGTAACGCCATGGATGCCGCGATCGCCGGGGCGGTTCTGTTGGGTATTTGCGAACCTCAGATGACTGGGCTGGGCGGCGATTGTTTTGTACTGTACAACCGCGCGGGCGAGGATCAGGTACGCGCCCTGAACGGATCAGGTCGTGCGCCAGCAGCAGCCGATGCGGAAAAACTGCGAGCACAAGGGCTGACGACGGTGCCCTTGAACACGGCGGACGCTGTAACCGTCCCCGGCGCGATCGATGCCTTCTGTCACTTGGCAGAAACCGAAGGCAAGCTCGGGTTAGATGCGATTTTGCACCCTACTATTCACTATGCTGAATCCGGCGTTCCGGTTGCCCCAAGGGTGGCGCTTGACTGGAAAATCGGAGCGGCCACTTTGCAGGGGTCCGCGCGGACGCAATACCTGATCAATGACACCGCACCCGAAGTTGGGCAGATCTTCCGTTCCCCCGGTCAGGCCGAGGTTCTGCGCCAGATTGCCCGCAACGGCCGAGACGCGTTTTATTCCGGCGACATTGCCGACGACATGATTGCCGCACTTACCCAACTGGGCGGCACCCACACTGCCGAGGATTTTCTGGCCACCGCCTGCACCGAAACCCAGCCTGTCATCGGCAACTACAACGGGCTGGAACTGGTCGAGCATCCGCCGAACGGTCAGGGTGCCACGGCCATCTTGCTTCTGAATATCCTCAAGAACTTTGATCTTGCCAGCATGGACCCGTTCGGTGCGGAGCGACTGCATCTTGAAGCCGAGGCCTCGAAACTTGCCTATGACGCCCGAAACCGTTTCATTGCCGATCCCGACCATACGACTCATACGGATCGGTTCACGGATCAGGATGTGGCCGACAGGCTGGCCGCGCTTATTGATCCCAAACGCGCCATGCCTGCGGCGGCCCCGCTGACCGAAGCCATCCACAAGGATACCGTCTATATCACCGTGGTGGATCGGGACAGGATGGCGGTGTCGCTGATCTACTCCATCTTTCACAGTTTCGGCTCGGGGATTGCGTCCGAGAAATACGGCATCCTGTTACAGAACCGAGGCGCAGGCTTTACCCTGCAATCAGGTCACCCGAATGAACTGGGTGGCGGCAAACGCCCCATGCACACGATCATTCCCGGGCTCTTGAAGCAGAACGGCCGTGTGCTGATGCCATTCGGCGTGATGGGCGGCGCGTATCAACCGACCGGCCACGCCAGATTTGTATCAAACCTGATCGACCATAAGCTGGGTCTTCAAGCCAATATCGACGCCCCACGTGCCTTTGCTGACAATGGCATATTGAAACTGGAGCGCGGAATTTCGCCCAGCACCACCCAACAATTGTGTGATTTTGGGCATATTGTCGAACGTCCAGAAACCCCACTGGGTGGTGCCCAAGCCATTCGAATCTATGAAGATGGCATTTTGCAGGGTGCAAGTGACCCGCGAAAAGACGGAATCGCCCTTGGATATTGACGACAGGTGTCTGCCCTAGGGAACTTAGTTCAGATGGAAGTGAAGCGGATAAGCACCGTCTTCAAACGGGCCGAACATGTCGGGGATGTCGGGGTGTTCAACCGGTTCACCCGACTGGTCAGCAATCAGGTTTTGTTCAGAAACATAAGCAACATAGAAGGATTGGTCGTTTTCTGCCAACAGATGATAAAACGGCTGATCCTTGATGGGGCGGCTGTCCTCTGGAATGGCCTGATACCATTCTTCTGTGTTCGAAAACTCGGGGTCCACGTCGAAAATCACCCCTCGGAAGGGATGTTTTTTATGTCGGACAACTTGTCCCAGGCCGTACTTGGCGTTTGTCTTAAGCATTGTCTATGCCCCCATTGAACTTACTACCTCTTTCCGGGCCAAAATGCCAATCATTGATCCAAAAATAAGGGAAACAGTCTGTGAACCTCTTGCTGACAGTGTTCGAAATCGTGGCGCCGGTTTTTATTCTGGCAGGGATTGGTTTCACCTGGGTCAAGCTTGGATTCGAGTATCGACTGCAGTTCGTCACCCGCTTTGCCATGACCCTTGCTGTGCCCAGCCTGATCTTTGTGGCTCTGATGCAAACCGACATTCCGGGCGGCGATCTTTCCCGTTTCACCGTCGCATCGGTTTTTGCCCATCTGGCAATTGCAGCTGTGTTCTGGCTGATCGTGCGTGGGCTGAAACTTGAACAGCGCACCTATCTTTCGCCACTGATTTTCGGAAATACCGGCAACCTGGGCCTGCCCTTATGTATTTTCGCCTTTGGGCAAGCAGGGCTAGGCTATGCGGTGATTTTCCTGTCGGTTACGGCGTTGTTTTCGTTCACTTATGGTATCTACCTGGTGGCGGGAAAAGGTGCTTTCGGCAAAGTCGTGCGCGAGCCGATGGTCTGGGCCACCTTACTGGGCGCATTGTTTTTGTGGCGTGGGTGGCAAACGCCCCTGTTTCTGACCAACACTTTGGAATTGCTGGGACAGATGGCCGTACCCTTGATGCTGATAACCGTGGGCGTGGCAGTGGCACGTCTGACAACGCATCGACTAAGCCAGGCGGTCTGGTTGTCGCTTCTGAAGCTAGGTGTCTGTTTCGCACTGGGTTGGGTTGTAGCGCTTGTTTTCAAACTGGAATCCGTGGCTTTTGGCGTTTTGGTCCTTCAGATGTGCACCCCGGTGGCGGTGACCTCGTACCTGCTGGCCGAGCGGTTCAAGGCCGATGCGGACGCGGTTGCTGGGATGGTCATGGTCTCAACGGCCCTGTCAGTGGGCGCGTTACCATTAATTCTAGCTATTGTTCTGTAGCGATTGTGATTTCCTAAACGCTCAATCTGCGCTAGAATAAAGAAAAAAGGCACGAGGCACATGAGCAGAATTCTTATCGTACTCTTCGGGGTGCTGCTTCTGGCATCCTGCGGGGGTGGCTCCAAACAGCCCCCCAGCAAACTGAATGACGCGTGCAGCATTGCGCGCGAACGGCCTGACTATATGAAGGCCTTCAAAAGCACTGAGCGGAAATGGGGCGTCCCAGTTCACGTTCAAATGGCGACGATCTATCAGGAAAGCCGCTATAAACACGACGCGCGCACACCGCATAATTACGTTCTGGGTGTAATCCCGATGGGCCGCCAAAGCAGCGCCTATGGATTCAGCCAGGCGCTGGATGGTACTTGGGATGAATATCAGAAAGAAACCGGCAAGCGGCGAGCCAAGCGGGATCGTATCCGTGATGCGTCGGATTTCATCGGCTGGTATATGAACAAAAGCTACCAGCGGAACGGTATTCACCCCTCCGACACCCGCAACCAGTACTTAGCTTATCACGAGGGCCACACCGGTTACGCCCGGGGCAGCCATTATAGCAAAACCTGGTTGCTGAATGTCGCCAATGACGTGGACGCGCGCGCCAAACTATATCAGGCGCAGCTGTCAGGGTGCCGCTTCTGATCTGAACGCGGGTCAGCGATTGCCTGACCCGCTTCTTTTCGCCTTGGTAAACAGGTCTCGGCTCAGATTGCTATCTATGTCCAGCTGACCCAGCAGAACGGTTGTCTGACTGCCCGCATTGTCATGGATCACCCATTTGCGCAGCTCGACCGGGTTGTCAGTAAACATCAACTCAATCCGACCGGACTCGGGGTTTTTCGGATCCTGAGCGGTGACAACGGTGGCCGTACCGTCGAAGTCATGGGCCACAACCATATTCGCCTGCCCCAGATTCACGTTGCGCGCCAACACCAGTGACAGCGGCGTTCGCTTCAGCGGGTATTGCTCGGGTGGCTGGTTCGACTTCGGGTCAAAGATTTGCACCGTGCCCGTATTGGCCAGAACAACAGCGCTGTTTGGCGGGTCATATTCAAACCGCATCTTACCCGGTCGCTGCATCCATAACTTGCCGGTGCTTAACGAGCCATCGTCATTGACCTGAGTGAAGGTCGTTTCAACAGTTTTCAGACCGTTGAGGTAATTGGATATCTGCGACAATGGCAGTTTGTCGGCGGCCCAGGCAGCAGGTGCGGCCAGAGTCAAAGCAAGGGCAAAAGCAATCTGTTTCATAAGACCCAGATAAGCTTTCTGCCCTTGTTATTAAATATCCTATTGCTCGGGGACGAGGATTTCCCGCTTACCGACGTGATTTGCCGAAGAAACAACGCCTTCGTCTTCCATTTGCTCAACAAGTCGCGCAGCCTTGTTATAGCCAATGGCAAGTTTCCGCTGGATGTAAGAGGTCGAACATTTGCGATCCTTGATCACAATCGCCACGGCCTGATCATACAATGCATCTTCGCCGTTGGTGTTGCCACCGGTGTTCAGGCCCAGAACCGCGTCGATGTTGTCGGCCTTGTCTTCGGACGGGCCGTCCAGCACGGTGCTCACGTAATCCGGCGGACCGAACTGTTTCAGGTGGTTGACGATTTCCTCAACCTCTTCGTCCGAGACAAACGGCCCGTGGCAACGGGTGATCTTGGCGCCACCAGCCATATAAAGCATATCGCCCTGCCCCAGAAGTTGCTCAGCACCCATTTCACCCAGAATGGTGCGACTGTCGACTTTCGATGTCACCTGGAACGAAATCCGGGTCGGGAAGTTCGCCTTGATCGTGCCGGTGATCACATCAACCGACGGGCGCTGCGTGGCCATGATCAGGTGAATACCCGAGGCCCGCGCCATCTGCGCTAGACGCTGGATGCAGGCTTCGATCTCTTTGCCCGCGACCATCATCAGGTCGGCCATCTCATCGACGATGACGACGATATAGGGCATCGCCTCGGGCGCGAATTCCTCGGTCTCGAACATCGGTTCGCCGGTTTCTTCATCGAATCCAGTCTGGACTGTGCGGCTGAACAGCTCACCCTTGGCCAACGCGTCCTTCACACGTCCGTTGTAGCCGGCGATGTTCCGAACGCCCATCTTGGACATCTTGCGATAGCGATCCTCCATCTCGCCCACGACCCATTTCAAGGCAACAACCGCCTTTTTCGGGTCGGTCACAACAGGTGACAGCAGATGGGGAATGCCGTCATAGACTGACAGTTCCAGCATCTTGGGGTCGATCATGATCAAGCGGCATTCGTCTGGCGTCAGCTTGTACAGCAATGACAGGATCATCGTGTTGATCGCCACCGATTTACCGGAACCCGTGGTCCCCGCGATCAGCAGGTGGGGCATCTTGGCCAGGTTCGCCACAACGGACTCACCGCCGATATCCTTACCCAACGCCAGAGGCAGCGCATGATTGCCATCGCCGAAATCGCGGCTGGCGAGGATTTCACGCAGCACTACCATCTCGCGGTTTTCATTCGGCAATTCGATCCCGATCACCGAACGCCCCGGCAAGGTCGAAACCCGCGCCGACAGGGCCGACATCGAGCGTGCGATGTCATCGGCCAGACCGATCACACGGCTGGCTTTCAGGCCCGGAGCAGGTTCCAGTTCGTACATGGTGACAACGGGGCCAGGGCGGACACTGGTGATCTCACCTTTGACGCCATAATCATCCAGCACGTTTTCCAGCATCCGCGCGTTTTCCTCCAACGCCTCATCGCTGAGGTGATGGCGCTGAATGCTGGCCGGGTTGGACAGCAGATTCAACGGCGGCAATTCGAAATCAGAGTGGCGTTCCTCGAAGGACAGGGTCGGCTGCGCCTCGGCCTGCGCCCGGCGCGAAGGCGGCGGGGTGCGGCGCACGGGCTGTGCCACCACCGGTTTGCGCGGCTCGGCCACCGGGATTTTCATCGCGGGGCGTTGCTGCGGCACGGGTTCAGGCTGGGGCGCATCCTCGAACACGGCTTCGTCTTCAAAATCCGCCTCAGGTGCAAAATCCTGATGCAACGGTTCTTGCTGCCATTCCGACGCAGGTTCCGCCGTCAGCATCGGTTCCGGCGGCAGACCGGCCGAGGTCATTGGCGGCTCGGGCGGCAGTTCCTCAGAACCTCCGGAAGTCAGGATCAGCGGATCCGGCCCCCGGCCACGTCCTTTGGTCAGCGGCAGGTTTGGATCGGGCTCGGGCGTCATCTCTCCGGCGGCGACCTTGCGATTGCGCACGGCAGCAGAGATTTTGGACCGGATGCGATCCTCTCCCGGCATTTCATCAAACCCTGCAACGGGTTCGGGTTCGACCAGCTCGGGTTCAAGCATCGGTTCGGGACGGCGGATCAGGCTTGGCATCCGCGCCAGCAGCCCCGGCTTGGCGGGCTCAGGTTCATTGTATTCAGGCTCTTCGAACACCGGATCGGCATAGGCCAGATCATCGTCAAACACGGCTTCGGCAGCCTCAGCACGAGCGGCCTTGCGGTCCTCCCATTGCGCGCGGCGGTCGCGAGCGGCCTGCGCAGTAGCGGTGGCGCCGCGGCCCAGCATGTTCATCAGCATGTCGTACGCCATCACCAAACCCAGCAAGAAGGCACGGAAGCCTTTGCGTACATCCGCCTTGGTTAAGCCCAGCACAAAGACACCCAGCGCCAGCATCCCTGCAGCCATGGCCAGTGACATCAGCTTGACCATGAAATGCGAGGAAATCGGCAGCAGCGTCAAAAGCGCACCCATCACAGTATCGCCAAACAGGCCACCCAGACCAAAGCTGTGGGTTGCGCGCCAGGCTTCCCCCGGCACCAGCGTCGCCGCGTAAACCGAGACAATGGCAATCCAGATCGGCGCAAAGATCAGGCGGCCAATGGCGCGTTCCTCGCCGAAATGCCCGGCAAAGCGGACACCCCAGCCGATCAACACCAGCGCGATGCTCCAACTGCCCCAGCCTACGATCATGAACAACGGTGCGGCGATCGAGGCCCCGATCCGCCCCATCCAGTTCTGTACCGGGGCGTCGGTGGACACCATCCAGTTCGGATCATCCGGCGTGTAGGACCAGATCATCGCAGCGGCGGCCAGTCCCAGCAGGATCAAGGCGATCCCGATCAGCTCTTTGCTGCGCCGCTCAATCGCGGCCTGAGTCCTGCTATCCAGCAATGGATCGCGGTTGCGCGCGTTATATGATGCCATTTTGCCCTCGTACCTCACGAATAGATGCAGTCGCGGAGCGTGATCAGCCCCTGCCGCAACTCTGTTTTTGGGGCCACCATAGCGACCCGGATAAATTGCTCGCCCGGGTTTTGCCCCGGATCACCTTGAGAAAGATATGCGCCCGGCAGCACCCGTACCCCGGTCTGCTGCCATAGCTTTAATGCGGTTTCTTCGCCGTTTTCGACCGGTAGCCACAGGAAAAACCCGGCCTCAGGCGGCATATAGCCCTGAACATTGGCGAATACCTCATCGGCAATGGCGTATTTTTCCTGATACAGCGCGCGATTCTCGGCGACATGCGCCTCATCCGCCCAAACCCGTGCGGCGGCGGCCTGCAGCGGGGCGGGCAAAGGCGCGCCCGCATAGCTGCGCAACTGCTTGACCCGCTTGATCGTCTCGGGCCCGCCCGCAATCAGGCCGGACCGCAGCCCAGCCAGATTCGACCGTTTCGACAGCGAGTTGAACAGCGTGACCCGTTCAGGATCGACCCCAAGCTCCTGCGCTACGGTCAAGGCCCCGGCAGGGGCATCATTGCGGTAAATCTCAGAATAGCACTCATCCGCGAAGATGCGGAAATCGTATTTCTCGGCCAGTTGGATCAGCTCGGCCCAGTAATCGCGCGAGGCAACGGCCCCCTGCGGATTGGCGGGCGAGCAAATATAGGCCACGGCGGTGCGATTCAACACGTCCTCGGGCAACCCGGCGTAATCGGGCAGATGACCCGTTGCGGCAGTTGCAGGCACAAAAACTGGCTCGGCCCCAACAGAAATCGAGGCAACCATATAGACCTGATAAAACGGGTTCGGGCACAGGACGACCGGTCTTTGGCCGTTCTTCTGTTCCGGGCACAGCGCCATGGCAGCGTTATACAACCCCTCACGCGTGCCGTTCAGGGCCATCACGTTGGTTTCGGGGTCCATCACCACGCCATAGCGGCGCTTGATCCAATCGGTGATCGCGCCGCGCAACTCTGGCGAGCCTTCATTCGGCGGGTACCCCTGAAACCCCGCTGCATTTTCCATGATCACATCTGTCACCCAGGCCGGGAAGTCATGCATCGGCGCGCCGATGGTCATGTGAATCACGTCTCCACCCGGCTGATGGTGATCCAACAGGGTGCGCAAACGCGGAAATGCGTATTCCGGTAGGTTCGAAAACCGCTCGGGGAAATTCATAACTGCTGCCTCAATATCGGGATCATTTTCGCCCCGCTTTTTTGGCAGATTACAGACCGCACCCAGCTTCGTCCAGACAAAGAGGTGCCGAATCAGGGGATTGTGGCATTCAGGCCAACGCAGCCTCGGCTGCCGATCCAAGCCGCAAAAGTGCCTCTTCCGAGCCCGGGTAACCCATCATCATCAAACCACATCCCGGCGTGCCGGTGGGCAGGGTCAGGGCCGCCAACCCCATGAGGTTGCCAATCCGTGTATTGCGCAGCGCCAGCAGGTTTTCGGTGACATAATACTCGTGATCGTTCATCAATCGATCCAGATTCGGCGGCAGAATGGGGGCTGTCGGGGCCAGAACAGCATCAAAACCGGACGTCGCCGCATCCCAGGCGGCACGGCAGGCTTTCAGTTTGGACCACGCGGCGATGTAATCGGGACCCGAGTTATTCTTGCCCGAGCGGAACCGTTCCAGAATCTCGGGATACATGGCGTCGGGGTTGGCCTCGATCACGTCACGCCACAAGCCGTAGGCTTCGGTGGTATAGAGAAGGCCCGACAGACCCATCGCCTCGTTCAGTTCGGACACTTCAAGGGGAACGATTTCCGCACCCGCATCGCGCAACCGGTCGACAGCGTCTTCAAAAGCTTGGCGCGGCGCATCCCGCAAGTCATCCTTGGCCACATTTTGCAGATCGGCAAAGCGACGGCCTTTCAGGCTGGCCCCTCGCAGGTCTGCCGGGGTGCCGCCTTCCAACAGGGCCAGCATATGCGCAGCATCCTCAACGGATCGAGTCAACGGACCGGCGGTATCGAATCGCAGACATAATGGCACGACCCCTTCGAGACTGATCCGCCCGGAAGTGGTTTTCAGCCCGACCAGATTGTTCCAGGCCGCAGGGATACGCACCGATCCGCCCGTATCCGAACCCATCCCGCCAGCAGCCAATCCCCAGGCCACTGACGCCCCGGCGCCCGACGAAGACCCGCCCGGCACAGCATCTTCATCGTCGACGCAGGGTGGTGTGCCGGTGATCGGATTCAGACCAAGGCCGGAAAAGGCCAACTCGCTCATATGGGTTTTGCCCAGACAGACTGATCCCAATGCGGTGGCGTTGCGCACCACAACCGCGTCACTTTCGGGCACCCGGCCTTTCAGTAGGGCAGACCCGGCCTCGGTTCCAATACCGGCGGTATCGAACAGGTCTTTCCAGCTAATCGGAACCCCGTCTAACAACGACAGGCGCTGCCCGAGCTTGGCGCGGGTTTGCGCCGCTGCGGCCTCAGACCGGGCGCGGTCATGGGTGACACGGGCATAGATTCGGTCGCTGTGGGGATGTTCGTCGATGGCCGACAGGTAGGTTTCGGTCAATTCCACCGGGTCAATCCGCCCCATACCGATGCCCCGACCCAGATCACACGCCGTCATGGTCAGCCAATCCTGCATCCCTGCCCCCTTGAAAAAATTACGCTTTGACGGACGGTAGCGACAGGACCGCACATGGACAATCCCGAATGGGCGCGCATATTGCGGGGCATGGAACAAACCTCGGATATCCTGATCGTGGGCGGCGGCCTGAATGGCCCGGCTTTGGCTTTGGCACTGGCGCAGACAGGCCATTCGGTCACCGTTATTGACGCGTTGGCCGAGAAGGTGCGCAAAAACGCCGCCTTTGACGGTCGTGCCTATGCGCTTGCGCTGGCCTCGCAGCGTTTGCTGGATGCGATCGGAGTATGGGATCGTGTAGCCGAACACGCCCAGCCCATGCTGGAAATCAAGGTCACCGATGGGCATGCGGGTTCTGGACCTTCCCCCTTCTTCATGCATTTCGACCATGCCGAGATCGAAGAAGGCCCGATGGGCTATATGGTCGAAGACCGCCACTTGCGCCGCGCCTTTCTGGATGCCATGGCCGAGGCAACAGGCATCACCGAAGTCAGCGGCAGAACCGTTGTCGCACAGGATTGCAGCGCAACGGGTGTAACGCTGACCCTGGATAATGGCAGAACCCTGACCGGCCAAATGCTGGTCGGCTGTGACGGTCGCCGCAGCGGCACCGCCACGCGTGCGGGCACTAAGCGTTCCGGCTGGGACTACGGCCAGACTGCGCTGGTTTGCGCCATCGAACATGACCTGCCCCATCATGGCGTGGCCCATCAGTTCTTCATGCCACCCGGGCCGCTGGCCATTCTGCCCCTGACCGGCAATCGCAGCTCGATTGTCTGGAGCGAACGGACCGAGACGGCGCAGCACATCAACGCCCTGCCCGAGGACGAGTACTTGCAGGTTCTGCGCCCCCGGTTCGGCGATTTTCTGGGTGACATCCGCCTGCAAGGCGACCGGTTCACCTATCCGCTGAACCTGACCATCGCCAATTCCTTCATTGGCGAGCGCATGGCGCTGGTCGGAGACGCCGCCCACGGTATGCACCCCATCGCAGGGCAAGGTCTGAACGCGGGTCTACGCGATGTCGGAGCGCTGGCCGAGGTAGTGACGCTGGCCGGACGGCGCGGCGAGGATGTCGGATCCGTTCTGGTGCTGGAACGCTATCAGGAATGGCGGCGGTTCGACACGGCAGCGCTGGCCATGGCGACGGATGTGTTCAACAAGCTGTTTTCCAACGACAATCCGCTGCTGCGGATTGGGCGCGACATCGGGATGGGAATCGTGGGCTCTCTGCCCGGTCTGCGTCGGGGATTCGTGCGCGAGGCCGCCGGACTGACCGGTGACCTGCCAAAACTGCTACAAGGCCGCCCAATCTAATCCAGTTCGCGCGCCTCATCGACCAGCATTACCGGAATCCCATTGCGGATTGGAAAGGCAAGATTGGCCGCCTTGGACACCAGCTCTTGCTTGTCGGCATCATAGTGCAAGGTTGTATGCGTTTGCGGGCAGATCAACGCCTCAAGCATATGCCGATCAAAAGGGTGTTCAGTTTCGGTCATTGCAGCTTTTCCTCATTCGTTCCGCCGCGCATGGCGAATTCTATCAATGTCACTAGCGTCTCACGCCGGGTGCGCAGACAGGGGGCTTCAAGCAGCGCTTGCTTTTCCTCGGGATCGAAGTCCAGCAGCATCGAAAGCGAATTCACCAGAAGCTCATCATCGGCGTCTTTCAACGTTTCCCAATCCGTCGACAACTGGCGCGAGGTGAAAAACCGTTCCAGCAGTCCCATGAATGAGGCACGATCAAATCCACCATCCATCTCGGCCTTGCCCAAATCACGATCAAACCCACCCCACGATACGGTGCAGCGCCGGTATGGGGTAAAGGCGTCCAGCTCGGACTGGACGCGAAATCGGGAAATTCCGGTCAGAGTGATCAGATAACGGCCATCCTCGGTTTCCGAAAACTGCGTCACGCGCCCCGCGCAGCCGATCTGGTGAAGCTTGTCTTCTTTGCTCTGACACGGGTTCGGTTGCACCATGCCAATCAGACGCTCCTGCGTTTTCAGGGCGTCGTCCAGCATCTGCAGATAGCGCGGCTCGAAGATATGCAGCGGCAGGCGCGAGCGGGGCAACAACAGCGCCCCCGGCAATGGAAAAACGGATACCGTTTCCGGTAGGTCAGCGGGATGCATCATGTACCCGAGTGTAGCTCTGATCGCGATTTAGGCAAATATCATCGAGCTGAGCTTGCGCCGCCCGTTCAGAACAATCGGATCATTGGGCTTTAGCGCGTCGAAGATGGTGAACAGCTGAGCTTTGGCGGCGCCGTCATTCCATTCACGGTCGCGACGGAATAGGTCCAGCAATTGCGCCACGGCCTCTTCCACATCACCAGTGGCGTGCAGCGCCTGCGCCAGATCGAAGCGCGCCTGATGGTTATCGGGCTCAGCCTCGACCGCTGCGGTCAGCTCGGCCACGGGGCCGGCATCAGCAGCCTGCTTGGCCAGTTCCAACTGTGCATGCGCGGCTTCCAATTCGGCCGAGTTGGAAATTTCGGCAGGCGCGCCGTTCAGGATGGCTTCGGCCTGTTCCAGATCGCCTGACGCGATATGCGCGCGAACCAGCCCGCCATAAGCCGCGGCATGGTTCGGGTCTTCGCCCAGAATCGCAGCAAAGGTCTGGGCCGCGTCGACGGCCGCGCCTTCGGCCAGCATCTCTTCGGCGGCTTCAACCGCGTCGTCTAGCTGACCACCGGGGCTTTCGCCGCCCGCAGCTTCGATCACACGGTCGACAAAGGCCTTGATTTCAGACCCCGGTTGCGCCCCCTGAAACCCGTCCACGGGCTGGCCTTTGAAAAAAGCATAAACGGTCGGAACCGACTGAACGCGCATTTGCGAGGCGATCATTTGCGCCTCATCCACGTTGATCTTGACCATCTTCACCGCACCTTTGGCGGCGATTACGGCTTCTTCCAACAGGGGTATGAGGGTTTTGCACGGCCCACACCAGGGTGCCCAGAAATCCACGATAATGGGCGTTTCCTGAGAGGCCTCGACCACATCGGCCATAAAGGTTGCCTCGGACCCGTCCTTGATCAGATCGGTGGCCTCGGGGCTGGCTGCGGCGTTCAGAAGGTCCATGGTTTTCACTCTCCGGTTCGAACTTGCGCCCTATATGCAACCGCTGGCAGCGGAAACCAAGAGCCGAGTTATGCAATTACAGGTCGAAAGTCGCAAAAACCGGCGCGTGGTCGCTGGGTTTCTCCCACCCGCGCGCATCGCGCAGGACGCGGCTGGAATGGCCCGCATTCGAGATATCGGGGGTCGCCCAGACGTGATCGAGCCGCCGCCCTTTGTCAGCCGCGTCCCAATCGCGCGCACGATAAGACCACCAGCTGTACAACTGCCCCTCAGGAATATCCTGACGGGTGATATCGATCCAACCGCCCGCATCCTGGGTTTCTGCTAGCGCCTCAACCTCGATCGGGGTGTGCGAGACAACCTTGAGCAGTTGCTTGTGCGACCACACGTCATCCTCACGTGGGGCGATGTTCAGATCGCCGACCAGGATAGATTTTTCCGGCTTTTCCGAATGGAACCAGTCGCGCATATCCGAGAGGTAGTCGAGCTTTTGCCCGAACTTCTCATTCTTTTCGCGATCCGGAATGTCGCCACCCGCAGGGACATAGAAATTGTGGATCGTCACGCCATTTTCCAACCGCCCGGCAATGTGGCGGGCGTGGCCGAGGCCCGCGAAATCCTTGTCGCCGACCTCTTCCATTGGCAGGCGAGACAGGATGGCGACGCCGTTATATCCTTTTTGCCCCCGCGCTACCATGTGCGTATAGCCCAGTTCTGCAAACCCTTCGGTAGGGATCTTTTCGACCGGCGACTTGCATTCCTGCAGGCATAGAACATCCGGCGCTTCTTCCTGCAGCAATTTCAGCACGATGGGTTCGCGCAGGCGGACCGAGTTGATGTTCCAGGTGGCAAGGGTAAAGGTCATGGAGGATTCCTCTGTCGCGATTGGGCGGAGGTTAGCGTGGCGTGGAATTAGGCGCCATGACAAAAGGGGCCAGAACGTGGGATTAAAAGTGATTGCAGCGTTGATACGATTTCCGTTGGTTCAAACCACTAAATATAGGAGCAATTGCGGCCTCCAGAGCATTCCACTCACTTCGATACACCAGAGGCCGCACCGACAAATGTGTCGGCAGCGAAACCGGCCGAGGTAATTCAAAGCGGAATCGCATTCGAATATTTGTATCTAAAAGGAATCAAATCAATATTTTTCCGCGCGTAAATGTTAAAATTTGCGCGCGGCCCATACCTAATTACTTTCTTACAACATGTTAAGAGAACAAAATTTCTTCAGGACGCATAGCTTTGTCGTTTGCGAACGATCCAATAGCTGACGGACCTTTCTACATCGTCTAGAAAATGTTGACAGTTCAAAGCTTGCCGATTCACTGTCCCCGCAAATGACATAATAGATTTGAAAATACTGTGAATTTCCCTCCGTTAACATCAGGTTAATGTGTGAAATATTAAAAAAATCCATGTAGTTTTTTTACGAGTTGAACATGGGTAAACAAAGCAAAAGGGAGCTGTTCCCACCATTACACTCTTTTGAGCCCTGCACGCAGGTTTCAAACAAGGACGGCTCCCTAATACCTTTACCGGAAACCATTAGATACGCGATTCCAGTTGCCGTGTACTTTCTTCTGTTGGCCTTTTGCCTTCTGGAAGCTTCTGTCGAAAGATACGTGTCGATCTTGATGTGAAAGACATGGAACGTAGTTTGTTCGCGCACTGCCCACACAAAAAAAGGCCGGGCCATCAGGCCCGGCAGTCCAACAGGGAGGTGCATGTCAGAACCCGGACATGCACGGGTTGCAATTAACTTAATTGCACATCCAGAGTATCACTTTGATCCACATCAATCCACAACGAGTTAAGAGACCAAACGATATCCACCCGATTCTGTGACCAAAAGGCGCGCATTTGACGGATCGGGCTCAATCTTCTGACGCAAACGATAGATGTGGGTTTCCAGCGTATGGGTGGTGACACCGGCGTTATAGCCCCAGACCTCGTGCAGCAGCACATCGCGGGCAACCACTCCATCAGTTGAACGGTACAGGAACTTGAGAATGTTGGTTTCTTTCTCGGTCAGCCGGATTTTGCGATCCTCTTCGGTGATCAGCATCTTCATCGCAGGCTTGAACGTATACGGCCCCAGAACAAACACCGCATCCTCGGATTGTTCATGCTGGCGCAGCTGAGCACGGATACGGGCCAGCAGAACCGGAAATTTGAACGGTTTCGAGACATAATCGTTCGCACCGGCGTCCAGGCCCAGAATGGTATCTGCGTCGCTGTCATGGCCGGTCAGCATCAGAATCGGGCTTTTGACGCCTTGCTTGCGCATCAGGCGGCACAACTCGCGTCCGTCAGTATCCGGCAGGCCGACGTCCAGAATGACCAGATCGTAAATCGCTTCACGCGCCCGCTCCATCGCGGACTGACCGTCATGGGCTTCGAACACATCGAAATCCTCGGTCATCACGAGTTGCTCGCTAAGCGCCTCGCGTAGGTCTTCATCGTCATCCACCAGCAGGATTTTCTTGAGCTGAGCCATGTCCGGTCCTCCTAAGCCTTTTCCACCACTTGCGTGCGCAAGATGCAATCAACAAGGTTTGCTGCAATCGTCTCACGCCCTCGTGTCCGAAGCAGAGGAAATGTTTCACATTTCCGTCTTATCAGGCTACAGGAAAACTAGAACGTTACAGGGTAACATAGATGAGTCTGATCCCGGATATCTCAGAATTGCTGGCGCGGGCCCGCGCCGATCTGCGCATGGGGGTTCCTGTTGCGCTGACTGACGACAGCGGATTCAGCGTGCTGGCCATTGCGGCCGAGACTTTGAGTGCGCAGCGGCTTGCGGACTTGCGTGGCCTTGGGGGCGAGCCGGTGGTTGCCGTCACCGTACGACGTGCCGAAACGCTGAAGGCCCGGTCATATGATGGCGATCTGGCGCGTGTGATCATCCCTGCCGATGCGGGTATTACCTGGGTTCAGGCGGTGGCCGATCCGTCAGATGACCTGAACGCGCCGATGAAGGGCCCCCTGATGACCGAACGTCAGGGCAACGCCAATTTGCACCGCATCGCCGTCACGCTGATCAAATCGGCGCGGTTGCTGCCTGCAGCTGTTGTCATGCCCATTGAGGATGGGCGTGGTTTTGCTGCGGCACATGGCCTGACATGCATTGACCACACCCGCGCTGCGCCACATCTGGCCGATCGCAGCGAATTGCATGCGGTGGTTGCCGCCCGCCTGCCGATGGAAGTGTCCGAGGCCGGCCGGTTGCACGTATTCCGCCCCGAAGACGGTGGCGAGGAACATTATGCTGTCGAGATCGGCCGCCCGGATCGGGACAAACCGGTTTTGGCCCGGTTGCATTCGGCCTGTTTCACCGGCGACCTGATGGGCAGTCTGAAATGCGATTGCGGCCCACAATTGCGGGGCGCGCTGGCACAGATGGGCTCGGAAGGGGCCGGGGTGCTTCTGTATCTCAATCAGGAAGGCCGCGGCATTGGCCTAGCCAACAAGATGCGCGCCTATTTCCTGCAAGATCAGGGGTTCGACACGGTCGAAGCCAATCACAGACTGGGATTCGAGGATGATGAGCGGGATTTCAGACTGGGTTCGGACATTCTTAAGTCTCTGGGGTTCAACTCGGTCCGGTTGTTAACCAACAACCCGGCGAAGATCGCGATGATGGAGAAAACCGGGATAGCCGTGACCGAGCGTGTGCCGCTGAAAGTTGGCGAAACCGCCCATAATCGCGGGTATCTTGCGACCAAGGCGGCCAAATCCGGGCATCTGCTGTGACGCCGCATGATCTGGTTCTGACCCCACGCGGAGTGCGGTTTGCCGGGCACGTCATTCCCTGCTCTATCGGCAAAGGCGGATTGAGCCACGCAAAACGCGAGGGGGATGGTGCCACGCCCACTGGCGTGCATCATATCGTCGGGATGCTGTACCGACCGGATCGCATTGCTAAACCGGCTTCATGGGCGATTCCCATCGGTCCGCACGACTTGTGGTCAGATGATGGGCGGGACGACCAGTACAATAACCTGGTCAGCGCGCCCTATGCCTTTAGCCATGAAAAGCTGCGCCGCGCTGATCCGCTGTATGATCTGGTTTTGATTACCGATTGGAACTGGCCCAATGCGGTTCCGGGTCGCGGATCGGCGATCTTCATTCACCAATGGCGCCGCCCCGGATACCCGACCGAGGGCTGCGTTGCCTTCCGCCGCGACCACCTGCATTGGATCGCACGCCGGATTTCGCCGGATACGCGGTTGATTATTCCTGCGGCCTGACCCGTTCGCCAAAGATGGCTGAACCCACGCGCACATGGGTTGCCCCCAAAGCGATGGCTTGTTCGAAATCGCCACTCATGCCCATCGACAGCCCCTGCAAGCCGTTGCGTTCCGCAATTTTGGCCAGCAATGCGAAATGCAGCGCAGGTTCTTCATCGACCGGCGGGATACACATCAGACCCTGAACCGGCAGTTCCAGCCCACGGCACTCTGCAATGAAAACATCGGCATCGGCGGGCAGGATACCAGCCTTTTGATCCTCTTCCCCGGTGTTGACCTGAATGAACAGGTCCGGGCACGTTCCGATCTCTTGCGCCAGCCTTGCCAGCGTTTTGGCCAGTTTGGGCCGGTCGACCGAGTGGATGGAACTGACCAGTTCCATCGCCTGACGGGCCTTGTTGGTTTGCAGCGGGCCGATCAGGTGCAGATCAATGTCTGCGAACTGTTCCATGAAGCCTGGCCATTTACCAGCGGCCTCTTGAACCCGGTTTTCACCAAAACAGCGATGACCCTGTTCCAACACCGCCTGCACGCGTTCATCCGGCTGCACTTTTGACACCGCGATCAATTTGACAGACCCGGTGAGCCGTCCGGCGGCGGTTTCGGCTTTGGTGATGCGGGCGGTGATATCTTGCAGCGACATAAGGTTCCTCAATCTGTTTTCAGCGCAGGAAAACACCATGTCGGCAAAAAAGAAAAGGGCAGGTCCAAAGACCTGCCCTTAAACCTTGCGGTTTCAGATCAACTTAGAAGTTGAACTGCGCACCGAAGTCAGCAACGGTCTGCGAGTCGCAGATGTCACAGTCGTTGACACCGATACCACCGCGCAGCGATGCACCGCCGCCCAGGTCGTAGATGGCACCGATGGCAACCTGCTGCAGGTCAGCATCTGCGTTACCGTCACCGTAGGTGAACAGCAGGGTGGTTGCAGCGCCCAAGTTGTAGGAAGCCGACAGACCCCATGCGGTACCGTCAGTTGCAGTAACTTCAGTGGCGTCGTCTGCAACAAACAGCGTACCGCCGAAGTCACCCCATTCACCACCCAGGGTCAGAACGGTCAGGCTCGGGTCACTGACACCGGAAACGCCGGAGTCGGTTTGACCGTAAGCTACTGCAGCGGTGATGTTGTTGAAGGTGTAGGTTGCGCTGACGTCCCAACGGTCACCGGAGACTTCCGAACCGTTCACAGCAAAGGTGCGTGTGTCATACGACGCGCCAAAGGCAAAGTCGCCAACTGCGTACTGGAAGAACACAGCGTTCGCGCCCGAACCGGTCGAGGAGTACGCCAGGAAGTTGTAGTTAACGCCCGAATACTGACCTGCAAACAGTTCCAGACCAACTTCGTTACCGTAGTAGTTTGCCAGGTTGTCGAACGAACCGGCAACGTTACCAGCGTCAACACGCAGACCACCGTAGATGACCGAGAAGCGCGCGCCGTTCAGGCCTGCGCTGTTGGCTTCGCCAGTCGACGAGTCTTCGTCAGCTTGCAAACGAACACGACCCTCAAAGCGAACGCCGCCGTCGGTTTCAGTGAAGCCGTCGATGTTCAGACGGAAGCGCGATACCAGGATCGCGTCGTCGGTGTCGACAACAACCGACGTAGCGGACGTAGCTGTGTTGCTTGGTGTTACGATATTGGTAACGGCACCTACACGGTCTTCTTGGTAGCCAATACCAAAACGGCCGTAACCGCTGAAGTTTACACCGGAATCAGCCGCTGCGACGCCTGCGGTCGCAATCAGAGCTGTCGATGCGAAGAGAACTTTTTTCATCTTGTTTCCCTCGGTTTCAAAAGTTTTTCTACTCGACACATGCCTAAGCACATGTCTCAGCACGGGAACCGTTTCGCTCTTTTTGCCCCCATCACGCAAGCTTGGCATAAATGACTCGGGTGCATTGGGCAGAAATTGGTGCAAGGATGCCACAGTCCATTTTCGGGCTCCAACCAGCCCGACGTCCACCGATATGTGACAATAATAGGGTTGTTGCTGAACGGGTCCTTGTCTAGGAGTAACAATTGACAACGTAGACCAAAGTGAACAGGACCAGTCGACAATGCGCCTGCAGACGATTTTCGGTTTGATCATAGTGACTGCTGCCGTGTCGGCTTGTGGTCAGAATCGGGGTGCCGCGCCAAATCCGAATTCATTGGCTACCGGCGGCAATTCTGAAGAACAAGAACTCAACGATCCGAATCGTTCGACCATCTGGGATGTGTTCGACACCGCTAATGCAGAACAAGTCACAAATGTTAATCGCTATCTTTGGACGGCGTCGCTGGATGTTTTGAATTTCCTGCCCATTCAGGAAGTTGATCCCTTTACCGGGGTAATCGTAACCGGGTATGGCACGCCTCCTGGCGGGGGCCGGCAATATCGCGCAACGGTTCATATCAGCGACCCGGCCCTGGCAGCGCGTTCTCTGTCAGTCTCGCTGCAGACCAGCGGCGGCGCCCCGGTAAGCGCGGCAACGGCCCGCGCGGTCGAGGATGCGATCCTGTCCCGCGCCCGTCAGTTGCGCATTGCGGACAACAAGTTCTAGCAACTCGTCGAAAATCGCACTAATACCACGCCGGGCTCCTACCCGGCGTTTTCATTCACGAAGGACCGCACGATGTCGCGCTACTCGGCCAACGAAATCGAAGCAAAATGGCAAGAGGCCTGGGACAAGGCCGGAATCTTCACCGCCGACCACAAGGCGGACAAGCCGAAATACTATGTGCTTGAGATGTTCCCCTACCCGTCTGGTCGAATCCATATGGGGCATGTGCGCAACTATACGATGGGTGACGTGATCGCGCGGCACAAACTGGCGACGGGGCACAATGTATTGCACCCGATGGGTTGGGATGCATTCGGGATGCCAGCGGAAAACGCGGCGATGGCCATTGGCGGCCACCCCAAAGACTGGACCTATGGCAATATCGCCGACATGCGTGGGCAGATGAAACCATTGGGCCTGTCGATCGACTGGTCGCGTGAGTTTGCCACTTGTGACCCTGAATATTATGGCCAGCAGCAGGCGTTGTTCCTCGATATGCTCGAGGCCGGGCTGGTCTATCGCAAGAACGCCGTTGTGAACTGGGACCCGGTCGACATGACCGTTCTGGCAAACGAACAAGTGGAAAACGGCCGCGGCTGGCGCTCTGGCGCGCTGGTGGAGCGCCGCGAACTGACGCAGTGGTTCTTCAAAATCTCGGATTATTCCGAGGAATTGCTGGACGCGCTGGATACGCTGGAGAACTGGCCCGCCAAGGTACGTCTGATGCAGGAAAACTGGATCGGCAAGTCACGCGGACTGCAGTTCGGGTTCGAACGCACCGATGGCGGTGAGCCGATCACGGTATACACGACTCGGCCCGATACTCTGATGGGCGCGTCTTTTGTCGGTATCTCACCTGATCATCCGATTGCCAAACAGTTAGAAGCTGAAAACCCAGAAGTTGCTGATTTCGTCGCTGAATGCCGCAAAGGCGGCACCACCGAAGAAGCCATCGAGACAGCCGAAAAGTTGGGTTATGACACTGGTATCCGGGTTAAACACCCGCTGGACCCGAATTGGGAACTGCCAGTCTGGATCGCGAACTTCATCCTGATGGACTATGGCACCGGCGCGATCTTTGCCTGCCCGGCGCATGACCAGCGCGACTTGGATTTCTGCCGCAAATACGGTCTGCCAGTGGTCGACACGTTCTTTGGGCTGGAGAATGATACACCGGTCGACAAGATCGCGTTTGTGCCACTGAAGACCGAAAAAGTCCGCTGGGTGAATCATTTTGCGGGCCTGACCGAAGCCACGGGTGATGAGGCGATCAACACCACCGTCGATTTCGCTGAAAATGCCGGTTGGGGCGAGGGCGTCACCAAATACCGCCTGCGCGACTGGGGCCTGTCACGCCAACGCTACTGGGGTTGCCCGATTCCTGTCGTGCATTGCGAATCCTGCGGCGTGGTGCCCGAGAAAAAAGAAAACCTGCCCGTCCGCCTACCCGACGATGTCACCTTCGACAAACCCGGCAACCCGCTGGATCGCCACCCGACCTGGCGCGATTGTGCTTGCCCCGCCTGCGGCGCCCCCGCCCGGCGCGAGACCGACACGATGGACACGTTTGTCGATTCGTCATGGTATTTCGCCCGTTTCACCGCACCGCGCGCGGAAACACCGACCGATCTGGCCGAGGCCGAATACTGGATGAATGTCGACCAGTACATCGGTGGTATCGAGCATGCGATTCTGCACCTGCTCTATTCGCGTTTCTTCGCCAGGGCGATGAACATCACCGGCCACTTGCCGAAGAAAGCCATCGAGCCCTTCGATGCGCTGTTCACCCAAGGCATGGTCACGCATGAAATCTATCAGACCCGCGACGCAAACGACCGCCCAGTTTATCACCTGCCCGAGGATGTGACCGACGGCAAACTGGCTGATGGCACTGAGGTCGAGATCATCCCCTCGGCCAAGATGTCGAAGTCCAAGAAAAACGTAGTCGACCCGGTCAGCATCATCTCGGCCTTTGGCGCGGATACGGCGCGCTGGTTTGTGCTGTCCGATTCGCCCCCCGAGCGGGACGTGGAATGGACCGCTTCGGGGGCCGAGGCGGCGTATAAGCACCTCAGCCGAGTGCATCGTATCGCCTCGGACATCGCGGGGTCCGACACCCCGGCCAACAGCGAAGACGAAACCCTCCTGCGTGAGATGCACAAAGCTATCCATGATGTGACCGGCGGTGTCGAATCCTTTGGCTTTAACGCCTCGATCGCCAAGCTTTATGCTTTCACCAACACGCTGGCCAAGTCCAAGGCGGGCACGGTCGCGAAACGCGAAGCCGCCAAAACGCTGGCGCAGTTGATGTCGCCCATGACCCCGCACCTGTCCGAGGAGCTGTGGCAGCTGTTGGGCGGCGAAGGGCTGGTTGCCACCGCAGTCTGGCCCGTCGCGGATCAGGCGATGCTGGTCGACGACACAGTCACCCTGCCGATCCAGATCAACGGCAAGCGCCGCGCGGAAATCAGCGTGGCCAAGGATATGGCCAAAGACGAGGTTGAAAAAATCGCGCTCAGCACCGAAGCTGTGCAAAAGGCGCTGGATGGCAATGCGCCGAAGAAGGTTATTGTTGTCCCGGGCCGGATCGTGAATGTCGTTGTTTAATCGCAGAACTCTGTTGCTGATGCCGCTGGCGCTGGCCGCCTGCGGCTTTGAACCGGTTTACGCACCCGGCGGTTCGGGCGCTGCCCTGAACGGCAGGGTCGCTGTGTCGGCCCCGAATTCGGTCGACAGCTATTTACTGGTCCAGAATCTGGAACAGCGCCTTGGGCGCAGCGCCACTTCGGGCAACAAATACGATCTGAATGTAAACGTCTCGACGACTTTCCGGAGGTCGGCGATCACCTCAACAAACGAAACCAATCGCTATACTATCGATGGCAGGTCGAACTACACGCTCAGATCGAATGAAACCGGCCAGATCATTGCGTCCGGCAGGGTCGAGAATTTTGTCAGTTATTCAGCTGCAGGATCGACGGTTTCAACATTGGCGGACGAACGCGACGCCCGCGAACGGCTGATGGTGATTTTGTCAGATCAAATCGTAAACGAGCTCTACGCCGCGCCGGGCCTTGGTTCATGAAGCTCAGCCCGCGCGAGGCTGAAGGGTATTTCACCCGACCTGACGCCAACAAGGCCGGGCTTTTGATCTACGGCGCGGATGCGATGCGTGTGGCGCTGAAACGCCAGCAGGTTCTGAAGGCGTTGCTGGGCCCCAATGCCGAAGAAGAAATGCGCCTGACCCGAATTCCGGGCGCGGATTTGCGCGGCGAACCCGCCCTGTTGCTGGACGCGGTCAAGGCCGTGGGCTTCTTCCCCGGACCTCGTGCTGTTTTTGTCGAAGACACCACTGACGCCTCCGCTCCCGCGATCATCGCTGCATTCGAAGACTGGGCCCCTGGCGATGCCCAGATTATCGTCACAGCCGGTCAACTCAAACCCAGCTCGAAAATCCGCAAAGCATTCGAGGCGCACCCCTCTGTCTATGCGGTCGGCATCTATGACGATCCGCCCTCACGGGCCGAGGTCGAACGGATTCTGGCCCAGGCTGAGCTGCGGAACATCCCCCGCGATTCGATGTCCGCCCTTGCCGAACTGGCCACTGGGATCAGCCCCGGTGATTTCACGCAAACTATTGATAAGCTGTCGCTCTATAAGCGCGGCGACAGCTCTGAACTGACCATCGAAGATATCGAAGCCTGCGCGCCCCGCTCGACCGAGGCCGCACTGGACGATGTTCTGAACGTCGTCGCCGAGGGCCGCGCCGGAGAGATCGGTCCGCTGATCCGGCGGTTGCAATCGCAAGGCACCAATGCGGTCAGCCTGTGCATCGGCGCGACCCGACATTTTCGTACTCTGTATGCCTGCGCCTCGCACCCCGGCGGGGCCGCGCAGGGGATCGGCAAGCTGCGGCCACCGGTCTATGGCAAGCGCCGCGACAGGATTTTGCGACAGGCCCAAGGCTGGGGGGCACCCAAATTGCAGACAGCGTTAACGGTGCTGACGGACACCGACCTGTCACTGCGCTCGGCAGGACAGACCGCGCCCGCCATGGCACTGGTCGAACGAGCAATGATCCGGCTGGCGATGTTGGCCCGGTCCCGCTAACCAGCCCGCAACCAATCCACAGCTCCGCGCCCCGCCCATTTCCCTGTAGCCAGGCACGCGGTCAGCAAATACCCCCCGGTCGGGGCTTCCCAATCCAACATCTCTCCAGCGCAGAACACGCCGGGCATTGCGGTCAGCATCAGTCCGTCATCCAACGCGGCGCGCCTGACGCCTCCGGCCGTTGAGATTGCTTCATCCATGGGGCGCAGGCCAGCATGGCGGATCGGCAGACGCTTAAGCACGCCGGACCACTGCGCCTGTGGCATCGCATTGCCCTTAACCATCTCATGAAACAGCGCGACTTTCTGCGGAGGCAGGCGAAGGGACTTTTTCAGCCATTGCGACAGTGTGGCTTTGGATTTCTTCGCAGCCAACCGGGAGTGCAGCGTCACATGGTCCAGATCGGGCACAAGATCGACGAACAGGTCCGCACCGGCGCGCAAAGCCGGGGTCAAAGAATACAACCCGCCGCCCTCAAGCCCCGTTGCCGATATCGTGGCTTCTCCGCGGCTGTCCAGTTCTCCGGCCATCCAGCGTACCGATTTCAGTGCCGCGCCAAAATGCGGGGTCATGTGGGTGCTCCAGTCTACGGACAAGGCGGAATTCGCCGGCGCAAAGGGCGCAAGCGCGACGCCTTTTTGCTGCAGAGTTTCTGCCCATTGACCATCTGACCCGAGCCGCGCCCAACTGGCCCCGCCCAGCGCCAGAACGGTCACATCCGACGTCAAGCTCTGCATCCCATCGACCGTCTCGAAAACCAGTGCGTCGTTATCCCACCCTAACCAACGCCAACGGGTTCTGATTTGAACGCCCGCGCCCTCAAGCCGCCTCAGCCAGGCGCGTAAAAGAGGCGAGGCTTTCATCACGGTCGGAAACACCCGCCCGGTCGACCCGGTAAACAGCTCCTGCCCCAAGTCCCGCGCCCAGTCCTGCACCCCGGCAGCGTGGAAATCAGAAATCATCGGGCGCAGCCAGTCCGCCGCCTCTCCGTAAGATTGCAGCAAGGTTTCAAGCGGCTCATCCTTGGTCAGGTTCAGACCCGATTTGCCCGCCATTAGAAATTTGCGCGCGATCGAGGGCTTGGCCTCTGCCATCAGCACATCATGGCCAGCTGCGGCGAGTTCCCCAGCCGCCATCAGGCCTGCTGGTCCGGCCCCGATCACAACTGCCTGCGCCATTTACGTCCCCTTGCCTTTCACGCCATCCAGCGCAAGTTTGTACCTGCCATGCCAGAGAGCGATCCGATCTGCCCACTCTGTGACCGCCCCATCCCGGATGGGGGCGGCAGCTTGCACCATCTGATCCCAAAACTCAAAGGGGGCAAGGGCGGTCCCACGGTTTTGCTGCATGTGATTTGTCACAAAGAGATCCACGCCACCTTGACGGAGGGCGAATTGGCCCGCGCGTTCCACACAATCGAGGTCCTACGCGCCCACCCGCGTCTGGAAAAATTCTTGACCTGGGTGCGTAAACGCCCGCCCGGATTTCGATCGAAAGTTCCGGGCAAACGGCGCGGACGCTGATCAGCCGGGCCGCACCGGGTCACCAAAAGCGTCTCGAAGGGATGCCGACAGCCCCTGAACCTCTAACCCCCGATAGTCCGGCGCCGGTGCGAACTGCGCCCCGGCGAGGTGCTGGAATTCCAACGTGGTATAAGGGCGTTTCCACAGCCATTCGCGGTTTTCAACGGACCAGAGATCCGGGTTGGGTGGCTGATCATCGGTGAAGGCATAGAAATGCAAATCGAAACCGTATTTGGCAACATCCTGCACCGATAAAAGCCGCATGCCCTGCGCGCGGCAGAACGCATCCTCGGCAGCGATGTCGCCTGTGCGCAACGTGATCTGGCCAATGCAGGCTTTGGCGAAGGGGTCGGCGGGGTCGGCTGCGTTTTCAGGACGGTTGCCCTGAAAATCATGTTGCAACAGCTCGACTACAAACCCCTCAGGGTCTTTCAGGTGGCACAAATAGCCAATGTCGAGGAACTGTTTCGGGTCCGAGACCTCGACCCCCTTCGCCCGCAAATGAGACACCGCCAAGTCAACATCCGGCACGGTGATGCCGATCTTCCAATACCGCTGACCGCCATCATGGGTGTATCCGCCACCGCCCGGCATCAGCAGCAGGTCTGCATCCTGCCCTACATAGCCAACGCGGCAATTCGGCCCCTGCGCACGCGCCGTCATCCCCAGAACTTCCGTATAGAACCCGGTTAACTGCCCGGGGTTGGCAACACGTAGCAGCACAGCGGATAATCTCATCGGCACATCCTTGCGATTCCGGTGGCAATCTCAGGATCCGCGGCCAGGCTGTCCGCCACCAGCTCATGCGCCGTTGGCATCAGTTGATCGGGGTCGACCACACGGTCGACCAGGCCGAATCCATAAGCGTCGTCTGCCGTGATCTTTTGCCCGGCCATCAGAATCATCTTGGTGCGTGATGGCCCGATCAAGGCGGTCATACGCACCGGGTCAGAAGGCTGTGGCAGGAACCCCAGCTTCATCACCGGATAGAAGAACTTGGCCTGCGGGACCGCGATACGAATATCACAGGCCAACACCATCCCATTGGCGCCCCCCGCCAGCGTTCCGTTCAGAGCAGCCACTGTCAGACACGGCAATGCCGCAATGGCGCCCGACAACCTCTCCCACAGATCCGAGGTTGCCAGTCCCGCTCGGGCCTCATCCAGATCTGCGCCGGCGCTGAACACCTTGCCCGCGCCCGTCAGGATCAAGGCCCGCGCCTCGGTTGCGGCTTCGGCAATCTGAACCAGTTCGCTCAACATCGCCGCGGTCAGCGCATTGGCCTTTTGCGGGTTGTTGAGCGTGACCGTCCACAACCCGTCCGCCTTGGTCAGTTCGATCACTTCAGCCCTATCCTTTGGCGAATGTCTTCGCGCCGCAGCGAGATTTCAGTGCCCAGAAACTCATCCGCGTCTGGCGAGCACATCCACAATAGCGCCCGCGCGGGCCAATCGGCGGGGATGTGATCATCCCAATCCAGCTGGCTGACGGCATTGATGCCGCTGGCTTTGATCACCCTCTGCATCTCTGTTGCCACAGTACCCGGCGACAGGTTCATGGCGCGGATGCCGTGAATAGATTCCTCAAGATGCAGGCATTCGGTCAGCATCTTTGCCCCGGCTTTCGAGGCGCAATAATGGCTCCACGCTTCAATCGGGTTCGTCGCTGCACCCGAGGAAACCGTGATCACCGTGCCACCGCCCGCCACACGCATAACCGGCAGAGCCGCGCGCATTCCGTAGAAGACGCCTTTGAGGTTGATGTCGATTGCCTGGCTCCACGCCGCGACGTCGGCGTTGGACAAATGAAAGATCGGATCAATGACACCCGCATTGCCGATCAAAACGTCCAGCCCGCCAAAACGGTCGACACAATCCGCAACGACCTGTTCGATTTGCGCGAAATCACTGACATCACATTGTAGTGCGATGGTGTTCTCACCCAATGCGGCGGCAAGCGCATCAATCTGGTCGCGGCTCCGTGCAACCAGCGCGACATTTGCCCCGGCTGCGGCAAATACGCGCCCTGCCTCGGCCCCGATGCCACGACTGGCCCCTGTTATCAGTACGGTTTTACCCTGCATATGGACCCTGTACCTCCGATGTTTTTAGATTGTGTGAATCTTTACCGCGCCAATGGGGAAAGGGTCCAGCCCTTGCCCCTTGACGCCCGGAGCCTCAGGCACGACGATGCCGCCAAATTTGATCAAGAAGGGTTCTCAAATGTCCGCTTTCCTCCGCCGCAGCAGCGGCGCAGTTTTGGCCTATGCCGTTATCACCCAGGGCGCGTTCGCCGATGTCACTGCCCAACAGGTCTGGGATGACTGGCAGACCTATTTGTCCCAGATGGGATATACGGTGACGGCGGAGCAATCCATCTCGGGCGGGGTGACCACGATCACCGATATGAGCGTTGTCGCCGCCGTGCCCGACACCGAAGGGTCGTTCAAGATGACCGTCCCGCAAATGACCCTGACCGAAAATGGCGATGGCACCGTCAGCATTGGCTTCCCCGAAAACTTTCCCATGACCCTGTCCGGCGAGGAAGAGGGCGAGGCGTTCTCTGTCGATCTCGAATATTACCACAGCGGGCTCGAGATGGTTGTCTCGGGCCAGCCAGACGACATGACCTATGACTATTCCGCACCCACGCTTGGTATGAAACTGGGTGGTGTTCAGGTCGAAGATGAGACCCTGCCCGACGACATTCTGGGCGTGGATTTCAAACTGACCGACCTGACCGGCAACTCGCGGATGAAAATTGGCGAAACCCGTACTGTGGATCAGAAAATGACCGCTGCCGGGCTGACATATGATATGGCATTCACCGATCCCGAAAGTCCGGACAAAGGCAGTGTCGACGGGTCGATGGACCAACTGACCTTTGAGGGCACCAGCGTGATCCCGGCGGATTTCGACGGCACCGATCCGCAGACTTTCTTCCAGGGTGGCTTCTCGTTCTCAGGTCTGTTCACCTATGCTTCGGGCAAGGCCGCGATTGAGGGGACCAGCGAAGGTCAACCGTTTTCGATGGGTACCGAATCCCAAGGCGGCCGGTTCGGTGCCAGCTTGGACGACCAGCGTCTGGCCTATGATATCGAACAGAACAGCGCGAAACTGGCGGTGACCACGGCAGACCTGCCATTCCCGATTGAAATCGCGATGGCCAAGACCGGGCTGGGTTTCGAATTTCCCGTACAGCAATCCGAAGAAGAGCAGCCTTTTGGGTTCTCGATCAACATGACGGACTTCACCATGTCGGATGTGTTGTGGAGCATCTTCGACCCGGCAGGCGCCCTGCCGCGCGACCCGGCGACCATTGCACTGGATGCCACCGGAACCGCAAAAATCCTGACAAACTTCTTCGATCCGGCATCTATCGAGGCCCTGGAAACATCGGGTGAAGCACCGGGAGAGCTGAACTCGCTGAAAATTAACGAATTGCTGATTTCGATGGTCGGAGCGAAACTGACCGGTGACGCAGATTTCACCTTCGACAATTCAAACACCGAGGAATTTGACGGGCTGCCGACCCCAGCGGGTGTGGCGAATCTTCAACTGGCGGGCGCCAACGCGTTGATTGATACACTGATCACCATGGGTCTGATCGGGGAAAGCGACGCGATGGGTGCACGCATGATGATGGGCCTGATGGCTGTTCCGGGCGACGAACCGGATACGCTGAATTCGAAAATCGAGTTCACCGAAGACGGCCAGATTCTGGCCAATGGTCAACGTATCAAGTGATATTGGCTGGGCGAAGCTTAACATTATCAGAGCTTCGCCCTTCTCCTGTCTTAGGTCAAAATCAGGCCCACCAAACTTGCAACGGAAGATCACGCAACATCTAGCTTTCACCTGAGACGCCCTTTGTGCGTGCGAAGGCCTTGAACTGCTGTGCGCGGGCCTTGCAGATTGGAAACACTTTCCAACAAATTAAAGTTTCTTTGAAAATGGACACCCATTGGTCGTTCTGGTTGAAATTATGCCGAACTTAAAGGGTCTGGCGTGGAGTCTATCCGCCCTGAGGTCTTGCGGGACGGGCAGTCCAAGGCTAGGTCAAATGCAATGCAACCGGAGGCCGCATGACCCTTACACCTGAAGACATCAGCCATTCCCTGCTGGACGCGGCCCGCAAGGCCGGGGCCGACGCGGCGGATGCTATTGTGATCGACGGTTCGTCGGTCTCGGTCGAAGTCCGGGGCGGGACGCTGGAACATGCCGAACGGTCCGAAGGCACCGATCTTGGGCTGCGTGTGTTTCTGGGCCAGCGGCAGGCGATTGTGTCCAGTTCGGACAGCAGACCAGAAACGCTGATCGCGATGGCCGAACGTGCCGTGGCCATGGCCCGCGAAGCCCCCGAGGACCCGTTCACCGGCCTCGCCGATACGGCACAACTGGCCAAGGATTGGGACCTGCCTGCACTGGAATTGTTCGACCCTACCCCGGAACCGGCAGCCGAAGATTTGCTGCGCAACGCATTGGCTGCCGAGGCTGCGGGGCTGGCGGTTCAGGGGGTCTCGCAAGTTTCCGACGCGGCAGCGGGATATGGCACGCACCGCGTGCATCTGGCGGCCACCAACGGCTTTTCCGGTGGCTATGCCCGCAGCAGCCGTTCGACCTCGTGCGTGGCGATCTCGGGCGAAGGCACCGGGATGGAGCGCGACTATGACGGTGACAGCCGTACCTTTCAAAACGACCTGCGCAGCCCCGAGGAAATCGGCCGCACCGCAGGTGAACGCGCCGTGGCGCTGGTCGGGGCACGAAAGCCTGCCACCGGGACATTCCCGGTACTGTTTGACGAACGCATCTCATCCTCGCTGATCGGCCATCTGATGGGGGCCAGCAACGGCGCTGCCATCGCGCGAGGGGCGTCCTGGCTGAAGGACTGTCTGGGCGAACAGGTGCTGCCCGAACATCTGTCATTGATCGAAAACCCGCACCGCCCACGCATTTCCGGCTCGCGCCCCTTCGATGCCGAAGGGCTGGCAACGCAGCAGCGCGCCATCGTCGATAACGGCGTTCTGACCGGCTGGACGCTGGACCTGTCCAGCGCGCGCAAGCTGGACATGACATCGACCGGAAACGCCGCACGTGGCGTGTCGGGGCCACCCTCGCCCAGCAACTGGAACCTGAGCTTGACCCAAGGCACCCACAGCCGCGAGGATCTGCTGCGCGACATGGGCACTGGGTTGCTGGTGACGTCGATGATCGGCTCGACCATCAATCCGAACACGGGTGACTATTCCCGCGGGGCCTCGGGGTTCTGGGTCGAGAACGGAGAGATCACCCATCCGGTCAACGAATGTACCATCGCGGGCAATCTGCGCGATATGCTGAAACGGATCATCCCGGCCAACGATGCGCGCCCTTATCTGTCGCGCGTGGTACCGTCGGTGCTGATCGAAGGAATGACACTTGCCGGCAACTGACCTGCAACTTCTGATCGACGCCGCATTAGAGGCCGGAAAGATCGCCACTCGATATTCGGGCACAACGGCGCAACGTTGGGATAAACCCAACGGCGCCGGACCGGTGACCGAGGCCGATCTGGCCGTCAACACGATGCTGGAACAACGCCTGCCTACCGCCCGGCCAGGCTATGGCTGGCTAAGCGAAGAGACCGAGGATTCCAGCGATCGGCTGACACGGGAGCGGGTGTTTATTGTCGACCCGATCGACGGCACCCGCAGCTTTGCCGAAGGGTCGCGTACATGGGCGCATTCGCTGGCCGTCGCAGACCGGGGAGAGGTGATCGCGGCAGTGATTTACCTGCCCCTGCGCGATCTGCTTTATACTGCGGCCAAAGGGCAAGGCGCGACACTGAACGGGGCCACAATCAGAGTCTCGGACATCGCAGCGCTGGAAACGGCTGAGATTCTGGCGGCCAAGCCCAATATGGACCCACGCCATTGGCGACAGGGTCAGGTGCCTGTTTTTGATCGGGTCTACCGCCCGTCACTGGCTTATCGCATGGCTTTGGTCGGGCAAGGGCGGTTCGACGGGATGCTGACATTGCGACCCAGCTGGGAATGGGACATCGCTGCGGGCGACCTGCTTATCCGCGAGGCGCGTGGATACTGTTCTGACCGCCTGGGGCATCCCTTGCAGTTCAATAACGCCCATCCGCGCCTGAACGGTGTGATCGCAGCGGGCAGGCACATCCATGACACCCTGCACGCGCTGCTTGATCCGGACAGTACCGGTATCCACCCATGAGCAAACCAGGATCCCTCAGTCTGGCGGCCTATCGGGTTCTGTCCTGGGGTGTGCCCAACGCGGCCAATCTGCCCGAAATTCAACGCCCCGAAGGCGAATTGATATGGGTCCATATCAACGCACAGGAACGCCAACGCGCGGTTGTCGATTTCTGCCACAGACTGCAGCAGGCCCGACCGACTTTGAACGTGCTGCTGACGGCACCCCCTGAGGCCGATCTGAGCCGCTGGGACCAGGGCGTCTATCCGCTGGTGAACCTGCCTCTGGAACAAACCGGGGCAGCACGGGCGTTTCTGGACTATTGGCACCCTGATATTGGCCTGTGGGTCGGCGGTGGTTTGATGCCCAATGCGATCACCCGCGCCGAAGAACGGAGCATTCCGCTAATTCTGATCGAGGCGCAGATCGACATCAAAATAGCACGCAGCGCCCGATGGCTGCCGGACATCACCCGCTATACCCTGGATTGCTTTCAATCCATTCTGGCCACGAAATCTGAAACCACGCGGACAATCCGTCGTCTCGGCATCACTTCGGGCAAAGTCACCGACTTGCCGCAGTTATATGTCAGCCCGAATCCAAAGCCCTGGCCCGAGGATGAACTGATCGAGACCAATCACGCGCTGGCAGGGCGTCCGGTCTGGTTGGCGGCCTGCGTGCAGGACAAAGAATTTATCTCGGTTCTCAGCGCCCATCGTCAGGCGCTGCGAATTCTGCCTCGTCTGACGCTGGTACTCCATGTCGCGGACACCGCCGAGGCCGAACCGTTGCACCGCAGGCTTGAGACGATGGACCTGCGCTGCACCAATTGGGACACCGGCGGTCAAATCGAGGATACCACGCAAGTCATCCTGTCAGCTGAACCCGAAGATCTGGGCCTGTGGCACCGGGTTTCTCCGGTCACGTTCATGGGCAGTTCGCTGGAACGTGGTGCGAGCGGGCACGACCCGCTTGTCGCCGTTGCCCTTGGGTCGTCCGTTATCCACGGCCCATTTGTGCACCGTCACCAGCAGATATACGACCAATTGGATCGAGCCGGTGCCGCCCGCATGGTCAGAACCGCAACTGAACTGGGCGATGCCGTAGTCGAGCTGCTGTCGCCGGACCGGGCCGCAGATATGGCGCTGGCCGGATGGCAGATTGTGTCCGAGGGCGCACCTCAGGCGGATCAACTGATCGACATGGTGCAGGATTCTCTGGATCAGCGGAGTGCAGAGTGATGCGAGCACCTGATTTCTGGAACACCTCCCCGGACCAGCTGAATTTGCAGGCCCGGTTGCTGGCACCGCTGGGCCGTGTCTATGCCGCCGCTACTGCCCGCCGGGTGGCGTCAGAACCCGGGATCAATCCGGGTGTCCCGGTCATCTGTATCGGAAACCTGAACGCGGGCGGCACCGGCAAGACCCCAACCGTGATCTGGATGATCGAGCAATTGCGCGACGCCTGGCATGAAACCCACGTGGTGACGCGCGGCCATGGTGGCTCGTTAGAAGGGCCTGTGCGGGTTGACCCATCCAAACATACCGCCGCGCAAGTCGGGGATGAACCCCTGTTGCTGGCCGCTTTTGCCGAGGTCTGGGTAGCCAAGGATCGCGCGGCAGGCGCACGTGCGGCGGCCGAGGCCGGGGCCACGGCGATTCTGCTGGATGACGGCTTTCAGAATCCCTCGGTCGCCAAGGATTTTTCAGTCATTGTAGTTGATGCGGCGCGTGGGTTCGGAAATGGGCTGTGCCTGCCTGCCGGGCCTTTGCGTGAACCGGTCGATATCGGATTACAACGCGCCGATCTGGTTCTGTCGCTGGGTGATGCTGCGGCGCAATCCCAATTTGCCGATCGCTGGGTACCGAAACTGACCGTGCCCCATGCCACTGGCGTAGTCGAGCCCTTACAAACCGGCATGGACTGGGCCGACACACCCGTTCTGGCCTTCGCAGGTATTGGTCATCCCGAAAAGTTCTTTGCCACCCTGCGCCAACAAGGCGCGTCGCTGTTGCGCGCCGAAGCTCTGGACGATCACCAACCACTGACCCCGGCGCTGATGACGCGGCTGGAAAGCGAGGCCCGTCTGCTGGGCGCGCAATTGGTGACAACGGAAAAAGACGCCGTGCGCCTGCCGCCAGCGTTTCGCAGCAAGGTCATTACGCTGCCCGTACGTTTGAAAGTGAATGAGGCCGGCAAGGTCCGGCAGATGCTGCTGGAGATTGCCCCTTCGCCTTAAGGTGCGACCGGTCCGTAAAGAACCGGTCGCAATAGGCAATTAGCTGCCCAGTTCTTCTTCGATCAGTTTCTTGAAATCGGCATAGGACTGATTTTCGACCTTTTTGCCGTTCACGACAAAGGAAGGGGTGGCCTGAACGCCGTCACGCTCGGCATTTTCCTGATACCAGGCCACCAGCGTCTGCGCGCGGATGCCATCCTGCAGGCAGGCTTCAAGCTGGTCATTGTCGATACCAGCCAAACGGCCGATCTTGCGCAGCTCGTCCACGATCTCGGCCGGGCCTCCGGCTTTGGTCCATTCGGACTGTCCTTCATAGATCAGGTCGGAAATGCCAAAGAACTTATCGGGTCCGTCACAACGCGCGACCATCGAGGCCCACAGGCCATAACGGTCAAAATACACCTCACGATAGATGAACTTGACCTTGCCGGTGTCGATGAAATCCTTTTTCAGTTGCTTATACGCACCCGTGTGGAAATTGGCGCAATGTGGGCAGGTATATGACGCATATTCGATGATCTCGACGGGCGCGTCTTCAGCCCCCTGCACCATCTCAACGATGGTCGAGGTGTCAAGATCGGCCTCTTGCGCCTCGGCGCTGCCGATCATCGGATAGGAAGTGGTGGAATTCGACAGCCAATAGCCGCCTGCGGCGATAGCAACAGCCACGCAGATTCCGGTTGCAATACGGCTCATTTCTCAGCCCTTTCTCAGCGTTTTTGCTTGGATAATACGTTACGGCCCAGACGTTCAAGGGCCGCGCGCAGATCGCCGTCACCAACGTCGCGCGCAGTCCGATCTGCCTCGGCTGCTATTTCTGGATCGATTTTGGGTTTTGCCGATTTCGGTTTGTGATCGAAACTGGCCTGCCCCTCGGCAAATCCTGTCGGAGCGGTCTGGGTGATGCGTACACGACTAATGGCGTTGTAACCGTAAACCGCGTTCACCTTTCCGCGTAGCTGTTCCTTCTGCATCTCAAGCATCGGGGCCTGCGGGCCGGTGGTCAGCACCGTCAGCGTCGCGCCGATCCCGCCTTTTCCATAGCCCACATTCACCGGGCGCGCGATGGCTGCCATATCCTGGCCCACAATCTCAGCCCAATGAGTCAGCAGGCGCGAGACAGCAAAGCCCCGGCTTTCACCGGCGCGCCTGATCTGTCCGTTCAGCAATGTCGCGGTGCGTTTAAACCCGCGGGTGGAAGAACGTCTGCGCTGCATCTGGTTTCCAACTCCTGCGCCGCTATTGTAAAGAGCGTGACACCGGGCGCCAGCGAAACCCGACAGGGAGATAGATAAAACTTGCGTGACACTCTTAAAAATGACCTGAGCTGCGCGTTACTGGACTGGTATGACCGCCATGCCCGCAAGATGCCCTGGCGTGTGGGGCCAGCCGACCGGGCCGCAGGTGTGATCCCCGACCCCTACAGGGTCTGGCTGTCCGAAGTGATGTTGCAACAGACCACCGTGGCCGCTGTACGCGACTATTTCACGCGGTTCACTGTACGCTGGCCAACGATTCAGGCATTGGCTGCCGCCCCGGACGATCAGGTCATGGGCGAATGGGCCGGTTTGGGTTACTACGCCCGTGCTCGCAACCTGCTGAAATGTGCGCGGGTGGTGACCGATCAGTATGACGGCGTTTTTCCCGATACCTATGACACCCTGCTGAAACTGCCGGGCATCGGCCCCTATACCGCCGCCGCAATCTCGGCCATCGCCTTCGACCGGCCCGAGACAGTGCTGGATGGCAACGTCGAACGAGTCATGGCCCGCTTGTATGACATTCACGACCCTCTGCCGGGTTCCAAACCTCTGTTGAATGACAAAGCCGCCGAACTGACGCCGACCGTGCGACCCGGTGACTATGCCCAGGCGGTGATGGATCTGGGGGCCACGATCTGCACCCCGAAATCTCCGACCTGCGGCATCTGCCCACTGCGTGATCCCTGTCAGGCCCGTGCGGCAGGCACCCAACCTGACCTGCCGCGCAAGTTGCCGAAAAAGCCGAAACCTACGCGGTTTGGCCATGTCTATATCGCCCAGCGCACGGACGGCGCCCTGCTATTGGAACGGCGCCCTGACAGAGGATTGTTGGGCGGCATGCTGGGCTGGCCGGGGTCAGATTGGTCAGAGGTTCCTGTGGAATCACCGCCATTTGCAGCAGACTGGCAGGTATTAGCGGGCGAAGTGCGCCACACCTTCACCCATTTTCACCTGATCCTGCGCATCTGGACGGCGCCATTGCCGGTGGACATGGCCCTCGACGACCTGATTGTGATGGAAAAACACGCTTTCCGTCCCAGCGACCTACCGACCGTGATGCGCAAAGCGCATGACCTCTGGCGCAACCGGTAACCCATTGTGTGTCCTGTCGGACTAGGACTAGTGTGTGCCCAGTTGTCCGGAGCCATTCATGACCTCATCAGACACCTTGCCCCGTCGGCAATCGGCCCTGCCGTTCTGGGTCTCATTTCTGCTAATCCCGCTGATCTGGGTCACAGCGACGGCCGGCGGCTGGTGGGTGCTGCTGATACCGCTTTCAACATGGTGGGCCTTTGCGTTGCTCGACCGTCTGACCGGACCCGAAGTGACCAATGCCGATCCTGATACCCCCGATTCCGTATTGCACTGGCACATCCTGCTGACCAAAGCTTGGGTTCCGGTGCAATTCCTGACCCTTTACGGGCTGATCTGGTTCACAACGCATACCGATCACCTGTCGACATTGTCCAGGATCGGGTTGTTCTTCGGTATGGGGGTAATCTCGGGCACGATCGGCATCAATTACAGCCACGAGCTGATGCACCAGAAAGGCCGGTTCGAACGCTGGCTGGGTGATATCCTGCTGGCAATGGTGCTGTATTCACATTTTCGGTCCGAACATCTGCTGGTACATCACCGCTATGTCGGCACGCCCCGCGACCCGGTAACGGCCCGCTATAACGAAGGGTTTCACCGCTTCTACCCCCGCGTACTGAAACAATGCCTGATCTCGGCCTTCAGAGCCGAGCGCGACAAGCTGGCCCGCAAAGACCGCCCTTGGACCGACCTCTCCAACCCGTTCTGGCGCTATTGGGCGCTGCAAGGCGCGATGCTGGCGCTGGCCTTCGTGATCGGAGGCCTCTCGGGTCTCGCGCTGTTTCTGCTCCAGGCAGGCGTTGCCATCTGGCAGCTGGAACTGGTCAACTACGTTGAACACTACGGCCTGACGCGCAAACATCTGGGCGCCGGCAAGTATGAGCACGTCCAGCCACGCCATTCATGGAATGCCTCGCAAAAAGCGTCAAACTGGCTGCTGATCAACCTGCAGCGCCACTCCGACCACCACTACAAGCCCAACCGCCGCTTTCCGCTGTTGCAACACCACTCCGAGGATGCGGCCCCGCAGCTGCCATACGGCTATCCGGTGATGACGGTGGCCGCGATGATTCCACCGTTTTGGCGTCGCGTTATGAACCCCCGCGTCCGTGCATGGCGTCGCAAATACTACCCCGAGATCACGGACTGGGCACCCTACAACAAATCGCAAAACCCACGGCCACGTGCCTGACCGCAGCGCGCGCCCGCGCGCTGCCCGGCCCAACGATCCACCGTGCATCTGTGATGCATGGTTGATCGGCGGGAGCCCTCACCCGGTCATCACCCACACATCCATCGGTGCCTCGACCCCACGAACCGCGCGGTTTTCGTGTTTTTCAAACCCAACCGTCAACTCGGACGCACTATGTCCTTCTTCCTCTAACCTACCCCGAATTGCATCACTCAGAATTATTTTTGTCTTAAATTCCCGGGTCATGGCTTCCAGTTTGGCGGCGACATTCACCGCATCTCCGATCACTGCAAATTCCAGCCGGTTAGCGCCGATATCCCCCAAAACAACCGCCCCGAAATGGACCCCGATCCCCACCCGAATCTCGGGCTCACTCGCTCGGCGGCGTTCCACGTTCCAACGGTCAATCACGGCCACCATCCCACGCGCGCAAGCCACGGCATTACTGGCGTCCTGCGGCGTTGGCACCGGCGTGCCAAACGTGGCCATTAATCCATCGCCCAGATATTTATCCAGTGTTCCGTGGTGGCGGAACACCTCAGCCTCCATCCGGGCGTGAAAGCCGCGCAAGGCTTCGATCACCTCATAAGGATCACGTCCAGCGGCATAACTGGTGAACCCGACGATATCGATGAACAGAACGGCTATATCCTCTTTGCGCACTTGTTTCAGCGGCTCGTCGTTCTGACTCAGCTCATCCACCACGTTCGGCGAGAAATATCGCGACAGGTTTGCCCTCTCGCGCTCCAGCCCTGCATTCGTGATCAGCAACCGATTGAGCCTGCGCATCGACACGCCTAACGTCACAGCCACCATCATGAACACAATCACCTGCTGAATGCGTTGCGACGGCATAAAGCTGTTGGGGTCCAGCAACTCGGCCACATCTGGAAATCCAGCCAATGCCTCGGCTACACGCTCGCTGAGACCGGGCATCGGCGTCGCGACCCACCAGGCGATGATCCACCCGGCCGTCCAAACCCCGGCCGTCCATGACCCGATCGCAATCACTGTACGCCAGGAATAGGCCAGCGTTCCGGCCGCAAGAATGATAAAGAAGTACTGGAAATTATCGAACCTGTACTGCATCGCCAGCGGGCGGATATCGTCGCTGAACGGGTTGGGCACTATCATCCCCAGCGTCATGATTAGAAGATCCACAAAGATCAACAACAGCTCGGTCCGCGATTGACCGACGCGGCCTGCCCGCCGGATAAACCAACCATTGGCGCAGATCAACAGCAGGATGAAGTGATACCATAGCACCTCCCACTGGGGGTTGAGGTAAATCAGCAGCACACCGGTCAGCGCCATCGCGATCCAGCGGGCGCGGACTGCAAGTTCCAGCCCCTCGCGCTTGTGCCGTTCCAGCGCGGCTTCGGTGTATTTGTTATCCAGAGCGAAATTGTCCGGGCGGGTCACAAAGAACCGGTCAAACCGGGACTCGCTGACTGTGGTATCCGACATTGCACAAGCTCCTTACCTTCGCCGCAGGATACAGGAGGCGCGTATCGAAACCAGCCGTCCAAAAAACAAAAGACCCCGCCGAGGTCGGCGGGGCAAGGCGTAGTGCCTAGTGTCAGGCCACAGGCACCGGCGGTGTTCGTGAAATCAGTTCATCTCGGCCCGGATCTGCTGGCGCAGCACGTCGATCGGCACTGTCTTGCCGTCGCGCTTAAAGCACCAGTAGGTCCAGCCGTTGCAGGACGGCGCGTTCTCTAGATGCGCGCCCACCTGATGGATCGAGCCTTTGACGTTGTCGCCCACCAGCGTGCCATCGGCGCGGACCTTGGCCTTGTGACGCTGGTTCATGGAATACAGTTCTTCACCTGGGCGCAGCATGCCGCGTTCGACCAGTTGGCCAAAGGGTACGCGCGGCTCGGCGCGTTTGCTGGCGCTGACCTCCAGTGCCTCACGGTCGAACTTGCGAACCTTGGAGATGCGCTTTTCGGCGACCTTGCGATAGCTTTCCTCGCGCTCGATACCGATGAACTCACGCCCCAGCATCTTGGCAACAGCACCGGTTGTGCCTGTGCCAAAGAACGGATCAAGGATTACATCGCCCGGATTAGTCGAACCAATCAGCACGCGATGCAGCAGCGATTCCGGTTTCTGCGTCGGGTGTGCTTTGTCGCCGTTTTCGTCTTTCAGGCGCTCGTGACCAGTGCAGATCGGCAGCACCCAGTCACTGCGCATCTGCACGCCTTCGTTCAGCGCCTTCAGCGCTTCATAGTTGAACGTGTATTTCGCACCTTCGCGTTTGGACGCCCAGATCATCGTCTCATGCGCATTGGTGAAGCGTTTACCCCGGAAATTCGGCATCGGATTCGACTTGCGCCACACAACGTCGTTCAAAATCCAATAGCCCGCATCCTGCAGGGCCGAGCCCACACGGAAGATATTGTGGTAAGAGCCGATCACCCAAATCGCGCCATTGGGTTTCAACAGACGATGCGCCGCTTTCAGCCATTCACGGGTAAATTGGTCATAAACGGCAAAGCTGGAAAATTGATCCCAGTGATCGTCAACCGCATCCACCTGGCTGTTATCGGGGCGGTGCAACTGGCCTTTCAACTGCAGATTATAAGGCGGATCCGCGAAAATCAGGTCAACCGACGCCTCGGGCAGACTGTTCATCACATCGATGCAGTCCCCGGATAGAATCCTGTTTAAAGGGAGCGCTTTTGCGCCCTTTTTGGTGGTTGTTGTCATTTGTACTGCCTCAAGTATCCACGGCGCTTTTGCGCTCATTTGGTTGAGACAAGGATGAGTCAAAGTCGATTCGCCGTCAATTTCTTTTTTGAATCAGCGACTTACGATTTACTCTTGATACAAGATATTGTGTACCGGCTTGAACGAACGTCTATGGTGTGGGGTCACACCAAGATTTTGCAGCGCGTCCTTATGTTGTTTCGACGGGTAACCGGCGTTTGTCTCCCATCCATAGCCCGGATGCTGTTGCGCCAAATCCACCATCAGTTGATCGCGCCAGTTTTTGGCAACGATCGAAGCAGCCGCAATCGACACCGAATGCGCATCGCCTTTGACCACAGCCCTCGCGGGGATGGTCAAGCCGCGCGGAATCATGTTTCCATCGATCAGCAGGTAATCAGGCGGCGGGTCTAACACCGCCACCGCGCGCTCCATCGCCAGATGTGACGCCCGCAAGATATTGTGCTCGTCGATCTCGGCCACTGAAGCCTCTGCAATTGCGATTTCGGCCCGAGAGCGCAATGCCACTTCTAATACAGCACGGCGTTTGGCCGTAAGTTTTTTGGAATCGTTCAGCCCGTCGGGGATATCATCCGGATTCAGAATCACGGCCGCTGCGACCACCGGCCCGGCCAGTGGCCCGCGCCCAACCTCGTCCACACCAGCAATCCGCAGATATCCCTGACCTGCTGCCGCTTTTTCAATTTCATAATCCGGAGTCGTCATACCCCCGGGAAATCGCGTTTTGTCGACCACCGCAAGAAAAAAAGAGAGAGCAGCTTGCGCCACCCTCTCTCGCGCGGTGCTTCTGTGGCGCCGCTCCTGCTCGAAGACCGTTACTTGTAACTGACGCGGTATCCTTTCTGGCTTAGACAACCGGGGTGGTAGGCCCGTTTGGTCTTTTTGCCATCCCAGAACCTGACCTTGCAGTGGTTAGGCAGGGAATTGCTGTATTTGTAATACTTGCTCAGGCAGGTCTGTCCCAATAGCCGCTGATTGGACGAATACCCTTTGTAATTGCGCAAGCATCGTTGCGGCAGGTTGTAACGCGCAACACGTTGAGGCAGCGGGCGTACGTGATGCGGCCGGTGCTTCGGCTTCTTGTACACGTGTTTCTGGGGCGTCTTATATACGTGATTGTAGTTATGCGTCACGGTGTTCTTTTTGTCTTTGTCATCGAAATGCTTCACCGCGGCGCCAATCAGCGCAATAGCTGCAAGCCCGCCAAGAATATCTTTGACATCCGCAGCCCGCGCCTGCGATGCCGAAAGGCCGGTGATGGTAACTGCCGAGGCCACGATCAGGGCAATGAATTTCTTATGCATGGTGCTTGTCCTTCAGTCGTCTTGGGGTGACCCGGTGGCGGGCCGTGTGTTCGATGCTCCGACACTGGCCGTCCTCCGTTCAGACAGGCAATAACGGGCCGGCGTTATCTGATATCAGACCCGCGAAACCCCTTAGGTTATTGAATATCGTGCCAACACATGCGCAGGATGCGGCCTATGAAACAGATCCTCTCTTCTCTGGCCTTGCTGGCCCTGATATCGCTGGGCACTACCGCTTCGGCGGCCGATTGCTATGCCGACTACAAGGCAAAGCAGGACAATCCGCTGCGCCTGCACTATGGCGTCATGCAGGTGTCAGCCTGCGCTAAGGGGCAGGCTAAAAAAGAAGTTGCCCAACGCCTCAAAGGGTCGGGCTGGACCCTGCTGAATGTCATGTCTGTGTTCGGGCCTGAAGGGTTGGATAAAAGGAAGGCCAATGCCGGAAAATTCTATCTCCGTTACTGAGGCCCGCCGATCCGGTGTCAGATTGGTCGGCGCGGGCATCGCGGCGATCGTGGTGATTCTGGTGACGGCGGCGATCTTCCTGTTCTGGACCCTGCCAGATGCAAATGCCTTTAATGCCCGGGTCGAACGGTTGTTCATCGAAAGCGACTTGACCTCGCAAACCGAGATTCGCCTGCTAGAGATACTGGCGCAATCGGGCACCGCCTTTGCCGACACGCTGTCCAGCTATCGCATGGTGATTTTCGTGCTGCTGGTTTTTGCCACCGCTATGTTGATCACGGCGCTGGTGTTTCTGGTGATGCTGGTGCTGCTAAACCGGCGGATGGCACAGATCGAACGCACCGGCATTCAGGTCACTTCGCTGCTGATCAGCCGCGAGGAAAACACCGTCTATCTGAACAACATGGATTTCAAACTGACTCCGGCAGCGATGGAAACCCTGTCGGTGCTGGCCGAATCCCGGCTGGACGATGAGGTTTTATCGGGCGTACAGATTGAGGCGATGATCTCGGGCAAAAACGCCGCTGATTGTGACGAGGCCGCAGGCGCCACGCGGATCAAACGCCTGCGCGATGCGTTGGGCAATCAGATGGTCAGCGAGCTGCTGGTCAAGAATATTGCCAAAAAAGGCTACATGCTGTCGATCGAAAAAGACGTGATTCAGATGGTCTGACCTTGCTGCATCGCACAAGGTATGTGTGATAAAATGCCGGTCACCCCCCTTGGAATGCCTGTGCCAAAGGCCCATCCTATAACGTAGCGAGTCACGGAGGCTGATGATGAACGTCCACACCACGCCGTCGACCAAAGGCTACGGGATATCGGTCGAACCATTGAACGGTCGGATCGCGATCTATCGAGATAACACACTGCTGGCTGAAAGCACCGGCGCGAAGGTCATGTATGAAACGCGGCTGCCGGCCACAATTTACGTTCCACGCGAGGATGTCTGTGTCGATCTTGGCGCAGAAACCGAGTTGCAGACGTTTTGCCCTTTCAAAGGGACGGCGACCTATCACGACGTCATTCTGGACGGGCAACGCCTGACCAACTCTGTCTGGGCTTATGAAGAAGCACTACCTGAAAGCGCTTCCATTCAGGGCTATGTTGGCTTTATGCCCTCAGCCTATACACGAGTCGACCTGGGCGAAAACCAGCTGCGGGCCCCCGAGGATGGCAATATAAGCGGCCCCCTGATCGACTGGCTGATGCGAGGCGCATCCGAAATCAACACGCCCGAGAGCTTCACCAAAGCACTGGCCGAAAAGATGCTTGAACACGGCATCGCCATTCAGCGACTCAGCATCTTGGCCTGGTCCCTGCATCCGCTGATCGCGGGCAAGCACTATATCTGGGAAAAGGGCGAGGCCGAGATTTCGACCAACGTACCCACATATGAAATCCACGATCACCCGGCCTATATCAACAGCCCCCTGCGTCACGTCTCGAACGGGATGGGCGGCGTGCGTCAGCGGTTGAACGACGAAAATCCCCAAAACAGTTTCCCGATCATGGAGGACCTGCGGGCGAAGGGCGCTACCGACTATGTCGCCATGCCATTGCCGTTCTCTGACGGGCGGACCAATGTACTGACCCTGACCTGCGACCATCCAGAGGGGTTCACCACGGAAAACCTCGGACTGGTGTTCGAGTGTTCGTCAGTCATTGCTCGGTTTTACGAAGTATTCATGCAGCGTGAGAACGCGCAGGTTTTGCTTGAGACCTATGTCGGCAAACGCTCGGGCGCGCGGGTGCTGGGCGGCGAAATCCGACGCGGCGACGGGGATGAGATCGACGCCGCGATTATGTTCTGCGACCTGCGCAATTCCACCAGCCTAGAAGAACAGCTTGGCCGCACTGCCTATATCAACGTCCTGAACGACTTTTTCGAAACCGTGTCTGGCATTGTGCATGACAATGGCGGTGAGGTACTGAAGTTCATCGGCGATGCTGTGCTGGCAGTCTTTCCTGAGGGCGAGGATTCCATTGTCGCGCGCAGGAGCGCGCAACGCTCAGCCGTTGGAATTGTCGAGAAACTGGGCGAACTGCGCCAATCCGGATCAGACGTCCATTGCGACTGTTCAATCGGTGTTGCTTACGGGCGGGTCACCTATGGCAATGTCGGATCACGCGAACGGCTGGATTTCACTGTCATCGGACAAGCCGCGAATATCGCCGCCCGGTTGGGGGAATATGGCAAAACGATCGGGCATCGGATTGTCGTCTCGGCCGATATTCAGCATGCATGCTCCAGCGCTCTGCCGCTAGGTAATGTCAAGCTGCACAACGTGTCCCAACCGGTTACGTCGTTTGCGCTCAGAACCTCGGCAGATGCAGTGTTGAACGCTTGAACTATCCCCCTTTCGCGTCGCTGCTATGCTCCCAGCAATATCAACGCCGTTTGAGCGGGGGATATCGTGTTTTGGAGCTGGGCGATCTGGCTGCGCGCAAGGTATTGGTCTGTCAGCCGGGCTACAGCCGCCTCCTCGGTGAACTGGGCCAGATCATCTGATCCGGTCAGCCCTGACAATCTGTCCTTGAAAACCTCAAGCTGCCTGTCGATGTCCAACTGCGCGAAATTTGACGGCAGACCAAGCGCCGTCTCCATCATGCTACGCAACGGCGGCTGCCCCATCAGATCGAACCATTTGGTATCCGCACCGCTATCCTTCGCGGCCAGATCCGCCAGTGTGTGCTGCGTATAGAGCGAGATGCGCATCGTCTCATCACTCTCACCCACAGCAACTTCGAACCGAGACACCACATTGTCCTGTGCAATTTCTTCCATAAAGGTGGGCAAACCTGTTCTGCGCACCTCGCCTGGACCCAGACCAAAGGCTTCGGAAAACTCGCGATAACGCTTGTCAGCCAAGCGGTTCGACAAGGCATCATCGGCGCTTGTTCCATCGGACAGTATTTTCTGAATGAAATAGCGATTATTGATGTCACCCTCTAACCCGAAAGCACCCAGCGCCACCTGTAGCAAACGACGGTCCGAGACCAGATCCTCGGCCGTCTGCACCTTGCCGATATTGTCCAGAAAATACTTCTCCTCCCGTTCGTTGACCGGTGAGGCCGAAAAGCTTTCGAGCTGCGCATCGTAGGTGCGCTGCAAAAACCGCCAGCCAATAATACCACCAGAAGGAATGACAGGCTGGAAAGTCATTGCTGATACGCCATCAACCGTTCTTCACGCGGCAACAGTGCCCGTAAGGATTTCAGGCATTTGTAGTATTGTTCAGCCAGCAAAGCTTCGGTGGCTTCGGACAGCACTCGCCGGCTGTCCGCATCGGTGAAGACCTGACTTAACTCCTCAACCCGTCGCAAAAGCTGTTGTCTTGCCCTATCCGGCTCCATATCGCCGGACAGAACGAGCTGCGCGGCATAGCATACTCGCCGCACCGGTGTGGTCGCTTCATCGGGGTGAATAGCGTCGCGCAAGCGCAGGACGTTTGCGTCGGGCGTCATGATAGAAAACCGGCTGCGGCGGTCTCCGTTCTCGACAACCACGCCATTAATCAGCACCCTCTCTTTCGGCGCCAGTTTCAGAACCAACCCCCCCATCAGGTTGCCGCCATCTGCCGCAGTCCGCGCAGAACGGCCATATTGATCTCAAGCAGCGGCTCAACGGTTGCTTTGTTGCCCAGCACCTGACTGCTGTGCTGCTCGGTGAATTCTGCCAGATAGAAAATTCGCGCCCGCAATTCATTGGGCAGTGCGTTGTCAGAGTCTGACACGCCGGTTGCCAGAACGGTCCACAAACGACGGTTTTCGTGCAACGCCTGGACGAACCCACCGAAATCGGTTTTGCGCCGGGCGGCCGCAGCCTTGAGCCGATGCGTAATCTTTGAAATCGCCTCGTATTCGGTATCGCGCGGGGTGCGGGTTGGGGCAGCAGTTTGCGCATAGGCACGTTGTGCAAGAGTGTGCGGGGTCACTTGAAATCCTTCCAATGGGCCGTCTTTTGGCGGTCAGGATCGGGGCGCATCTAGGCCCCCCGATTAGGTTCCGTGGATTAACGGAACAGCGACAGGATCGACTGCGGCGCCTGATTGGCGATCGACAGCGACTGGGTGGCCAGCTGCTGCTGAACCTGCAGGGCCTGCAGACGGGCCGAGGTCTCTTCCATATCGGCGTCCACCATCGAACCAATGCCGGACTTGAACGAGTCGGTCAGTTTGGAAACAAAATCCTGCTGGGTTTCGATACGACCCTGCGCAGAACCAAAGGCAGCCGCCGCATCAATCGACGTGTCGATCAGGGTTTCGATGGTGCCCAGCGCCGCTGCCGCACCAGCATCGGTCGAAACGTCAATCGAGCTGAGTGCTCCAAGCCCACCGGAGCCTGCATTGGTGAATTGAGCTGTCACGGTAATGTCCTGATCCGCATCCGCACCGGCAGTCGCGGTACCTGTGGTAAAGGACAGTGTGTTCGGCGAACCCGAATCATAGTCGACTGCAACACCTGTAATGCCAAGCGCATCAACCTGGTTCTTGAGACCAACAGCAACAAAAGCATCAGTATAAGCATCGTCATAGGTTCCGGACGGATCCAGATCGCTGGCTTGAATTGTGTACGATACATCCTGATCACCGACTCGGATCGAGACACTATCACCGACTTCAAAGTTATCGGTCGAGCTGTCGATCACTATGTCACCTGACCCGCCAGCTTTATCCATAGTAAAGCCGGCAACATCATTGTCGGTGGTCGCGCCTCCCGAACCTGCAAGTACGCCTTTGGCAGTGTAACCGCCAATGGACAGGTCCTGACTTGCGACCGAAATCGACGATGAATTCACGGCACCGGAGCTGTCCCGATCCAGTGAAGACAGAATCGAAGCCGTACCTGCCGAGCCGTCTACAAGGTTTAGCCCGTTGAACTGGGCTGCCCCAACCACCGACGCGATCTGATCCCGCAGTGCGGTCACGTCATCGTTGATCTTGCCGCGGTCAACATTGTCTTCCTGTGCGGCGACGATCTTCTCTTTCATCTGGGTCAGCAGATCAGTCACGGTTTCCGATGCGTTCCGCGCCACTGCAACAGTCGATTCCCCCAGCGCCAGGCTGTCTTTGATCGCGTTGAAACCCTGAACGTCCGACTCCATAACCTTAGAGATCGCCCAGACGGCCGAGTTGTCCTTGGCGGTCGCGACGTCCTTACCGGTCGAGATCGCGTTCTGGGTCATTTCCAGGTTCTTGTTGACCGATTTCAGGGTTTGCAGCGCTACCATTGCGCCATTGTTTGTCAGAATGCTGGACATAGCTTTCTTCCTTTTCCGTTCGGGCCCTTTACGCCCTTGCTTACCCCGCATCACATGCGGGCTTTGACGTCGTTCTGATCAGTGCGATCCACCGTCGGGCTGTTCGCGCCACCTGTTTCTCAGATGCCCGGCCACCTTTGCCCCTGATCCCCTAACGGAGTGCTAACCCCCCTCGGTCAGAAAATTCGGATTTGAATCAAACCTGCAGCTATGCCCGTTTTTCCAGTTTCGCGTTGCGGCGTACGGGGTATCCGCTGAGCTGCCCGTCCGCCCCGTAAGTGCTGAATTCCTGCCGAACGCGCCGCAATTCGGCCATACGGCTGGCAACGGCGCGAATACCTTCGGCGGCACTGTTCAGCAGCGCCTGGTTCCGCTCGACCTTTTGCTGCAAGCGAATCAATTCGGCACTGTCAAAGACCTGCAGCTCATTGATCGCGCCGATCAGCTTTTCCTTTTCCGGGGCCATATGGTTGAGGCGGTCCAGATCACCGTCGACCAGAGCGGTACGCTCAATATCCAGCACTTCCTCAAGGGATTTAATCAGGTCGGCTTCAGGTTTGGTCGGCATTGGTTTTCTCCATCATCGACTGGAACAAAATCTCCGACAGGCCAACGCCGCCAGACTCGGCCAGCGCACGCGCCTGATGCTGCACAAGGAAGGACGAAAACTGATCTTCGCCCGAGCCGCCGCCAAAAGACTCGCTTGCCTTACCCAAACCTGATGACTTGAGCATTTCAGCAAGAAACGCGGCCTCTAACTCGACTGCAGCGGCCTGCAATTTTTCGGCCGTAGTAGCAGGCGGCGCGGCGGGAAGGGTCGTGAAAACTTTCATCGCTTTCTCCGGAATTTACATCGAACTTTCATGATCAAAGGAGAAAGCGGTTAAAATAAACGTAACTTCCTGCGGGCAGATTTCCGTTCACACAATCGGAGTCGGAGCAAAATGCCCAATCCTCTTTCAGCACTGATGTCTTCGCCGGGCGCTGCCGCGAAACCTGACACAACACCACAGAATACCCGCACGTCTCAGGGCGCCGCGTCCTTTCAAATGGTCATGAATCAGGAGGCTGACCTGCAATCTGGCCACCCCGATCTGACTGATCTTTTGATTCCGGAATCAGACGCAGCGCCAGAACTGGAGGACATCGTTCCAGACGATGAAATAGCCGATGCCCACATCGCGCCCAAAGATCAGCCGCCAGCCGAATTGAGCGCGCAAGCGCCGGAAGTCATACAAATTCCGGTCACCAAGGCGCTGGTTGATAAACCTCTCGTTTTACCGCCGGCGGTTAACTCCGACACTCCTTCGGTTTCCGAGGCAACCCCGGCTACTGTGCCAACCGACGCATTGCGTCTTCCCGAAGGTCCAGCGCAGCGCACGGTATCACCGGCCGTTCAAGCCATGGTTTTCGGAACTGTTCCGCCAAGAAATACACCCGATGCCGCCACCAGACCGATGAGTTTTCCTGTGGGGTTAGCGACACCGGATGCACGTCCGAAGGACATGCCCGATCTTTCACCATTTTTCCGGCCAGAGCGGGATGTACCGAATGGTCCAGCAACGCCGCCAGTGGTGCAATCGCAACCTGTGACACCAGATCGTGCGCCGACTCTTGCACAATTACAGGTTCTGGCCGCGGACCAGATTAACACGCAGATCGAAACCCAAGTGATTCCCGAAATTGAAGAGATTCAAACCACCCGAGATATCCCTGCTGTGTCTTCGGCCCGTGAATCGGCATCCACGGTGCAGGCTATGACGGCGACAGCCCGTGCTGAAACGGCGCGCGCGGTCGCAAGTCAAATGGCAACCGTTGTTTCGGCCCGCGGGCAGCCCGGCACGATCGAGGTCGCACTTAACCCAGAAGAATTGGGCCGCGTTTCAATAGTCTTGAATGGCCGCGAGGATGGCCTGCACATGACAATCACGGCCGAGCGCCCGGAAACGTTGGACATGATGCGCCGTCACCTCTCGGTGCTGGAAACCGAATTCCAAAACTTTGGGCTCGGCGATCTGTCCTTTGACTTGGGAACATCCGCAGACGAACAACACCACGATCCTGATACTGACGAAGGCACGCGGTTTGCGGACACGCGGCCCGAACCCGTCACCGAGTCGCGCGCCACCATTTCCAAGTTAGGCCCCGACGGCCGGATCGACATGAGGCTTTGACCATGATTACCCCGACGCAATTGACGGCTCAGGCCAATACACAAACGCAATCGGCATCCCAGTCACAAACAACATCGATCGCGTCGGATTTCGACACGTTCCTGTTGCTGATGACAACCCAGGCGCAAAATCAGGACCCGTTAGAGCCGATGGATTCAAGCGAATACGCCTCGCAACTGGCACAGTTTTCGATGGTCGAACAACAGGTTCAGAGCAATGACCTGCTGTCCGAACTGGCACTGTCGCTGGGTGGTATTAAGCTAGAAGAGCTTGCCAGTTGGGTCGGCATGGATGTTCAGACCACCGCAGCATTCCACTTTGATGGCGAACCCGTGACGTTGTCCGCACTGGCACCGGCAGCGGCAGATAGCGCGGTGATGGTGATTCGCGATCGCAAAGGTGCCGAAATCGAGAGGATTTCCGTACAGGTAACCCAGACCGAATTTGCATGGGCCGGAACAGCAAACGATGGCAGTCCGCTGCCCACTGGCAGCTACTCGGCCACTTTGGAAAGTTATGACGGGGAAGAGTTGCTGTCGGCCCAACCGGTCTCGACCTACAATCAGGTGGTTGAGGCGCAGGTGGGGGAAGACGCTGTCTTGCTGACACTGGAAAGCGGCCAGGTGGTTCCGGTGGGGATGGTGACCGGGGTGCGAGCCGGAACTTGATCTGCTGGGCGGGACAGGCCAAACCAGTGCAACCTGCGACTCGCTTTTTGTATCGGTGAACCCACTGCCTGCCCCAACGTGCCCTCCATTGGATCTTGTTGAAGACCTTCGCTGCCAGGGCCTGATTGCTATGGATGCGGAGTTTCAGACCTTGTATGGCGGACGGACCAATCAGGTCTGGAAGGTTTTGGATGGGAATGGCGGCAAGGTTCTGAAACTATATCGGTCAGGCCTACGTAATCCGCTGTTTCGCAATGATGCCGAGTTAGAGGCCCAGTGCTTGACCGCATTGGAACCAACCGGGTTTGTCCCCCGCCTGCGCACGACGGGTCAGCATCATAACGGTCGGTGGGTGTTTTACGATCACGCGCCGGGTTCGCCTTGGCAAAAGGACCCCGCTCAGGTGGGCATATTGCTAAGAAGGCTACATGCGCTTGATCTGCCTATACAAGCGCCTCGTGGGTGCAACGGGAGCGCGGATCTGGACCGACACGGGCAGAGCATTCTTGACGGGTGCACCTCGGTCATGCGGCTTCAATTGGACCTGCTAAAACCGGCCGATCTGGTGCCGCCAACCCAACACACCTGCCTGATACATGGCGACCCGGTTGCCGGGAACATTCTGGTCGCGCCTTCGGGACTGACCTTGATCGACTGGCAATGCCCGGCGCAAGGGGATCCTTGCGAAGACCTTGCGCTGTTTCTGTCACCCGCTATGCAGCACCTGTATCGAGGGTCGGCTTTGACATCTGCCGAGGAGGATCAGTTTCTATCCGCCTACGACCATGTTGACATCGTGGCCCGGTACAAATCGCTGCGCAGTTGGTATGCGTGGCGGATGGCGGCCTATTGCCTTTGGCGAGTTGAAAACGGTGCGCCAGACTATGCCTCAGGATTGGAACAGGAACGCGCGACGCTGTTATAAATCCAACAGGGCCATCATGGCATAAGCCGGCGGCATCAACGCGCGTCGCCAACGGCCCAAAGGAAACCGCGCAGGGATACGCGTAATTGGATCGGGCAACCCGCTCTCTTGCCTCAGAACCATCCGCGCCAGTGCTCGTCCACAATAGGTGCCCATCGCCACCCCGTTGCCATGATAGGCAAACCCGGCGAACATCCCCGGCTGATCCGTCACGGGGCCTACATAAGGCGTCAACCGTCGCGAGAGGCAGACCATACCCGACCACATATGGGTGATATCAACCCCTGCCCATTCAGGGAACATGTGTTTGAAGTCATTCATAACTTTCCGACGAATGGCCGCCTCGGTCTGAGGGGACGCACGTAACCCGCCGCGCATTCCGAACAGAAACCGCCGGTCGGGCATCAGGCGGAAATAATGCAGTAGATGGCGGGTATCATACGACATCTGTTCAGAGGTCCAGCCCTGAGCTTGCAAGTCAGCCTCGGGCATTGGGCGCGTGACCAAAACTGTGGATTGGACAGGCATATACCGGCCTGCCAGCCAAGGCGGCACATCTTCGCTGGAGTATCCATTCGTACAGATCAGCACATTCGCGGCTTTGATCCGGCCTGAACCAGTTTGCACGTCAAAGCCAGATTGCGATTTCCGGATCGTTTGAACCGTACTGTTCTGAAACAGTGTCGCACCCAGCGTTTGGGCCGCACGGGCCAACCCGAACAGATATTTTCTAGGGTTCAGTGCGAATCCAACTGGGTTCGTGTACCCCCCGTAAAACCTGCCACCAAATCCAAGCCTGGGTAGATCGTCAAAGGTGTGCAAGGTGCCCGCTGCCTCGGCCCGCTTGCGCAGCTTTTCCATCGCACGGGGCGTATGGGCCAGTTGGGTTTCGCCCTGTGAATGCACATCCGCATCGATTGCGTGGGTTTTCAGCAGACCAGCGACAAGCTGAACCGCGTCCACTTCGGCTTGATCATAGCTGCGCGCGGCGGCCTCTCCGAACTGGCGGACCATAGCGCTTTGGCTCAGCTTTGAGCCCCCCAGACAGCAAAACCCACCGTTACGTCCCGAAGCGCCCCAACCGGGTGTTCCGGCCTCAAGCACCGCAACCGAGGCGCCAGACCCGGCCAAGTGCAATGCGGCTGACAACCCGGTGAACCCGCCACCGACAATGACGACGTCAACCTTCTGGTTACCGTGCAGGACCGGCCAGTCAGGGCTGGCGATCGTCTCGTCCCACCAACAATTAGTCCGAGGGCCAGGTCCGTAAGTGTATTCCGGAAACAGCCGCTTCATTCTGTTCGCGCAGCAGCCATTTCATCCTGCTTTTGCCGCATCATCGCCCGTTTTGTGACCAGCGACGCGGTGATGACACCGACCGTGACGATCGCGATCA